>NZ_CP099399.1:1200000-2400000 GCF_024721175.1 Rhizobium sp. Pop5 | reverse complement strand
CGAGGGTGCCATATTCGTCGATGATGATCGCGAGGCGCACGGGCGAGGCCTTGAAACTGTCGATCACGCGCACGACCGAGGTGTTCTCGTGCAGCACCAGCGGCTGCTTGATCACCTCCATCGGCCGCACCTTGCCGCCGTCGAGCACCTGGTCGAGAAGGTCCTTTTTCAGGACCATGCCGATCGGCTCGTCGATCGAGCCGCGGGCGACCAGAAGTTGCTCGTGGCCGCATTCGCGGATCGTTTTCAGGATATCGGCCTCGCTGTCGTCGGCGTCGAACCATTCGATGTCGAGGCGCGGGGTCATGATGTCGGAGATCGGCCTGTCGCCGATATTGAACACCCGCTCGACCAGCTGCTGCTGCACCTGGTTCAACAGGCCGGCTTCATGGCTTTCGGCCACGAGCAGCTTCAGCTCCTGCGGCGAATGGAACGACGATTCTCCGGTTCCGGCGCGAAGCCCGACGCCCCGGAGCACGAGGTTGCCCATGCCGTTCAAAACGAAGATCGCCGGCTTGAACAGCACCAGGAACAGGCCGAGCGGGCGCACGACGGCAAGCGAAGTGGCTTCGCTGCGCTGCAGCGCCAGGCTCTTCGGCGCGAGCTCGCCGAGCACGATATGCAGTGCGGTGATGATGACGAAGGCGATGACGATGGCAACGGTATGAGCGCCGGTCGCTGCCCATTGCCCGGGCAGCCAGGAGAGGAGAGGCTCGATCAGGTGGGCAAGCGCCGGTTCGCCGACCCAGCCCAGCGCCAGGGAAGAAATGGTGATGCCGAGCTGGGTGGCCGCAAGATTGGCGTCGAGATTGTCGACGGCGCGCTGAAGGGCGGAGGCATTCATGCGCCCTGCCGCGGTAAGCTCGGCGACACGGCTGCGCCTGACCGATACCAGCGCGAATTCGGCAGCCACGAAGAAGCCGTTGGCGGCCACGAGAAGAAGCACGGCGACTATCCCGACATAGTCGAAGACCCCGCCCGCGGATTCGGACATGTTTTTCCTTACCTCTGAATATATGCGAGTCCGAAACTACACGCTCGCGCACCGCTGGCAAGGCGCGGCCGCCATTCTTGCCGTGGGCGATGTCGATGCCGGCCTGGCTACGCCGGGACCATATTCATCGCACCGGACGGCCGACGCTTCATTTCTTCGGCGCTTCGAAGAGTTCGATCGGGTTTCCGGCCGGGTCTTCGAGCAGGATCTGCTTTCCGCCCACACCCTGCACGATCTCGTTGCGAAAACGCGCGCCGGCCTTGCGCAGCGTGGCGACTTCGGCTTCCAGATCGGCGACTTCGATATGGATGCGGTTCCAGCCGCCGGGTTCGGGCTTTCGCCCGTCGGGCATCGGCTGGGAGGCTCCGCCCGGTCCCGTCGTGCCGCTGAGGAGCAGGCGAAAGCCGTCCCTGGTGAGGATCGCGAAGCTCGGGGCGGGGCGAAGCGCAACCGAAAAGCCGAGATGGCTCGTATAGAATTCCACCGCGGCGTCGACGTCGTCGACGATATAGCGCATGCTGATGCCAGGCATGGTTTCCTCCATCGTGGTTTCCGACCTCGAATCTGCGCCCGATCCTTCCGAAAATCCAACCCGAATTGCGGACTAGGAGCCGATCGCGCCGCGGAGCGCGTAGCCTGCCGCCAGCAGCAGGACGATGGTCCACGGCGGGGCCTTCCAGACGGTGAGCAGCAGGAAGCCGGCGAGCGCCAGCGCGAAATCCGGCGGCGACAGCACCGCGCTCGTCCAGACCGGGCTGTAGAGCGCGGCACCCAGAATGCCGACGACGGCGGCGTTGGCGCCGCGCATGGCGGCCTGCATGGCCGGGCGCGAGCGCAGCCCGTCCCAAAAGGGCAGCATGCCGTAGACGAGAAGCAGGCCCGGCAGGAAGATGGCGACCAGCGCGATCATGGCGCCCGCCAATCCGTTCGGCGCCGGCTCCATGACCGCGCCGAGATAGGCCGCGAAGGTGAAGAGCGGACCGGGCACCGCCTGCGTCAGACCGTAGCCGGCGAGGAAGGATTCATTCGTCACCCAGCCGGGCGCCACGACTTCGGCCTGGAGCAGCGGCAGCACGACGTGGCCGCCGCCGAAAACAAGCGCGCCCGAGCGGTAAAAGGCATCGAAAAGCGCGATGGCCTGATGGCCGGTCGCACTGGCGAGCGACGGCGGGACGAGGAAGAAGGCAGCGAAGAGGGCGAGCGCGACCGCACCGGCACGCCGCGATACGGGAAATCCGAGATGGCCGGCAAGCGCTGGCGCATCGGCGCGGCAGAGAAACAGCCCGGCCGCCGCCCCGAGCGCGATCGCGCCGATCTGGCCGAAGGATCCACCGATGAAGACGACGATGGCGACCGCCGCCAGCGCGATGCCGGCGCGCTGGCGGTCCGGCGTGAGGCTCTTCGCCATGCCCCAGATCGCCTGGGCGACGACGGCGACGGCAACGAGTTTCAGGCCGTGGAGGAGACCTTCGGCGACAGGGCCGGTGAAGGCGGCGGCGCCGAGCGCGAAAGCAAGGAGAATGAACGCCGATGGCAGCGTGAAGCCGCACCAGGCGGCAAGCCCGCCGGCAAGGCCGTTGCCCCGGAGCACACCGAGCGAGAAGCCGACCTGGCTGGAAGCCGGCCCCGGCAGGAACTGGCAGAGCGCGACCAGATCGGCATAGCCGGCCTCGTCGATCCATTTTCGCCGCAGCACCAGCTCGTCGCGGAAATAGCCGAGATGGGCGATCGGCCCGCCGAAAGAGGTGAGGCCGAGTTTCAGGAAGACGCGCAGGACTTCGAGCGGCGAGCCCTCGGCAGGGCCGGCAACCGGCAGGACATCGTCACGGGCGCTCATCGTCGCCTCCGCGGGGGAAGGGGCATGTCTTGCTTACCTCTGAATTGACGTGCTTGCGAAACTACACGCTCACGCGCAGCCGGCAAGGGCGCAGGCAGCATTCATCCAGGGACGCGGCGGCCGGCGGTTCACCCTGAGCACCTCGGGACGAGGGCTGGTCCATAAGTCTCATCTAAAATATAAAATCGGCGCCGCAGGTCACGGATTTCATTACAAAAGCTTAATCTAACTTTCAGTTTCGGTTCATGTTTTCGGCCCTAGTTTTTTCCCGTGCCCAACACGAGGAGCCCCACATGAAAAAGATCTTCGCAGCCCTTCTGTCCGCTTCCTTCCTTCTGTCGCCCATCGTCGCCTCCCAGGCGAGCGCCGGCGATTTTCGCCGTCCGCCTGTTGTCGTCGAGAAGAAGGTGATCGTCGAAAAAACCGTCATCCGGCCGCATTGGAAGAAGGGCTACCGCGTCACCGCCGGCGATCGCCACCGCTTCTCCGACGTCCACGACTATCGCCGCTACCGTCTGGCACCGCCGCCGCGCGGCTATCGCTGGGTCCGCGCCGACCACGACTTCCTGCTGATCGGCGTCACCAGCGGCGTCATTTCAAATGTGATTGTCGGCCGTTGACCGGCAGACGAGGGGCGGCTTCGGCCGCCCTTCGCTTTTTTGTTTTGCGCTTCGTTCCGTGTTCGGCGTCATCCTCGGCCTTGTGCCGAGGATCTGCTGCCCCATCGACCGGAGGCAGATGCTCGGGACAAGCCCGAGCATGACGAAGGAGGGGCAGGCTCTGTGGCGAAGCAGCGTCGGCCGTAGAAGCGAACGAGAGGGGGCCGTGTGGCAACCCCTCTCTGTCCTGCCGGACATCTCCCCCACAAGGGGGGAGATCGGCAAAAGGTTGGTCCGCCGATCCTCCTCCGACGTCGCGCGGAACACCAGTTCGTCATTGATTGGACAAGGCATCGCGCCCAGCCGATCTCCCACCTGTGGGGGAGATGCCCGGCAGGGCAGAGGGGGGTGCCACACGGCATGCCGGCGCGGGAAGGAGGGGAGGCATACGGATTGCGCAAATCAGACGCATTTCCCGCACAGATTGGTCGTCACTCCTGCCGGCGTGACGACATCATCCGCTGGGCAATCATCCCCAGTAATCTCTTCGGTCTTTCGGCTGCAGCCTCCCGCTCATACGTCAGCGGATGCAGCCCTTCGATCGGTGGCAAGGGATCGCATTCCGCGCAGACGCAGCGGTAGGGTTTGATTGCCGTCGCTTTCATGCCGCCTGCCTGTTCCAGCTCGCGAAAGGATCGGGCAAATTACGCCAGCGCTCGGGTGTGAAGGCGTCGGCCCCGACGAGGCAGGCGTCGAGTTCTCTCCTGATCCAGGCCTCATCCATCGGGTCGGCGCCGATGAAGACGATTTCCTGGCGGCGGTCGCCCCAGACGGGGTCGAGATAGGGGCCGATGGCGCTGAGGAAACCGGGTTCGTCGGGCCATTGCTCGCGGGGTACGGAAGCCCACCAGAGGCCCATCCTGCCGGTGCGCACGACCGCGCCGGCCTGGCTGATCTCGCCGACATGATGCGGGCGGGTCGCCAGCCAGAAAAAGCCCTTGGCGCGGACCACGCCAGGCCATGTCTTATCGAGAAAGGCCTGCAGTTTTGCCGGATGGAAGGGACGCTTCTCGCGGTAGACGAAGGAGCGGATGCCGTATTCCTCGGTTTCCGGCACATGGTCGCGGAAGCCGTGCAGCTCCTTGTACCAGAGTGGATGGGTCTTGGCCTTGTCGATGTCAAAGCGGCCGGTGCCGAGTATCTCCTTCAGCGCCACCTTGCCGAAATCGGCCTCGATCAGCGTCGCATCCGGATTGAGCCCGATGATGATTTTTCGCGCGGCGTCGCGCTGTTCATCGTTTGCCGTGCCGATCTTGTTCAGCACCACGACATCGGCGAATTCGATCTGTTCGACCATGAGGTCGACGATGGTCCTGTTGTCGCCATCGCCAGCCGTCTCGCCGCGGTCGGCGAGGAAATCGGCCGAGGCGTAATCGGCAAGCAGATTGGCGGCGTCGACGACCGTCACCATCGTATCGAGCCTCGCGACGTCGGAGAGGCTTTCGCCGTTCTCGTCGCGGAATTCGAAGGTGGTGGCGACGGGCAGGGGTTCGGCGATGCCGGTGGATTCGATCAGCAGATAGTCGAAGCGGCCTTGTGTCGCGAGCCGGCGGACTTCTTTCAGGAGGTCGTCGCGCAGCGTGCAGCAGATGCAGCCATTGGTCATCTCGACCAACTGCTCCTCGGTGCGGGAGAGATTGGCGCCGCCATCGCGCACCAGGGCGGCGTCGATGTTCACCTCGCTCATATCGTTGACGATGACGGCGACGCGCAGGCCCTCGCGATTGGCGAGCACGTGGTTCAGCAGCGTCGTCTTGCCGGCGCCGAGAAAGCCGGAAAGCACCGTGACCGGAAGTCTGTTGTCCATGGGAACCTCATCGCTATTAATGTTATATCATTACATTGATTGTGCCGAAAAAAGGCGGCACGGGGTCATCCGCCTGTTTCCGCCTCAGCATCCTCCAGAGCGTTGCGTGACGTTCATGCGCTGGAGAGGCAATTCTTCATGCTGTCGGCGATGCCGCGCATGAGGGTGAAGTAGAGATCGGGACCAGCCTTCAGCGCCGCGGCTTCCGGATCGAGCACGCCGGATTTTGCCCGGGTGCCTTCGATGACGACATCGATCAGCCGCGGCTCGAACTGCGGCTCGGCAAAGACGCAGGTTGCGCCGAGTTCGCCGACCTTGCGGTGGATTTGCGAGACGCGCTCGGCGCCAGGAATGGTTTCCGGGCTGACGGTGATGGAGCCGGCGACGCGAATGCCATAGCGGTGCTCGAAATACTGATAGGCATCGTGAAAGACGACGAAGGGCTTGTCCTTGACGGGGGCGACGGTGGCGGTGATTTCCTTGTCCAGCGCATCCAGCTTGTCATCCAGCGTCTTGGCGTTGGCCTGATAGGTCAGTGCGTTGGCGGGATCGGCGGCAACGAGCGTCGTGGTGATCATGGCGGCCATGGCCTTCGCATTCATCGGATCGAGCCAGAGATGCGTGTCGAAGGCGCCGTGCTCGTGCTCGTGATCGGCTTCGGCGTGCTCCGCGGCGTCACCATCGTCATGCGGCTCGAAGGCGCCGCCCTCTCGGAACGCCAGCTTGACGAGACCGGGCGCATTGTCGAGCTCAGCGACGCTGGCATCGGCGCCCAGCGCCTCGAGCGGCTTTTCCAGGAAGGCTTCGAGACCGGGGCCGACCCAGAAGACGACCTTGGCTTGTTGCAGCGCCCGCGCGTTCGACGGTTTCATATTATAAGTGTGCGGCGAGGCGGCGCCGTCGACGATCAGTTCCGGCTCGCCGACACCCTGCATGATCGCCGAAACCAGCGAATGGATCGGCTTGATCGAGGTGACGACGACCGGCGCGTCGGCGGCGCGCATAGTGCCTGCAAAGAGGAGGGCGGGGATCGCAAGGGCCGGGATCGCGAGGACGGCCGGAATTCGAAGGGCCAGGGTTTTGAGCACAGGCCCCAAGGCGCGTTTCATCATAGGCTCCGCTTGAATTGCAAATGTTATGTTATTACATCAATTGCGTTATGCTATAACGTGTGCAATAGCAGGATGCAACAGCGCTTTCGGAAAATTTGATGCTCTCTCCCGCAAATACCCCCGCTGGTATCAAGGCTGAACCGCTGGTTTCGCTCGATAATGTCGGCGTTTTCAGGAACGGCCGTTGGCTGGTGCGCGGCGTCGAATTTTCCGTCTCGCGCGGCGAGATCGTCACGCTGATCGGCCCGAACGGTTCCGGCAAATCGACCAGCGCCAAGGCTGCGATCGGCGTGCTGAAGCCCGATGAGGGCAGGGTGGAGCGCAAGACGGGCCTCAAGGTCGGCTATGTCCCGCAGAAGCTTTCGATCGACTGGACGCTGCCGCTGACGGTGCGCCGGCTGATGACGCTGACCGGTCCGCTGCCGGAGCGCGACATGCAGGAGGCGCTCGAAGCCGCCGGCATCGCCCATATGATCGGCGCCGAGGTGCAGCATCTCTCCGGTGGCGAATTCCAGCGGGCGCTGATGGCACGCGCCATTGCCCGCAAGCCCGACCTGCTGGTGCTCGACGAGCCGGTGCAGGGCGTGGATTTCTCCGGCGAGATCGCGCTTTACGACCTCATCAAGTCGATCCGCAATTTGAGCGGCTGCGGCATCCTGTTGATCTCCCACGATCTCCACGTCGTCATGGCCGAGACCGACACCGTGATCTGCCTCAACGGCCATGTCTGCTGCCGCGGCACGCCCGAGATCGTCAGCCGCAGCCCGGAATATGTGCGCCTGTTCGGCAGCCGCGCCGCGCAGACGCTTGCCGTCTACAGCCATCACCACGATCATACGCATCTGCCGGATGGCCGCGTGCGCCATGCCGACGGCACGGTGACGGATCATTGCTTCCCTGCTCGTGGTCCTGAACGGGACCACGAGCGGGACGGGCATCACGCTCATGGTGCCCATGAGCACCCTCATGCCCCGCATGAACATGCTCACGGTCCCCATGATCACGGGCATGACCACGCTCATGACGATCATCACGGGCACGAGCATGCGCATGAACACGCCCATTCCCGCAGCGGGGAGGGCCGCCATGCTTGACGATTTCTTCGTGCGCGCCATCCTTGCCGGCGTCGGGCTGGCGCTGACGACCGGGCCGCTCGGCTGTTTCATCATCTGGCGGCGCATGGCCTATTTCGGCGATACGATCGCCCATTCGGCGCTGCTCGGCGTCGCGCTGTCGCTGCTCTTCGAACTCAATCTGACGCTGGCGGTCTTCGCCGTCGCCGCGCTCGTCTCGGTGCTGCTGCTCTTCCTGCAGAAGCGCCAGGCGCTGTCGGCCGATGCGCTGCTCGGCATCCTCTCGCATGCGACGCTCGCGATCGGCCTCGTCATGGTCGCCTTCATGAGCTGGGTCAGGATCGATCTCATCGCCTTCCTGTTCGGCGATATCCTTGCCGTTTCCACCACCGATATCGCGCTGATCTGGGGTGGCGGGCTGTTCGTGCTGGCCGCGATCGCCTGGCTCTGGCGGCCGCTGCTCGCGGCCACCGTCAATGCCGAGCTTGCCGAGGCCGAGGGGCTGCGGCCTGAGCGGGCGCGGCTGTTCTTCATGCTGCTGATGGCCGTCGTTATCGCCATTGCCATGAAGATCGTCGGCATCATGCTGATCACTTCGCTGCTGATCATTCCGGCGGCGGCGGCGCGGCGCTTCTCGGTCACGCCGGAGATCATGGCGGTGCTCGCTTCGCTGATCGGGGCGGTGGCGGTCGTCGGCGGGCTGTTCGGCTCGCTGACCTACGACACGCCGTCCGGCCCCTCGATCGTGGTCGCGGCGCTGATCCTCTTCATTCTCAGCCTGCTTCCCCGGCGCCACCGCGCGGTCGTGCAAGGATAAAGCTCATGACAACACCGCAACTCACCAAGAACCAGTCGCTGGTCTTTGACGTGCTCGAAAAGGCCGAGGGGCCGCTCAGCGCCTACACCATCCTCGACAAGCTGCGCGATCACGGCTTCCGCGCGCCGCTGCAGGTCTACCGGGCGCTGGAGAAGCTGCTCGAATATGGCGTCGTGCACCGGCTCGAAAGCATCAATTCCTTCGTCGCCTGCGCTCATCCCGGCGAGAATTGCCACAGCCACGGCATCGTCGCCTTCGCCATCTGCGAAAGCTGCGGCCAGGTGATGGAATTCCACGACCACGAGGTCGATCACCGGCTGATGGCCTGGGTGCGCGGGCAGAAGTTCAAGCCCGAGAAGACGACGATCGAGATCCGCGGATTGTGCGAGGCCTGCGCGGCGTAGGCGGCAACACACTCCGGCGGCGAAGGTGACGATCCACGCGTTGGTTTCCTCGCCTTACTTGCTGTCGATCAATACACAAGGCGATGACTCAAAAGGTGAGGCCGCGAGAGCGGCCTCACCTTTTTTATTTCCGGACTGAAAAGCTTAGTCCGGCTTGGATTGAGAGCCGCCCTTGCCGGATCCACCGTCGTGCGAACCGTCGTTGCTCTGGCCGTCATTGCTGCCCTTACCTGAGTCACCGTTGTCGCTCTTTCCGGAGCCGCCGTTGTCGCTCTTTCCGGAGCCGCCATTGTCGCCCTTTCCGGAGCCACCGTTGTCGCTCTTGCCAGAGCCGCCGTTATCGCTCTTGCCAGAGCCGCCGTTGTCGCTCTTGCCGGAGCCACCGTTATCGCTCTTTCCAGAGCCGCCGTTATCGCTCTTTCCGGAGCCGCCGTTGTCGCTCTTTCCAGAGCCGCCGTTATCGCTCTTTCCAGAGCCACCGTTGTCGCTCTTTCCGGAGCCACCGTTGTCACTCTTGCCGGAGCCACCGTTGTCGCTCTTGCCGGAGCCACCGTTGTCGCTCTTGCCAGAGCCACCGTTGTCGCTCTTGCCGGAGCCGCCGTTGTCGCTCTTGCCGGAGCCGCCGTTGTCGCTCTTGCTGGAGCCACCGTTGTCGCTCTTGCCAGAGCCACCGTTATCGCTCTTGCCGGAGCCGCCGTTATCGCTCTTGCCGGAGCCGCCGTTATCGCTCTTGCCGGAGCCGCCATTGTCGCTCTTGCCAGAGCCACCGTTGTCGCTCTTTCCGGAGCCGCCGTTGTCGCCCTTGCCGGAGCCGCCATTGTCGCTCTTGCCGGAGCCGCCATTGTCGCTCTTTCCGGAGCCGCCGTTGTCGCTCTTGCCAGAGCCGCCGTTGTCGCTCTTGCCGTGACCGTCGTTGTCACCCTTGCCGGAGTCGCCATTGTCGCTCTTGCCAGAGCCGCCGTTATCGCTCTTTCCGGAACCGCCATTGTCACTCTTGCCGGAACCGCCATTGTCGCCCTTGCCGGAGCCGCCGTTGTCACCCTTGCCGTGGCCGTCATCGCCGCCCTTGCCGTGACCGTGGTCCTTTTCGCCCTTGTCGTCGCCGTGATGGTCGTGGTGCTTGCCGTCGTGGTGGTCTTTGCCATGGCCATCCTCGTCATGGCCGTGATCTTTTCCACCCTTGCCGCCGTGATGATCGTGATCCTTGCCGCCGTGGTGATCGTGGTCCTTACCGCCGCCGGTGTCACTTCCGCCACCAGTGTCACTTCCGCCGCCGGTGTCGTTACCGCCGCCCGTATCCTTACCGCCGCCCGTGTCCTTGCCGCCGCCGGTGTCGTTTCCGCTGTCGTTCGCAACCTGATCGCCAGTGCCGCTATTGCTGCTGCTCCCGGAAGTCGAGCCGGTGCTCGATGACTTCTTGCCGCCGCCGGTGCCCTGGCTGCTGGGATCGCTATCCCTCGGGCTGAACTTGCTGCCTGTAGGAATGGATCGCGTCGGCATGCACAGTCGGTATTCGAGTGTGCCGCGCACGGCGGTATTGCAATTCACGACTGCCGGGGCTGCCGTTGCCAGGCTGCTGCTTGCCAGAAGAAAAGCGACGGCGACGCTGAATTTCGATGCCCTGCTGCTCATTTCAATCGTCTCCCAAGGTTAACCGAGCGTTAATGGGAGGAGTACTTATACTAACAAGTAATTAACGGGAAGAATAAACAATGGTTAATCTGTTTCAGTCATATATTACGGTTAAATTCGCAAGTATAAAATTTTAATCAATTTTTATTCTCGCCGTGTTATTGTCGCGGAGGAAATACGGAGAATCGGCTTTGAGGCGTCTCTCTTCTGTTGCTGCGCTTTTATGCTTTCTTGTGCCTTTTCAGGCTGTTGCCGGATCGTCGCTGCCCGTGACGAGAAGCATCGGCGCGCCCGTGGGATTCGCGGCGGCCTGTGCCAAGTACAAGTGGCTGTGCGGCAGGATGGCGGGGCAACAGCTGAACGACGCTGCAGGCATAGCGCTTCTTCAAAAGGTCAACCGTGCCGTCAATGGACGCATTATTCCCGCAGAAGATAGCCCGTCTTCCCACGGGGATATCTGGTCGCTGCCGGTTGCCGGCCGCGGCGATTGCGAGGACTACGCCCTCCAGAAGATGAAGGACCTGATCGAGGGTGGTTTTCCATCGAACAGGCTGGCGCTTTCCGTCGTGATCGGACCGCACGATCAGAACCACGTTGTTCTGATCGCCCGCACGGATGGCGGCGATTACGTGCTCGACAATCTGACCAATTCCGTCCGGCTCTGGGGTATGACGGGTTATACGTTTCTGGCCACTCAAGATTTCCAATCGCGAACGGGCTGGCGCGTGACGCTTGCCGGGCCCCGCGCGGGCGAGTTCTCCTGAACCGAAAGCCTCGAGGTGGCCGCCCGTCGCTGGCAAGTGCAGATCCAAGCGCTATCTTTCCCTGAAAATCCGAGCCAGGGACGATCGCGTGACGAAAACCGAACTCGCAGAGATTTACCGCGGCTATATTGCTTGCCTGAACAGGCAGGACTGGCCCGGTCTCGGGCAATGCGTCGGCGGTGATGCGGTTCATAACGGCCGGCGGCTCGGGCTGTCGGGTTATATCGCGATGCTGGAGCGGGACTTCGACGAGATCCCCGATCTTCATTTCAACGTGCTGAAGCTCCTTTGCGATCCGCCTTACATCGCCTGCCGACTCGGCTTCAACTGTGCGCCGAAGGGGCAATTCCTCGGCCTCGATGTAAACGGCATGCGGCTTTCCTTCACCGAGAACGTGATCTACGAATTTCGCGGCGGCAAGATCGTCGAGGTGTGGTCGGTGATCGACAAGGCGGCGATCGAAGCTCAGCTTCGCGGCGAGGGCTAACCCAGGAGGCGGAGGTCGTCATGACTGAGCAGCAAGGCCGGTCCGGCCGAACGGCGACGCCATCGCTCGGATCGTTCGCCATGACAGTGATCGTCATGTTTGCCGCGCTGTTCTGGCCGGCCGGCACACTCGACTGGCCGCGCGGGTGGATCTTCCTCGGCCTCTTCCTGGCGCTGACGGCGATCGCGATCGTCTGGATACGGAAGACGAATCCGGAGCTGTTTGCGGCGCGCAGCAAATATCAGAAGGGCACAAAGCCCTGGGACGCGGTGGTGGCGACGCTGACGATCATCCTCTTTGCCGCCATTCTGCCGGTCGGCGCCTTCGACGACGGGCGCTTCCATTGGGCGCCGCAGCCCGGCTGGGTCGTCCTCATCGGCTATGTCATACTGATTGCGGGCTATCTCGGTCTCACCTGGGCGCAAGCGGTCAACCGCCACTTCGAGCCGACAGTGCGCATCCAGACCGACCGCGACCACAAGGTGATCGACACCGGCCCCTACGCCGTCATCCGCCATCCCGGATATGCGTTCGCCCTCTTGCTCGGCTTCGGCATGGCGCTGTCGCTCGGCTCGCTCTACGCGCTGATCCCCGCGGGGCTGCTGGTCGTCGTGCTTTTCGGCCGGACGCTGGGGGAGGAGGCGGAGCTGCGCAAGGGGCTCGCGGGGTACAAGCAGTATATGGAACGGGTGCGCTGGCGCTGGATTCCGGGGATTTGGTGAGCGCGAGACTTTACTTCTTTTCTTTGCAGGTGTGCCGTGTGGCACCCCCTCTGCCCTGCCGGGCATCTCCCCCACAAGGGTGGAGATCGGCAGGAGGCTCGCGCTTCCCACACATCTGCCGTTCTGCTTTGCTGATCCTTGGTTGATTGGGGAAGCCATTGCGCCCAGCCGATCTCCCTCCTTGTGGGGGAGATGCCCGGCAGGGCAGAGGGGGGTGCTACACGGCACACCGTCACCTCTCTTCGACCTCCTCGTGAAATGCCCGAAGGGGCCTCGACGGACGAGGGCGGCCACCTGCCTCCGTCCAATCACCCAATCGCCCGGAGATCCCGCGCAAATCGCTGCCAGTTCGCCACATAATTTTCCGCCGAACGGCGGATGCCGTCGATAGCCTTCTCATCCAGCACCCGCACCACACGCGCCGGCGCGCCGACGATGAGGGAATTGTCGGGGAATTCCTTGCCCTCCGTTACCAGCGCATTGGCGCCGACGAGGCAGTTGTTGCCGATCCTGGCGCCGTTCAGGATGGTGGCGCCCATGCCGATCAGCACGTTGTCGCCGAGCGTGCAGCCATGGAGGATGGCATGGTGGCCGATAGTGCAGCCTTTGCCCGTGGTCAGCGGAAAGCCCATGTCGGTATGGGCCATGACGCCTTCCTGGATGTTGGTGCCGGCGCCGATGGTGATCCTCTCATTGTCGCCGCGCAGCACCGAACCGAACCAGATGCCGACATTTTCGCCAAGCTCGATATCGCCGATCACATGGGCATCGGGCGCGATCCAGTGGAGGCCGGGGGCGGGCAGTTTCGGCGTCGATCCGCCAAGCGCGTAGACAGGCATGGCCTCTCCTCAGATGACGTCGACCGAGAGCGTGGCGACGCCGTCGATGCCGCAGGTGATGCGGTCGCCCCGCGCCACCGCGCCGACGCCGGCCGGTGTGCCGGTCATGATGACGTCGCCGGGCGCCAGCACGAAGAGCTTGGAGAGTTCGGCAATGATCTCCGGCACCTTCCAGATCATCTGGTTGAGGTCGCCATCCTGGACGCGCCTGCCGTTCTGCTCCAGCCAGATCCTGCCGTCAGCGGGATGGCCGAGGCGGCTTGCCGGGACGATCGCCGAGACGGGGGCGGAATGTTCGAAGGCTTTGGCAAGTTCCCAGGGGCGGCCGAGCTTCTTGGCCTCGCCCTGCAGGTCGCGGCGGGTGAAATCGATGCCGACCGCATAGCCGTAGATGCAGCCGAGCGCATCGGCGGCCTCGATGTTCGCGCCGCCCGATTTCAGCGCCAGCACGCATTCGACCTCGTAATGCACGTCTGATGACAGCGGCGGATAGGGAAAGGCATTGCCCGCCGGCAGCAGGTTGTCGGCATTCTTCTGGAAGAAGAAGGGCGGCTCGCGGCTTGGATCATGGCCCATCTCGATCGCATGGTCGGCATAATTGCGCCCGACGCAATAGACGCGGCGCACCGGGAAGCGCTCGTCGCTGCCTTCGACCGGCAGCAGAACCGGTGCGGGACGCGGGATGACGGTGGCGGGATGGGGCATGGCGCGCTCTTTATGTTGCGAGTCTTTCCCCATCTTAGACGCAAAACATCACGCTGGGGAAGCGCCGGTCGGGTGAGAAACCTTGCCGGCATGCCACATCATGATACACCGCCGAACATGGTCAACGAACGGTTTTGTCAGATGCTTTCAGCCGGCTGGCGAGGATTGCGAGGACTTCACCGTTGCCAAGCTGTTCCGTTACGCTGACGATATCGGGATAGAAGGCTCGATCCTCAGCTGCGACGGGAACGCGGCTGCGCACCAGATCATAAACGGCCTTGGTGACGGACGACGCCTTCGTGACCTCGAGGAAATCGAGCGCCTGGCATGCCACGAGCAGTTCGATCGCCAGGACCGACTCGAGCTTTTGCGACACCTTGTAAGCCTTGACGGCGGCGTTATAGGCGAAACTGACGGGATCCTCCTGATTTCCGCAGGTCGAAACGCTGTCCACGGTCGAGGGGAAGGAGAGCGCCTTCATCTCGCCAAGGAGGCCGGCGGCGGTGTACTGGACGATCATGTAGCCGCTGTTGAGGCCGGGATTGCGCACGAGGAACGCCGGAAGTTCGCTGAAATGCGAATTCACCATGCGGTCGGTACGGCGTTCGGAAATCTTGGCGAGGTTGGTCAGCGCGTTGCACAGGGTGTCGGCCGAGAGGCCGATATAGGAGCCGTCGAAATTGGCACCCGAGATTGCAATGCCGTCGTCGTCGCCAAGTGGATAGATCACCGGGTTGTCGCCGGAAGAGCCGATTTCATTCTCGATGCTGTGGCGGGCGTAGTCGATGAATGTGCGCGAGGCGCCATGGACTTGCGGGACGGCGCGCAGGCTGTAGGCGTCCTGCAGGCGATAGTCGATGTTGTCGGCAGCGAGGCGACTATCATGCAGGATGGCCCGGATGCGCCCGGCGCTTTCGGCCTGTCCCTTATGCGCCTTCACCGCGTGATAGCGCGCATCGTAGGCGCGGATCGTGCCCCTCAATGCTTCGAGCGACATTGCCGCTGCAAGATCGGCTACCTCCACCGACTGCAGGGCATTGTACAGCGCGAGAATGGAGATGGCCGTGACGGATGTCGTGCCGTTCAGCATGGCGAGGCCCTCCTTGCATTGCAGGTCGATCGGCTTCAGACCGACTTGCTTGAGCGCCGTGGCGCCATCGACCAACTCGCCGCCATTGACTCTCGCCTGGCCTTCGCCAAGCAGGACAAGAGCGAGATGGCCTTCCACGGCGAGGTATCCGACCGATCCTTCGCCCGGGGCGAATGGCACGACCTCGTTGTTGAGAAGGCCGGCGATCAGTTCCAGAAGCTCCAGACGGACGCCGGAATAGCCCTTTCCCAGGCTGACGAGAATCATGAGCTGAATGGCGCGCACCTGCTCGCGATTGAGCGGCTCGCCGACGGAGACGGCATGCGAGCGGACGATATTGACCTGCAGCCGGCCTGCGTCCTCGGGCGGGATCACATGACGAACGTTGTCGCCAAAGCCCGTCGTGACGCCATAGACAAGTCGATTCTCCGACAGAAAGCGCTCGACCAGACGTCGCGACTTGCGAACGCGCTCCTCGTACGCACTGGAAAAGCTCACTTTGGCGGAGTAGCGAGCCACGGCTATGAACTCCTCGATCGCCGGATCCTTGTCGCCGAGGACGACTTCGCGAATTGTTCGAGGATGACGATTGGAAAGGATGGACATGGCTGCTCCGGATGAGATCTGCGTTCGGGTTGATGTAATCTGAAGGTAGAGCTTCCGAACTGCCGATGATATCTGGCATTTTCTGATATTTTTGCTAGTTTTTCTAAAATAGACAGGCGAGAATCCCAAAAATGAGTTCGTTGCCGCCCTTACGCGCACTGCAGGTATTCGAGACGGTTGGACATTGCGGGAGTATTTCCCGTGCTGCGCAGCATCTGGGCATATCCGTCGGTGCCGTCAGCCAGCACATGAAGATCCTCGAGAGCCATCTGGATGCCACCCTGACGGTGAAAGAGGGGCAGAGGGTCCGATTGAGTGCGATAGGCGAGCGATTTCATGCGCGTTGCCGGACGGCTTTCGAGGAGCTTCGGGCTGCCACGGCGGAACTCGAGAGAACGAAGAAATCCGCAACCCTCTATGTCAGCTCGCTGCCGTCGATCCTCGCCAAGTGGCTGGCGCCGATGCTTTATGATTGGAACAGGAACCACGGCCGGGCGGAGCTTTATCTCGACGGAACTCTCGAAGATACGTCCGAAGCGGAGGGAGCGGACTTCCGCATCGGTTATGGCCAGGGAGGGGGCAATTTCGAGAACCGGGCAGAGTTGTTCCGTGATTGTATCGTCCCTGCCTGCGCACCCGGTTATATTGAAGGCTCGTCGACGGTCCCGCGGCCGGAACGGCTATTGGCCTATCCTTTGATCTCTATCGATTCCAGACCGAAGTTCGACTCGCCGCCTTCGTGGCCGGACTGGTTCGACGATTGCGGCGGCGGAGTTCCGGAAACGGTACCGGTATCGCTTCGCTGTTCTTCCTCCAGCGTGGCCGTCCAGGCTGCCATCGACGGACAGGGTATCGTGCTTGCGCAATATGCGATGATTGCTGCGGACTTGAAGGCGGGCAAGCTGGTTATCCCTTTTCATCACGCAATGTTGCTTCCCTCGTCCTATTTCATCAGCTGGCATCCCAATGCTTTGTACAAATCACAATGTCAGGATTTCCATCGGTGGATCATTGCGCGCGGTCGTGAACAGCAGCGCGCGGTTCAGGACGTCATCGCCCGAAACAAGCACTGCCTTCAGGATCCCGAGGCCGGGCTTGTTTGCGATGTCGAATAGCCGTTAGGCCGGCCGGCATTGCAGTTGCAATTTCCTTCGAGGCCGATGGAATTGCCGCTCGATCATTCCCCGCCGGCGTCGGACAGCGCGTCGGGCACGCCGGCATATTTGGTCTCGATGAATGCCTGGTGGGCGGCCAGCGCTGCGGCGTCGGCCTTGTGCACGACGGTGGCGGGATGGAGCATGGCGGGCCTTCCTCTGTTTATCGAGTCTTTCGCGCATCTTAGACGGAAAACGGCGGGCCGGGGAAGCATTCTCGGCGCATTGACGCTATCGCCGCCGAGCGATATCGTCGCGCCCATGAACAGGATTTTCGCAATTTTCACGTCGTCTACATCAACCGCCTGGCGGTGGGTGGAAGACGCGTGAACTGAACTCCGTTCATTGCAGAAGACACCAACCCGCCGGAAACGAGCGGGTTTTTTGTTGCCGCTCGTCTCCCGCATTCGAGGACGAGATCGTGGACGATATCCAGAAACAGTGTCTTGCGGATCGGGCGCTTGCCGCCGCTCGCCGCTTTATCGCCAGCCGTTATGGCGGGGCCGCTTTCGCTTATGTCGCCGGCTCCATCATGCGCGGCGAGGGGACGGCCTTTTCGGATATCGATCTCGTCGTCGTCTTCCCGTCGCTCGACAGAGCCTGGCGGGAATCCTTCACCGAAGACGGTTTTCCGGTCGAGGCCTTCGTCCACGATCCGCAGACGCTGGCGCATTATCTCCATGCAGACGCAGAGAGCGGCTATCCCATCATGGTCAACATGGTCGCGACGGGCAGCATATGGGGGGCGGATATCGAGCGCGCGCGCCTCATCCAGGCAAAAGCGGCCGAAATGCTAGCGGCGGGGCCGAAACCTCTCGACGGCCCGAGCTATGACACGCTGCGCTACAAGGTCACCGATCTCGCCGACGACCTGCGCGGCGACCGCCCGCCCGAAGAGATAGCGGCCATCGCCGCACTTCTCTACCAGCAGCTCGCCGACCTGATCCTGCTCGGCCGCGGCGCATGGACCGGCCGCGGCAAGTGGGCGCCGCGCCTGATGCGCAAGCTCGACGCGCAGCTGGCAGCCGAATTCGAAGCGGCGTTCAGGGTGGCGGCAGCGGGCGACGGTGCGCGGTTCCTGGCTCTGGCCGATCGGGAACTTGCCCTGCACGGCGGGCACTATTTCGACGGGTTCAGGCAGGAGGCTTCGTTGGAGGCGCGGCGGCTGGAATAGGTGCGAGCGCTCAAGAGAGCCTCACCCTGAGGTGCCCCGCAGGGGCCTCGAAGGGCGAGGCGGGTGCGATGAATGGCAGGGAGCAGCGCTGCGGCGCGTGCTTCGAGGCTCCGCCCTCTCGGGCTGCGCACCTCAGCATGAGGAGCGTTGGAGAATGCCGCGATTGTTCCTCACCCTAACCCTCTCCCCGCTTGTAGGGCGAGGGGACGTGGCTAAGCCTCCGCTCTGGTCGGTTGCTTCAGCAGGATGATGAGCAGCAAGCCGGCGACGATGAGTGCGGCGCCTTCGAGATGATAGCGTTGCAACTGTTCGCCGAGGAAGAGGTAGGCGAGCACGGCGATAAAGACCGTCTGGATATAAAGCAGCACGCCCGCCCGCGCCGCCCCCAGGGCCTCGATGCTGCGATTGAAGAGATAATACATGACCGCGCCGCCCGGGATCGCGACATAGCCGAGCGCGATCAGGCCGCTGGTATTCAGCGCCGAGCGCTCGTCGGAGACAAGCTCAAAAAGGTAGAAGGGCAGCGCCGTCAGCACCGCCGCACCGAGGAGGAGGACCAGCAGCGCGAGGCGATTGAGATCAAATTTCGCCCGGCGGAGCAGGACGGTATAGAGGCTGAAACAGAACGCGCCGGCGACGATCCACAGCTCTCCGGGATTGAGGTCGAGACGCAAGAGCGCAGCCGGGCTGCCCTTGACGATGATGACCACGATTCCAAGAAAGGCGAGGATCGATCCGATCACCTGCCAGCGTCCCATCGGCTCAGCCAGGATGAGACGGGCAAAAATCATGGTGATGATCGGGATCAGGGCGATGATGATGCCGGCGGTGGTGGCATCGGCATGTTCGAGGCCGACAAAAATCAGGCCCTGGCAGATCGCAAGCCCCATACCGCCGATGGCGAGAAGCTCGAGGCCGCGAGCCCGTACGAGCGCGACCATGGCGCCGAAGTGCCGATACACGATCGGCATCAGGATCGCCCAGGCGATCAGCACGCGCCAGAAGCAAAGCGCCCAGGGCGGCATCTCCGAAGAAACCCATTTCGCGGCGATATAGACGCCGGCCGACAGCAGCCAGCAGAAAACCCCCACCGAATAAGCGCCTGCAAGCGAACCGCCCGCCGCCTGTTCCGTCCCGACCATGTCGCGATGGACCGCCAAGACATGTATCGCCATGGCCCAGTTATGCCACAATTCCCGAGCGCTGCACAGATGAAGGCGGCGGCACTTCACCTATTGCGCAAGGACGACCTCCAGCGACGGCGGGTCGGCTACGATAAAACGCATTTCCCGAGGACCAGACGCTGGCTGCTTGGGACCGATCGCCAACGCGCCTCGCCACGCAGCTTAGCGTCCAAGGTCGCCCGCGGCGGCGATGATCTCCGCTGCAGTCGGGAAGGTGGAGAGGCTGTTCGGTCCGTCCAGCGCCTCGATTTGTGCCCAGCCGATGGTGCCGTCCGCATCGACCAGGAAGTGCCCGACGAGCTGGGTAGCGTGGTTCGCGAAGATCGCTTTATCGGCTTCATCAAGCTCGAAGCCGTCCTTGGCGTTGAGTATCGTGTTGCCTTCCATCGGGTGTAGCGGTTGCGGCAGCTCGCCCGTGGGGTTGATGCGTGCCGCCTGGAACTGCTCCATCGTCGCGGTATAGGGCCATTCGGGTTGCTCGCTGCTCCCATCGGGCAGGAACTCGGCATGCGGCACACCGTAGGCCCGATGCGTGTGGCAGTCCGGATCGCATAGTAGCGTTACCGGCGTCGGACGGTGGCGGAAGTACAGGCGGGCGCGTTCCACCGGGGTGTTGATAACGGCCACGGTCTCCACCCCGGCGGCGCGCAGGGTCGGCTGGACGCCCGCAAGCTGTTCTACCTGACGCCGGCAGAACGGGCAGTGCAGCCCGCGAAAGAAGCCGATCAAGAACGGGCGACCGCTCAAGTCGGCGAAAGAGACCGTTCCGTCGAAGTTGGCCGCGGCGAGTGCGAACGCGGGGGCGGTTTCTCCAGGTTGCAGCGGGTGCTTTTGGTCTCCCATGGAAGAATTCCTTTCTCGCATCGTCCAGGGTGAAACGACCGAAATCCAACTATATCACTTGTTGCAGGAAGGCTCACCGCTCCGACCGGCGTCAAAGCTGCCCCCGCATCTTGCCTCTGCGTCCGGTAGAAGGTCCTACAGTCCGCAAGCGGGGACGAGGTGGAAGGTCGTTCACTTCCGGAATGCGCGATCAGCCGCCATTCCGCCCCATGCGGGTGATCAGATCACGAATTCCTCCTGGTATGTCTGTGGCTCGGGAACGACCGTAACCTCCACCGGAATGATCCAATTGGCCGCGTAGCTCTCGCAGTCGGAACGCTGGAGGTCGGGTTGCACGCGCCCCGCCCCATCGATCGCGCGACATCGCAGTGTATATCGGCCCACTTCTTGAGGGGTCCACATGTACTCCCACAAGCGCCATGCAAAGGGACGTTCTGTTTCGAGGAGCCTTCCCTCGCGCCAGCCCCTGCCATCTCCGGTGCAGACCTGCACCTGCCGGATAGGAGCTTCTCCGCTCCAGGCGGCTCCGAAAATCCGGTACGGTTGGCCGACACTGAGATGCGCCCCCTGTACGGGACGCGCGATCTGCGCTTTGACCTCCATCTCCGCAAGGGGGACCAGCGTGGGTTCCCCGAGGCTGCGCTCCCAACGGAAATAGTCGCGCGCCTGCCAGTAGCCAAGGAACGGTTGCTCCACAACCGTGATATCAGTGATCCACTTGACCCAAGCCATGCCGAACCAGCCACCGACGACCGCGCGCAGCGGATAGCCGTGATCGCGCGTCAGCGGCTCGTCGTTCATCGAATAGGCAAGGATCGTGCTGTCGGCGATGGCCTTCTCAAGCGGTAAACTGCGCGCAAAAGCGATGGGGCCGGGAGAAGCCGTTTTCTTGTTCGAGTCGACGATGCCGCTGTCGGCGCCTGCGAGCAGAACCTCACATGCGGTTCGCTTGACGCCCGCCATTTCCAAAATCTCGCGCAGAAGAACACCTGTCCACGCGGCATTGCCAACGGCTCCGTTCTGCCACTGCAACCCCTCCCTCGGCGGCTCATAGTAGACACGCCCGTTCCCTGCGCACTCGACGACGGCGGTCAAAGTCGTGCTCCGCATCGCCTTGATGCTGTCGAGGTCAAGTTCGATCGGCCGCTCCACCGCCCCGCCAACGCGCAATTTCCAGTCTCGCGCATCGAGGTCCGGCGACGGGAAATGGTTTCGCACGAAGAACTGCGCGGTTGGGATCAGCCAATCGGAGAGCGACGCAAACGGAAACTCAATGTTCTGTGGGGATTTCTGTCGAACTATCAGACTGGGTTGCTGTGGTGTCGGCATCGTCCTCGTCTCCCTTCCAAGAGCACAACGTCGGCGTTCGGTCGCGCGAATTCTGGTTCGATCACACCGCTTCTCGCAGTGCCTCTGCCGCATTCCGCCTTAAGGCCGCACTCTAGCACATACCGCAGGTTCCTAGGATCGACCTCGAACGGCAGCAACAGGCCGATAGCGGTCGAAGCGTCACGGCAATTTTGTACCAACCGCGAACACCAAACCCCTGCAACGAACCAAGCTAACCAAGAGCGCCTTGCTCTGCGCAAATCCTGTCGATCAGCGCATCCAGTTCACCCCTCGGCGGGCGGTTTTTGGCTAACCGCTGCTTGAGGTGCATGATCGGCTCGGTCAGGATTTCATCGAGGCTTTCGGCGCAGGTGAAGTCGCCAGCCACGCGCTTGACCTTGGAATTGTCGAAAATGGCCGTCCAGGCCTTGTCGCCGAGGAGGGGGCCGATCCATTCGGGATTGTATCTGATCAGCGTGTCCGTCGGGACGTGGACGATCTCAGCCTCCACGCCGAGCAATCTGGCGATCGTCTTCTGGATGTCGTCCCAGATGTGGGCGCGGTCCGAGGTGATGTGGAAAATCTCTTTCAGCGCCGCCGCCTTGCCGAAAAGTCCGACGAAGGGCACGGCGAAATCGACCGAGCGGGTCAGCGTCCAGGGCGTGTGGCCGTCGCCCGCGACGATGGTGGGCTCGCCGTCCAGCATGCGTCTTGCCATGACGTCGCTGTCGCCCATCATGATCGGCAGGCCGGTGCGAACCGTGTGGCTGGGGCGGACGATCGTCCAGGCGAGATTGCCGGATTTTTTCAACAGTTCCTCGCAGGCGATCTTGGCCTGGCTATAGGGCCAGTAGGGATTGATCGACGGCGTCTCCTCGGTGATCACGTAATGACGCGGCGGTTTTTCGTAGACCGAGGCCGAGGAGATGAAGATGTACTGGCCGCAATTGCCGGAGAACACCTCGATATCGCGGGCGACCTGATCTGATGTAAACGCGATGAACTGGCAGACGACATCATAGGTGCCCTTGGCGAGATCCGCGTAGGCGCTCGATCCCAACTCGCCCGCGATCGAGGTGACGCCCGCGGGCAGGGGCGCGCTTCGCAAGCCGCGATTGAAGACGCTGACATGATGGCCCTCGGCAACGGCGCGTTCGACACATGGATAGGAGATCTGGCCGGTGCCGCCAATGAAAAGGACTTTCAAAGCCATGAAGTGACCTCAGGGTCTGTGGGCGGGATATGCGGTCACTCTTCATAGCGCGAAAGAGCTTGATCGTCTTCCGCAAATCTCAGGCCGCTCTGATTGCGGCGCCTGGCCTTTCGGCGGCAGTTCAGGGCTGCCGCCGCAGAACCGGACAGCGCCTATGCTTGCGCCTTGCGATAGGCTGCGACGGCGAGCCAGATTGCCGAAAGCAGGAAGTAGAACGCGCCGAATGCCGCATAGGGGACGATATCCAGGATGGTCGGTGCTGTGGTGGCGAGGGACTGGCTGATCATGAAGCCGCCGGCAAGGGCCGATTGGGCGCCGCTCAGGATCATCACCCATTGGGCGCCGTAGAGGCGCCAGCGCCTGACGCCGGTATAGAGTTGCAACAGGCCGGAAAAGATCGCCCAAACGCCGAATGCGGCGAGAACCGCATAGGTGCTGTTGCTGACGGCGATGACGATGGCGAGCGTCATGATCGTGCTGACCACGACATTCAGTGCCTGGGACGGGTTGGCCTTCAGGCCGCCGTTGACCCGGGCGTCGACCAGATTGGCGAGCGCATCCCAGAGCGGGTAGATCACCAGCAGGACGGCGGCGGGGCCCGACTGGCGCCCCAGGAGAATGGCGGTGGCAATCCAGGTAACGGAGAATGCGGCGCGCGTGAAATAATAGGATGGCAGCCAGTTGGACTGGGTTGAGGAAGAGCTTTGCATTGGCAGGTTCCTTGTTGTTTGCCTACCTACTAGTAGGAAGTCTGGCATATCGAGTCAACGTCGCGACCGGACACCTTGTTGTGAGAGGATGAGGGCAGCAACAGGCTTGACAATCTGCCTACCAGAAGGTAGGCGACGCTATGAAATCAATAGCTTCGACTTCGGATAAGATCCTCGACGTCGCCCAGTCGCTCATCGTGGCGGGCGGCTATAACGGCTTCAGCTATGCCGACATCTCCGACGCGATCGGCATCCGCAAGGCGAGCATCCACCATCATTTTCCTGCGAAGGCCGCGCTGGTCGCGGTGCTGGTGGATCGCTATGTCAAACAGGCGGAGGCGGGTTTGCAGTCCCTGCGCGAGCAGGTCGCAAGCCCTGCCGATCAGCTGCAGTTCTACACCAACTATTGGCACAGATGCATTCGGGACGCGTCGCAGCCCTTCTGCGTCTGCGCGATGCTCGCCAGCGAGATGCAGATGCTGCCCGACGAGGTCGCATCGCGCGTGCGCGCCCATTTCCGAAATCTGGCGGCATGGCTGACCTTGGTGCTGCAGGCAGGAATGGAGCAGGGCCTGTTCCGGCTGGACAAGCGGCCGGAAGAGCAGGCCCAGATGCTGATGGCCTCGGTTCATGGAGCGATGCTTTCGGCCAGGGCGCTTGGCGATCCCGAGCTGTTTATCGCGGTGGTTGGACCTGAGATCGCGAGGCTGCGGGCCGCATAGCGATCTCCTTCCGTCTATCTGGAGGATGCGGCGCCGAGCCCAAGAGAGCCTCATCCCGCAAGGGGCCTCGAAGGACGAGGCGGGTGCGCCGGCTGGCGGTTAATGGATGCAAGGAGGGTTTGCTGCGGCGTGTCCTTCGAGGCTTCGGCCTCTGGTCTGCGCGCCTCGTCAGGATGAGGAGCGTTGGAGATTGCCGTGGCCGGCAAGAGGTGCTGAGGATATCGTGTCCTCAATGAAGAAGCAGACGATGCTCGAAAAAGAATTCACTGGCTCAGCGTCTCCGGCGATCCGGCATACTGCGAGATTGCAGCTGAGAACTCCCGTGGCCGGAGATATTCATTTTCTGACCGAGCTTTTTTCCCGACCGGAGTTGGTTGCACATCGGCCTGTGCCGCGGCCGGATTCGCCGGAAGAAAGTGCTGCGAGGCTTTCCCGTGACATCGGTCATTGGAAAGATCACGGCTTCGGGCGCTGGGCGGCCGAGGCAGCAGGCGCGCTGATCGGTTTCGGCGGCGTGACCCTTTCCAAGGAATTTGGCGGCCTTAATCTTTCCTATCATCTCCAGCCTGAAAGCTGGGGGCAAGGATATGCCACGGAGCTGGTGCGGGAAACGCTGGCCTTTGCTTTCGACGAGCTGCATGCGGGGCGCGTGATCGGGCTGGTGCGTCCCATCAATGCCGCATCCTCGAGAAATTCGGCTTCCGTGTCGAGCGCGAGGTGATGCTGCATGGCGCGCCGACGAACATGTACGCGCTCGGCACATAGAGGAGCATCTGCGCAGAACTGTCGCTGCGCGATCACTCCCCACTATCGCCCACCAGCGCATCCCGCACGGCGGCGTAATAGGCGGAAAGCTCTGGAATATCGGCGGCCAGCCCGTCAAAGACCGGGTCGGATGGCGCCAGCGTCCCCGCATATTTCGCCTCGATAAACGCCTCATGCGCAGCCAGCGCTCCGGCGTCGGCCTTGTGCACGACGGTGAAGACGGGCGAGGGGACGGTGCGGCCTTTGACGATGATGCGGTCGAGTTCGACGACGATGTAGGTGTCGTTGACCAGCTTCGCGGTTTCCTCGCCGAGCAGGAGGGCCACGCCGTAATTCTTCGAGGCGCCTTCAAGGCGGGAGGCGAGGTTGACGCTGTCGCCGAGGCAGGAATAATCGAAGCGGCGGGTCGAGCCCATGTTGCCGACGATGCATTCGCCGGTGTTGATGCCGACGCCCATCTTCAAGACGTGCGGTTTGCCGCCGCGCGCGGCCGCTTCCCGCTCCAGCTGGCTGTTCAGCCGCGATATCGCCGCCTGCATGGCGAGCGAGGCGCGCACGGCGTGAAGCGCGTGGTCGGGATCGTCGAGCGGCGCATTCCAGAAGGCCATGATGCAGTCGCCCATATATTTGTCGATCGTGCCGCCGTGATCCATCACCACGTCGGAAAGCGGCGTCAGCAGCCGGTTGATCAGGCCGGTCAGTTGCTCCGGATCGTCCTTCATCGTTTCGGCGATCGTGGTGAAGCCGCGTACGTCCGAGAACAGCACCGAAAGCGTGCGCCGCTCGCCGCCGAGCTTCAGCTGCGACGGATCGTTCGACAGGCGGCGGACCAGATCGGGCGAGATATATTGGGCGAAGGCGCGGGTGATCTGGCGCTTATTGCGGCGCTCCTCGGCATAATCGAAGGCGGCCTGGCCGAAGGCGACCGAGATATAGGCGACAACAGGTCCGAGTGGCGAGACGAAAACATGGGTAAGCCGGATGCCGGCAAAGCTGACGGCCGCAAAAGCGAGGATGGCGGCCGCACTGGTGACGATGGTCAGCCATCCGGTCGAGCGCCAGACGGTGGCGGCGGCGAGCAGCACCGATATCAGGATGCAGGCGGCGACCGTGGGCAGGCGCGCTTCGGCGATCGACAGGCCACGGCGGATATTGTCGTAGATCGTCGCCTGGACCTCGACGCCGGAGACGAGTTTGCCGGTGTGAACCGTGTAGGGCGTCGCGAAGGCGTCGACGCCGCCCTTGTCGATTTCAGGCGCATTCTGCAGGCTAAGGCCGACCAGCACGACGCGATCCTTGAAATAGTCAGGCGGCAGCAGGCTCTTCGGGTCGAGCGCCTGGTAGTAGGAAACGGTGGGATAGCTGCGGGCCGGGCCGAAGGATTGGATCAGCTGGCCGGCCGGCAAGGATGCGTGTGCCGCTCCCGATGCCTTCGCCAGCATGGCGGCAAAGCCGTCCTCGTAGCCAGGAATGCGCCGGAAAATGGCATCGCCGCTGAGATCGATCGAGGCGATGCCGGTTACCGCGCCCGCTTCGGTCAGCTGCGGCAGCGGTGTGGCGCGGATCAGCTGCGAGGCCTGCGGCGTCTCGATGAGCGTTTCGTCACCCGCAAGCACGATATCGGGACCGACGGCTTTGGCGATCGCCGCGTCATTGCCGGGGTTCGAGGGCTCGGCCATGATGATGTCGAGGCCGATGACGCGAGCGCCGGCGGCGCGCAGTTGGGTGATGAGCTCGGCGTGCAGGCTGCGCGGCCAGGGCCATTGCGCGTTGATATCGGCAAGCGAAGGCTCGTCGATCGCCACGATGACAGGCCCGTCCGGCGGCGGGCGGGGATCGTCGACGGTCGAGAGATAGTCGAAGCTTTTGAGTTCCAGCAGCGACCAGGCGGGCAGGCGCGACAGGAACGAGATGGCGACCAGAACGCTGAGCGACAGCACCAGCAGCCTCAGACGGCGGCTGCCAGCCTGGTCGCTGTTCAGCCCGGCCTGCCCTGGGTTGTCCTCAGCGCGCATCAGAAGCGGACTTTGAGCGTGCCCTTGAAGGCGCGGCCCCAGCCGGGCACGCCGGGCGTGATCTCGAAGTCCTGGTCGAGCAGGTTATAGGCAGCGGCTTCGAGTTCGATGCGCTTGTCGAAGGGCTCCCAGACCAGGTGGGCGTCGAGGCTCCAGTAGTCGTCGAGCTTGGTGCCGAGATCGTCGCCATCGCGCTCGCCGATGTAATTGGCCGCGACCGTCGCCTTCACCTTCGCCTCGTTGACCCAGGTCAGCGCGATCTGGCCCGAGTTTTTCGGGATATAGGGGAGATTGCCGCCGAAATTCGGCTCCAGCGGATCCTTGTTCTCGGAATCCATATAGGCATAGGTGGCGGAAAGGCCGAAGCCATAGCCGAGGGCGACGTTGCCGGTCACGGCGGCGCGGTCGATGCTGCCGCGCGACAGCGGCAGGCTGTCGACCGCCGGCAGTGCGATAAGCGGCAGATCGATCGAGAAATCATGCAGTTCCTGATGCTGGTACTCGACCGAGGTGAAGAGGCGATCGGTCCATTCGGCATCCCATTCGAAGGCCGCCGTGTCGGCGTAACCTTCGGTTCCGACGGTAAACTGGTTCGGCTGAAGGCCGAGGATGCCGATCGGAGCAAGGGTAGGGACGCCTGTGTCGGTACTCTGGCGCATGAAGGCGGCACGCAGCCAATGATTCTGGACAGGCGACCAGGCAAGGCCGAAGCGCGGTTCGAACCGGCTGACATCGACGCCATCGCCTTCCATGCGCGTGCCGAACAGCGCATATTCGCCCTTCAGGTCGGGCGTGATCTCGTGCAGCACGTCGATATAGGCGCGGGCGATGTTGACGCGGCTGCTTGCTTCGAATGGGCCGAAGGTGGCTTCATCGACAAAGCCCGGTACGAGCACATCGAGATGCTGAAGAGACTTGCTGTTCGTGTCGCTCCAGCCGCCCTCGATGCCATATCGCCAAGTCAGCGCGTCATCGCCGATGCTGTGACTGATCGCGGCAATATAAGTCCTCGAGGTGGTTTCCTGGCTTCTTTCAGCATAGGGAAACAAATCCGGCGCGGGGGCGCCGGTAAAATCCGCTGCATCGAAGGTGAAATCGTAGTTCGTCTTCACCTTGGTGTCGGAATAGAGAAGTGCGGTATTGAGCACATTCCTGTATGCGAAAGTATGGCTCCAGCCTAATCCCGCATTGGTTCTTTCCACCTCGTCATATCTGTTGCGATAGAGCGGTAGGTCCATTGTCGGCAGAGGAAAGCCCAACAACGGTATGAAGAGCTCATCATTGAGGCGATCGGTCAAAGCGGTGCTGGTCGTCAGCGCGTTCAGCGGCCCGTAAGTCTTGCCATAATTGATGAAACTTACGACGCGATCGTCAGGGGTCAGCGTTGCGGTCAAATAGCCGTTGCCGCCGAGGATCTTGTTGTTGTTGGAGAAACCGCCGAAGTCGCGGTAGTCGCCGTCAAGGGCAATTTCCTCCCAGTTCAGGTTACCAAAGAAGCTGATCGGGATGGTTGAATTCGAATAGCCCTGGATTTCGGCCTCGCCGATGCGGCGTGTGTGGCCGTCGACGCTGTTGATGCCGCCGCCGAGCGAGCCTTCGATGAAGGGCACATCGAACAGCGATGCCGAGCGCGAACGGCCAGACAGCATGTGCGGCGAGAGCAGCAGGCCCTGGATGAAGGACGAGTAGCTCGACGCGTTGCCACGGTTCTGAATGACATTGTCATCGCTGAAGCTCGTCGCATTCACGAAAGGAAAGATGCTGCCTTTGATCGACTGGTCGATGTAACCGCTGCCTTCGAAGGGATCGAAAACCGCGTCGCCGTAGTAGCGGCCCCAGGCATCCAGACCCTGAAGGCGGAAGGCGTCGTTGAGCGTCGAGCCGGCGGTCGCATTGGCGCCGAGCGAGCTGTAATCGCCGCCGCGGGCGCGCGAGCGGCGCAGATATTCCTGTGCGTTGCGGATCGCGCCATCGGCATCGTAGTCGTCGATGTCGACAGCCGTGCGGAAGGCTGAGATCACCGGATCGTTGCTGTCCAGCCGGTCGGCATTGTCGAGCGCCTGCTCGGAGGGGATGCGGTCGCCCTTCTCATAATGGGCGGCGGCGAGCATCAGCTGTGATTGCGAATGGGCCGGGTTGGCGGTGCTGGCGGCGAGCAGATCTTCCAGCGCCTTGTCGCGCTCGCCGATCTGCAGGTAGTAGCGGCCGCGCGCAAGCAGGGCGATATCGAAGGAGGGGTCGAGTGCGATGGCCGTGTCGATCTCGCGCTTGGCATCCTTCATGCGCGCCTGATCGAGGTAGAGGATGGCGAGATTGGCATGCGCTACCGGATCTTGCGGATCGAGCGCGATCGCCTTGAGGAAGGCTTCTTCCGCCTCGCCGTTGGCGTCGCGCGAATTCTGCAGCAGGCCGAGTGAATTCAGAGTGCCGGATGCGCCGGGGGCAAGCTCGATAGCGCGGTTCAGATCGGCAAGCGCGCCGTTGATGTCGCTTTCATAGACCGCCTTGTAACCGGCGCGGGCGGAGAGCGCCATCGGATGATCCGGGTCGAGCGCCAGCGAGCGTTCGATCGCTTCCTTCATCTGCTCGCGGTCGTCGATGAGCTGGGCCAACTGGGCGCGGATCGCCGGCAGGGTCGCATCATCGGGATAGCGCTGTTCCGCCTTCTTGATGATGTCGAGCGCTGCGCGCGGGTTTTCCAGGAAGCCCGTCGTATAGGCCTGCATGATCGCGCCATAGGGGCCTGTCGCTGTGGCGGGCGGCTGTTCGGCATGAGTGGGATCGGCGAGCGACCGGGCGAAATAGCCCCCATATTGCGCCATGTTGCGGCGTGTCGGGTCGAGATGCGGCAGCGCCTTCTGGAAAAGCTTCGCAGCATCTCCATAGCGCTTTTCCGAACCGGCGATGGTGGCGTCGAGCAGGTCGACGCGGGCCTGCTGGGCCACCGTCAGCTTGCGGCCACGGATATTCTGCAATGTTGCGGCCGCTGTCTGGCGACCGTCGAAGGCGCTTTGCACTTCGGCGAGTTCCAGCCAGTCTTCGGTCGTGCGGCGAGCGGGCGGCAGGGCCAGGAGACGGCGGCGTTCGGTCGCCATGCGGTCTGCCCTGAGCGGCGAGGTCGGCATCAGGCCGAAGCCGTCGCGCAGGTCCAGATAGAAGAGCATCTGTTCGCGGTCGTCAGGATTGACGTCGATGAGCTTGTGCGGCGCCTGGCCGATGGTGGCAACGGCCCCTTCGCCCTGGTTCACCTCGACACTGCCCTGCGGGTTGCTGAGTGCCACGCGGCCTTCGAGCACGATCATCGAAGTTTGGGCGCCCTTGACGGTCATCGTCCAGTCGGTGCCGCGGATGGCGGCTGCGGCGGCCGGCGTTTCGACCGTCAGGCCCTGGCCGCCGCGTTCGGCGCGCGCCCAGATGGTGCCGGCCTGAAGCTCGAGCACCGTATCGCCGCTCGCGGCCATCTTCTTGACCTGCAGCGAGGAATTGCGGCCGAGCCGGACCTGAGTGTGGTCGGAAAAGACGATGGCGAGCTGGCCGTTGGCATTGGTGCGCAGCACGTCACCGGTCAAAAGATCCTGGTGCAGGTCGACGACGCGCCAGTCGGACACGTCGATGAAGCGGACCTCCTCGCCAGCCTTGCGGGCGATGACGGAGCCGGCAACCGGCGTTGCGCGCTGCACGGGATCGGCCATCGCCGACGACGCGAAACAAGGCAAAGCAAGCGCCAACGCCATGCCGGCGCGGCCGATGTTATTGGAATAACCCCGCATGATCTCACCCCTAACCCCACATCCCCTTTGTCCATGTAGAGTGAAAAAGTCAAGCGCTGTGCACACGTGTTCTTGATTTCGTTTCAAAGTGTACTATCAGGGAAACACTTCTGGGGTGGAGTATTCATGTGAGCGATTTCGAAAATGCAACTGATGTTATGCTGAGCGAGCCTTCGAGCGGCGATATCGGCGTCGAGTATTTCGACCACATCAAGAAAATCAACGACATATTCTACGATCAGATCAAGATATCCGATCAGAAGGCCGCCTATATCTTTACTTTTATGCTCGCCTTTTTGGTGAGCTCCAGCGAGGTGAGGGCGGTCTTCAGCCCCACGCGCTATCTCGCGGGCGCTCCGGGGAGCATGCTGTTTTCCGGCCTGCTTGCCGCAGCCTCGGTCTTTTCCATCCTCTCGGCGATCCTCGTCGTCCTGCCGCGGCGTATGGGCGCCTCGACCTCGCTCTTCTGGGGCGCCTGGCCCGATCATCGCGACCTGTTCTTCGACGCGGCGCTAAGGCGCGACGAGCGCTACCTTTTCGACCAGTATCTCGAAAACGCCAACATCCTCTCGACGATCGCCCGCAACAAATACCGCTGCGTCACCTTTGCGTTTCGCGGGTTGATGGTGAGCGTCATTGCGTATGTGATGCTGTTGATGGCGGGGTGAGCGGCAAGCCGCAGATCGGCCGAGCGCAAGCGAAGGCAAGAATGCGGGGCGCGCGCTGAGACGCGCGCCCCGCTCATTCAATCCTCGACCTCGATAACGAGTTCGATTTCGACCGGCATGCCGAGGGGCAGGCTGGCGACGCCGAGGACGACGCGGCCGGAGAGTTTTTCCTCGCCGAAAACCTCAAGCAGCATTTCCGATGCTCCGTCGGCGACCTTGGGGTGGCCGCGGAAATCGCCTTCGGTGGCGATATAGACGCCGAGCTTGACGACCTTCACGACCCTGTCCAGCGAACCGAGGTACTCTTTGGCCGCGGCAAGGGCGCTCAGCGTTGCCGTTTCGGCGGCCTTCCTGCCGTCTTCCGCTGTCAGCGTGCCGCCGACGCGGCCGATATAGCGGGGCTCATGGCCGACGACCGGCAGCATGCCGCTGAAGAAGATCAGATTGCCTGATCTGACCGCCTCGACATAGGCCCCGAAGGGTGTCGGCGGCGGGGGTAGCGTGATGCCGAGCTCCTGCAGCCGCCGTTCCGCGCCGGCTGCCTGCGCTTTTTGATGGTTTACCATCTGCCCAGATGTGCGCCGCCGTCGACGTGCAGCACCTCCCCGGTAACACGCGGAGCTTCCGTCAGGAAGAGGACCGCATCGGCGATTTCGTCGGCATTGGAAATGCCCGCCATCGGCGACAGCGTGCTCAGGAAATCCTTCGGATTGTCCTTGTGCAGCGGTGTGTCCACCACACCGGGAGCGACGATATTGAAGCGAATTTTCTCGTTCGCATATTCCATCGCCAAGTTCTTGGAGATGGCGTTGATGCCGCCCTTCGTCATCATCGACACCGAAGCCGGGAAGCCGGCGATCGGATGATCGGTCAATGGCGTGGTGATGCTGACGACGCTGCCGCCTGACTTCTGCGCGAGCATCTGCCTGACGACCAGCTGGGTCAGATGGATGAAGCCTTCGAGATTGGTCGAGGACAACGTCTCGAAGTCCGTCATCGTGAAATCGACAAACGGCTTGGCCAGGAAAATGCCGGCATTGTTGACGAGCGCGTCGATCGAGCCGAAGCGGTCGATCGCCGTTTTGGCAATCCGCGCCGCGGTTTCGGCATCACCGATGTCGCCGTCGACGAGGGCGAGCCGATCGGAGGCCTCGAAGGCATCCGAGGCGCTGACCTGGCGCGAGGTGGCGACGACATTGTAGCCGCGCGCGATGAAGGCGTTGACGAGGCCTGCGCCGATACCCTGGGAGGCGCCCGTAACGATGACAGTCTTTTGCGTAGTCATGTTGAACTCCATGATCTGGTTCGGGCAACTGCGAGCCTCTTGGGGCCGGTCGCTCGAGATGGGGCCGCCGCGATCGCGCCGCCATCGGCTTGTTGTTCGTTTTCGCAAGGTGAATATGGCGAAATCTTCATTCCCCGATTAGGTGGAAATATCTGGATTCTCTTTTGCATCAGTGCAAAAGTGACGGTCATGGCCGATTTGAACGACATCGCCGTTTTCGTGAAGGTGGCGCAATATGGCAGCTTCAGCCGTGCGGCCCATTCGCTGGGCATGCCTGTTTCCACCGTCAGCCGGAAGGTGACGTCGCTCGAAGAGCAGCTCGGCGTCACGCTCTTGCAGCGGACGACCCGCAAGCTCAGCCTCACCGCGCAGGGGCGGGCCTACTACGACAGGTGCAGCGAACCGCTCGCCCATCTGATCGACGCCGAGCAGGCGCTGACGGAAACACAGAGGAAGCCGGAAGGGCTCTTGAAGATCTCCGTGCCCGTCACCTTCGGGCAGGAGGTCTTCTATGAATTCATCTCGTCCTTCCTGAAGGCCTATCCCGATATCCAGGTCGATCTCTTCGTCACCAACCTGTTCCTCGATCTGGTCGCGGAGAATATCGATCTCGCCATCCGTTTCGGCGAACTCAAGGATTCCTCGATCGTCGCGCAGCGGCTCGGCAAGAGCGTTCGCTATCTGGTTGCGACATCAGGCTATCTCGAGGGCAGGGCGCTTCCGTCAAAGCCCGAGGATCTGAAGGAGCATCGATGCGTGCTGTTGAACGGCCGCAACGGCGAGGCGGACTGGCATCTGGTCAGCGGCCGCAAATCGATTGACGTGCGCGTGTCCGGGCCGGTATCGAGCCGCGATTTCGATGCGGTCAGCGCCTTTACCTATCGCGGCCACGGCATCGGGCTCCTACCTTCGACCTATTGCGACGAAGAGATCAAGCGAGGCGAGCTCATCCGCCTGCTGCCCGACTGGTCGTCGCCGGAAATCTTCGTGCACGCCGTCTACCCGACCCGCCGCTTCCTGCCCTTGCGCCTGCAGGTCTTCCTCGAAGCGCTAAAGGCATGGAAAAGCCCTTTGTGGCTGCCTTTGCGTTGAGGGTTGCGGGATCGGCGCGACAAGAGAGCCTCGCGCGGAGGGCGCGGCTCAAGGCAGCTCGCCCGGCCAATCCATCACCGAAAATTGAAGCCCAGCGCGTGGCGGCGCGTCCTGCCCCGATCAAGCTGTGGTAAAATTTGCCGGCTTGTGAATGGCGCGGGGATTTGCCGATGCTGACGACACTTGCGGTGCTGATGGGTCTTTCCGGCGTCGCCCCGATCGCGGAGATCGGGAGAAGCGAGGTCGATGTGGCGCTGGTGCTTGCCGTCGACACCTCGCGGTCGATGGATTTCGAGGAGATCGGCATCCAGCGCCAGGGTTATGTCGAGGCGCTCAAGCACAAGGAATTCATCGATGCGGTCAAGGGTGGACTCACCGGCCGCATCGCCATCAGCTATTTCGAATGGGCGGGCTATGTCGTCCAGGATTCGGTGATCGACTGGCAGGTGATCGAGACGGAAGCCGATGCGATCGCCTTTGCCGACAAACTCGAAGCCCGGCCGATCGCCACGCAGCGGCGCACCTCGATCTCCACCGCCATCGCCCAGGGCGCCAGCATGATCATCGCCAGTCCCTTTCAGGCCAGGCGGGAGGTGATCGACGTTTCCGGCGACGGCCCGAACAACTCGGGCAATCCGGTGATGCTGGCCCGTGACAGGGCGGTGGAAGCGGGCATGGTCATTAACGGCCTCGCCATCATGCTGCGGCCTTCCGATGCGCCCGAGGGTCTCGACAAATATTACGCCGATTGCGTCATCGGCGGCCCCGGCGCCTTTGTGCTGCCGGTCCACAAGATCGAGGATTTCGCCGTCGCCGTACGCCGCAAGCTGGTGCTCGAAATCAGCGGCCTTTGGCCGCCGGTGACGGTGCGTGAGATTGCGGGGGATGCGCCCGCGGCCGACTGTCTGTTTGGCGAGAAACAGTGGCGGGACTTTTTCGAGCGGTGAGGGGTGGTGGCTTGCCGGCGCGATTTGGGATGAGAGGACATGTCGTGTGGCACCCCCCTCTGTCCTGCCGGACATCTCCCCCACAAGGAGGGAGATCGGCTGGGCGTGACGGCTTCCCCAAACAGCCGAGCATTGTGATTGCCGCTGCCGTTCGACAGGGGGCGTGGTCAAGCCTCCTGTCGATCTCCACCCTTGTGGGGGAGATGGCCGGCAGGCCAGAGGGGGTGCCACACGGCATGCCGGTAAAGAAGAGACGCGCGGCATCCAATAGAGCTTCGCCCTGGGCGCCTGCGAGGGCCTCGAAGGGCGAAGCGGGGGCTTACGGCCTCTGCCGCCACCTACAACGGCAACTCCCGGCCCGCCCGTTCGCTGACCATGTATTCGGCGTACCAGTCCGGCCAGTTCTCGTCGTGTTTGCCGCCGTTTCGTTTCTCGTGTTCGCCGTGGGCGGTGGCGGCGCGGCGCAGCGCGGCGGCGAGGTCGCTTGATGTCGAGAAGGCCGTCTCGTCGGCGTCGATGCGGCCCGGCAGCCGCGTGGTGACCTCCTGGAACAGCCAGCCGTTGCCATCGGGATCCTTGAACGAGGCGAAGGAGCGGTAGCTGCGGTGGTCGGGATCGCGGCCGGCGATTCTGAGGCGTCCGAACAGATAGGGTTCATCCTTGCCGGCATAGACGCCTGCTGCGTCGTGGAAGACGTCGCTCACCTCGACGCCGCGGGCGATGAGATCGCGGCGGGCGGCCTCGATGTCCGAGACGACGAGGTAAAGGCCCTGGGCGGAGCCGGGGGCGGCGGCGGTGATATTTTTGCCGAAGATGATCGCGCAGCCGGAGCCGGGCGGGGTGAACTGGATCACCCGGAAATCGGCATCATTGGCGAAGTCGGCGTCAAGCCGCCAGCCGAGGCCGTCGTAAAAGCGTTTCGCGCGGTCGACGTCCGAAACGGGGATGACGACCACTTCGAGCTTGGTGTCGACCGGTCGTGTTCTCGTGGATAGGGTGGGGGTTTCACTGCGCATTGCATTGCTCATCTTCAGCTCCCTTGAGGTTTGGACGCATTAAGAATGGCGATACATGTCGGGGTCGAGTGGACCACAGCGCGGCGAGGGCGTCGAATCAATTCTTCTGTCGGTAGGGAGAAGACGGCGGGCCGATCCCGCCGCCTGTTGCGCGGGTCTCTACGCCGCAAGAGCGGCGCGCGTCTTGCCGATCATCAGAGCGGCGCGCGCGGCCTCGCGGCCCTTTTCGACGAAGTGAGCGCGGTAGATCTGTTGATGGTGCTCGGTTTCCTGATAGTGATGCGGCGTCAGCGAGACCGACAGCACCGGCACGCCGGTATCCATTCCGGCGCGCATCAGCCCGTCGACGACGGCCTGGGCCACGAAGTCATGGCGATAGATTCCGCCGTCGACGACGAAGGCGGCGGCGATGACGGCGCCATAACGCCCGCTCGCGGCAAGATCGCGCGACAAGAGCGGCATTTCGAAAGCGCCTGGAACATCGAACACGTCGATCTGCTCGGCGGGAATGAGCTGTTGAAAGCCTTCAAGCGCACGATCGACGATATCGGCGTGCCAGCCGGCTTTGATGAAGGCATAACGGGTGGGTGTCATGGTAATCTCCTTTGGCGTACAGACACGTCACCCAAGGCGATCACGAGCGTCCGCCGCCAGCCCGAAAGGGCAGCGGCAACGCACGTTCTCTTTCATCCGGACTATGACCGTCGGCTCAGGCATCTCACCTGATCTGCTGACCCTTCCGAGGAAGGCGCTCGCGGGCTCGCAATCGAAACTGCATACCGCCGGTAGGGACTTTCACCCCGCCCTGAGAACGGCGCGACAATAGGGTCAAGGCGGCGGGCTGGCAATAGGGGAAGATGGTTTCGGGATGGAGGCGGGGTTGCGACCCCAAGAGAGCCTCTCCTGAGGCGCCCCGCAGTGGCCTCGAAGGACGAGGCGGGTGCGCTATCGGCTGATGGATGTGTGCTCCAACGCCCTTGTTGAGCGCGCTCTTCCGCCTAAATGCTTCTGCTGAGGACATCCATGTCGAAAAAGCATCTCGTGCCGCGTCATAGGGCAGGACAGCAATCATGGGAGAATGTGATGCCAGACCCATTCATCGTGCGCCGCGAGGCGCATATAGCAGCACCCCCGGCTGCGGTGTTTGCACTGATGACCGATCCGGAGAAGATCCTGCGCTGGATGGGAACGGAGGCGCAGATCGAGCCTGAGCCGGGCGGGCTCTATCTCGTCAACGTGACAGGCGCCCGCTTCGCGCGCGGTTCGTTTCGCGAGGTGGTGCCGGTTCATCGCCTGGCCTACAGCTTCGGCTGGGACGGCAGCGAGGTGGTGCCGCCGGGCTCGAGCCTGGTCGAGATCGACCTGATCGAGCAGCCCGACGGGACGCTCCTGCGGCTCACCCATAGCGGCCTGCCGAGTGCGGAGCAATGCGCCGGCCATACGGAAGGCTGGGTGCATTATCTCGGGCGGCTGACCGAGGTCGCCGCCGGGCGCGATCCGGGTCCGGATGTCTTTAGCGGCAGGAAATGAACGGTTTTGCGCGGGCCTCGCCACGGCCCGCAACCGCCTGACATTGCGGAAAAAATGGCCGTCCGGCGCACTGCCCGGCCGTCCGCAAACGCGCCTTTTTCCCCGGCAAACATGAACGCGCAATTCATCCCCAGTTCAATTTGGCATCCCTAAGGTGGGTACGGCTGGATTGAATGGAGTTCGTTATGAAGGCACTTTCTATCGCGGCTGCCTTGCTCGCTGGCAGCCTCTCGATCGGCACAGCTGAGGCCATGCCGATGGGGTCAATCAACGTTCAGAGCAATATCGTCAAGGCCGACTACGCCTGCGGTCGCGGCTGGCACCTGACGCCGTGGGGCGAATGCCGCCGCAACTGGCAACGCCCGCCGATGGCTTTTTATGGCGGTCCGCCGCGCTGGGGCTGGGATGGTCCGCGCTGGCGCCACGAACGCCGCTGGGATCGGGATCGTCGCTGGAATGACGACCGTCGCTGGTATGGCGATCGCCGCTGGGATCGCGATCGTAACTGGGATTGATACCCCGCCCAGAACCAAAACCCCGGAACCAAAACGATGGAGGCCGGCGCGATCTTCGCCCGGCCTCTTTTCATGCGCGGACGCTTGGGCTCAGATCGGAGTGACGAGCCAATGCTTGCCGTCGATCAGCTCTTCGAGCTCGACCGGATCCTTGACGCCGAACTCGAACCATTCGACGAGTTCCTTCGCTTTCCGCTTGCTCTCTTCGGCGGTGAATTCGATCCCGTAGCGCGTGCACCATCGCCGAAGGATCGACGTCAGCAGCGTTATGTCGTTTCCGTCAAGCGGATCTTTCGGCCAGTACGTCGTGCCCATCGCAACCCCTCAATCATACGATGACGAACGGCGCATAATGGAATCAAATCCGCGCAAGTTTAAAGTGTTTTTTTCTTTGTTTTCCACCGCGCTGAATGGTTTTCCACAGGGTTGTTTGGCGGTGGGGTTGACAGGGGTTGCGGGGGATGGCCGCGGGCGCAAGAGCCAAGAGGAAGCGCTGCGTCCGCTTGCGGACGCACCGGGGTTGCCGAGGCTCGGACCGAGTGCAATGCTAGGGCATGGATCTGCCTTCCTCTCTTGCCTGGTTGATTGACGAGGCCGCCGCTTCGCCCGGTCCCGAACGGTTTCTCGCCGAACTCGGGCGTCGGCTGCTGGCCGATGGCTTGCCGCTCGCCGGCGGCGCGCTGACGCTTTCGGTGCCGCATCCGATCATTGCGCGGCGCACATGGCTGTGGCGGGCGGAGAGCGGGACCGTCATCGAGGCGCTGGCCTTCGCCGCGGCACCGCCCGTCGGGGCCGGGCGTGAGTGGCTGGCCGGGCTCGGGCCGGTCTGGGAAGAAAGGATCGGGCCTTCTCCGGACGACCCCATCCTCGGCTGGGCAGGCCTTGCCGACGGGGCAGGGGCTTTTGCTCCTGGTGATGCGGCCCGGCTGCGCGAGGTCGCGCGTTTTGCCGCAGCACCGCTTGCTGCCCTTGCGGCGCGCGAGGCGCGGGCGGCCCTGCTCGAAGCCTATCTCGGCCGGCGCAGCGCTGCCCGGGTGCAGGCCGGCGCGCTTGCGCGCGGCACAGGCGAAATCATCCGCGCCGCCCTTCTCTGCGCTGATCTCAGAGATTTCACCGCCCTTTCCGAAGTGACCGAGCCGTATGCGATGATTGCAGCGCTCGACGCCTATTTCGACCGTGTCGCCGGCGCCGTGCATGCCTTCGGGGGCGAGGTGCTAAAATTCATGGGCGACGGCGTGCTCGCGATCTTTCCCGTCGCGGGCGCCTCCGGCGAAGAGGCCGGGGGCGATCGCAATGCTTGCGAGGCGGCGCTGAGGGCGGTCGCCGCCTGCCGCGCCGGCATGGCCCATCTCGACCAGCTGCGCCGGGCGCAGGGGCTGGCGCCGCTGCCCTTCGGCGCCGCACTGCATTTCGGCGAGATCCTCTGGGGCAATATCGGCGCGGCCGACCGGCTTGACTTCACCGCCATCGGTCCGGCTGTCAATCTCGTCAGTCGCCTGGAAGGGCTTTGCAAGCCGCTTGGCCGCAGCGTGCTGATCTCGGGCGCGGTGGCGGCGAACACTGGATCAGCCCTCACGCCGCTTGGCGAGCACGCCTTGCGCGGCATCGCCGAATCCTGCGCCGTCTTCGCCTTGCCGGAAGATTAGCGTGACGCCCCAGGTGCGGGGCGCGGCGATCAGCCTGGTGTCGCCTATCCCTGCGTTGCAGGCTTTCAGTCCGGGCTATGAGGCGAGGGGGCGGAGCTTCTCTCATCGGCGGGCGACCTCGCGTCGCGCTCGCATCTCCTGATGTATGTATAATTTGCAAAGAAATGTTTGCAAAGTTTTCTTTGCAAACTATACTCTCGGCTCATGAAAAAGCCGCGCCCACAGCCCGCCACAGATGCCCGTACCCTCAGCCGGGTCGTTCCCGATCCGGCCGCGCTGAAGGCGCTGGCGCATCCGGTGCGGCTGCGCATGCTCGGCATGCTCCGGGTGGATGGCCCGGCTACGGCGACGCAGCTGGCCGTGCGCCTCGGCTTGAACAGCGGAGCCACGAGCTATCATCTGCGCCAGCTTGCCCAATATGGTTTCATCGAGGAGGCGCCGCATGTCTCGCGGCGCGACCGCTGGTGGCGCGCAAGCCACGAACTGACGTCAGTGCCGGCGAGCGAGATCGAGGGGGAGGCGCTCGATCTCGACATCGCCTTCAACCAGGCGGTACTCTCCCTGCAGGTCGGCCAGATGCAGCAGGCGGCGGAGGAATATGCCGAACTGCCGGCCGAATGGCGCAAGGCGAGCACGGCGAACGACATCATCATCCCGATGACGGCAGAACAGGCCGAGGCCCTGACCCGGCGGCTGACCGACATCATCCTGGAAGCGATGCGGGCAGCGCCGCAGCTCGGCGAGGCGGCGTCTCGGAAGCCCGGCATGGTTCCCTTCTCGGTCATGCTGCACGCCTTTCCCTATCCGGGCCGCCTGCCGCATCGCGAGGGGGAGGAGGAGCCGTGAGGCGGGGCGGGCCGTTCCTGGCACTTGCCGCCGCCGAGACGCTGTCGCTTTCCGGCACGCGGCTTTCGACCATCGCCATTCCCTGGCTGGTGCTGAGCGCGACCGCCAGTCCTGTGCTGACGGGGCTGACGGCGATGATGGAAATGCTGCCCTATGTGATCGCCAAGGCGCTCGGCGGGCCGCTGATCGACCAGGTCGGCGCCAAGCGCATCGCCATAACCTGCGACCTGGCCTCCGTCGCTGTCGTGGGGCTGGTGCCGCTTCTCGATCTCTTCGGTCTGTTGAGCGTGCCGATGCTGCTGCCTGTCGTCTTTGCCATGGGCGTGCTGCGCGGCCCATCCGATGCCGCCAAGCAGGCGATGGTTCCCGATATCGCAGCACTCGCCGACGTGCCGCTCGAGCGGGTGACCGGCGTCGCCGGCGCAATCGAGCGGCTGGCCTCGACGGCGGGTGCGGCGGGCGCCGGCGCGTTGATCGGGTTGATCGGCCCGGGCCAGGCGCTCCTCGTCAATGCCGCCACCTTTGCCGCCGCCGCCCTGATCGTTGCGGCCGGCATCCCCGGCATCAGGCGCACCGCCGAGCGAGCCGCCACATCAGGCGGACGTCCGGGCATGGTGTCTTCCTATCTCGACGATCTCCGGGAAGGCTGGCGCTTTCTGCGCGGCGATGCGGTGCTCGTCAGCATCGTCGCCATGGTGGCTATCACCAATCTCATGGACCAGGCCTATGGGGCGGTGCTGCTGCCGGTCTGGACGCGGGAGACCGGCCACGGCCCGGAGCTGCTCGGCGCCATGCTGGCCGCCTTCACCGGCGCCTCGATCGCAGGGGCTGCGATTGCGGCTGTCATCGGCGAGCGCATGCCGCGCCTGATGGTCTATACGGTGGCCTTCCTGCTGACCGGATTTCCGCGCTTTCTGGTGCTTGCACTCGATGCGCCGCTCGGCTCCGTCTTTGCGACGCTCGCCGTCGCAGGATTTGCCTCGGGTTTCCTCAACCCCATCCTGTCGGCGGTGATTTTCGAGCGCATCCCGAAGCCGCTGACCGGCCGCGTCACGGCGATGAACGCCGCCCTCTGCTTCGCCCTCATTCCCTTCGGCGGCCTCGTCGGCGGCGCTTTGATCAGCGGCATCGGCCTTGCCGCAGCGCTGTTCGTGACCGGGCTTGCCTATCTCTGCGCAACACTTGCGCCGCTGGCGCTAAAGAGTTTCCGCGGCTTCGAAAAGGCGCTCGCCTGAAGGCCGAGCCTCACGCTTTATGCCCCAGTTCTTCGACGATCAGATCGATAAAGCCGCGCACGCGCGGTTCGATAAGGCGTTTGTCGGGATAGAGGATCACGATCTTTGCCTCGTCGGTCTCAGGGTCCGGCAGGACCTGACGCAGGCGGCCGGCGGCGAGATCGGCGGCAATGAAGAAGTCGGGCAGGAGAGCGATGCCCAATCCCGCCAGCGCCGCATCGCGGATGGCCTCGCCGCTGTCGAGCCGCAGGCGGCTTACCCCCGGCGCCTTGATCCAGGTCCCGCCTTTGCCGCGAAAGCGCCAGCCCTGCCGTTGATTGCGGCACATAAAAAACAGGCAGTCGTGGTCGGCGAGATCATCGATATCGCGCGGCTCGCCGCGCTCGGCGAGGTAGGAAGGCGAGGCGCAAAGCCGCGTCTTGTAGGCGGCGATGACGCGCGAGGCCAACCCTTCATCCGACGCAGATGCGTTCGTGCCGATCCGGATCTCCAGATCAAAGCCTTCCTCGACGATATCGGCCAGGCGATCGGTGAAGCTCACCTCGGCCTGGAGATCGGGCCAGGCGCGAAGATATTTTTCGAGCAGCGGCAACACCACGAGCCGCCCGAAGGCGCGGGGGACGGTGAGCCGGAGGACGCCGCGCGGCGTGCCGCTGCGCCCCGCAACACTTGCTTCGGCCTCGTCGACCGAGGCGAGGATATGCAGCCCGCGCTCATAAAACAGGCGTCCTTCGTCGGTCAGGCTCAGCGTCCTCGTCGTGCGGTTGAGCAGGCGCGCGCCCAGCCGGTCTTCCAGGCGGATGACCGCCTTTCCCGCCGCCGAACGCGACAACCCCATGGCCTGCCCACCGGCAATAAAGCTTCCGGCATCGACGACGGCCATGAAGATCAGGATATCGTTCAGGTTGGTGCGCGGCATGAGGCAACTCGAGCGGTTCTACGGCCATAACTCGGTCAGCCATGCAATGGTTCAAGGTTTGGGCTGTGGACGCGCGTCGAGGCGATCAGGGAGGGGACGCCGAATGTTGGCGGCATGCCGTGCGGCACCCCCTCTGGCCTGCCGGCCATCTCCCCCACAGGTGGGGAGATTGGCTGGGCGTACTGGCTTCCCCAAACAATTAGGCGTCGTGGTTGTCGCTGCCGTTAGAGAGCGAGCGATGGTCAAGCCTCTTGCCGATCTCCACCCTTGTGGGGGAGATGGCCGGCAGGCCAGAGGGGGGTGCCACACGGCACGTCCGCTCTTGGTCGCCCTGACAAGACGATGCCCACGCCCAAAGCCCGCTCGTCAATCAAGCCGTCAACGCAACCCTCAACGCCAGCCGAGCGCCGGCGCGACGTGGGTCAGGATGGCTTCGATGACATGGGCGTTATACTCAACGCCGAGCTGGTTGGGCACGGTGAGCAGCAGCGTGTCGGCCTCGGCGATCGCCTCGTCCTCGGCGAGCTGCTTGATCAGCACGTCGGGTTCGGCGGCGTAGCTGCGGCCGAAGATCGCGCGGGTCTTTTCGTCGATGAATCCGATCTTGTCGCCTTCTTCGCCGCCATAGCCGAAATAGGCGCGGTCGCGCTCATCGACCAGCGCGAAGATGCTGCGGCTGACCGAGACACGCGGCTGGCGCGTATGGCCGGCCGCCTTCCAGGCCTCGCGATAGGCGCGGATCTGGGCGGCCTGCTGGACGTGGAAGGGCTCGCCCGTCTCGTCGTCCTTCAGCGTCGAGCTCTGCAGGTTCATGCCGAGCTTGGCGGCCCAGACGGCGGTGGCGTTGGAGCTTGCGCCCCACCAGATGCGCTCGCGCAGGCCTTCCGAATGCGGCTCGAGACGCAGCAGGCCCGGCGGGTTCGGAAACATCGGCCGTGGGTTCGGCTTGGCGAAGCCTTCGCCGCGCAGCACTTCGAGGAAGACTTCGGCGTGGCGCCTCGCCATGTCGGCATCGCTCTCGCCTTCCGGCGGGCCATAGCCGAAATGGCGCCAGCCGTCGATCACCTGCTCGGGCGAGCCGCGGCTGATGCCAAGCTGCAGCCGCCCTCCGGCGATGAGGTCGGCCGCACCCGCATCCTCGGCCATGTAGAGCGGGTTCTCGTAACGCATGTCGATGACCGCGGTGCCGATCTCGATCCGGCTGGTCCTGGCGCCGACGGCTGACAGCAGCGGGAAGGGTGCTGCGAGCTGGCGGGCGAAATGGTGGACGCGGAAATAGGCGCCATCGGCACCGAGCTCCTCGGCCGCCACCGCAAGGTCGATCGACTGCAGCAGCGCATCACCCGCCGAGCGCGTCTGCGACTGGGGCGAGGGCGTCCAATGCCCGAACGAGAGAAAACCGATCTTCTTCATGCTGATGCCGCACCTTGGTCTGTTGCGCTTGTGGTCAACGGGTCATGGCACAGTTTGGGCGCGGATGACAATCGGAACCGGCGGGCGCTGGCTTGCGGCGGTTGCGTCTTCCTTCGTGCGTTCGCGCACTTGATACCCCCTAACCACTTGCCGATCTCCCCCACAAAGAGCGAGATCGGCAAGTGGCTAGACCTTCCGGTCTCTCTACCGTGTCGTCGAGCTGCAAGGCCAATTGTTTGGGGAAACCGTTGCGTCCGGCCGATCTCCCCACCTGTGGGGGAGATGCCCGGCAGGGCAGAGGGGGGTACCACACGGCACGCCTTTTATAGAATCAGCCGCGATCGCTCGGCCCGAGCTCTCCTCAAGCGAAAAGAGAGGCAATCCCCTTAAGCAATTGAGCGCGAGTCGGTTTCCGCTCGCGCCGATCACATACCCAATCTCAACAGCAAGCCGCCGCTTTCGGCGTTTCCGTTCCTGCAGCCCGGCAGCGGCACTATGTCGCCACGAGCGTGTTACGCCAGTCACCAAATTTCTACACGTTGTGTGTAATGACTTTTTCATTACCTGCCGGCGACGGACCTAGCCAGCTCTCACATTCCCGGCCTCCCGCCTGTATCTCCTCGATCGGGCGGGCGGCGGACCAGGCGCTCATGGATCCGGATATCAGCTCTGTCGGCCTAACTCAGAATCCGTGAGTTTAATCAAATGGTTGTAGCGCTATGTGGCTCGAAAGCCGCTCAACGCTTTCGGCATCATGCTCCGGCGCAAATTGAAGGAACTTCCCATGAAATATATCGATCATATTGCCGATCCGTCGCGTCCTTGCGCCATCGTCGCCCATCGCGGCGCCTGGCATGAGGCTCCCGAGAACAGCCTTGCGGCGATCGAAAAGGCGATTGCCGCCGGCTACGACATCGTCGAAGTGGATATCCGCCGCAGCGCCGACGGTGTGCTGTTCATCCTGCATGACGATACGCTGGAGCGCATGGCGGGCCTCGACCTCATTCCCGAGGAAATGACGATCGCCGAAATCACCAGCCTGAGGCTGCGCATGGCCGATGGCGGTCCGAACCAGCCGTTTACGACCGAGACCGTTCCGACGCTGGAACAGCTGCTCGAAACCGCGCGCGGCCGTATCTTCGTCGATCTTGATATCAAGCACCTGGAGATGATGGAGATCGTCGCGGCCAAGATCAAGGAAATGGGCATGGTCGACCAGGTCGACCTCAAGGCGCCCGCCGGCACGCCGGAGGCGCTCGCCTGGCTTGCCGGGCAGCGCGGGATCGACGGCATCCCCTTCATCGGGCTGGCCACCTTCCATGAGGAAAGCGCCGATCAGACAGCCGAGGCGATCCTCTCGATCCGGCCTTTCATGTGCGAAGCCAAGTTCGATCGGCTGGAGACGCTGGCCGGGCTGCATCAGCGCCTTCGCGAGGCCGGGATCTCGCTCTGGGTCAATACGCTCGATCAGGTCTCCTCCGGCGGCCTGACCGACTGCGCGGCCCTTGCCGATCCCGATGCAGTCTGGGGCCGGATGATGGCGGCTGGCGTCAGCGTCATCCAGACCGACCAGCCGGCCGCGCTCAAGGCCTATATCGAGGCGCGGCTGAGGTGAGGGGATTTCCAATGGGGACGCCGCCAGCCGCGTATGTCAGGTGCAAACGGAACTTGCGCCCAACGCCAAAATACCGATGCTTCCCCGGAGGCATTTCAGGTCGCAGCAGATATCAGGAGATTGAGCTTTGGGAGTCGAGATAGTCCGCGTTCCCGTTGATTGGCATCACCCGGAAGAGGAGGGTGAACTCGTGGTCGGGGGACACCATGAGCCGCTTTACTACATGGACAGCGCTTCCAAGACCGCCTTCCAGCTTTATGAAAATGTCAGCGAAGGCTCCCCTGTGAGCCCGGTCTTCCCCACCAGCGAAAAGCTCGTGGAATGGCTGAAGCAGAAGGGCTGGACTACGGAATCCGTCGAGTTCCTGCTTTCGAACGGACATGCGCCCACCGCGATTGCGTGCCTGTGAATGGCGCCGCTACACTGAGAACGCCGCCGCGTCGGCGACTGGCTTTGCGCGGCCGGCACCAGTTTTGGTAGGCGGTAGCACGGCTGCATAGTACGCAGTTCTGGATTCTTGTACGGTGCGTGTGGCACCCCCCTCTGCCCTGCCGGGCATCTCCCCCACAAGGGGAGAGATCGGATGGGTGCGATGGTCTCCCCAAACAACTGGCGTCGCAGTCGGGCGAAACGGTAGATCAGGGTGGAGTTCGGGCTACTTGCCGATCTCCCCCCTTGTGGGGGAGATGCCCGGCAGGGCAGAGGGGGGTGCTCCGCCCTGCCAAGCTGAAACGAGCCTCAGCCACGGAGCCAGGTGAAAGCCGCTCATCAGCAGGTACATCGGCACCATTCCGCCGAGAGGAAAGGCATCCGGTGTGGACATGCAGATCATATCAGGACTACCGGTCGCGGCCGTCAGCAGCGCCATGACGGCGAAGGTCGGGGCGGCGGCGAGCGAGAGCCAATCGGCTGCGGCGTAGCGGGCGGGTTTGCCTCGCCAGCCCGCTGATCCGTCCGCTGCGGCGGCGAGGGACAGCCATTCGGCGGCGTTGAGAGCGGCACTGCCATCCGGGATCGCCAGGCCAGCCGAGGCGGCCGGATCGCCGCCTCCTTTCACGCTGTGGAGGGAGAGGGCCATCACCGTCACTCCGTGCCGTAGCGGTCGTGGTGGCGCCACCAGATGCCGGTTTCGTTGCGGCCCTTGGGGGCGCGGTCGAGCCATTGGAACATGCCCCACAGGCCGTCGAGCCCGCGCGCATAGGTGGAATAGCTGTGGTAGACGGCGCCGTCGATGAGTTCGAAAGCGCTGACTCCAGGCCGGTCGCGGGTGTAGGTGGGAATGTCGGTGCCGGTCATGGCGGCCATCTGGCCGACCGGTCCTTCGCCGCCGCTGGTCTGAGATTCTGCGATTGTCTTGTCCGCAAGCGGCCCGGGGGCGGCCGGTTCGCGCCGGTAATTATACTCTATGCCGGCCGCGCGCTGCTGCTCGGGCGTGAACAAGACGCTGAAATCGGCGTTGAAATCGCTGCCGGCGGAAGACGCCCAGGGAAAGCTCCAGTCCATGCGCCGCTTGAAGGCCTGGAGCTTTTCGAGCGGCGCGCGCGAGACTGCGGTGAAGGCGACGTCGTGGTTTTGGAGATGGACGAAGAAGCCGTTGAAGCCGTCGGCGATCGACGAGCAGGATGGGCATCCGGCGCTGTAATCCGGCCCGAACATGAAGTGATAGACGAGAAGCTGCGAGCGCCCGCCGAAGAGATCCTTCAGCGAGGCATCGCCGCCTTCGGTGTCGAAGCGATATTGCTTGTCGATCCTGACACGGGGCAATTGCTGGCGTTTGGCCGCCAGCGCATCGCTTTGCCGCGTCAGTTCCTTCTCTTGCTCGAGCAGATCGAGCCTCGCCGCCAGCCATTGCTCGCGTGTTGCATTCAGCTGTGCCGTCATGGGGCTTCTCCTTTGCCTGTCAATCGTCGTAGCATCCGGCGCGGTTGCCGCCGGCCGAGAGAAGATTACGGCCGGATGGGCGGATGGGGGGAGTGACAAGTGTGACGGGATTTGAATGGACTCGCTGATCACGGCCGCCGCATTGGCGCTGGCATCGGGCGATGCGCTGGGCGCGCTGAAACGGGTGGCGCTGCGCGACGATGCGCCGGCGCTGGCGTTGCGCGGCATTGCGATGGCGCAGCTCGGCGATCTCGTCCGCGCCAAGGCGCTTTTGAAGAATGCGGCGCGCGCCTTCGGGCCGCGGGAAGCAGTGGCGCGGGCGCGCTGCGTCGTTGCCGAGGCCGAGATCGCACTCGTCTCGCGCGATCTCACCTGGCCGCCGAAGGCGCTGGATGCGGCGAGCAAGGTGCTGGAAGCGCATGGCGACCGGGTCAATTCAGCCCATGCCGGCAACATCGCCATTCGCCGGCTGGTGCTGATCGGCCGGCTTGATGAAGCCGAGCAGTCTCTCGCCGCGCTCGACCCGACGCCGCTGCCGCCGCCACTGCGGGCCGCCCATGAGCTTGTCGCCGCCGGCATCGCCGTTCGCCGCCTGCGGACGGAGGCGGCGCGCGCCGCGCTCGACCGGGCGAGGCTTGCGGCGCGGCAGGCCGGCATGCCTGTGCTGACGGCGGAGGTCGAAACCGCCGCCCGCGTGCTCGACCTCCCGGCGGCGCGGCTGATTTTGCGTGGGGATGAGCGACCGCTGCTGCTTGCCGAGGTGGAGGCGCTGTTTTCCCGCACGCTCGTCGTCGATGCCTGCCGCCATGTCGTGCGCGGGCCCAGTGCGGTCGTGCCTTTGGGGTCCCGACCGGTGCTTTTCGCGCTTGCCCGGGCGCTTGCAGAAGCCTGGCCGTCGGATGTCTCCCGGGGAGTGCTGATTGCGCGCGCCTTCCGCGGCAAACATGCCGATGAATCGCATCGCGCCCGGCTGCGCGTCGAGATCGGCCGGCTGCGCACCGAGCTTGCCGGGCTGGCGGCGGTCTCGGCGACGAAACGCGGTTTTACGCTTTCACCGCATGGCGGGGGCGAGATCGCGGTGCTCGCGCCCCTCGTCGAAGGGCCGCATGCGGCGGTGCTCGCCTTTCTCGCCGATGGCGAGGCGTGGTCGAGTTCGGCGCTTTCGATCGCCCTTGGCGCCAGCCCGCGGACGGTGCAGCGGGCGCTGGATTCGCTTGCCGGCGAGGGCAAGGCGCAGGCGATCGGGCGCGGGCGCGCGCGCCGCTGGATGAGCCCGCCGCTCTCCGGTTTCCCGACGATCTTGTTACTCCCCGGACCGCTGCCGAGCGACTAGTATGGGGCAACCTACAAGGAGAAAAAGATGAAGAAATCGGCTGCGACGATCCTGCGTGAATATGGACCCTTCCCGGACGCCGCCCGCGTCAACGGCGTCACCTTCGACGGCCGGCACGTCTGGTTCGCCTCGGGCGACAGGCTGAATGCGTTCGACCCCGACAGCGGCGCGCTGGTGCGCTCCATCGAGGTCGCCTCGCATGCCGGCACGGCCTTCGACGGCGAATTCCTCTATCAGATCGCCGAGAGCGTCATTCACAAGGTCGACCCGAAGACCGGCCAGATCCTCACCACCATCCCGGCCCCCGGCAATGGCGGCGATTCCGGCCTTGCCTGGGCCGAAGGCACGCTCTGGGTCGGCCAGCATCGCGGCCGCAAGATCCACCAGATCGATCCCGAGACCGGCGAGATCCTGCGCACCATCGAATCCAACCGCGTCGTCACCGGCGTCACCTGGGTCGACGGCCAGCTCTGGCACGGCACCTGGGAAGGGGATGAGAGTGACGTCAGGCGGATCGACCCCGAGACCGGCGAGGTGCTGGAGCGGCTGGAGATGCCCGAAGGCACCGCCGTCTCCGGCCTCGAATCCGACGGCGCCGACTGCTTTTTCTGCGGCGGAGGCAGCAGCGGCAAGATCCGCGCGGTGCGCCGGCCGAAGGGGAAGTGATTGGATTCATACTTGTTTTGGACGTGTGCCGTGCAGCCCCCTCATCCGACTCTTCGGGCCACCTTCTCCCCGGCGGGGAGAAGGGAAGGCAAGGCGCGGGCACGCATCACCTGCCCTTTTCCTTCGAGGCGCCCCTTCGGATGTCGATGTGGGTAAAAGCAAATTTGCCGGCGCGGCAGCTGTCTTCTCCCCGGCGGGGAGAAGGTGCCGGCAGGCGGATGAGGGGGCCACGCGGCACGTCATTCGAGGCGATCCTGTGGATCGAACCTCGGCATGAGGGCTGATCGAGGGCCGTGCCGAATAGAATCTGAATTGCGAATACTCCGCCGCTGTCTGCCAGTGAGCGATTGATTTCGTCACCCGACGATCTAGTTTCGCGGCAGTGTCGAGGCTGGACGCAACGCTAACGTGATCCGGGGGGGAAGACTGTGAAACATCTGCGCACGACGCTCGGGCCCAAGAGCAAATCCGAACTTGGTATGATCCTGCCGCACGAGCACGTCTTCGTCGACCTCAGGACACCCGATCAGCCCGGTTATGCCGAAGCGGAGGCCGAACACGTCGTTCGGCTGATGGCCCCCGAAATCGAGAAGATCAAGAAGCTCGGGGTGACAGCACTTGTGGAATGCTCGACGGGCGGCGTCGGACGCCGTGCGGATATCGATCTTGCCGTGTCGCTTGCGACGGATTTTCCGATCGTCGTTCCGACAGGCAATTACCGCGAGCCCTGGATTCCCGAATGGGTCCGCCATGCATCGGAAAAGCAGCTGGAGGCGTGGATGCTGCGCGAACTGACGGATGAGATCGGCGAGACCGGGTTTCAGGCAGGCTGGATCAAGCTTAGCGCCGGGGATGACGGCATGACGGCGCTCGAGACGAAAATCCTGCGGGCAGCCGCGCGCGCCGCGGCGCAGACGGACGCCGTCATCGGCAGCCATACGATCAAGGGGCGGGTCGTCATGGACCAGCTCGATGTCATCGAGGCGGAAGGCTATCGGGCCGACAGGTTCATCTCGATCCACACGCAGGAAGAAAAGGACTTCGCCTATAATGTCGCCGTTGCCGAGCGAGGCGCCTGGATCGAGTATGACCATGTCGGCCGCGCCGCGGACGACGAGGTGGCCGAGCTGGTGATCAAGGCGCTGGAGGCCGGCTGCGGCGACCGTCTGTTGTTGAGCCATGACCGGGGCTGGTACGATCCGGCGCTGCCGATGGGCGGGACACCCAAGCCGTACACCCATCTTTCCACGATCCTGCTGCCCGAGCTGAAACGGCGGGGCGTGGACGACGGGACGCTGATGCGCCTGACCCACGACAACCCTTTCGAGGCTTTCGCCCGGTAAGGGGAGCGGCAGCACCTATCCCTCCTCAAAACAAAAGCGCCATCCCGATCGCATCGATGAACCGGCCGTCGATCCGCGCTGCGCGCCGGATGATGCCTTCCCGCTTGAAGCCCACCTTTTCATAAAGGGCGATCGCACGGCTATTGTCTTCGTAGACGTCGAGTTCGACCCTGGCGAAACCGGCTTCCCTTGCCGTTCTCAACGTCGTCTCGATGAGCCGTCGTCCTAGACCCCTGCCGCGATAGGCGGGAAGGATGCCCATTCCGAGGCGGCCGCGATGGGCGTGCGAGGGGAAGAAATGCCGTGAGATATCGCACCAGCCGATGACCTCGTCTGCGATGACGGCGACGAATTGCGGATTGCCTTTTTCGATCATCCCCATCACGAAATCGCGCGTCTGCGGCAGGGGCGATGCCTCAAGCATGCTCAGATATTTCCTCTCCCGCGCGACTATGTCGAGTGCGCGGTGAAAGCCGTCAATATGGGCTGTTGTAATCGGTTCGATCCTGACGGCTGACATGTCCGCTCCGGTGTCCATTTTCTCTCCTGCCATGGCGACCGACGATGCCGATTTGTAGCTAAATCCGCGCGTGTGCTGAAGCGATTATTGAACGCCCAGGCGAACTTACTCCGAGCGCCGGCGGCCGAGAGAGCATTCATCCTGAGGGCGAGGGACGAGGCGGGGGTAACCGGTATTCCCTCACCACGTTGTCCTCCTGCTGGCCCGAAGCGGACGAATGACAGCGCTTCACCTCATCGTGGTTTCGCTGCGGCAGACATCGATGAATGCACGCAGCGGCGTGGATGTGAAGCGCCTTGGATAATAGAGGCGCGGCCCCTCCTGCTCAGCCCACCAGTCGGGCAATACGGAAACCAGAGTCCCGGCGCGGAAGTCATCGTCAAGCCAGTTGCGGAACGTGCCGATGATGCCCAGTCCGGCTCGCGCATAGCTCAATCCGGTGTTCAATGCGTTCACGCTCAGAACCAGACGCGTCAAAGGCTTCACGTTTGCCGTTTTGTCTCCGTTTCGCAACGCCCAGGGAAGAAGCGGTCCGCCGGGCAACCTGTATCGGATCGCGTAATGGTCCGTCAGTTGGGCTGGATTTTCAGGTTGGCCGTGCTTCCCGATGTAGGACGGTGCCGCTGCAAGCGCCATCTGCTGGAGACGAGGACCAATCGGAATGGAGATCATGTCTTTCTCGATAGATCCGCCATAGCGGATGCCCGCGTCACATCCTGCCTCGACGATGTCGACGAGACTGTTCTCCATCACGATCTCGACTTCCACTTTCGGATGCCTTTGCTGGAATTCCACGATGAGACGCGGCAGGATGTCCGGCATGACCGCACCGGGAACGTTGAGTTTCAAGCGTCCTTGTACGACGTCCGTCGAGCGTGTCGCTTCCAGACAAGCCGCGTCCATTTCGATCATCAGAGGCTGGATGCGGCTTGCCAGTGCCTGACCTTGTTCCGTGGCCCGGATACTCCGGGTGGTTCGCAGGAGAAGCGCCACACCGAGTTGCTTCTCGATCCGCGAGACCGTCGTGCTTATTTTCGAAGGCGCGACGCCCAGCCGTTTTGCTGCAGCCCGGAAACCTCCTTCGTTCAGCACAGTCAGAAACACCTGGAGGTCGTTCGGCGGCACATTGTTCTTCATGGAGAACAGGCTATTCGAGATCTGGCGGATTATCAATCAAATGAACTGCAATTAGGTTTGCTTCCGCAGCCATCGTCCGAGCAAAGGCATCAAACTGAAGGAATAGAGCAATGTTCATCGTCACGGGTGCCTCTGGCAAGCTCGGCCGCAAGGTCGTAGAAAACCTGCTGCTTCATGTGCCTGCCGACGAGATCGGCGTCAGCGTGCGTGATCCGAAAAAGGTTTCGGATATCGTGGTACGCGTGCGCCAAGGGGATTTCAGCGACGCCGCGAGTCTGCGCCACGCCTGGATCGGTGCCAGGCGTCTTCTCCTGATCTCGTCCAACGCCGCTGCAACAGGTGGCGACCCGTTGGAACAGCATGCTATCGCCATACGCATCGCACGCGAAATTGGCGTAGAGCGCATTTTCTACACAAGTCAGGTATCAAGCTCCGCGACTTCTCATTTCCCGCCTGGCCGAGATCATGCCGCCACGGAGAAGATGCTGGCGGAGTCGGGAATTGCCTGGACGGCCATGCGTCATGGTTTCTATGCCGCAAGTGCGCTGATGATGCACAAACGCGGTTTCGACGCGGGTAAGCTGGAAGGTCCTGAAGACGGCAAGGTTGCATGGGCGACGCATGACGACCTCGCGGCCGCCGACGCTGCCCTGCTCGCCGGGGACGAAGTGATCGACGGCCCGACCCCGCCGCTGACGGGCAGCGAGGCGCTGGATCTTGCCGACATCGCAGAACTCGCAGGCAGGATGCTGGGCAAGCCGATCGAACGGACAGTTGTGAGCGAGGAGAGCATGGAAGCGACAGCACGCAACGCAGGCATGCCGGACGGCTCCATTGCCGTCATGCTGGGATATTACCGCGCCGCTCGTGCAGGCGAATTTAGGGCCATTGACCCTGCGCTGGCCAGGATGCTCGGACGCGCGCCGGAGACCATGAGCACGTTCCTGAAGGCCAATCTCTAGTCCCGTTTTTGTTGCGCTGATGGAGTTAATGGGCTCTCAGGTCCAACCGCCACGATGTCCACAATTGCCCAAGCGAGCAATTCACCGTCCGTCAACCTTTACGTGTCAAATTCTCGGCGGCGGTGCCATCAAAGGGTTGCGGGTATTGAAGGTCAGGCTCACTTCGCACATCACGTTTGTCCTGGTGACGCTTACCTGTGCGGCGGCGGTGTTGCTGTGCGGATTTGCCTGGCTTGCCGCCGTCAAGGTCGACGACATTTCGTTGCGCCGGCAGGCCGATTTCGTCAACCAGGGATTGGAAGAACAGATCGGGGCGCTGCCGCGGGAGCAGGAAAGCGTCACCAAATGGGATGACGCCTTCCTTTACGCCAAGCAGCGCAATCATGAATGGCTGCTCGACAATATCGGCCTGTGGACGAGCCAGTATTTCGGCCACGACCGGACCTATATCTTCGACGATACGAACCGGCTGATGTTTGCGTTTCGCGACGGCGGGGATGTCATGCCGGCGCGGCTGGGGGACGATGACGCGAGCGAAATGACCGCCCTTGCCGGCGAGATGCGCGCCGCCCTTGTCGAGCGGGCCACAAAGTCCGGCGCCGAGCCGCTCGGGCAATTGGCGCATGTGCGCACGATCATTATCGGCGGCAGGCCGGCGATCGCAAGCGCGCGACCGATCCTGCCGAGTTCGGCCAGGATGCAGATCGAGGCGGGGCAGGAATTCATCGCCGTCTCGGTGAAGTTCATCGATGGCAAGGCGAGCGAAAACATCGCCCATTATGCGCGCCTCGAAGGCCTGCATTTCACGGCTTCGAAGGGCCTGGACGAGCGGGCCGAGGTGCCGGTGTCCTCCCATGACGGCGGCACGATCGGCTATCTCGTCTGGCCGCCGATCCGGCCCGGCTTCATGCTGATCCAGCAGATCGCGCCGATGGGGCTTGCCTGCCTGGCGGTGCTGATGGCCGTGGTGTTCTGGCTGGGGGGGGGCTTCACCGCACCTCGCTCACCCTTCTGGATAGTCAAGCCGAGCTTACCCACCACCGCAACCATCTGGAAGAGATGGTGGCCGACAGGACGGCCGAGATCGAAAGGCAGAGGCAGGAGCTCGACAGGCTGCTCGCGCATGAGCGCCAAGTGAACGCACTGCAGCGCCAGTTCGTCGCCATGGCCTCGCACGAGTTCCGCACGCCGCTTGCCATCATCGATGCCGCCGCCCAGCGGCTCTGCCGCTCGACCGCCACTGTCGGCGGAGACTATGTTCGTGAAAAAGCCGGCGTCATCCGCAGCGCCGTCGTGCGCATGGTCGGCCTCATGGAGAGCATCCTTGCCAATGGCAGGCTGGAAACCGGACAGATCATCCTCAAACGCAGCGAAGGCGACCTGAAGGCCCTGCTCGTCGAGTGCTGCGAGAGGCAGCGTCCGCTCAGCCGCTCGCATGTGTTCCATCTCGATATCGAGCCGCTGCCGGCGTCGCTCACCTTCGATCGCAGCGCCATGGAGCAGGTGTTCACCAACCTGATTTCCAACGCCGTCAAATATTCGCCTGACGCGCCCGATATTCATATCCGCGCCCGGACCGACGAGAAGACGGTGGAGATTTCGGTCGCCGACAACGGCATCGGCATGGATGCCGAGGACCTGCCGAAACTCTTCCAGCCCTATTTCCGCGCCCGCAGCGCGACCGGCATTGCCGGAACCGGCATCGGCCTCAACGTCGTCAAGCAGGTCGTCGAGCTGCATGGCGGCACCGTCGAGGTGGCGAGCGCGCTCGGCAAGGGCACCACCTTTACCATTCTCCTGCCAATAGCGCGCCTGTTGCAGGATCAACCGATCGCAGCCTGAGGAACAGCTTATGGTCACCGTCCTGTGCATAGAAGATGAAGTCGAGATCCGGAACCTGCTCGTCGAGGAGCTGAACGAAGCCGGATACAGGACGCTCGAGGCCGCAAACGGCGCCGAAGGCCTGGAGATGATCCTGTCGAAATGGCCCGACATCGTCATCTCAGACATCTCCATGCCCGTCATGGACGGCCACCAGCTGCTGGCGGAAATCCAGATCAACCACCCGCAATTCTCCAACATCCCCTTCATCCTGCTGACGGCGCTGACCGATCGCGAAAACACGCTCGCGGGCTTGCGCGCCGGGGCTGCGGATTATCTGACGAAGCCGCTCGATTTTGATTTGCTGCTCGCCAAGCTGGAGGGCTGCGTGACGCGGCTGGAGAACGACAAGGCGGTCAATCGGTCGTTTTGATGGGTGGTGGCGGGGGCTGCGCTGGCGCTGCTGGAGTCAGGCTTCTCGACAGAACTCGAGGTCGCTGGACGACCTTCACTTAATCGGAGGAGTACGAGCCGTGATGATTGATTCTGGCGCGAACCTCTCCTCCCTCATTCCTGTGACAAGCACAGGAATGAGGGAGGGTGGGGCTGGAGCCGCGTATCTCTCATCTTCTCTGCCTCGCCAACACATCCCTCAGCACCTCGAACACTCTGTCATCCAGCGTCTGCGACACGTTGAACCGCATGAAATCCGTCGCCGACTGCGAGAGGCTGAAGGCGTTGCCCGGCGCCAGCACGATCCGCTTTTCCAATGCTGCCCGCGCCACGTCAGCCGCGTCGAGGCCGTCGGGCAGGCGGCACCAGAGGAACATGCCGGCCTGGGGTTCCAGCCAGGGAGTGATGCCGAGACCCTTCAGCCGGGCCGAGACCTCGCCCATCGTGCGGGCCAACCGCTGGCGCAGCGTTTCCATGTGCTTGCGGTAGCTGCCGTCGCTCAAGGCGTTCAGCACGATTTCGGCCGTCATCCGGCCGCCGCCGAAGGAGGTGGCGATCTTGAGGTCCGTGAGGCCGTCGATCCATTCGGGTTTGGCCGCGACGAAGCCGCAGCGGGCGGAGGCGGAAAGCGTCTTCGAGAAGCTGCCGATATGGATGACGCGCTCAAGCCCGTCGAAGGCGGCAAGGCGCGGGGCCGGCATATGCTCGAAATCGGCGAAGATATCGTCCTCGATGATGGTCAGGTCGAATTGGTCGGCGAGTTTGAGGACGCGGTGAGCCGTGACCGGGGAGAGTGTGGCGCCTGTGGGATTGTGGATGGCGGAGTTGGTGATGTAGAGCCGCGGCCGATGCTCGGCGACGACCTCAGCGAAACGCTCGAGATCGGGGCCGGACGGCGTGTAGGGCACGCTGACAATCTTCGCCCGGTGGGCGCGCAGGAGTGCGTGGAAGTTGAAGTAGCAGGGATCGTCGACCAGCACGGTGTCGCCGGGTTCGAGCAGGAAACGGCAGAGCAGGTCGATCGCCTGTGTGCCGGAATCGGCGAGCAGGAGCTGATCCGGCGAGGCCTCGATGCCGCGCTCGCCCATGCGCCGCGAAATCAGCTGGCGCAGGGGCGGCAGACCGAGCGGCGAGCCGTAATCGGCAAGGGCCGGGCCGTCGGCGCGGGCAAGCGTCCGGAGCGCCCGGCGCATGCTTTCCCCAGGCAGCCAGGAGGGCGGCAGCCAGCCGCAACCGGGCTTGAGATCGGCTTCGTCGGCCTCCAGCGATTGGCGCGAGATCCAGAACGGGTCGACCGCCCGGTCGAGTTTCGGCCCGGCTTCGGTGAGCGCGAAGGGTGCCGCCTGATTGGCGACATAGAAGCCCGAACCCGGCCGTGAAAGGATCGCGCCCTCCGCGACCAGACGCTCATAGGCATCGACGACGGTCGAGGTCGAGAGCTTCAAGCTGGCCGCAAGCCCGCGCACCGAAGGCAGCCTTGCGCCCGGCGTCAGGCTGCGCCCGGCGATGCGCTGCCGGATCGTTCCCATCACCATCTCGACGCGCGTGCGCCCCGCCATCTCTTCGTTCATCCGTACTGCTTCCCGCACCATAACAGTTTTGCGAAATCGTATCAGACCGTCCCTGTGATGGCTATCCGTTTTGGCGGATAAGGATGATCGGCCGTTCCTCGGAATTTGATTCAGGTAATGCGCCTTAGGTCATTGTTTTTATGCATGCCGTTCTCTGAGACCCAAGCGGTCTCGCCGACATGCATCCGGGAAGGAATGCAGATGGAGCGCATGACGGCAGGATGGATCAATGGTTTGATCGGGGTGGTGATCTTCAGCGGCTCACTGCCGGCGACCCGCGTGGCGGTGGCGCAGTTCGATCCCGTTTTCCTCACAGTGGCGCGCGCGGCAATCGCCGGGCTGCTGGCGCTTTGCCTGCTCATCGTCTTCCGGCAGAGGCGGCCCTCGGGGCGCGAGATCCTCTCGCTTGCCGTCGTCGCACTCGGCGTGGTGGTCGGCTTTCCCTTGCTGACGGCGCTCGCCCTGCAGCACGTCACATCAGCCCATTCGATCGTTTTCGTCGGCCTGCTGCCGCTTGCCACGGCGAGCTTCGCGGTGATCCGCGGTGGCGAACGGCCGAAGCCGGCCTTCTGGCTCTTCTCCATTCTCGGCAGCGCGCTGGTGGCGGGTTTCGCCCTGGCGCAAGGACTGACGGCCTCGCCGGTCGGCGACCTCTTGATGCTGGCGGCGATCCTCGTCTGCGGCCTCGGTTATGCCGAGGGCGGCAGGCTGTCGCGCACGCTCGGCGGCTGGCAGGTGATTTCCTGGGCGCTGGTCCTATCGCTGCCGATCATGATCGCGGTCGCGTTTGTCTACCGGCCGGCCAGTTTCGCCGGGATCGAAACGCCGGCGCTGATCGGCCTTGCCTATGTCTCGCTATTCTCCATGCTGATCGGCTTCATCTTCTGGTATCGCGGTCTCTCGCAGGGCGGCATCGCCGCCGTCGGTCAGCTGCAGCTGCTCCAGCCCTTTTTCGGCCTGGCGCTCGCCGCCACGCTGCTGCACGAGCCGGTCACCTCCGCCATGCTCGGCGTGACGGTTGCCGTCATTCTGTGCGTCGCCGGTGCAAGGAGGTTTGCGCGGTAGAAAGGGTCCGGTGACGGAAGGGTTCGACGCCAAGTTTCTTCGTTAAGCCCATTCACGCCTCTTCGATGTCGAAGCCATAGGCTCGCTCGACGCGCCCAACGCGAATTTCGTAGCGGGTGTACCAATCCGACCGGCCGCGATTTTGCGCCTCGATATGGTCGACGACTGATTTCCAGGCTCGAATGCTGTCCTCATCCTTCCAGTAAGAGATGAGTATGCCGAAGCCGTCTGCGCCGCGCGCGCTTTCGAAACCGAGATATCCGGGCTGCAGTTTTGCAAGTTCCGTCATCGCATATCCCATCTCGCCATAGCCATCGTCGACCTTGGTTCGTTGAGAGGAAAAACTGACCATGTAATAGGGCGGTTCAGGTAAAGCGGCGATGGACATTTGGGCTCCTCCGTTTGGCGTAGTGCAGGACCATACGATTGCCGCCGGGGTCGAACAACGTCATCTGTCACCACAGCCAGAATGCTGCGTCAGGCGATGCGGGCGCGGCGCGGATGGGCCGGTCCCCGTCACAAAGCCGCCGTTCAATCGTCAGGAAATGGCCCCGGTATCGCCGCATCGAGCCCTTTTCGGGCTTCATCGTCGCGACCTCGCCAGCCCCAAATCGGCTGAGCGATCGAGCGAGGCGGTCCTGCCGCTCAAATCATGCACGTGAAAAGGAACGAATATGATCACTCGTTACACATCCCTGGCAATGATGTCCGCTGCCGTGTTCACCCTGCTTGCTTTCGGTCCGGCATCGGCCGTCGAGATGGCCCAGGCGCAGCAGCCGGCCGCACAAGGCACGGCGCCGATGCAGGACCAGAGCGGCGGCACGGCTGCGCCAGCCGCCGTCAGCGATCAGAAACTCGAGGCCTTTGCCGTTGCCTATCTCCAGGTCGACAAGGTCCGGCAGGCCTATTCGGCCAAGATCGACGCGACGAAGGACGAGGCTGCCAAGCAAAAGCTGCAGGATGAAGCCAAGAAACAGATGGTCGACACGGTCCAGGCCTCACAAAACATTTCCGTCGAGGAATATTCGTCGATCCTGACGGCCGTGCAGAGCGACCCGGCTCTCGCCAAAAAGGTTCTGGAAAAGATCGGCACTCCGCCGGCGAAGCCGCAGCAGAAGTAAGGCGTTACAACACGCCCCGCCGTTTTCTCCGGAAGCAGCGCTCGCCGTTTGGCCGGGCGCTGCGTTCCAAGCTTTTCTCACTCCGTATCGAATTTGAAGATCGGGCGGCCGTTGAGCGTAAAGGCTTCGCCTGGATGGTAGAGATAGGCGGCGCAGGCACGGTCGAGGCGCATGGCGAAATCGTTGGCGACGGAGAGGCGGGTTTCACCGCTCGGCGCCTGCTGGACGAAGGCCCGCAAAACTTCCTGATCGCCCTTGGCGAGGAGAAGTTCCGTCACGATGCCGAAGGTTTCGAGATCAGCGGCGAGAGTGGGCGAGACGGCGCCATCGCGAACCTTGGTTGCCATCTCGGTCCAGCGTGGCCAGTCGATCTTGTTGGACAGGTCCTCGGGTTTCGGCGGCATGGCGTCGACCTTGCCTGTCAGGTAAGGCTGTAGAGCTTCGACGGCGAGCAGGCGATCTATGACGTCGCGGATGGTGAAGACAGCTGATGTCCTGACGTAACGATTGCCGTCATAGGGTCTGGCGTCGAAAGCAGTCTCGACCGCCGATCGCCCGGCGAGAGCGACGGCGGCTCGATATTCAAACAGCCAGGCGGCATCCATCGTGCCGCTCCTCCTGATCACGCCGTGAAGCAGAATCGGCTCCACCAGACGCCCGGCAATCAGAGCAGCGATATCATCCCCGCCGTCGATTGCCCTCGCGTGCATAAGAAAGCTCTCCTCAGGCTCGAATCCCGCGCCCGCCATGATCCGCTGGAATCGTTCCTCCTGCAGTGATTTAGCCGGTTTGACCCAGGGGTGGCCAACCATGGCTCGTGTATAATTGGCGTAATAGACCAGCTTATCTGGATTGTCCTGTGCGCTGCCACGCGCCATGAAACGGTCCCATGCCGAGGTATCGATTTCGCTGGCGGAGACGGAGTTTGCAATATCATTCAAGCCGTGGGCTTCCGCCGCGTGGACGACCCTCTCCTTGAATTCGTCCGACTGATCGGCGATGGCGGCGGCAACAATGCCGCCTGCGACCGTGAACGCTTGACCCGAATCGTCGGTCGGCATGAAGGGAGTAGCGGCGAAATGCTTCATCATTACGTCTTCGCCGCCTTCCTGCAGCAGCAGCGCTCGGATGCCGGATATGCCAATGCCCGAAAAGGTCTGGTCAAATTTCGCGCCAGCCGAGGCTTGAATGGCCTTGTAACCGAAATGGTGTAAGTACCAAGCTCCGGCGAGATCGTCGGCGGAGGCGTATTTGTTTTGCTGAAGCAGGTTTGCCAGCAGGACGAGGATTTGCTCGTCGGGAAGTGGCGTATAGCGGATCTTGAGATAGGCGGCCTCCGCGCCATACTTGTAAGGAGCCGTAGGCGCGAAGGTGGCCCAATCGGCGAGCACGATATCGCTGAAGGCGAGGATCGTTTCCCTTTGCGGGCAGAGCTTACCCGCGGCAAGGGCCGGCGAGGTGAGGCAGGACAATAGAAGAAGGCTGAAAAATCCGGTCAATATGCGAAGCATCGTCATTCCCTTGCGATGCAAAGCATCGTCAAATCTCGCGGTTCCCCAAACGCGCCCCCTGAATCGGAGACGCGACCGCCAGGCCGAGGATAGGCGGCGCCGTAGGTGCACCGCAAGAGGATGACACGGGGAAGTGGCGGGTTTTGCCTTGGCTTGGCGGGCAGGAATTTAGGGCGTCGGAATCTGTTCGGGGCCGGCGAATTTCACCTGGCAAGCGATGCGCGCCGCGGTGGGGGAACGAAAATGATTTGCGGTTGCAACTTAAAGGCGTTGATCTAAGTCGTTGAAATGCAACTAATTCTGCGTCTTATGTAGCATCCGGTCGGACGGCCATCCCTTATAGCGGAAGTGTTGCGCCGAGACGACATCCGAGCTTGGCATTTCTATCCATTTTGCGCGGAAAAGTGCCGGCCCATCGAGGCGATTTACACTTCGGAAACCATGCGGGCATCAATTCGATCTCGGCCGACGGGCGCGGGGGCAGCATGACAGGCTGCTGGGAATACGGATTTCGGAGACAGATTCCCGCGCCGCATCGTTTGCCGATTCTGTTTTCAAGGGGGCATTAATGCAGAACCATTTTCATGCGCATACCGGTCAGCACTCTCGTCAGGCCGATGCTGCCTCGCGAAGCGGGGATATCGAGCGCCGCCTCGAATTCATGGGCCTCGACGAACAGGGACGCGCCGGCATCCGTTCGTTGAAGGCTCTGATCCAGCGGGAGCTGCCGCATGGGCTCGACAAGTTCTATGCGCAGCTGCGCAACAGCCCCGAAGTCAAGCGCTTCTTTTCCTCCGACGAGCACATCGCCCGGGCCAAGGGCGCCCAGATGGGCCATTGGGTCAATATATCAGATGGCAATCTCGGCGAAGATTATGTCGGCAAGGTCCGCACCATCGGCGCCGTTCACGCCCGCATCGGCCTGGAGCCGAGATGGTATATCGGCGGCTACGCGATCATCGTCGATCATCTGATCAAAAGCGCCGTAGAGGAGATGTTTCCCCAGGGGATGTTTTCCCGGAAGAGCATGAAGCCGGCGGAGTTCGGCAAGGCGCTCGCAAGCCTCGTCAAGGCCGCGATGCTCGACATGGATCTCGCCATTTCGGTCTACATCGACGAGGCCGAGGTCGCCAAGCAGAAGGCGCAGGCGGATGCGATCGCCAGCGAGCAGAAGCTGGTGAGCGACGTTTTCGGCAAGGCGATGGCCGCCATCGCAGCCAAGGATATCAGCTACCGCATCACCGACGAGCTGCCCGCCGCCTATCACCGGCTGCGCGACGATTTCAACCACGCGCTCGAGCAATTGACGGGCACGATCCGCGAGATCGATTCCGGCGCCTCGCAGATCAATGCCGGATCGCAGGAAATCCGCGCCGCCGCCGACGACCTCGCCAGGCGGACCGAGCAGCAGGCCGCTTCGATCGAGGAGACGGCGGCCGCACTCGAAGAGATCACCACCACGGTCAAGGATTCCAGCCGGCGTGCGGAAGAGGCCGGCGAACTGGTCGGAAAGGCGCGCACAGGCGCGGAACTGTCCGGTCAGATCGTCGAGCGAGCGGTGACGGCGATGGGCGCGATCGACAGTTCCTCGCGCGAGATATCAAGCATCATCGGCGTCATCGACGAGATCGCCTTCCAGACGAACCTGCTGGCGTTGAATGCCGGTGTCGAGGCCGCGCGCGCCGGGGAGGCGGGCAAGGGATTTGCCGTCGTCGCCCAGGAGGTGCGCGAGCTTGCCCAGCGTTCGGCCAAGGCGGCCAAGGAGATCAAGGGACTGATCAACACGTCAGGCGAACACGTGAAGACCGGCGTTTCGCTGGTCGGGGAAACAGGCGAGGCGCTGAGCGTCATCGTCGACGAGGTCAAGGAGATCGACCGCCACATCGGCTCGATCGTCGAGGCCGCCCGCGAACAGGCGACCGCGCTCGCCGAGATCAACACGGCCGTCAACGCCATGGATCAGGGCACCCAGAAGAACGCCGCCATGGTGGAGGAATCCACGGCCGCAAGCCACGCGCTGGTGCGCGAGATCGGCCGGATCGCCGAGATGCTCCGGGAGTTCAATATCGAGAAGACAGGCGCAGTGCAGTCGCGCCGGCCGGCGCCCACACAGCCTGCCGATGCCGGCTCTCCGGCACGCGAGCTCAGGGCCAGGGTCGGCAGGGCGTATCAGGCTCAGGGAAATGCGGCGCTGGCGAGTGGACAGTGGGACGAGTTCTGAGCGTTGTCGTTCGGGTTAGCGAGTGAATGATGGGAAGGTGGAGTTAGGAAGTCCCATTGGCGAGGAGGGGGATGGTGAGGGTGGTGCTGTGCAGCCCCCTCATCCGGCTGCCGCCACCTTCTCCCCGAGGGGCGAAGGGACTTGCGGCAGCGCCGAGCGCACATTCAAGCCACGGCGGTAGATAAAAAGCGAGGCGCCGCCACGAATCTCTTCTCCCCTCGGGGAGAAGGTGCCGGCAGGCGGATGAGGGGGCTGCACGGCACCCAGCCTCACTTTGCCGGCACCACCAGCGGCTCGCCCTTGCGCACGATATAGGTCGCCAGTTCCGAGGCCTTGCCGCTGCCGACGTTCTTTGCCGAGTGAACGGTGCCGGCGGGAATGAACAGGGACTGGCCGGCCTTGAGTGTTACCGGCTCCCTGCCTTCGAGCCGGTATTCCAGCGTGCCCTCGATGACGAAGGCGATCTCTTCGCCGGGATGCGAGTGGTTGGGCGCCAGAACGCCTGGCGCGAAGTCGACGCGCACCTGAACGGCCTCGTGGCCGGGCACGTCGATATCGTTCTTGACGAGATCGGTGCGCTGCAGCGGCTGTTCCGCATGCGCTGCCGCTGCAGTGCCGAGAGCGAGTGCGAGCGCCATGACCTGGATCGTTTTCATCGTGTCATCCTTGCTGAATTGACCATCTGTCGGCTCATCGGCCGCATCGCCATTTCAGTCGATGATTGAACCAGGCATGTGTCTGGAAACCCGTATTTTTGTAAGCGAGTGTATCGAGAGACCGGGCTGAGATCTCTCATGAGACTTACGCGAACCGGATCGCGTTTCTCGCCCGCGCCTTCGCTGCTTCCTCCTCGCGATCGCGAGGCGGTTGAGACGTCTCCAGCGAATCGATGAGTTCACGGGCGCAAGCAGCGATCGAACCGACCGCGCGCTCGAACGCGGCCTCATTGCGCTTCGACGGCTTGGTCGCTCCGCTCAGCTTGCGCACGAACTGGAGCGCGGCATCATGAATCTCGTCGTCCGTCGCCGGCGGATCGAAATTGAACAGAGGTTTTATGTTTCGGCACATGGCTTGCTCACGGGTGATTTCTGTTTGCCACTGAGGGGAGAGTGGCCTCGGATGAAAGGTAGTCGGGTGAGCGCGAATTGCAACCGGGCCGTGGGAGATGGCCGGCAGGTTAGCAGCCATGGGCGCGGCACGGTCCTCAGGGCAGCGGAGCCGGCGCGTCGCTCAGCGTTCTCAGATAAGCGATCACGTTCAGGCGGTCTGTTTCGTCGGGCGCGCCGCGAACGTCCATGTTTACGCCAGGCGTCGTGAGGGTAGGGCCGGCGATGAAAATGTTGAGGTCTTCATAGGTCCATGCGCCGTCCCAAGCCATCAGGGTTTTGGAATAGCCGCCGAATTTGGTCGATGCCTTGTCGCGTCCGACGACGTTCCACAGATTGGGGCCTTTGGTGGGTATGTCCTGCGGACGTTTGCCATGGCAGCTGGAGCAGTTGGAGGCAAAGAAGGTCGCCCCCTTTGCCGCGTCAGCCATTGCCAGTTTCGCCGAAATCGGCTCGGGCCTCTTTATGATGACGCCGTGCGCCAAGAGATAGTCGGCGATCTCGGCACGATTGTCGTGCCTTGCCAGATGATAGGCCGTCACGATGGCAGGGTTGCGGGTGGGATCGCCCCGCACCCAGACGGCGTTGACATCCGCTCCGGCTTCCACAAGCACCTTGACGCAGTCGAGACAATCGCCGGCGACTGCGAAGTGGAGCATACGCTCGCCCCTGACGGCGGCATTGGGGTCGGCGCCGTGCGCCAGCAGCAAACGCATGAGATCGGCGGAATTGTTCAGGACGGCAGCCGTAAGAGGCAGGCCAAGCCCGGACTCCTTGGTTACGCTTGCCCCGCGCTCGATCAGCAATTCCGCTGCTTCGGGATGGCTGCTGCGAATTGCGAGCAGGAGAGCCGTGGCTCCCTTGTCCTGCTCCTCGATGTCGGCCCCTTGGTCGAGGGCCGCGGCGATCGCGGCCACGTCGCCGCTCTTGGCCGCCTCATGAAGTTGACCGGCATTGGACGTTGCAAGAACACTTGCGTAGATGAATATGCCCCCTATCAGCCCGCGCATCTCGCTCTCCCCCGGCTAATTTGGCGGGGGAGAAGTATATACCTGTCCCCTTTGGCTGAACAGGCCGGAGCGGGTCGAGCTATACGACCTCCGTGGACACGATCACGCCCTCCGTTACCCCCGCATTTGATCTCGCATAGGCGCCTGGCGATGTTCCCACGTGCCGGCTAAATGCCACGCTGAATGCGCTTGCCGAGCCATAGCCAACGCGTTGTGCAATCTCTGCCTTTGCAATGTCACTGCGAAGGAGTTCCTTGGCCAGTGCCATCCGCCAGCCGATTGCGTATTCGATAGGGGCCACGCCAACCTCTCTCCGGAACCGCTCGAAGAAGGTTGAACGTGACATGGCTGAATCCTGGGCCAGTGCGTCCACGGTTATACTGCGCCCTGGATCTTCGTGAATCCGCCGCAGTGCGGGCGCCAGCTGCGGATCGGCCATGCCGCGCAAGAGGCCCGGGGGGGCAGCCGCACCGCCCGTTGAGCGTAGCGCCTCAATCAACAGCACCTCCAGCAACCGGCGAAGCACCATTTCTCGGGCGGTCCGGTCGTGTCGGGTTTCTTCGTTTATCATCCGGACCAACACGGTCAGGCGGTCTTCACCGCGGATATGAATGACCTCCGGCAGCAGCGAGACGAGAAGAGCCTTGTCATCCGAGCCGAAAGCACAATGTCCAACCATTGCGCTGAACTCGGCCGGCGCATCAGGATCTCCCAACCGGAATACACCCGGACTGGTCTCAAGACGCTGCGCAAGCGCTCCGCGATGCGGTGGTTCCAAACTGCTCATTGTGAACGAGAAGACTTCCGGAACCAGCACGAAGTCACCTGCTGTCAGCAGCATCGGCTCACGACCAGCGATGGTCATCCGGCAACGACCTTCGACCACGGCGCAATAGAATGGGCTTCCGAGCTCCGTGCGCTCGACGAGCCAGCGGCCGCCGCCTGTCACCAATTTGGATATCGACGGGATCGGCTTCAGCAGGGAAACGACTTCTGCAATGGGGTCGGTCATGAATTGGACTTATGCTAAATTATTTCGGACAAACCAACATAGATAGTCCGGCACAAATAGTCCATCTCTTGGGCACCGTCATCGTCAGGAGACAGACACATGCCAAAGATCCTCATCACCGGTTGCTCTTCCGGATTTGGGCTCGCCATCGCGCGCACCTTTCTGCAGGCCGGATGGGACGTGGCCGCGACCATGCGTACCCCGCGGACCGACCTGCTTCCGGCTGCTGAAAGCCTTCAAGTGATTGCGTTGGATGTCACCGATGCGGAAAGCATCGCAAGGGCCGTCGAAACCGCCGGGCCGATCGATGCTCTGGTCAACAATGCCGGTGTCGGCATGCTGAACGTGCTGGAAGGTGCCGAGATGTCGAAGGTCCGCGATCTCTTCGAGACAAATGTCTGTGGCGCGATCGCGCTGACCAAAGCGGTCCTTCCGCAGATGCGGGTCCGGGGGGCGGGTGTCATCGTGAATGTCAGTTCCAGCGTTACCATCAAGCCGCTGCCTGCACTGTCCGTCTACAGCGCCAGCAAGGCGGCTTTGAACGCTTTCACCGAAAGCCTTGCCCTTGAGGCTGCGCTCTTCGGCGTGCGTACACGGCTGGTGCTGCCCGGTTCGGCTCCGACGACCGCCTTCGGGAAGAATGCAGTGGCGCGCATGGGAATGGAGATCCCCCAGCCTTACAGTGCATTCGTTCACGACTATCTCACGGCCTTGCGCACAGGGACCGAGGTGACGACGCCGGAAGATGTGGCCCAGGCCGTCTGGCGTGCGGTAACGGAGCCGGACGCGCCGATGCGAAGCCCTGCCGGGGCGGATGCGCAGGCCTGGTTCCGCGAGACAGGTCGCCCTGTGGCGTGAAGGCGGCGACAAGGCGGTCCGCCATTCCCGCGCGCCTCACGCCGCCGACGTCGAGCCTCTCACCCCAAGCGTCGCAATATCCGTCACGCCCCCTGACGATTCAAAGTCGAAGATCTTTTGTGTCACCAGCGCGGCCGCGCCCCTTGCCCAGGAATTGTCTTCCCAGTCGGGCAGGAGCGGCGGGGCGGTGCGGAAGGTGCGGGCGGCGAGGGATTCGCGGAGCGGGATGAGGAAAGGGTCGCCGAGGGAGACGGCTTCGCCGCCGGCGACGATGACTTCAGGGTCGGTGATGTTGACGAGATTGGCAAGGGCGGTGCCGATGCCGCGGCCGGAATCGGCGACGAGGGCGGTCGCGGTGGCATCGCCTGATGCGAGTGCTTCGCAGAGTTCGGGCAGGCCGAGTTCCTGACTGCTGCCGGTCGCTTCGCGCCAGCGGCGCAGCATCGAGAGCTCGGAGTGATAGGCCATCAGGCAGCCGCGTTTGCCGCATTCGCAGAGGCGGCCGTTCTCTTCGAACAGCGTGTGGCCGAATTTGCCGGCGGCACCATTGGCGCCGCGATAGAGCTTGCCGTCGATGACGAGGGCGCAGCTGATGCCGACGCCGACGGCGAGCACCGCCATGTTGCGGTGCTGGCGGCCGAGGCCGAAGAGCTGCTGGGCGATGGCGTAGGCGTTGGTATCGTCCTCCAGCCAGACCGGCACATGGACGCGGCTTGCCACCAGCGAGGCCAGCGGCACGTTGTCCCATTGAAAGCGGTGGCTGCGCACGCAGGCTGTCTGCTCGTGGTTGATGACGCCGGGCATGGAGATGCCGATGCCGGCGAGCCTGGCTTTCGGCCGGCCGGCGAGCTTCACCAGTTCAGGCACGGTGGCCGCCAGCAGGTCTGCGACGGCATTGGGATCGTGGTCCTGAAGAGTGACCCGCATGGCGGCGACGGGATTGGTGGCGAGATCGGTCGCCACGCATTCCACCGAATCCACCATCAGCTTGAAGCCGACGGCGAGCGAGTGCTCGTAATTGATCTCGACGGGGATCGGCCGGCGCCCGGCGGGGCCGGGAACGGCCTTGCCCTCGGTGACGATGCCTTCCTCCAGAAGATCTGAAACAACGAAGGTGACGGCGGCGGGGCTGAGGCCGATCACCGTCGCGATATCGGCGCGGCTCCTCGGCCCTTCGCGGCGGAGAAGGTTGAGGATCAGGCGTCGGTTCATGGCTCTCGCCGTGGTCTGGTCGCCTTTGAGCTTCACGATACATTCCTTAATTTTGTAAATTAATTATTGCGGGCCGGGATAATCTATGCATAAGTTCGGCCGCCGATCAACCGAACGCAAGCCGATATAGGCTGGAATTCAAGGGATCGGCGCGTTGAATGCCTGATGGAGCGCGTTCCAAGGAGGAGGCGGCTCACCAGGCGGTGTTGATCGATCAACTGGGAGGAATTCGATGGCATTTTCGAAGCAATTTCCGGCAACCACCCGCAGAAGCTTCCTGAAGGGGGCGGGCATGGTTTCCGCAGCCGCGGTCACGGGCACGGCGGTGGGCAGCTTTCCGATCCCCGCGATCGCGCAGGCGCAGGACGTCACGATCATTTCGTCCGAAAACAATGCCGCCGCACTCGATGCGCTGAAGACGATCGCCGCCAATTTCGGCAAGGAAGCCGGCGTCAACGTCGTCATCAACAATATGGATCACGAGGCGCACAAGACGGCGATCCGCAATTACCTCGTCGCCGGCGCGCCCGATATCTGCTTCTGGTTTTCGGGAAACCGCATGCGTGCCTTCGTCAAGCGCGGCCTGTTCGACGATATTTCCGATCTCTTCGAGAAGGAAAAATACAAGGACGTGTTCGGTGCGACCACCGGCGCCGTCACCGATAACGGCAAGCAATACGGCCTTCCCACCGGCGGCACGCTCTGGGGCATGTTCTACCGCAAGGACGTGTTCGAGCAATATGGGCTGACCATGCCGAAGACCGCCGACGAGTTCCTCGCCTATGGCGAAAAGTGCAAGGCGGCCGGCATCACGCCGGTTGCGATGGGCACCAAGGAATTGTGGCCGGCGGCCGGCTGGTTCGACCAGATGAACCTGCGCATCAACGGGCTGGACAGGCACATGGCGCTGATGAACGGCGAGATGAGCTATCTCGATCCGGCGCTGACCCCGGTTTTCGACCAGTGGGAGGCGATGATCTCAAATGGCTTCTTCACGCCGAACCACACGTCCTTCGGCTGGCAGGAAGCGGCAGCGCTGCTCGCCCAGAAGAAGGCCGGCATGATGAACCTCGGGGCCTTCCTGCGCTCGGCCTTTACCGAAGAGGATATGCCGCAGCTCACCTATGCGACCTTCCCGGTGCTCGACCCCAAGATCGGCCATTTCGAGGAATTCTCGGTCAATTCGGTCCATATTCCCGCCAAGGCCAAGAACAAGCAGGGCGCGCGCGATTTCCTCGCCTATTTCTACAAGCCGGAGAACCTGGCTGTTTACATGGAGCCGGGCGGCAACGTGCCGCCGCGCCACGACCTGCCGCCAAGCAAGGATCCGCTCGTCAATGTCGCTGTCGAGACCATGAAGACGGTGCAGGGCGCCTCGCAATATTACGACCGCGACAGCGATCCCGACATGGCCCAGGCCGGCCTTGTCGGCTTCCAGGAATTCATGGCCAAGCCCGAGCGGCGCCAGGCGATCCTGACGCGGCTCGAGGGGACGCGGAAGCGGATCTATAAGATTTGAGGGCTCTCCCAAGGAGCAGATCAGATCTGCTCCTGCCCGGGGAGTGGGGCTTGTCCCCACTCCCCGGAGAAGAGGCTTGATGCCTGGGCAGCCGGAGCAGGCATTGGCCTGTTCCCGTCACGACGAGGTTCTCGACATGCAGACTTTATGGCGCCGCCAGCGCTGGTGGCTTACCCCGGTTTTGCTCATCGCGCCGGCGATCCTGCTGTTCTTCACCGTCATCCTGCTGTCGGCGGTCAGGAGCGTCTGGATCAGCTTTCACGAGTGGGACGGTTTCGGGCCGATGGTGTGGGTCGGGCTCGGCAATTACGTCGAGCTCTACAACGATCCGCAATTCTACGTGTCGCTGAAGAACAATCTGATCTGGCTCGTGATGTTCATGGCCGCACCGCCGATCGGGCTTGCGATCGCGCTGCTGGTCAACCAGAAAATCGCGGGCATGCGCTTCCTGAAGTCGCTGTTCTTCATTCCGCTGGTGCTCGCCTCGGTTACCGTCGGCGTGGTCTTCACCTGGGTCTATACGCCTGAGTTCGGGCTGCTGGCGCTGATCTTCCGGGCATTCGGGGCGGTGGCGCCGGCCGTGCTATCAGACGAGCATTTCGTCACTTTCGCCATCGTCATCGCAGCCCTCTGGCCGCAGATCACCTTCTGCATGGTGCTTTATCTCGCCGGCCTCAATAACTTAAGCGAAGAGCTGATCGGGGCTGGCCGGGTCGACGGGGCGCGGGGCTGGAACATGCTGCGCCATATCGTGCTGCCGCAGCTGACGCAGGTCACCTTCATCGCCATTGCGGTCACCGTCGTTGGCGCGCTGCGCTCCTTCGACATGATCTCGGTCATGACATCGGGCGGGCCGTTCGGCTCCTCCTCGGTGCTCGCCTACCAGATGTACGAGCAGTCGATCTTTTCCTACCGCTTCGGCTACGGCGCGGCGATCGCCTCGGTGCTCTTCGTGATCATGGCCGTCTTCATCGCCTGGTATCTCACCCACATCATCCGCAGCGAAGAGAGGGGAGGCTGATGTATCCCAGACCCATTCCCGAAACCGCGATCTGGCAGCGCAGGTTCTATGTGCTCGCCGTCGTCATCGTGCTCCTGCTCTGGCTCTGCCCGCTGTTTGCGATCGTCCTCACCTCCTTCCGCTCGACTGAAGATGTGATGGGCGGCAATCTCTGGGGCTGGCCGACCGAAATCGGTCTGATCGACAATTACAGGGCCGTCTTCACCGACACGCCGATGGCGCGTTACTTCCTCAACAGCCTGATCATCACCATCCCCTCGGTGATCGGCGTGCTTGTTCTCTCCACGCTCGCCGGCTACGTGCTGTCGCGCTACCGCTTTCGCGGCAACATGCTGATCTTCGCGCTCTTCGTCGGCGGCAATTTCCTGCCGCACCAGATCATGATGATCCCGGTGCGCGACCTGATGGTGCGCCTCGACCTGATCGACACGACGGCGGCGCTGATCATCTTCCACGTCGCCTTCCAGACGGGATTTGCCACCCTCTTCATGCGCAATTTCATCGCCGCCCTGCCGGACGAGCTGTTCCAGGCGGCGCGCGCCGAAGGCGCGTCGCCCTTCCAGACGCTCATCCATGTGGCGATCCCGCTGGTGCGCCCGGCGCTGGCCGCCCTTGCCATCCTGATCTTCACCTTCGTCTGGAACGATTATTTCTGGGCCGTGGTGCTGACCGTCAGCGACAGCGTCAAGCCCGTCACGGCTGGTCTTGCCAATCTGCGCGGCGAGTGGGTCTCGGCCTGGAACCTGATTTCGGCAGGCACGATCATCGTCGCGGTGCCGCCGGTCGTGATGTTCTTCCTGATGCAGCGGCATTTCATCGCCGGCCTCACCATGGGCGCGGTGAAGGGATGAGCAAGCGTCTTCCGTTTCAACAAGAGAGGGCCAGGATATGACCAGTCTCGAACTCCGTGAGATCAACAAGAATTACGGCGCCTATCATGCGCTGCGCGGCATCGATCTTTCCGTGGCGCAAGGCGAGTTCATCGTCATGGTCGGTCCGTCAGGCTGCGGCAAGTCCACGCTGCTGAAGTCCATTGCCGGGCTGGAGACGATCTCGTCGGGCCAGATCGTGATCAACGGCCGGGATGTGACGCGGCGGGAGCCGGGTGAGCGCGGCATCGCCATGGTCTTCCAGTCCTACGCGCTCTATCCGCATATGACGGTGGCCGAAAATATGGGCTTCGGCCTCAGGATGGCCAAGCGCCCGAAGGCCGAGATCGATGCGGCGGTCGCCCGCGCCGCCAAGATCCTGCGCATCACAGACCAGCTCGACAAGCGGCCGAAGCAGCTTTCCGGCGGCCAGCGCCAGCGCGTGGCGATCGGCCGGGCGATCACCCGCTCGCCCGAGGTTTTCCTGTTCGACGAGCCGCTGTCGAACCTCGATGCGGCGCTGCGCACGCAGATGCGCGTGGAACTCAGCAGCCTGCATGCCGAGCTCGGCGCCACCATGGTCTATGTCACCCACGACCAGGTGGAGGCGATGACCATGGCAAGCCGCATCGTCGTGCTCAACCAGGGCATCATCGAGCAGGTCGGCTCGCCGCTGGAGCTCTACCGCAACCCCGACAATCTCTTCGTCGCCGGCTTCCTCGGCGCGCCGCGGATGAATTTCCTCGGCGTCACCCTCGATGCCGTCAACGGCCGCAGCCTCACGGTTTCGGCCCCCGGCCTTGCGCCGCTGACGGTGGAGCTTGCGCAGCCGACGACGCTCCCGAAAGGCACGGGCCTGACGCTCGGCGTGCGGCCGGAGGCGATCTCCATGGTTGCCGAGGGCAGCGGGGAAGGGGCCGTGCATGGCGAGGTGCGCCTCGTCGAGCATCTCGGCCGCGAGACCATCCTCTATGTCGATGCCGGCAATCTCCGCACCATCGCTTCGGAAAGCGGCACCGGCAACATCACCTCGCAGCTGAGCTACGTCGCGCCCTTTGCCGCCGGGCAGAAGGTGGCGCTGAAGCTCGAGACGAGCGAACTCTATCTCTTTTCCCCAGACGGCGGCCGCACGATCAGCGCCCGCAAGACCATTCTCGACAGATAATCACAGGAAGAACCCCGTGTCCGACAAGACCCTCTCCGTATGGAACCCCGTCAAAACAGACCGCTTTCTGGTCGGTGCGCCGCATTATCCCGAGCATGTCGATGAAAGCTATTGGGAGCGCGATGCCGAGCGCATGGCGAAAGCCGGCTTCAACGTGGTGCGCATGGCCGAGTTCGCCTGGCACATTCTGGAACCCAAGCTCGGCACCTACAATTTCGATCTCTTCGACCGCGCCATATCAATGCTCGGCCGCCACGGCATCGATACGATCATGTGCACGCCGACGGCCACCCCGCCGCGCTGGCTGACTGCTGCCCACCCTGAAATTTTAAGGGTCGACGGCAAGGGCCGGCCGATGAGCCACGGCTCGCGCCAGCATTGCGATACGGCAAGCCCGGTCTTCCGCGAGCACAGCAAGCGCATCACCAAGGCGATGGCCGAGCACTATCGCGACAATCCTTTCGTTGTCGGCTGGCAGACCGACAACGAGCTGAACACCAGCATGCCGGAGAGCTTCTCGAAGGCGACGCTCAGCGAATTCCAGCTGTTCCTTGCCGATAAATATCGTGAGATTGCCGAGCTCAACCGCGCCTGGGGCGGCGATTTCTGGGCGACGGCCTATGACAGCTTCGATCAGGTGGTGTTGCCGATCGAGTTCGGCCCGACCTTTCCGAGCCCCGGCCATGTGCAGGATTACCACCGCTTCCTCGCCTTCTCCACCGCGCGCTTCCAGCACGACCAGGTGGAGATTCTCAGGGAGGTGAAATCCTCCTGGTTCGTCTTCCACAATCTCGGGGGCCTCCGGGATATCGATTTCCGCGGCCAGTTCAGCAAGGATCTCGATTTCGTCGGTTACGACATTTATCCCTTGCTCTATGACGAGTTCCAGCGGCTCGGCAACCACGCCAAGGTGCAGGCGCTGCATCTCGATATCTGCCGCGGCTTCTCCGGCAATTACATCGTGCCCGAGCAGCAATCGGGCTTCGGCAGCCAGCCGGGCTTCTGCACGCTGACGCCGGAGCCGGGCGAACTGCGCCGCATGGCGCTCTCCTCGGTCGCGCACGGCGCCGACGGGCTGATGTTCTTCCGCTGGCGGCCGGCCCATTTCGGCGCCGAGATCTACTGGATGGGCATCATCGACCATGACGATATCGGCCGCCACCGCTATGAGGAGGCGATGCGCTTTGCGACCGAGATGACGGCGCTTCAGCCGAAGATCCTCGGCACCTATGTGCGCATGGATGTCGGCATCGCCGGCTCGGATTTCGACAATCAGGAAGCCCACAAGACCTATCCGATCGGCCTGCCGAGCCCGCAGGACGATGCGATCCTCGTGCACCAGCACTGCTATGACAAGGGCATTGCCTGCGGCTTCATCCACCCCGAGGACGATCTTTCCAGGCTGAAGCTCTTCTATGTGCCCCACTGGGTGATGTGGAAGGACGAATGGACCGCAAAACTCGAAGCCTTTGCGGCCTCCGGCGGCACCGTCGTCATCGGCGCGCGCACCGGCACCCGCAACGAGGATAACCACGTCATCCGCGAGACCGCGCCGGGCACGGCACTCTCGAAGCTGACCGGCGTGCGCGTCGAGGATTTCGGCCGCTTGGCCGCACCCGGCGCCAACGGCCTCTTCGACGTGATGGAACGCTCCGGCGGACTGGTGATCCCGCCGAGCAAACCGGCCGAATCCCACCACCGCCAGCGCCGCTTCAAGATCGGCAACCGCGAACTGACCGCCGGCCACTTCTACGAAAACCTCACCGTCGAGCCCGACGTCGAAGTGATCGCCGCCTGGTCCAACCGCTACGCCGAAGGCCAGCCGATGGCGACCTCCCGCAAGCTCGGCAAGGGCCAGGTGGTCTATCTCGGGGCGTATCTTACGCCGGAGCTGACGGAAGCGCTGACGGAACGGCTGTTCGCGCCGGCGGGCATCGAGCCGCTGGTGGGCGGGCTGCCGGCGGGCGTGGAGGTGACGATGCGGATGAACGACGAGCGGCGGCTGCTGTTTGTGCAGAATTATACGGATCAGGCTGCGACCGTCGGCGGCGTGCCGGCCGGGCGGGATCTGCTGGATGATGGGAAGCCGGTCGCGGGGAGGCTGGAGCTTGCGGGGTATGGGTGTGCGATTGTGGAGTTGGAGGGGTGAGGGGACACGCTAAGGGTTGATAATGTAGGCTGTGCCGTGTGGCCCCCTCATCCGACCCTTCGGGCCACCTTCTCCCCGCTGGGGAGAAGAGGGAGCAAGCCTTGCGCCTCGCCAATCCTCATGCTTCTTGAGGAGCGATAAGGACGAAACATCGCGGCATTCCCCTTCTCCCCAGCGGGGAGAAGGTGGCGGCAGCCGGTTGAGGGGGCCGCACGGCACGCCGCTGCTTATTCCCCTCCACCCACAGTCGGGAATCAGTACAAGGCCGACGCAAATTCACGTGCCATTGATAAAGGCACGTGGCGGCCTTCTCCCGGCCGGATTCTGGCCACCTGCCGGGAACCAATGACGGGCAAGACAGTTTCAGCTGTGACTTGACGCTGACGTGCCCTCCTGGCTGGGTAAGCCTCGATTTTGAGGAGATTCGCATCATGAAGATTTCGTCCAGATTTCGTTCAGTCGCGGTTGCGCTTATCGCAGCAGCGGGAGTGAGCTTTGCCGGCTCTGCGTATGCCGACAGCGGTACGATCAGCTTCTCGGTCTACAAGGCTGCCTTCTTTGTGGGTGGTTCTGGAGGCGAGGGCACGCTGACCTTCCATGGTCGCCATTATCCCATCTCTATCGGCGGCATCTCGGGCGGCCTCGCCTTCGGGGCTTCCAAGACCAATTTTCATGGTACCGTTCGCCATATTCGCCGGGCTCGAGATGTGAGCGGGGTCTACGGTGCGGCGGGTGGTGGTGGCGCGGTCGGCAAAGGGGCCCAGATGATCGTCATGACCAATGAGAAGGGCGCCGAACTCGAACTCTCAGGCAAGCAGGTAGGCCTGCAGGTCAACGCCGATATCAGCGGTATGGCCATCACGGTAAAGTAAAGGCCGTCGTCCCTGCAGTCGGCCCACCAGGCTGAATACGAAGGTCGACCTTCGGCGCTACCATCTAGGAAGGGGCCGTTCCACCGACGGCCCCGAGGCAGTCTTATACGTTTCCCAACGCATACGCTCCGACACTGCTTTTCGCTCGTTCCAGGCAAGCACGGGCTAACTTAAAGCCGGGCACTCCCGGCTGACGGCGGAATGTCCATATTGCGTCAATCCCGGCCGCGTCCCTCTTGAACCTGTGCCCCGGGCGTACTTACATTTCGATCCAGAGATGACTCATAGCGATATCGTTGAGACCGTCGGCGCGGGCGTGGTTGGAATTGAGGATCGCGTGGCGTCCGCCCTTGTCATGATGCTCAAGTTCGAGGCGATCGTTCGCGCTCCATAACGGCTCGGCTGATGTCGACAACTCATCAACCCACTTGTCGAGTTCCTGTTGCCAATGTGGAATATCCTGATCCTGGACATATCCGATCATCGCCGCAAATGCATGATTGGCGGCATGCGCGCCGCTCTTGAAACGCTGGACGCCCCCGGTCGAACTGCTGCCACTGAAAAGATACTCGCGTGGATCGCGCTTTGTGGCGGCAGGGGTGGGGAGGCGCTTGCACTCGATCGGCAGGAATATATCGTAGGGTGAATAATGGCGGTCGCCAATCCAAATCGAGCATCCGCTCGGCTTTGCAGTGATGTCTAGATTACGCCCGCCCTTGCTGTCGTCGCGGGTCTCGCGCTGGAACTTGAAGGCGTCGAACCCTGGTGAATTTCGCGCGGCGTCGTTGAGGAAGTCGCAGAGCTGGTCGGAGAGAGCATCCTCGGCTGTCTCCGACCTGCGGAGTTCATCGTCTCGCCAGAATGGCAGTGCGGCCGCGATAAAGGCCACGAGTTTTCGAAATTGGGTCGAGGGCAGGTGGAGTCCTACTCTCAGTCCCTGTCTTACCGGCCCCTCCTCCCCCCGGTCCGCCAGCATAAGCTAGTACCCTTGCGCACGAAGATCAGCGAGCACCTCGTCGGCGTCGCGCAAAGCGATTGACCGCATCCAGAAGCGGAGCCTGTCTGGTTTGATCAGGAAAAGAAGATTATCGTCGTAGATTCGGGCAATCCGGGTCACCGAGATTGTTTCGCTGCGTTGCTCCCTGATGAGTACGTCGAGCCGGCTGCGCAGTTTATCACTTTCCGCCCAGTCGATTTCGGTCGGGCCAAACGAATAAGGCTGGCAGATGATCCCGGGCCAGGAGTGGTATGGATGAGCAATCAGTGGGTTGTCGCCGTAAAAGCGATTGATCGAAGCGAGGAGCGTCTCGTTGAATTGGGGCATCACATTATGCCCGGTGCTTTTCAGCGCGAAAGATTTATCGCCCATCCGGATGAGTTCGCGCTGAAACTTCACGATATCCTGAACGAGAATGGATTCGCTGGCGCTCAGTGCGAGATCTCCCGTCTCTGGAAACGGAAGGTCGAGAATGTCGCCAGTGCTCGTCACAGTTGCCTTCTTATTATACAGCCGGAAGCTGGTTGCGGCGACATAGGCCGATAGCGCATCTCGATTGGCCGACAGAAACTCCGCGACTTGGTGCAGCGACTTCGCGCTCCTTTCAGCCCCCGAGAAGCCAACGATCTCATCCGCGAAGGTCATATAACCGTCGGTCCACACCCCGTGGTCGAGATCCTGGTGCTTCCGGATGAGGAGGAGCGGCGATTGAAATGCCTGCTCGGACTTCACGTCCGAGATCGGAACCTGCGGCGCGTCCGTCACTTTGCTTCTGTCGATCCCGAACGGGCCGATTGCGCCTGGGGCACCATTTTCTTGCCCCAGATGTGGTCGAGCGAATGCCTATGAGCCTTGTTGCCACGAATGAAGCCTTGGCCGAATATCCAACCTTTCTCATTTGCGAACACGCCCAGCGTCCGCATCTTTGTCAACCGCTGGACGAAGGCGGCGACGCGCTGGCTCCCGAGAAGCCCAGAGCGCCACGTGCGATGATCGGCCAAATCCGGGGTCCTGGAGAGCCAGTGCATATCGTAATAATCAATGTCGAAACTCTGCTCCGCATCCGCCTTGCCGCTGCGACGGAATATGGCGTGCAGGACCTTCCGCGTGGGGTCGGGTTCGCCCGCTGAGGCGACGACGACGATGATTTTCGTGTCCGCGTCGCCCTTGGAGAACAATCCTCGAACCGACACGAAATCGAGAATCTCGCGAACATTCCACTTCTCGAAAAGATGCCTGCGTATCGCTTCGGGGTTCAGGTTGTAGAGGAACCCGGCCGGTTGGATCATACTGATGACCCCGCGCTCCGCGAGGAGGCTCTTCGCATAAACGAGGAATAGGTAAGCAAGCTGGTCATCAGGCAGCTTGCTACCCAGTTCTGTTTTGAACGCGGCGGCGGCGCGCAGAGCTGCCGGCGTCGAAAGCTTGGACTTGAATGGCGGATTACCGACTATCACGCCAACATTTCTCGTAATCACCCCCCGCTCGATTGCCTCGAAGAAGCAACTGAGATGCAAAGTCTTGCCCTCGAGCTCGGGGAACAATTGGACGCTTTTGCGGATATGTTCGGGTTCAAGCGCTTCGCACAGCGCAAGGCAGAGACTGAAAGCGGCGAGCTTGATCGCGCCGGGCTCCAGATCGACGCCATGAACGCGAGCGAGCAACGCCTTCAAATCTGCGGTCTTGGGCCTTTTCCATCCGTTTCGCATCCGCCAGTGAAGAACGAGGCGCTTATAAGCCTCCACTAGGTAGACTGCCGAACCGCACGCCGGATCGAGAATGATCTCGTCGCGTTCGACCAGCGAATCTAAACGCTCCCAGCTCAAGGCCTCGTCAAGCATCAGGCGGACAAGCGCCGGCGGCGTGTAGATCGAGCTATCCTTGTCCTCGACGAACAACTGATAAATGTTGCTGATCAGTTCTACTGGCAGGTCACGGAATGAGTAGAGCCGCCAGAAACTTCCTTGGCCATGCGCATCCAGTTGCCCTTCGATGAGGTCGGCGAAGGCTCCAAGCTGCGTGCTTTCGACAAGTTCCGCGCGGAGATCGTCGTCGAGTTCGAACACATGGCCGTTGAAGCGCTTTTCGAGGGCGGCCAGCAGCTTGACCAGGGCCGGACCGCTACGCATCACTTGGGCGAAGGTCGTGGCTCCGGGCTGGAACTGCGCGAAATAGTCGGTCTCGAGCGCGTTGCGCTCGTCGAGGTACGCGATCAGCAGCGACAAGATCAGCAGCCGACGCTGCAAGCTTTCGCTGAGTAGCGCATCCGCTCTAATCTTCTTGTAGAGACCGAAGATATTGCCAACGAGGTGCCGATGCGCCGACGCCGTGTCCGACAGCAGGTGCTCGCAGACGGTAGGGTCGTCCCATAAGGTGCCATTGCGCAGGCGGCCGAAATCCCACCATGCGGCCGTGGCGCTTTCAGCGTTCGCGATGTTGGCGGCGACGGTTAGCGTATCATAGGCGCGATACTTGGGAATCTCTGTGTTCTGGTCGAAGTCTGCCTTGCTGGCGCAGCGGAACAGCTCCACTTTCCCGGGTGTCTTACGATAGAGCAGGGGAACGCCGCCCCAACTCCACAGCCTCTTGTGCAGGAGAGCGAATTTATCGCTCGCGCCGGGATGATCGCTGACGTAGATGAAAGCCTGAGCCACCTGCGACCGGTTGTTCCGACTAGCCTCGAAAAAGACCGAATGCGCCCCGTAACTCTCCGCCTTCTCCATCATCTCATATTGTTCGGGCGGAAGATCGAGCGCGCGGAAACCTTTCACCAGAACCAGCCCATCGATGCTGCTTTTGGTGTCCTCGTAGGAAAGCTCAATCAGCCAGTTTATAGGGTTTTCGGCCCTCACCGTAAATATCTCCGTCTCGGCAGAATCCTGAATTCCTGCCATTCCCCGGACGTCCATTTGCTCCGTCAGTCCAATGACATATGTACTGAGTCAGTGCAACCAGGCGTATTTTCCTCGCCAGCTCCCGAAAAATGCGAGGCTGTCTTTGCGGCGCTTAATGTGCAGCGCCGTAAGGTCCTTACCTCTAACGAAGATTGGGTTGTCCCATCCAACGACCAAGCTAATGTGGGCTTTCGTAGGTATTGAGCTCAGAGCTGCTTGTCCGCCTTCGGCCCCAAAGCCGTCCCTCGCTGGACATCACGGCATTAGTCTTCACCACATCCCCGCGGCCAAGATGGCTTATGGCAGGCGGGCGGCGAATATTCTGGCGGGCGTGCTCTCCCGAGCCGGCGCCCAATAAAACCAGTTGTTCTCCCTCATGACTGCTTGCATAATGCAATCAGACTCCCACGCATACTCCATCGAGGAAGGAAGCTGACATGGCCAAGCTTATCTTCGGAATGAACCAGTCCCTGGACGGTTATGTCGATCATATGGCGTTTGCGCCGGGGCCGGGGCTCTTCCGCCACTTCATCGAGGAGACCGAGCGGCAGGCGGGCAGTGTCTATGGCCGCAAGATGTATGAGGTCATGCGCTATTGGGACGAGGAGCATCCCGAATGGTGCGCGGAGGAACGGGCCTTTGCGGCGGCGTGGCGGAAGCAGCCGAAATGGGTCGTCTCGCGCACGCTGACATCGGTCGGCCCCAACGCCACGCTCGTTGAAGGTGATCTTGGCGGCGCAATCCGCGTGTTGAAGGCCGAGCGCGGCGGCGAGATCGAAGTTGCCGGCCCGCAGCTGGCGCAGGGCCTGACTGATCTTGGCCTGATCGATGAGTATCGGATCTACCTGCACCCGGTGGTGGTGGGTCATGGCAAACCATTCTTCGCCGGCCCGCGAACGCGGCTGCGCCTGACATCAAGCGAGCCGATGGGCGAGGATGTGATCAGGCTGACTTGCGTTCCGGCTTGATTTCGCGCCGCCGGCGGCCCGGGTCGGCAAGGGAACGGACAAGGCGGCTTATGCCGAGGATCGGCTGCCCTATCGACCGGTTGCAGATGCTTGGGGCACAAGCCCGAGCATGACGAAAGGGGTGTCAGCCATGATCGATCAGTTGCCCCAGCCGATTTGGAACCGGTCAAATCGAACCTCGTTCAACGGCCGGTTGGAGGCGCTCAGCCTTACCGAACGAAGAACGAGATGAAGTTCGGGGGAATAGTATTGTTCGAAAATAATCGGAGGCAATTCCGTCAGTTTCAGACGGCTGTTGATGGCCCAGACTTTGTAGGAACAAGATGCAATCGTTTCCTCTCCCAAGCCGTCGAACCTCATAAAAGTCGTGCCTGAATCGGATTTTTTGCCATTGATGAAAAGCGTGGTGTCGGATTGCCAGTTCTTCTTCTCCGGTAGATCGTCCAACGCGATCGCATTCGCGTATTTCAGCTCATGCGTCCCGCTGGCACTCACTCTCTTTTCGACGAGCAAGGGGTGCAGATAGACGGCCGACACCGGCTGCAGCGAACCGTCGCGCTCCATCAGCCGTTGTTCGGTGAGACGCGAGCCGTCGGGCTTGTAGAATACGGAATAGAAAGGCGCTTCTCTGGTCAGCAGCACGCCCTGTCTGGTCTCGTTGGCGGTCAGGCAATTGCCAAAGGCCGGCACCGCCAATGTTATCCCAACCAGCAGCGACAGGCTTCTCAGCAAGATCGACATACCAGATACCCCTCATCCAAGTCCGCTACCTCGGTGAAATTGCTCCATCCTGGTCAAGCCGTCCCATCTACTCCGCCGTCTTCAGCCAGATCATGAACCGGCAGATACGTATTCTTCTTCAATAATCCGCCCAGGCATGCGCACTCTAAAAATCAATCGTGACATAAAACCGGTTGATCTCGTCCATAACTGATTGCATGATGCAATCAGACTCTCCGAATATGCCATCGAGAAGGAAGCTGACATGGCCAAGCTCGTCTTCGGAATGAACCAGTCGCTGGACGGTTACGTCGATCATATGGCGTTCGCGCCGGGCCCTGCGCTCTTCCGCCACTTCATCGAGGAGGTTGATCGCTCTGCGGGCAGTGTGTACGGCCGCAAGATGTATGAGGTCATGCGTTACTGGGACGACGAACATCCCGAATGGAGTGCGGACGAACAGGCCTTCGCGGCGGCGTGGCGGAAACTGCCGAAATGGGTCGTCTCGCGCACGCTGAAGTCTGTCGGCCCCAACGCCACGCTTATCGAAGGTGATCTCGAGGGCGCGATCCGCGCCTTGAAGGCCGGGCGCGACGGGGGGATCGGAGTTGCCGGCCCGAAGCTCGCGCAAAGCCTGACCGAACTTGGCCTGATCGACGAGTATCAGATCTACCTGCACCCGGTCGTGGTGGGGCAGGGCACGCCGTTCTTCGCCGGCCCGCGATCGCGGCTGCGCCTGACGGCCACGGACCGGATGGACGAGGACGTGATCAGGTTGACTTACGTTCCGGCTTGATTTCGCGCCGCGCTGGGGCATGTCGGCAACGCCCGTGGAGAGTTATTTATCGGGAGCATTCCCACGCTCCCTCGTTCCTGTGCTCGTCACAGGAATGAGGGAGTTTGGAGAGCTTGCCCGTTCCCCTTGGGCCTCGTGCCCGATGAGCGCCAGGGCATCAGCCCTGGCGCCGAACCTCGTCGTTTACCCCGACGTCATCCTCGGCACGAGGCCGTTGCTATCCAGTTCGCGCCGATGGCTGCCTCTCACCTTCTCCGCCGATGCACAGCTGTCGGCAATGCCAGCAGAAAATTTAGAAGGAACGTTTCTCCAAGCTCCCTCATTCCTGTGCTTGTCACAGGAAGCCAGCCACGGCGCGTCCGCGCCGTGAATGAAGCAAGAGAGCCTTTCGCGCCCAAGGACTTGGGCGCACTGGATTCCTGTGACGAGCACAGGAATGAGGGAGCAAGCAGTCGCCTTGTCCGTTCCCTTTCGGCCTCGCGAGGATGAGAGAGGAATAGAGCGAAATCCGGTGAAGGACGCTACTCTGATGGTGCATGGGATGTAATCAAGCTGACGCCAGGGCATCAGCCCTGGCGTTTCTGTTCTAGGCCACCAGACCCTTGGTCAGTTCCAGCGCCTGGCGTTCGAACAGCCGGCGATAGATGCCGTCATGCAGCCGGATCAGCGCCTGGTGGTCGCCTTCTTCGACGATCTTGCCCTTGTCGAAGACGAGCAGCCGGTCCAGTGCGCGGACCGTGGACAGGCGATGGGCGATGACGAGCGTGGTGCGGCCGACCATCAGGCGTTCCATCGCCTGCTGGATCTGCACTTCGCTCTCGCTGTCGAGGCTCGAGGTCGCCTCGTCCAGGATCAGCACCGGCGTATCGGCGAGAAAGGCGCGGGCGATGGCGACGCGCTGGCGCTCGCCGCCCGAGAGCTTGACGCCGCGTTCGCCCACAAGCGTCTCATAGCCCTTGGGAAGGGCCATGATGAAGTCGTGGGCGCTCGCCTGTTTCGCCGCCTGCTCGATCTCGCGCCGCGTGGCGTTCGGCCTGCCATAGGCGATGTTTTCTGCCAGCGTGCGGTGGAACAGGATCGGCTCCTGCTGCACGATGGCGATCTGGCTGCGCAGGCTTGCCTGCCTGACCCGCGCGATATCCTGACCGTCGATGCGGATGGCGCCCGCGTTCACGTCATAGAGGCGCTGGATGAGCTTGACGAAGGTCGTCTTGCCCGATCCCGAATGCCCCACCAGCCCGACGCGCTGCCCCGGCTTGATGATGACCGAGAAGTCGTCATAGAGCGGGGTGGGATGCGCGCCATACTGGAAGGTGACGCGATCGAAGACGATCTCGCCGCTCTCGACCTTGATCGGCGTGGCGTTCGGCCTGTCGTCGACGCCGAGTGGCGTTTTGTCGAGCAGCACTAGTTCCTCCATGTCGTTGACGGCCCGCTGCAGATTGCGGATGTCCTGGCCGACATCGCGCAGATGGCCCTGCAGGACGAAGAACATCGCCAGCACGAAGGTGATGTCACCAGGCGTCGCCAGCCCCTGCCGCCACATGATGAGGCCCGTTCCCAGGATGCCCGCCTGCATGGAGACCATCAGGAAGCCCTGGAGCGTGCCGCTCAGGTTGCCGCGCTTCCATGTCCGCCGCGTGCGGCTGTCCCATCTGGCGAGCACGTGGCTGAGCCGCTTTTCCTCGCGGTTTTCGGCGCCGAAGGCCTTGACCACGGAGTTGCAGCTGATGGCGTCGGCGAGCGCGCCGCCGAGCTTGGTGTCCCAGGCATTGGCAAGCCTTGCCGCCGGCGACACGAAGCCGGTGGAAAGCCCCACGGTCACGCCGATATAGATCAGCGATCCAGCACTCACGATCAGGCCCATGACCGGCCAGTAGCTGCCGAGCACGATGCTGGCGCCGACCAGCATGACGATGGAGGGCAAGAGCGCGACCAGCAGCAGGTCGTTCAGCGAATCCAGCGCCCACATGCCGCGGGTGATCTTGCGCACCGTCGAGCCGGCAAAGCTGTTGGCGTGCCAGTCTGTGGAGAAACGCTGCACCTTGTGGAAGCCGTTATTGACCACATCCGCCATGGTGCGCAGCGTCAGCTTGACGATGCCGTTGAAGATGAACCAGCGCAGCGCGACGCTGGTGAGGCCCAGAGCCACGACGATGACGAAGGCGCTGAGCGCGCCATCGGCCGCATTGCCGCCGGCGATGGCATCGACGATCCGGCCGGAAAATACCGGCACCATGACCTCGGCCAGCGTGCTTGCGATCACCAGCACGATGATGCCACCCACCAGCAAAGGCCGATGGGTCCAATGATGGAAAACAAAGCCGAGCACGTGACGATAGGCATCGGCGCGGAAATCGAGCTTCTTGCGAGTCATTTTAATCGCCCGGCGCCATGCGGCGACCGGTCCTCAAAATAGAGAGTTAAAAGACACGGCCCGCGCGGGAGACACAGTGATCCCGTCAGATCAATCGGGCCATGAGGAGGAAAAACCGCATATCGCGCCCGTGGCGGGCCGCGAATGGAAATGACCTAGTGTAGGTTCATTCCCCATGGGAAGGTTTCGATGTTTGCTGGTCGCATGCAACGCCTCCCTTATGTTCGATCTGGAGCGGTGAGCTTTATGTAACGAAGGAATTCGCCATTGCCAAGCGGGAAATTACAACCTGACGGAAAGTGATGCGAAAACGTCACAATTGGGGGCTGGGGAAAGGGCGGTCGCCGAGATGCCGGCCCTGGATCGTCGCCTGGCGAAAGACATGATCCGCTTCAGGGCGCGCGGCGTCTCGGCAGTGGTGCCCGATGCTAGCGTTTACCTTGAAAACGGGTGTTCGATCGATTGCTCCTGCTCGCCAGGTGCGGGGAACCGGGCCGCAAAGACTTCCTTGGCTGCGAACAGGCCATTGAGTGCTGCTGGAAAACCGGCGTAAACGGCCATCTGTATCATGATCTCGGTAACTTCCTCCCTGGTCAGACCGACGTTCAGGCCCGCTTCTATATGAACCTTCAGTTGAGGAGTGGCGGTTCCCATCGCCGTCAGCGCCGCGATCGTGGCGATCTCGCGGGCGCGCAGATCGAGGCCCGGGCGGCTGTAGATGTCGCCAAATGGAAACTCGAACACGTAATTTGCGAAGTCGGGGGCGATGTCCGCCAGAGCGGCGATGACATTGTGGCCGGCAGCGCCGTCGATTTCAGCGAGCGCCCGCTTGCCGCGTTCCAGCCGGCTTTCGCCTGTCTTCGGGGATTGGTGCGTCATGGTCATTGTTCCTCTGTTCCGTGCCGGCATATCCGGCAATCTTGGCGTCGAGGACGAGAAGGCAGGCTTGCAGTTCGGCCACATGGGCACGGACACGTTCACGGTGCTGTTCAAGCAGCGCGCCGCGCTCCGCTTCCGTGCCGACGCCGCGCTCCCGTAGAGCTGCGTAGCGCAGCATTTCCCGAATAGGCATCCCGGTCGATTTGAGACGGTCGAGAAACTCTATCCAGGTCAGGATTGATGCGTCGTAATCACGTTGGCCCGATTGGTCTCTGTCGGCATGGGGCAGCAACCCGATCCGCTCATAATAGCGGATGGTGTAGGCTGACAGTCCCGAACGCTTTGCCAGTTCGCCAATCTTCATAAACGCCCTTCTTTCGTCACGACGCATGGGAAGCTACCGGTTAGAGCGCACTCTAAGTCAACCCACTAAAAGCGGATTGGCAAGAATTTGCGAAACCGGCAGTTGCCGACTTTTGCGACGGTCGCAAAGTCGGGCTGTGCCCGCGGCCTAATTCGGCTGCTGACCCTCGGGACCATCCGGTGCCAGCGTCTTCCAGGCGGCCATGGCGAGCGTGATGACCGTCTCGAGTTCGGCGCGGCTTGCGCCGTCGCGCGCCTGCACCGATAGGCCGTGCATCACCGTGGTATAGTAGCGGGCGATGGCCGTCAGGCTGTCGGTCGAGGCAGCGAGGTCGCCATCACGGACCCCTCTGACCAGCCGCTCCCTGATCTCCTCGAATTGCGCCCGGCGAACGTCGGCCAGGAATTCCCGTATCGGGTGGTTCTCCAGCGCGCCGGTCGGCGCTGCGAGGACCAGCATGCATCCACGCGGCGAACCGGGAATGGTGATGGTATCGGCCACGGCGCGCAACATGGCGTGGATCGCCGCGCAGGCCGTGGGCTGCTCGGCAAGTGCGAGCCTCGGGGGCTGCCCCTGGGTCGCGGCATTGAGGGCCACGGCTTGCCGGAACAGGGCTTCCTTGCTTCCGAAAGAGGCATAGATGCTGGCCGAAGCAATTCCCATGGCTTCGCTCAGGTCCTTCATCGAGGTTCCTTCGTAGCCGCGCTCCCAAAACAGGTCCATGGCGCTTCGCAAAGCGACGTCCCGGTCAAATGTCATCGGCCTGCCGCGCGTCGCCATCTCATCTCCGTTTTGTTTGTCGATCGACAAACTATAGCTTGACGAATGCCGGAGCGCCATGCATTTATTTATTTGTCGATCGACAAACAAATCTCGCTATCACCTTGAACAAGGACCGATCCCAATGAGCGTCCCCGCCTTCATGCGTGCCTTGCAGCAGACATCCTTCAACGGCCCGCAGGATCTGCGGATGATCACCGATGCGCCGGTGCCGGTTCCCGGTCGCGGCGAAATCCTCATCCGCGTCACTGCCGGCGGTATCAACATGGCCGACATCTCCCAGGCCTACGGCACGTTTCGCGGAGGCCCGCAGCCTCCCTATATTGCCGGCTTCGAGGGGGTGGGTGAGGTCGTGATTCCCAGCGAGGGGTGACGACGGCGGCGCCCGGCGCTCATGTCATCGGGGTCGGATATGGCGCCTTTGCCGACTACATGGTGCTTCCGGCGATGGCTGCAGTACCGGTCCCCAAGGGTTGGTCGGACGAGCAGGCGCTTGGCCTGGTCGTGAACCTGCCGACGGCAGTGGCGGCGATCAAGCTGCTGGGGCAGATCGAGAAGGGTCAGACCGCGCTGATCCATGCGGCGGCGGGTGCTACCGGCCAAGCCGCGGTCAGGATCGCCAAGCACTATGGCGCGACCGTGATTGCGACCGCCTCATCGGAAAAGCACGAGATCGTGCGATCCCTGGGTGCCGATCACGTCCTCGACTCCCGCACCGCCGATATCGCCGCCGAAGTGCTTGGTCTGACAGGCAACGCCGGCGCGGATCTGGTCATCGAGTCGGTCGGGGGTGAGACTTTTGAGGCCAGCCTGGCGTCAGCGCGGCGCGTCAGCGGCCGCGTCGTCGTGACAGGATTGCCCGCCGGCAAAGCATCGCTCACCAATTGGAACCTCGTCTATAAACATCAGGTCCACATTATCGGCTTCAACATGGGGGCGCTGATCCAGGCCGCGCCTGAGATCTTCGGTGCCGTCATGGGCGAGTTGTTCGCACTCATCGGCGCAGGCATATTGCCCCCCGTCCAGCCAACCGTCTACGAACTTGCCGACGGGCCGAAGGCGCTCGCGGCATTGGAGGACCGCTCCAGCATCGGCAAGCTGGCGTTGCGGCTCTGAACCGGAATTCGGTGGCAGATGCTCCACCCGAAGGGAGGTCGTGGCCGCTTTGGGGCCGGAACCGGTCGGTCCGCTCCCGGCGCTGATCGGCAGCCGCAGCCCAATCACGCTCCTGGCACCGCAGCACGGAACCGATTCTACGTGATGTTACGGGCCAAGAATTGGTTCGAATGTTATGATACGGCCGTTTGTGGGAGGGCCTGCCATGACCAGTTCTGACGCTCCGCATCATCAAAGCGTTCGTACGCACCTGGCTTGTTCAATGTCATTGATCATTCCACAGGCCTATCCGTGGAAGTGGGAGCAACCGTAGCACTTCTGGGAAGTATCGAGGACATAGGAGGACAATATGAAAAGAATTGCCGCCGCGTCACTTGCCTTTCTAACGATTGGATTTACGGCGCCGCCTATGGATACCGCAAATGCTGTCGTCTATTGTCAATATATCAGTTATCCGGCGGGCTGCGTCGTAAGACCCGGGGTGGTACTGAGGCCGCGCCCGGTTGCTCGTGCAGCGCGTGGGACAGTGACGCAAGGAACTGCTGTAAACAAAGGTGGTCCAGTTAACCGCGTCGGTCGTCGCTAGTTGTCGATTTCGACGCGAGGCGCGAGGACCAGCAACGCATAGCTCACTGCCCAAAAATGCTCAAACGGCTGGACGGCAGCCAGTCGATCGAGTTTCTCAACAATATCCGCCAAGAGCTGTCGTTTCACCATTCCGGCATGCGCCGGAATGGTGCGGCTGAACTCATAGAATTTCGAAGACGTCGTATTCGACACCGCCCGGATGCCGGCCGCCCTGCTGGACCGCGACGATCTGGTTGAGCCATGCGTGCTGTGGCGCCGCCGTTTCGAAATATGGGGTCGACCGGAGATAATATTCCGAGGGATCGACCGCTTCGCCCTTCGCGAGGCGCTCATCGACTGATGGGGAGGAGCGTCTGACGCCGCGATAGGTCATCAGGATCAGACCGCCGTCGTCAGCAACGAGCAGGAGGCGGACATCCTGCTGCACCGTGCCGTCGGCGCGTGCGAGCAGGAGATCGGAACCGATCAGCGGCGACACCTCTCCCTTCAGCCGCTCGCCCCGGAAATGGCCGCCGGACACGGGAAATATGCGGCGGCCGCCCGCCGGCGTCGGGCCGAGATCGAGGGCCGGATGAAGGGTGATGAAGAGTGTCATCAGGTGCCTGGATTGCAGGGGCATGGGAGATCGCCTATTGTTTGCATGAAGCCTTAAAGCGCGTCGCAATCTTTCAGATCCGCCTGCCGCGCTTGAGGTCTTCGGTTTTGCGTCTATCGTGATCGCAAAGCTGCTCTACAGTTTGCCCGACAAGCTCTAGCTGAAGGCGCCTTGTCCCCAAAACGCGCTTTGCTTGAGATCCTCACAAGCAAAACTCATCAAAAGAGAAGAGATCATGCGGCCGCCGTTGGAGTCTCTGCGAATTCTGGAAGCCTGCGTTTCCGCCTCCAGCTTTGCGCGCGCCGCCGAACGGTTGTGTGTGACGCCTGCGGCCGTCAGTCTGCGGATCCGCACGCTGGAGGCCGAGCTTGGCCAGCCCTTGTTCATGCGGGCGGGGCGGCGCGTCGTCCCGACGGCTGCGGCCGCTCAGCTGGCCGGTCGCATTCGCGCGGCATTGGATGGCATTGCCGGCGCGCTCGATGAGTTTCAGGCTGCGACGCCGCCGCTCAGATTGACGGCACCTCCGACGTTCGCCTCGCGCTGGCTGGCGCCTCGGCTGGCGCGCTATTCCTTGGCCGGGGGATTGCCGATCGAGGTCGACGTCTCCCCCGATCTTCGCGATCCCAGCGCCTTCGACGTCGCCATAAGGAGGGGCCTCGGCGGATGGGAAGGGCTTGAGGAATACCGGCTCGCGCCGGTTGACGTGACGCCCATGCTGGCGCCACGTCTGCTCGGAACGCGGAGGCTGGAGGCGCCCGGCGCGCTCGCCGATTTCGAGCTGTTGCCGCATCCGGATTGGCAGGAATGGTTCAGGGGCGCCGGATGCGAGCCGCCGCGCGATCTGCGCTTCGCAGCGGTCGAATACCCCACGCATGAGCTGGACGCCCATGCAGCGGTGGCGGGCGCAGGCGTGGCGCTGCTGTCGCCCTTGCTGTTTCGCCCGTTTGTGGAGATGGGGCTGCTGATCGCCCCTTTCCCCTATGTGCTGAGCGGGCCGGCCTGGCATTTTGCGTTGATGCGCGCCGATGACGCGCGGCTCGCGCCGCGCCAGTTCTGCGCCTGGCTTTGCGAGCAGGCCGGGCAGCCGATCACGCCGCTTGCGGAATACGGGCAATGACCTTGATCTCGAAGTCGAAGCCGGCGAGCCAGTTGACGCCGAGTGCCGTCCAGTTCGGGTAGGGCGGCTTGCTGAAAACCTCCTGCTTGACGGCGAGGATGGTTGCGAACTGGTTTTCCGGGTCGGTGTGGAAGCTTGTGATATCAACGATATCATCCAACGTGCAGCCTGCTGCCGCAAGCGTGGCTTTCAGGTTTTCGAAGGCAAGCCGCACCTGGCCTTCGAAATCGGGTTCGGGCGTGCCATCGAGGCGGCTGCCGACCTGTCCGGAGACGAACAGTAGATCGCCGGTTCTGATGGCGGCGGAATAGCCGTGCTTCTCGTAAAGGTCGTGCCTGCCGGTGGGGAAGATTGGCTGGGGCTTTGTCATTTCGATCTCTCTTCTGTTGGTGGCGATCAATGATGCTGGAAACGCTTCACAGATGGCGCCATATTTCATATACGAGGCGTATGGAAATATCTCGCATACGCCTCGTATGTCAAGTTGATATACGTCGCGTATGTGAAAAATCGAGGTTGCGATGGCGAAAAGTCGAAACGAGACGATGCAGGAAAACCGCGTCAAGCTGATCGCGGCGGCGCGCAAGGCCTTTGCGAAAAAGGGCTATACGGCCGCATCGATGGACGACCTGACGGCCGAAGCCGGCCTGACGCGCGGCGCGCTCTATCACAATTTCGGAGACAAGCGCGGGCTGTTGGCGGCGGTCGTCGATCAGATGGACACGGAAATGGCGGCGCGCGCTCAGGAAATCGGGGCGCGGGCGGCGGGTGATGATTGGCAGCGCCTCATGGCGGAGGGGGCGGCCTATATCGAGATGGCGCTTGATCCCGAGGTGCAACGCATCGTCCTGCTCGACGGACCCGCAGTCCTGGGCGATCCCTCGCAATGGCCAAGCCAGAACAGTTGCCTGCAGGTGACCAAAAGCGCCGTCGAGCGCCTCATCGCGCAAGGCATCCTCAAGCCTGTTGACGCGGAAGCGGCGGCTCGGTTGCTCAGCGGCGCCGCTCTTAATGCCGCCCTCTGGATCGCCGCGAGTGACAATCCGCAGGGCGTGTTGCCCAAGGCGGTGGAGGCTTTTCAGGCGCTTGCGACGGGTTTGCTTTTGAAGCCGGAGTGAGCGGTCGTGATGGTGATAGGAAAAGGCCTGCCGTATGGCCTGCTGCGAGGCAAACGCCCATGATCCAGGGCGCGGCCACCGCCAACCCTCCGGAACAAGAGTTGCGCGACAACGTACCTGAGGCTCAACGAAGCATGAACTGCGAGTGCGAACGCTTGAGGGGGAAGAGGATTCCATCACCATTGGGGACTTGACGTGTCGCGTCCCCTCGACCTGGCTTCCTCCCAAGTCCCGCCAACTACTTCAGTTGTTCGGCTTACCTGCACCGTAATGCTGCTGGATGAAGTCCGACAGAAAGGTTGAAGCGTGAACGCACCTCCGATGCACAGCGATCGCCTGAGGCACTTTCGAGAATGCCCGATCAACGACGTGGAAACCTGGGTTCTTTTCGCAAAAACGTGACAGGGACTCCGTCAAGCCCGCAGCCGCGTCGCACTCGGAGGATACAAGCATATCCAGGGCGGAGGCGGGATTTTCGGTATGGAGGACGATTGCATTTCTAACCAATCGCTCAAGCTGCTTTGTATACGCAGCGGTTCTGGCGGCGGCGATGCGCACTCCTTCGACATCGACATGCTCCAAGCTGCCTAACGGGCTACTGTCTGGCACCAGAAAGCTGGCGGACACCGTGGTGTAGGGGGGCGAGAAGGAGAACCTATCGGCACGTGATGGATCGGATGCAATGAACGCAACGTCCCACTCGTTACCTTCGGCAGCCGCAAGAATGTCCGCGGCCGATCCGTATTGAACCAGCGACAGGCCGCAGTCGAGTTCTGCTGCCAGTTCGACCGCTATCTGCGCGCTCGACCCTGTTAGCGTGCCTGTCACTGGATCGAGTTGGACAAGTGCGGCATTCGACATGTTGACCGCCGCCCTGATGACTCCCGTCGGTGCGATTTCAGCGAGGAGTTCGTCACGTTGCGGCATTGCGGTCCGCTCCTTGCGATGCAAACCGTGCCGCGAGTGCTTCCGATCCCCTCGCCAGCAGAGCGACGTCGACACCAACGGCAGTAAATAGCGTTCCCAGTGAGATGCACCGTGCCGCGAACTTCTCATCCGGGGTAAGAATGCCCGCAGGCTTGCCCAGCGCTTTCAGGCGTTCAATCGCGTCGACAATTGCATCGACCACCTCCGGGTGGTTCGGTTGGCCCCTGTGTCCGAAACTTGCTGCCAGGTCTGCCGGTCCTATGAATACGCCATCCACTCCCTCTACCGAGGCAATCGCCTCCAGGTTGCCAAGCGCTTCCCGCGTCTCGACTTGCAGCAACAGGCAAATTTCCCGTTCCGCATTTTGCGCATAGTGCGCAACTCGGCCGAAACGAGTGGCACGCGTCAGGGCAGAAACACCACGAATTCCATCAGGAGGATATCGCACGGCCGCGACTGCGGCTTTCGCCTCTTCCGCGTTCTGAACGTAGGGAATGAGCAGTGTCTGAACGCCGATATCCAGGAAACGTTTGATGAGGACGGGATCGTTGATGGCAGGGCGGACGACTGGGGAAACGTCGTAGGGTGCGACCGCTTGCAATTGCGGCAGTACGGTCAGAACGTCACCCGGGGAATGTTCCGTGTCGAACAGGAGCCAATCGAAACCTGAAGGCGCGACGATTTCCGCGGCGTAGTTTCCCGGCAAGCCACACCACAGGCCGATCTGACTTTGACCAGCAAGAAGCTTCTGCTTGAACCGATTGACAGGATGTTCCATCTGGCACCTCACACGAACGACACGCCGATGGAGCCAACAGGGCCATAGTCGGCCTGGATCACATCACCTTTCGCGATATCGACGGGACGCGTGAAGGAGCCGGCCAGGACTATTTGTCCCTTCTTCAGGCCACCGCCCACGGCATGAAGCTTGTTGACCAGCCACGCGATGCCGGCTGCCGGATGTCCCATGATCGCGGCCGACACGCCCGATTCCTCAATAATGCCGTTCTTGGAAAGAGTCGCTCCGACCCAACGGATATCGATGTCCATCGGGCGAATGATACGGCCGCCAACGACGAGGGCGCCGAAAGCTGCGTTGTCTGCAATGGTATCGGTGATCGCTCGAGGGACCTGGGTCCGGTAGTCGATAATCTCGAGCGCAGGCACAACGAACTCGGTCGCGCGCATGACGTCATAAATCCTGGTGCCGGGCCCGACGAGATCCTCACCCATTACAAAGGCCAGCTCGACCTCGAGGCGCGGCTTGATGAACAAGTCAGCCCTGATCTGCGCTCCGTCGTTGTAAACTGCGTCGTCAAGGATGCAGCCGTAGTCCGGCTCCGTCATCTTCGAAGCCATCTGCATTGCGCGGGACGTCAGGCCAATCTTGTGCCCGACGATCCGTGCGCCCTTGGCTACTCTCGCCTCAGCCCACAAAGCCTGAATTCGGTAGGCGTCCTCGAGTTCGAGGTTAGGGTAGGTCTTGCTGGGCTGCATGATCGGCTCGCGCTCGATTTCAGCATTGAGCAGCGCGTCTGCCACTGCCCGGCGTTCTTCTTCTGTGATCATATCGTTTGCTCTGGTGATCGCGATTTATTTGATCGGGGGGCGCGGCAAAAGCGCTTCGCCGGGCTCCATGACATAGGTGTAGTCGAGCGAGAACCACGGACCAGGAATATCCGCTTCGCTCGGATGGGGCTCCTCATGACGAACGAAGTCGCCGGTCAGCGCTGCCGTGACACCGAACTGAACATCGGAGTCGATGTTCGGGTCGCTAGGGTCGAAGACCTGGGAAATCAGCGTCTTGTATCCATGTTTGAAGATCAGTGCGTGCAGGTGCGCTGGTCGATACGGATGGCGTCCCTGCGCTTTGAGCAGGCGTCCGACCACACCATCGACCGGTATCGGATATCCGACCATCTTGACGGTCCTGAACCAGAACCGACCTTGCTCGTCGGTGATGAATTTGCCGCGCAAGTTCATCTCGGCCTGGTCCGGATCCTGGTTTTCATAGAGACCGACGGGAGATGCATGCCAGACATCCACTTCGGCGCCGGCAATTGGCTTGCCGTCGCGGTCAACGACCCTGGCATGCACGAACAAGGGAGTGCCCGGCGTTTCGGATCGAATGATCGATCCTCCATTTTCGACCCGCGGAGAGTTGAGGCGCCAGAATGGGCCCAGCAGCGACTGGGAGGTTTCGGTCTGTCCACTGTCACCATTGTTCAGCAGGCACACAAGTGAAGACACGCCAAGGGAACCGGCCATCAGCACAAACTCGTTGTGGTGATCGGTATGCAGCTTGCCGATCTCATTCAGCATGGCTGTCGCCTCCCGAAACTCGACCTCCGTCAGTCGTACCTCGCGCACGAAGGCATGAAGATGCCTGACCATCGCCACGAGGATTTCTCGCAGGCGAGGGTCTTCAGTGCGATTCATCACAGCGAGGACGGCTGGCGTCAGATCGCTTTCAGTTTTGATCACCATGTGGGTTACCTCCCGATTTTCACGACTATCCAAATAATCGATTATCTGTCAAGGCCGCCATGCGATCTCGCGACCCAGGGAAGCCAAGGGGAAAGGGATGTTGGCATTTATACCATTGAATTAATTATGCTTTATTTGCTTAAAGGGAATCCGGGTGTGGCTTTTCTCAAATTTCAACGGTCGTAAGTTGACATGAATAATCGTTTATTGTATCGATCATCGACAATTAATTTGGGGCCTTGGAGGAACAATGGTACCGGATGACGACGGCGCATTTGCTCCGACGACAGAAGATGCTCCATCGTCTTCTGGCTTTCTCGATGACGGCAAAAACACAATTGGGAGCCAGCTTGCATCCCGTCTTCGCGAGGCGATCATCTCCGGCGAACTTCAAGCCGGCAGCAAGATCAATCTCGACAAGGCGCGCAAGACGTTCAACGTAAGCCTCAGTCCGCTGCGTGAAGGATTGGCACGGCTGATATCGGACGGTCTGGTGGAGTTCGAGGACAATCGCGGCTACCGCGTTTCAGCAATTTCCTTGGCCAATCTGGAAGAGATCACCACCCTGCGCGAGGAGTTTGAAGTCTTTGCGCTTCGCGAGTCCATGCGGCTCGGCGATGTGGAATGGGAGGGCAACGTCATGCGCGCGCTGCATCGCCTTAACCGCACCGAGCGCGACGCGGCTCGGCCAGAGACGCTGGAGCGCTGGGAAGAACTCCACCGCGAATATCATCTGACACTCATCTCTGGCTGCGGGAAGCCGATCCTGCTCCATTTCTGCAGACTGCTTCTCAATCTCAACGACCGTTATCGCCGGGTGTTTCTGACCCGCACGTCGGGTGACCGCAACGTCAGCCAGGAACACAGTGAGATTGCTCAGGGAGCCGTCGCGCGGGATCTGGACTATGCGTGCGATATGTTGCGTCAGCATATCCACCGCACGGGAACCAACCTGCGTAGTCACCTCTCAACAAAGGGGATTTTGTAATGACGGTCGCGACGCCAGGACCGAGGCTTGAGCTGGGCGTGGCACATTTTTCATCCATCGCGCTGCCGCCCAATGAATTCGCCGTGACGGCTGCTCGGGCGGGTTTTACGTCGATAGGTCTGCGTCTGCATCCTGCCTTCCCCGGCGCCCCTTTCTACGAGTTGCCGGTGGGCAGTCACAGCGCCCAGGAATTCAAGACAATTGCCGATGGCGAAGGCGTCAAGGTGTTCGATATCGAGTTCTTCGTGATCGACGAAAGCTTCGTTGCGGCCTCCCATGAGGCGACCGTGGCAGCCGCTGCGAACATAGGCGCGCGCCGGCTGAGTGTTTGCGGCGATGATCGCGACGGCGGCCGTCTTGCCGCAAACCTTTCGGACTTTTGCGCCCTCGCGGCTCGATATGGCATGTCCGTCGACATCGAAAATATGGGCTGGCGGGCAGTCAGAACCTTTCGCGACAGCGTAGCGGTCGTGAATTCCTGTGGTGCAGAGAACGCCGGTGTCCTCGTTGACGGGATTCACTTCTTTCGAAACGGAGCCTCGATCGACGAGCTTCGCGTAAATGCAGGGAAGGTAAAACACGTCCAGCTTTGCGACGTCCGCGGGCCGGCTCCCGAAACATCGGACGCAATGATCGCCGAGGCGAGAAGCGGCAGGTTCGCTCCGGGAGAAGGCGAATTGCCGTTGAAGGACCTCTGCGTCGCAACCGAATACGGCGCTGCCATCTCGGTTGAAGTGCCACTCGTCGGGCCGATGGGCCCGGAGGCGCATCTAAAACATCTGCATGACTGCGTACTGGGAATTTTGAAACCGGATCATTGATCCGGCGCCGACGCGGTGCACGCCGGTCGGGAGGAGGAAGTCTTACATGCGTTATACGTTCGATTTCGGTGCGGTCCTGGACCGCGCCCCGGAATTGCTATGGGGTTCGCTTGGAACGCTTGGCCTCGCGTTGGCCGGGATGCTCCTCGCACTCGTCATTGGAATCCTGGGCGTTGTTGCGAGGAGTTCCAAGAGGAAGATCACGCGCACTCTTGTAATCGTCTTCGTCGAGGTTGTGCGTAATACGCCATTCCTGGTGCAGATCTTCTTTATTTATTTTGCCCTTCCTCTCACGGGCATCCGCCTCAATCCGACCGTTACGGCCATCATTGCCCTCGGCATCAATGGTGGGGCTTACGCAATCGAGATCATCCGAGGCGGGGTCGAAAGCGTGTCGCGCGGCCAGATCGAGGCAGGTTTCGCACTTGGTCTGCACAAGGCGGACGTCTTCCGGCTCATCGTGCTCAAGCCGGCACTGCGGGCGATTTATCCCTCGCTCACAAGCCAGTTCATCATGCTGACACTGACAACGTCCGTCTGCACGTCAATCGCCGCCTATGAACTGACCTCGGCCGCTCAGCGCATTGAGTCTGACACCTTCCGCAGCTTCGAGGTCTATTTCACGGTAACCGCTATCTACCTGGCTATATCGACCCTGATGATGGGCCTCTTTGCCCTCATTTCTCGCAATTACTTCAACTACCCGACGCGATAGGAGGCAGCCATGGGTCCCATCGGCGAAAATGAATTCTTCTTTTTGATGCAGGGTTTGAAGTGGACTGTTCTGCTCGCGATCGTGGGGTTCATCGGTGGCGGGATATTCGGAATCCTCATCGCGCTGCTGCGCACCTCGGGGACGAAGGTCGCCCGGAGGATCACCGCAGGCTATATCGGCCTCTTCCAGGGCACGCCCCTTCTGATGCAGCTCTTCGTTGTCTATTACGGCGTTGCGCTATTGGGCATCGAGGTCAATGCGTGGATCGCGGTGGCAATCGCCTTCACGCTCCATGCCAGTGCTTTCCTGGGCGAAATCTGGCGCGGCTCCATCGAGGCTGTTCCGAAGGGCCAGACGGAAGCCGCCAACGCCCTCGGACTGCATTATGTCTCGCGGATGAAAGACGTCATCCTGCCGCAGGCCCTGAAAATCTCGATGCCGGCCACGATCGGTTTCCTTGTCCAGCTCATCAAGGGCACGTCGCTGGCGGCAATCGTCGGCTTCATTGAGCTCACTCGCGCCGGGCAGATCATTTCAAACCAGACCTATCGTCCGCTGCTCGTCTTCGGAATCGTCGGGGCAATCTACTTCATCATTTGCTGGCCGCTCTCCCATGCCGGAAGCAGCCTCGAAAAACGGATGGCGAAAGCTGCCCGCTAGCCGCTTCGCTCGAAGCAAAACTCTCAAGGAGGAGGACAAACATGCATAACAATCGTAGGAATTTTCTCGGACTTGCACTGGCAACCGTTGCCTTCGCAACCGTTGGCGCTGCCGCCGCCTCTGCGGCAACTGTAGAGGAAATCAAGGCAAAGGGCACGCTCGTGGTCGGCATCCAGGGCGACAATGCGCCATGGGGGTTCGTCAACACAAGCGGCGTACAGGATGGCTTCGACGCTGACATCGCCAACCTTTTTGCCAAGGAATTGGGCGTGAAGGTTCAGTTCCAGCCGCTCGCCGTCGCCAACCGAATTCCGGCGCTCACGACCGGCAAAGTCGACATCCTGTTCGCAACGATGGCAATGACGGAAGAACGCGCGAAATCAATTCAATACAGCAAGCCCTACGCCGCTAACACGATTTCGCTTTATGCAGCGAAGTCCGACACCGTTGCGAAGCCTGAAGACGTTGCGGGATGGGAGATCGGTGTTCCAAAGTCCAGTTCGCAGGATAAGGCCGTCACGGACGCCGTCGGATCCACCGCAACGGTCCGCCGCTTCGATGACGACGCCGCAACCATCCAGGCTCTCATCTCCGGACAGGTAAAGGCGGTTGGCGGCAACCAGTTCTATGGTCAGCGTCTGGATGCGGCGAGTGCCGGCACCTATGAACGCAAGATTAACTTTCTGACGACCTACAACGGCGTCGGGACCCGTCTCGGCGAGAAGGACTGGAACGAAGCCGTCAACGCCTTCGTCGACAAGATCAAGGCCGATGGTGAGCTGGCTGCCATCACGAAGAAGTGGATGGCGATCGATCTGCCGAAGTTCCCGGAATCAATTCCGAACATCCCGTTCACCGTCAATTAAAGCCCAAATGGAGAGTTCCGTGCTCAATTCCGCAAACGATCAACCGACGCTGATTTCCCTTGAGGACGTGCAGAAGTGGTACGGCGCTTTCCATGCATTGAAATCCATCAGCCTGTCGGTCCGCAAAGGCGAAAAAATCGTCCTCTGCGGGCCGTCAGGGTCCGGGAAATCTACGCTCATTCGCTGCATCAATGCCCTTGAGACGATCGAGGAAGGCAAGGTCGTCGTCGAGGGTCAGGTACTGGACGGAAGCACCAAATCCATCGATGCGATACGTCGCGAAGTGGGAATGGTCTTCCAGAGCTTCAACCTCTTCCCCCATATGACCGTACTTCAGAACTGTACGCTCGCCCCGATGCGTGTTCGAGGCACAAGCCACACTGATGCCGTGCGACTGGCGCGAAAATATCTCGAGCGCGTTCGGATCCTCGACCAGGCGGACAAGTATCCCGCGCAGCTATCGGGCGGACAACAACAACGCGTTGCCATCGCTCGCGCGCTCTGCATGGAGCCGAAGGTCATGCTCTTCGACGAACCGACTTCTGCCCTCGATCCTGAAATGGTGAAGGAGGTGCTCGACACGATGATCAGTCTCGCCCGTGACGGCATGACGATGATCTGTGTCACACACGAAATGGGCTTTGCCCGTCAGGTCGCTGATCGCGTCATCTTCATGGCCTCCGGAGAAATCGTCGAAGAGGCCGAACCGGAGGTCTTCTTCAAGTCTCCCAAGAACCAACGCACGAAAACCTTCCTCGGCGAAATCCTTGCCCATCATTGACGTTCGAAGGCGATACCAATGCACGACAAGAAATTTCTTGTGGGACTGATCGGGGCCGACATCCAAATGTCAAAGTCCCCGGCGCTCCACGAAATGGAGGCTCGACACCAGGGCCTCGATTACCGCTACGAGCTTCTCGACTTCGCCGAGCGAGGCCTTCCCGCCTCGGCGTTGCCGGATCTCCTGGACGAGGAAGAGCGGCGCGGTTTTGCCGGGAGCAACATTACGCATCCGTGCAAGCAGACGGTGATCGCCCATCTCAATCGCCTTTCGGAGGATGCGGAGATGCTTGGTGCGGTCAACACCGTGGTCTTTCGTGACGGCGAGAGGATCGGCCACAACACCGATTGGTACGGTTTCTATGAGAATTTCCAGCGCGGCCTTACGAACGTCGCGAGGTCGCATGCCGTCCTGCTTGGCGCCGGCGGCGCCGGTGTCGCCGTGGCGCATGCCGCAATCAAGCTCGGTATTGAGCGACTGTCGATCTTCGACCAGGATTCGAAACGGGCAGAAACCTTGGCTCGGCAGTTGAACGATCGGTTCTCAAGGGAATGCGCGCGTGCCACGACGGATGTCGGCAGCGCGCTGCGCTCCGCGGACGGCCTTATCCACGCTACGCCGACGGGTATGAAGAGCCATCCAGGTTTGCCGATCGATCCGGAATGGCTTCTGCCAAGGCATTGGGTCGCCGACATCGTCTATATGCCACTCGTCACAGAGCTCCTTGCACTCGCCGAAAGAAGAGGCTGCCGGACCCTTCGTGGCGGCGGCATGACCGTCTACCAGGCAGCAGCAGCTTTCGAATTGTTCACCGGGATAGCACCGGACGCAGAGCGCATGTCCCGTCACTTTACGGATCTATGCCGCCTGTCGGCTTGATGGGGAGATCCCAAATGCCGCACATCATCATCGATTATAGCCGGGGCGCAGGCGAGCATGTAGCCATGGACCGACTGACGCTCACCGTGCATCGCTGCGTTCGCGATGGCGGCCTTGTGAAACCTTCCGCCGTGCGCACGTTTGCGCGGGAGGCGACATATTCCTGCGTGGGCGATGAGCATGTCGATCATCATTTCATCCAAATCATTGTGCGGATGGCACCGGGTCGTACCGCGGAGACCAAGCAGAAGCTTCTTGCTGCCGTTCTCGAGGCGGCGCGGACGATCGCCGCGCCTGCTCTCGAAGCGGGAAGGCTCGGCTTGCGCGCAGATCTCTATGAGTCGGACCCTGATTTTGCCGTTCAAGCAATCGCATTCGCCTGACCAGAACAGCGTGCTCAAGGAGGGCACTATGAGCCTTATCTACGTTCTCAATGGACCAAACCTCAATCTGCTTGGCAAACGCCAGCCGCATATCTACGGGCATGAAACGCTCGCAGACGTGGAGGCGGACTGCCGCAAGCTGGCAGCCGAGCTCGGCCATGAAATCCGCTTTCATCAGAGCAACCGGGAATACGAGATCATCGATTGGATTCACGAGGCGCGCGAAGACGGTGCGGGCATCGTCATCAATCCGGCAGCCTTCACCCATACCTCGCTCGCCATCCTCGACGCTCTGAACACGTTCGAAGGGCCGGTGATCGAGATCCACATCTCGAATGTGCACAAGCGCGAAAGCTTCCGGCACCATTCGTTCGTTTCGCACCGCGCGGACGGCGTGATCTGCGGCCTTGGAACAGAAGGATACCAGCTTGGCATCCGGCGCGCGGCGACGATGATCAATGCGGCGAGCAAGGGCTGAGGTGATTATGACCCAACCAGTTAAGTTGGCCGTGCTTGGCGCAGGTCTCATCGGCAAGCGCCATATTCAGCACGTCCTCGCCGAGCCCTCGGCGCAACTCAGTGCCGTGGTCGATCCTACGCCGGTTGGCGAGACCATTGCCAAGGAAGCCGGCGTGAAGTGGTTCACAAGCCTGGCGCAGATGATTGCCGCAGACCGACCTGACGGGATCATCGTGGCCACGCCCAACCAGGCTCACGTCCAGAACGGGTTGGAAGCCGTTGAAGCCGGCGTTGCCGCACTCATCGAGAAGCCTATCGCCGACGACATTATAGCCGGGGAAAAGCTGATCGCAGCGGCAGAGGCAAAAGGTGTTCCTCTTTTGACCGGCCATCACCGCCGACACAATCCGATGATGCGGAAGGCAAAGGAAATCATCGAAAGCGGGAAGCTAGGCCGCGTTCTTGTTGTCAATGCGATGTTCTGGTTGTTCAAGCCCGACGATTACTTCGACATCCCGTGGCGTCGCGAGCGCGGTGCGGGGCCGGTTTTCCTCAATCTCATCCACGATGTCGATAATCTGCGCTACCTTTTCGGCGATGTCGCCGCAGTTCAGGCACGCGAGTCCAACGCGGTGCGCGGCAACGCGGTTGAGGAAACGGCTGTCATCCTGATCGAGTTCAAGAATGGAGTTTTGGGAACTGCGACAGTCTCCGACGCGGTGGTCGCACCGTGGAGCTGGGAGATGACAACCGGAGAGAATCCGGCTTACCCCAAAACCGAGCAATCCTGTTACATGATCGGAGGAACGCACGGGTCGCTGGCTGTTCCGTCACTCGAGGTCTGGCGCAATCCCGGTAAACGGAGCTGGTGGGAACCGTTTGACCAAAAGCGTATCGAGGTCGACGACGAGGACCCGCTCGCTCTGCAGATCAGGCAATTCTGCAAGGTGATCCGCGGAGACGAACCGCCGCTTGTCAGCGGGCGTGAGGGGCTCGAAACCTTGAGGGTGATCGATGCGGTAAAACGCTCGGCGGCAACGGGAGAACGTATCGCGCTGAGCTGACGCCTGAGTCATGTGACCGCCTGCTCGCCCTTTGCGTCTCCTTGCATCCGATGCGATAAGACCGCCGGCTCAACACAGACGTCAGGCATCGCGCTTCTGGCGGAGGAAATCGTCGCGACGGCCGGCCAGGCGCCCTGACGCAGGCGCGCGAGCAACTGGAAATCCGTTCACCATATCAAGACACCTGGCGTAAACGCTAATCCGACAACAGCGTTCACAAGGCAGCCGCCAGGCCACGTTTTCCGAGTCATTCCAGATGGATGCCCGGCTCTTTTCAACCTTCCTTAAGCGCCCGCCGCATAGCGTGGCCGCGCAAATCGAGGGTCCTATTCCATGTTCACCGTTCTGACGTGCGTTACCCAGCAGCACAATCTCGCGCTGGTCGGTCTCGCGGGTTTGATCTGCTTCCTCGCGAGCCATTGCGCGATGGTTCTGCTGCATCGGGCGACATCGTCCGAGGGCGCGGCCCGCTGGGTATGGATCGCGACGGCAGGTGCGGCCGGCGGCTTCGGCATCTGGGCCACGCATTTCGTCGCCATGCTGGCATACGACCCCGGCGTCGTCGTGGGCTATCGTGCCGGCTTGACGCTGGTTTCGCTGCTGGTCGCGATCGTCGCGACATCGGCCGCCGTCGCAGCCAAGATGGCCTATACCGGGCGGGTGGCGAATATCCTGGCGGGCGTGCTCTTCGGCGCCGGCATCGGCTCGATGCATTTTACCGGAATGCTCGCGATCGAATTCCCGGGAGAGATCGCCTGGGACAGCACCTTCGTCGCGGCATCTATCCTTCTCGGCATCGCCTTTTCGGTCGTCGCCTTTGGATTTGCGGGCAGGGACGACCGGTCGATTCTGGGTCGGTTCGCGCCGACGCTTCTGCTGACATCAGGTGTCGTCGCCCTGCATTTCACCGCGATGGCGGGCGTGACCGTTACGCCGGGCGCGGTGGCGCTCGATCCCGCGACGATGCTTTCGCCCGAAGTCATGGTGGCGACCATCGCTGCCGTCACCTTTTCGCTGCTGGCGGCGGGTTTTGCGGCGGCGATCTTCGCCGTGCACTCGGAGGTCAGGACCGCCAGGGCGGAGCGCAACTTCAAGTTCCTCGTGCAAGGCGTCACGGACTACGCCATCTACATGCTCGACCCCGATGGCAAGGTCAGCAACTGGAATGCCGGAGCCGAGCGCGTCAAGCGCTATACCGCTGATGAGGTCGTCGGCAGAGATTTCTCGCTGTTCTATTCGGAGGAAGACCGCCGGAAAGGCGTGCCGCGGCGGGCGCTCGAAACTGCGCGCACCGAAGGCAAATTCGAAGCCCAGGGGTGGCGCTATCGCAAGGACGGCTCCTCCTTCTGGGCCCATGTCGTCATCGATGCGATCCACGATGAAACAGGCGAGCTGATCGGCTTTGCCAAGATCACCAAGGACAACAGCAAGCAGAAGGCCGATGCCGACCGGATCGAGGAGATCACCCGCAATCTCGATGTGGCGCTCGAGAATATGGGGCAGGGCATCTGCATGTTCGATGGCGAAGAGCGCCTGGTGCTCTGCAACAAGCGCTATCTCGATATCTTCCGCTTCCCCGAAGGCTCGGTGCGGCCGGGAATGCCTTATCGCGAGATCGTCGAAATCGGCTATGCCGCCAATGCCGAAGACGCCGCGGAGGCGGCAGCCCTGGCCGAGGCCCATTATGCCCGGAACATGGCGCTGATCAGGGGCGGGGCCGGCAGCGCCGTTCACACCTATCCGAGCGGCGTCTCCATCCAGCAGAAAGTCAACATCCTGCCGAACGGCGGCTGGGTCGTCACCTTCGAGGACATTACCGACCGGCTGAAATCCGAAGAGCAGGTCGCCTTCCTCGCCAAGCATGATGGGCTGACGGGCCTGCCGAACCGGCTGCAGTTCGGCGAGCGCGTTTCGGAAGAACTGATGGTCGCCGAGCGGGTGAGGGGCCATGTCGCGGTGATCGGCATCGACCTCGACAAGTTCAAGGAGGTCAACGACCAGCACGGCCACGCCACCGGCGACACGGTGCTCGTCGAGCTTACCCGGCGTCTCGGCGAGGCGCGGCAGGAGGGCGAGTTCATCGCCCGCTTCGGCGGCGACGAATTCGCGGCGACCAAGCGCTTCGACGATTTGAGCGCGCTCCACGATTTCATCGCCCGCCTGGAAGCCGCGCTCGGCGGCGTCGTCTCCGTCGACGGCTTCGAGATCAAGACCGGCGCCAGCCTCGGAGTTGCGATCTATCCCGGCGACGCCGAGAGCGTCGACGGGCTTCTTGCCAATGCCGACCTTGCCATGTACCGCGCCAAGCAATCGCTGCTGCAGAAGGTCTGCTTCTACGAGGCCGCCATGGACGAGACCGCGCGCCACCGCCGCGCGCTCGCCAACGATCTCTGGGCCTCGATCGACCGCAACGAGCTTCACCTGCATTATCAGGTGCAGAAATCCGTGCGGACGGGGGAGATCACCGGCTTCGAGGTTCTGCTGCGCTGGCGCCATCACGAGCGCGGCAATATCCCGCCGATGGATTTCATCGGCCTTGCCGAGGAATGCGGCGCGATCCTGCCGATCGGCGAATGGGTGCTGCGAGAAGCCTGCCGGGAGGCCGCGAGCTGGAGCAACGGCCACAAGATCGCCGTCAACCTGTCGCCCGTCCAGCTCGGCCATGCCGACATGGCGGCCGTGATATCAGCCATTCTTTCCGAAACCGGCCTCGATCCGCGCCGCCTCGAAATCGAGATCACCGAAAGCTCCATCATTGTCGACAAGGACAAGGCGCTGCGCACTATGCGGGAGATGAAGTCGCTCGGCGTGTCGATCGCCATCGACGATTTCGGCACCGGCTACTCCTCGCTGGAAACGCTGCGCTCCTTCCCCTTCGACAAGATCAAGCTCGACAAGAGCTTCATGGCCGAGGTCGAAAGCAACGCCCAGTCCAAGGCGATCATCAGGGCCATCCTGGCCCTTGGCCGCAGCCTTGATGTGCCGGTGCTGGCGGAAGGCGTGGAGACGCAGGCGCAGTTGGATACGCTGTTCGAAGAGCAGTGCGACGAGGCGCAGGGTTATCTGCTGGGCAGGCCGCAGGCGATGCGCGAGGCGGTGGAGAAGGCGGCTTGAGCGCTCTTTGACGGTGGCGCTTGCGGTCGGATCCCGATCGCCAGGGACAATTTGGGCACCGGTTCTGGATTTGACGCACACCTGTCCGGTTCGGATCCGCTAAAAACCCCTCCCCACAAGGGGGAGGGGCTTCGATGTTGCGATCGCCTCGCCCAATTCACTGTGTTATCCGCAGTGAGGTGGGCTTTGTCACAGTTGGTGGCCGCGCGTTAGTCCCCTCCTTGTGAGGAGGGGTTGGGGAGGGGAAACCCTTGGCGCGACCCTCGCTTCACCATCCGATGCATCAACTCCGAGAGGGTGGTTCTCATTTTCGCGGGATACCGGGCAAGGCTCCCGGTCGGTACATTTCTCCATCCGATCAGGGGTTCGCTTGAAACCGAGCGAAGCCTGCGGTGTCACGGAGATCAGAGGCTCAGTGACGCAACGTCAACGGGGTGCCGTGATGGACAAACTCTTCTATGTCGGCGTGTCGGCCGCTCTCTTTGCAGCCTTTGCCTTTTCGCTCAATTTCGTCGTGCCCTTCATCATCGGCGACTATTCCACCTTCGATTTTGCCCTCGTCCGTCATGTCGTCTCGGCGCTCGTCGGACTTTACATCCTGTTCTCGGGCAAGGGCATCATGCGGCATCTGACGCTTCGCAATTGTCTGGACGCCATCCGGCTCGCCTTCGTCGGATATGTCGGCTACTTCCTGACGGTGACGGGCGCGGCCGTTTTTGCCGGCCCGGTCATCGCTCCGGCCTTCCTCGGCCTGGTGCCGATCGTCTTGATGGTTGTCGGCAATCAGCGTCAGGGCTCCTTGCCATGGCGATCGCTGGTGATGCCACTGGCTCTTGTCGTGGCCGGCCTCGCTCTCGTCAATGGCACAGCCTTCACGGCTGAAGGATTGAATTCCGTGCGATCGCTGTGGGTTGGCGTGCCGCTGGCGCTTGCCGCCGTCGGGCTTTGGGTCTGGTTCGCGCTCGCCAATCAGGCTGCACTCGCCGCCCGGCCGGAAATGCCCTCCGGCGTCTGGTCGGCGCTGATATTGGTCGGCGGCGGCGTCCTGATGCTGGCCTTCTATCCTCTCGGCGCTGCGATGGACCTCTTCCGGCTTCCGACACTGGGATTCGGCTGGAGTGCAGCCGGCGGCCTCTATGTCTGGGGCACCTCTCTGGCGCTGCTGGCAACCGTGGGCGGCGTCTGGGCCTGGAACGTTGCGTCACGGAGCCTGCCGGTTGCGCTTGCCGCGCAATTGATCGTGTCGGAAACGGCCTTCGGTGTCGTCGGCGGGCTCATCGTCCATGCGCGCTGGCCGAGCCCGATCGAAATCGCCGGCGTCCTTGTCCTGATCGCCGGCGTCGTTCTGTCCGTGCGGATTTTCCATCAACGGCAATTTACGGCGCGCAAGATTTTGGCTGCGCAGGAGTCAGCGGCCTGACTGCGCGGCATTCCTTTACAAGAGACGGATGTTTGTTTCCCAGTGCCTTTCCCTCACGAAAAGCTTTTTCATGGAGCCGGGGGAACAGCGAATGCGGCGTCGTTCAAACCACGCCGTTTCAGCCTATGCTCGTCAGACGCCTTCACCACGCCGCCAGCTTCAGGACACGCCATGAGCCTTCCATCTTCCCCGATCGATGCGGCGGCCTCGCTGCCGACCCTTGATCTCTCGCGCTATTACGGCTCTTCCGAGGAGCGCGCCGCCTTCGTCGCCGAGCTTCGCCATGTGCTCCACGCCCATGGCTTCTTCTATCTCACGGGGCATGGCGTCGATCCGAAGCTGATCGAGGATGTGGTTGCGACCGCCAAACGCTTCTTTGCGCTTCCGCTGGAAGAGAAGCTCGCGATCGAGATGGTCAAGTCGCCGCATTTTCGCGGCTATAACAGGGCGGGGCAGGAGCGCACGCGCGGCGAGCAGGATTGGCGCGAGCAGCTCGACATCAATACGGAAGGCGAGGCCGCCGAGATCGGGCCGGAGACGCCGCCATGGAAGCGCCTGCAGGGGCCGAACCAGTGGCCGGCGACCCTGCCGGAGCTGAAGCCGCTGCTGCTTGCCTATCAGGCCGAGGTGACGCGCATCGGCATCGACATCCTGAAGGCGATCGCATCAGCCCTCGGCCAGCCGGAAGAGGTCTTTGCCGAGATTTACGAGCCACAGCCCTCGCAGCTTCTGAAAATCATCCGCTATCCCGGGCGCGAGGTCGCCGAAACCGATCAGGGTGTCGGCGCGCACAGGGATGGCGGCTTCGTCACCGTGCTTCTCCAGGACAGGACGCCGGGCTTGCGCGTACGCACGGAAGAGGGCGAGTGGATCAGCGCGCCGCCGGTGCCGGGCACCTTCGTCATCAATACCGGCGAGCTTCTGGAGCTTGCGACCAACGGCTTCGTTCGCGCCGATGTCCATGATGTCGTCGCACCGCCGGCCGGCGTCGAGCGCTTCTCCGTCGCCTTCTTCCTCGGCTCGCGCCCGGACGCGACGATCCCCGTCATCGACCTTCCCGAAGAGCTGAAACGGGCCGAGCGCGGCATCTCCACCGACCCGCTCAACCCGATCTTTCGCGAGGTCGGCATCAACCAGCTGAAGAGCCGCCTGCGCTCCCATCCCGACGTCGCCGAGGTCCATCATGCGGATCTGGTGCGAACGATTTTGGCGGGGTAGGAGTGGGCGTGCCGTGTGGCACGCCATGGCAGATAAACAACCGAACGGGCGAGCGGTTCCTCGACGATGGGCCACCACGCCCCTGAGTAGAAACAGCCGGCGCCGGAGCTTGTGTCATGGCGGCCGTGGGTTTAAGGTTTGGGCTGTTTCAGCATGAGATCCGCAGCAGTATTTCACCGTAAACCCGGACGCCGGCGGCTTTGGTCGCGGCGAATGAAGGAGCTGGGCAATGAAAATTCTCATGGTTCTCACATCGCATGACCAGCTGGGAGACACCGGCAGGAAGACCGGGTTCTGGCTGGAGGAATTCGCCGCCCCTTATTTCGTTTTCCGTGATGCGGGCGTCGACATCACGCTTGCTTCGCCGAAGGGCGGCCAGCCGCCGCTCGATCCGAAGAGCAACGAGCCCGACTTCCAGACCGACGAAACGCGGCGGTTCGAAGGGGATCCGGCTGCAAAGTCCGCACTGGCCAACACTTTGAAGCTCTCCGAAATCCGCGCGGCGGATTACGATAGCGTGTTCTTCCCCGGCGGCCACGGCCCGCTCTGGGATCTGACGAACGATCGCCACGCGCTGTCGCTGATCGAGGACATGTTTGCGGCGGGAAAGCCGGTGGCGCTCGTCTGTCACGCACCGGGAATCCTGATGAATGTGAAGACGCCGGATGGCAAGCCGATCGTCAGCGGCCGCAAGGTCACCGGCTTCACCAATTCCGAGGAGGATGCCGTGCATCTGATCGACGTCGTTCCCTATCTGGTCGAGGACGAGCTGAGGGATCAGGGGGCAAAGTTTTCCTCGGTGGCCGATTGGGCCGTGCACGTCGTCCAGGACGGGTTGCTGATCACCGGCCAGAACCCGGCCTCGTCGAAAGAAGGCGCCCGTACACTTCTCGCCGCCTTGAGAAAACAGGCCGCGGCATAAGGCGCAACGCGCCGGCACTCTGTCGTTTTGAAGCTTTGCATGATCCCGGGACGCCGGGATCATTCCCCACAAACATGCGCGGCTTGGCCTCGGCTTTACCGCGGAGCCCGCATGATGGTTCAACACGGCCCGATCAGCAAAGCTGACCGGGGATCTGCTGCGCTGATCGAGGGAGGTTTGACGCATGAGCAGGAAATATACCGGGCAATGCGCCTGCGGCGCGGTGAAATTCGAATTCGGCACCGATCCGAATTTCGTCGCCGACTGCCACTGCATGGATTGCAAGAGGGCAACGGGCGGCGAGGCGGCGACCTTCTTCGCCGTGCCGGAGGAGGATTTCACCCTGATCTCAGGCAGCCCCAAGGCGTTTCACTATATCGCCGATTCCGGCAAGGGGCTCGACCGCAACTTCTGCGGCGAGTGCGGCTCCCGGCTGTTCAGCAGCAATCTGGAAAGCTTCCCCGGCCTCGTCTTCGTGACGCTCGGCAGCCTAGACCGGCCCGAACTGATCGAGCCCGGAGTGGAAATGTTCACCCGGCGCCGGCTGAAATGGGCAAAGCCGCTCGATCTCCCGCAATTCGACGGCATGCCCGGCTGAGCCGCTCGCCGCACGGCTGAGCCGCTCGCCGCACGGCTGAGCCGCTCGCCGCATGGCTGAGCCGCTCGCCGGATAAGACCGGGCCGCTTGCCGCCGGCAATTTATCTTGAATAAAAGGCCGATCCGGTGTCGGATCGCTCAGGTCCCGCCCGTCCTAGGCTCGTCCATTCCGTCCATCCAAAAAGGATCACGACCATGCCAAGCACCATACGCCTGCACCGCGTTTTCGCGACCAGCCCGGATAAGGTCTATCGCGCATTCATCGAGGCCGACGCGCTCGCCAAATGGCTGCCGCCGAACGGCTTCCTCTGCACCGTGCATCATCTGGAACCGTCAGTCGGCGGCACGTTCCGGATGTCCTTCCGCAACTTCACGACCGGCCACAGCCATGCCTTCGGCGGCGAATACCGCGAACTCGTTCCCGGCGAGCGCGTCCGCTACACCGACAAGTTCGACGATCCGAACCTGCCCGGCGAAATGGAAGTCACCGTGATCCTGAAGAAGGTCTCGGTCGGCACCGAAGTCGAAATCACCCAGGCCGGCGTGCCCGATGTGATCCCGCCTGAGGCCTGCTATCTCGGCTGGCAGGATTCGCTGCGCAACCTGGCGCAGGTGGTGGAGCCTGACATCAACGAGTAGGCGGAGAATGGCAAGGAGCAGCGTCGGAGCGCGCGCTTCGAGGCTGCGCCTTGCAGCATGAGGGGCGGTGGAGGATGCCGGATGCGGGGGTATGTCCTTATATGCCCTTCGCTGGCGGCAGAGCCAGTTCGACGAGCTAATGCCGTGGAAGTATCCGGAGTGAATATACGGCTAAAATCCACTGTCAGCCCTTGCAGACGTTGAATTTTTGGTAATTCGCTTCATCAATTTAGATTGCACCCGGCTAGCAGTCCAGGCGAGGCAACGCGTGGTAGCCTCGCTTTCTGAACTCGACCGATTTGGACCCTAATCAAAGCGAGTTGACAGGTGAACCTTCTTGTTCTTGTAGCGTCTGCATTAGGGCCAGCCTACCTTGCTGTCCATGGATCGCCAATCGCTTGGGTTATTTTGTGGTCAATTGTCTGGACATCTCTACGTTTTGCGGTGGAGCGAAGAGCGATAGTGTCTGTCTTAAACGAGCCAAGTGATGAGCCCTCATCTTGGCTTGACCGGCTGCTTGAACAGCACCCCATCTTGTGCATGGCGGGAACGTTTGCCGTATCATTATTGGCTTTAGCGTTTATACACATAGCGGTTTATTGGCTGGTTCGAAGCGTAACGGAGTAAGGCCGGCGACGATCCCGCCCATCCGGGTAATATCAATGCGATCGATCGCGGCGTAGTGTTCTATCCGGCTTTGAGAGGAGGACGCCATGCCTACCATAATGGCCTATCACGACGTCAAGGACGTCAAACACTGGCTCACGTCACCGCGGCGCAAAGAGGTTTTCGAACCCCTCGGCTGCACGAACATTCGTACGTTTGTCGATCCACAAGATTCCAACCGGGTCGGTGTGGTCATGGACGTTCCCGACATGGACCGCCTGGCGGAATTCATGAAGTCCAGCCAGGCGGCGGAAGCGATGGAATATGACGGAGTCTTGCCGGAGACCTTGGTGATTCTCACGCAATCGTAGCGGCAAAATCAGGGGTCCGCGTCGAGATGGTCGATACCGGTTTTGCGACAACGCTGCGCTACCCGGGCAAGGATCAATTCCTGATCCCGCGTTTTGCCAGCGCGTGGCGTGCGGCCGCGGCGCACCAGTCGTCGGAGAGGTCCTGTCCCTGGATTTCGGCTTCGGTGATCGGCGTTACCAGGATCAGCGGCACGGAGCCGAAGGGCAGGCCTTCGATCCGGCTGGCGTCGCGGCTCAGCATGATGCGGGTGAGCGGCGCGTAGTCTTCCGTCAGCCGGCAGAAGAGGATGGCGCCATGATCCTCGACATCGCGGGCGACGTGGTGGCCGTCGGCCACGAGGTCGCCGATGTTGATCAGAAGGTTCGCCCAGTTGCCGACGCCTGCCGCATTCAGCGTTGCGGCATCGAACTCCATGAAGAGCTCGCATTCGACGCCGTTCTCCGGATCGGCAACGCCGGCCCAGGGGGTCGAGAGACCGTCGGTGGCGAGCGTCAGCTTTCCCGGGCTGTCGATGGCCAGTATGCGGCGGTGCGGGCCGAACCATTTCGTCTGATTGTAGATGTTGGCCGTTTCGCGCTCAGCGGCAAAGCCCACCTGCAGCGCGCCACGGCGCTGCCAGAAGGTGCGCCGCGCGGCGGCCGCCGCCTCGTAGATCGGGTCGTCGGGTTCGCGCGGCACAATCGCTTCGTCGAAACTGGTTTTGAGCGTGACCTCTCCGCGCATGAAGGGAAATTTCGGCTTCTTCCAGCCGATCACCACCGTGTTGATGGGCCGCGGCGCGGCGCGATCGAGCTTTTCGACGACGTCGTCGATGATCCCCAGCGAATGGCTGGAATCCTCCATCACGTGTTTGCCTTCGGCATCGCGATAGCCGCCCGTGCGGGAGGAATGGCCGGCCTGCATCGTCGTGGCCGTCCACTGGCCGCTGACGGCGCCCGCCGGCGCCTTGCCGAGAACCGGGGCCAATTCCCGTATCGCATCGTCGATCGAATAAGATGCCACGTCGCCCCTCCGCCTTCGCTCAATCCGTATCCCTCTGAGGTTGAAAATAGGGCGGAGGCGTTGCCGATCAATGACGGGTGGCCCGAGAGAGTACCACTTTGAGGAGGCAAGGGGAGGAGGCCAGGGGGAGGAGGCCAAGGGGCTGCCGCGGTTTCCAGAATGTCATGTGGCCAGAATGTCATGTGGGATGAGTAAGGAGACGGAGGAAAGGTTGTGCCGTGTTGCACCCCCCTCTGCCCTGCCGGGCATCTCCCCCACAAGGAGGGAGATCGGCTGGGCGCGATGGCTTCCCCAAGCAACTCAGGCATTGTGATTGTCGACGCCGTTCGAAAGGGAGGGATGGTCAGGCCTCTTGCGAATCTCCCCCCTTGTGGGGGAGATGCCCGGCAGGGCAGAGGGGGGTAACCCACAGCATGCCCTTTCGAAATATCCTATTACCGCAACGCGATAGGAGAGGACGCGCCTCAATTGCTCCCGTCGTTCGGCCGCGCCTTGGCGCTGTCATTGGTGGTGTCCGATGTGGTTTTGCCATCGGGTTGCTGGCCGAAATAAGTGCCGCCGAGGTGGCCGCCGGCGCTGGTGTTCTTGACCTGCTGTTCGGCGCGTTTCTGAATTTCTCGAACGTTGGTCTTGCTCATTTTCGGCTCCTTTTTCGAGGTTTGCGACCTCCGGACAACCGATGGAAGCCGACACTGTTCCATATTTTCCGGGAACCCTGTCTGCTGTCACGGGTTCACCCATCGTGAGATTCCTGGCCGTCATCATCACCGGTCTGGCGCTCATGGCGCCCGCGGCCCATCTTCTCTCGCTTCCGAACAAGATCGGAATGGCGAAGGCGGATTATTTTGTCGCGCAGCAGGCCTATGCCGGGTGGTGGATCGTCGGCCTTCTGCTGCCGCTCGCCTTTCTTGCGAATATCGGCAATGCCGCGGTGCTCAGGGCCGATGGACCGGCCTTGATGCTCTCCATCGCAGCCGCCGCGCTGATCGTGCTCAACCTCGCCATCTTCGTGACCTTCACCCGGCCGGCGAACCTGGCGACCGAGAATTGGACCGTGCAGCCGGAAGCGTGGGAAAGCCTGCGCCGCCAGTGGGAATATTCGCATGCCGCCAATGCCGCGGTCACCTTCCTCGCCTTCTGCTGCGCCACGCTCGCTTCGATCCGGTAATGGTGGGGATACGTGGTGATTTTCCCGCATTCATCGGTCGGCGCACCCGCGTCGTCTTTGGGGCGTCATATTGGAAGATGTGCCGGGTAGCCCCCTCATTTGCCTGCCGGCATCTTCTCCCCACTGGGGAGAAGGGGCAAGCCGTACGACCTTCATTCCCAAACTGAGATTTCAATGACGCGAGACGTTGCCGCGATTCCGCTTCTCCCCTCGGGGAGAAGATGCCGGCAGGCAGATGAGGGGGCCACACGGCACGTCCTCTCCATCCTCGTGCCTGGGGTAGACAAGGCTCTCAAAAATACGCCGGATGATCTATATCGGCGATGAGGCCCGGCTGCTCCGGCCTCCAGCCGAGCAGCGCGCGGGTCCCGGCACTCGAGGTCGGCACGTCGACGCCGGTGAACATTCCGAACCAGCCGAAATGCCCTGCCGCCTCTTCTGGCAACAGCGAGGCTGTGGGCACGTTGAGCCGCCGGCCGATGAGTTCGGCGATCTGGCGGAAAACCACGCCCTCTTCGGCGACCGCGACGTACGGGCCGCCGACGGCGCCGCGTTCGATCGCCAGGCGGTAGAGACGGGCTGCATCGAGCCGGTGTACGGCCGGCCAGCGGTTCTGCCCTTCGCCGATATAGGCTGACATGCCCGTCCGCCGCGCGGTCTCGATCAGCATCGGCACGAAGCCGTGATCGCCATGGCCGTGCACGGATGGCGGAAGGCGGACGGTGGCGGCGCGCACGCCGCGGGCGACGAGCGAGACCGCGATGATTTCGGAGGCGCGGGGATAGGTTTCCGACGTCGGCATCGGCGGATCCTTCTCGGTGCCGATGCGACCGGGCGCATGGCCGAGGCCCGCGGTGACGAGCAGCGGCCGGTTGGAGCCCTGGAGAGCTTCGCCGAGCGCCTCGATGGCGCGCCGGTCGAGGGCGCAGTTTTCGGCGAATTTCGAGAAATCATGATTGAAGCCGGTATGGATGACGCCATCGGCCTCGGCCGCGCCGCGCTTCAGTCCTTCCAGATCTTCCAGCGAGCCGCGATGGACCGCAGCGCCGGCGGCCGCCAGTTCTTCGGCGCCTTTTTCCGAACGGGTGAGGCCGAGCACCTGATGGCCGGCGGCGATCAATTCATTGACGACGGCCGAGCCGACCCAGCCCGTGGCTCCAGTGACGAATATGCGCATGTCGATATCTCCTGATTGGCTGGAGACAGATATCGGCGAGAGTGCTATCATGGTAAAGTAGTGATATTATCATGGTATAATGGCTAACAGGATGAGCGAATTCGTCACCTCCGAAAACCGGCTCGGCGCTTACCTCAAGGATCGCCGCGCCAAGCTCGACCCTGCCGCCTTCGGTTTCGCCGGCGAGCGGCGCCGTACGCCGGGCCTGCGCCGCGAGGAGGTAGCGGGCCGCGCCAATATCAGCCCGACCTGGTACACCTGGCTGGAGCAGGGCCGTGGCGGGGCGCCGTCCGCCGACGTGCTCGACCGGATCTCGCGGGCGCTGATGCTGACCGATATCGAGCGCGAACATCTCTTCCTCATCGGTCTCGGCCGCCCGCCCGAGGTGCGCTACCGCAGCGAACAGGGTGTGACGCCGCGGCTGCAGGGCGTGCTCGACGCGCTGGACCCGAGCCCGGCGCTGATCCGCACCGCGATCTGGGACGTCGTCGGCTGGAACCGGGCGGCGACCGTGCTGCTCACCGATTACGCCGCGCTGCCGCCGGAAGAGCGCAACGTGCTGCGCTTCATCTTCCTCGATCCGCGCGTGCGCGCCGCCCAATACGACTGGGAAAGTGTCGCCCGCTTCGTCGTCGCCGCCTTCCGGGTGGACGCCGCCCGTGCGGGGGCTGCGGAACAAGTCGAGCCGCTGGTCGACGAGCTCTGCCGGAAAAGCCCGGAATTTCTGGCGATGTGGCGCGACAACGATGTGCGCAGCCACGGCGAAGGTGTCAAGCACATCAAGCACCCGCTGCTCGGGCTGCTTTCCTTCGAATATTCCGCCTTTCAGGTGGATGGGCGGCCGGATCTCAGCATGGTGGTGTATAATCCGGCGACGGCGGAGGATGTGGAGAAGATCAGGCGGGTGCTGGGGTGAGATGCGTCTCCACCATACTTACGTTTTGAATAAGCACAGATGGGCGTGCCATAATGCGGCCTTGCTCTTCGGGGGCCTGAGAATGAACCTGTCGCTGCCGACGTAGCCTGGCTGCGCGAGGGAGTGGTTAGCGACATCGTTCCATTTCTCTCCACCACCGCGGGAAATCGTCCAGTCCTTCGCCTCAATCCCGACAAATCTCCGGTGATGCTGTGGATGAGGCGCGCAGGATTTCAGCCGCGCGGAGGGGGATTTCAATGAATTCATATCGTGCCGTGGCCTTCGTCGCCGCGTCGGTCCTGGTGGTGCTGTCGGCTTCGGCGGCATCCGCCTGCAGTTGCGGACGATCGTCTGCGAAGGACAAATTCGCGGAAGCGGATTTGATCGTCAGAGGCCGCATGAAGCTCGTGACCTTTGGCGTCGAGATGCCAGATCCACGTTCGGACGGTGAAGCGCCACGCCTGACGCGCGGCGACTTTGAGATCGACAAGGTGGTGAAGGGGACCTTCAAGGGCAAGGCTTTGTCGGTCTATACCGGCGCCGGCATGGGGGACTGCGGACGGTTGAGCGAGTTCCTTACGTCAGCGTTTTATTATCGTGACAAGAAATTCGGCGTGTTCGAATTCGGCTTGTCGAAACACGAATTTGCTGGCCAGACATTCTATTCCACCTCGATCTGTGAATACGCGAAGGGGCCGAAGGATGGCCAGGAGTAAACGAGTGAGGCGTATCGCGACCTGTCTCTTCGTGTTCGCTGCCGGTGCCGGCAATGCAAGTGAAGTTCCCTTTGCGCCCACGCGCGACGTTCCGGACTACACCGCGTCGATGATCGTTCGGAACACTTACGGTGAGCCGAAGGAAATGTTGCGTTCGGTCGTTCATCACAAGGGCTGGACGCGGGTTGAATCGGTCAATGGCGACCAAACAACCGTCTCCTACGGGAATTTCTTCGACAACACCGTGTTGCGGATGACCAAGACCGGCAACGAAGACTTTACGTGGATGAGCATTGAAAGGACCGATCGGAGCCTGGACCTCAGCGTGAAGCAAGCGAAGGAAACCGGCGAGACTGACAACCAAGTTGGAGAAGCTTGCAACTGGCGGCAACTCATCCGCACAAGCGACGCGATGTCGCCGCTTTGGTTCAGTTGTCTGTCGGCCGACGGCATTGAAGTTGCGGAAAAGGTTCTGTTCCGCGAGGGGAAGCCGATGAGCGACACGCAATTGGTCCGGCTCGACCGAACAGCCGTCGCGGAATCCGAGGTTGCGCCGCCGAAGAGGTTGTTCGATCCATGGTTCTGGCTGAAGCCGCTACGGGATTATCCCGAGCCTGAAGCTCTCGTCGACTTTGAAGCCAGAATGGTCGGGAACTGGTCGGAGGTCAGAGTTTTGAGGCATTATCCCTGGCGATCCGAAGAGCGCCGCGAAAAGGGCGGATCTCTGAAACTCACGATTTGGAACGAACTCGAAAACCAGGGAATCTGGATCATGTCCTCCAAAGACGGGCATAGTCTTCACGCCGCCCGTGCACAGCTTGATCCCCAGCACCCATACAATACTTTCCAGCTGAAGACAGGTCAGGTCGACCTGAAACGGAACGGTGACGCGCTTGGAGAAACTTGCTCCTGGTTCGATATGACGCCCGGCCTTTCCGACGCGGGCAGACATGAATGCCTGACGCCGGACGGCATATCTCTCAAAATCAATATTCTCTCGGGATGGGGACACGGCGACAGCTACACCGCCGTCGAGATTAAACGCCGTCCGGTCGAGCTCCGGGAGATGCTCCCGCCGCCGGGATTGATCGATCCGTCCTCATGGGGTTTTTCCGTCAGCGATTGATCGATCGGATGGCCGTCTACTTCACCACCGTCACGCTCAACACGCCTTCTTCCGTCTTCCCGTCTTCATAGGGCGAGCGGATGACCAGCCGGTCTTGGCCGGTGTAGCCGGGGTTCGGCGTATAATAGCCGACGACGCCGTTGACTTTGGTTGTCGCGCATTTCGAGGCTTTTCCGTCGAGCTTGGGGAAGAGCGGTTCGTGGACGATTTCGAGGCGGCCATGCTTGGGGCGCTCGACGATTTCAATGGCGGGGTAATCGATATGGCGGCAGTCGTCGTCGATGTGCCAGTTCTTGGCCACAAGCGTTCTGACGCCGCTGCGCGCGGTGATCGAAAGAGACTGTTGGCGGGAGGTTTCGGAGGTCGTCGTGCAGCTCGACAGCGGAATCGCCGTCACTGCTAATATCAAGTATATAAAGGCGTTTTTCATACAAATCCTCAACTTTGGCTTGAATGAATATTGATTTTCTCCTCAAGTCAATCAGAGTGCGGTGCGGGATTGCGGTTGGCAGGCTTTCTGGGATTGGCGAGGATTTCATCTTGAAGATACGTGTAGCGGCCCTGGTCTTCGGGCTCGCAGGAGGCGCCGGGTTATTTGCGGCCGGCGGCGGCAGGGCTGACGATATTCCCTTCTTCGCCACCCGGGATGTTCCCGATTACAGGGCTTCCATGGTTATTCGGGAAACCTGGGGCGAGGTGAAAACCTTCACGCGCACCGTCCTGCATCATAGGGGATGGACGAAGGTCGAAGAGGTCAAGACCCCGGTCACAACAGTCGCCTACGGAAACTATTTCGATAACCCCTTTCTGCTGTGGATCGCAAAATCGGAGGATGACGAAGATTTCGCCACCGCGATCGTCGAGAAGGCGTCGCCTCAGGAGGCCAGGGATACCGGTGTAGTTCGCATTGCGGCCGGCGAGGTCTGCAGATGGTGGGAGTTGATTGAGAAGGCCGCGGTGAAAGACCAGCTGCATCCGCCCTGGCGCACCTGCGTCTCGCGCGACGGCATCGAAATCGCCACCAGCCAGCCGTTCGGCGAAATGACGGCGATGGACGGCACGAATCTGGTCAGGCTCGAGCGCGGACCGGTGGCGGAATCCGACGTCCGGCCGCCGAAAAGGATCTTCGAGCCGGCCTTCTGGCTGAAGCCGCGCCGGGATTATCCCGAGAGGCCCGCAGACCGTGTCGATTTCGATGTCAGAATGAAAACAGCCGACGGCCAGACTTACATCAGGCTGCTCAGGCATTATCCATGGCGGCTCGAAGACCGTCGCGGCCCTGATGGAGCGGTGCAGTTCAAGGTTTGGAACGAGCTTGAGGATCAGGGCATGGCGGTCTCCACGATCGACGACCTGCATCGCTTCGAGGCCCGCCGCTCGCCGCGCGCGTCCAGCTATCCCTACACCGCCTTCGACAAGACATTCGAGCGAGTCGACATGAAGCTGCCGGCGTCATCGCACCGCGGAGAAAAATGCACCTGGTTCGATTTGAAGCCTGATATTTTGAGACCGGCCGTCAAAAACGTCATCAGAGCCGAATGCGTCACTCCGGATGGCATTCCGCTGAAGCTCATCGGTCGCGATTCATCGGGCGCAATCGAGACCTTCGCCGCCGTCGAGGCCAAACGCCGGTCGGTCGACTTTGGTGAGATGATCCCGCCGCGGGAACTGATCGATCCGTCCTTGTGGGGATTTACCGTCGGCGATTGAACGGAGCAGGCGTCGGCGGTGTGCCCGCCTCGTCCTTCGAGGCTTCGGCTGCCGCACCTCAGGACAAGGCTCTCTGAGTGACAAAGCTGTGAAAAGCTAAAATACCACTCCTGCTAGAAAATCCATTGACCTCCGGGGTCTCGGCTGCTTTCCTCTCGGTCGACAAAGGCGAATGGCTCTTGAAGGAGATATCCATGACAGTGCTTGAAAAACCTGTGGCGGTCGACGATGTCAGCAGCGCTTCCGAGAATGATGTGATTTCAGGCAATCTGCTGGACAATGATCTGGCCGGGGGCTCCGGCAACCTGTTTCTCACATTCCTCGACGGCGAGCGGGTTCTTGCCAAGAAGGATGGCGCGATCACCGATATCGAGGGTGAGCACGGCACGTTTCACGTCAAGGCTGACGGCTCCTACAGCTATACTTTGCACGAAGCCGCCAAGGTGGGTTTCGTTCAAGGAATGACGCTGACGGAGACGATCGGCTACAAGATCTCCGATGGCGCGGGCAATACCGATGTCGGCCACTTCAAGCTCGACGTTCACGGGGTGACCAGCCCGCCGGCGGCGGGCGACGACACCTTCTCCTTTCATGAGGGAAGCGAGATGGCCCGCAATGTGCTCGCCAATGATCACCCGGGCGAGGCGGGAACGCTCTTCCTGCGTTCGGTCGGCGGCACCAGCATTGCTGCCGGTCATGGACAGACGACCGATGTGGCGGGAGAATTCGGCACCTTCCATTTCTCGGGCGACGGAAGCTTCACTTACGATCTCGATCCGGCCGTCAAGGCGGGCCTCGACGATGGCGAGCATGTGACCGAGAAGCTCCAGTACAAGGTCTCGGACGGCGCCGGTCACGCGGATGCCGGCGTGATCACGCTGACCGTCGATGGCGTGACGGACGGGAAGTCTGTGAATACGGCGCATGCCGAAGCCCAGGCGGAGGTCGTGCGCGGCTTCGACGACCATTACGAACTCCAGGGCGTTGCCATCGATCCGCTGACGGGCAAGTTTTACGTCAGTTCCGGCCATGGTTTCCCGGATGATTCCATGGTGAGCATTTACGACAATGCCTCGGCTTTCGAGGCCGGCAAGGCCAGCGGCGCCATCTCTCTCGGCGACTATGACAAGGGCGAATATGACATCGGCGGAACCTATTTTTCGGTCCGCGGCGGCGAGATCATCGGAAGAACCAACGAGGCGAGAGGCGGGGAGGACCCGTTCCCCGATCAGACCTATCTCGCAAAGTGGGATGCCGCCGACGGATCGCTCGATCAGAAGGGGGCGTCGATCCCCGGCCTTATCGGCCAGAACTGGGCAGGTACGTTCGACTGGGGCGGCTTCACGGCGGTCAATACGATGCAGGATTCCACCGGCATTTATGTCGTCGGCCGCCTCGACGATGCCACCTGGCAGGTCTCCAAAATCGATCCCCATACGCTGAACCCGATCGAATCCAAGAGTTTTTCGGCCGGCGGGCTCGGCTACGGCTTTGCCGTCGACGGCACCTTCTTCTTCGGCGATTCCTACGGCAGCGAGCATATCGGCACGGCATTCGACTTTGCGACCGGGGTGAAGACGGCCGTCGATATCAACCTCGCCATACCGGGAGACGATATCATCACCAACGTGGTCTATGACACGGCGGCGGATTCCATCTACATCACCAACAGCGCGACCGACGAAATCTCCGTGGTGCACCACGTCTCGGACATCTTGTTCGCCTGACGGCGCTCAGGGCGCATTGCTGAGAATTTGATTCAGGCAATGCGCCTTAAGTCTCTGTTTTCAGGACAAAGGCGCGGATCAGCCCAGCGCGGCTATGTGATCCTGGAGCCTGATCGTGCCACGATGCGGTGCCGGCGGCAGTTCGGGACCGTCGAGCGTCGCCTCGGTCATGCGGGCATAGGCACGGGCGGCGGCGGGCGAAAAACCGAGCGCGCGAAAACTGTTCTCCAACTCGCTGCGCGGCGTGGTCGCCACGCGGACCGGTCTTCCCACGAGCGAGGAGAAGGCAGCCGCGACATCGGCGAAATCATATCGCTCGGGCCCTTCCACATATTGGATGCCAGTGTCACTCGCCGCGCTCGCCAGGCGGGCGGCGGCAGCCTTTCCGAGATCGGCGGGCGAGACCATCGGCAAGGTTAAGTCTTCGGGAAAGGCAGTCGGGATGAAGCCCTGTCGAGCGGGTTCCAGCAGCGTGTCGAGATTGGTGTAGTAATAGGCGCCGCGGTTGATCGCCGTTGCGATGCCGCTGGCTTCGGCCAACCGCTCGAATTCGTGGAGCACCGTGAGGTCGCCAATGCCGTCGCCTTGCATGGCGCCGTAGGTCGATTGCACCACGATTTTTTCGAGGCCGGAATTCTCAAGCGCGGCGGCGATGCTGCGTGCGGTCTTCAACTCCTCTCTGTTGGTATCGGTGCCGGGATCGGCCGGCGGATTGAGGAGAAAGGCGCGCCTGCCGCGCCGGAAGACGGCCCGTAACCCTGCGACATCAGACACATCCTGAACCACGGCCTCGACATTTCCGTAGCCGATCGCGCGCGCCTTCTCAGCGCTGTGGACGACCGCGATGACGCTTTCGCCCGATGCGCGCAGCGCCTCGATGAGGCCGGAGCCGACATTGCCAGTTGCGCCGAGAACGACATACATGTTTCACCTCGCTTTTTTCGGGAAACGAAGCAGGTCAGCGGTGGTTCCGGCAATGGCGCAAGCCCCGCGCCAGCTTCGGCTGGCAGAAGGCGGGCATTGATTCTCCCAGGATCTATTGCGATCGATTTTCAGCAAGAACAGCCCCGCCAATGATTGGCGGGGCTTTTTGCTGCGCCGATGCAAGGTCACGACACGCCTCAGCCGCGCCGAGCCGCCTCGATCGCGGCGATGTCGATCTTCTGCATGGTCATCATCGCGTCGAAGGCGCGCTTGGCCTCGGCCGGGCTTGCCTTCAGCGCTTCGCTCAGCGCCCGCGGCGTGATCTGCCAGGAAACGCCCCACTTGTCCTTGCACCAGCCGCAGGCGCTTTCCTGCCCGCCATTGCCGATGATCGCGTTCCAGTAGCGGTCGGTTTCCTCCTGATCTTCCGTGGCGATCTGGAAGGAGAAGCACTCATTGTGCTTGATCGAAGGGCCACCGTTCAACCCGATGCAGGGAACGCCGGCGACGGTGAATTCGACAACCAGCACGTCTCCCTGCCTGCCATCGGGATAGTCGCCCGGCGCCCGGATGACGGCGCCCATGGCGCTGCCGGGAAAGACTTCGGTATAGAAGCGGGCGGCCGCTTCGGCATCCCTGTCGTACCAGAGGCAGATCGTGTTCTTGTTCAGCATCGGGCGGTCCTTTCGTTTGCCATCTGGTGGTTGAAATAAGAGGCCGCCCGGCTTTCTCCAGTGCGTGAAAACCGTTTTTGGCCTGTCGTCAGCGAGCCGTCGAAGTTCCCGCGGAAGCCGATGTCATGCAATCCTCCGGTTGAATAAATCCATTTGCTTTGCTTGGCGCATTCAAGTATATATTCCTAATATAAGATAAATCTTGCTGTGTCAGAAAGACTTTTTGCGTGAAGTTCTGGGCATTCATCGCGGCTTTTGTTCTGAGCGTGCTGTTGTGGAGCAGCTTTTACTACGGCGGCCGTGGAATTTTCGGCGCGATTAATACCTTGCAGCGCTTTGCCGAAGGTGCAGTCGGCGACGCGCCCAAGGAACGGTAGATCCGCAGCGCGGCGGTGCTCCTGCAACCATCAGGCGTCGAGGCCCCTGCAGGGGTGCCTCAGGATGAGGCTCTCTCGGGCATTGGCACGACAGCTCCGTCATCCGCCATAAGGGCGCGGCATTCCCGACCTTCCCTCATGCTGAGGCGCGCAGCCCGCAGGGCGAAGCCTCGAAGCAGGCGCCGCAGCGTTGCTTCTTGCATCGATGGGCCGCCGGCGCGTTCGGATCGCACTTCGAAGAGGCCCGCTACCGCATCGACATGAGGTTGGTCATCGTTCCCGCCTTGCGTGACCGCGCGCTGATATACCGAGGCCGATATGCTCGAGGGTGTGATCATCGTCGGCGCCAGCGCCATGCATGCGGAGATCAGGCAAGGGGCGGCGACGCTCTCTTTTTGACGGGATCGCCGGGAGATCGCGGTCACAACTTCGTGCACCAAGGCGAAGGCGGCAGGGCGGCATGAACCAAAGCCCGAGCTGCGGTGTTTAGAGAGCACCCCGCATTTCCAACAGAGGACCGATCGCCATGCAAAGATTCCTGCTCTCCGGCCTTGCGCTTGCCGCGCTCGCCGGCGCCGCCTTCGCCCAGGAGCCGGCCGCTCCGCCAGCCGCAGGTGCCGCACCGCCGGCGCCGGCCGATGCCGGCTCGCCGCCGCCTCCATCGCCGCGTGACGAAGCCATGCCGGATGGATCGTCGAGAGACCGCTTCGCTTTCTGGCGACACGGCGGGAGAGGCGACATGGGCTTCTACCACGGCCATCGCGGCCCGCCGCCCTCCAAGGCCGCCCGCTTCCGGATCGAGGACGGGGATACCAGGATCGATCTGAAATGCGCGGAAGACGAACCGATGAAGGCCTGCGCCGATCTCCTGCTGCAGGTCATGGACCGCCTGCAGGGACCGTCGCAGCCTTGATTGGGTGAGGTGCTCTTCAAGGGACCTTCTCTTTGTCCGTGTTGCCGCATAGAGGGGTTGGTACCGTGTGGCACCCCCCTCTGCCCTGCCGGGCATCTCCCCCACAAGGAGGGAGATCGGCTGGGCGTGATGGCTTCCCCAAACAATTATTGTGATCGTCGATGCCTTCAGAGAGGGGCGATGGTCAAGCTTCTTGCCAATCTCCACCCTTGTGGGGGAGATGGCCGGCAGGCCAGAGGGGGGTGCCACACGGCACGCCCGTAGAGGAAAGAAGAAATATCGCGCGCTCAATAGTACCCCGCATCCGCACCCCAGCCAGCGGATTTCCTTGACGCCCGGCGCCATCCATATGAGATTATCCTCATGGACGCGGGGGCTTCGATGACATCCGTGAGGGTCAATGAGCTGATATCGGTGGCGGGGCAGCCCGATGCCGCCGATTTTGCCGATTTCGCGGCGCGTGGCTTTGCCGGGGTCATCAATGCCCGGCCGGATGGCGAGGAGCCCGGCCAGCCCGGCAACGCGGCAGAAAAGGCGGCGGCCGCCGCCGCCGGGCTTGCCTACGGTTTCGTGCCGGTAAAGGGGGCTGAGATTACCGAGGCCGATATCCGCGCCTTCCAGGCGGCGATGGCCGGCGCCAAGGGGCCGGTGCTTGCCCATTGCAAGAGCGGCACGCGGGCGCTGACGCTTTATGTGCTGGGCGAGGTGCTCGACGGGCGGATTGGACCAGCCGATGTCGAGGCCTTTGGCAAGAGCCACGGCTTTGATCTTGCCGGCGCGCGGCGCTTCCTGGAGAAGCGGGCAGGGCAGGTGCCCGATGTGAAGGCCTTCTTCCATCCCGCCACATCGAGCGTGCAATATGTCGTGACCGATCCCGTGACGAGGCGCTGCGTCATCATCGACCCGGTGCTCGATTTCGACGAAACCTCGGGGGCGACGGGCACGACAAGCGCCGATGCCATCCTCGCCCATATCGCGGCCGAGCGGCTGACGCTCGAATGGATCCTCGACACCCATCCGCATGCCGACCACTTCTCCGCCGCCCATTACCTGAAAGGCAGGACCGACGCGCCGACGGCGATCGGCGCCCATGTCATCGAGGTTCAGGCGCTGTGGAAGGATATCTACAACTGGCCGGCGCTTCAAACCGACGGCTCGCAATGGGACCGGCTGTTTGCCGATGGCGACACGTTCAAGATCGGCGCGCTCGACGCCCGGGTGATGTTTTCCCCCGGCCATACGCTGGCCTCGATCACCTACCTGATCGGCGATGCCGCCTTCGTGCATGATACGGTGTTCACCCCGGATTCCGGCACGGCGCGCACCGATTTTCCCGGCGGCAGCGCCAGCGCCCTCTGGCACTCGATCCAGGCGATCCTGTCGCTGCCCGAGGAGACCCGCCTGTTCTCCGGCCACGACTACCAGCCCGGCGGCCGCCATCCGCGCTGGGAAAGCACGGTGGCTGCGCAGAAACGCGACAATCCGCATATCGCCGGCAAGGACGAAGCCGCCTACATCGCGCTCCGCCAGACCCGCGACCGCACGCTCGCGAAACCGAAGCTGATGCTGCACGCGCTGCAGGTGAATATTCGCGGCGGGAGATTGCCGGAGCCGGAGGAGAATGGGCTGCGGTATCTGAAGATACCGCTGGATGCGTTTTAGGCGTGCAGGGAGGAGCGTTGCGGCGCGTGCTTCGAGGCTCCGCCCTACGGGCTGCGCACCTCAGCATGAGGGAGGTTGGAGCATGCCGCGCCCATGCTCCTTCAAATCACACCCTCCACATCCGTCCTGCCGAAATCATCCCCCACAAACAGCAGCCGGCACCCATATTCCCGAGCCAACTCATAGGCGAAGCAGTCGCCGAAGTTCAAGCTTGCGGGGTGGATGCCCTTGCCCCAGGTGCCATAGGCGTCGGCGATGCGGCGGGCGGAGGCGGGGGTGATGGAGATGATTTCGAAGCCGAGGCCGTCGATCAGTCGTTCCATCTCCCCGCCGACATTGCGGCGGGCCGCGACGATCAGGGCTTCGGCGACAGTCCCGGCGGAGATCAGGAGATCGTCTTCGGCTTCGAGGGCAGCGATCAGAGCGTCGGCTTGCGGTTCGCCGAGCAGGATCGCCATCAGCGCCGATGTGTCGACGGCGATCATTCGGGCAGGCCGTTATCGCCGTAGAGGAAATCCTGGCTCTGCGCGGCCGCCGGGCCATCGGCGGCTTTGGCGGCGGCGGAGGCCCGCGCCGCCTCCATCAGCGCCCGGCGTGATTTGCGGTCGGGCGCGACCCTGACCGGAACCAGCTTCACGGCGGCATGGCCGTGCCGGGTCAGGATGACCTCGTCGCCCGCTTCGGCGCGTCGGACAAGTTCGGTCAACTGTCCCTTGGCATCGGTTACGGATACCCGCATCTCACACTCCCGCTTGGCCGGCATGGCCTGATCTATATTTAGACCAGTCAATGGTCCATATCAATGGTGATACCGGGCGCTTGTACAGGCTTCCGTTCCGAGGCGGCAGGAGGGCCGGCATTATCCATGATCATGGGCACTGAACGGCCTGACCGAATGAACGGCATGAAATCAAGAATTCCAATAGCTTATATCGCCGGAATAAGAGTCTTCTGCCTGATCTATACTCACCGGAATACGGTAAAGTCAGAAAACGGAATTGGCCGATCCCGCGAAAGTTGTGGATATTCCGGCTGCGCAAGACGAGAGCGAAGACTCGAATCTCATTTTCTATATTTTATTTTCTCGTGGTCGAAAATTTCCGAACAAAACTATTTGTTTGATTTCGCGAGGCACTATGATTCTGCGCGCTATTGCAATCCTGGCCAGTATAGCACTCGCCTCGTGCCAGCCGAGCGACGGCACTTACCTCATGCGGGGGCCGGGTTATGAGTTGAATGCTCAACGCGCGTCCGGAACCTCCGCCAATCTTTATGCCTATATGCAGGTCATGTGCGCGGATGCCGGTCTTGCTCCCGTGTCGGCCAGCTATGCCAAGGGGTGCCCGAGCAGCCTTGATGCGAATGGATACCGGACCATGCTGCAGGCCGGGTTCAACGAGATCAATTTGGGGTGCAAGGCCTATGTCCAGTTCATTTTCGAAGAGCGGATGCGCGAGAGCCGGTTCAAGAGCACCAATTCCGCGATCCAGGCCTTCGTCAGCGGCGTCCTGACGCTCGAGGGGGCGGGAACGCGGCTGTTCTCTTATCTGATACTGTCCTCGACGGCGGCCAATGCATTTTACGATGCCTCGCGGATCGATCCCTTGCAGGGCATGACGGTCGAAAACATCCTGAAGATCGTCGACGAGCGGCAGGCCGCCTTCGAAAAGGCGGCTGCGTCGAGAACGATCACCTCGAGCCCGCAACTCATCCGGGTCTGGCGCGAATATCAGTGGCTCTGCACGCCGCTGGCGATCAACTCGGATTTCAATGCGCTGGCGGCAGCCAGCATCGACGGCAACAAGGTCGATTTCGATGCGGATGCCCGCAAGGTGGTCAACCGCATCACCGGGACCATCGAAGGGATCAATAAATTCGAGTCCGGCAAAGGGCTGAAGCCGACCCCGAAAACGCCGTCGGTGGATGGCGCCGTCAGCGCCGTCGAAAAGGAACTGACGAGCGATCAGGTCATGCGGCTTCAATCGGCGCTCTGCACCGCGCGCGACGGGAATTTCGGCCAGGGCACGCGAGCGGCCATCAACGTGTGGCGCAGAATGATCTCGAAAAAGGGTTTGACGGACGCCGAATTGAATCAGGGCCTGTCGTCGAGCGATATCCTGTATCTGCTGCATACGGACAGCTGCAGTTCTCTCGGCTACAAGACCGTTGTCGAGCGCGGATTCCTCTACGACGCGCCGGCGCGGGAAGAGACCACGACGACGGCATCTGTCGCCTCGGGGCGTGCCCAGAACCTTCTGCTGGTCGCCGAAAAGCTCGGCGTCAGCATCAGCACCGGGGAGACCAGGATAGACGCCGGGCTGCGCACGGCGATCGGGAAAAAGCGGGCAGCGTTGGCGCTGCCGAAGGGCGATTACATCGACTACGAACTCTTCATGAAGCTATTCAGCTAGCGGGGGCACGCGATGAATATCTATCGAACCAATCGACCCTTTGTGAAACTCTTCAATGCGGCGGATGCAACGGATGCGACGGAAGTTCTGGGCATCGGCTTTTCCCGCTTCGTCGGCGACGGCACGGTTGAGAACGGACGCCTCAAGGTCACGCGGGAAGGCGAGACGGATCCGACGTGGTGGATCGACCAGGGCAGCCTGACTGTTTTGACCGCCGACGAGGTGAAGATCGAGTTCCCGCCGATCTCCGATCTGGAATTCTATGAAGACTCGGCGCTTGCCGCGCGGGCGCTTTCCGGCTTTCTCGATGCCGGCGGCATGAATGTCGAATATCTCCTGCTGCTGGCATGGGCCGAGAGCGGCTGGACCAATACCGACGCGCAAGGGCGCGATGGCGCCGATGCCGATCTTGCCGGGCCGATCGGTCCCTATCGCTTCGATCCGGATGTCTGGTCGTCTCTCCTGAAGGACAAGGACTATCAGGAGGTTCTGCGCGGGTTTGCCGATGCCGACCGGATCAAGCCGCAGGCGCAGTGCTTCTTTGCCGCCGCCCTTGCCAATCGGCTGCAGCGCGCGCTGAAATCGAAGATCTCGAACCTCGATCCGCCGGCCTGGCTGCTGCGGCTTGGCCACCGCATCGGCAAGGATGCGGCGGTTCGCTTCGCCCAGCTTGACGACGGCGATGCCGTGTCGAAGACGGTCGATGACGTCAGGGCCGTCTCGGCAGCGACTGTCAACGCCAATCCCAAGCTCTTTCCCAGCAAATCCGACACGAAGAAGTCCGATGTCGTGGCGGCGATCAAGGCGGAATTCGAAAGCGGCAAGCGGGCTGTGGTGAAGCGGCTGACCGATCTCGTGCAGCTTTCCTCCGTCGATGGCATGATCAACGGCGGCAGCCCCGATATCCGGCCCGGCGTCCTGGGTTTCCTCGATTTCATCGGACGGTATGAAGCCGCGGGCAACTACAACGCCGTGGTCGATCGCATAAAGAACGAAAACAACCCCCGGCTCGTCGCGATGAGCATCGCGCAGGTTCAGGCCTATCAGGCGACGCTGCATGGGCGGGACGCCTGCGGCAAATACCAGATCATCATGGGAACGCTGGGCGGCAATGTCGCCCCCTCGGGCCTGACGCAAGAGCGGCTTTTCGATCCAGAGGCCCAAGACCAGATCGGCTTTCACCTGCTGATGACGGTCAGGGGAGGCGAGGCTTTCCTGAAATCCGACAGGAGCGACGCGCAGTTCAAAAAATTCGCCCTGGCGGTGGCGCAGGAATGGGCGGCGATGCCGGTTCTCGAAGCGATGACGGGACACCGCGGCGTGCAGCTGCAGCGCGGCGACAGCTATTATTCGGGAACGGCAGGCAACAAAGCGCTGACATCCGCCGACGCCTTCGAAGCCGCCATCCGGAAATTCATGGCCGAGGCGTAGTCGGCTGGACTGTGGGAAGACGTGAAGGTTTCCCATTATGGCTATAACGGTTCCATGTCCAAGACCTTCCACGAGCGGTGTTGAACGCGCCGAATGACGGCCCGCGCCATGCATCCAGCCTTATTTTTCACGGCGTCGGTGCGATCCCCGCAATAATCATTGACGTCTAGCGGATCTGCGACGTAACTGGGCGTGACGGTTTCCCGAGGATGACTCCGAGGGAATTAATAGGGAACACGGTGAGGACGACCCCAAGAGGGACCGAGACCGTGGCTGCCCCCGCAACTGTAAGCGGATTGTCGCTCATATCGGGAGTGCCGGCGCGCCGGCATTTCCTGGGGCCTTCGGGCCCGGCCACTGCGAGCTATCGCGGGAAGGCTGATGAGCGGCGGATATTCGCGAGCCAGGAGACCTGCCGTCAATCACGATCCAATCAACCGGGCGGGGATGCCCGGACAAGGAGCAGACATGATTGACCTTCTGACCCTTCGCCGAACTGCGGCATGCATCCGTCTCGATTGGGCCGCCTGCGGCTAGGCTTTGCGCGCGCGCCCGCCCTTGGGCCGCGCGGCGAAGCCATGCTCCTTTCCCTTTCAATCGAGGTTTTCATGCGCCAGTTTCTCGCCACCATGACATTCGCCTTCGGGCTGATCGGCCTTGCGGCACCGGGCCTTACCGCCACCCAATATCCGCTCACCGTCAGCAATTGCGGTAAGGAGGTGACCTTCCGCAAAGCGCCGACGAAGATCGTTTCGATCGGCCAGGGCATGACCGAAATTCTCTTTTCGCTAGGCCTTGCCGACAGGATCGTCGGCACGGCTGTTTGGGTCGGTCCCGTGCTGCCGCAATATGCCGATGCCAACAGTCGGATCAAACGACTTGCCGACAACGATCCAAGCTTCGAATCCGTTGTCGGGCAGGAGCCGGACATGGTGGCTGCCGAGTTCGAATGGCATGTCGGCGCGCAGGGCTCCGTCGGCAAGCGGGACCAGTTCGGGGACCTCGGGATCAACACCTATCTTTCGCCGGCCGATTGCGTTGCCAAGGTCAACACCGATGGCGGCGACGGCGTGCGCAAGGAGCTGTTCACGATGGAGCTGGTCTACCGTGAGATCGCCGAGCTCTCGGAAATCTTCGACGTGAGGGAGCATGGCGATGCGCTGATCGAGGAGTTGAAGAAGCGCGAAGCCGATGCCGTCACCTCCATATCGAATGCATCGGGCAAGAACCTGCCGGTCGTCTTCTGGTTCTCCAGCAAGGAGGTCAACGGTGATGCCTTCATCGCCGGCAAGAACGGCGCGCCGGCCTACATCCTGAAGACGATCGGCGCCCGCAACGTCGTCACCACCCAGGAGGAATGGCCGCTGGTGGGCTGGGAAACCATCGCCGAGGCGAACCCCGCCGTCATCGTAGTCGCGACCATGGATCGGCGCCGCTATGCGGCCGACGATCCCAAGGTGAAGATCGATTTCCTTGAGCACGATCCGGTGACCAGGGAACTGGATGCGGTGAAAAACAGGCATTTCGTGATGATGGACGCGCAATCGATGAACCCGACGATCCGCACGATCGACGGCATCGAAACATTGGCGAACGGCATCAAGTCCTTCGGCCTCTCGCAGTGAGAGCAGCATCGTTCAGGCAACAGGGATGGTGGGCGCTTGCCGCGCTCACCATCGCAGCCCTTCTTCTTCTCGGGCTGATGATCAGCCTTGCCGTTTCCATCGGAGAGATCTCGATACCGCTGGCGACGACGGCGGAGGCGGTCTCGAACCGCCTGTTCGGCACGGAATTCGTGCTCAGTCGTATCCACCAGGGCATCGTCTGGGATTATCGTCTCAGCCGGGCGCTGGTTGCCGCCAGCGCCGGTGCGTCGCTTTCGCTCTCGGGCGCGATCCTGCAGGCGCTGCTGCGTAATCCGCTGGCCGAGCCCTATGTGCTCGGCATCTCCGCTGGCGCTTCGACGGGGGCGGTCTGCGTGATGATTCTCGGCTTCGGCTACGGCGTTCTCGGTCTGTCGGGCGGCGCCTTCGTCGGCGCGGTCGTCGCGTTCCTTCTGGTCGGCTTTTTGGCGACAGGAGCAGGAGGCACCGGCGAACGCATCATCCTCTGCGGGGTCGCCGGTTCGCAGCTCTTCAATGCGCTCACCTCCTATATCGTGACGACCTCGGCCAATGCCGAGCAGGCGCGCGGCGTTCTGTTTTGGCTGCTGGGTTCGCTCAGCGGCGTGCGGTGGCCGGATGTCTATCTCGCGGTGCCGATCGCATTTGCCGGCTTTTTCATCTGCATGGCCCATGTGCGGGCGCTCGACGCCTTCGCCTTCGGCACGGACGCAGCCGCCTCGCTCGGCATTGCCGTGCGCCGCGTCCAGATCATGCTTTTCGGCCTGACTGCGGCGATGACGGCGAGTGTTGTCAGCATGGTAGGCTCGATCGGTTTCGTCGGTCTGGTCATACCCCATGCCGCCCGCTTTCTCGTTGGGCCAGGGCATCGGCAGCTGTTGCCGGCAACGGCACTCGGCGGTGCGATCTATATGGTCGGTGCCGATATCGTTTCGCGCATCCTTATACCGCAGCAGATCCTGCCGGTCGGCGTCGTCACGGCGCTCTTCGGTGCGCCGGCCTTCGCCATCATCCTTTATCGCGTGCGGAGAAGCGCATGAGCATCAAGATCGAAGCGGTGAGTTTTGCCGCCGGCGACACCGTCATCGTTAACGGCGTCAGCCTCACGGTGGAAAGAGGCAAGGTGCTCGGCCTGCTCGGGCCGAACGGGTCCGGCAAATCGAGTCTCCTGAGGTTGATCTGCCGGCTGCGCAAGGTCCGTAGCGGTATCATCCGTCTCGGCGAGGACGATATCGCCTCGCTGTCGCGCGTCGCGCTTGCGCGCCGTATCGCCTTCGTCGAGCAGCAGTCGACGACCGATACGCAACTGACCGTGCGCGATGTGGTGCAGCTCGGCCGCACGCCGCATCGCGGGCTGCTCATGCCCTGGGGTGAGCAAGACGATGCCGCCGTCGAGGAGGCCCTGTCGCGGGTGGACATGCGGGAGAGGGCGGGCCAGCTCTGGCAGACGCTGTCGGGGGGCGAGCGCCAGCGCGTGCACATTGCAAGATCGCTGGCGCAGTCGCCGAGCGAACTGCTGCTTGATGAGCCGACCAACCATCTCGATATCCAGCACCAGCTCGACATCCTCTCGCTGATCGCCAGGCTCGGTATCACCTCGGTCGTCGCGCTGCACGATCTCAACCTGGCGGCGATGTTCTGCGACAAGCTGGTGGTACTGCGCAAGGGTGAGGTCGTGGCCTCAGGCACGCCGGAGGACGTGCTGACGGAAGAGCTGATCGGTCGGGTGTTCGGTGTTCGTGCCCATGTGCAGAAATCGGCCGTGCACGGCCGGCATCATATCCAATATCTGATGGACTGAGGATGGCGGCAGGCGCAGATGCCGCGCCTGAGCCTCCGGCACCGCTTCGGGCAATCAAAAATCCTGCCAGCCTTCCGCCACGGCGGCCGAGCCGTGGGATCTTGCCGGGCGGGGCCGCTGGAACGGCTTCGGCGAGGCCGACTTGATGTCGGAAAGGGCCGAGACATTGGTCCCTCTCGGCGCGTCGTCGAAGCGGAAATGGCTGAGGAGTTCGAAAAGGGCTGAGGCCTCGCGGGCGAGGCTGTGGCTGGCGGCGGTCTGTTCCTCGACCATGGCGGCGTTCTGCTGCGTGCTCTGGTCGACGGTGTTGACGGCACGGTTGACTTCGGCGAGCGCGGTGGACTGTTCGCGCGAGGCTTTGACGATCGCGACGACATTGCCGTTGATATCGTGAACCTGCGTGGCGATTTCCTCGAGCGCGCTGCCGGCCTTGCTGACCAGCGTCACGCCGGTGGCGACATGGCCGCTGGAGGCGGTGATCAGCGTCTTGATCTCCTTGGCGGCGCTGGCGGAGCGCTGCGCCAGCTCGCGCACCTCCATGGCGACGACCGCAAAGCCCTTGCCGGCTTCGCCGGCGCGGGCCGCCTCGATGCCGGCATTCAGCGCCAAGAGGTTGGTCTGGAAGGCGATCTCGTCGATGACGCCAATGATGTTGGAAATCTCGCGCGACGAATTTTCGATCTGGTCCATGGCTTCGATGGCGTCCTTCACCACCTGGCCCGAATGCTCCGCATGGGCCTTGGTGTGGGTCACCAACTCGCCCGCCTCGCCGGCGCGCTTGCTCGCATCCTTGACGGTGGTGGTGATCTCTTCCAGAGCCGCGGCCGTCTGCTCGACGGAAGCGGCCTGCTGTTCGGTTCGTTTGGCCAGATCGTCGGCAGCGCTGCCGATCTCCTCCGAGCTCGAGGAGATCGCCTTGGCATTGTCGGCAACGGTCGCCATCGCATGCTTGAGCTTGTCGGAGGCGCTGTTGAAATCGGTGCGCAGGCGCTCCAGCGACGGAATGAAGGGTGATGCGATCGTCTGCGAGAGATCGCCGTTCGACAGATTCGTCAAGCAGGCGGCGAGCTGTTCGACGTTTTCGACGCGCGGCGTCACGTCGGTCGCGAATTTGACGACCTTGAAGACCTTTCCGTTCATGTCGAAGATCGGATTGTAGGAGGCCTGGATGAAAACCTTGCGGCCGCCTTTGCCGATGCGCATGAATTCGTCGGCGGCGAGCTTGCCGGCGGCAAGGCTCGGCCAGAATGCCTTGTATTCCTGCGATGCGGCATAGGCCGGTTCGCAGAACATCGAATGATGCCGGCCCTTGATCTCCGAAAGCGAGTAGCCGAGCGCATTCAGGAAATTCTCGTTGGCGGCGAGGATCTCGCCCTCCGGCGTGAACTCGATGATCGCCTGGGCGCGCGAGAGCGCATCGAGCTTGCCCGAGTCTTCGGCCGCGATCAGCTTCTGGCTGGTGATGTCGGTGGCGATCTTGATCACCTTGACCGGCTTGCCGCGGCGGATCACCGGATTGTAGGAAGCCTCGATCCACACTTCGCGCCCGCCCTTGCCGATGCGCTTGTACTGCTGCTGATCGTAGCTGCCGGCGGCGAGCTTGGCCCAGAAGGCCTTGTATTCGGCGGATGATGCGTAAGCCTTCTCGACAAACATGCTGTGGTGCTGGCCGACGATTTCGGAGAGTTCATATCCGAGCGCGCGGCAGAAATTCCCGTTCGCCGTCAAAATCCTGCCCGTGAGATCGAATTCGATCATCGCCTGGGATTTGGAGAGTGAAGCAAGAACGGCAACGGCATTCGCACCACGATCAAGAATATCCACGCTATGCTCCCAGGTTAAGAGGCGCCCCCTCTAAAAACGATAGCGAATATTTGCACTTTCGGATTAATGCGGATTTAACAATAATTTTGACTTTTCGCACAAATGCAGGCAGGAGCATCTTTCGTTTTCGCGGAGTTTTGACTGTGACTTATCTATTTGTTTTTGAATAATTAATGTGATTTGGTTGTTGCGCGTTTTTGCTTACTTCACTTCTAGTGGTAATTGCCCGAAAATATGTAGCCGGCTTCCATTCTGCGGGAGGCGTGGCGCTGAAATCCTGATGGTTTTTCACTGGTTTATCGCGACGCGCCGGCATTTTCGGTTCTCTGGCAGCAGGGGGAGCTTGCTGGCATTTTCGCGTGATTTTGCTATTATTTTTTAGGGGCGCATGCGCCCGGCCGAATGGAGTTTTTCGATGCTCGAACGAAATCAGCTTCCCCTGCGCCCTGCCGCGCCCGGTTTCGCCGCCGCCTGGGTGGTTTTCATCGCGGGCGCCAGCGTGGCGCTCAGCCTGCTTTTTGCCTGCGTCACGCCTTTCGTGGCGCTGGCGGCGGTTTCGGCGGTCGTGCTTCCCCGGCGGATGGCGGCGACGGCGGTTCTGCTGGCCTGGCTCGCCAACCAGATGGTCGGATATTTCGTGCTCGGCTATCCCCAGGATTGGGACAGCTATGCCTGGGGGCTTGCGATCGGCATCGCCGCATTCGCCTCGCTCGCTGCGGCCCTCGCGGTGCTGCGCCTCTCCGCCGATCTGCCGGTGACGCTCGCCGGCGCCTTCCTCGCCGGCTTCGTCAGCTATGAAGGCGTGCTCTTTGCCGCAACGTCAGTGCTGCCATCGGGCGAGGGCGCATTTTCGCCGTCCGTCGTGGCCGGGGTTCTGCTGGTCAACGCACTCGCGGCTATCGGGCTTCTCGGCCTGCATGCCGCTGCGGCGGCCGGTCGTGGGTTGGTTGCGGGCGATCGGGTATTGCCGCTGGCGAGATAAAGACGATTTGTCGCCGCCGATCTACCAGAATTTCCACCATGGACGTTTCTGATCTGCCGGCATAGAGGGGGTGGGTTCTGTCGTAACGGTCGGCTCCGCGATGGTCTCGCCGTCCTGATCGTAACATTCTCCTTCGTCTCCCTGCACCTTGGCATCAAACGCCTGCGCAATGAGCCACATTTTCCGGCGCGTTTCCTGATCGGGATTCTTGGCGACGATGTTGCCTTTGCTCCAGGTCAGCCATGCCGTGCCTTGCCGATTTTCCCCGCCGGAATAAGCTTTCCACATGCAGATCCCAGCCCGCTCCACGCGCACGACATTTCCGTCGCCGGCACGCGTCTCGGCATACCCCTCGTGCTGCATTTCGGGGTCGCCAGCCGCATAGTCCAGCCAATCGTGGAGGGTGATCGCCGGAGACGGATCGAACCAATTTGTCTTGCGGGTGATGTGAAGATCGTAACCCATGAGATGATCTGCCGAGCCATTGCGAAGTCAGTCGAGGACCGAGTTTTAATCAATGTGGATATCGATAGGCAACGGCTGAAGCGTCGGGCGCGCTCAGCCTGCTTCCCAGAGGTCGTGGGTTTCCTCGATATGGCGCTCGATCAGGTGGTATTCGGCATCGGTCAAGTCGAGCGGCGCGCCGTCGAGGAAGGCGGTGAGGTGCTCGACCTCGCCGCCGGAGGGTGGGGCGCAGAATTCGGGGCGCGCGTGGCGATTGCCGGGATGGTAGGGGGTGAGAGAATATTCGATCAGGAGCTCGATCTCTTCGTCGCCGCGCGTCAGCGTGAAAGTGATTTCGAACATGGGCTAGAAGCCGAGGGCTTCGATGCCTGCGGCAAGTTCGGCCTCGAGTTCCTCATCGTCGTCAAGCGGCCGGTTGAACTCCTCGTTCATGACGGCGGCGATGCGATCCAGCCCCCGGCGGCGCCCGGCCGGCGCGAAGATGACGACCATGACACCGTCGGCCTCCATGTCGAGCGACAAATAGCCCTTGCCGCTGCCGCCGGAGACGCTGGCCTTGAAGGCGGTGTTATCGGTGAAAAGCGAGACCTGTCCGCGCATTGTGGGGCTCCCCGGTGTTGAGGGTGGTGTTGATGACAGGATTTTGTCGTCTCGATAGTTGTGATGTTATAATCGCAACGTATGGATGGAGAATTCACCTGCCTTGAGGTTGCCGCGGAGAGGTCGTCTCTGTGTCGTTTGGGGAAGGATAGCTCGTTGTGCTGTTTGCTTGCCCTTCGCTTGCGCTGAGCGCGAAGCGGGAGACAATGGAGGACGTGCCGTGTGGCCCCCTCATCTGCCTGCCGGCATCTTCTCCCCGCTGGGGAGAAGGGGGTAAGCCGCACGGCCTTCATTCCCGAGCTGAGGTTACAAGGGAGGCGAGCGGCCGCCGCGATTCCGCTTCTCCCCTCGGGGAGAAGATGCCGGCAGGCAGATGAGGGGGCTACACGGCACACCTTCAATTGCCGTTCGCTTTATCAGGTGCGAGCGACGAACGCCCGCGAAAGGCAGTCACAGCTGCTCTCAGCCCCTCCTCCTATTGCGCGTCGTCGGCCGCTGCGCCAGGCCGGCGGCGCGGATTTCGGCGATGCTGACGGGGGCGTCGTCGAGGTAATATTCGCTGGCCCAGGCGATCCTGCCGTTGCGCCACGGGCGCCGCCAGGTCACTGCCTTCAGCCGGCCGATCGGCGTATCGATGCCGGCGACGGCATCGCATTCCGGCCCGAGGCTGCCGGCGGCATATTGGCTGTTCCAGGCGGCGCGAGCGCTCCTCTGCGCCGTCTCCAGGTAATCGACGCGCTCCAGTTCGGCTACCTCGGGCGAACGGTCGGGGCGCAAGGCCTTGATGGCGGCGATGATCCGGAAGGCCTGCTCGCCCGGGGGCTCATCGCCGATCGCCTCATCGACGGCACGGAGCGCTTCCGTGACGGCGGCATCGCGGGCGAGGGCGGTGGTGAGGTTCATGGTGTTGCCCGTTGTCTTGTGTTGCGTAAATCACATTTATATCACGAAGGAGGAGATTGCAACCAGCCGCAGGAGAAGAGGCGGCAGCCCTGCGCCGAAAAATCCCTGCCGAAAACACGTTCTAAAACATGATGGAGGTCGCGCCCGCCTGCGATCTCGGCGATGATCGAAGCGTTCGCCATTCCGATCTCAGAGCCCCATGATCTTCATTCCGCTTCCCCTGGTCATCGCCCTCCTGCTCATGATCCTTTTCGTCGCCGTTCTCAGGCGCGACGAGGAGGCGGCGCCGAACCGGCCGTTTCTGGCGCTCATCCTGCTTTCGGCGCTGCAATCCGTTCTCGTCAGCCTGCGCTGGGGTTACGGGGTGCAGGCCGTCGGCATGGTCGCGCCCGTCATTGCGGCGATCGTGCCGCCGCTTGCCTATGCCGGGGTTTCCAGGCTGGTGAAGACGAGCCGGCGGCCGCTTGCGGCCCGGATTGCGCTGCATGCCATGCCCGCCGTCCTCATCCTGCTGCTCGTGGCGTTCTGGCGGGACGCGGTCGACATTGCGCTGGTGCTCGTCTTCGTCGGCTATACCGGCGCCATCCTGCTTCTGATGCGTCCTGGCGCCGACGCGCTGCGGCTTGCGCCCTTCGAAGGGGCGGTGCCCGCCTATCGGGCGATCATCTTCACGGCCGCCGCACTGTGTCTGTCGGCCGCCTTCGATACCTTCGTCTTTCTCGATTTCATCTCGGCGCACAACGACCGCGCCCTGATGCTGATCAGCACCGGAAATCTCGTCGGCCTCATCATCCTCGGCATTGCGGCCGCCGCCGCCAGCCGAAGCCGGCCGCCGGCCGAGACGCCGGAGACCGCGCCGCGCCCCGAAACGAGCGAGGACAAGGAGACGATCGCCACGATCGACGCGCTGATGGAGACGCGGAAGCTCTATCGCGACGCCAATCTCAATCTCGACCGGCTCGCCCGCAAAGCCGGCATCCCCGCCCGCCAGATCTCCGCGGCGATCAACCGGGCGATGGACAGGAACGTCTCGCAATATGTGAACGACTACAGGATCGGCGAAGCCTGCCGGCTGCTTTCCGGCACGGAGAAATCGGTGACCGAGGTAATGTTCGAGGTCGGCTTCCAGACGAAGTCGAACTTCAATAGGGAATTTCGGCGGGTGACGGACATGACGCCGGTTTCCTGGCGGCAGCGGAAGGGGTGAGGGGTGATGGAAACCCTTGTCCTTCGAGGCTAAGGACTTCGCTATCGATTGTTGTCGGGGCACCCACCTCTCATCTCTCACTCCTGCGAGCGCAGGAGAGGGCGTGCCGTGTGGCACCCCCCTCTGGCCTGCCGGCCATCTCCCCCACAAGGGTGGAGATCGGCAAGAGGTTGGACCATCGCTCCCTCTCTGACGGCATCGACAATCACAGTGCCTGAGTTGTTTGGGGAAGCCGTCGCGCCCAGCCGATCTCCCCACCTGTGGGGGAGATGCCCGGCAGGGCAGAGGGGGGTGTCAAGCACACCGGCGGAAAATCCAGCCGGGGCGAGTCCGCCACTCCGTCCTCAATCGCGATCGAGGACCGCCTGAAACATGTTCGAGGTCGCGATTTTCCGGGCGGCGGCCATGCTGGCGGCATGAACACGACATCGGAACATGAACGAGACATTGCCGCCAAGCTGAGATCGCTTTCGATCGAGCCCGCGGCTTTCAAGAGGAAGCCGCCGGAGCGCAGAGCCCGGCGGTGGGGGAGGCCTCAGATGCTGGCGCTTGCGGCGGCGGCCTCGGTGGCGGTTGCCCTTGTTTATTGGGCTGACATGCCGGCGCGGATCGAGGCGGCGTTTGCAAGGCTTGTGGGCGATGATGCTGCGATATCGGCGGGTGAGGCGGCGACAGCCGGAGGGGCTTTGCCGGACGACGGGGCGGCGGCTGCGTCCACCCGGAGCACGACTCCATTGATCCCAGGCGCGGCCGCGCCGAGCCGGGAGATCACCGGTTCCGGTTATGTCGTCGCGCCTGGTATCGCGACCGTCTTTTCCAAATATGAGGGGCGGATCGTCGGCGTCGAGGTCGAGGCCGGCGATCGGGTCGTGGCCGGGCAGGTGCTGGTGCGGCTCGATGATGCCGGGGCGCGTTTTGCGCGTCGCGGCGCGGAGATATCGGGGCGGGCGGCGGCGCTGGCGCTGGAGGCGAGGGAGATTGCGCTTGCTCAGGCGCGGTCATCGCGAGAGCGGGCCGAGCGCTTGGCCGGGCGCGACGCCATGCCGGCCGAGGCGCTGGAAGCGGCGAAGACGGCCTTCGATGCTGCCGACAACGCGGCGGAGCAGGCAAGGCAGGATTTGGAAAAGGCGCGGCTCGATATCGACAAAGCGCGTGAGCGGGTCGAGGCGCTGACCGTGCGGGCGCCGATCTCCGGCACGGTCACGCGGCTCGACGCGCATGCCGGCGACACGGTGCTTTCGCGTGAGGACAGCGTGCGGGAGAATGAGAGCCTGCTCGTCATTGCCGATATGGCGGGCCTGGTGATCGATGCGGATGTGGCGGAGGCCAACATGGCGCTGCTGCGGCCGGGCCTCGAAGGCGAGGCGGTTCTCGACGGTTTTCCCGAGAGGCCTTTCGCGGTGGAGGTGGCGAAGATCGCGCCTGTTATCTCAAGGGAGAAGGGGACGGTGACGCTGCGCCTGAGGCTCACTTTGCCGCCTTCCGGCATGCGGCCTGCGATGGCGGCGCGGATTCGGTTGGTGGTGGGGGAGGATCACCCGCCGGCGTCTTTCGAGGCTCCGGCCGTTGGCCTCCGTACCTCAGGATAATCTGCGAGGCGACCCTTCGGATGCCCGCTGGGGAGAAGGGGAGGCAGGCGCCGACCCAAGCGTCAATAACCAACCATCAAGGAGCAGAGCGATGACCGATACCACAGAACCCTACATCGCCCTTGCGGGCGTCAAGAAGTCCTTCAGCATCGGCGGGGAGACCATACCGATCTTTTCGGGGCTCGATCTTTCCATTCCGCGCGGGGATTTCGTGGCGGTCATGGGGCCGTCGGGATCGGGGAAATCGACGCTGCTCAATATGCTGGGCGGCATCGACAGGCCGGATGCGGGGCAGATCCGGATCGGGCGCAGTCATCTCGAGCAGATGGGCGAGGCGGCGAGGGCGGCCTGGCGGGCGCATAGCATGGGGATCGTCTTCCAGTTCTACAATCTGCTGCCGATGCTGAATGCGGCTGAGAATATCGAGCTGCCGCTGCTCCTGAAGCCGCTTGGGCGCAAGGAGAGGCTGGCGCGGGTCGACACGGTCATGGAGCTCGTCGGGCTTGCCGGGCGGCAGCGGCAGTTTCCGTCCAACATGTCGGGCGGGCAGCAGCAGCGCGTCGGCATTGCCCGCGCCATCGTCGCCGATCCCGACCTCATTCTCTGCGACGAGCCGACCGGCGATCTCGACCGGAAGTCGGCTAACGATATTCTCGACATGCTTGATTTCCTCAACCGGGAGCTCGGCAAGACCGTCATCATGGTCACGCATGATCCGGAAGCGGCAGCCTTTGCCCGGCGCACGCTCACTCTCAACAAGGGCGAATTCACCGAAGGGGCCGGCCGATGAGTTTTTTCGAGCTCATGCGCCGCAATGCCTGGCGCAAGCGGCTGCGCGCCGTGCTGCTGATGTTTTCGGTCGGCGTCGCCTTTCTGATCTACGGGCTGACGGCGAGCTTCATGGCCGGCAGCCAAGGGGCGGCGGGCGCAAGCGACAGCTTGCTCGGCGTCTTCAACAGAGCGGGCCGGGGGCTGCCGCTGCCGCTTGCCTATCTCAGCCGGATCGCCGCCGAGGGCGATGTCGCCGCTGTCGCCTATACCACGCGCATGCGCGGCTTCGTCGAGACCGAGAAGAATGTGGTTGCCGTCAGCGCCACCGATCCCGGGATGATTGCCGCCGCCAATGGCGAGGCGCTGGGGCTGACGCCGGAGCTGATCGCGGCGCTCGAAGAGGGCGGCGACCGGGTGCTGGTCGGCCGGGCGTTGGCGCAGGCGCAGGGCTGGGCGGTGGGCCAGCGTATCGCCGTCGCCAGCCAGCTGATGAAGGCGGACGGCAGCCGGACCTGGAGCTTCACGATCGCCGGGATTTTCGAAGGCGCCGATGCCGGCACCGATACCTATTTCATGATTGGGCGGTACGATGCGATCAATGCCGCGCGCGCCCGCGACAAGGATACGGTCGATGCCTTCGTGGTGCGCCCGCGTGACGGTGTCTCATCGGGCGAACTCGCGGCGCGGATCGATGCGCTGTTTGCCAATTCGGCTGCGCAGACCCGGACGCAATCGGAAAAGCAGTTCCTCGAAGCTTTTCTCCGGCAATATGCCGATGTCGGCCTGATCGTCGGCCTCGTCGTTGCCGCCGCCTTCGTGACCATCCTGATGATATCGGTGAACACAATGCTGTTTGCCGTGAGGGAGCGCCGCTTCGAAATCGGCGTCATGAAGGTGCTTGGCTTTAGCAGCGGGAGGATCGTGGCGCTCATCCTCGGCGAGACGCTGTTCATCTTCGCCGTCGGCGGCGCGGGCGGGCTCATCCTCGCCAAGCTTGCGACGCTGCTGATCGGGCCGGAGTTCGGCCTCGTCTTCGGCGCGGCCGTGCTCGTGAAATCCGCCGCCATCATCGGCGGGCTCGGGCTGCTGACGGGGCTTCTGCCCGCTTTCACAGCCATGCGCCTGCCCATCGTCCATGCTTTCAGAGCGAGATAATCCAATGTCATCAGTGCTCAAGCAGAGTTTTCTCATGATCAGAGTCAATCTTGGCAGCCTGCCGCGGCGGCTTTGGATCTCGCTGTCGATGGCGCTCTCCGTCGCCCTCGTCGTAGCGGTTCTTACGGGCTTTCTCGCCATGGCACGCGGCTTCGAGGCAGCGCTCGCCGGAGCCGGCTCTCCCGATATCGCGGTCATTCTCGGCGGCGGCACCAGCCAGGAGACCGGCTCGGATGTGCCTGCCGAGGCGATCCGCAGCCTGGCTGCCATGAGCGGCGAGACGGGGGTTGCGCATGATGGGGCAGGCGGGCTGGCGCTGTCGCGCGAGATCGTCGTACCCGTCGATATAAGAGGAGGCGACGGCGCCGATCAGACGCTGTCGCTGAGGGGCATGGACCCGGCCGGGCCTGGCCTGCGCGCACGCGCGGTCATTTCCGAAGGGCGGCTCTTTGCACCTGGCGCGCGCGAGATCGTCGTCGGCGCCCGCATCGCTGACGCTTTCCCGGGCTTTGCGGTCGGCGAGAAAGTGCGGCTCGGCGCGGTCGACTGGCTGGTCGCCGGGCATTTCACCTCGGGCGGCAGCGCCTTCGAATCCGAGATCTGGGCCGATCTCGAAGCCGTGCAATCGGCCTTCGACCGGCAGGGACAGATGCAGAGCCTGCGGGTGCGGCTCGATGGTGCTGGCGGACTGGCGGCGCTTCGCGTGCGTCTTTCCGGCCTCACCGGTCCGCCGCTCACGGCTGTCTCCGAGGCTGATCTCTATGCGGCGCAGGCCGAGCGCACCGAGAGCCTGATCCGCCTGTTCGGCTGGCCGATCGCACTTCTGATGGCCGTGGGTGCCACGGCCGGCGCGCTGAATACGATGATGAGTTCGGTCTCCGACCGCGCTGTGGAGATCGCCACGCTCAGGCTCCTGGGCTTTGCGCGTCTGCCCGCCTTTGCTGCGACCTGGGTGGAGGCGGTGCTCTTGTCGGCGGCGGGCGCGGCTCTCGGCGTGGTGGGATCGCACCTGGCTTTCGATGGCTGGCAGGCGAGCACGATGGGGGCGAACAATACGAGGATGGCGTTTCAGCTTGTCGTGACGCCTGATGTGATTTTGACCGCCGGGCTGCTGGGGCTGGCGGTCGGGGTGATCGGCGGCGCCCTGCCGGCGATGGCGGCGGCGCGGCTGCCGCTGAGCGCGGCGTTGCGGGCGAGGGGATAGGGTTCGCGTCTTGGAGAGTGTGGAGGCGATGCCTTTCGCTTGCCGCTCAAGGCGTGCGTCGCTGGCACTCCTCACCCCCCTCATCTGCCCTGACGGGCATCTTCTCCCCGCTGGGGGCGAAGGGGGAGTGCGCCGCACGACGGCCATTTCTGCCGTGGAGGTTTCAAGTGGAGTGAGACGCCGCCACGATTCCCCTTCTCCCCGGCGGGGAGAAGATGCCGGCAGGCAGATGAGGGGGGAGCGACGATAGGAGCGAAGCACAAAGCGTCAGCGAAGTGCCGAATCACCTGCCGTACAACCAGTCGAGGTACGTGCCCCGCCCGGGATTGCTCGATTTATTCGCCTCGGAGTCGATGTTTTCCCGGCCCAAGTTGCAGCTTTCCGGCACCTTACGGACCTCGCCGCCGCTGATTGTGGAAGAATGCCCGTAAACGGCCCACTGCCCCATTGCCAACATCTTCTCGCCTTGTTGCCATGGCCGGTTGCCCGCGCCGCCGATCGGCCGACCCGGTCGATTCCCGTGGCGACGTAGCGATCCGACGAACAGGGCAACATTGGCGATATGACAATCTACTATGTGAACTCATCGACGGGCTCCGACCGCAACAGCGGAACGGGCCAGACATCGGCTTTTGCGACTTTGTCCAAAGTGGAATCCTTGCAGCTGAAACCGGGCGACAGCGTGCTCCTTGCCAGAGGAAGCGTGTTCAACGAGCAGCTCGATATCAAATATTCCGGCAGCGGAAGCGCACCGATCAAGTTCGGCAGTTACGGCACGGGGGCCGCACCCGTCATCCACAGCGGCGCTGACGGCATTCACAGCCTTTACGCCACGAATATCGTCATCGAAAACATCAAGATAGCGAGCGCCGGCGGTGCGGCCATCTATGGCGGCAACGTATCGAACTGGACAGTGCGCAACGTCGAGGTCGACAAGGCGGGACTGTCGGGTAAATCCGGCTCCGTCACCTTCCGGACCGGTGAGAACATCACCATCGAAAACAGCAAAATATCCAATGTCAACGGCGATGGCGTCTGGATCGAAAAGGTCAACGGCGTCAAATTTCTCAACAACACCGTCACCAACAGCCACGGTAGCGTCGCCGATGGCGTGCAGATGAACGACAGCAGCAATATCCTGATCAGCGGCAATCATCTCGACCAGACGGGCGCCACCAGTCCCAAGGGCGTGCTGACGCTCATCCGGCCTGTCAATGCCGTGATCGAGGACAATGTGCTGACCGGCGGCGGCTTCGGCATCAGCGCGCAGGCGGGCAAGACCGTCACCATCCGCGACAACGACATATCGGGATTCAAGGGCCACAGCTGGTCGTTTGCCGTCGCTCTCGGCGAGATGGGCAATGCGAAGGACTACGGCATCTCGGGCAACCATATTCATGACGGCGCATGGGGCGTTGTCGTCACCGCCCCGATCGGCAGCCCGGATTATGTGCGCGCAAACATCAACGTCCACAACAACACTTTCGACGACCTGTCGGGGGCGGCGCTGAAGGTCGACAGGCCGGCATCCGGCTCCTTCCACGACAATACGATCGAGACCGGCACGACCGCCACCAGCATATCGCCGGCTATCCAGGACGCGCATACCTTTCCCGTCAGCAACAACCATATTGTCGCCAATGTCGGGGCGACGACGCTTGCGGCTACCGATGCCACGGCCGCCGCAACGACAGAGGCCGTAGCGGACCCGGCGGTCTCGGCCGTCCACGACAATCTGAAGATCATCACCGAGACGGGCGCTGCCCATCGCGGCAATCTTCTCGACAATGACAGCCCTGATAGTGACACCCTCGTGCTTCGCCGCTTCGGGGATGAGGCCGTCGGCAAGCACGGCCTGACGCTCGCCGGCAAATACGGCGAGATCCAAGTCGACAGGGACGGCAACTATGCCTACACGCTCGACGAGGCGAAGCTGCCCCACCATGACGGCCATGTGAGCGAGAACTTCAGCTACGGGGTCGACAACGGGAACACGCATCACAGCGACACGGACACGCTGACCGTCTTCATCCATAAGGATGGCTTTCTAAGCTGAGGGCGCGGAGCTGAAATTAAAGAGAGATCCCGGAAATCTCCGGGATTTCACAGCTTGTCGACAAAGTCTCCTCCGCACCTTTGCTCAAGAGACATGTCGTTGTCTCAAGATGAGCCATAACGGCTTCAGAGACAGAGGGAAAACAGGCAAAACCATAGTCAATACCATCTCCGGCGCTCCTTTGTCGCGGAACGTACGCTACCGTTCGTTCACCTTCCGGTCGTTGTTTGGTAGATTATTTTCTTGTAAGTTGTAGTTTGGGGGTGCCGCTCCGCCAGGCGCACCTCGGGACCAAAAGCAGGCTTACGGGCCTGCGGCGAAGGCCGTCCTCGGTCTTCAACTCCCGGCCGCATCCGATTCATCCCTCGCAGCCGATAGCACGGCTGCGCGACAATGCGAGAACATGGCGATATGACGATCTACTATGTGAATTCAGCGACGGGCGCCAACACCAATGCCGGAACCAGCGAAGACGCGCCTTTTGCGAGCTTCTCCGCGGTGGAAGCCCTGAAGCTGCAGCCGGGCGACAGCGTGCTTTTGGCCGCCGGAAGCGTGTTCAACGAGCAGTTCGATATCAAATATTCCGGCACGGTCAGCGCCCCGATCACCATCGGCAGCTACGGGATCGGCGACGCGCCCGTGATCCATAGCCCCGGCGACGGCATTCACAGCCTCTATGCCTCGAACATTGTGATCGAGAACATCAAGATTTCCGATACGGAGGGCGCGGCGATCTACGGCGGCACGGTTTCGAACTGGACGGTGCGCAATGTCGAGATCGATCACACCGGATTGTCGAGGAGCGGTTCCGTCACCTTCAGGACCGGCTCCAACATCACCATCGAAAACACGACGATCAACGACGTCAACGGCGACGGCGTGTGGATCGAGAAGATCAACGGCGTCACCCTGCTCAACAACACCGTCACCAATGCTCATGGCACGACGGCCGATGCCGTCCAGATAAACGACAGCAGCAACATCCTCGTCAGCGGCAATCTTCTCGACCAGACGGGCGCGGTCACGCCGAAGGGCGTGCTGACGATCATCCGGCCGGTCGACGCCACGGTCGAGGGCAACACCATCATCGGCGGCGGCTTCGGCATCAGCGCGCAGGCCGGCACCAATATCGCCATCCACGACAACGACATATCGGGATATGGCGGCTACAGCTGGTCCTATGCCATCGGTCTCGGCGACTCCGGCGATACGCGCAACTACGACATCTCAGGCAATTACATCCATGACGGCGCCTGGGGCGTGGCGGTCAGTTCGGCCGGCACCACCAGCTACGTCAGGGAAAACATCGACGTGCACAACAACACCTTCGACGACCTGACGCAGGCCGCCCTGAAGGTCGACAGGCCCGCCTCCGGCGCCTTCCACGACAATGCCATCGCCAGCGACGTGACGCCCTACAGCATATCGCCTGCCATCATCGCCGCCGGCACTTTCCCCGTCAGCAACAATACGACCTTTGAAGATACCGGGCTTCGGCTGGCGAGCCTTGATGTCCAGGCCGCCGGGGAGACGGTGCACGTCACCGCCGACCTGACGACTACAGGCCATGACGGCGTGAAAGACAAGGTCGCGCTTGACAAGGCCGGTCACGCCAACCTTTTTGACGACAGCGTATCCGGCGAAACCCTGCAGCTTCGCCATTTCGGTCACGGCGTCTTCGACAGGCACGAACCGACGCCCAAGGGCGGCGATCACGACGCGGCCGCCGATTTCACCGATCTCTTCGCGGACAGGGGAGGTATCGGCGAGTCCCATCTTCTTGAGATCGCCGATGTGGTGTCCCATCATGGCGAGGCGGATGCGGCTGGCGTCCCCGGCCATCCGGACGGCCTCTTGCATTAGAGGCTTTCCTATCGGTCGCCGAGCAGGGCCTGCATGACCTCGGCTTCGATTTCCTCGCAGATGATCTCGTATTCGGTGACGATCGCGGGATCTGCCGCGAGATCCCTGCGCATGCGATCGAGCACGGCGCAGGCTTCCCCATAGGCGCCGCACAATTCGTAAAGATCCGGATCGCTCGCCGCGGTTGCCCTGATCGTCGCCCGCGTGGCGGGCAGCCGCATCATCAGTCTGGCCAGCCCCTGTTCGGCGGCGTGTCCGGCGAGAGGGGCGACGCTTTCCTTCCAGATCATGCCAGCATCCCTTGCTGCCTGTGTTGCCGTTGAAGGCAAGTACGCAGAAATGTCGCGTCCGGTTTCATGCCGGATGCGGATTTGCGATGCGTTTTTCGTTGTCTCCGGCCATACGGAAAAATCTCCAAAAACCCTTCCTTAAAAACCTCCTTGCCACTGAATTCCAATGAATCCAATGGTTTAAGATTGGCAAAGACGTTTGTAAGAGAGGTCAACATTTAAAAAAATGGATGGAGAGTGGCCTTCGCGGCCGGTTTTCAGTGCTTTTTTGAAAATGTTGGGTCTCGTTAAAAACGTCCTTCCAAACCTCTCTGGCGGCGGGGTTTTGTGTTTTTTCGGTGCATCGGCCGCCCGATGCTCTTCTTTTGAAAAGGCAGGAGTGAGCGAGGGAATGTATTGCCGTTTGTGACAAAGTATTGGGATCGGGCTTGGGAAATGCGGGCGGCGCGGGAGGTGGTGCTTCGAGCCTTGCAATGCAGGCCGTCCTGCCATGTTGGCGGCATCGGCGGCCGAGCCGGCGCCGCCTGCGCACCAAGTTCTTTTTCAGATTAACCTGCAAAAATACCCGGATAAATTGCCTCTCATTCGCGCCATGATTCATCTTTACGTTTCCCGCCGCATTTTATTCTTCGTCACAATTGAGATCATCACGATCTTGGAAACAATGGTGGGAAACCATGAGGGTTATTCTCGTCATCGTCCTCACGGCGTTTGCCGTGCCCTGTGAGGCAGATATGTTCAGCACGGCGTCCCGATACAAAAGCATGCATGAACGCTCCATCTCCTTCCTCGGCGTCAATCCGAGGCGCACCTCATGGTGCGGGGCGTTCCTGGCCTATGTCGCCAAGCGATCCTTCCGCGAGCCGCCTGACAATCCGAATATGGCGCGCTCCTGGATCAGGTTCGGCAGGCCGGTCTTCGCCCGTTCCGCCCAGCGCGGCGACGTGGTGGTGATCCGCAGCGGCAGGCGTTTCCACGTCAGCCTGTTCGACCATTTCGACCAGCGGCGCCAATACGTCTACCTCTTCGGCGGCAACCAATCGAACCGGGTCCAGCTGTCGCGCTACCGCGCCAGTTCCGTCGTCGCCGTCCGACGATGAAACTGCCAATTTCGCCCCCTTAAAAACCTCCTTGCCGCTGAATTCCAATGAATCCAATCAGTTAAGATTGGCAAAGACGTTTCTAAGAGAGGTCAACATTTTAAAAAACGGATGCAGAGGGTCTCTGCGGCCGCTCTCTTGCGCTTTTTTAGAAATGTTGAGCCTCGTTAAAAACGTCCTTCCAAACCTCCGTGGCGGGCCGAGCCGTCGGTTCCGGGCGTCATGAGGGGAAGCGCGCGCCGGCGCTCATGGCGCTCGTTCGGGGCTTGGCTGCAATATCTCCCGGATCTCGTCCGCCGTGCTGCTCGTGCTTTCGAAAAGGAACGCGCCTGAACATGGCGCCTGCAGGACGGTCAGGGAAGCGGGCTCCGGGGTCGGCAGGATCGTGGCGGCCGCACCTCGCATCGGTGGCTGCGGTGTGTCCGCCTTGCGCAGCGCAATCAGGAAAGGGCCTGGGGGCATATCCTTCGGCTCGCCGAAGGATGAATTGTCCCAGGTCACCGTGAGCCTGTCGGGTGCCGTGCCGCGCAGCACCTCTTCAACGACAATATCGAAGCGCGCATAATCGCTCATAAAGCCCGATTGTTTCTTGAGAATTTCATGGAATTTGCCGCTGGTCTTGGCGAGCAATTCCTGGTGTCGCCGCCGCGCCTCGGGGTCCAGGATCAGCGTGTAATTCGCCACTCGACCGACGACCACGACATCGGCATATGAGACATCGCTGAGCTCCATGGGCTCAAGCCACGGGCAGGCACTAGCCGGGCTGGCTGCCACCAGAACTCCAAAATTCAGCAAGGCTGCAAATAGATAACCCCGCATCCAATCCCCCCATCTTCGGTCGCTATGTCGAGCTAGCGTGAAGATTGCGGCGAATGTGGAGCTGATCTTCCACGTTGCATTATGTTTTTTCTGTAACCGGTGTTCCGCTCCCACGTTGTCTCGACTTGGCCGGATATTCTTGGGCCATGCCCAGTTCGAGGCGCTGCTTGCCGGGCTCGCTTCGCCCGGCCTACGGAAGTTCGATCTCGCCGTCCACCACGTGGTTGAGGCCGGTGCCTTCCGCCGTTAGCGTCATGCGGACCTTCAACGTCTTGCCGCCGACCTGCCCCTTGCGCACCGTCTCCTCGATCTCGCGCTGCGACGTGACGCCGACTTCCTTCAGGAACTTGCGAATCGACATGTTGAAGGCGTCTTCGCTCATGGCGGAACTCCTCTATGTGCGGAAGGGATTGTAATGGACGGTAAATCGTCAAGGAAGCAGCAATGACGCCCCATGCCCCAGAATCTGACGTAAAAACGAGATCGACCTCGAGGACGAGCGTCAATCGCCCCCGTCCACCGCGCAGAGCACGCCGTCAACTGATATGGCCACCATCTTTTCGCGCTTGATATCGAACCTCCAGGCTTTGACCACATTCTCCGACCCATAGGAGCCGTCCGGCTGTTCCGCCATCGTGCCGAGCGCAACGACGGTGGCATCGTCAGGGAATTGGCTGGAGGAGCAATATCCCGGCCCGAGGAGTTCGTGGCGAGGCGTCGGCATCGTAACGGCGATTTGATCGACCGAGGTCCAGATAGGATTGTTCCCATCGCGGCCCGTCTGACGCTCAAGCCTCAGGACCTGTTGCGGGCCGCATTTCAGATGAGTGGCTCCATATGTCGGGCCGGCCGGCACCTCCGCCACCATCATGCTGCCGATTTCCGAGCAGTTGTCCGTTGCGAGGCGAGAGGCCTTTCCGCGCGCCTCGCTGGCGTGAGCAAAGGCCGGGATCAGGACGAGAAGAGCAGCAATTGCCGGCAGGTATTGTGACATTGGAAAACCGTTGGAGCGTGGAGCGAAGCGAGGGACCGCGGGCTAAAATCCCTCAATCTTGGAGAGAGGACGGTAGCTTTACTCGGGGGAGTGTCAAGGGTCGATGTCACGCGTGAAAGAACGTCAGCCGCGGCTGACGCTTCGGAAGGCGGCGATGATGCTGTCGGCGGCCAGGCGGGCCTCATCGGCAGTCGTCTGGAAATTGGTGACGGAGAGGCGCAGGACGTCGCGGCCGCGCCATTTGGCGCCGCCGGCGAAGAGGGCGGCGTCCTCGCGGATCTTTTCGATGGTCCTGCGGGTGATCGCGTCGCTTTCATCGTCCGGGCGGTCGGCGGCGAAGCGGAGGATGAGCTGGTTCAGCGTGGCCTCGTTCAAGATGGTGATGCCGGGTTCGCGCGCGAGACGGTCGGCGAGCAGCCGGGCGGAGGCGCAGCATTGGTCGATGAGGGCGGCGATGCCGTCGCGGCCGAGATGTTTCAGCATCGCCCAGGTGGCAAAGCCCCGGGCGCGCCGGGAAAGCTCCGGCACGTAATGGGAGGGGTCGCGCTCGCCTTCGGCGGCAAGCGGCAGGTAGCTTGCGGCGATCGTCATGGCGCGGCGGTGGGCGAGCTCGTCGCGCACGATCGCATAGCCGCAGTCATAGGGCGTCTGCAGCCATTTGTGACCGTCCGTCGCCCAGCTGTCGGCGGCCTCGACGCCGCGGCTCAGATGGCTGAATTTCGCCGATGCCTGCGCCCAGAGGCCGAAGGCGCCGTCGACATGGACCCAGGCGCCGTTTTCCTTCAGGGCCGGGATAATGCGGGGAAAATCGTCGAAGGCGCCGGTATTGATCTGCCCGGCCTGGAGAACGGCGATGCAAGGGCCGGTGACCGATGCAAGCGCGCCGGGCAGGGCGGCCGGATCGATGCGGCCCACCCGGTCTGTCGGCAGGCGCAGCACGCGATCGTGGCCGAGGCCTAAGAATTGCAGCGCGGAGAAGACGGTCGTGTGGGCGTCGTCGCCGATCAGCACGGTAATCTCGGGCGCGCCGAACAGGCCCTTGGCATCGGCATCCCAGCCGGCCTTGCGCAGCACCTCGCCGCGGGCGGCGGCAAGGCAGGTGAAGTTTGCGACCGTCGCACCCGTGACGAAGCCGACGGAGCTTTCGGCCGGAAGCTTCAATATATCGAGAAGCCATCTCGCCGCGACGGCTTCGACGGCGGCCGCCGCCGGGGCGGCGACGTGGTTTCCGGCATTCTGGCCCCAGGCGCTGGTCAGGAAATCGGCCGCGACGCCGACCGGATGCGAGCCGCCGATGACCCAGCCGAAGAAGCGCGGGCCAGTGGTCAGATGCAGGCCGGGCTCGGCGCCTTCGGCAAGCTGCCTGATGACCTCGGCCATATCGGCCCCGGCCGCCGGCAGCGGCTCATCAAAGGTTGCAAGGGAGGCGGCATAATCGTGACGGGGCACATGACGGGCGGGGGCGGATTGGCGGAAGGCGGCGGCAAGCCGGGCGGCCTCCTGAAACAGAGATGCGATTGCCGACATATGATCCCCCATGCCGAACACCCCCGGCCCCTGAAGGGGCCGCCCCAAGCAAGCCGTCGGCGCGGGCAGTCTAGCCGATATCGCCGGCGCTGTCTTGGCGGCGTCCGCTCCACTGGCCCTCCCGCGCCGCATGCCTTCTATTACAACATATCCCCCAGGCTCCAATGGTTGCTCCAGCGGGCGTCGATTTCGTCGTCGACGTTCTGGTAGCGGATGTCGGTGGAGAGGCGCAGGCGGCGGGCGCGGTCCTCGTTGGTGGTGGCGGCGTGGATCATGTAGGGAGAGTGGAGCACGACGTCGCCGGCCTCGTAATCGGCGGCGAGCCAGCGCCTGTCGAAGCGTTCGGCCATGGCGGGAAGATCCTTCGAGACCCAGCCGCCTTCGGCCATGTGGCTGTTATAGGCGCTGATGCGCTCCTCCGGGGTGAGATCGCCGCTGCGGGCGCGGAATTCGGCCTCCATGCCGCGGCCGAGTGCGTGCGAGCCTTCGAGATAGACGAGGCCGCCCATTTCGGCCGGGATGTCGCCGATCGGGATCCAGGCGGTGACGAGCCGGCTGGTGCCGCCGCGCAGATAGACCAGGTCGTAATGGGCGGGTGTCGCCATCGTCGTGCCGGGCTGGACATAGCGCATCAGCTTGCGCTTGTGCAGATAGGAGATGCCGCCCAGAAAAGCGTCCATGAAGTGCACGAGGCGCGGCTGCGCGCAGAAGCCTTCATAGGCGGCGGAGCGGACGATCGACATCAGCCGGCGGTTGGCGAGGTTCCAGTCAACGCCCTCGGCGGCGGCGATGCCGAGCGAAAAATCGTGGCCCGGCTCCAGCAGGCCGGTCTCGGCGAGGCGGGAAAAGACCCAGCCGCGGAAATCGATCACGTCTGCCCGCGGCAGAAGCCCCTTCAGCCAGACATAGCCGTCTTCTTCGTAGCGGGCGCGGATGGCTGCGACGCCGATTGCGGGATCGGTCGGCGTCAGCCAGCCGAGCCTTTTTGCCGGCAGCTTCCTGCCGTGCGCGGCAAGCGTAACCTCGGGCCTTTGGGCCTCGGCGTTCAGGGCAATTGACATTTCCTCCATCCCTCGCTTGAGTTCCCCCATCTTCAATTAGCTGACAGCATGGGGTTGATGCCATGGAGGAAAATCCAAGCTGGACTTTTCGCTCATCATGAAAGACGCCGAAGCCCTCTATCGTTCGCCGCACGGCAGCGCCGGCGGGCTTGCCGTCACCGGCAGCGGCCGGCAGCACGCGCGCCACGCGGTGACGGAGAGGAAGCTGCCGAGCTTCGCCGTCGTGCTGGTGGAGCGCGGGCAGGGGTTTCTCGAAACCGCGGCCGGCGGGCGCCAGCGCGTGGCGGGACCGGCTCTCTTTTGGCTGTTTCCGAACCGCACGCATTCCTACGGACCGGATGAGGCGGGCTGGGACGAGCGCTGGGCGCTGTTCCAGGGCTCGTTCACGCGGGATTTCGTGCGGCTGCGGCTCCTTGCCGAGCGCCATCCTGTCGTGGCGCTGCGCCACCACGAGGAGATGGCACGGCTCTTCGGCCAGCTTCATTCAGATCTCGCCGACAATACCAATCTCGGGCAGGCCGCGGCGGCATCGACGCTGCACCGTATCGTGATCTCAGCGGCAAGGTTGGCCGGCGGTGCTGTGGGCCGGCGCGAAAGCGAGGCGGCGATGGGCGAGATTGTCGAGACCTTGCGCAGCCAGGCGCTGCAGCCGCTCGACCTTGCCGGCTTTGCCGCCCGGCACGGCATGTCGCCCGCCACGCTGCGGCGGAAATTCGTTGCCGAAACGGGCCTGCCGCCCAAGGCCTTCCAGCTTCGGGCGCGGATGGACCACGCCAAGCAACTTCTCGTCACCACCGATGAAAAGATCGAAACCGTCGCCGCCATGATCGGCATGGACGATGCCTTCTATTTCTCGCGCGTCTTTCACGACCGTGAAGGCTGCAGCCCCCGGCAATTCCGGGCACGGCACCGCAGGAGCTGAGCGGCCGGCGGCGCCCGCCAGTGCTGTTCGCCTATACCGCGATCATCAAGATAAAATCGAGCATTGCGGGAGATGCTTCGTAAATCTTTCTAATAATGATCTTATTGTCGGTTGTTCATTTTTGAGATTTCTTGGCGTGACTTGAATTCTATTGCCTTTTTGCAAAGTATATTCGATAATGCGAAAATATCATTCGCGCTGCCATCAAGGCTGCTCTGTCAATTGGCGAGGGATATGCGTTGAAGTATTTCGTTCTCTACGCGCTGGTGTGCTCGCTGATCGGGACAGTTCTTCTTGTCGTCGTCCGTCACGTTGCACCCTTCAATATGGAAAGGCTGGGCGATCAAGCCGCCTTGGAACCGGCGGTTCAGCCGGACAAGCTGATCGTCCGGTCGACCCGCGAACCGGCGAGCGGCCAGGCGCTGCCTGGGGCGACTGGTCAGCCAATGCCGACTGGTCAGTCAGCGCCTGAAGTAACCGACAAGCGGTCATCCGGCCGGCCGGCCGTCAGCCCGGATCAATGGGATCTCCGGCCAACCGATGAACCGACCGTCCGCAAGGGTGGCCGGGTCGGAACCTCGGCGCAGTAACCGGGCGCGCGCCTGCCTCCGGCATTCGAGGCTTCAACCTTTGGCTGGCGTTGGCTTGGGCGCCGGGATACTTTCTTCCTTTGGAGGTTTTGCCGTATGGCACCCCCCTCTGTCCTGCCGGACATCTCCCCCACAAGGAGGGAGATCGGCAAGAAGCTATGCCTCGCCCTGAATTTACGCTCCATGTGATGGCCAGTTGTTTGGGGAAGCCATCTCGCCCATCCGATCTCCACCCTTGTGGGGGAGATGTCCGGCAGGACAGAGGGGGGTGCCCCGGGCGCGCTCTCATCTATGGCGCAAGGTGATGGACAAAAAAGGCCGAAGTCGAACTCATCGCTTCCGGGTTGCATTGGCTGAAGCCTGCTGCAATGACATAGCTCCTATATCCCGGGAGGTGGCGATGGATGCAGGCGGGGTGACGATCAGGCGTGTCGGCGCAGACGAGGTGGAGGCTTTCCGGACTATCCGCCTGGAGGCGCTTCGCGCGGAGCCGGCCTCTTTTGCCAGTCGCTACGAGGACTGGGAGGTGCTGTCTATCGAGGAGTGGCGCAACCGGCTGAACGAGCCGGTTTTCATCGCGTTCCAGGATGGCGAGCCCATCGGCATCATGGGCCTGTTTCGGCAGAGGTCGAGCAAGATGGCCCACCGCGCCACGATCGTCATGGTCTATCTGCGCAGCAGCCTGCGCGGGACCGGGCTTGCCGTCAGACTCCTGGAGGCGATATCCGATCACGCGCGCGATATCGGCATCCGCCAGCTCGAGCTCTTCGTCAGCGCGGAAAACCCGGCGGCGATCCGCTTCTATCAGCGGCAGGGTTTTGCCGAGATCGGCAGGATTCCCGGCGGGGTTCTGGAAGAGGGCAGGGAGATCGACGACGTGATGATGGCGCGGCGGGTGGACGGCATTCTCTAACGCCCCTCATGCTGAGGTGGGCAGCCCGGAAGGACGGAGCCTCGAAGTCAGCGCTGCTTCATCCATCCCTCGAGCGCCCGCCTGGTCCTTCGAGGCCCCTGCGGGGCGTCTCAGGATAAGGCTCTCTTGAGCGCGAGATACTTTCTTCCTTCCCTTTGGAGGTTTTGCCGTATGGCACCCCCCTCTGTCCTGCCGGACATCTCCCCCACAAGGAGGGAGATCGGCAAGAAGCCATGCCTCGCCCTGAATTTACGCTGCATGTGACGGCCAGTTGTTTGGGGAAGACATCTCGCCCATCCGATCTCCACCCTTGTGGGGGAGATGTCCGGCAGGACAGAGGGGGGCGCCCCGGGCGCGCAGCCCCTTTTGGGCGGAGGCTCGAAGCACGTGGCGCAACGCCGCTCCTTGCGTCAATCCCGATACTCGCAGCACGCAGAAGGCGTCCGGCCTCTTGACCTCAAGCCGGGTTGGGGTTGCAGGCTGTCGCCTGAATGGGAGATTGCCGTGATGAAAATTCTGAGGGATGAGGATCTCAACGATAGCGGGCTAATGGCCGTCGCGATCGATGCGTTGGAGGGGGCTTTTTTCGCCAGGGTCGACAATCGGTTGGTTTCACCGCCGAGGCATCATGTGTCGTTTCCGGGCCAGGGCGATCTCGTCTTCACCGTCGGCGGTGTCCTTGGTGACAAGCCGCTGGCAGGGTTCCGGGTCTATGAGACGTTCGGCGGCGCCGATCAGATCGTCGCGGTCTGGTCGGCCGACGAAGCCAGGCTGAAAGGCATCTGTGTCGGCGAGCGTCTCGGAAGCTTGAGGACTGGGGCGATCGGTGGCATCGCGATCCGGCATCTCAGCGCGCCGGATGCGAGGAGCGTCGGGATCATCGGCAGCGGAGCGCAGGCGCGCACACAGCTTGCGGCGGCGGCCGCCGTGCGGAAGCTCAACCTTGTCCGTGTCTATAGCCGCAGCGAGGAAAATCGCGTCGCCTTTGCCGAGGAGATGCAGCGCACGCTCGGGCTGGCGGTGGAGCCCGCCGGCAGCGCTCGGGATGCTGTTCGCGACGCCGACATCGTCATCTCGGCGACGACGAGCCGAACCCCGGTCATCCACGCCGCCGACTTGAAACCCGGCGTTCATATCAACACGGTCGGGCCGAAAACGCGCGACGGACACGAGCTTGGCCTCGATATCGCCGATGCCGCAGCCGTGATCGCGACGGATTCGCCGGAACAGACGCGCGCCTACGCCTCGCCCTTTTTCCTTGCCGGCTCCGGCCATGAGCACCGCATGACCGATCTCGCCGAAATCATCGCCGGGAGAGCAAGCGGACGGAGATCGCCCGAGGATATGACGCTGTTCTGCTCCGTCGGCCTTGCCGGAACCGAAGTCGTCGTTGCTTCGGCGGTTCTCGATGTCGTGAGCGCGTCTGCCTAGAGCATGTCGCGCATAAGTGTACGGCGGTTTTGCGATAACGAAACTATCCGATGCGCCGCTCACACCTGGTGTGCACTCGATCAATGCGCGGCAGGGGGATCGCGCCGCCGAAAGAAAGGCTGGCGCGCCCGGCTTTCGGCAGTTTCGCCGACATCCTTGTCGTCGGCGTCGATGTTTCGACGGGGGCGGCGCGGGACTTCTTCACGACGCACGCAGGGTTTACTCCGGTTTATCTAATCGCGGCGTACGCCTAGATGTGAGATATTGAATACACGGCAGATCACCCGATCTGCTTGAATAGTTGAGGGAGGATATCCTATGCCACTGTTCATAATCACAGGGTGTTATTCAGCCACGGCAGCGAAGGGAATGATCGCCGATCCATCGGACCGGGAAGCGGCGGCCCGTGCCATCATGGAAGCAGCAGGCGGGAAACAGCATTCTTTCTACGTCACAACAGGCGAAACTGACTGGATGATAGTCGCGGAATTCCCCGACGGTGTTGACCTGATCCCCGCACTTCTTGTCGTCGGCGCATCGGGAGCTGTAACGAATATCAAAACCGTGCGAGCATACACGGGTGCGGAATTCAAGGCCGCCCAAGAAAAGGCGGGCAAAATCGTATCTGCCTACAAAGCCCCTGCAAAATAAGCAGGCCACGCGTTGGATCATCTCTGGCAGCGGATGTTCGATCCGCTGCCAGTTCGAGCCTGAAAGATCGCGACGCGCTTTAGAATTTGATTCAAGAACCGGCTTCAAGCCCCTGTCTTCAGCCGGCTTGTCAGCCGGCTCCCGGCGCCAGACCCAGCACATCCTGCATGCTGTATTCGCCGGGGGCGCGGCCTGCGAGCCAGCGGGCGGCGGCAAGCGCGCCGCGGGCGAACATGGCGCGGTCGAGTGCGGAATGCGAGAGCGTGATAACCTCCTCGGCGGCGGCGAAGAGGACGCTGTGCTCTCCGACGATGCCGCCGGCGCGCAGCACCGCAAAGCCGATTTCGCCGGGCGGGCGTTCGCCGGTGATGCCGTCGCGGGCGCGCCGCTCGACGGATTCGAGCAAGACCCCGCGGCCGGCGGCAGCGGCTTCACCCAGCATCAGCGCCGTTCCGGACGGCGCGTCGATTTTCCCCGCGTGATGGGCTTCGAGGATTTCGATATCCCAGCCCGCAGCGGGAAGGGCGCGCGCGGCTTGCTCGACGAGGCCGACCAGCATGTTGAGGCCGATGGAGAAATTGCCGGAGCGCAGGATGGGAATGCGGCGGGCGGCCTCACCGATCCGTTCCAGCTCGTCCGGCTCGAAACCGGTCGCCCCGATGATCACAGCCGGCCCGCCGGCCGCCGCACAAAGCCCGGCGAGTTCGGCCGCCGCACTGCCGGTCGTGAAATCCAGGATCACATCCGCCACGCCGATTGCGGCCGCACGATCGATCAGCCCCGCGCCCACGGAGCCGGGGCGCCCGATGCCTCCGACGAAAGCAAACCCCGGATCGGCGCCCAGCAAGGACTGGATGGCGCGGCCCATGCGGCCGTTCGCGCCGGCGACGGCGATTTTGAGAGGTGAGGTCATGTGCTTTCCTCGGCATTGCGGCAGGACGGGATTTCGCAACTACCGCAGTTCGGAGGCGGCGCAAAGCCGGGATGCTCGAAATGCTTTGAAAGCTGGTGAAACGTCCCCTTGTATTGGTCATGATAAGAGCCCTGTCCTTTGACGCCCACCTACCTCTCCTCCGTCATTCCTGTGCTTGTCACAGGAATCCTGTGTATTGGAACTGTGGTAGAAGGGTTGCGGGCGGAAAGCCGTCGGAATCCTGGTCGTGAGAGACCGTTTGCTGGCTCTTGGTCCTCCGCCCGCTTTCGATATCCCAACCTGAACAGTTGATAGAGGCCGTTGCCGCGGACCTCGTAGCACAGGATGAGGCTTGCCATGGTACACCCTGTTTTCATCGGATGCGACGTCTCCAAGGCGCATCTGGATCTTTTCGACGCTCAGACGCAGAAGCATATCCGCATCGACAACACGCCTGTTTCCATTGCTGGCTGGCTTGCAACCCTGGAGGGACGCGATGTCACTGTCGTTCTGGAGGCGACCGGACGTTACGACAGACTGCTGTGCGTCGCGCTGGAAGAAGCCCAGCGGCCCTATTGCCGGGTCAATCCGGCCAGAGCCCGCGACTTTGCCAAGGCGCTCGGCCTTCTGGCCAAGACCGATGCGATCGATGCACGGCTGCTGGCGCATATGGGGCAAACGCTCTCTCCGCCGGTCAACGTGCCGCCCGATCCGTTGCACCGGCATCTGGCCGACCTGCATGGCCGGCGCGATCAGCTGGTGGCCATGCGCCAGCAGGAACGCGTCCGCATTCACAATGCCGATCAAAGCCAGCATGCCAGCATCGAAAGCCATATCGCCTGGCTCGACGACGAGATCGCCCGCATCGAGAAAGCCTGCCATGAACACGTGCGGGCAGATCAGGACATGAGCGAGCGGAATAAAAGGCTTCGCTCCATACCAGGCATCGGACCGGTGACGGCCTTCACACTGCTTGCCCATATGCCGGAACTCGGTGGCCGCTCGCCGAAAGCCATGGCCGCACTTGCCGGCCTTGCGCCCTTCAATGCCGACAGCGGCACCTTGCGTGGCCAGCGTCATATCCGTGGCGGGCGAAAGCGCGTGCGCGACGCGCTCTACATGGCCGCGCTCGTCGCCTACAGGATGAAGTCGCCTTTCGCCAGGACGGCCCAAACGATGATGGCAAAGGGTAAACCCCTCAAGGTCATCTTCATCGCCATCGCCCGCAAAATCCTCGTCACAGCAAACGCTTTGCTCAGGGACAAGACGATGTTTCAGACGACCTGACAATACAGTTGCCAGCCACGGCGCGTCCGCGCCGTGAATGACTCTTCAAGCAGAGGAGGTCTTCCGCGCCCAAGGACTTGGGCGACTGGATTCCTGTGACAAGCACAGGAATGACGGAGGAGAGGAAGTGCCCGCCCAATCGAGCATCTGGCGTCACGCGCGGCATCCTCCAAGGTTCCTTATGCTGAGGTGCGCAGCCCAAGGGGCGGTGGATGGTCAGCACTTACCAGTTGCCGGGATCGGCGGTGTGGTCGATGGCCGCGAATTCATCCGCCTTGTCCCGATCGAGCTTCACTTCCCTCGTCACCTTCGCCTCGTCGGTCACCGTATAGCGGTCGGGGACCGGATCCTTGGCGAGCTCCTGATACATGAGCAGGGCGGCCTCCTCGGCGGTGTCGGCCTCGATCTCGCGGGTGATGGATACGGTGAACTTGTGCATGGCGTCTGGCTTTCCTGATCGTGGCGGACCGGTGGGAGCGCTTATATTCTGACATGAGTTTTGCGGGCAGTAAAAGGCATCGCTTCGAATTTGATTCATGCGATGTTAGCGAAACCGTGCGGATCGGCTGGAAGGAGAGAGCATGCGTCTGAACCAGGTGACCGTTACGATGCCCGATCTCGATGCGGGCTGGAACTTCTACTGCGCGCTCGGTCTGAGCCCGATCGTCGATGCCCGTCCTCGCTATGCGCGCTTCGTTTGTCCCGACGGCGACAGCACCTTTTCCCTGCATCAGGGCGAGAGCGGCGGTGGGGGGACGACGGTCTATTTCGAATGCGAGGCGCTGGACGAGACGGTCGCCAGCCTCAGCGCAGCCGGTCTTCGGTTTGCGAGCGGACCCGAGGACAAGAGCTGGCTCTGGCGCGAGGCGGAGCTGTTCGACCCCGGCGGCAACCGCATCATCCTTTATTTCGCCGGCTCGAACCGCATCGATCCGCCGTGGCGGATCGGGCAGCGCGGCTCGGCCGAAAATGGCTGATGGGATTGCGCCCTGGGACGGGGGCGTTGGAGGATGCGGCGAAGCGGCCTCGATGGGCTGGCCTGCTCTGGAGCGCCAGTCGGCCGTCTCCGCAATTGACGAATCAAGGTCGCGGCGGCATGTTTTTGCCTGGCGTGACCTTCCGCCGAACCTCCTTGGACCTTCCCCGGCAGGGTCCTTGAAACCGGAGGCAAAGGGACTTTTCGTCTCGGGTCGTCAACCTTGGTCCTGATGTCCAGGGCGTGCTTGCCGGGGAATGCCGTCCGAGACTGGAAAGGCCGAGATATGACCGAAAACGGAAACTTCAAACGCCGTGTGCGCGCCCGCGCCGCCAAGACGGGCGAGTCTTACACGACCGCTCTCATGCACATGCGCCGCGCTTTCACAAAAGACCAAGGCCCGCAGCTTAAACGGTTGCGACTGGCTGTGGCGCAGACCAGATCTTACGACGACCCCCGCGATATTGCCGGGCTTCGCGAAAGCGGGCGGGAAATGCGCGGGCTGATGTGGCAGGCGCGGGAGGCGGGCGCCCGGCTCGTGCACTTCGCCGAGGGGGCGACTTGCGCGCCGAACAAACGCATCATGTCGGCGATCGGCCCAAAGGAGATCGGGCCGTCCGATTGGCGCCGGTGCGAATGGGCCGCCCTGCGCGAGGAGCTGGATCAGACGCGCAACCTCGCGCGCGAGCTCGGACTGTGGGTGGTGTTCGGATCGGTGCATCCGCTGACCGAGCCGCACCGGCCGCACAACAGCCTCTATGTCGTCTCCGATCGCGGCGCGCTGGTGACGCGTTACGACGAACGGCTGCTCTCCAACACCAAAATCTCCTTCATGTATACGCCGGGTTCGATCCCCGTCACCTTCGAAATCGACGGCATTCGCTTTGGCTGCTCGCTCGGCATGGAGTGCCATTATCCGGAGATATTCGCCGAGTATGAGCGGCTGGATGTCAACTGCGTGCTGTTCTCGACCACGGGCGGGTCGCCGCCCAACGAGCCGTCCTTCGCCGCCGAGGCGCAGGGGCATGCGGCGACCAACAGCTACTGGGTCAGTTTCTCGATGCTGACCTATCCCGGATCGGACGCTCAGCCAGCCTGTTCCGGCATCGTCGCCCCCGGCGGCCGATGGGTGGCGCAATGCCCGGCGGATGGAATGCCCGCGATATCGCTTGCCGATATCGACGACAATCCCGGCGATCTCTCCCGGCCCTGGCGGCGCAAAGCCCGCTCAGGGCTCTATGAGCCGCACCGCGTGGAGGGCGACCCGCGCAGCGACGGGCGGGATATGTTCTAGGCGACGATGCAGGGCGCGGCGCTGTGGCGTGTCCTTAGAGGCTCCGCCTTTCGGGCCGATGAGGAGCGTTGGAGGGGCGCCGCGCCGGTGACAGGTGGCGAGGATATCGCGCCGAAGCGCTTCGAAGGGCGGCGCAGACGTGCCACCGGCCGATATCCTCTCCGACAGGTCGGAAATAGCATGATCCGGACTTGGCAAGGTTTCGAATCTTGAATTAGGTTGCGGCCCGAAAAACAACGGGTCGAGCAAAGATGCGCCTTCAGGACTGCTACAATTTCCACGATTTTCGGCGCATGGCCAAACAGCGTCTTCCCGGGCCGATCTTCGATTATATCGATGGGGCGGCCGATGACGAGGTGACGTATCGGCGCAATACGGCGGCCTTCGATAATTGCGATCTGGTGCCCGATGTTCTCAGAGGGGTGGCCGATGTCGATATGTCGGTGACTGTCATGGGGCAGAAGCTTGCCATGCCGGTCTATTGCTCGCCGACGGCGCTGCAGCGGCTGTTTCACCATCAGGGGGAGCGGGCGGTGGCGGCTGCGGCCGCAAAATACGGCACGATGTTCGGCGTTTCCTCGCTCGGCACGATCAGCCTGGAAGAGGCTCGGCAGATCAGCAGCGGGCCGCAGGTCTATCAGTTCTATTTCCACAAGGATCGCGGGCTGAACCGCGAAATGATGGCGCGGGCGAAGACGGCAGGCGTGCAGGCGATGATGCTGACGGTGGACAGCATCACCGGCGGCAACCGCGAGCGCGACAAGCGCACCGGTTTTTCCATTCCGTTCAAGCTCAATCTTGCCGGCATGACGCAATTCGCGATCAAGCCCTCCTGGGCGATCGGCTGGCTGACGCATGAGCGCTTCGCCCTGCCGCAGCTCGAAAGCCACGTGAAGATGGACGGCGGCGCGCTGTCGATCAGCCGCTATTTCACCGAAATGCTCGACCCCTCCATGTCGTGGAACGACGTAGCTGACATGGTGCAGGCCTGGGGCGGGCAATTCTGCCTGAAGGGAATCATGTCGGTGGAAGACGCCAAGCGCGCGGTCGAGATCGGCTGCACCGGCATCGTGCTTTCCAACCACGGCGGGCGCCAGCTGGACGGTTCGCGCAGCGCCTTCGATCAGCTCGCCGAGATCGTCGATGCCGTCGGCGACCGGATCGACGTGATGATGGATGGCGGCGTGCAGCGGGGAACGCATGTTCTCAAAGCCCTGTCGCTGGGGGCGAAGGCCGTCGGCCTCGGCCGGTACTATCTCTTCCCCCTGGCAGCGGCCGGACAGCCGGGCGTCGAGCGCGCGCTGGAGACGATGCGCACCGAGCTCGAGCGCGGCATGAAGCTGATGGGCGCCACCTCGGTCAGCCAGCTGACGCGGCGGAATTTGCGGTTTCGGTCCTGATTTTCTTGCTGTCGCGGCTGCAAGAGGCAGCGTTGCGCGTGTCCTTCGAGGCTCCGGCCTTCGGCCTACGCACCTCAGCAACCGTGTTGTTGCGGCTCGCTCCATGGCGTTTGTCTTTTGAGGATTGTGTTGATCATGATGATGAATTTTCGCATGGCGGCGACGATGGCGACCTTGGGTGGCTTGCCGGCGTCGCGCAGTCTTTTGTGGAAGGCCTTGATGGCCGGGCTGCAGCGGATGGCCGACAAGGTTGCCATATAGAGGGCGCATCTGACGGTGGCGCGGCCGCCGGCGATATGGCGCTGGCCGCGCCAGGTACCGCTGTCGTGGGCGATCGGGGCGACGCCGACGAGGGCGGCGAGCTTCTTGTCGTCGATGGCGCCGAGTTCGGGCAGTTCGGCGATGAGCACGGCGGCGCTGACCTCGCCGATACCGGGCACGGTCAGCAGCAGATCGCGGCGTGCGGCAATGTCGGGTTGGGCATCGATGGCGAGCGCGATGGCGGCATCGACACGGGCAAGCTGGGCCTTGAGGGCGGCGATGGTCTCGCCGATCAGCGCGGCAACGGCTTGCGGGGCATGTTCGAGGCGGTTCTTCTCGGCGACGGCCATGTCGATGAGCTGGCGACGGCGGGCGACAAGGGCAGCCAGAGCGATGCGGCTGTCGTCGATATGGGGGATCTGTGCCGGCCGCATCGCTCTGGCGAAGTGGCAGATGACGCGGGCGTCGACCTGGTCGGTCTTGGCCAGCCGGCCGCTGGCCCTGGCGAAGTCGCGGACCTGGCGGGGATTGACGACGGCGACGGCAATGCCGGCGGCCATCAGCGTCCTGACGATTGCCATCTCGTAGCCGCCGGTGGCCTCGACGACGACGAGTTGGGCGCCGGCTATCGCCGTCGCCAGCGCGGTCTGGCCCGGCGCATCGTTGTCGAAGCGAGCGACGGCGGGTTTGCCCTCGACGGCCACGTCGAGATGGGCCTTCGAGACATCGATGCCGACCATGAAAGCTTGCGGGACATGCATGGGGTGCTCCTCCTTGCCACGCGGGCTCGAAGCCCAGTCAACCGTTCGAGCGAAGACATGGCGACGGGGATGCTTGCTGAGGTCCGAGTTCGAAACCCAAGGATGACACGCATCCCCGTCGCACAGGAGCATTATACCGCAACGGCAACGTACAAGGATGAGGATCGTTGGAGTGTGTCGCGCCAAGGCTCGAGAGAGCCTCACCCTGAGGTGCCCCGCCAGGGGCCTCGAAGGGCGGGGCGGGTGCGCTGGCGGGTGATGAATGCATTGATCCCTCGCGACCACCTGATTTTCCCGATCAGCCAGCGAAAGCGATCTTCCAGACCGGCATCATGAAACCTTTCGATTTCTGAGCCGTTGTCGGTGACATGACCGACTTTACATTGAAACCGAAATCGGTCGACGGCGCCGATGCGCAAGGTGCCGAGAAGTCGCGCCAAGCGAAGGGATCGGCCGTCGAGGCCGGGCCGCCGCCGGAAGGCATGGAACCCGACAAGGACCTGACGCCGGAGGAGGCGGAGCAGGCGCGCAAGAAATATTTGCTGAGGCGGTTCTGGATCAGCGCGCGCGGCTACTGGTCGCGCGGCGGCGATGGTTTTGCCTGGCCGTGCTCGATCGGGCTGCTGGTCATGATCGGCATGAATGTCGGCTTCCAGTACGGCATCAACCGCTGGAACCGCGGGATATTCGACGCCATCGAGCGGCACGACGCCGGCACCGTCTATTTCCTCGGCGCCGTGTTTCCGCCGCTGGTGCTCGGAAGCGTGGCCCTCGTCACCATCCAGGTCTATGTCCGCATGATGATCCAGCGGCGCTGGCGCAAGTGGCTGACAACGGCGCTGATCGCCCGCTGGCTCGCAAACGGCCGATATTATCAGCTGAACCTCATCGGCGGCGATCACAAGAACCCGGAGGCGCGCATCTCCGAGGATTTGCGCATTGCGACGGAATCGCCGGTCGATTTCATCGCTGGCGTCATCTCCGCCTTCCTGTCGGCCTCGACCTTCATCGTGGTGCTGTGGACGATCGGCGGCGCCCTGACCCTGCCGATCGCGGGATCGACCATCACCATTCCCGGCTTTCTGGTCGTCACGGCGGTGCTCTATGCCGTCATCACCTCGACCACGATCGCCGTCATCGGCCGTCGTTTCGTGCAGGTCTCCGAGGTCAAGAACCAGGTGGAGGCCGAGTTTCGCTATACGCTGACGCATGTGCGGGAAAACGGCGAGAGCATCGCCCTTCTCGGCGGCGAGGAGGAGGAGCGCAACGACCTCGACAAGACCTTCGGCAATGTGCTGAAGCAATGGGCGCAGCTTGCTCACCAGCATATGCGCACGACCTTCGTGTCGCATGGCTCGATGCTGATCGCGCCTGTCGTGCCGGTGCTGCTCTGCGCGCCGAAATTTCTCGATGGCAGCATGACGCTGGGCGAGGTCATGCAGGCGGCCTCCGCCTTCGCCATCGTCCAGAACGCCTTCGGATGGCTTGTTGACAATTACCCGCGCCTTGCCGACTGGAACGCCTGCGCGCGGCGCGTGGCGTCGCTGATGATGTCGCTCGACGGGCTGGAGCGCGCCGAACAGAGCGACGCCCTCGGGCGCATCAAGCATGGCGAAACGAAGGGCGAGGCGATGCTGAGCCTCAACGATCTTGCCGTGTCGCTGGACGATGGCACCGCCGTGGTCAAGGAAACGCAGGTGGAGATCGAACCCGGCGAGCGGGTGCTCGTCGCCGGTGAATCCGGTTCAGGCAAGAGCACGCTGGTGCGCGCCATCGCCGGCCTCTGGCCCTGGGGCCACGGCAGCGTCGATTTCCACGCCGATCGGCGATTGTTCATGCTGCCGCAGCGGCCTTATATCCCCGCCGGCACACTTCGCCGCGCAGTCGCCTATCCCAATGCCGCCGACGGCTGGCCGCTGGAGGAGATCAAGGCGGCGCTCGACAAGGTCGGGCTCGACTATCTGAACGACAAGCTCGAGGAAGAGGCGCCCTGGGACCAGACCCTGTCGGGCGGCGAAAAGCAGCGGCTCGCCTTCGCGCGCCTGCTCCTGCACAATCCCGATATCATCGTGCTCGACGAGGCGACCTCGGCGCTCGACGAAAAGAGCCAGGACAAGATGATGGCGACGGTGATCGAGGAATTGCCGAAGGTCACCATCGTCAGCGTCGCGCATCGCGCCGAGCTCGAAGCCTTCCACAGCCGCAAGATCACGCTGGAGCGGCGCAAAGGCGGGGCAAAACTCGTCAGCGATATCGATCTCATCCCGCGCCAGAGAAAAAGGAACGTGCTTCTGCGCCTGCTGGAGGATGGGCGGGCTTTGCCGAAGGGCAGGGTGGGCTTGCCGCGAAAAGGGAATTGAGGTCGGGTTGGTGGACGTCGGCTTGGGATGATGAGGATAGGGTTTTGCCGTGGAGTTACCCCCCTCTGCCCTGCCGGGCATCTCCCCCACAAGGGTGGAGATCGGCAAGAAGCTTGACCATCGCTCCCTCTCAAAGGGCACCGATAACCACAACGCTTCAATTGTTTGGGGAAGCCATCTCGCCCAGCCAATCTCCACCCTTGTGGGGGAGATGCCCGGCAGGGCAGAGGGGGGTGACCACGGCACACCGCCTCATCCTGACGTGCCCTTGCACGGGCCTCGAAGGGTGCCGGCGCTGGGGTGGATGCCTGGCGCAGCGTTACGGCATGTCCTTCGAGGCTCCGGCCTTGGCTTGCGCTCGGGACGAGGAGCGCAAGAGGGTGCCGCGCCCGTCACAGGCGCGGGAGGGCTTTCGCTGCGCCGCTATTCCTGCGTCGTTGCCGAGGCGGAATGTTCGAGCGATTCGCGGATCTGGTCGATCTTGCCATTGGCATCGCCGACACCGAGGATGGTCTTGGCGCGGTCGAGCGCGGCCGGGCTGATTTCGCCTGACTTCGTGGCCGATGCCAGCGCGTCTTCGAGCGCCTCGTCTCCGAGCAGCGGGTCGTCGGGCGAAGGCTCGACCCCGTTGTCGATCTCGTACTGGGCGTAGGCCTTGGCATAGGCCGAGATTGCGGCCATGCGCGGGTCAGAGGTGTGCATCAGCGCCTTGTAATTGCGATTGAGCGAATTCAGGCCGGCAAGCTGGGCGGAGACGTTCTTTTCCTTGGTGACTGTCTTGCCCGAATTGGCGTTTTCGGATTTGCCGTTTTCGGACTTGTTGTGGGCCTCGCCGGAATTGCCGTGTTCGCCGTCTTCGGATTTGAAGCTGCCATGGTTCGAGCCGCTGCCCTGGTTGCCGTTACTGTTGCCGTTTCCGTTCCCGTTGCCGCCGCCATGGTTTTCGCTGTGACCGCCGCCGTTGCCGCCACCATTGCCGCCGCCGTTGCCGCCGCCATTGCCGCCACCGTTACCGCCGCCATTGCCGCCGTCCTTAGCCAGCGCGGCCGCGTCGAACCCGACAAAGGCTGCCGGGCTGGCGGCAAGAGCCAGCGACAGAGCGAAGAGGGGGGCCACCATTGCTATCCGCATCGTTTTTCTCCAAATCAAAGCATGAAAATCTCGACAATCGAGGCTGGCGGGCTGAGCCACGGGCGCACTCGCTGAAGCAGAAGAGAGGTTAGACCGCGATCGCGACTCGCACATCGGGCGATGGTCCGAAGCGGTCTGGTCTATGGTCCTAGTCGGCCCTGAATGCTTAACCGATGCTTTCCCTGGCGAACCGTTGGCCGGCAGGAGGTCGAGCGAACTCAGACAGTAGACTATATTGGATGTCGGAATCCCGTTTGGCCGGCCGTCTTCAAGGGGGACCAGCTATGGAGAATGACAATGACCATCACCATTACCGCCTTTGAAAAATCGCCCGATCGCGGCAGGGGGCTTGCGCGCGACATGCGCGTTCGCTGGGCGCTCGAAGAAGTGGGCGAGCCATACGAGGTTCGTCTTCTCTCCTTCGAGGCGATGAAGACGCCCGCGCATCTGGCGCTCCAGCCTTTCGGGCAGATTCCGACCTATGAGGACGGCGACCTCGCCCTGTTCGAGTCCGCGGCGATCGTGCTGCATATCGCCGAGTGCTATCCGGGCCTGCTGCCTGGGGATGCCAATGGCCGGGCGCGCGCAATCGCATGGATGTTTGCCGCCGTCACCACGATGGAGCCGGTCGTCGTCGAACGCGAGATGGCCAGGATTTTCGAGCGCGGCGAGAGCTGGTACGAACTCAGGCTTCCTATCCTCGAAAACCGCGTCCGCACGCGGCTTCGCCAACTTTCCGCCCACCTCGGCGAGGCCGACTGGCTCGACGGCGCCTTCAGCGCGGGAGACCTGGAGATGGTCTCGGTGCTGCTGCGGCTGAAGGGATCGGACCTGTTGGCGGAACATCCGAACCTCTCGGCCTATCTCGCCCGCGGCGAAGCGCGGCCGGCGTATCAGCGGGCTTTCGCGGCGCAGCTGGCGGTATTTACCGCCGCATCAGCCGGGTGAGAAAGCCTGGCCGGTTTCGCTTCGCTTAGAACGGCAGCGCCGGCCGAAGGACGGCCGGGATTGCCTCCGCTTCGATCCTCTGCCTGCGGGTGCTCGCCCGGCTTGGGGTCAGATTCAGGGTAGAGGCCACGAGGTCTGTCGTGTTTCCGATCGGTCCGATCGCCGGCGTTACGAACACGCGCAAGGGTTCAAAAATGCAGGCGGATTTTGCATCGCCCGGACCTCGGAAGCAGCCGCCGAATGGCATGGGAAACCAAGTGAGGGGCCGGGCCTGCGCATAGATCAGCTCTATCGAACGATCCCTGCCGTCGGTGATAGTGATGCGCTGCTCCTCATAGGGGAGGAAAAAGCTTTCATGCGCTATCGGCGCGCTCGCGGCAAGTTTGACGGCATCGCGCGGCGGGGCCTCCTCGCGGCGATAAGTGCACATCCCATGAATCAGCTTGTGGTTTTCCAGATAGCCGAACACGGCCCCGTTCTTCGGATAGCGTGTCTGGCATAGGGATCCCGCGGTTATTTTCCAGGAGAACGCTCCCTTTGGCGCATCTGATATTTGATAGACCACCGGGATATCGTATCGGCCGATCAGTCCCTCCGGCAGTCCCCCGATCCCGGGCTGGGTGCTATCGACGACCAGGGCGCCGCCCGACGGGAATGGCAGCGACTGCACTGTATTGGCCGCCTCCACCCTCCGTTCCAGTTGCCAGAGCTGGTAGTGGCTTATACCCGCGAGAACCAGATTGCCGCCGAAATACAACAGCGGCAGGCAGAGCCAGGCGCGGCTTATGGTGCCGGAGGTCGCTTCAATGGCGATGCCGGCAAAACCTAGATTGATCGCAATGATAGGCCACATCGATGCCAGAAGAATCATCAGAACGGCGTCGATACCGGGGATGTGCTGGAGGTAATAGACGACCGCCGTGAAAACGAAGAACCACAACGATCTGGGCATTGAAAACCTCCACTACCGCAGGCTGTTTTCCGGCCTTTTTCTTGAGAATTGATTAAGGCGAGGTGTCTCCGAAACCCGCGCGGTTTGATCGGCCCGAGCGATTGTCTTGCATTTTATCGATCTGATTCAAAGGTTTGAAGAAGTTGTGTGATGTGTTGCCGCTTCGAGCGGAGGGTTGCAAATGCTGGATAGTTTATTCACGTTTCGCGGGCGATTGACACGGCGGCAATATTTCGCCGCGTCGGTGCTGATACACCTCGTTCTCGGCTGCATCATCGTCCTTGGCTTCTGGATCATGAAGCCGGCGCCCGGGAGCAGGCAAGGCATAGGGGCAGGCGCCGTGCTTCTTATCCTGGCGATCCCTGCATTGCTGTCTCTTTGGATGAGCTTCAGCACTCAGGCGGCGCGCATACGCGACATAGGCTGGGACCCGCGCATCGTGATGACGGCGTCTTTGGCAATCGGCATCATTGCATATCTTGTTGTGCTGCTGATGCCGGAAGGGGCGACAACCGAGCTTATCTCGAAGCTGGTAAAGGCCGTGAACATCGCCTATGGCCTCGGCCTGCTCTTGACGCCGAGCGACTATCACGTCCCGGCCGATCCCACCTTCGACGCGCCGCCCGCTCCGCTGCGTTCCGACCGGATCGAAGCTTCGCCGGCGCCTCGCCTGCCGAGCCGCAACGCGGCCACCTTTGGCCGCAGGGGCCTTTAGGCCGCTCGGTGCTCATCGTCTTCTCGATCTTTCATTCCGGTCGTATGGTGTGAACCGCCGCGGCGTGCCGATTGTCTTTGGCTGCGGGATTGGAGTTCACGTGGAAGATGAGCAGCAAAGAGTGCCGCGAGATTCTGAGGAGGAATTGCTGAAATTTGCGTGCCCCTGGTTATATCGCTGGAAGAAGTCCTGGAAAGAGCTTCGATATACCTGGCCCAGCAAGGACAATCCGTCGGCGGGCGGTGAAAACGAGAGCAAAGGCTGAACGGCTTCACCGGGGCGGGTGCTCCGGCGGATGATGATCCGTGAAGCGGGGGGAAGCCTGGCCTACGCAAACGCACAAACTCGAATGCCAGGCTTCCCTCGCGTCCTCCGACTAGGACAGATTCGATCTTAAATCATCCAGCGATTGGGGCTAGTTGGACTAAGGTCCCATCCTTCTGATTGAAAAATGCGGCCGTAGGTCTAGGGTGGCTGGTTTTGGCACGCTGGTGATGGTGAGTCCGGACCGGCGACCAATAATGGAAAGGTCGTACCGGCAGCCCCCTCATCCGCCTGCCGGCACCTTCTCCCCGAGGGGAGAAGAGACTCGCGGCGATGCCCAGCCTATCTCTCCGACGGTGAGAGAGGATCGGCAAGATCGCGGTATCCCTCTTCTCCCCAGCGGGGAGAAGGTGCCGGCAGGCGGATGAGGGGGCTGCACGGCAGGGAGCGTTCAAATTCATTTCAGCGAGCCGGCGCGACGAGCGGAAGCCGGCATCCGTTCCGGGATGCCCCACTCCGTCACCCGCCGGCACCCTGATACCTGCTGTTGGCATAGCGCCAAAATACCCCCCATCGCCCGCAGGCGATTTTTGCGAGGGCTGAAAGCTCACTGAAAGCTAGGCATTGCTAGTATCGCCCTCGCATCGTGGAGGAGACACGGGCCTCGTGGACTATTGGCGATGCTGAACGTTATCAGGAGGATCAATTTCATGCGTTTTACGCGCGCACTTCGTCACACCGCTGCCATTTCCGTCTTCATCGCTGGCACGGCGATGGCGACCGCAGGTGCAGCCAATGCCGCTGACAAGATTACCATCATGGTCGGCGGCTACGAAAAGCAGATCTATTTGCCGGCAAAGCTTGCCGAGGCACTGGGCTATTTCAAGGATGAAGGCCTCGACGTCGAGCTTCTCAACGAGCCCGCAGGTGTCGATGCAGAAAACCAGCTGCTTGCCGGCGCCGTCCAGGCTGTCGTCGGCTTTTATGACCACTGCGTCGACCTTCAGGCAAAGGGCAAGTTCGTCGAATCCGTCGTCCAGTTCAGCCAGGCGCCAGGCGAAGTCGAGCTGGTCTCCAGCAAACATCCGGAGATCAAGTCGCCGGCTGATTTCAAGGGCAAGAACCTCGGCGTGACCGGGCTTGGTTCCTCGACCAATTTCCTGACGCAGTATCTGGCGGTCAAAAACGGCCTGAAACTCGGCGATTTCACTTCGGTACCGGTGGGTGCGGGCCAGACCTTCATCGCTGCCATGCAGCAGGACGCTATCCAGGCGGGCATGACCACGGAGCCGACGATCTCGCGGCTTCTGAAGACCGGTGAAGCATCTGTTCTCGTCGATATGCGAACGGTCGAATCGACCCGAAAGGCGCTTGGCGGCACCTATCCGGCAGCGTCTCTCTACATGGAGTCCGCCTGGGCCGATGCGCATAAGGAGGAAACCCAGAAGCTTGCCAATGCCTTCGTCAAAACGCTGAAGTTCATCAATACCCATTCCGGCGCCGAGATTGCCGAAAAGATGCCGAAGGACTTCTATGTCGGCGACAAGGACGGTTACATCAAGGCGCTCGACGCGGGCAAGGGCATGTTCACGCCTGACGGCGTCATGCCGGAAGATGGTCCGAAGACCGTTCTTGCCGTGCTCTCGGAGTTCTCCAAGAACGTCAAGGGCAAGCAAATCGATCTTTCGAAAACCTACTCCACGGAATTCGTGAAGAACGTCAAGTAGAGCTCGGCACTGCGCTTCCGGCTTTGCCGGAAGCGTTCCTTCGAACAGCGCCCGTATGCGCGCCTTCAGGCATGCGCGAGGATATCCCATGGCAAAGCAAAAGAACCAGGATCCGGCGATCGAACTGATCAATGTGAGCCGTCGTTTCGTATCACCAACCGGCAGGTCGCTGACGGCCCTTCGGGACTTCAACATGACCGTCGAGCGCGGCGAGTTTGTCGCCGTCGTCGGTCCCACCGGATGTGGCAAGTCGACGACGCTCAATCTCGTCACCGGCCTGGCACGACCGAGCGCCGGCGAAGTCCGTCTGATGGGGGGGGCGGTTTCCGGGATTGATCCCCGCGTCGGCTTCGTCTTTCAAACCGACGCCCTCTTCCCGTGGAAGAACGTCATCGACAACGTCATGGCCGGCCCGTTGTTTCGCGGCAGACCGCGCGGCGAAGCGGAACAATCGGCCAGAGACTGGCTTGCCCGGGTCGGCCTTTCGAAATTCGCTCAGCACTATCCCCATCAATTGTCCGGTGGCATGCGCAAGCGCGTTTCCTTGGCGCAGACCTTTATCAACGAGCCGGAAATCCTGCTGATGGACGAGCCCTTCTCGGCGCTCGACGTACAGACGCGCACCGTCATGCACGAGGAGCTGCTGCGGCTTTGGGCCGAACGCAAGGCATCGGTGGTTTTTGTCACGCACGACCTCGAAGAAGCCGTCGCTCTTGCCGACAAGGTCTATGTCCTGACGGCCGGACCGGCGACCGTGAAATCGGTCTACACCATCGACTTGCCGCGGCCGCGCGTCGTATCGGAAATTCGCTACGAGCAGCAGTTCATAGACTATTGCAAAACGATCTGGGACGACCTGCGGCATGAGGTCGAAACCAGTTATCGCCGCGCCAGTGAAGCGGCATGAGGGAGGTTCTGGATATGGCAAATGTCACCATGGAGACGGGATCCGTCGTCTTTCGTGCCGGCACATCCGATGCCGAAATTGAGGCCGCCGCATTGAAGTCGATCAAGCACCGCAAGCAGACGGTGCTGTTCTGGCAGATTGCGATACTGATCGGAAGCCTTGGCCTCTGGGAATTGTCTTCCGACATGCTTTGGATCGACCCGTTCTTCTATGCAAGCCCGAGCGCGGTGGTCGAAAGGCTTTACGACTGGGCCATCAACGGCACGTCCGAAGGCTCGCTCTGGTACAATCTGTGGGTGACCATGGAAGAGGCGTTGATCGGGTTTTTCACCGGATCGATTGCAGGCGTTGTCGTGGGCATCACTCTTGGCCGCAACAAGTTCCTCTCGGATATCTTTTCCGTCTACATCAAGGCGATCAACTCGATCCCGCGCGTGGTGCTGGCGCCGATCTTCATCATGATCATGGGCCTTGGCCTGCCGTCGAAGGTTGCGCTGGCGTTCATCATGGTGTTTTTCGTCGTTTTCGCAAACGCCTTCCAGGGTGTGCGCGAGGCCGATCGCAACATGATCGCCAATGCCCGCATTCTCGGCGCCTCGGACTGGCAGGTCACGCGGACCGTTATCGTTCCATCGGCAATGAGCTGGATCTTTGCCAGTCTGCATGTCTCCTTCGGCTTTGCCATCATCGGTGCCATCGTCGGGGAATTCGTCGGAGCAAGATTTGGCATCGGCCAGCTGATTTCTATCGCCAAGGGCACCTTCGATGCGGCCGGCATGTTTGCCGCAATCATCCTGGTGATGATCTTCACGCTGATCGCAGAGACGATCATGACCTTGATCGAGAACCGGCTTGCCAAATGGCGGCCGCAGCAGCACCTCGACGTTCAGTGATCCTCCCAAACATTGCTTGAACGCATGAAGGCCGGGTGTTTGTGCCCGGCCTTTTTTATGCCGTTCCGCCGAGCGGCAATGTCACTGCAACGAGCAAACCGCCATCCGGGCGATCGCTCAGTTCAACCGAGCCACCGGCACCATCGACCACTTCGCGCACGATCGCCAACCCGAGACCGCTACCTTCCGCCTGTATGCCCATCACACGGTAAAAGCGCTCGAATACGTGTTTACGCTCGGCTTCGGGAATGCCAGGGCCTGTATCTTCGACGATCAGGACCGCGGTCTTGCGCGATGAACGGACGGTAACGGTGACCGAGCCGCCGGGCGGCGTATATCGAAGGGCATTGTCGACGAGGTTGACCACCATCTCGCCGAGCATGGTGGCATCACCCGTCACGCGAACCGGGTCGTCGTTGTCGAGACCGAGGTCGATATTGCGCCTCAGAGCCTCTTCGGCGGCATTTTCAAGAACGGAGCGGGCGACCGCTGCCAGGTCGACCGTATCGGCACGAGGGCGACGGCTGCCGGGCTCTGCTCTCGAAAGCGTCAGTAGCTGCCCGGCAAGCCGGGTTACTTGTCGCGTGCTCTTTTGCAGGGCTTGCAGCGCCTCATCGCGTCGCAGACTGTCGGCCTCTCTCGCAGCGACGGCCGCCTGCGTCGAGATCAGTGTCAGCGGCGTTCGCAATTGATGGGCGGCGTTGGCGACGAAACGTCGCTGCGCCGCCATCTGGTTCTGCACGCGCACCATATGGTCGTTGAGCGCGTGGACGAGCGGCTGCAGTTCGGTCTGCACCATGGCCGGCGGAAAAGGATCGAGCCGGTCTCGGCTGCGCTGGCGCACGGCGTCTCGCAGGCGAAGCACGGGCGACAGGCCGCGCTGCAAGCCAACGATGGTAACGACCCCGGCCAGAAGAAGAAGCACAAGCTGTTTGTTGAAATCCGAAAGCCACAGCTGGCGCCGGATCGCGTATTGGCTGCCATGGGTGACGGCCACGGTGACGGAGATGGTTCCGTCGCCGCCAAGGCCAACCACCGGATGCTCCAGCGCAATGGCACGAACGCCTTGATCGCGAAAGGTAAGGTCTTCGCCCTTCAGCGGCACCCGAGGCGATGAAAGATCGGCATAACCGGAGATCAGGTTCCCCCACGGCGTGATCACACGATAAAACACCTCATCACCAAAGCCGGTGTCGAACATCTCGAGTGCGGCCGGCGGTATATCAACTTCGACGGTGCCGCTCTCATCGACGCGAACAGCTTCGGCAATGACGCGCGCCGATGCCAGCAAGGTGTGGTCGGAAACGAGTTGGGCGGCGGCAGTCGCCGAGCGAAAACTGAGATAGAGGTTGACGCAAATGGCAACGGCCAGCGTCAGGACGACTGAGGCGACCAGTTGTGCCCGCAGGCTGTGACGAATCCGCCGGATGGAACCAAGCAGCCGTCCCGCGAGCGGTTTCTTGCCAATCTCAAACATTGCGGAGCAGATAGCCAAGGCCGCGCAGCGTTGCTATCTGGACCGAACTGCCCTCAAGCTTGCGGCGGAGCCGGTGAATATAGATTTCGATCGCGCTTGCGTCGGCAACGTCATCAAAACCAAAAACACCTTCCGAAAGCGACGTCTTCGTCACCGTCGAACCTGCCTTGAAGATGAGGTGCTCGAGCACTGCATGCTCGCGCGGCGTGAGTTGCAACAGCTCGCCGCGAAGGAAAAATTGCCTTGTACCGCCATCAAGGACCAGATCGCCGACGGCAATCTGTGGCGCTGCGACGTCGTGCCCGCGCCGGATCAAGGCGCGGATCCTTGCCTCAAGTTCGGCGATCTCAAACGGCTTGGCGAGATAGTCGTCCGCGCCGCCATCAAGGCCAGCCACGCGGCCCTCGAGGCTGGCGTTGGCGGTCAGGATCATGACCGGCACTTTGTTGCCGCTGCGCCGCAGCTGCTTCAGAACCGTCATTCCGTCCAGTTTGGGCAGGGAGAGATCAAGGATGACGGCCGCATAGGCGGCAAGACTGAGCATATGCTCTGCATCGAGGCCGTCGGCAGCGATATCAACAGTATACTGTGCCTGCTTGAGGGCCTTGGCCAGCCAGGCGGCGAGCTCGGCATTGTCTTCTACGATAAGCAGGCGCATTTTTTTGGTTTCACATCAACAGGATTACGCCAATCTATCATCCGCAGGGGCTGATCAAAACTCAGCCCGAAGAAAATGTTCCATCCCGAGCATCTTTTTCACGGTCATGGTGACGGCCGTAGTGGTAACGGCTCGGAGTCGAGTGTAGCGCCCCGGAACCCCACTCGTCACCCGCCAGCGCCCTGATACCTGCTGTTGGCATAGCGCCAATAGGCCATGGCGATCAGCACCCAGATCGGGCCGGCCGCCAGCGCTGCGGCGCCTGCCCAGTCTCCGAGGAGGGGCACGGGTTTGCCGAGGAGGGCGCCGATGGGGACGGAGCTGGTGGCGTCTTCGTTACGAGCATCCGTCAATAGAAGTCCGACCTGATGGCCCAGCCGCCGGGCGTTTGAAACAGATACACCGATCCCGCATCCCCGACGTAGAAGCGACCTTTGTCGGTGCTGTCGATCTGAAGGCAGAACTCGCCGTCGGTCGGCCAGTTTTCGCCTTGAATCCAACTCGGCCAGCCCCCGAGCTTCACGGGGCAGGTCAGGCGATGCTTGTTGGCTTCTGTGGCGTAGCGGCTTTGGAAGAACCATTCCGCATTGTTGGATCGTGCGACGCTGTCTGGAAGTTCGAAGGCGATATCGTCCCAGCTCGGCTGCTCTGGGGCGCTTGCGCGCCACAAGACGGGGAAGGTCGGAAGTGCGTCGACTTCCCGGTAGCCGGGGCCGATCGGCACGAGGCCGGCGATCTCGGGATAGGTGCGGATGGCAAAGCCCCTGCCGTTCTCGGCATCGCCAAGCGGGATGTCTTCGAGGTCCATCCAGATAGTGATGAGGGCAATGCCCGAGAAGGCAGGCAGGGCCTGGGCAAGTTCATCCAGCCGGATCTGAAGGAGCGGATGCATCGGCCGGCCGGAGGCTTCGCAGACGGGCACGGTCTCGCCTTCCGCGCCAAGGAAGTTTCCGCCCCACCAGCTCCTCGCCCGGTTGTCCTTCTCGGGCCTTTCGCCGGCGATTTCGCCGAAGACGGCGGGGCGGAGCATCTGCTGCAGCGTGAGAAGGGCCGCCGATTGCATCGCAGCCTCGCTCGGCGCGCCGTCTTTGGGCGCGTCATCCGGCTCGTCCTGCCGCTTGCGAACGCCGATCATCGATTTCAGCAAATCCAGCAATTTCATGCCACCGTTCCCTTCATTCGTCACCCACCCGCGCCCTGATACCTGCTGTTGGCATAGCGCCAATAGGCCATGGCGAGCAGCACCCAGATCGGGCCGGCCGCCAGCGCTGCAGCGCCTGCCCAGTCTCCGAGGAGGGGCACGGGTTTGCCGAGGAGGGCGCCGACGGGAACGGAGCTGGTAAGCGCCAGCGGCACCACGGTCAGCAGGGTGAGCTGGATGGCGCCGGGGAAGATGTTCAGGGGATAGCGCATCAACTCCCAGAAGCCGAAGAAGATCGAGAACAGGTGGTTGGAGCGCACCCAGATCAGCGCGGTCGCGCCGATCATGGTGATGAGGGCGGCGGTCAGCAGCGTGGCGCTGAGAAGGGCTGCGATGAGGAAGAGCGCCGAGGGGACGGACCAGGCGAAATCGACTGACAGTACGGCCCAGACCATCAGCGGCACGGCGAGGATGACGTGGCCGGCATAGCCGATGTTGAGGCCGGAAAAGATCAGATAGGCCCAGGGGCTGAAGGGTTTGACCAGCAGCGTATCGTAACTGCCGAGGCGCACCTGCTCCTCGAGATCCCGCAGCTGCGTGAAGCTCATCGCCGCGCCCAGCGAATAGGCGAGCAGCTGGAAGCTGTAGAGCAGCGCAAGTTCCGGCCAGCTCCAGCCGCCGAGCGTCTGGAAGCGGGAAAGCAGGATGCTAATGGTGGCGAAGACGCTGCCATAGGAGAGGATCTGGGCGAGGCGATCGAGCCAGAAGGCGCCGCGATATTCCATCTGCGATCTTACATACATGCGCACCAGGAGCGGAAGGACGCGGAGGTGATGCAGGATCATGGGTCAGCCTCCCTGCACGGTGATGCGGGTGGAGGCGCAGCGCCACAGCCAGAGGACGCCGGCCAGGAACAAGGCCGCCCAGGCCAGGCCGAGGCCGAAATGGAGCCAGACCTCGGCTGGGGAAAGCCGGCCGAGATAGACGGCATTGGGATAATAGACCACCCAGGCGAAGGGCAGGTGGCGGGCGATCGTCGCCAAGGGCTCGGGGAAGAACCAGAAGGGCACCAGCAGGCCGGAGAAGAGCTGCAGCAGGGCGCCGAGGATCCAATCCAGCGAGAAGCTCGTCATCAGCCAGAAGGCGATGAGGCCTAGGAGTGCCGACATAAGGAAGGTCAGGATGAAGGAGAGCGCCCAGAAGGCTGCGAACATCACCCCATCGAACAGGCTTGCCGGCGGCAGCATGCCGTAGAACAGCGCTGTGATGGCGATGGTCGGGATCACCTGGGTCATCAGGCGATAGGAGAAAGAGCCGCTTTCATTGGCGAAGAGATAGAGCGGATAGGAGATGGGCTTCAGCAGCCAGACCGATATATCGCCCGATTTCAGTGACCGGCCGATCTCGCTGATCACCCGCTCCGGCCGGGTGGCGCCCATCACCGCGCCGCCGAGCAGCGCATAGGTCACCATCTGCTGCAGCGAGACACCGTCGACCACGCTGCTGCCGATGCCGGCAAAGGCGGCGAGCCAGATGGCGACGCGGGCGAAGACCTGTACGAGCTTGCCGAAGATATTGGCCCAGACCTCGTTGCGATAGGCGAGCTGCGCATGGAAAGAGCTTCGCGCGAAGGCGAGGTAAGCGCTCATGACACCCGGACCTTGGCGCTCTGGCGCTGCTCGGCATTGCGGCGCTGGTAGAAGGTGCGGATGACCTCCTCGATATCTGGCTCGTGCAGCGCCACGTCCTTCAGGCCGCGATCGCCGCCGACCTCGGAGAGGATTTTCACCAGCGATACGTCTTCGCGCTCGATCAGATAATTCTTGCGCAGGCCTTCGTCGCTGACGAGGGAGGCGGTGTTGAGCAGAAGCGGGCCGGGATCGTGGGCAAATTCCAGCGTCAGCCGCCGGGCCGAGCCGAGGGCGGCGCGCAGGCTCTTCAATTCGCCGTCGAAGATCAGCCTGGCGTGATCGACCATGATCAGCCTGGGGCAGATGGTCTCGATATCCTGCAGGTCGTGGGTGGTGAGGATGATGGTGACGCCGCGCTCGCGGTTGATCTCGGCGAGGAAGCGGCGCACGGCATCCTTGGCGACGACGTCGAGGCCGATCGTGGGTTCATCGAGGAACAGGATCTTCGGATCGTGCAGCAGCGACATGACGATCTCGGCGCGCATGCGCTGGCCGAGGCTGAGCTGGCGCACGGCGCGATCGAGAAAGGGCGTGAGATCGAGCAGCTCGCTGAAGTGGCGGAGATTATCGGCATAACGGGCGGCCGGGATATCGTAGATGCGCTGGTGCAGGGTGAAGCTGTCGATCAGCGGTAGATCCCACCACAGCTGGCTGCGCTGGCCGAAGACGACGCCGATCTCGCGGGCATTGGCCATGCGGGAGAGATGCGGCGTGCGCCCAAGCACGGAGACGGTGCCGTCGCTCGGCACCAGAATGCCGGTCATCATCTTGATCATCGTCGATTTGCCGGCGCCGTTCGGCCCGAGATAGCCGACCGCCTCGCCGGCCTCGATGTCGAAGCCGATGTCGGAAACAGCCACGACCTCGGTATATTCGCTTGTGACAAGCGTCTTGAAGGCGCCGATGAGACCGGGAAATCGCCTGTGCTGCCGGAAGCGCTTGCTGACGCTCCGGGCCTCGATCAAAGCCGTCATGTCTATCCTCGGGATCGTTCCAGCCGACTCGGGCGGCGATGGGATCAGGCTAACGCACGCGCGGATCTGTTCAAGCTTGAGTTGCTTTTTCGCCGATCAGGGTTTTGACCCGCTCGACTGATCATCGAGCGTAGGCGAAATAGACCTTGCCCCGACCCGGATCAACGATGGTGACACTGCCGCCGTCTCCATAGGAGTAAAAGGATCCGCTTGACCGGATCGATTGATCGGCTTCGCGATCGCGGCCGTCTTCGATCGTGATCAAGAAGCCGTACTTCTCCAGGTATTCGATTATCGTAGGAGGGTGGTACTTAGGACGGTCTACTGACATCAGATCCGGGTAACGGTCGTAGGGATGCCATTGGTAGGTCGCTTTTTCGTCGCTGCTGTCGTCGACCGGCGTTTCACGCCACGTTCCTTTTGCTCCCAGAAGCTTTTCGCCCAGCTGGCTCCCCTGCTTGCGCGCCCAGTCTGCGCTTTCATCGGTCAGCCGATAGACAAAGAAACCGGTCTTCCGAGATTCTTCCAGACGGTATTCGATCTCCGAAAATTCGAGTGGTTTGGGAACGTGTGCGAGAACGTCGATTTGCTCCGCGATTTCCATGGCAATGAAGGGCGATGCGAGAACGCCCAGACCAAAAACTATGATGAGACCTCTTAGAACGGACTGGTCAGGCCGCGTCCGTCGCAGCATGCGGCGCAGCCCGAGAAAGAAAGCTGCGATGGCGGCGATGAACAGCAAGGCGCAGATGGCGAGTCCAGCCAATATGATAGCGGGCAAAGTCATACGTACTGTTAGGTCGTCGAGGATATTATTGAAATTCTCAAAGGCGCGTGGGTAATGAAATTGAGTGCCTATCAACGTCCCAGGGTGGAGGCAATGTTGCTGCTTTGGGGGAGCGATCACGCCGGCCGTCCGAACCAAGTCCTCATCGCGTCCTCTAGACCATCCTGCGTTCCGTCGCCGACCCAGGCGACATAGCCGTCGGGACGGATCAGAACTGCTGATGGCGCGGAGACCGGGCCGAGCGCGGGCAGTTCCCATGGTCCGTCATACCTGGCATGAACCAGCTTGACGCTGTCGGACCAGGGGGTGATGTCGAGGGTGCCGGGTTGGCCGAGATTCAGGAGCACCGGCTGCGCATCATGGAGGAGGGTGAAGACGCGCGTGGGGCCGTCCGATGTGGCGACATCGAGGTCGGGCATGCGGCGGCCGAGGAGGGGATGGCCTTCGCCGAGGTCGTAGCGGATGGCGAGGCCGGACATTTCGGCGGCGATGCGTTTGCGGGGCTCGTCCATGCCGAGCAGTTCCATCACGATATCGCGCAGGGCTTCGGTGCGATCGTCGGTCCGCAGCAAGGCGACCTGCGCCATCGTCGTGCGCAATACGCGGGCAGCGACCGGGTGACGCTCGGTGTGATAGGTGTCGAGCAGGGCGTCGGGCGACAATCCCTTCACCACCTGCGCCAGCTTCCAGCCGAGATTGACGGCATCCTGCACGCCCGTATTCAGGCCCTGGCCGCCGACCGGGGAATGCACGTGGGCGGCATCGCCGGCGAGGAAGACCCGGCCCTTGCGATAGGCCGCCGCCTGTCGCGACATGTCGGTGAATCTGGAGATCCACTTCAGGCCATGGATGCCGTAATCCGTGCCGAAGGCGGCGATGAGGGCTTGCTTGAGATCGTCGAGATCAGGCTCGGTCGCAGCACCGGGATTGCCGTCCGGCACCATGACGCCGACCGGGCCTTCGCTGGCAAAAATGACCTTGCCGTCGCGGATTTCGTAATCCTCCCGGCCGAAGGCGTAGATGCCGAGGGCGGTGCGATGGACGCCGAGCGGCGGCTCCTCTTCCATGTCAACCTCGGCCAGAATATTGCCTGTTGTCGCATCCCATCCTTCGAAGGCGATGCCGGCCGCCTTGCGGACGAGGCTGCGGCCGCCGTCGCAGCCGACGAGGTAACGCGCCCTGAGCGGGGCGCCGTCGGAGAGTTGGATAGTGATGCCTGCCTCGTCCTCGGCGAAAGAGGTGACGTCGCGGCCGCGATAGATCGGCACCGCGAGCTCGCCGACCCAGCCGGCGAGAATGCGTTCGATATGCTTCTGCCGGAGCGCCAGCCCGTAATTGTGCCTCGTCGGGAAATCGCTGATATCGAGGCGCGTGACCGCAAATCCGGTGACCTGGGCGATCTGTCCTGCTTCAAGGAAGCGGTCGGCGATACCGCGCTGATCGAAAACCTCCAGCGTGCGGGCGCTGAGGCCGCCGGCCCGCGTGCCGAAAAGCTCTTGGTCCGGGCGGCGTTCGACGATGGCGACGTCGATGCCCGCCAGCGCCAGCTCGCCCGCCAGCATCAGGCCCGTCGGGCCGGCTCCAGAAATCACGACCGCATGTTCCGTCATCGGCAAATTCCTCCTGCAGTTTCGATTTGTCGCCGCGAGATATTTCAGAGCCGCGCAAACTCGCCGGCTGCGCCGAACATTCTAGGGATGGCGGATCGACGACATGTCGAAGACTTTCTTCAGCGCGTCCATGACGACACGGATCGATGGGACATTCTTGATATCGGCGTGGACGACCAGCCATAACTCGCGTGTCAGGGCTATCTGGTCATCGATCCGTCGGAGGCAATCCCTTTCCATGACCGCGAAATCCGGCAGCATGACGACACCGCCGTCAAGCCTGGCGGCGGCAGCCTGGAACTCCAAGACCGATGACCGAATGGCGATGGGCCGGCCGGCGGCTTGTTCGAGGAGGCGCATCTGCTGCGGGGAGGCGCTCATGCTCTCGTCATAGCCGATGAAGGTCCAGTCCGCCGGCGAAACGCTTTCGAGGTAAGATTGCGTCGCATAGAGCCGGAATGCGATTTCTCCGAGTTTGATGATCGAATAGTCGCCGTCCTCCGGCCTGGAGAAGCGTATGGCGATATCCGCCTCCCGCCGGTTCAGCGAGGCGAGCCGTTTTTCTCCCACCAAAGTGATCTCGATGCCGGGATGACGATGCCTGACGGCGGCAATCGGTTTTGCCAGCAGAGCGGCCGAGAGAGCCGGAGGGGCACTGATGCGGACATGGCCGCGCGTCTCCGTGGCGCTGCTGCGGCCAAACTGCTCGATCGCGGCGGCCTGTTGTGCAACGAGTGCTGCGTGTCTTGCAACCTCTTCGCCGTCGGCGGTGAGGATCAGGCGGCGGCCGCGCCGGTCGACGAGCTTGCGCGCCAGGCTCTTTTCGAGAGAGGCGACGCGCCGGCTGATCGTGGCGTGTTCTACCCCCAGCTGCTTCGCCGCGCCGAGGAACGTTCCGGCCTGCGCCAATGCCAGGAAATGCCGCAGGTCATCCCAATCCATATGTGAATTTTCTCCCATTGATTGGGAATCAATAGGGAATTTTCACACATGTGGCCAGGCGATATTTTCGGCTCAAACGATGGAGAGGCACAATGACAGATCGCATCATATTGCTGCAGGCGCCCGGCGGCGTTGCCCAGTTCCGCATCGAGGATCAGCGCTCCGATCCGCCCGGAAATGGCGAGATCAAAATCCGCCATGAGGCTATCGGGACCAACTTTCTCGATATTTATCATCGCCAGGGGATCTATCCGCTGCCGTCCTATCCCGCGGTGATCGGCGTCGAGGCGGCGGGTATCGTCGAAGCTGTCGGTTCCGATGTCACCGACTTCAAACCGGGAGACCGCGTCGCCTATGCGGGGCCGCCGGTTGGGGCCTATTGCTCCACCAGAAACATTGCTTCCGAGAAGGTGATCAGGCTTCCGGACGCGGTTTCCTTCAAGACGGCCGCCAGTTCGCTGCTGAAGGGCATGACCGCCTATATGCTGCTGGAAAAAATCTACGATGTCCGCGAGGGAAGCACGGTGCTGATCCACGCGGCCGCGGGCGGGCTCGGAAGCATCCTGGTTCGCTGGGCGAAGTCCCTCAACGCTTCGGTGATCGGCACCGTCAGCACATCCGAGAAAGCCTCGCGCGCTGCCTCCTATGGCGCGGATCACCTGATCGTCGGACGGGAGGCAGATATCGTCGCGGAGGTGAAGCGGCTGACCGGCGGGATCGGCGTCGATGTCGCCTATGACGGAATTGGCGGCGACATGCTTCTCAAAACCATCCGCTCGGTCCGGCCCTTCGGCACCGCGGTGACCATCGGCCAGGCGGCCGGACCGGTTCCGCCGGTTGCCGTCGAAGAACTTCGGCCGGGAAAGTCGCTCTGTCACCCGAGCATCATGGCCTGGTGTTCCGATATCGGCCGCTATTGCGACGCCGCGCAGGCGGCGATCCGGGCGCTGGAAACGGGCATCGTTGCCGAGATCGCCGCGGAATACGCCCTGGCGGATGTCGCCCGGGCCCATGAGGAGATGGAAACGGGAAGGGCGGCGGGCAGTATTCTGCTTATGCCCTAGAGCATAACCGCCGTCTGAGGAGGTGTGGCGCCTTCGGCCGCAGCCGCGGCAATTTCAACCGTTTTCAAGCTCGGGTTGCATCCGTGGCGGATCCCGGTCGGCGGCGAGGGGATATCAGTTTCGGGCAAAGTCCGCCGCCGTCAGCGGAACGGGCCTGTAGCCGTCGACATCTGATATATCGTATTCCCGCGCCAATTCCGCCGCGACCAGCACGCGCCCGGATTTAGACATCAAGGCGGGGTCGCGCCAGAGGCCTGAAATGACATGGCCGATGAATTGCGGCGACTCGGAATTGGACATGTCGAAATACTCGGCATTGCGCAGCACCGCCTCGGTGCGGACGAGACCGGGATAAAGCGCTGCGGCGGCGACATTGTGAGGGCGGAGTTCATGGGCGAAATCCGCAGCCATCTTGTCGGCGGCGGCCTTGGCGATGCCATAGATCGTGTTGCCCTCGTAGACCTGACCCGCCCAGAAGGAAATGTTGACGATCAGGCCGCGCCTGGTGGAAATCATCAGCGGAGCGAGCGCGCGCGACATCATGAAGGCGCCCCTGAGAGCGGTTCCGATCATGGCCTCCCACCGCCAGGCGGGCTGCTCCCAGAACGGCCGGGGCCAGGTGAAATCACCGTTTTCGACCATGTTTTCGTAGCCGGGCCAGGCATTGTTCACCAGAATATCGAGCCGGTTGCCGGCGCGGATCTCTTCGGCCAGGCGCTCGGTGTCGGCATCGCTGCCGTGGTCGCATTGGTGAACGAAAATCCGTCCCGGCAATTTCGCCGCTTCACGCTCGAGCCCTTCGAGCGAGCCGGCGTGTTCGGGCGTCTTCACATCCGCCTCGAAGCGCGTCCGGCCGGTGACATGGACCGTGGCGCCTTCGGCAAGCAGGGCAAGGGCAATGCCGCGGCCGATGCCGCGGCTACCGCCGGTTACCAAAGCGACGACGTCTTTCATGGTGGCCGGTCTCCTGGATGATGTGTTGTAAACGCGGAATTGAGAGTGATGTCTGGCTACTCCTGATGAAACTCCTCCGCCAGGAAGTCGATCAAGGCTCGAACACGATGGCTGGTCGCGCTGCCGTCCGTGACCGCATAGAGATTGGCGCTCTCTGGCAGAAACCGGTCGAGCGCCGTCACCAGCGCGCCCGAGGCCAATTCCTCGCGGATATCCCAGACGGGGGTGAGGAAAACGCCATAGGCTTTCAAAGCCCATCGCTTGAGGACGGAGCCGTCGTTCGCGACGCGATTTCCAGAGACGCGGATTGAAATCTTCTTGCTGTCGTCGATGAAGTGCCACGTCGAAAACGGGGTTGCCGGCCTCGATACCAGCAGGCAGTTGTGGGCGGCAAGATCATCAGGATGTGCCGGCAGGCCGTGAGTTTCCCAATATGAGGGCGCCGCGCAGACGACGCGCTGGCCGCGCAGGATGAGACGCGCCTTCAGCGAGGAATCCCGCAGAGGTCCGTTTCGGATCGCCAGATCTATGTTGTGTTCGACAAGATCGACGAGCGCATCCGACATATGCAGATCTATGGAAATGCCCGGGTGCATTTCCATGAACCGGTCGATCGCCGGGACGATTTTGCTCCTGCCGAAATCGACCGTCGACGTCATCTTGATCGGTCCGCGTAGCGGGCCTTCCTTTATCCCGCCGATGGAAGCATCCCAATCGGCCAGCAACCGCCGGGCATCCGCCAGAAACTGCAGTCCTTCATGCGTGAACGATAGGCGCCGTGTCGATCGTCTGATCAGCGTCGTGCCGGCCTGCTGCTCCAGCTGCTGGAGCGCCACCGTAGCGGTCGATGTCGCGACCGAGTTCTGTCGCGCCGCCGCCGACAGGCTCCCCGCTTCCGCAATGTCGACGAACAGACGTAGAGCGTCCAGCGTGTCCATTTCTCGAAAAATCCGAAAGGTGCTCTCGTTGACCGTATGATTATCATGCGAACGGAAATGATCAATATATCAAGCACGCCGATTTTGGCGGTGCCACTCGAGCCGGGTGGCGCTTTACGTCCTAGAGGAAACTGACATGTCGATCAGAGCACGAGCAGCGCGCATCCATCAGTATGGCGCGCCGGAGGTCTTGAAATTCGAAGACATCCCGATTCCGGAACCCGCTGATGGAGAGGTGCTCGTTCGCCACACGGTCATCGGGCTCAACTTTGTCGATGTCTATTTCAGGCGCGGCACGATGGAGGTTCCATCGTTTCCAGCAGTCATCGGCAACGAGGCAGCCGGGATCGTCGAGGCCGTCGGTCGCGGCGTTACATCGGTGAAGGTTGGAGACCGCGTTGTTTTCGGCCACAGCACCGGCGCCTATGCTACCCGTGGCGTGCATCCCGCCGACCGCCTCGCGGTCATTCCGGACGGCGTCTCCGACGAGCAGGCGGCTGCGAGCTTCCTGAAGGGTTTGACGGCGCGCTATCTGATCAAGGATGTCGTGCCGCTGAAAACAGGCGACACAATCGTTTATCATGCCGCTGCCGGAGGTGTGGGCCAGATCTTCGTGCAATGGGCAAAGTCCCTCGGCTATCGCGTCATCGGAACCGTATCCAGCCAAAGCAAGGCGGAGATTGCGCGCCAGGCTGGATGTGATCACGTCATAAACTACAGCACGGAAGATTTCGTTGCGCGGACCTTCGAACTCACGGGAGGGGTTGGCGTCGACGCGGTCTTCGATTCCGTCGGCGAAGATACTTTCCGCGGCTCCCTTGCCGTTCTCAAAGTCCGCGGCACGCTGGTCCAGTTCGGCAAGGCATCCGGAGAGATCACGCCCATCGATCCCTATGTCCTTGCTGCCAAAAGCCTGCATCTCACATGGGGGAGGCTGGATCACTATGTTGTAACGGCGGCCGAGACCGCCGAAGCCGCCGCCGACCTTTTCGCCGCAATAGAAGCGGGCGTTCTAAAGGTCGATCCCAGCCGCATCTATTCGTTCGACGACGTCGTCGAAGCTCATCGCGATCTGGAAGGCCGTCGCACGACGGGCTCCGCGGTGCTTCGCGTGATGCAATAGCCTCGCGTCGCGTCTGCCGCTATTCGACGAGCCCGAGGATCGGGCCGTAGCCGCCGTGCCAGGAGCGGTCGTCGCGGCCAAGGGCCGGATCGTAGAGCCCGACGCCATGCCCGCCATCGAGGAAAAGCGCATCCGAACATTGCAGCTGATCACGGAACACCCGGGCGAAATCGTGGAAACTCACCGCGTCCTCGCTGATCGCAAAGCGGACAGCGCCGCCGCAAATGCCGACGCCGCCGCGGCGGGTCCGGTCGGTCGAGCCGGGAATGAAGATCGGGTTCAGCGCGCCTGAAATGACGAGCATCGGCCCGGACTGGGTGGCGAAACGCGCGGCCGGGCGGCGCTTCAAGAACTCGTCGGTCGGCAGGATCTTTGCGCCGTCCTTGTCGAGGAAGAACACGCCGTTCGGCTTCTTGTAGAAATTCGGCACCGCCCCGGTGGCGCCACCGGTCCTCGTGTTGGCGGGCTTCAATTCCTTGCCGTTCTCGACATAGAGCCCGAGCGGCGAGAAATCCAGCCGGTACATGCCGGCATTGACGGCAAAGACGAGTTTGCGCCCGCCGGCCTGAAGGGCTTCGGCGAGGCTCGAGAAATAGCGGTAGGGCTCGCCGTTTGCATTCTTCCAGAACAGCCGCAGATCGGCTTTGTCAGGATCCATCGTGCAGACGATATAATCCGCGCCTTCGAATGTTTGGGGCGCACAGGGCTCGGCGTGGGCTTGCTGCAGGGAGGCGACCGCTGCCGCCAGCAGGACAGCGGCGGCGAGAAGGGCGTGTTTGAGGGATGTGATCGGCATGCGCTTTCTCTCGGGATCGGTGAGACTGCAATATGCGGTCCGCGGGGCAGGAGCAATGACCGGATTTGCGGGGACGTGGGTTCAAACCCTCCCCACAAGGGGGAGGGGCTTAACGTGCGGCGCAGGCTGCGGCCACGGCCACCTCTCCGCGGATGATACGGGGAGTTAGGCGAGACGGTGCCACGATTTAGCCCCTCCCCATGTGGGGAGGGGTCTGGAAAATCATCATCAATGTTCTTGTTGTGTTCATATAACGAGGCTAAGAAATCCTTCAGGTCCTGCAACCGGGAGAGGGAAGATCATGACTGTTTACGCCACTATCGGCGCAATCGATGCCGCAAGCTCGAATGCCTTTTACGATGCCGCTCTGGCGACGATCGGCTGGAGCAAACATCAGGAGTTTCCCGGCTGGCGCGCCTATTCCGAAGGTGGCAAGGGTGAGGGTTTCACGCTCTGGATCTGCCTGCCGTTCAACGGCGAGCCGGCGAGCGCCGGAAACGGCGCGATGATCGGCTTCATGGCCAAATCCCAGGCCGAAGTCCATGCCTTCTACGAAGCCGCCATGGCGAATGGCGGAACCGACGAGGGTCGCCCCGATCCGCGCCCGCAATACGGGCCGGACTGGTACGCCGCCTATATGCGCGACCCGGCCGGGAACAAGATCGCCATTGTGTATAATGGGTGAGGCGTTGGAGGTTTCGTCGCCGGCAAGACCTAACAGAAGGGCGAGGAATGTCTGACCTGTTTGAAGTCCAGCGGAGACTGCAGGCTGAAGCCGATGAGGTCGTTCGAGCGCTGCGGCTTGAGGAGCTTCTTGCCGGTCTCGGGCGGCCTGTCCGGGTTGGAAGCTCGGCAATGGGGCTGATGGTGCGTCGGGACATCGATATCACCGTCGTCTGTCCGAAACTCGACGCTCAAGCATTGGAGGCGTTTATCGCAGTCGGCGCCTGCGTCATGCGGATGACCGATCGGGTCGTGGCGGTGCGCTTCCGCAACGACAGCGCAAAATGGAACAGGGAGCCGGAAAAATATCCGGATGGTTTTTATCTCTGGCTGTCTGTTCGGATGCCTGATGAAATGATGTGGACGGTCGACATCTGGCTGGTCGATCAACCGGACCGGCAGCCCGACATCGCCCATCTGAAGACCCTGATGCCTCGCCTGAGCGATGCGGACCGGGAGGCGATCCTGCAGATCAAGACGGCGCTCGCAGAGCGTCCGGCAGCGGCAGGAACGGTGTCGAGCGCGCTTGTCTACGAAGCGGTGATGGACCACGGCGTGCGAGGCTTGGCCGAGTTCGATCTCTGGCATCAGGAGCGCTAGCGCGGCCCGAAAACCGGAATCTCTTACCGCTTCGCAAGCATTGGCAAAACCAAGCCCCACCGTGTCTCTTGAGGTGATCCGGACGGTTCGAAGCCCAATTTCCTGTAGACGGCGATCGCCCGTTCATTGGCCGGGTGAGGGTCGGTCCCGATAACGGGCGCACCCGCATCGAAGAGAGTCTTCATTCTCGCCCCGATAAATGCCGATCCGTGCCCAATACCGATCATTTCGGGGTCTCCTATGTATTGATCGATTCCCCGCGATCCCTTGGGAAGCTTGGCAAAAGGGTGATCTTCCAAGCCATGGACGGTATAGTCCTGCATGAAGGCAAAGGGGCGTTCGGCGGTTGAAACAATCCAACGCGCTACCTGAGGATCAGCCAGGTCTACCGCATCGTATGATTGCTCCGAGTCCCACCATGCGCGGACATGGGGGTTCGATCGCCATGCTGCAAGCAACGCGAGATCATCCAACGTCACTTTGCGAAAACTATATTGGTTGGCAGCCGTCATTGAAGAAGCCTAGCACGTCGCTGGCCGGTAGAAATGGACTCTTTTTGAGACTGGGCGTTTATCAACCGCGACCTAGGCGACAGCCACGATGACGTGGGCCTGGATTTTGGCGGCGACTTCGCCTTGACCGTGGTTTTCTGCCAGCACCTTCGCCACGACGTCAGTCGCCGCTTGCAGTCTTGTCGCGTCGCGGGCTTCGATTTCGTTGCGAAGGAGCGTTCCCTGGCAATAGGCGAGGGCGGGAATGCGGGGCGAGGAGGCGCGGCTTTGTTCGGCTCTGGTTTCGATCGCGACTTCGGAGAAGCCGGCGTCCTCCAGCTCGGAGCGGATCAATTCCTTGTCGTGATAGCCATGCGGGGTGCGCGCGAGAAAACGCGGCGGATCGTCCGGGAAGATCCCCGCGAGGGCATTGGTCACGTCATCGGCAAATATGTTTTCCTCGATGCGATCCCACACGTTGAAGAGAAAGCGGCCTCCCGGTTTCAGCACCCGCCTTGCCTCGCGATAACCGCGCCGGCGGTCGGGGAAGAACATCGCGCCGAACTGGCAGCAGACGAGATCGAAGGCGGCGTCTTCGAAGGGCAGCGCCAGGGCATCGGCCTGGCGCCAGGTGATGCGGCTGTCCGGCCCTTGCTGCGAGGCCCCATAATCGAGCATCGGCTGGTTGAGGTCGGTGACGACATAGCTTGCCTCAAGCGACAGCCGCGGCGCCAATGCACGGGTGACAACGCCAGTGCCGGCGGCTGTTTCCAGAACCGCCCCCGGCGAAAAGGATGCCGCCCGCCTTGCCAGATCGGCCGCATAGGGCGCGAAAATCAATGGCACCATGAGGCGGTCGTAATTTTCCGGGATGGAGCCGGCGAATACCTTGTCCGTTTCCAACATTTGCCGTGACCTCCGCGCGTCTCGATGCCTTGCGAGACTAACACGGAATGGCGTGGGCTGCGTCTTCATCGAGCAGGAGTTGTTCTTCGTCAGCCCTGATGGCAGTTCCGCCTTCAGCGCCGGTTGAACGGAGCCTTGCAACCATCGGAGACGGAATCGAAAAATTATCCAGCGCGCCTGCTCTAGAATTGGTCGGGATCGGCATCCGCCTGGAAATAGAGCTTCTGGATGATGGCCATGATCAGGGCGGTGGCCCAGCCGAAGATGATCCAGCCGTTGACGGCTTCGAAGACGGAGACGTGTCGCCAGTCTTTTCCAAGCACGATGTCTCCGTATCCCACCGTGGTGAAGGTGACGGTCGAGAAATAGGTGGCGTCTTCAAGGTTCGCCAACGCGCCCGTCGCGTAATAGAAGAAAGCCCAGAGGCCTATGTCGAGGATGATCGGGATCAGGAGATAGGTCACCCAGATGACAGTGGCGACAGTGGCGTGACGGCTGAGATAGCCGGGGTCCATCCGCCGGAAGACGCGAAGCCCCATGGCCATGAAGATGGCCTGTACGACGACGGTGGCCGCAATCAGCGCGGCCGCAAGGAGAAGTTTGCCAAACACGGTGCCTCCAAACGGGCGTATGTCAACATGGGGCCGATCCGCGGCCGCCGCTTCGCCCGGCCGGATCAGGCGGCGTGAAACGGCTTTGCACGGCGGGCGGCAGCACTTTGGCGTTTTCTTCAGGCCCTTTGCGGCGCGCTCTTGCGAGCAGCCAGGCAATGAGTTGCCGGGCCTCGCGCCGCTCGAGCAGAATCGCGGTAGCGCCGACCTCGGCGGGCCGCCCGGTCGAGAGATCGACCACGTTGACCAATCTGTGGCGTGTGGGCACGCATCGATAGCGCGTGGGCATGCTCGCTTCTGCCTTCATTGAATATTTCCCCGGTGCTCTTTCCCAACAGGGCCGGAGTGCGACCCGGCCAGAATAGCAATCGGTCCGTTCACTGCATTGAGCGAGATCAATGGTTACGCGAAAAGCCGAGAGGCGGCCGAGGCTTATCCTGTCTTGATCCGGGTCAATGCATGGCGGCGACCGTCGATCTATGCTGACGAAGGTGAAAGTCGGGCGGAGTCCGTCATGCAAAAGGTTGAGCAGGGAGAGGGGACCTCATGGCTTGCTGCGGCAAGGAACGAGCTTCGCGCCGCGCCGCTCCTTTGCCTCCTCGTTTTCGTACCGGTGGTGATCCTGACCGAGATGGCCGCGCCGGAGGCCCACACGCTGCTGTTCGTGCTGTCCGTACTGGCGATCGTGCCGCTGGCCGCCCTTCTCAGCCGCGCGACGGAAGCGGTTTCGGCGCGAACGGGAGACGCCGTCGGCGGTCTGCTGAACGCCACACTCGGCAACCTGACGGAACTCGTGATCGCCTTCGCCGCGCTGCAGGCGGGCCAGTATCTTCTCGTCAAGGCATCGATCGCCGGCGCCATCGTCACCAACACGCTGTTCATGTTGGGCGGCGCTTTTCTGCTCGGCGGCCTCAAATATCACGTGCAGGAATTCAACCGCGTCAATGCGCGCTTCCAGGCCTGCCTGCTGTTCCTGGCGACCGTCGCCATGCTGGTCCCTTCGGTGATCGGCATCGTGGACCATGGGACTGACATTTCAAATAAGCTCAGTCTCGGCATCGCCCTGATCCTGATCGCGGTCTATGCGATGGGAATGCTGTTTTCGCTGAAGACGCATCGCGAACTCTTTGCCAGCGTGGGAGAGGCGACGGAAGAACACGGTAGCTGGTCGCTCTCGGTCAGCGTCACCGTCCTCATCGTCGTCACGCTCTTCGTCGCCCTGATCAGCGAGGTCTTCGTGGGATCGGTTCAGGCGGCCGCCGAGGAGATGGGCATGACCCCGGCATTCGTCGGCTTCATCGTCGTGGCGCTGGTGGGCGCGGCGGCGGAAATGACGACCGCCTTTTCGGCCGCGCGGGCGAACCGCCTCGACCTCAGCGTCGGGATCGCGCTCGGCAGCGCGGCGCAGATCGCTCTCTTCGTCGGCCCCGTGCTTGTCGTCATCAGCTATTTCATCGGCCCGCAGCCGATGTCGCTGCAGTTCTGGCCGGGCGCGGTGACGATGATCTTCTTCGCCACCATGGCGGCGGCGCTGCTTTCGAATGGCGGGCGCGGCGCCTGGTATGTCGGCGTGCTGGCGCTTGCCGTCTTCGCCATTTTCGGCCTCACGCTGTTCCTGCTGCCGCCCGCGACACCTTCATAAAGTGATTCAAGATCGGCGCCGTAAGCTCTGGCAAACATCAAGAATTGCCGGCGCAGATGACATGCGGACCCGCGCCCCGGTCCGGTGCATTGTCAGGCAGGCCGAAGAAGCGTTTGGCCATTTCGGTGGGGCCAAGATCTTCCAGTGCGGTGAAGCCGAGGGCGCGCAGCCGCCCGGCAAGATCGGCCGGATCGAAGCGCGTCAGCCAGGGTTCGCCGGCAGCCGCCGTGCGCGCGCCCATTTCGGCGGCGCGGGCGCGGCGTTCAGGCGGATAGTTTTCCAGCGGCTCGCCATAGTCGAAGACGATCGCGGCGCCCGGCAGGCCGGCGACGAAACGCAGCAGCGCAAAGACCGAGACCTCCCGGAGATAAGGCACGACGCCGAGCCAGATGAAGAAGGACGGCGTATCCGGCTTGAAGCCTGATGCGACGAGGCGTGTTTTCAGATCGTCATGCTCGAAATCGACGGGAACGAAAATCGGCAGGCTGTGCGTCAGCCCGGTCTCGCGCAGCCTCGTCTGTTTCCAGCCCTGCGTGGCGGGATGATCGACCTCGAAGACCGTTAGGCCGGGATGGGGATTGCGCAGCGCGAAAGTGTCGAGCCCGGCGCCGAGGATGACGGCCTGGGCAACACCCCTTGCGAGGGAGCGGGCAAGGCAATCCTCGGCAAATCGGCTTCTGGCTGCCATCACCAGGCGAAAGGAGCGCGTGGCAGGATCCTGGGCTTTCAGATCGGCCTCGGCGGCGGCCTCTTCGCCGAGAATGCGGCGGGCGTAGGGATCGGCAAAGATGGCGCCGCCCTCGGCGCTCTGATGCGCCGCCCTGTGGGCGGCGGCGGCCATTGCGGTGCGGCTGGGTTCGGATGCCTGCATGACGGTCTCCTGTGAGGTTTGCCTTCAGTGCCCCTTGTCATCGCGGCAAGACTAGAGCATGATTTTTACAGTGTAAAGATTGGATCGAGGCATGACGACGGAGAAGACGACTGAGAAGGCGAGGGCGAAGGGATCGACCCGCTATCATCACGGCAATCTGCGCCCGACATTGCTATCCGTCGCAAGGGCGCTCCTGGAAGAGGGCGGGCCGGAGGCGCTCAGCCTGCGGGAGATCGGCCGGCGTGCCGGCGTCTCGGCGCCGGCGGCCTATCACTATTTCAGCAGTCTCGACGCGATCGCGGCAGCCCTTGCCGAGCAGGGATTTGCCGAGCTCAGCGAGGAGATCGACGCCGCACTCGCCGGCCCGCGGCGCCATCTGCTTGCCGGCGGCATCGCCTATGTCGCCTTTGCCCGCGCCAATCCCGGCCTCTACCGGCTGATGTTCGGGGAGGGTTTCCAGGCCTATTCCAAGGGGAACGAGGCGATCGGCGCTTCGCGGATGCGGGTTTACCGCCAGATGAAGGACGATCTGGAAAAGCGGCTGGCGCCGGAGAAGGTGGCGAACGCCGCGCTCTTTCTCTGGTCGCTGACGCACGGCCTCGCCTTGCTGACGATCGACGGCCAGATCGAACCGGGCGCCGACCCGGACGCCAGGGTCGAGGAGGTGTTGAAGCTCGCCGGACTGGGGCTGCCGGCTGCGGCGGGAGCCGGTTTTTAACCTTCGCAGGCGAAGGGCAAATATCCCGACAAGGCCGGGATATTCGATCGCTACCAGGCGGTGCGGGCGGCGCCGAGGGCTGTCGAGTGAGGGGAGGAGACGAGCGCGAGATCAGCCTTGAGCGACACGGCGCAGTTTCCGGGGAAGGTGAGTTTGTGCAGCGTCAAATGCTTCAGCAATGCTTCCGCGTCGCGGCTCTCGGTAAGCGGAAATGTCACAGTCATGCGGGTTCCTCCAACGAAACAACTGAGCATCTGTGAGAAACTAAAATCCAGTTTATTTTGCGCTGCAACAAGAAAATTTTAATGATAAAATTAAAATCGATTAATTTTTGAGTCGGTATTTTTAAAATCGTTTTAAATAGTCGGGGAGCCTCCGGCTTCGGTCGATGCGGCGCTCAAGTCCGTCGCGATCTCACGGAATCGCTCGCTGCGCCATGGCTTCTCTGGCTTTCCGCATGCGCCCGAGGCGCGCCTGTTTTCGTGGCGCGAACCTATGGACTTTGTGCGTCAGGCCTTTGCAATCAGATCGCGACCGAAAGCTTTCGGGCGTTCGCTCCGCAGGACGATGGCTGTTGTCACCGAGCCGTATCGGGCGACGGAATCGACGATGCGCTCGAGATCGGCGGGCGAGGGCACGATGACCTTCAGGTGAAAACAATCTTCTCCGGTAAGCCTCAGCACCTCGATGATTTCGGGCATTTCGGAAAACTGCTTCAGGCACGGCTTGATGTGTTCATGCGTCGTGCGCAGGCGAATGATCGCCGACATTCCGAGGCCGAGCGACGCGGGATCGACAACCGCCCTGTAGCCGGTGATGACGCCGCGCTCTTCCAGCCGCTTCAACCGCTCCGAGGCGGCTGGCTGGGAAAGGCCGACCTTTCTGCCGAGGTCTGAGACGCTGATCCGCCCGTCGTCCTGGAGGATCTCGATCATGGCGATGTCGGTCGGATCGAAGTCTGTGCGATCGGGTCGTCTGGCCATTCGCCTTTAATCCATCGGTTTGCGCTTGTCTTTTCCGATGGATGCCAATTCTCCCGGTCGATGTAAACCGCCAGAATGGGCCGACGACAACGAAGAGGTGAAGCGTGAGCGAATTCATACATCTGCCCGGCATCGGCAATTCGGGAAGCAGCCATTGGCAAAGCCGGTGGGAGGAGGCCGATCCGTCGATCCGCCGCTTCTCGCCCGCAAGCTGGGACGAGCCGGACCTTTTCGACTGGATCGCGGCGCTCGACCGGGCCGTGCGGTCGGCGGCAGAGCCGCCAGTTCTCGTCGCCCACAGCCTTGCATGCCTGCTGGTCGCTCATTGGCAGAAGGTCTCGGACGCGCCTGTCAAGGCTGCGTTTCTGGTCGCCGTGCCCGATCCTTCCTCCGCGTCCTTCCCAGTCGAGGCGGCAGGTTTTGCTGATGTGCCGGAGGAACGGTTCCGTTTCCCGTCGCTGATCGTGGCAAGCACTGACGATCCCTATGGGGCGCTGGCCTATGCGCAGACGCGGGCAGCTCAATGGGGAAGCCACCTCGAAATCATCGGCGCGGCCGGCCATATCAATGGACAGAGCGGGCTGGAGACCTGGCCGCAGGGGGTGAGGCTGTTGAAGGCTTTCGCGGGATTGGCGTAAGCCGCGATGCTGGTGGCGAGGTGGCCAGCCCCGTCCTCATGATGAGGCCGGAGAGAGGGTGTTGCGGGCCGCCCAACTGCGGAGCCGCAGGCCGTTCAGGCGGATGAAGCCCTCGGCGTCGTGGTGGTCGTAGGCGACGGTGCTTTCCTCGAAGGTGACGAGGTCGGCGGAATAGAGCGACGAAGGGGAGGTGCGGGCGATGACCGCGGCACCTCCCTTGTAGAGCCTGACCGTTACTTCGCCGCTGACGAAGGCCTGGCTGCGGTCGATCAGGGCCTGCAGCATTTCCCGCTCGGGCGCGAACCAGAAGCCGTTATAGATCAGCTCGGCATAGCGGGGCATGATCTCGTCCTTCAGGTGGGCGGCGGCGCGATCGAGCGTGATCGATTCCATGCCGCGATGGGCAGCAAGCAGGATCGTGCCGCCCGGCGTCTCATAGACGCCCCGCGACTTCATGCCGATGAAGCGGTTTTCGACGAGATCGAGCCGGCCGACGCCGTGCCTTCCACCGAGCCGGTTGAGTTCGGTCAGCAGGGCGGCCGGCGTCATCAGCGCGCCGTTCACCGATACCGGGTCGCCGCTTTCGAAGCCGATGGTGACAGTCTCGGGGGCATCCGGCGCGTCGACGGGGTCGACCGTGCGCTGATAGATGTAATCGGGCGCGATCTCAGCCGGATTTTCGAGGACCTTTCCCTCGGTCGAGGTGTGCAGCAGATTGGCGTCGATCGAAAACGGCGCTTCGCCGCGCTTGTCGCTCGGCACCGGAATCCGGCGCTGCTCGGCATAGGCCAGAAGCTCGGTGCGCGAGCGGATGTTCCACTGGCGCCAGGGGGCGATGACCTCGAGCGATGGGGCGAGCGCATTGACGGCAAGCTCGAAGCGGACCTGGTCATTGCCCTTGCCCGTCGAGCCATGGGCGACGGCATCGGCGCCGACGTCTCGCGCGATGGCGACGAGATGTTTTGATATCAGCGGCCGGGCGATGGAGCTGCCGAGGAGATATTGTCCTTCATAGAGCGCATTGGCCCGGAGCATCGGAAAGACGAAGTCGCGGACGAACTCCTCGCGCAGATCGACGATGCGGATATCCCTGACGCCAAGCATGGCCGCCTTCGCCCGTGCCGGCTCGAGCTCTTCGCCCTGGCCGAGATCGGCGGTGAAGGTGACCACCTCGCATTCATAGGTTTCCTGCAGCCATTTCAGGATGATCGACGTATCCAGCCCTCCGGAATAAGCGAGGACGATTTTTCCAATCTTTCTTGCCATCTGATATCTCCCAACAGATGCTTGGAACGATAGGTCAAACCTGGCGCAATGAGCTTGCGAAGCGTCCCGGAAATTGCGAAAGTTTGGCATATCCTGCCAATGTTGACCGCAATGGAGCTATAAAATGCTTGCCACTCTGGATGCGATCGATCGCCATATCCTGCGGGTGCTGCAGCGCGACGGGCGCATTTCCAACGTCGAGCTGGCGAAGGAGGTGGGGCTGTCGCCTTCGCCGTGCCTGCGCCGTGTCCGGCTGCTCGAGGAAGCCGGGATCATCGATCGCTATGTCGCCGTGCTCGACCCGGCCAAGGTCGGTGCGGGGCTGACGGTCTTTGCCCGCGTCTGGTTCAAGACGCAGGATGCCGAGGTGACCCTGCGCTTCGGCGAAGCCGTCAGGCGCTTTCCCGAGGTGATGGAATGCTACCTGACGACGGGAGAATGCGACGCCGTGCTTCGCATCGTCACCGCCGACCTGCACAGCTACTGGCGTTTCCAGGCCGATCACCTGACCCGCATCCCAAGCGTGCTCAGCGTCAAGACCGACGTGCCGATGGAGACGCTGAAGCGGAGTTATGAGCTGCCGTTGCGATAGGTGGTTTGTTCGGCCGGAGCGCTGCGCCTCTGCATTTGCCGGCGCTGCCAGCCCCGTCCTTCGAGGCCCCTTGCTGGGCACTTCAGGGTGAGGCTGGAGAGAGGGCGCGCTCGGGAAGCGCGGAATTATGTAGCAAATGCTGCCAACGACCGCTTTCGGCCCCAAACCCGTCATTCGGCGGTCGCAAAAATCCGCCGCATAAGTCCGACTTTTGCGAGTGGGTTTTGCGACCGACATTCTCCCACGAAACCAACGGTGCGGTTCTCCTGGCGAATGACAAAGCTCCGATATGAGAATATTGACTGACCGTCAGTCAATATATACGATGACTTATGCCTTCCCAGTAAAGAGAGCGATATGTCTACTCAAAAGAAGACGATAATTTGCATCCCTGGCTTAGGGGCTTCGAAGGCCTCCTTCACCGCCCTCGCAGAGACAATTCTTGCGGAAAAATGCCATGTCCTTGCCATCGACCTTCCGGGATTCGGAGACCATTGTAGGGATTCCGTTCCAGACGAACCCGTGTCGATGGCAGCAGATATGCTAATCCCCGTCGTTGAGAGAATAGGCTGCCAGAACGTCATTCTTGTCGGTCATAGCCTTGGTGGTGCCGTTGCCCTCCTTACGGCCAAAAGAGTCAAGGGCGAGGTTTGGGGAGTTGCTTCAGTTGAAGGCAACTTAGTGGCCGAAGATTGCGGGATGAGCAGACGGCTGGCCAACGCCAGCAATATTGCCGAGGGAGAAGCTATAAAAGCTCGTGCCGTCTATGACGCTGGGCGCTCCGACAATGAGGGCGTGAGAGCCTGGTCAGCCGATTTGGCAAAAATATCCTACGACACTCTTTCAAAATATTCAAAAAATCTCGTGGACCTTTCTGATAGTGAAGTCTTGTTGCAGCAATTTTTGAGAGATAGTTACCGTCGAATGTATTTGTACGGTGAGGAGTATGTTGGCCATCCCGTGGTGCCGCGTCTGAGCTCAGTTCAACGAGTATTTATTCCCAAGGCGGGTCACGTCAATTTCACGGGTGATGCTCCAGACACCTGCGCGGTCGCCATTTCAAAGCTTCTGTAGAAAGAGCCCACCCATGGCCTTAAAAACTGCTGGTAGACCGAGAACAAGACCTGCAGAGGAGAGACGGGAAGATCTTGTGAGATCGGCCGAATGCCTCTTTCTGGAGAAAGGGGTGGAGCCGACAACGATCGAGGATATCACTCTTAGGGCGTCCGTCTCCAAAGGGGCCTTTTACCTGCACTTCTCGTCGAAGGCCGATGTTGTTGAGGCATTGCGAGTCCGCTTCGTCCAACAGCTACTGGATAGCGTGAACGAGGAGGTCGCTATGCGAAGCAGGGATGACTGGACCGGCAAACTGACAGGCTGGGCGAATGCCTGCGCTGTTGGCTACCTGAACGCTACTCGCTTACATCACCTAATCTTTGCCGCGGCCCCGCTGCCAACCAGGAACGGTCTAACAAACAATCTTCTGATCGATCATCTGGCCGATCTTCTCATAACTGGAAACCATGAGAAGGCTTGGTCGCTGGCAAACCCCGGCTTCACAGCCATTTTCCTGTTCAATGCGCTGCATGGCGTAGTGAACCGGGAGGGTATTGGCGAAAGTGAGCTTGATCGCCGCAAACTGCTTCATGATATTGAGGATCACTTTCGACGGGTCGTAAACTGAGCGCATCGCAAAAATCCCGCTTAGAGCGACACTTGTTTTCCTGACTTTTGCAACTTGGCTATTCAGGCAATGATGGTGCCTTGGTGAAAGACAATTTGCCATGCGTCTGCATTTTTCCGCCAGAGTGTCGTTCTGCGAGTTCGGCGATCCGGCTGCTGCAAGATGTAGTTGAGTTGGTAGAGGTCTTCAGCAAGCTCGCGGATCGAGAATTCGGAGCATGACCAGCCTTCCGGTTCCGGCTTTTTGTAAAATTCCAAAAGGTTCTCTATGACGAATTCGCGGTCACAAGCGTTGCTTGCGCCAATCTCCCAAAAATCATCGGCCGTCATTTTGAGAAGGTCTTCGCGGCTGGTGCCAAGCTCCCGGTGATGGAAAAGCGGTTCGCGAGCGCTGAGTTCGCCAAGGATTACTTGGAGATCGGGTTTGCCCTCGGCCGATTGTCGCTGCACGCGCTGCCGTTGCGATAGGTCATTTCCAGCGTGGGGGTGCCCGCGCGAACGGTTGCAACATGTTCATCGCATCACCACGTGTCCATGAAACGGGCAACGGAGCAGCCATGGACAATCGCGAGCAGAAGCCGAGCGATGGGGGATTCTTTCATTATTTTCAGTCGGTATTGGAAGCTATTGTCGAAGGGATCTGCGAGCTGGATTCCGAAATCGCTCTTCTGCTGGTGGCCGCTCCCCTGGTGATCCTTGTCACCTACTACGCATTCCGCGCCCTGTTTCAGCTGGGACGGCGGGTCTGGAACGTTTGCCGATCCGGCCGCGCCAAGAAGGTGGTGTCCGGATCGGCTGAGGCGTGATTGAGGAGCGCCGTTCAGGAGATGATTGCTCTTGGGGTCAGTGGCCTTCGATTTCAGCCTCGGCCAAATGAAACTCGCAGGTCCGCAACGCTTCCCGATTGATCGAAAATCGGATTACTCCAACATCCCACCATTGGAAACGCGGGCCGTCGGAATCGCTACAGAGTTGAAGCAGGAGGATTTCGTCGTCGCCGAGGTCGGATTGTAACCCTTCGCCAGGTCCCAACATTCGGTGTGACAGGTACCCGTTCAGCTCTGCCTGATCGGCGGGATTTCCGGCCGCGACCAATTCCGGTTCCATTTCAGCAATGCCGGGAAAATCGGTAAGAAGGGTCGTCAGCGATGCGCCGAAGGCCGTTTCGAGATGCGGATGCAGTCCGTAGTCTCCCGCTTGTTTTCGTAGTAGACGGCCCTCTTCCACGACGTTCAGAACCTTTTCGCGAAGTTCGGGGGAAAGCTTGGTTGCTCTGCCCAATACGGTGAGGCTGCCAGTCAGCGCGATCGCTTGCTTCTTCCAACCGTCATAGGCCTGCATCGATGTGTCGGAAGGTTCACCCCAGTGCTCAAGAACATCTTCCAGCGGCAGCGCATTTTCATGCCACTCATTTCTGGCTTCGTTCAAAAGCATGACTGCGTCTTCCACGCGGTATGGCAGGCTCCAAGATTTCAGCTGGATTCTGGAGCGATACCAGTTTTCTCCCTCTTCCCTCCGCAGCATTGAAAGGCACTCGTATGCCAGGTCGCGGTCGTGTCCCTACAGATGGTGTAGCTCGGCGGTAGCGAAGCCGCTCGCGAGCGCGCCCTCAACAGCGCGGTAGTGAGCGGGCGGCGAAGCGGTGGTCATCGATGTTCTTCAGTAGGGTTGGGTTGCTGACACCAACCTGATTCGAAGGAACCACCGATGACCGACGACATGATGAACCTGCGTGCGCTCGTGGAGAAGTCCCCCGACGCCGATCTTTTGCGCGAGATGATCGGCTTTGCCGCCGAGCGGCTGATGGAGCTGGAGGTGGGCGCTGCCACCGGTGCCGGCTATGGCGAGAAGAACCCGCTGCGGACGGCCCAGCGCAACGGCTACCGCGAGCGGGATTGGGAGACGCGCGCCGGAACCGTCGAGCTGCGCATTCCAAAGCTCAGGAAGGGCTCTTACTTTCCGGGCTTCCTGGAGCCGCGGCGCATGGCCGAGAAGGCGCTGACGGCGGTCATTCAAGAGGCCTATGTGCAGGGAATCTCGACCCGCTCGGTCGACGATCTGGTCAAGGCCATGGGTATGAGCGGCATCTCCAAGAGCCAGGTCAGCCGGCTGTGCGAGGAGATCGACGGAAAGGTCAAGGCCTTCCTCGAGCGGCCGATCGAGGGCGACTGGCCATATCTGTGGATCGATGCCACCTACCTAAAGGTCCGCCGGGGCGGCCGCATCGTCTCCGTTGCCGTGATCATCGCCGTTGGTGTCAACAACGACGGTCGCCGCGAGGTGCTGGGCATGGAGGTCGGCACCTCCGAAGCCGAGCCGATCTGGACCGAGTTCCTACGCAAGCTGACTCGCCGTGGCCTCAGAGGCGTCAAGCTGGTCGTCTCCGACGCCCACGAGGGCCTCAAGGCCGCCGTCACCAAGGTGCTAAACGCAACCTGGCAGCGCTGCCGGGTCCACTTCATGCGCAACGTTCTCGCCCACGCCGGCAAGAGCGGTCGGCGTGTCGTCTCCGCCTTTATCGCCACCGCCTTCGCCCAGGAGACGCCGGAAGCCGCAAGCACCCAATGGCGCGCCGTCGCCGACCAAATCCGCCCGAAGGTCCCGAAGCTCGCCGCCATCATGGATGATGCCGAAGAAGACGTTCTCGCCTACATGACCTTCCCGAAGGAGCACCGCGCCAAGCTGCACAGCACCAACCCGATCGAGCGCCTCAATGGCGAAATCAAGCGCAGGACCGAGGTCGTCGGCATCTTCCCCAATGACGACGCCATCGTCCGCCTCGTCGGCGCGATCCTGCTCGAGCAAAACGACGAATGGGCTGTCCAACGCGCCAGATACATGACGCTGGAAACCATCAGCCAGATGAGCGATGATCCGCTCATCAGCCTGCCAGCCGTGGCGCGCTGATCGTCCCGGCCCATGCCGGAGAACGCGGCGACCAAAGCCGCCACCTACACCACTCCCTGGGACATGATCCAGGTCGCTGATGTCGGACATGTCGACGCGGGCTCGGGGAGGCTCTTGTCGAATGGGCTCAGGTGCCTTCGACGCTTTGGACTTGAACGGATTGATGCTCTTCCAGAAATTTCGGATGGCATCCGGAACGACATCCGGTTCGTCCAAATCGGCCGGTTCCGCGGTAATAGCGTCCTCAAAAGGCTGGAGCCGAGGATCGTCTGGCCCTGAAAATCGTGGAACGTCCCATATGTCGATCACGGTGAAACGAACGGTGCACCTCGGGAAAAGCTCGCCTTTGGGGCTCTCTGGATTTCGATAATTGCTTCCCGGTGTTTCACCGTAATGAAGATGATCGATCCTCCACCCGGCATCCTCAGGAGCTGAGCGGCTGGGAAAATCCGCTGCGTTGCCGGGGTAGTAGAGAACACGCCAGGCGTCCGAACCGTAGGTCTGGAGCGGCTCGTTGGATTCCGCCAAGGCAAAGAAATAAAGCATTCCTGTTTTCGGAAACGCGCCGCGAGCCTCGATTTCAGGCAGCTCTTCCAGATTGATTTGCGCCAGGAAATCCAGCGAGGCCGTTGTCTCATCCTCGAACTCGATTGTTGGCCAATCCAGGGTCGGCGGAAGATTCGGTCTTCCTCCGATTTGCGACCAGAGCCCCAGAGCTTCGTTCGGTGGCCAGACCCGGTCCAACCTGATGGTTTTAGAGCGATGCGGGCGCATCGGCGCGGCCGCCTGTTCAAGTGTAACTTCCGGCCCCGTCCGATTAATCATTATGAATTTCCCGACTCTTTGCAGATAAGTGCCGGCGGGCGTGGACTCTTTAAGTCAGCGCCGCCTGAGCGTCGCACGCTATCTCAAAGGTGCCCAAGAATCGTAAACTTGTTCAGTTGCTGGCGTGCCGGTCTCCTCGAGCCTTGTGCCGAGGATCTGCTGCGCGGGTTGCGGATGCCCGGGACAAGCCCGAGCATGACGAGAGGATGGTTGGTCACTCTTGTGCGGAGCCCGAGACGGCGGCGATCGGCCGGCTCGGGCTTATGCTTTCGATTATCCCTTCAGCGCCGCGGCGTAATCGGCGGCGTAGGTCTTCAGCGAGCGTGGGGCCTTGCCCGTCAGTGTCTCGACATCGCCGGTGACGACGGCGGTCCAACCCTGGCGGACCGGATAGAAGATTGAGGCGAGGAAGCTTGCGTAATCGGCCGGCACGCCGGCGCCGGTGAGGATGCCGACGAAGGCTTCGTCGGTGATGGCGTTATAGGCGATCGGCTTGCCTGTTGCCTCGGAGAGGATTGCCGCGGTTTGCGCATAGGAAAGGGCTTCCGGGCCGGTCAGGTTGAACGCCTTGCCGTCGAAGGCCGAAGAGGTGAGTGCGGCCACGCCGCTAGCGGCGATGTCGCGGGCGTCGATGAAGCTCGATTGGCCATCGGCGGCCGGGAGCGCGATCTGGCCGTGGTCGAGGCCCGGTTTCCAGAAGGTGTGGAAATTGTCGGAAAACCAGTTCGGACGCAGGATGACGTAAGGCGTGCCTGACTTTTCCAGGGCGATCTCGACCTGGCGATAGGGGATGGAATCATCGGCATCGACGCCGATCACGCTCTGGAAAACGACCTTCACCTTGCGGGCGGCGGCGGCTTCGATGACCGGCAGCAGCATGCCTTTGGCATCGACATAGCCGGAGGCGAGCAGCACATAGGCGCGGTCGACCCCTTCAAAGGCCGGGCCGAAGGTTTCCGGCCTGGCATAGTCGAAAGCTACGCCTTCGGCGCCGGCCACCGGCTTGCCCGAGCGCGAAGCCGCCTTGACCGTCTCGCCCTTCGCCAGAAGCCCGTCCACCACATGTCTGCCGACGGTGCCCGTTGCGCCGAGAACGAGGATCTTATTGCTCATGCCACTCTCCTTGGTATCTATTGGAAACTATCTAACGATCGGATAGATACAGGTAAATCAGGATTAGAAAAGAGAGCACTTTTTCGTAACATGGTTTCCTCAGGGAAACCGGGAAGGGAAGCAGAGATGGCTGCGATCGAACAGGCCTATGACGTTTATGAGGACCGCTGCCCGACCCGGCTGGTGCTGGACCGACTGGCGGACAAATGGGCGCTGCTCATTCTCGACCGGCTGAAAGGCGGTCCGATGCGCTTCAACCATATCCGCCGCGATATCAAGGGCATATCGCAGAAAGTTCTGGCGCAGACGCTGCGCAAGCAGGAGCGCGACGGGCTGATCACACGCACGATCTACCCGACCGTGCCGGTCACCGTCGAATATGCGCTGACGCCGCTCGGGCGGACGCTGACGGAGACGGTCTCGGCCCTGACACACTGGGCGGAGAAGAATATGGACGCGATCTCCATGGCGCAGCGCGCTTATGACGAGGCGCATCCGGGGTGAGGGTGGTTGGGATGGCATATTGAGGTCCGGGCGTGCAGCCAATATGGCGCTGCGAAGCGCCTGAGCGCCTGCGCGTCACTCGACCTGGATATGAATATGGTCGTCGTGGCGGGCGGCGCGGCAGCCTTGGAAGCGGACGTGCGCGTCGGTAATCCCTAGCGTGTTCTTCAAATGTGGCTCGATGAAGATCTTCTCAAGGCGGAAGCGGGTCACGCCTTCCGTCGTCAGCCAGGCGATGGCGGCGGAGGTACGCTGCTCTTCGATCCGATAGGCCGGGAAGAGCGGCTGCAGGGCGTCGAAATCCCAGCGGGTGGTGAGCCAGTCGTTGCGGCCGGCGCAGGGCAGTTCGTCGCCGGCGGCGGGTTCCTCGAAGGCGAAATAGCCGATCGGGGAGCGGGTGACGCCATTGAGGAAATTGCCGTCGGCATCCTTGTAATAATAGGCGAAGTCGAGCTTCCTGCCATCGTCATGCGAGAGATGCGGCAGCAGCGGGAAACCGTTCAGGAAGGGGAAATTTGCATCCAGCGCGACGGTGACAGTGCCGGGAAATTGCTGGTCCATATGGGCGGCGAGTGCCTTTGCCAGATCGCGCACCTCTGACGTGACGTAGTTGCGGTTGAGCGCGCAGTAGATTGGTGAGCGGACCACGAGCCGGTCTGCCGCATCCGACAGGCAGGAGAGGGGAACCCGGCCGAACGCCGGCGCGGCGAGGCTGGCGGCGAAACTGGCGCCGGCATAGAGAAGCAGGAAGAGGGCGAGCCTTGCGGGAAAACGCCGTGTGCCGACGGCGCGTGCGGCGGCAAGCGCCAGGAGATAGGCAATGCCGCCGATCTGGGTGAGCAGGGTAAGGACGATGACGATCAGGGCGTGGAGGGTAAAGCGGAGCACCGTGCGGCCTTGCTATGGGGGAGTTGCATTGCCATAGGTGAGGCGATGGGGATGTGCAAGCGTGGGCTGGGTGCCTCGTCCTTCGAGGTCCCTGGCGGGGCGCGCTCTCAAGAGCCTTTCGGCCTTCCGAATTGACAGAATTAATTACCTGACCTAAGTCAGATAATATGAACTCGGATCCCATTTCTCGCGTTCGTCGCTTCAATCGCGCCGTCACCACCGAAGTCGGCGCGCTCGATACGTCTTTCCTCGGGCGCGGTCGTCCGTTGGGGGCGGCGCGCGTGCTGAATTCGATCGGCAAGGGGCAGTCGGATGTTGCGGCGATCCGTGATCATCTCGGTCTCGACTCCGGACTGATGAGCCGGCTGCTGCGCGGACTGGAAGAGGAGGGGTTGATCGAGACGGTTGCCAATGCCGAGGATGCGCGTCGCCGTGTTGCCCGGTTGACGGAAGCCGGGCGATGCGAATTCGAGGCCTATGAAGCGCTTTCCAACGCGCAGGCGGAGGCTTTTCTGGCGCGCCATCGCCATCCGGAGGAATTGTTGCGCGCCATGGATCTCGTCGCCGCCTCGCTTCGGCGCGACCAGATCGTGATCGAGGAGAAAGACCCCCGGCACGAAGACGCCCGGTATTGTCTCGGCGAATACTACGGCGAACTCGCGCGCCGCTTCGCCAGGGGGTTCGACGTATCGCTTTCGCGCGATCCCGACGCCGGGGATATGATCCGTCCGCGCGGAGCCTTCCTGGTGGCGATGTCGGACGGTCTGCCGATCGGCTGTGTCGGGCTGAAGGGCGGTAGCGGGATTGCGGAGATCAAGAGGCTCTGGGTCGCCCCGTCGGCGCGGGGGCTCGGGCTCGCCAAACGGCTGATGGGCGCTGTCGAGGACATCGCCCGCGCGCTGTCGATCGAGGTTCTGCGTCTCGATACGAACAGCACGCTGCCCGAGGCGCAGCAGCTTTATCGGAGAACCGGCTGGAGCGAGATCGAGCGGTTCAACGACGATCCCTATCCGGATTTGTTCTTCGAAAAGCACCTTTAGGCAGGCGGGTGGCCGTGCCTCCAGCCTGTCTCTAAAACGCGGCGCATGACGTGTGTCATGCGCCGCGTTTTCGCTCCGGGCTGGCGTCACATGCGCATCGACAGCTCGATATCCTCCGCAAATGGCGTCGACAGATAGCCTGACGCCGGCGAGCGCACGTGGGCGAGATATTCGGGGCTGACGTCTGCGTTGTCGGCGACAACAAGCGCGCCCGGTCTCAGCCGGTCTTCGACCAGCTCGAGAATATCGCGATAGAGCGGTTTTGCTCCGTCCAGGAACAGCAGGTCGATTGTCTCGGGCAGGTCCGTGCTCAGCGTCTGCAGGGCATCGCCTTCGCGCATCTCCACCAGGTCGATGAGGCCGCCGGCCGTCAGGTTGGCCCGGGCGCGGGCGAGCTTCGACGGCTCGAACTCACTCGTGATCAGCCGACCGCCGCCATTGTCGCGCAAGGCGGCGGCGAGATAGAGGGTCGAGATGCCGAAGGATGTGCCGAATTCGACGATCACGCTTGCGCGGCTGCTGCGCGCCAGCATGTAAAGCAGCGCCCCGGCCTCCCTGGAAACGGGCAGCCAGAGATCCTTCAAGCGCCCGTAAAGCTCGATATATCCGGTCTTGCTGCCGATCAGGCGCATCCGCTCGTCGCTTGACAATCCCGATGCCGCGGGGCCGGGTGCGGCCGCAGCTTCTTCAAACAGGCGGTCGAGCAGGGGAGCCAGTGGGGCAGTGGTCAGCGTCGTCATTTCGGTCGTCTCCTTTTGAAATCCGCAGGTTCTTGCGTGGGATGGAAAATACGAGTAATTCGTCGCATCTGCTATTCGCATTGCCGAGCGCTGCCATGACCGATCGCCCAAGAGCCCAGATTTCCTCGCGAAAACAGCCCCAGCAGACCCGCTCGAGCGAACTCGTGACGGCGATCCTGGATGCCGCTGCTCAGGTTTTGGCGCGGGAAGGCGCGCAGCGTTTCACCACGGCGCGGGTGGCCGAAAGGGCGGGCGTCAGCATCGGATCGCTCTACCAGTATTTCCCCAACAAGGCGGCGATCCTCTTCCGGCTGCAGAGCGACGAGTGGCGTCAGACCACCGACATGCTCGGCGATATTCTTGCCGATGCGCAAAAGCCGCCGCTCGCACGGCTGCGCAGCCTGGTCCACGCCTTCCTGCGCTCGGAATGCGAGGAAGCGGCGATGCGCGTGGCGCTCCATGACGCAGCGCCCCTTTATCGCGATGCGCCGGAAGCACAGGCGGCAAGGGCAGCGGGAGACCGCTTCGTCGAGCAGTTCATGCGCGAAGCGCTGCCCCGCGCGCCTGAGGCGACGCGGGAACTCGCCGGCGACCTGATCTCCACGACGCTCGGCACAGTGGGAAAGCAGTTCTCCGAGGCCGCGCGAAGCCCTACCGAAATCGAAGCCTATGCCGACGCCATGGCCAACATGTTCTGTGCCTATCTGGAAAAGCTCGAGGCTGGCGGGCTAGGAGCGTAGGAACCGATGGGGGTCTGGACAGGCTCTTCGAATATGGGAGCGTCGTTGTCCATTCTTGCCTTCGCTTTCGCTTCGTGCATTCGCTCCTATCGTCGCTCACCCCCTCATCTGCCTGCCGGCATCTTCTCCCCGCCGGGGAGAAGGGACCCAAGCTGCAAGGCCATCATTCCTTTAGCCGGCTTGTCAAAGGGAGCGAGGCGCTGCCACGATTCCCTTCTCCCCAGCGGGGAGAAGATGCCGGCAGGCAGATGAGGGGGCTGAGGAGCGTCTGCGACGAGCGCCTTGAGCGCCAAGCGAAAGGCAGGTGATGTGTATGCCCGGCGCGCCTCGCTTTTCGAGGCCCCTAGCGGGCGCCTCAACACGAAGCTCTCTGAAGTGGACGCGATGGCTCTACCGGCGGTCCATCTGCTGCGACAGTTCGGCTAAAAGCTTCTCCGGCGCGATATTGGTCTGGACCAGATCGACCGCGATGGTAATGGCGCGGCGGCCTTCGGTGCTCTCGATGTCGAGCTTCTTCTCGCTGCACCATTGCTGAACGGCGTCAGTGACGAGATTTATCTCGCTGTCATCGAGGGAAATGAGCGATTGAAGCAATGTCATGCCCTCCGTTAATGGCAAGAGCACGTATGAACTCCCAAGCGGTCCCGCCGAATATTCTGATGGGCCGATGCTGTCATTCTACGCTGATCCCGCGGGAACACCACAGCTAACTCAAACCGAGCGGTATTGTACCGTCAGCGACGGCGGATCTGCCTGCGCGAGGGACGATGCCGGCGGCCGTTGGAGCCGCCGGCGCCGAAGGTGTTATTTCGCCAACACGATATGCGTGGCGTGTTCGCTTGCGACATGTTCGGTGACGCGGAAGCCCAGAGCGGGCAGGTCGATGCCGGTAAACATCGCCTCGCCCTGGCCGAGCACGACGGGGGAGACGGCGAAATGCAGCTCGTCGACGAGGTCCGCCTGCAAATATTGGCGGACGGTCGCAACCCCGCCTCCGATCTTGACGTCCTTGCCACCGGCATCAGCCTTCGCCTTGTCGAGCGCCTCGTGAATGCCGCCGGTGACGAAGTGGAAGGTGGTGCCGCCCTCCATGACGATCGGCTCGCGCGGATAATGCGTCAGGATATAGGTCGGCGCGTGGTAAGGCGGGTTCGGACCCCACCAGCCCTTCCAGGCATCGTCCGGCCACTCGCCGCGGATGGGGCCGAACATGTTGCGGCCGAGGATGAAGGCGCCGAAATTGGCCATGGCGCGCGAGGCATAATCCTCGTCGATGCCTGTCGAGCCGTCGTCCTTGCCCATCATCGCGCGGAAGGTGCGGGTGTGGAAGAACCATTGGAACATTTCCGGGCCCCGCTTTCCCAAGGGATCATTGAGGCTTTGCTCCGGCCCGGCGCCGAAACCATCCACGGAAACGGAAAATCCTGCGACACGCACTTTGGACATGACTTCCTCCATCTGGTTGCGAATTGAAACTGGTTGTCTTCTCGCACAAGTGATCCTATAATGCAACTGGTTTTTGCAGGAGATGCGACGTGGACATAGAATTGCGGTCGGGCTGCCCGATCAACCTGACGATGGAGGTGCTTGGCGACCGGTGGAGCCTGATTATCATCCGCGACATCATGTTCGGCAACCGCCGGCATTTCCGCGATCTGCTCAATCATTCGCAGGAGGGAATCGCCTCCAACATCCTGGCGGCGCGGCTGAAGCGGCTGCTGTCGCTCGGCTTCATCAGCAAGCGGGACGATCCGAGCCACAGCCAGAAGGCGATCTACAGCCTGACCGAGCCGGCAATCCAGCTCGTGCCGCTCTTCGCCATGATCGGCGCCTGGGGACGGCGTCACCTGCCGGTGACGGAGGATCTCAGCATCCGCGCCGAGCTGCTGGAGGAAGGCGGGCAGCCGCTTTGGGACGAGTTCATGGACGATCTCAGGCAGATCCACATCGTCGATCCGGTCGGCGGGGCGAATGGAACGGTCACGTCACCCGTGCTGGCAAAGCTGACGGCGGCATTTCTGGAGGTGCGCGGGAGGATGACGGCGGGAGCGGCGTAAGCAAAAGGCGATATTGGAGGATGTGCCGTCAGCCGGCCGTCACGCCGTGACGAGTTCGTGGATGGCGACGGTGAGGAGGATGGCGCCGGCGGTGGCTTCGGCCGATTTCGATACCGCGGCGAGCAGCCGCGGTCGGGTCTTCAGGAGATGGGCGAGGCGCTCGCGGAAGAAGACGGCGAGCAGGGCGACGGCGGACAAGGTCAGGCCGACGCCGAGCATCATGGTGACGGCGAAGAGGATGCCGGTCACCACCACCTGATGGATCATCGCGAAGGTCATCACGAAGAGCGTCAGCGGGCAGGGGACCAGGCCGGCCATGAAGCCGACGATCACGCCCTCGCCATGCGAATGGATATGGGCGGGGCGGAAGAGCGCCCGCCACAGCATCCAGCCGCCGATGACGCCGAGCAGGCCGCGGCTCAGCACTTCCAGGAGCGGCGCCGAGCCCGCATCGGCGAAGGAATACGAGACCAGCGGCAGGGCGAGAAGCGCGATGACGACAGCCATTCCGACGTGGGTGAAAGACAAGGCCATGGAGACGAGAAGCGCGCGATGGGCTCTGGCCGAGGAGCCGGCCAGATAGGTGGCGAGAACCGACTTGCTGTGCCCCGGCGTCATGGCGTGGACGGCACCGAAGGCGACGCCCATCGGCAGGAAGCCGAGGAAAGGCAGCCAGCCGCCGCCTGCCGCGAACGCCTTGATCTGACCGGCGAAGGCGAGATAGATCTCGCGCTGGTATTCGATGATCGCTTGCCAGAACATCATGTCAGGCCCATCGTCGCCGCGGCAAGTACGAGGTACCGCCCGGCCTTGGAAATCGTAACGAGGAGCAGAAATGTCGGCAACGGCTCGCGAAGCACGCCGGCCGCGACCGTGATTGCGTCGCCGACGATGGGGAGCCAACTGCCGAGCAGCAGCCATCGCCCGTATTTACGGTACCAGGCCTGCGTCCTGTCGAGCGCATTCGGGCTGACTGGAAACCATCGCCGCCCGCGAAAGCGCTCCAAGCCGCGCCCGAGGAGCCAGTTGACGAGCGAACCCAGCACATTGCCGAGGCTTGCGACCGTGACCAGCCAGAACATCGGCTGCTTCTCGGCCAGCAGGAGCCCGACGAGGATCGCTTCCGACTGCATCGGCAGGATCGTCGCGGCAAGGAATGCCGCCAGAAACAGTCCCGCATAGGCGGCCGCGTCCACCATCTCCTCAGAGATATTTCGCGATCGTCTTGAATTCGTCGATCGAGTGGCGCTGGTCGCGGTTCAGGGGGCCGACCGTCTCGTCGAGGCAATGATCGAGATGGTCCTGGATCAGGGTGCGCTTGGCGTTGGTGATCGCCTTCTCGACGGCGGAAAGCTGCTGGGCGATGTCGAGACAGGGCTTGCCGCTCTCGATCATCGCAATGACGCTCTTCAGATGTCCTTCGGCGCGCTTGAGCCGCTTGACGATCTCGGGGTGGGTGGCGTGGGTGTGCGGTTCGCTCATGCTGTTTCCATCCCCCAGAAGGGGATGGCTGTCAACGGCGGCATCAGCGGCGCTTCTCGCATCGCTCAATGATGGTGGCCCTCCGGCTCGGTCATGCGGAAGGGCAGATCCGCCCCGCCGCGCTCGGAGGTCAGCTTCAGCACAGCGTCGAACTCATGCGGCTCGGCGGGCGCTTCGGCGCTCTGCAGGGCATGGTGATCGTTTGGCGACGCCAGAAGCGGCAGAATCTCGAGGCCGTGCGGCCGCCTGATTTCGACGACGGCGTTCAGGCCGGGCGCGTGTTTCGACACGGTAAAGCGCATCCGCTCGCCGGCCGGGGTGTCGATGATTTCGAGCAGGCCGGTGGCGATCTCCGACTCCACCTTGAAAGGATCAGGCGCGTGGTGATGGCCGTTTCCGTGATCATGAGCAGAGGCAACAGGCTCGACGCCGTAATCGTCGAACTGCACGGTGGCATTGCCGAGCGAGGGGAGGTGCCCCTGCAATTCGCGCCGCAATGCCCCAGCGATCGCATTGGCCTCGGAGAGGGATTTCGACGGATCGACCGAGATGACGATGTCGGTATGGAGCTTGTGGCCGAGCCAGCGCGCCTTGACGTCGATCACGCGGTCGATGCCCGGGACATGCTCGGCGGCATGGGCGATTTCTTCAGGGATGCCGGGTTCGACGCCGTCGAGGCTGCGGGTGATGACGGCGCGCGCCGACTGCCAGACGATGCCGAAGATGGCGATGGTGATCAGCAGGCCGATGATCGGATCGGCGAGCGGGAAGCCTGCCCAGACGCCGGCAGCGCCGAGAACGACGGCAAGGCTGGTCAGGCCGTCGGTCCGGGCATGATAGCCGTCGGCGATCAGCGCGGCGCTGTTCATCTCGCGGCCGACCCGGATGCGGAAGACGGCGACCGCCTCATTGCCGATGAAGCCGACGACGCCGGCGATGGCGACGGCGGCAAGCTGGGTGATCGGCTGCGGATTGATCAGCCGGTCGATCGCCTCATAGCCGGCGACGAGCGCGCTGAAGAGAATGATCAGCACGATGACGAGGCCGGCATAATCCTCGACGCGGCCGAGCCCGTAATTGAAGGTCTTGGTGGCCTGGCGGCGGACGAGCGAGAAGGCGATCCAGAGCGGGATGGCGGTGGCGGCGTCGCCGACATTGTGAATGGTGTCGGCAAGCAGCGCCACGCTGCCCGAATAGAAGACGACGGCGAGCTGGAAAAGGGCGGTGATCGCCAGGATCACGAAGGACCACTTGATCGCCCAGATGCCGCGTTCGGACGAGCTGATGCTGGGATCGATGAGGCCATGCGTGTGGCCGTGCCCGCCCTCGTCACCATGCGACCCGTGGCCGTGAGAATGTCCGTTGCCGTGCGAATGTGCGTGATCGGCCGGGCCGAAGCCAAACCATTCCCTGATAACCGAAAGCATTTCTTGCTCCGCATGTGAAAAACTGCGCTTGTCCTATCCCCCTGGAGGGGATATTGCAAGCTGGTTCTTTCAAGCGTTTCGGGGATGTGATTCGATTGCCGTCGAAATCAGGGATGCGTCGGAGTCTCGCGGTCGTCATGATCGTCGCGATGGCCTTCTTCGGCTGGTTTGCCTCCGATGAGCGCCCGGCGGGCCTTGCCGCTGCGGCCGGGATCTCGGCGTCCGCCGATGCGTTGCATGCGCATGACAGCGGGGAGACGGCGGAGCAATCTCACCACCATGGCGACCATTCCCATGAGAAGGTCAGCCTTTCCGCTTCGCTCGCCTTCACCATTCGCGCTTTCCGCGATGACCTGCAGCAGGAGCGATCCCTGCCGTTGAAGGGGCTGGCGCCCGGCGGCCCGGAGCGGCCGCCGCGCCCATTCCGATCCGTCTGACGATCGCCGCTTGCGCGGCTTCCTCAACGCATCGGGAAACCATCATGAGACAACCACAATCGAGAGGCCGTGCCGCCGCATGCGGCCGGTTCGCTCAGAACGTCCTCCTTGCCGCGATGTCGCTCGCCGTCTCGGCGACCGTCGCCGCGGCGCACGGCGTCGCCGAAGGCGACAAGGGCTACATTCAGGAAATCACCGGGGTGAACATCATTCCGTTCATCTATCTCGGCGCCAAGCACATGGTCACCGGCTACGACCATATTCTCTTCCTGCTCGGCGTCATCTTCTTCCTCTACCGGATGAAGCATATCGGCATCTATGTCAGCCTCTTCGCCTTCGGCCATTCGACGACGATGCTGCTCGGCGTCTATTTCAGCATCGGCGTCAACAGCTACATCATCGATGCCATCATCGGCCTGTCGGTCGTCTACAAGGCGCTCGACAATATGGGCGCCTTCCAGCGCTGGCTGGGCTTCCAGCCGAACACCAAGGCCGCGACGCTGATCTTCGGCTTCTTCCACGGCTTCGGCCTGTCGACCAAGATCATCGACTATGAAATATCGCCCGACGGTCTCGTGCCGAACCTTCTCGCCTTCAACGTCGGCGTGGAGATCGGCCAGCTGCTCGCCCTGTCAGCGATCCTGATCGCCATGGGCTACTGGCGGCGCACACCGAGCTTCTGGCGCCACGCCTATGCCGCCAACGTCGTGATGATGAGCGCCGGCTTCCTGCTGGTCGGATACCAGCTCACCGGCCTCTTCGTTTCCCTATAAGGATTGACCAATGTACAACACGGATTTCCCATCGCGCGCCGATCTGCCGACGGCCGCCCGCCTGAAGCGCTCCACCGCCATTGCCGCCGGCTGCGCCGCCATCCTGCTGGTAACCGTCGTCATGCCGGCCGAATACGCCATCGACCCCACCGGCATCGGCAGCGCCGTCGGGCTGACCGACATGGGCAAGATCAAGACGCAGCTCGCCGCCGAGGCGGCAAAAGACGCCCCGGCGGCCACTGCTGCCGCCGCCGCGCCTGCTGCGGAAAACGGCCAGCAGTTCGAACGGATAGAGGCGCGGCTCGAGCAGATCGAACGGCTGCTGCTCGACCGCGACCGGGTGGCAACGGCCCTTGCGCCGCCATCGGCTGCCATTGTCGAGCAGGTGCGGGTGCCGGCGCAGGAGCCGGCTCAAGAGCCGGTGCCGACCGAGGCCGCGGCGACGCCCCCGGAAGCCGGCATCGTCGATACGACGGCCAGCATTCCCGCGGGCGGGCGGGAGGACGAGTTCGCCATGACGCTCGCTCCCGGCGAGGGCAAGGAAGTCAAGCTCATCATGTCGGCCGGCGCGGAGGCGAACTTCCAGTGGTCGGCGAACGGCTCCCTCGTCAACTTCGACACGCATGGAGAAGGCGGCGGCCGGACGGTCAGCTACGAAAAGGGCCGCGGCGTGGGTTCGGACGAAGGCGTGCTGAAGGCCGAATTCGACGGGACGCACGGCTGGTTCTGGCGAAACCGGACGAGCGAACCGGTGACGCTGACGCTTCGGACAAGCGGCGACTACGCCGAGATGAAACGCCCTCGATGAGAGCGCCCGGCGGCGCCCGCTCGCCGGGCGCCGCACCTTTGCCTTCTCGAACGCATCGCTATCTGACGAGCACAAGGACGAGCGGGCCGGCGAGCAGGCTGGCGAGGATGAAGGCGGAGAGGAGGTAGGTTTCGAGAATTCGGAGGATGGATTTGAGGTTTGGCATCTTGTCGTCCTGAATTGTGATGCCCGATCCTCGGCTGCAACAATTACGCCAGCATGACCGGCTGCCTTTCAACTTCCGCAATGTTGCTGCAACCCTTGCGGCCGAAATCAAGCGTGTCGCGCAAAAGTGCGCGACGCGCTTGAGGGCGCTGGGGTTGGGCGGGCGATGCGGATATTGTTGATCGAGGATGAGAAGGAGCTGGCCGAGGCGCTGTCTGCAGCGCTCGGCAAGCATGGGATCGTGACCGATCACACCATGCATCTCGGCGATGCGGTGGAGCTGACGCGGCAGAACCCATACGATGCGATCCTGCTCGACCGGCGCCTGCCCGACGGCGAGGGGCTGCGGTTCATTCCGGAGCTCAGGCGGGCGGGCAAGGAGACGCCGATCATCGTGCTGACGGCGATGAACGAGCCGAGGGAGCGGGTGGAAGGGCTCGATCTCGGCGCCGACGACTATCTCGGCAAGCCGTTTCTGGTGGAGGAGCTGATGGCGCGGCTGAGGGCCGTGCTGCGCCGGCCGCCGAACCTTTCCGAACTGAAGATCACCGCCGGACGGATGGTGATCGATCCGCTGCATCTCAGCGTCACCGTCGGCGATACCCCGCTCGATCTGCCCCGGCGCGAGCTGCTCGTGCTTGCCGCTCTCGCAAAGCGCAAGGAGAAGACGGTGCTGCGCTCGACGCTGGAGGCGGCGGTCTACAACTATGAAGAGGAAATCCAGTCGAACGCGCTCGACGCGCATATATCGCGGCTGCGCAAACGGCTTGCCGATGCGGGGGCCGAGGTTTCGATCCACAATATCCGCGGTGTCGGCTATCTCATGAAGGAAGAGTGATGCGTGGGGCAGCAAACATCAATCCGTCGCTCTGGTGGCGACTCAGCTGGCAGTTGAGCGTCGTCTTCGTCGCGGTGGTGACGGCTGTCACCATCGGGCTCTGCTTCTATGGCGCGACGATCCTCTCGCCGAACGTCGCGCTGGAGGATCATGTCACCGCCGCATTGGCCCCGGCCGTTGCGCTCGATGCCGAGGGGCGGCTTGAGATAAGGGATACCCCGGCGCTCGACGCTCTCAAGCGAGAGTATGACGGGCTTTGGTATGTCGCGGCCGCGCGGAATGGTTCCTACGTGTCCTATGGAAGCATTCCGGCGGCCTACAGCGAACTTGCGCGCCTGACCTATCTGTTCGAAGGGGCCGATATCAGGGGGGCGGCCGGCACGGATGAGATCGCCTCGGTCGAAAGCGTGGAGACCCCGATCGGCGAGCTCAGGGTGCTCTTCGGCGGCGTCGCCGACAAGGGCTGGCCGGTCCTGACCCTGATGGGAGCGGTGTACCCGATCTACGTGCCGCTCTTCGCCATCGCCTTGCCGGCGGTTTTTCTCGCCGTTCCCAGGATCGTACGACGCGGGCTTGCCAGTGTCAGCGAGGTTGCGCGCAAGGCATCGGAAATCGAACCGCGCCGCTACGATGCGCGCCTGCCGCTTGATGGCATTCCGAGGGAGGTCGCGCCGCTGGTGATCGCCTTCAACGAGGCGCTCGACCGGCTGGAGAACGAGCACCGCAAGCGGCAGCACTTCCTGATCGATGCGGCGCATGAACTGCGCACGCCGATCGCGATCATGCAGACCAGGATCGATGGGACGGCCGAGGGGCAGGAGCGCCGGCGATTGCTCGATGACGTTGCGCGCCTGGCCGAGACGGCCGAACAGCTGCTCGATTTCGAGCGCAACGACCAGGCGAGAGATCTGCATGAGACCATTGATCTCGTCGACATCGCCCGCGGGGTGGTGGCCGATCTCGCGCCGCTCGCCATCGGCGCCGGCTACCAGATCTCGTTTCAGAGCGAGGTCGGGAGCCTGAAACGCAAGGGCAGCCCTTCGGCGCTGCCGCGGGCGGTCAGCAACCTCGTGCGCAACGCGATCGACCATGGCGGCGGCAGCGGCATGATCACCGTTTCGGTCTCGGCTGCCGGCGGCGGCCGGATCAGTGTCACCGACGAGGGACCTGGCATTCCGGCCGAACACCGCGAGCAGGTGTTCGAGCCCTTCTACCGTGTGACCCCCAAGAGCAGGGGAGCGGGTCTCGGCCTCAGCCTCGTCAAGCAGATCGCGTTGAACCACGGCGGCGAGGTCAGCATCGAGAGCAGTGCCGGCGGCGCCGAGGTGACGATCCGGCTCGGATAGGTGAGCCGCTTCCGGCGGCCGATGGCGCCGGAGGCTGTAATGCTGTTGCAATTCTTGGCCGCCAGCTTGGCCAGACACTAGAACGCCGCGCGTCTGACAAGACGCGCCAAGGACGCTCTAGCACTTTAAACTGCGCATAATCCTTTCCCAAAAATCGATCTCGATTTCGGGGTTATGCGCTATCGGCGACGGAGGCCAGACAGAGTGCGCAGCAAATCATTCATTTCATTCTTTTCAAAACGGGTTTCGAGTTCCTTTTCTCTCGCTTTGCCGCTGGCGCTTGCAGCGGCAGTCAGCAGCTGCAGCACGGTGCCGCTCAAGGAGGGCGGGACGCTTTCTTCCTATTCCAATCTCGGCGCGCCCAAGGGCAAGCTCCAGAAATCGCGCATCTATGTCGACGGGGCAGGCCTTGCGCCGGCGAAGACGGTTGCCATCACGCCGACGACCTTCGCCTTCAGCGCCGCCACCCGCATCAAATCGCCTGCCGACCGGACCATGGTGTCGAACGCGCTCGACCGGGCGCTCTGCATATCGCTCAGCGACAAATACCGGATGGTGGCGCCAGGCGAGCCTGCCGACCTGACGATCCGCTCGGTCGTCACCGATATCGTGCCGACCAACAGGGCGATGGCGGGCGTTTCCACGGTGGTGACCGTCGGCACCGGCTTCGTGCTTCCCGTCGGCGTGCCGCGCCTGCCGGTCGGCCTCGGCGGACTGGCTGTCGAGGCCGAGGCGGTCGACGGCTCCGGCGTGCAGCGGGCGGCAATGGTCTGGGCGCGCGGCGCGAACTCGCTGCAGAACAACCCGCGCGTTTCCGAGGTGGGCGACGCCTATGGCCTCGCTTCGAAGTTCAGCGATGAGTTCTCCCGAATGCTGATCAAGGGCAAGGAGCCGAAGGGGCTCGACCTTTCCCTTCCCTCCGGCCAGCGGGTGAAATCCTGGCTCGGGGGCAAGCCGAAATATGTCGCCTGCGACGCCTTCGGCCGCGAACCCGGCCTGGTGGGAGCGGTGGCCGCCAAATACGGCGCGCCGCCGCAATGGACCGAGAAAAAGCCGAAGCCGGCGACCGCGGCTTACTGACCGGGCGCTCAGCCTTGACCCCAAAGGGCTGGGCGCGACGGGACGAACGGAGCAGGGGCCGCAAGCCTTGCTCCGTTCGTCTTTTGCGTTTGGAATGTTCCTGGGTGAGGGTCAGCAAAGCCCTGGGGCTAAGCTTGTCGACAAAGCCTCCTCCGTCATGCTCGGCCTTGTGCCGAGCATCTGACCACCTTGGTTGTTTGACAGGAAGGCATTTATTTTCAGATGCTTAATTTGGCCGGCTTAGATCCTCGGCACAAGGCCGAGGATGACGTCCGTGAGTTTTGCAGCAGTTTGTCGGCATAAAGAAGCCCCGCATCTACATGCGGGGCTGGCTGCAGTGCTGGCTGACTGGAATTACCGGCACTGGCGGCGTGGGCCGTAGCTCGGCTGATAGGTGTTGTCGTAGGCCCGGTAGGACCGGTAGCGGGAGTAGCAATATTCGGCATGCGAACTGTAGCCGCTGGGGCCATAGTAGGTCCGCGGCTGCGAGGCGATGAGGCCGCCGATGATGGCGCCGGCCGCCAGGCCGCCGATGATGGCGCCGCTATTGTCATGGTGGTGGTATCGCCTGCCGTAGCTGTGATCCCAGCCATAACGGTCGTCCCGGTAGTAGTCGCGGTTACCATAGTAGTCGCGATTGCGGTAATGGTGGCGATTGCGGTACCAGTAATCATTATTATTGCTGAACTGGCCCGGGCAGTTGGTGAAGTTATTGCAGCCAACGGTCATGATCCGGGCATCGCCGCCTACAGGCGCCGGCTGCGCGGCCTGCTGTACCGGGCTGGGTACGAAGGCAGGGCCTGCCGAGGCCGGCATTCCGGAGAAGGCCGTCGTGATCGACAGGGCTATGATGGCGAATCTGTTCATTTCACTCACCTTGGGTAAACGGACGTATCGAGGGGATAACGCAAGGGGAGGGATTTGGTTTCATTTTGGGGTGAAACGTCATTCGCGGCTTACAGACGCGGTGAGAATGTTCTCGCTGAGCCCGTCGCGGCGGGATGGGATCTAAGCCGGAACCCGGTTCGTCAGCCTCTTCGACCAGGCCATGACCGGACGTTCCACCACCACCCAGGATACGAAAGCGGTGAGCACCGACGAGGCTCCGACGACGAGCATCGTCCGAGGGCCGCGCGAGACATCGATGCCGAGGCTTATAAAGACTGCCCAGATCGGCAGATGGTAGAGATAGGCGCCATAGCTGATCCGGCCGAGACCGCTGATCGCCCGATTTGCCAGGATCTTGAGACACTGCCCTTTCGAGGCGAGGGCGACGATGGCGGTGAGCGGCAGCAAGAGGGCGGTCTCGATGACGACCCACTCGATGAAATCCCCGGTCTCGAAGGCGGCCAAGGTCACCAAGCCTGCCACACCGACCGGGATCGAGAGTGAGACGAGCCAGCGGGGCATGCTCCAGCCCTTTGTCGACAGGAAGGACAAAGCGGCGCCGGCCGCCAGCGCATCGACTGAATCGAAGGGAAGCGCGAGGCCGAGTTCGACCTTGCCCATGGAAAGCGCGATCAGCCTGTAAGGCACCACGCCTAATACAAGCACGCCGCACAGCTTCAGGAAGAAACGCGCCGGCAATGCCAGAACCACGAAGGGCCAGATCAGGTAGAATTGCTCCTCCACGGCAAGCGTCCAGAGATGCCGCAGCGCCCAAGGATCCGGCCCATGCGTCGCATACCAGAAGTTGGAGAGGAACAGAGCGTGCCATGGCAGGGACTGATGCATCATACGGAGCTGCAATGCGCCGGCCGCGAAGCCGCAAAAGGCGAGCAGAAGGAAGTAGGGCGGCCAGATCCTGGCGGCTCTTCGGATGAAGAACACGATGATGCCGGTCGCGCGGTCGTCACGTTCCTTGGTCGCCAGCAAGATGTTCGTGATGAGGAAGCCGCTCAGAACAAAGAAGAATCGAACGCCGACATGGCCAAGATCGGAATTTTCTCCCCAGAAATGAGAATAAAATACCGACAACAGCGCGATTGCTCGCAATCCGTCTAGTTGAGGTTCCCGCAATCTTCGCCTCGGTACTGTCCTCTACCCTTTGTTTGATAGGGTATGGGGAATATCGGCGCAAGATTATGTTCGAATATGATAATTTATCTGACTGTGTATCGCCCCTGTTCAACGTTCCTCTGTCGCATTCATCCTCCCAACCATCCCGCCGCTATGATCTCCCCTCATCGAGGGCTCGATCATCCATGGCAGAACTGACGGCGAGGCAGCGCCTGTTTGTGGCGGAATATCTGAAGGATTTGAATGCGACGCAGGCAGCAGTGCGGGCGGGATTTAGCGGGAAGTCGAAGGACACTCCCGTCCGCTTGATGGCGAACGAGGCTGTGCGGGCGGAGATTGAGAGGGCCTTGGGTGCCCGGCTGGAAAAGCTGGAGATCACGGCCGAGCGGGTGCTTGCGGCCATCGCCGATATCGCCTTTGGCGATGTGCGCGATGTGTTTGATGAGGAGGGGGCGCTGAAGGCGCCTTCGGAGTGGGACGACAGGACGGCGGCGGCGGTTGCCGGGCTGGAGTTCAATACTTTGGCCAAGGCCAGGGGTGACGTGGTGCATGTGGCGAAGATCAAGCGGGCGGACCGGCTGAAGGCGCTTGATATGCTGGCGCGGCATCATTCGCTTTATCACGACCGGCTGGAGATCAAGGGGCTGGAGGCGCTGAGCGAGAGGCTGGCGCGCGCCAAGGCGCGCAGGGCCGGTGATGGCGGGGCGGAGGGCTGAGATGGCGGGACGTGGGCCTGAAATGGCAAAGCGCGGGGCCGCCGATCCGAACGAGGGGATTATCGAATTGGCCGGCGATTGCCAGTTCGATCCGCTGGGCTGGAGCCTCAGCGCGTGGGATTGGGGCGTCGGGGCGCTGGAGGGGCATTCCGGGCCGCGGGTTTGGCAGCGGGATATTTTTTCGGTTATTCGCGATCATCTCGGCGATCCCGCGACGCGGTTTCAGCCGCTGCAGATCGCGGTCGCCTCCGGGCATGGCATCGGCAAATCGGCCTTCATGGGCATGCTTTCCAACTGGGCGATGTCCTGCTGGAACGAGGCGATGCTGGTGACGACGGCCAATACCGATACGCAGATGCGCACCAAGACGGCGCCGGAGATCGGCAAATGGTTCCGCTCCTCGATAACAGCGCACTGGTTCGACGTGCAGGCAACCTCGATCCGCGCGCGGGACAAGGCGGCGTCGGAGAAGTGGCGGCAGGATTTCGTGCCCTGGTCGGTGAACAATACCGAGGCCTTCGCCGGGCTGCACAATCAGGGCAAGATCATCGTGCTCGAATTCGATGAGGCTTCGAAGATCCACGACAAGGTGTGGGAGGTGGCCGAAGGGGCGCTGACCGACGAGAACACGGTGATCATCTGGATCGTCTTCGGCAATCCGACGCGCAATTCCGGCCGTTTCCGCGAGTGCTTCCGCCGCTATCGTCACCGCTGGGTGACACGCCAAATCGACAGCCGCACGGTGGAGGGTACCAACAAGGCCAAGATCGCCCAATGGCGGGAAGATCACGGCGAAGACAGCGATTTCTTCAAGATCCGCGTTCGCGGCCAGTTTCCGAGCCAATCCGCCATGCAGTTCATTTCCGCAGACGATGTCGACCAGGCGCGCGCGCGCCATCTTCGCCGCGAGCAATATGCCTTCGCGCCCGTCATCCTCGGCGTCGACCCGGCCTGGACCGGCGACGACACGCTGGAGATCATGCTGCGGCAGGGGCTCTATTCGAAGAGCCTCGCCTCGCTTTCGCGGAACGACAACGATGTCGAGGTGGCGGGACTGATCGCCCGGCTGGAGGAGGAGCATCAGGCGGACGCCGTGTTCGTCGACGCCGGTTATGGCACGGGCATCGTCAGCGCCGGCGAGGTGATGGGGCGGTCGTGGCGGCTGATCTGGTTTTCGGCCAAGCCGCTCGATGCCGGTTTTCTCAACAAGCGGGCCGAAATGTGGGGCATGCAGAAGCGCTGGATCAAGGCGGGTGGGACGATCGACCCGAATGACGAGGCGCTCTACCAGGATATCGTCGGGCCGGAGACGGTGGCGCGGCTCGACGGGAAGATCCAGCTGGAGAGCAAGGAGGATATGAAGGCGCGCGGCCTGCCCTCGCCGAACAGGGGGGATGCGCTGGCGCTGACCTTTGCGGAGCCGGTGGTGAAGCGGGAGAGGGGGCGTGGTGTGGGGAATGGGGCGGATGTGGAGGTGGAGTATAGTCCGCTGGGGTGAGTGGGGTAGGCGGGAGTTCACACCAAGCCGGCGGCGTAGTGAGATAGCGCGCGAATACTTGCGAGTGCGGAGATAACAACCAATTAGGTAGCAAAGGCCGCCAATAGCGGCCCAGCTGTAACTAAAATAGCAACTACGACATCATCGACAGCGTCACGATCAAGTTCGGCCCATGGGCCATCACCTCCATGACAAACGGAGAGAGGGGTGGAGGGGGTTCCGGCAGATCGACAGATGTGCTACTGAGTAGCAAATTCCGGCTCAATGGAGATAAACCGATGAGTGTCAAATCGTCGATCTCGCTGACCGACCAGCAGGACGCTTTTGCCCGTTCGCTGGTGGAGAGCGGCCGGTATTCCAGCATGAGTTCCGTTCTTCAGCAGGGCTTGGAACTCCTCCGCCAAAAGACGGAAACTGAGACCGCCGAAACGGCAGCGCTTCGCGAATTGGTCCAGCGGCGTTTGAAAGGCCCGATGATTTCCACGACGGAAATGGAAAGCCGTGTCGAGGCAATGATCGAGCGGAAGCGGCGGGCTCTTCGTGTGGACCCTTGAATATTCCGAGGATGCCGAACGCGATTTTGAGTTGATTTTCGATCATCTGTTCGACTCCCATGTCGAACTCGGAGACTCGCCTGACGAGGCTTTGGAGCGTACCGCGGAACAGATCCGCAAATTGCGTGTCGAAATCGATCGTCTCGTCGATACGCCTTATATCGGGACATTACGAGCCGACATTTACCCTGGAATCCGGTTTCTTCGGCGGGACAAGGCGGCTATCTGGTTCTTGTCGGTAGAAAGTAGTCGCATGATCATTATTGCTGCAATTTTCTACGGCGCGCAGGACCATATCAGACATATGCTCACACGTATGCTGGCCGGATAAGGTCCGCAAAGTGGGGCTCTCAATCTTCCAGGCTGAAAATATCGATGCCTGCTGGAACGGTCCAGGCGTTGCCTTCCATGTGTTTGATGAATTCCCGCGGCAAACCGACAGAATATTTCTCAACATAGTGGGAAAGATCGCTTGGCCACAGGAATGTGCCGTCTGTCCACAATGCCAATGACCCGATGATAGGATGTTCATCGGACAGGACATCTCTCGACAATCCTGGAGAGGCGATGAACAAAGCGCCGGATCTCAGATAGGAGACGATGCGGGCATTCTCCTGTAGAGCAACAGCTGCAGAAAAATGCTTCAGACTTGGTCCTTCCGGATCTCCATGGGGCAGCTCACGAAAGAAGCCTACGCGCTTTAGTTGTTTGATTTCTGACATAACTGGTAGTCTTTTGTAACGGTGGGACGAGGGGATAAGCTCTCAGATCAACCGGCTCGCCCATACCACTTTGCAAAAGCGGCGCGACCTTCTTCTTCCGCAAGTTCGGAAGTTGCATAGATGCCATCTGCCTGAAGCGTATGCCAGCCTTCAGCGATAACTTCCCCGTCGCATTCGGAAACGAAATAGTATTGCTCTCCGTAGCTGTACCATCCGTCCTCCCGCCGAAGGATGACAACACGACGTGGTGAATGATAGGCGGTCTCAACCTGAACGGCATCGAGCTCTTTTACGATCTGCATCGCGATACTCCCACGAGCATGCAGATGTACTTATTGAAGCGCCGATTGGAAAGTGTGCTCGGCGCTGCCATCCGTGGGGAACTATTCTCATGGGTCATTCACGGCGCAGACGCGCCGTGGCGGGATTCCTGTGATGGGCACAGGAACGAAGAGGATGAGGTGACGGTATCGCACAACAGGGAGCTGTGGCCGGGCGCCTCTGTCGGCACACGTATTGCCGAATGAACCTCAGAGATCGGTAAGATTGTTGTCCTTCGCTTGCGCTCAGCGCATTCGCTCCTAGCGTCGCTCACCCCCTCATCTGCCTGCCGGCATCTTCTCCCCGCTGGGGCGAAGGAGAATCGCGGCAGCACCTCGTCTCGAAAAACGCCTGTAGTGGAAGATGATGTAGCCCAGCCGCTTGCGTGTTCGTCGCAACAACCATCCGGGACGTAGAGATGGACTAGCCCCCCCGGTGGAGGGAAGAGCGTTGGGCAGGGCAGGGGCGGATACGCACTCTCCCTTGCTGCCTTCCGGCCTTGCCGCGCTCTTCCCTCTTTCGGGACGCTATTTCCCGCCAGCTAGATGGATGATCTCCCATGTGTCTGTTTTCCAAGCCTTCCCAGCCTGATCCGCCGGCGCTTCCGCCGGAGCCGGCGCAGTTGAAGCAGCCGGATGGGGCTGCGGTTCGCACCGCCGTCGGGCGGCGGACGGAGGATCGGGTGCGGTCGCGGCCGGATACGATCCTGACGTCGCCGGAGGGGGTGACGACGACGGCGCCGACCGAGAAGAAGACGTTGCTTGGGCAGTGAGGCGCAGCGCGGGATTTGCGCTTTGCCTGCGTGCATGGAGAAAGACATGAGCGATAACGCACCGGATCATGAGAGCCAGATTACCTATCACCGGCGGCGGATGGAGGAGCTGAAGCGTATTCGTCAGCCCTGGGAGGCCGTGTGGCGCCAGTTGGCGGATTATATCGAGCCGACGCGGCTGCGGTTGACCGAGAAGGACGAGGGGGCGGTGAGCCGCGCCAAGATCATCGACAGCACGGGCACGTTTGCGCACCGGACGCTGAAATCGGGCATGCATTCCGGCATTACCTCGCCAGCCCGGCCGTGGTTTCGGCTGACGACTTACGATCCTGACCTGAAGGACTTCGCGCCTGTGAAGGAGTATCTCGCGGCCCTCGAGCAGCGGCTGCGGGAGGTGTTTCAATCCTCCAACGTCTACAATGCCTTTCACACAGGGTATGGCGATCTCGGGCAGTTCGGGCAATCGGTCGGCATTCTTTCCGAGGATAGCGACAAGGTGGTGCGGCTGCAGCAACTGCTGCATGGCAGCTTCTGGATCTCGCGCGACGAGAACGGCAGGGTGACGACGCTTTACCGGCGGTTCCGCTGGTCGGTGCAGCGCATCGTTTCGCGCTTCGGCTACGACAATGTCAGCCAGACGGTGAAGAATTTCTACGACAATGGCCGCTATGACGAGATCCTGACGATCTGCCATGCGATCGAGCCGAGGCTTTCGCGCGATCCCGACAGGATCGACAAGCGCAACAAGCCGTTCCTTTCCAACTATTGGGAGGAGCAGGCGGGCGACAAGCGGCTGCTGGAGGAAAGCGGCTTCGACGAGAACCCGCTGATCGGGCCGGCCTGGGAGATTGCCGGCGACGACAATTATGCGACGTCGCCCGGGCAGATCGCGCTCGGCGATGTTTCCATGCTGCAGCTGGAACAGCAGCGCAAGCTCGAGGCGATCGACAAGCTGGTGCGTCCGCCGATGACCGGGCCGACCTCGATGCGCAACAACCCGGCTTCGCTGCTGCCGGGGAAGATCACCTATGTCGACGATCCCAATGGGCGGGGCTTCCGGCCGGCGATGGAGATCCAGCTCCGGCTTTCCGAGCTTGCGAGCGATATTCGCGAGACGCAGGAGCGCATCCGCCAGGCTTTCTATGCCGATCTCTTCCTGATGCTGTCTGAGATGGAGGGCATCCAGCCGCGCAACCAGTTCGAAATCGCCGAGCGCAAGGAGGAGAAGCTGCTCGCGCTCGGACCGGTGCTGGAAAATATCTATGGCGCGCAGCTGGAGCCGACGATCGACCGGACCTACCAGATCCTCAACCGGCGGCGCGAACTGCCGCCGCCGCCGCGTGAATTGCAGAACCAGGAGCTGAAGATCGAATATATCTCGATCCTCGCCCAGGCGCAGAAGGCGGTGGCGACGGGAAGTATCGAGCGGGGCTTTGCCTTCCTCGGCCAGGTCTCGGCCGTCAAGCCCGAGGTGCTCGACAAGGTCGATGCCGACGAGGCTGTCGATCTCTATTTCGATTATCTCGGTGTGCCGCCCTCCGTCGTCGTGCCCGACGACGAGGTGGCGCAGCTGCGCGATGCCCGCGCACAGAAGCAGCAGATGGCCGAAAATGCCGAAATGGCGGCGAAGATGGCGCCGGCGGCGAAATCGGGCGCGGATGCGGCGGCGGTGCTTGCGAGCGCCGGCGAGAACCCGAACGGGGCAGCCCTTCTGCAGCAACTGGGGCTCGGCTGATGAGCGAACTCGACGAAAACCTGACGCCCGCCGAACGGCGGGAGCGCGATGTGCTCGCCGCCGCCTTCCGCGAGGTCTTCTTACTGCCGTCGGGCAAGCGCGTGCTGTTCTGGATGCTTGAGCAATGCGCGATCTACCGCGAGGCCTTTGCCGGCGAGGCGGTGAGCGCCACGCATTATGCGCTCGGCCTGCAGGGGGCGGGGCGCAAGCTGATCGCCAAGCTCGACGAGATCGACCAGCGCTTCTACCCCAGCCTGCTGCTGGAGATCGCCACCATCAAAGCCATCGACCGCGAGGTCGCCACCAATATGAGGAGTGAAGACGATGATGTCGACGCATGAGCGGATCGGCCGGCCTGACATAGCCTGGAGCGCCGAGGGCGCCGGCAGCGGCGGCGGGGAGCCTGAGAATGTGTTGTTTCCCGACGACGTGCCGCAGCAGGGCGGCGCCGGACGGGCTGATGCAGGCGAGGGTGGGCGCAGCGAAGTGCAGGCCGATCCTGCCAAGCCCGGCGAGCAGAATGTGCTTGATAAGGCCGGGCAGGGCGGCGACGAGACCACGCCTGATCAAGCCGACAGGGTTCCGGAGGATGGGAAGTATACGCTTACCATGCCCGACGGCATTGCAGTGGACGAGGAACTGCTCGGCGCGCTCGGCCCCGATTTCCGGGAACTGGGGCTGACCAATAGCGAGGCGCAGAAGCTTGCCGACCGTTTCATCGCTATCCAGACGGCGCGTGCGGAAGCGCGCGGCAAGGTCTGGGGCGAGACGATTTCGAAATGGGCCGACGATGCGAAGGCCGATGCCGAGATCGGCGGGCGCAAGTGGGACGGCACCGTGCGCGACAGCCGCCGCTTCGTCAACACGATGGGAACGCCGGCTCTGCGCGAATATCTGGAGGCGAGTGGTGGCGGCAACCATCCGGAGCTTATTCGTATTTTTGCGAAGGCCGGGGCGCTCATCAGAGAGGACGATCCGGCCACCGGCGGCGCCGGAGGCACGGGCAGACCCGTCGATCCAGCGCATGTTCTGTTTCCGAACGATGCACCGAAAGGCTAAAGAGACATGGCAACAATCGGCAATAGCTTCCCTCAACTGATCGACATGCACAAGGGCTCGACGGAGGGCTCGGTTGTCGAACTGTTGTCCCAGCAGAACCCCATTCTCGACGACGCGATCGCGACCGAATGCAACATGGGCGCCTCGCACCGCCACATGATCCGCACCGGCCTGCCGTCCGTCGCCTGGGGCCGCCTCTACCAGGGCGTTCCGCAATCCAAGGCGACCATGCAGCAGGTCGACGACACCACAGGCTTCGTCGAGGCCATGTCCGGCGTCGACGTGCGCCTCTTGAAACTCGCACCCGATCCGGCCAAGGAACGGCTGACCTCGGCAGCACCCTTCATGGAGGCGATGAACCAGGAGGTGGCGACCGGCATCTTCTACCATAATACCGAGACGACGCCGGAGAAGTTCAAGGGACTTTCTGCCCGCTATTCCAGCTATTCCGACACGCGCGGCACCATCGCAAACCAGGTGGTGAACGGCGGCGGCACGGGCAGCGACAATACCTCGATCTGGTTCGTCACCTGGGGCGATCATGCGAGCTCGCTGATCTATCCCAAGGGCACCAAGGCCGGCGTCAGCCATGAGGACAAGGGCGAGCAGCGTGTGCTCGACGAAAGCGGCCAGCCCTATTTCCGCAAGGAAGACTACTGGTGCTGGCATGTCGGCATGTTCGTCAAGGACTGGCGCTACAATGCCCGCGTCGCCAATATCGACGTGTCCAACATGCTCGCCGGCTCCGTCGATCTCTGGGCGCTGATGCGCAAGGCCTACTATCGCCTGCAGTCGCGCCGCCGCGACGGTGTTGCCAGCCGCATCGCGATCTACATGAACCGCGACGTGCTCGAAATCCTCGACGTGCAGTCGAGCGACCGAAGCCTGCTGGCGGCCAACCCGAACTATACCGGCCTGACGCACATGACCGTCGAGGGCAAGGAAGTGCGGGCTTATCGCGGCATTCCGATCCGCGAGACCGACGCCATCCTCAATACCGAGGCGGCAGTGCCGGCTGCGGTCTAGCGGCGGCTCATCGGCATATGCCCGTCGCCAATGGCGCCGGGCAAACCTTCCCAAGACATCACCAGACCCGAGAGGCATCTCAGATGATTTTCGACAAGCAGAGCCTGCTTTCCGACGCGCAGGCGATCACCGCCGATGCGGCGAGCACCAATGTGATCAACCTTGGCCCGATCGCTACCGGCACGGTGCGCAATATCGGCAAGGGTAAGAAGATCCCGCTTTCGATCCAGGTGGTCGAGGCGTTCAACAACCTGACCTCGCTCGAAGTCAAGGTGCAGGTCGACGACAACGAAGCCTTCGCTTCGCCGAAGCAGATCGGCACGACGGGCTTGCTTGCTCTTGCCGACCTTGCGCTCGGCAAGAAGATCAATATCGACAGCGTGCCGCGCGACGCCGACGAGCGCTTCTTCCGCCTTTATTACGACGTGACGGGAACGGCGCCGACAACGGGCAAGATCACCGCCGGCGTGGTCGCGGCGACGGAGTAACCGCCATGGTGACGGTGATCGCGAACGAAAGGGGCTATTTCGACGGCGAGCTGCGCGAAATCGGCGCTTGCTTCGTCGTGCCGGATGAACTCTGGAACGACGAGGAGCGGCGGCCGAAATGGGCAAGCCTTGCTCCGCGGGGTGCGGGCGGCGCCAGGATCGTCAAGCCGAAAGGCGGCGCGGGCGATGATGTCGTCGCCGAGATCCCCGAGGACTGGCAGAGCCTCTCGGCGACCGCACGCAAGGCGCTGGCGAGATCGATCTCCGGGGAGTTGGTGGCGAACATGAAGGACGCCGATGGCGTGATCGCCGCCGAGATCGAGCGGCGTGCGGCGGAGGCTGGCTCGGATGGCGAGAAGGTGGCCGGGAATGGTATCCAGGAGGCGCTCGGGCTGCAACAGCCCGACTGGGTCGTGCCTGGCGCGTCGTAGCCGGGAAAGGGTTGACGGGAGGGCGCGTTGCCCTCCCTCAGACTGACGACAAAGCTGCCAACTTCCCTCTCGTCATGCTCGGGCTTGTCCCGAGCATCTGCCTCCGCTCGGTAGGGCATGAGATCCTCGGCACAGGGCCGAGGATGACGCAGGGTGAAGAGCTGGGTTCGTCGACAAACCGGGAGGGCGCGTTGCCCTCCTTACCGCACTCCAGACGAGAAACATCCTGATGGCCGAGATTTTCAATGAGCAGCGTGTGATCGGTGTGCACATCGTTCCCGACGGGACGGTGCTACACAATGGGCGGCGTGTGGTGGGTATCCGCGAGGCCGATAGCGGCGTGCTGTTTACCGGCGGCCGGCGGGTTCTCGGCGTCAGTGTGCTCTCCGGCAATGAAGTGATCTATAACGAGCAGGTCGTCATCGGCGCGGTGATCATCCGGGACGGCCGCACGCTCTATAACGGGATGCCGGTCGTGACGGTCAGCGGCAGCGGCGCAGCACCCGTCGATCCCGATCGCTACATGTTCTTCGCGACGCGCAACCGCATGCCGTCAGGCGGGCTCGTCACGGCAGCGGCGGGCACCAATTATGTCTGTTCGAAAATCGTCGTGTCGTCGCCATCCTACCGGACCAACAGCTTCCGTTTCCATTTCTCCGGCTTCGCCTGCACGGAAGGCGGCAACAGCCCGCAGGAAACGGTTTATGCCGGCAATGCGACCGTTATCGACGGGCTCTCGATCCGGGTCGGCGGCGTGTTCCATGCCTGCAACTTTGCCGGAGCGGCCGGCGTCACGATCCCCGATCAATCGCAGGGCGTGTGGAGCGATCCGCTGACGCTTGCCGAAACCGTGGCCGCCGAGACGGATATCGAAATCTGGCTGTTCTACCATACCGATGCCGGGCAGATGCAGCTGCCGGTCTACCGCATCCAGAAACACCGCGGCGAACGCATTTGGGGGGCTGCCGATTACGCATCGCTCGTTGCCTTCAAGGACACGCCCGATGCGGACAGCACGGCGGCGCTGGACACGAATTACGGCGGCCAGACGCAGCCGCAATATTACGGGCCGGATTTCATGGTGGCCAAGGGCGACTGGGACGGCCGGCCGGTCGCGCTCGTCGCCTGCGACAGCATCGGCGAGGCGAGGCAGGAATTTTCCGCGGCCGCAGACCAGCGAGGCAATCTCGGCTGGCTGAGGAAATGGCTCGACTCCGGCTGGCGGATTCCGCATCTGATGATCGGCATGCCGGGTGCTGCGGCCTTCCGCGAGCTCACCGGCTCCGGGGCCAGCATCGCCACGCGACGCTGGGCGATCGTCGATGAGATCATTGCCTTCAACAGCGGCAAGCGGCCGTTTACCGTCATCCTCAACCAGATGGGGCAGAACGATACGACGACGCCCTATTCCACCTTTTTCACGACGCGATATCTCGGCTTCGTCAATCGGCTGCGGGCACGCTACAGCGGTGTGAAGGTGGTCGCGCTGCCGCCGCTCGGGCGGACCAATGCCACCATCTCGATCACGCTGACCTCCGTCGGCACGCTGGCGACGGCGACCTGCGCCTCGACGGCACATCTGGTTTCGGGTCAGAGCCTGTCAATCGCAGGGGCTACGCCCACGGCCTATAACGGGACCTACACGATATCGGTCACGAGCCCGACGACCTTCACCTATACATTCGCCGGAGGCACGTCGCCGGCGACAGGCACGATCACCGCCGCCGACGATTTCAGGACCGAGGCAAGCCAGACATACGCCGCGCAGAACAGCTATCCCGCCGACGGGACCGATGCCTCGAACAAATGGCGCCTGCGTAACGACATCCTGGCGAAGACGTCAGCCTGCTGCGACGACAGCATCGATACGCTCGCCGCCTGGCAGGGACCGGCCGGCATGGGCAAATGGCCGGGGCAAGTCGATCTGCCCTCCAGCCTATTGACCGCTCAGGCCGGCTCGGACGGCGTCGCCACCTATACCTCAATCCAGGTGGCCGACGGCTCGATCTTTTCCCCCGAACAGCCGCTTCGCATCTACAGCGCCGACGGCCTGACGCTGCTGCGCTCCCCGACGATTTCAGCCGTGATCGGCAACGTCCTCACGCTCGCGGCCGCGGCGACGGTGCTGCCGGCGGGCAGCCTCGTCAGGCAGGCGGTGTCGCCGGAAGGCGTGCATCCCTATCCCGCCATGGCAAAGCGGATCAGGCTGGGGATCGCGCAGGGCGAGAAGGAGAAATTGAAGGCGGCGTGAACCTGTTCAGAGGCCCGCCCTTCAGGCCTCGTCTTATGCCAGCCGTCCACCAGCCATCAAGCGAAGCTGATGTTCATCGTGGACGCCCTGGCGGTAGAGCTCGATGATGAGGGCGCCGATGCTGTCGGCTCTCTCGCTGGATCTTTCGATATCGAGGTCGGTGCAGACGGCTTCGTGAACGCGGCGACATATGTCGAGATCCGCCGAAGAGAGCGGTTCGTCGCGTGTGTTGAACAGCTTATCCGACATCGCCTAGCCCTTTTTCGATGCCCATGAGTCGCTTTCGAAAAAAGATAATTTCGCGATGTTTCTTCTTCAAGATGGACGAAGGACCGAATTTCAAGACAATCCGGAAGCGGCAAGCGAAGGCCGATCGCCAAAACGAGCGACCTATTCCGCCCCGGGAGCCTTGCCGCCTTCGCGCGACAGACGCAGCTCCTTCAGCCGCTTTGTCTTCTCCCTGCGCGCCCGCTGCTCGGCCTCGATCGTTTCCTTTGCGGTCCGTTCGGTATTCTCGAAGCGATGCTGCCGATAAGCCTTTGATGAGGGTTCACGTTCTCTTGTCATGGCTTTGAAACGCCAAGGGGCGGAAACGGTTTCATCGGAAATGGGAAATCTGCGGCAACCGTTGGGCGGGCTACCGGAGGCATCAATACCAGGAAGTCTGGCATTAAGTATTTCTGTAATTTCTCTTATAAAAAAATGACATTCTAGATTATTACGCGAAAACCCAGAGGTAAGCGGACGGAATTCCTCTTCGAGTGTTGTAGATGATCTCTTCGCAAGGATGGGGCCTGCGTGACTAATTAGTTTTTTCATGCTTCATGATTGAATCGGCGTGTCATATCTCGGCACTGGAAAGTAGGACTCCAAATTGTCTGCTAGTGTGAAGAAAAAGGCTGTGGCGTCTGCGCTGTGGTCTGTTGTCAGGATCGGCGTAGATCAAGTTTTTTCTTTTGTCGTATTTGTGGTTGTTGCCCGTATCCTCGGACCGGTCGAGGTCGGATTATTTGCCCTCGGTATGATTGTTTCCGAGATGGGACGCATATTCGCGACCTCCGGTTTCTCCGATGCGGTAACGAAAGCGAGAGAGGACGACGAGGAAATCGTTTCGCGAGCCGCGTTCTGGGGAAACATGGGCATGGCTGTCGCCTGTGCGGTGCTCATTACGATGCTTGCTCGACCGATTTCATGGCTTATGGGAAGTGATCGGCTGGAGGGGGTTCTCATTGCGCTTGCCTGGACACTTCCCATTTCTGCCGGCGGAGCAATTCACATGGCGCGCCGGTTGCGGCGGTTCGGGCATAAGACACTCGCCATTCGATCCATCATTGCGGGATTGATCGGCAGCGCCGCTGCTGTTTGGGCGGCCCATGAGAATTTTGGCGTCTACGCCCTGGTGATACAGAGGTTCATCACCGAACTCGTTACAATGCTGACGGCGTGGCTTGCCTTTCGTTGGTGGCCATCGGTCAGTTTCACACGCGCACAGCTTATGGAGGTTCTCCCCTTCAGCGTGAGCATGGCCGCTTCGAAACTGATCGGCGTGATTATCTCCCGCGTGCAGGATATGATTATCGGGGTTTTCGTCGGTCCGGCGTCTGTCGGCTTTTATCGCGTCGCTCGCCGGACGATCGACATGCTTTCGATCGGTACGCTGACGCCCATTTCCACGGTCTCGGTGAATCTCTTCGTCACCATCCGTGAGGATCAGGCACGGGTGAAGCAGACGTTCGTCCGTTTGTTGAGTGTGGCCGGCGCGGTGTCATTTCCAGCATTCTTCGGCCTGGCTGCGGTCGCCAAGGATCTGGTGGCAATCCTCTACGGAGAGCGGTGGCTTGAAGTCGTGCCGATGCTGCAGGCGCTGTCGCTCTTTTGCATACCGAGCCTATTCGGCCTGCTCTTCCTTTCCATGCTGACCTCTTTCGGTCAGTCCAAGAAGGCTCTTCGCTTTACCACCATACAGTTTTTCGTCACCGTCGCATTTGCTCTCGCTGCCGCGCCTTTCGGCGTGTGGCCTATCATATTGTCACTGCTCGCGCGCGGATATGTGATGATCCCCTACCAGATCAAACTGATCGAACCTCATACCGGATGCTCATTGTCAGAAGCGGGGCAGGCGATCCTGCGGCCGCTGATGGCTGCGCTGATCATGGCAGTTTCGTGCTACTGCCTGACGACGTACGGGCTTGCGCCGATCCACAATGTAATTCTGCGCCTCGTTACTGCGATCAGCGCCGGGATGATCATCTATGCGGGAGTCTTGTTTCTGACCGACCGTCAATCGATTATCTGGTTGATCCAGCTATCAAGATCGCGTTCCGAAAAATTCAGCTAGAGTTGCGATCAGCAATAAGCTCATCAGCTTTCCCATGTATGGCGAGCGCCCTTTGAGGCGATCGCCATATTTTTTTTGGTATTACATGCCTTCAATGACGTGCCTGCCAATTAATATTAAGGCTGAAATATCGTCTGGGAAATTCTCCGTCTTATATTTTAAGTTGCTTTTTATCGATTTACCTTACTTGAAGAGTCTTGTTTATCTCGCCGTAAAATACAGGTAGGCGATACTAGCGTGCTAGTATGATTTCGATTTTCAATTCTGTGGATATTGAGTGATTACAGCCAGAACCTCTTATCTGGAGGCACTTCCTGTGCATTCAATAAGAGCGGGGGCCGATCAATAGATCGGCAGGGAATATATTTGATGGAATTTGCTTGCTCTGAAGTTCAGGGCGGCTTTGAGATGGGGGTCTCAATGAAAATGTTCGCCTTCAGTAAAGTTTCCAATTTCGGGGACCAGTTAAATCATTGGCTTTGGCCCAAACTTTTGCCCGGAGGGTTCTTCACTGAAAATGACGACCGGCTGTTTCTCGGGATCGGCTCTATCCTCTATGACAACCATTCCGCCAATGCGGAGAAAGTTGTTTTCGGAGCAGGCTATGCCGGATATTCGGCGCCTCCGGCCATCGACGAGACCTGGAAGCTCTATTTCGTGCGCGGCAAGAACACCGCCGCAGCCTTGAATCTGCCTGAAGACATGGCAGTCGGTGATTCCGGCATCCTCATAAGGGCTGTGACGCTTCCGCAATATGAAAAGCGCTTTCGCGTTTCCTTCATGCCGCATTACGAAAGCGCGATGTTCGGCAGCTGGCAAAAAATCTGCAACAAGCTCGGCATCAATTTCATCGATCCGCGATGGGACGTGGATGTCGTGCTCGAGCACATGCTGTCGTCTGAACTCCTGGTTTCCGAAGCCATGCACGGCGTCATCATCGCAGATGCCTTGCGGGTGCCGTGGAAGGCGATCCTGCCACACGATCCAAACCATCGGAATAAATGGCACGACTGGGCAAGCGTGCTCGATCTCAAGATCGATTTCCAGCGGCTTGGGCCATCTAACGCGCTGGAATGGCTGATGAGCTTCTTTTGGGGAAAGCGACGTTTCGTCTACGCCATGCGAAAGCGTCGGGACAGATTTTTCAGCTTCGGTTTCGGTTTGCCGCTGGCCACCGCTATCGGTGCACTGAAGAAGGCCAGTCAGGCTGACGGCCAGTTGAGTTCCGATATCAGCATTGAACGGGTAACACGCCGCATGCTTGTCGAGCTCGACCGCCTGAAGATGGATTTCGCTCCTGCCGCCATGACGGTGAACGGTGCGTTTTGATGCATGCCCGGCATTCCGGGCGCCTTGTCGGCGCCCGGTGTTTGCGACTCAGCCCTTGATGAAGGCCAGCAGGTCGGCATTGATGATGTCGGCGTTGACGGTGCACATGCCGTGCGAGAATTTCTCGTAGACCTTCAGCGTCGCGTTCTGCAGGAGCTTGGACGAGAGCAGGGCGGAATCGGCGATCGGAACGATCTGGTCGTCATCGCCGTGCATGACGAAAGTCGGCACGGTGATAATTTTCAGGTCCTCGGTGAAATCGGTTTCCGAGAAGGCCTTGATGCCGTCGTAATGGGCCTTGGCGCCGCCCATCATGCCCTGGCGCCACCAATTGTTGATAACAGGTTCCGACACTTTCGCGCCCGGGCGGTTGAAGCCGTAGAAGGGGCCGGCCGGGAGATCGCGGTAGAATTGCGCGCGGTCGGCGGCGAGCTGGCTGCGCAGGCCGTCGAAGACTTCGATCGGCAGGCCGCCCGGATTGGATTCGGTCTTGACCATGATCGGCGGAACGGCGCCGATGATCACCAGCTTGGCGACGCGGCCCTGCGGTTGGCCGTGGCGGGCGACATAATGCGTTGCCTCGCCGCCGCCGGTGGAGTGGCCGACATGGACGGCGTTCCTGAGATCGAGGTGCTCGACGACGGTGGCGGCATCCGCGGCGTAATGATCCATATCGTGACCGTCGCCGACCTGGGTGGAGCGGCCGTGGCCGCGGCGGTCATGGGCGACGACGCGATAGCCCTTCTCCAGGAAGAACAGCATCTGGGCGTCCCAGTCGTCCGAGCTCAGCGGCCAGCCGTGATGGAACATGATCGGCTGGGCGCTCTTCGACCCCCAATCCTTATAGAAGATCTCAACGCCGTCCTTGGTAGTGACTGTGCTCATCTTTTTGCTCCGTGTTGGTTGGATATTGCAGGCGGAAGTCTGCGCCGTCGCCGGCGCAATTGGGCAAGGTCACGGGCGCGGGTGAAATCGCGCCGGGTGCTGATGTGTTTATCTAATCCGGGTTTCTACCGAATTGATATGACAGATTTCCATAAGTGAGAGCGCAGATAAGTAAAGCTGCGGAGGTCACAGCGTGCAAGTTCCTGGGGTGAAGTTTTTTATGCCGAGCGCACGCCTCGCCCTGGATGAGGCTTCGGGGCGTGAGGCCCTCCTGAGTAGGCACGGTATCTTCACAAACCACTGTACGCATTTCATGGCCACAACCATCCACGCACTAAGGTCAGGTCAACCACGGGGTTGATCGACCATGACATCCATTATTTCCATCTGCAATCTGGCGCTTGCTTCCATCGGCAAAGACAGCATCAATGCGTTGACCGAGCCGACGGTGGAGGCGCGGGCATGCAATCGGTTCTTTGCGCCGGCGCGCGATGCGCTGCTGCAGGCCTATCCCTGGCGTTTTGCCGGGAGGACGCGTTCGCTTGCGGCGATCGAGAACGATCGGCCGGGGGAGTGGGCCTATGCCTATGACCGGCCGGTCGACTGCCTGGCGGTGAGGGGCGTTCGCTCCGCACTTGACGTGACGGGTGACGCTTCGGCGGCGGGTGGTGTCTTTTCCGGTGGGGCGACTTCCACGGCGACCGGGCATGCCTATGACGCCGAGGGCGGTGTGATCTATTGCAATGTTTCGCCCGCCTATCTGAATTTCACCGAACGGCTGACCGACCCGACAAAATATTCGCCGCTGTTCATCGACGCGCTTGCCTGGCATCTGGCGGTGCGGCTCGCCATGCCGTTGACGCGCGATGCGCAGGTGCGCGCCGATGCATTCCAGCTGGCCACGAGCACGCAGGCGCTCGCCCAGACGGCGGATGCCAACGAGGTTTGGGGCGGCGCCGACGATCGGGACGGACTGACGGGAGGGCGGGGCAATGGCTGATTTGCGCGCCTACCAGCCGTCCTTCGGGGAGGGGAACTCTCGCCGGCGCTCTGGGCGCGCGTCGACCAGGGCAAATATGCCATCGGCTTGAAGACGGCGCTGAACCTCTTCATCAATCCGCATGGCGGTGCATCGAACCGCGCCGGTCTCGCCTTCATCCGCGAGGTCAAGGCGAGCGCCAACAAGGCGCGGTTGATCCCCTTCCAGTTCAACACCGAGCAATCCTACGTGCTGGAATTCGGCCATCTTTACTTTCGGGTCTTCCGCGATGGCGGGCTCGTTCTAACAGGTGCCACACCTTACGAGGTGACAACGCCCTATGTGCATACGGCGCTCGACGAGCTGGTGTTCGTGCAGGAGGCGGATGTCATGTATATCTGCCATCCCGACTATCCCGTGCGCAAACTGGCGCGCCATGCCGACAACAACTGGACGCTCACCGTCGTCACCTTCGCACCGAAAATTGCGGCACCGACAGGTGTTGCTGCCGTCCCGCTCGGCGGATCGGGAGGCACGACAAACGGCTATTGCGTTTCGGCCATCGACAATGAGAGCGGCGAGGAAAGCCTTCCTTCGACGGCTGTTTTCGTCAACAATGACCTGACGGTGAGCGGTCGCAAAAACCGCATCACCTGGGCTGCGGTGGCGGGCGCCTCGCGCTATATCGTCTATAAGAGCGACAACGGCGTCTATGGCTATATCGGCGGCACGGCCGGACTGTTGTTCGACGACGACAATATCGCGGCCGATCTTGCCGATACGCCGCAGACGGCGCGCAACCCCTTCAACAGTGTCGGTAACTATCCGCGCTGCGCGACCTTCATCGAGCAGCGGCTCGCCTTCGCCTCGACCAAGAATGATCCGCAGGCTGTGTGGCTGTCGCAATCGGCTAACTACGAGAATTTCGGCTATTCCTCGCCCTCCAAGGCGAGCGACGCTGTGACCTTCCGCATCCGTGCCCGGCAGGTGAACGAGATCCGCTCGATGCTGGCGCTGCGCGGGCTGATGCTTCTGACATCGGGCGCCGAGTGGATCGTCAGCGGCGGCTTGCAATCCGACGCGATTTCTCCCTCGTCGATCAAGATCGACAATCAGGGCTATCGAGGCGCGGCGCGGGTGCAGCCGATCGTCGTCGGCAACACGGTGCTGTTTGCCCAAGAGCGCGGCGGCGTCGTGCGCGACTTCAGCTACGTCTATACCGAGGACGGCTTCGTCGGCAAAGACCTCACCATCCTTGCCCGCCACCTCTTCGAGAACCGGCGCGTCAAGGCCTGGGCCTATGCGCAGGCGCCCTATTCGATCGCCTGGGTGGTGCTCGACAACGGCGCGCTCGTTTCGCTCACCTATCTCAAGGAGCACAATGTCTGGGCCTGGACGCGCCATGAAAGCGGAGCTGACAACGACGCCGTTTTCGAGGACGTAACCGTGATTGCCGAGGGCAATGAGGACGTGCCTTACTTTCTCGTCAAACGCACGATCGGCGGCCAGCCGCGGCGATATATCGAGCGGCTGCACAGCCGCGTCTTCCAATCGGTCAACGACGCCTTCTTCGTCGATTGCGGCCTGACCTACAGCGGGGCGCCGGCGACCATGATCGGCGGGCTTTCGCATCTCGAGGGCCAAAAGGTGGTGGCCCTTGCCGACGGCAATGTCGTGCGCAACCTCACGGTAACAGGCGGGGCGGTGACGCTCGAGGTCGCTGCTTCCAAGGTGCATGTCGGCCTGCCCGTGGTGGCGGCGCTGCAGACGCTCGATATCGATCTCGGCAATGTCGGCGGGCTCGGCACCGTGCAGGGGCGGCAGAAATCGGTGAGCAATGTGACGCTGAGGGTCGAGCAGACGCGCGGCATCTTCATCGGCCCCCGCGATGGGGCGCGTGGCGACGAGCATCTCGTCGAATACAAGCAGCGCTCGACGGAAGATTGGGGCGATCCGATCGAGCCCATCACCGGCGACATTTCGCTGACGCCGCAATGGGACTGGGACACCGGCGGCAATATGTGGATCAAGCAGTTCGATCCGCTGCCGATGACCATTCTCGCCATCATGCCGGATATCACCCTTGGCCGCTGAGATCCGCGTTCTGCCCGTCCGCGCGCTTGACGTGCGCGAGGTCGCCCGGCGCATGCGCCAGGCCGACCGCGACGAGGTGTGGAAGGCATCCGGCATGAGCCCGGTTCGGGCGCTCAGCTATTCGCTGCGCAAGTCCTCGGCCGCTTGGACTGTCTTCATCGATGGGCGGGCCGAGGTGATCTTCGGCGTCGGCGCCATCAACATCCTTGCCGGCGTCGGCGCGCCCTGGCTGCTCGGAACCGACGCCATCGAACGCCATGCGGCCGGCTTTCTCCGGGGCTCGATCGAGTGGAGGGACCAACTGTTGCGGCACTATCCCATTCTGAGAAACCTCGTCGATGCCGACAACCGCGTCTCGCTGCGCTGGCTGCGTTGGCTGGGGTTTTCGATTTTCGATCCTGTCAGCCTGCGCGGTCATGAATTCCGCCCATTCGAATTGAGGTGCTTCGATGTGTGATATCGGTCTTGCCCTGGCGCTCGGCTCGACACTGGTCAGCGCTGCCGGCTCCGTGCAGCAGGGGCAGGCTGCGAAAGCGGCCGGCAAATACAATCAGCAGGTCGCCGAAATGAATGCCGAACTCTCCGAGCGCCGCGCGCAGGATGCGCTGGAGCGGGGCCAGCAGGAGGAACAGCGCAAGCGTCAGGAAGTGGCGAGGATCCAGGGAGCGCAGACCGCCGCAATGGCGGCGAACGGCCTCGACATCACCTTCGGCTCGCCGCTCGACACGCTTGTCGATACCGCAACGCTTGGTGAGCTCGATGCACTGACGATCCGCACCAATGCCTATCGCGAGGCCTATGACCACCGAGTCGACGCCGTCAACCAGCGGGCCGGCGGCACGCTGGAGCGAGCGAAGGGAGATGCGGCCGCAAAGGGCGGATATCTGGCGGCGGCGGGCACGATCCTGACCGGGGCGGGCAAGTACTATGAGGGGCTCAACAGCAAGCCCAAGACAGCCACGACACCAACGACAGCCAAGACGAAGTGAGGGCGAGCCATGGTCACCGTTCCCGAATACCAGGCCAGCATCGCGACGCGGCCGATTTTTCAAAGCAAGCTTGACGTCAAGGCCGACGCCGACAACTTCGGCGCGGCCGTCGGCAGGGGCATGGGGGATCTGGCGAAGGGTATCGAAGCTCTGGGGACATCGATCTCCAACGTCAAGAAGCAGCGCCAGGACGCTCAGCAGACGGCGAACGGCGGCGCTGCCGAACAGAAGGCAGTCGATCCCATGGCGCTCGACAACGTCATGCGCGCCAAGGACCGCGAGAACCAGCTTGCGGCCTGGGATCGCGCCGCCCGATATGGCGAGGGCGGCTTCATGACGCTGACCGGGCGGGCGGCGGTGGATGGCCGCGCCGACTACGAGCGGCGGCTCATGGAAAAGCGTAGGGAATTCGGCGCCGGCCTTTCGGGCGAGGCGGCCGCGCTTTATGGCCGGGCCGCCGACGCCAGGATCAATGCCTCGCTGCAAAGCGCCGTCGTCTATTCCGGCCAGCAGCGCAAGGTCTGGTTTCAGGAGAATGCCGCCCAGCGCGTCGACAGCTTCGCAAGGGATGCGGTGGTGAATTTCACCAGACCCGATCTGGTGACGAAAAACGTCGCGGCCGGTCTGCTGGAACTCCAGGAGCAGGGGCGGCTGGAGGGCTGGAGCGGCGATACGATGATGGCGCGCGGCAGCGCGTTCGTCTCCGGCGTTCATAGGGACATCACGCTTCGGCTGGCCCAAGACGACCCGATCGCCGCCGACCGCTACCAGAAGGATCATGCCGGGCAGATGACCGGCGCCGACCACGACATGCTGACGCAGGCGCTGGAAAGCGAGATCAGCAACGAGCATTCCAAGCGTGAGGCCGGCGCGATCCTGACCAGCGGCCGACGCGCTCCCGCACCATCGGACGATGCTGCCGGCGATCTCACGGATGCCGGCTCGCCATCGGCCCGCACGGTTGCGGCCGCCGGACCGACCAGGATCCGCCAGGACCTTGCCGCGCGGGTGCCCGGCAAGGCGACGGAGACGATCGACAGGCTCGGCGAGAGTTTCGCCACCAACCTTGCGGCGATGATCGAGGATGCGCCGCCCGCCATTCGCGACGGGTTGCAGATCATCAGCAGCTCCAAAGGCGCGCCCGATTCCGTCGATCTCGGCTGGAAGGGCCAGGCGCTGAAATCCGGGGCGGCGCCGAAGGAAGTGTACGACTATATCCACGACAACGCCGCCCGATACGGCATGTATTTCCCCGTGACCGACGATCCCGAGCAGGCCGCGCCGTTTTCGACGCGCGGCGGCACGGTGGCGCCGCGCGGCAACCGGGTGGCGCAGCGTGCGCTCGGCCCTTCCACCGAGGATATAGACCGGAGCCTTGCCGGCATCGGCGACGACAAGGTGCGCCAACTCACCCAGCGGCGCGTCCAGACGACGCTCGAAACGCAGGCGAGAGCCGAGGACGCGCGGATAAAGCAGGCCAAAGCGGAGCTTTGGCGGGTGATCGACGCGGGCAAGACGCCTGATGACGTGCCGCGGGAGATCCGGCAAGCGGCTGGCATGGAGGCGGTCTCGGCGGCATGGAATTATATGCAGACGGTGGCCAAGGGCCGGGCGGGACAGGGCGACGAGGTGTTGCTCTATGACATGCGCAGGTATGCCGCCATGAACCCTGATGGATTCGCCGGTGTCGATCTCAGCGATTATCGCGGTCGGCTGGGGACAGGCGCATTCCGCGAGCTGTCGGAGCTGCAGAACGACGCGCTGAGCGGGCAGGCGGCGATGAAACGCGAGGGGTTGCAGCTCGCCGATGCCTTCGCGCAATCGCAAAAGCAGCTCGAATCCATCGGCATTACTGCAAACGGCAAGTTCGGAGCCGAGCGGCAAGCGGCGATACAGCAGATAGCGCGGTTTCAGAACGCGCTCGCTTCCGAGATCGCGGCGTTCAAGAAAGAAAATAACGGCAGGACGCCGAACGAATTCGATATTTCATCGATGCGCAACAAGCTGCTGCTGCCGCTGGTGCTGCGCGAGCCGGAGCCGGCTGCGGAAGTCCCTATGCTTGAACTGGCCGATTGGGCGGATCTCCCGCCCGACGCCCGGCAAGGGCTGGCATCCGAACTTTCGCGCGACCTCGGCAGGGAGCCTGATGAGGCTGAGGCGATGGGCTATTACAAGGGCATCGTTTCGCTGCTTGCGCTGGCTGCCGGGGCTGATGGCGGCATCCGCCATTCATGATGCCAACCGTCTGGATTCTAAGCTTGTCTCCTCATCATGTTTGGAGACAAGCTATTGGAAACGCTGCCGGAAACGAAGATAACAACTACGGGTGGGCCAGAAGCCAATGCTGCCGCCGACGGTTCCCCTGAGCAACCGGCGAGCGATCTTCTCCCCGCCAACGAGACTGCGCAGACGACAGGCGTTCCGGCGCCGCTGACGGAACCAACAATACCGAACAGCCTTCCGCCCGCGGCGGCGGGTATCATGCTCCGCTCCTCGAATGAAGACCCCGATCAGGTGGCGAGCGATCTCCGCCTTGCTGAGGATTATGCGAGGGAGACGGACGGTCCGGTGCCGCCGTTAGCGCTGGTGAAGCAGTATCGCGACAGCTTTCAGCAGACACTGCAGGAGGCGCAGAACGCGACGATTCTTTCCCAGGCGCCGGTACTGTCCGACTGGCTGCTCACGCCTGGAAATGCGGCGTTGGCCGCCGACGACCTGGCGACGCTCGCGTATTTTGACCGGCTCGGCAGGCCGAATGTGCGCCCGGTGGACGCGGACAGCCCGGGTGTCAATACGCCACCGGCTGCCCTGCACAACGCGAGCACCCCGGCCGCACCCGAGAAATCCATCCAGGAGGTGCTAGCCCAAGAGGTCGCCGAAGCGAAGGGCAAGAGCAAGGAAGAGATCGCTGCGCTACAGGACCGGATAGAGGTGCAGCTGGATCTCGACCGGGAGAACTTTCAATCGGTTCTTCAAGACGTGTTAGCCGGCAAACGTACGGGCGAGGAAGCCCTGGCTGTGCTCAATCCGAAGACACCCCGCGACGCTTTAGAGGTTGTCGAGGCTGTAAAAGGTGTCCCTGGTGGCGCCGTTGGGTCGGTCGGAAAGGCGATGGAAGGTACCGGCCAGGTGTTTGCGTCGGTCTTCTCTGCAGGCTCCGAGTCCCGCAAAGCATTGGCGGCGGCCATTATCGGGATTTACGGCAAAACACTATCCCGAGAACAAGAGAAGGAACTGCGCGATCAGATATGGGCTCAGGGCGAGATCAACCCGAATATTGCTCAATCCGTGGTCAGCGACCTGTTAGCCGGCGACGAGACACCGGAGGGGGCTGCGGCGAGGCTTGAGGATCCTTTGAATGCGTTGGCAATGGACCTGCAGGCGGGTGGTGCGTGGACACAGGACTTTGGCGGGCGTCTTTGGAAGGCCCGGCCCGGAATGGAGAATAGTCCCGGTCGCAAGTTCGGAGAGGCTTTTGGCTCTATGTTGCCGTTGGTTGTCATTGCTGCTGCGTCGGGCGGCAGCGCAGCGGTCGCCTATAGTGCGGCGCAGAACGCTGGCGACGCAGCTTCAGCAGCCCGCAAGGCTGGCAAGGACGAGCATACGCAGACGATAGCTGCTTATGGCGGCATCGTTCCGGGCATTCTCGGCAGCGTTCCGGTTAGCCGCTTCATTCCCGCTCCTGTCGCGAAGGCGGGCGCGGCAGCATTTCTCAAATACGTTGGCCTGCAGGCCGTGATTTCGGGAACTCAGAATGCCGGTCAGCAAGCGTTGCAGAACGCAATCGCGAAATATCTCTATGCGCCTGACAAAAGCCTGATCGACGGCGTTGCGGTCAATTTTTCCGCAGGCGCCTTTGTCACCGCGATGGATCTGGCCGTCCGCGCGATGATAAAGGGCGCAAAATTCTCCAGCAGTCCCGGCAGTCGGCTGCAAGACGGGGGACCTGGGAAAACGGAAGTCACCATCGGGGAAATATCCCGGCAGGCGCAGGCATCCAAACTGCGTCAGCGTGATCCGGATAGATTTCGGTGGTTTGTCGCGCAGGCAATGCGGAACGGTCCTGTTGAGAGCATTTATGTTCCGGCCCAGAGGTTTGTCGATTATTTCGTGAAGCGGGGAATCGATCCTCGTAAGGAGATTAACCGCCTCGGCTTGGTCAGCCGCAGCGATCTTGACGACGCGCTTGCCGCTGGCGGCGATCTGAAAATCTCGACTGCGACCTATGCTGCAAGAATTGCCGGCTTCGAACATGATGAGTTCTTTAAGGAGAATGCAAAGTTGCGCCCCGGCGACATCTCCATGCGAGAGGCCAAGGAACTTAAACGGCGTGAGGAAGAGGCGCAGAAAGATGCCGAAGGCGCGCGCATCGACCAGGAGGCACGTGACGCCGTCGAAGGCACGGAGAAAGATGCTGAAACCGCCCGCGTCAATCGTGCCCCGCGACGCTTCGCAAAAGAAGCACCTGGAGATGACGGGGCCGTCGATATGGACGAACAGGCGCGGCGGGCTGTCGAGGGCGTGGATAAAGACCCCGAAGCCGCTAGCGTCAACGAGAAGGCAGGACGCCTTGCGGGTAAGGCTTCTGGCGATGCCAAGGCCGTCGACCTGGATGAACAGGCACGTCGTGCCATCGAGGGTGTGAATAAGGCCGCTGAAACCGCCCGTGTGAACCGGAAGACAAATCCCATTGCGAGGAAAGCGCCCTGAGATGCCAAAGCCAGCCATCATTCGATCGTCTGGTCGAGGTCTGCCGGCGGACGGCCTACCTTTCCCGCGAAATATCCACTCCAGCCAGATGGGGAAACAACCATCGGCGCTTATGGTCTTTCTGAAACCAAGCGAGTGACGGCACATGACGATATCAAGCACGAACAATCGATCCGGCCCTTATCCCGGCAATGCGGTGACGACCGTTTTCGACTATGATTTCTTCATCGCCGACGAGCGGCATCTGCTCGTCATCAAGCGGCGCGCCAATGGCGACGAGGAGATCCTGACGCTCGACGCCGATTACAGCGTCTCCGGCGTCGGCAATCCCGAGGGCGGTTCGATCAATACCGGGGCGAGCTGCGCTCCCTCCGCCCAGGAGACGGTTACCCTGCTGCTCAACGTGCCGTTTACCCAGGAAACGGAGCTGGAGAACCAGGGGCCGTTTTCGGCAAAGACCATCGAAACCGCGCTCGACATCGCCGCCCAGCGCGACCTGCAGCTGAGCGAGCGGCTTGACCGGGCGATCGTCGTCTCTCCGACCTCGACGCCGACGGAGATCGCCGAGCTCATCAACGGCGTCTTGCGGCTGGCCTCGATCATCGAGCCGGTGACGGAACTGGCGAGCGTGGCGCAGAGCATTCCGCCGGCGGCCAACGTCGCCGCGCAGATCGCGACCGTTGCCACCGTAGCGGCGCAGGTGGCCGCCGTTGCCGCGATCGCGGCGCAGACGGTCGCCGTTGCCGGCGTGGCGGGGAATGTCGGGACCGTGGCGGCCAATATCCAGGATGTGACGAATTTTGCCGATGTCTATCTCGGTGCTTCCGCCGTCAACCCGGCTCTAAGAGCAGACGGATCGGCGCTGCGGGAGGGCGACCTCTATTTCAACAACGTGGACCGGGGGATGCGGGTCTATGGCTCCGCGGGCTGGGTGCCGACCGACGGAACCGTGACGGCCGCAAAAATCTCCGACCTGCAGGCTGACAGGGACGCTATCGCGGCAAAGCTCGTCATGCCCGATTTCGTTCGCGGGCTGGTGCCGAACCCCAATGCCGGCGTACCGCTCACCAGCCTCGACATCAGCGCCGGCGATGCACGCTTCGGCGGCAAATACACCTCTTTCAGCACCGTTTTGACCAAGAGGCTGAACGCTGCCTGGTCGGCGGGAACGGGCGGTGGCTTCCTGGACACCGGCACGGTCGCGGCAAGCAAGACATACCATGTCTATGTGCTGCGCAAGCTCTCCGACATCAGCATTGGCGATTTCATCGCGTCGCTTTCGAATACCTCGGCAGGGGTGACGGTGCCGGCTGGGTGGGAGATTCTGACGAATGGCCGGATTGGGTCTTTCCTGACGAATGCGAGTTCGCAGATTGTGGGGTTCAAGCAGTATGGGAGCAGGGTGAAGCTGGTCGCTGGGACAACGGAGTTTTCCGCCAACTCCCCGTTTGACAGTGTAGCCTATAACCCAGTCGGTCTCCCTGACGGCATCTCCGTCGATGCACGCCTGCTTATTCAAGCTGCCGCAAGCAACGGCTCCGTTGTCAACTTCCGCTGCGATACGGAGGAGCATGCCAGCACCAATGGGGACGCCAACATATTCCTCAATATCGTTTCTCCCGTTCGCTTCCAGATGGGTGCCAGGGTGAGAACAACCGGCACAGGTACTTTGTGGGCGCGCTTCGACATCCCCGTCGGCAGCGGCGATGTCAGCTTGTTTACCCATGGTTGGGATGACTACACAGTAGCGAGGTTACAAGCATGAGAGTTGTGCACGTCCGTAGGGATCCGGAGTCCCATAGGGTTGCCGGGGTCTTCTCTAGCCCCACAGCCATGGAAGGTCTTGAAGCCATCTCGGATGAACATCCTGATGTCGTCACCTTTCTGAGCCCGTCAACGGGCTTTCCAGTACTTCAGAAATGGCAGCTCTGGCTCGCCGCTTTGGAGCTGGAACCGCCCGTCTACAAGGTCGATATCATGGAGGTCATCTCCACCATGGCTGACAAAACCCCGCAGGAGAAGGAGGCCATCAGGATCATGGTCGAGGATACCCAAGCCTATCATCGGGAGGACCCTCGAATTGATCTCCTTGGCCAAACGATGGGCATCACGCCCGCTGAGATGGATGACCTTTGGCGCTGGGCCTCCCAGTTTCAACCCGCCTCTTGACACGGCGTTGCCGACAGCCGTCGCCACCCAAAGAGCAAAACCACGTCGAGTAAATCCATGGATCAGCAATTTAGAGCAGAGATCGAGAAACTGCACGAAAGGGTGAGCGGCTTGAAAGAGCGCGTCGTCAATCTAGAGGCGCAGCATCCGCACATCAACGCCGCCTTGGCGCGGATCGAGGGCAGCGTCGACAAGCTGACGAACAGGATCGGCAGGGCCATCTGGGCTGTTGTTACCCCTGTCATCGTCCTGGCAGTCGGCGCCGGTTTTAAGATCATCGCGTCTGGCTCTCTCGCGCATATCGGTCCGTAGTTCGGCGCTCAACTCTTACCGGGCTAGGATAGCGGCTCCAAGGAGACCTCTGATATGATGAGCGTTGTTGTTCGCATTGCCTTGCGTTATCTCGCCGCCGCGTTGGTGGCAAAGGGCGTTTTCTCGCCTGATGTCGGCAATCTTCTTTCCAATGACCCCGATATTTCGATGATAGTCGAAATCGCCGCCGGCGCCGTTATCGGTCTGTCTGCCGAAGCCTGGTACTATCTTGCCAGCCGGTTCGGGTGGGCGCGATGAGTTGGCTGGCGAAGCTTCTTCTCGGCGGCGTGATGGAGACATTCACGGCGCCGCTGCTTTCCGCCTGGAAGGCGAAGCTCGATGCCGAGACCGATGAAAAGCGCCTTGCTGCCGAGCAGGCGATCAAAGGCATCGAGGCGGCGCGCGATATCGCGGTTGCCGAGGCCGCCGATCGCTGGAGCGCCACACGGGTCGGCCGCTGGCTGATCGTCGTTCCCTTCGGCATCTGGTGGGCGTCGATCTATCTCGTCCAGATCGTCAATCCATGGTTTGGGCTTCATCTCGTCGTGGTTGATGTTCCTCCCGACATCCACAGCATGGCCTTGGTGCTGGTTCCCGCCATCGTGATCGGTGATGCCGGCGCATTGATCGCACGGCGGTTTGCTCGGTGAGGTCGGCCGCCATCTACTTGAACGCAACCCTCATCCCAACCATCTAATCTCTACACAACAGCGCCATGGCCAACCCTCGCAATCGCGGTGGCTTTGCCGGCAGCGGGGCGGCCGTTCTTGCTGCCTGAGGATCAGACAATGGGTTATATGGATAAGGAGATCGTGCCTCAGAATGATGGGGCGCTGATCGATGCCTATTCGCAGTCGATTGCGGCGGCGGTCGATATGGTTGGGCCGGCGGTCAGCCGGATCGAGAGGGTCGGCGGCCGGCAGGGGCATGGGTCGGGTTTTGCGATTTCGCCGGATGGGCTCATCATCACCAACAGCCATGTCGTCGACGACGCCAGGGGCGTTCGCATCACCACGCCCGACGGATTCGTGACCGAGGGGCGAGTGCTCGGCCGGGATGTCGATACGGATATCGCGCTCATCCGCGCCGATTCCAGCACCGGCGCCTGGGCGAAGCTCGGGGATTCCCAGCGCCTGCGCAGGGGCCATATCGCGATTGCGATCGGCAATCCGCTCGGCTTCGAATGGACGGTCACCGCCGGCATCGTTTCGGCGCTTGGCCGCTCGATGCGGGCGGCAAGCGGCCGGCTGATGGAGGATGTGATCCAGACCGATGCTGCGCTCAATCCCGGCAATTCGGGCGGGCCGCTGGTCTCCTCCGGCGGCGAGGTGATCGGCGTCAACACCGCCGTCATTCAGGGCGCGCAGAGCATCGCCTTCGCGGTTGCGTCGAATACGGCCAATTTCGTGGTTTCGGAGATCCTGCGCCACGGCCAGGTGCGGCGTGCCGTCATCGGCATTGCTGGCGATACGATCGTGCTGCCGCGCCGGGTGGCACTTGCGGCCGGCACGGCGCAGACGACTTCCGTCCGCGTCCGGCGCGTCGAACCGGACGGGCCGGCGGCGAAGGGCGGGCTGCAGGAGGGTGATTATATCCTCGCGATCGATGGCAGCCCGGTCGGCGGCGTGGACGATATCGTCAGGCTGATGGACGGCGGCAGGATCGGCAAGGAGACGGAGATCCTGGTGTTTTCCGTGGCCGGGCGGATCGAGAAGAAGAGCCTGGTGCCGATGGCGCGGTCCTAGAGTAATTCCAGGCAAAGCGCGAAGCGCTTTGGCCGGGAATTGCGTAAAAACAAAAAGGTTGAGCGGTTCTGAGCTTCCGTGAAAAATTGAACCGCTCTGGGCGGGCGGTTTCGGCGTCAGGGCCGCGCAGACGTGGCGTTGCGGCGTGTCCTTCGAGGCGATCCTGCGGATCGCACCCCTGGATGAGGACGGTGGAGAATGCCGCGCCAAGACCCGAGAGCGCCTGATCTCGATATGCCCTGCAGGTGCCTCGAAGGACAAGGCAGGTGGGCGGTGTCCTATGCAGCAGCCGATTTCGTCAGTGCACCCGCCCTACGGAATGACCGCAAGGACCGGGGTGGCGGTGTCGAGCAGGGTTTCCTCGGTGGCGCCTGACGCGGTCTGGATGCGGGCCTCGCCGGTCTTTCGGGCGCGCTCGACCTTGGCCATGATCTGGTCGCCGTCCCGGGTGCGGCAGATGGAGAGGACGCCGATCGCCGCCGTCTCGACCTCGTCGGTATGGCCGAAGAGAATGACGGCGTCGTCCCAGATCGACAGCGGTCCGGAGGCCGCCCGCACCTGGGCGGCGATGACCTGGCCTTCGACGAAATCGCGCACGGCCGCCTTGGCGCGGTCGATGACGGCCTGCGGCAGCGGGCGCGGCTCCTTCAGCCGCTCGACGGAGCCTGTCTCGTTGATAACAGCTGCCAGCAGGATGCGGGTAGGGGTTCCGTCCGGCTCGACCGAAACGCCGGCGTGATTGAGAACGTCCGAGAGCGAAACGCCCAGGAACAACGCAATCTGGTTTGCTTCTTCCATCTTCATTCTCCGCGTGCCAGACAGCATGCGCGAGGCGGCCGAAGGATCTATGCTGAGATGCCGCGCGAGGCCTCTGACAGATTTCTGCCGTTCGTCCAGCTTCTGGAAAAACCACTTCTTATCGATTTCGGTCATCCCGGTTTCCTCAAACATCATTTGATGGAACCGAGTTGTTGCAGATTTCGCAACAAACGGCAAGCGGATGAGACGTTGTCGCATCACGTTGCGTAAATTGCATGAGTTCATGACTGATGCCGGCGGCATTTCGGCCGCGACGGTGGTTGAGAACTTTCGGCGTTCCTTCTTCGTTCTGCAACCTAGATAATTGACTTTGCCTTCTGGAGTCAATATCAATGAGGAAAATATTCCTGTATCGAATTGTTGCACGCTATCGCTCCTCGATTTATCGGAATAAAATCCCATAATCGGCCTAGTCAGGCTTGACGATGCTGCTGTCGCATCATATGTTGCTATTATCGCATCAATCGGGGAGCGCACGTGCAGAGGCTCTGTCAGGACCACAAGACTCCATGGCGGAAGGTTTACGAGAAGATCGGCCTTTCCCAGGCGGAACTGGCGCGAGCGATGGGGTGCCATCGCTCCAAGATCAGCCGGGCGCTCGGCGATGATGAGGGTTTGATCGGTGGCCGCGACCAGCTGCTGCTGATCAAGGTGGCGCGCGAGCGCGCTATCGAGCTTTCGGCCGACGATATGCTGCCGGAGCGGCGATGAGCGGGCGGACATTCCCGAGCCTTCTCCGGCAGGCGGAGCTGCTCGACGGGATGGTCGGCCATTGCCTGATGCGCGGTGGCGTGCCGGCGGGCGAGGCGTTGATCGGGATCACCGGCGCTGAAGCCAGGGAGCTTCAGGCGCTGGCACGGCTACGAGATCCGGCGGCTGATCGCCGGTTGATGATCGCTCGCCCGAAAGGGCGACCGCATGAAGTTTGGAGACAGGCCGGACGAACGGGACGGCGAACAGACGCAAAGGAAAGGTGAATCCGATGACGGCAGCAGACAGGAAAGTCAGATTGGCGCCGGCCGCGATGAGGCGGCCGGTTTCGGGCGAGGCGGTTGAGCCGGCTCGGAAAGAGCGGGTCATGGAGAAGGCGGGGGCGGGGCCCGCGGCGATGGAGCCGATCAACTGCCCGTGCTGCAAGCAGCCGGTGGCAGCGCCCACGCTCGAAATCGTCGTCGATCGCTATCATGTGACGCCGCTGCAGGCGCGCATCCTCGGCGCGGTCTGGCGCGGCAGGGGCATGCCTGTTCAAACCGAACGGATCTTCGATGCGATGTATGTCGACGATGCCGATGGCGGGCCGTCGCCGACGCGCATGTATGCCGCCTTCAAGGTGGCGCTCTGCCATCTCCGTACCCGGCTGGAAGGTTCCGGCATCGGCATCGAAAATGTCGGCTATCGCCAGGGCTACCGGCTGATCATGGCAGGCGAGATTGCGCCGGCTCGCCGCGCCTGACGGCGGGCAAGTGAACTGAATTCCGCGCCCGAGCTTGCACCCGCCAAATGTTGCGGCGATCACAACGATCAGATCAGGGGTCTGGTATGACCGAAGTCGAACGTGTCAGGCGTGATATCTGCCTGTCCGAGGAGGCGGCTCGCCACGGGCTGGCGCTGAAGCGGGCCGGGCGCGAATTCGTCGCCTGCTGCCCCTTCCATGCCGAGGCGACACCCTCCTTCACCATTTTTCCCGGGAAGGACCATGTCGAGCGTTTCCACTGCTTCGGCTGCGGCGCGCATGGCGACGTGATCGATTTCGTCAGGAAAATCAAAGGCGTCGACCTCGCGGGAGCGATCGAGATCCTCGGCGGCCGCTTTGCAGCGCCCGATCCTGCGCTGCCGAGAACGGTGGCGCTCGACGTCTATGCCGGGATCGTGCCACTGACGCCGCCTGCCGCATCCATCGAATGCGGCAGGCCGGTGCGGCTTTACAATCCGAAGCGACGGGGCGAAAGAGCCGAGTGGGGCTCTTTCGCCCCGTCGATGGTCTTTCCCTATCGCGGGCAGGAGGGCGGGCTGATCGGCCATGTCCTGCGCCACGAGCTTGGCGGGGGCGGCAAGGAAACGCCGATGGTCATGTGGGTGCGTCTGCCTGATGGTACCGAGACCTGGTGCCGCTTTCCCTTTCCCAAACCGCGCCCGCTCTATGGGCTCGGCCAGCTCGGCGCGGCGAGGGCGGTTCTCGTCGTCGAGGGAGAGAAGTGCCGCGACGCGCTGTCGGCGGCCACTGGGCGCACCGTGGTTTCCTGGCCCGGCGGCACGCAAGGGGTCAAGCATGCCGACTGGTCGCCGCTTGCCGGCCGCAACATCCTCATGTGGCCGGATGCCGATCGGCCGCATCCCGAAACCGGCGTCATCGCCGGCATGAAAGCCGCTGACGATATCGGCACGATCCTCACCGGCCTCGGCTGCAGCTATCGTGTCCTCGGCGTCGTTCGATAAGGCGGCGCGCAGTACTCATGACATCCCCTCCCTATCTCTATGCCGACTGGCTTTCCGGGCGCGTGCCCCCGAAGGGCTGGGATGCGGCCGATGCCGTCGGCGACGGCTGGAGCGAGGACGAGCTCTCCGGCTTCATCCAGGCAGCGGCGCGGCCATGGACGCCGCCCGCGGCTCCGAAGGCGCGCCAGGCTCGGCCAGCGGCCGCCGGCAAAACCATCGCGGCCGACAATGGCTGGCAGATGGAGCTGCTGCGCAGTGAAAAGGGCAGGATCAAGCCAGGCGCCACGCGCAACTGGGCGCTGTTCCTCGAACATCACCCTGATCTCTCGGGTATCTTCGCCTTCGACGCGTTCAAGATGGGCGTCGTGCTGATGCGCCGGCCGCCCTGGGACGCGGCCAGGGGCCGCTGGCGCGAACGCCTGCTGCAGGATCGCGATTACAGCGAGGCCGTCATGTGGCTGGAGGCGAACGACATGACGCCGAAGGTCGCGACCATCGCCCCGGTGATCCAGACGGTGGCCGAACATGCGCGTTTCGACCGGCTGACCGATTATCTCGAGGGGCTCGTCTGGGATCGCAGGCCGCGGCTGCACAACTGGCTGACTTATTACATGGGCATCGAAGATACGCCCTACGCCCGGACTGTCGGCCTGCGCTGGCTAATATCGAGCGTGGCACGCGGGCTGCAGCCGGGCTGCAAGGTCGATACGATGCCGATCCTCGAAGGGCCGCAAGGGGCGCGGAAATCCACCGCCGTGCGCATGCTCTATGGCGACGATTTCTTCACCGACGAATTGTCCGACATCGGCTCGAAGGACGCGATGATGGAGATGCAGGGCATCTGGGGCCTGGAGGTTGCGGAAATGCATCGCTTCAACGCCTCGGAGACCAGCGCGGTCAAAAAATTCCTGCGCAAGCAGACCGATCGCTTCCGCCCGCCTTACGGCCGGTCGGTTGTCGAGGCGCCGCGGCGCGTCTGCCTCTGCGGCACGATCAGTCCCGACGGCAATCCCTATCTCAAAGATACCACAGGCGGGCGCAGCTTCTGGCCGCTGACGGTCGGGCGCATCGACATCGAAGCGATCGCCGCCGACCGTGACCAGCTCTGGGCGGAGGCCGTGGCTCTCTACAAGGCCAAGACGCCCTGGTGGGTGCAGGAGGAGGAGCAGCAGGCCGTCGTCGCCGAGCAGGAGAAGCGCACCGATGTCGACGTCTGGGTCGAGGTGATCGTTCCGACACTGAAAGGCGAGAGATCGCTTTCCCAGCACGAGATTTTGAAGAGCCTCGGCATAGCGGCGAAAGACGCCGACTGGCGCCACGCCGGCCGCATCGGCCGCATCGTGAAGAAACTCGGCTGGACCGCCAGCCGCGACCGCAGGGGCGGCGAGGACCGGGTGGTGTTTCTCAATCCGATCTTTGATGAGGGTGGTGAGGGAAAGGTGTTCTAGAGACGGGAGGTCCATGAGGGCTAACCTGGCGCCTGCCGTTCTCTCTTTAGCCACGAGTGCCGACGTCCACTCCGGCCTTATCCTGAGGCGCGGGCGAAGGACGAGGACGGCCACCACCTTCAGGAGCATTTTCAGCGGATGGCCGCAGGCGTTCGATCCGACAACTCTTCATCGGCAATGGTTGGCGCAGGTTTCATCCGAAGGGAAAATTGCCATGGCCAAAGGAAACTTGTCTGCCTGCCTGCCGATCACGCTTAACTACGAAGGCGGCTTCACGTCAGACATGCGCGACCCGGGGAATTGGACCGGCGGCGCCGTCGGCAAGGGCACCTTGAAAGGCACGAAATACGGCATAGCCGCTGCGAGCTACCCCAATCTCGATATCGCCCGGCTGACGCTCGCCGACGTAACGCCGATCTATCAGCGGAACTACTGGCGGCCGCTCGGTGCCGAGGCGCTGCCTGCAGGTCTCGATCTGGTGACATTCGATTTCGGCATCAATTCCGGCACGGCGCGGGCAGCCAAGACGCTGCAGGCGGTGGTCGGCGCGACCGCCGACGGCGTCGTCGGCGGCGAGACGCTGAAGAAGGCGGCGGCGAGCGATGTCAAACAGGCGATCCAGGCGCTTTGCGCAAAGCGGCTTGGTTTTCTGCAGGGGTTGAAGACCTGGACGACCTTCCGCGGCGGGTGGTCGAGGCGGGTCGCCGATGTTGAGGCAAGGGGTGTCGCCATGTGGCTTGCGGCCTCGGCGCATGCCGATCCGAAAGGCGCGCTACTGGAGGAGGCCGGCAAGGCAGAGGCGGCGGCCAGGAAGCAGCGGCGCAGCGCCGGCGGGACCACTGCCTTGGCAACCGGCGGCGTCGGTTCGAATGTGGTGCTCGGCGGGCAGGTCAACTGGCTGCTGATCGCGGGTGTCTTCGCCGTCGTTCTCGTGGCGGCGGGGATGCTGGCGGTGAAGGCGCGGCAGAGCAGGGATCGCGCTACGGCCTATCAGGCATTGGCGAAGGTGTCGTGAACTGGAGCGGGGCGGCTTTTTCGGGTTGCCCCCAGATCCTAGGTGATCCTAGAGATCGCATCAGGGATGCGGGCGTCCTCTAACGTCCCTCATGCTAAGGTGCGTAGCCCGCAAGGCGAAGCCTCGAAGCACACATTCAACGCTGCTCCTTGCGTTCGTCAACCGCAAACGCGCCCGCCTCGTCCTTCGAGGCTTCAGCCTTCGGCTTCCGCGCCTCAGTATGAGGCTCTCTTGGGGGGCACGGCTTACGCGCTGACCGCCTCCTGCTCCGCCCCGGAAAAATCCACGGCCGCGAAGGCCGCGGCCAGCACTTCCGGGCCGGCGCCGTTTTTTGCGGCATCGGTCGAGAGGATCTGGCGGTAGCGGCGGGCGCCGGGGAGACCGGTGAAGAGGCCGACCATGTGGCGGGCGACGTGCTGCAGCCGGCCGCCGCTGGCGATGTGGCGTTCGGCATAGGTCATCATCCGGTCGCGGAGCGCCTGCCAGTCCGGCTCGGCGGCCGGAGCGCCGAAGAAGCGGTGGTCGACATCAGCGAGGATTGCTGCGTTCTGATAGGCGGCGCGGCCGAGCATGACGCCATCGACATGGGCCAGGTGGGCTTCTGCCTCGTCCAGCGTGCGGATGCCGCCGTTGATGCCGATGAAGACATCAGGCCAGCTCTCCTTCATCCGGTAGACGATATCGTAGTCGAGCGGCGGGATCTCGCGGTTTTCCTTGGGGCTCAGGCCTTTCAGCCAGGCCTTGCGCGCATGGATCCAGATTGCGTCGGCGCCGGCGTCGAGCACGCGGGTGATCAGCGCCGGCAGCGCCTCTTCCGGCTCCTGCTCGTCGACACCGATCCGGCATTTCACCGTCACCGGCACGGTTGCGACCGCCTTCATCGCCGCCACGCATGCGGCCACCGTTTCCGGCGTCAGCATCAGGCAGGCGCCGAAGGTGCCCGACTGCACACGATCGGAGGGGCAGCCGACATTGAGGTTGACTTCGTCATAGCCATAGGGTTGGGCGAGCCTTACCGCTTCGGCGAGCTTAACCGGGTCCGAGCCGCCGAGCTGCAGCGCCAGCGGATGTTCCGCCGGGTCATGACCGAGCAGGCGCTCGCGCGGGCCGTGGATGATCGCGTCGGCCACCACCATCTCGGTATAAAGCAGCGCCTCCCGGCTGATCTGGCGGTGGAAGTAACGGCAATGCCGGTCCGTCCAGTCGATCATCGGGGCGACCGCGAATATCGGCCTCTTCTCAGTCATCGACGTTCCATTGTTCCTTGTTTCATGGCGCCTCAAAGCGGGTGCCGCACCGCCGCATGGGCGGGATCATCCATCAAGCGCGCATATAACATCTGGAGGTGCGATCGACAAATCCTGCTGCGCAAACAGAAACGGCGCCCCTTGCGGAGCGCCGTCGATGCCGCAGAAGCGGAAATCTGACTTACGAAGCCGAGATGTTGACGGCCTTCGGGCCCTTGCCCATGCGATCCGGCTCGGTGTCGAAGGTGACCTGCTGGCCTTCGCGCAGCGACTGGATGCCAGAAGCCTGCAGCGCGGAGATGTGGACGAAAACGTCCTTTGCGCCGCCGTCCGGCGTGATGAAACCAAAACCCTTGTCCTGGTTGAAGAATTTTACGGTGCCCTTGGTGGCCATTGGGATAGTCCTTTTCCCTTAGTCTGTGTAGTATCCGCGCCCCCGAGAGGAAGCGGACGGCTTTAGCTTTCGCCCCGATTATTGGGACGAAGGGTCAGTCGGAGAAGTCACGTACGGGGAAAGAACGTCTACGTAGGCGGGTATTCCCGCGCGCCTTCCGTCACGGAAGGGATTACCACATCGGTCCAGTCACCGGCATGCAAATGCCCGAGTGTTTGGATTGGTGCCAGCATTTCGGGCAAAAAGCAAGCCACTTTATTGTGGCATGGCCTCTATTATGACAGGAAATGCCGAAGATTCAGATACTTGACGAAAAGTTAGCATATGGTTGCACGGCTGTGCCATATCGGGATTCCGTGCCGAGACGGGACGACGCGGTGAATTTCGATAGTCGGCCCCGGATTCCCTTAGAAGTGGTTTTCATGGCGGAGTTACCTCGCGGACAACAAATCCGTGCCTGTCTCGCTTCATGTTTCGGGCGTGGCGGTTTGTTTGCGCACCTTTCGGCGCAGGAACCAGACCACGAATGGCGAGAGCAGGAATGCCTCCGTGAAATTGATCGCCGACGACGCCACGAGTTCGTTGGGCGCAATGGCCGCTGGGACGGTGAAATAGAGAGCAAGGAACGCCAGGACGGTGGCGGCGAGGGCGGCCACAACGGTGCACAGCCAGGCGAGCAAGGAATAGATGAAGCCGGTCGGCAACCGCCTGCAGATGAGCTGCGAAACGACGATCGAAAAGCCGAGTATAAAAACAATCATGAGCATGGCTTATCCCTTCGACATTTAAGCCCGCGCCGCGTTTCCGCCTATCCCTAAGCCGGAGTCGCATCAGGGAATCGATTCCGCTCCTGCAGCCCGGGCAAGCAAGGCAACCCCAGGACGCGGCCGTCGGCGAGCGTGTTATTCGATGTCTGATGAAATCCAGGCGGGACTTTAGATAGTCTTAACCTTGCGGACGGGGCGAGCACCCGCTCATGCCGAGGCGCAAAATCCACAGGCTGAGCCTCGAAGCACAGACGCTCTTTCGAAGCGGGAGCGCCAGCATGTCTTGCCGGCGCTCCGATCTCTCAAACCATACCCGACGCATCTCTGCGTCGGGAAGAACCGTGTCGCGATCTTCTCGGATCTCGCTTGTCACCCTTCAGGTTTTTGGTTCTCCGCAAGCCCGCTCAAAACCGCCGCACGGCTTTGCGCGGGCGTCCTTTAGATCAGCGCCTCATGCGACAGCCCAGAGAAGGACGGCTCGAAGACGTCCTTCACGTCAATCTTGAAGTCGTGGCTGGTAGTGTTTCCGGCCGCGTCATAGGCTTCGGCGGTGAAAGTCAGGCTGTGGTGGCTTTCGTAGTCGATCGCCGCCTTCGTCTGGATCTTGTTGCCGACGAGCTTGAAGATGCCGTCGGCATCATCCGTCAACCGCCATTTCACGGCGCCGCCTTCCGGATCGACGGCCGAGAGAAGGCCAACCGCGGTGCCGATCGCGACATTTTCGGAGATCGAGCTGCGCGAGAAGGCGAGATTAACAGGCGCCTTGTTGACGGGGGCTTCGTTGACGTCGAGGACGTTGATCACGATGTCCTTTTCGACGGTGACCTTGCCGTCGGAGACGGCCACCTTGATCGTGTGCGACTTGGCCGTCTCGTAGTCGAGTGCCTTCGAGGTGACGATGCGGTTGTCCTTCAGGCGGAAGTGGTCGCCGGCGCCGTCGAGCAGCCTATAGGTGAGCGTGTCACCGTCTGCATCCTTGGCGCTGAGCAAGCCGACCGTCGTCCAGAGCGGCGTATCCTCGGAAAGGGCGGTTTTCGAGAGCTGGATATCGGTCGGTGCGGCATTACCCTTGGGCGTGAAGGTTTGCGTGGCGAAGTCATAGACGCCATCGGCAAAGCGGGCGAATTCGACGTCCGTCAGCGTATCCGTTCCTTCCGCGGCGCTCGTCAGGATGTGATCGCTACCGTTCGTCGCGAAGGAGTAATTGGCGAAATTGCCTGAGAAGATGGCGGTGTCGATGCCGGCGCCGCCATTGATGGTGTCGTTGCCGGCGCCGCCGGTCAGTTTGTCATTGCCGCCATTGCCATTGAGAATGTCATTACCGCCGCTGCCGTCGAAAATGTCGTTGCCGTCGGTGCCGGTAAATTCGTCGTCGCCGTTGCCGGTCTTGACGTCAATGCCGAGGACATTGCCGTGGATGAAAGATCCGCGATCTCCCAGCTCGTCGGAAAGATCGAGGTGGGCGCTATCCGTCAATGCCAAAGAGGGGTTGAAATCAGAGAACCGATCGGTTGACCAGACGATCTTGTCAAAGCTTTCGAACTGAGCGCTCGAACCGGCAACCCAAACTCCCGCCGTTTCAAGGACTTCGATGTTCTTGATTGTAAGGCCCTGAAGCGAATCGACCTGCAGCGTATCAATCCCGGCGCCGCCGTCGATGGTTCCGGAGGCCCATGGAGCGGATGTCTCCACGGTTATGGCATCGTCGCCGTCGCCCGCGTCGATATCGAAGACCTCCGGGGTATGGACGAAATGCTCGCCATCGGAGATCGTGTCGTTGCCGGCGCCGCCTCTGATGACGTCGTTTCCGATGCCGCCGGTTATATCATCATTGCCATCGCCGCCGTTCAGCGTGTCATTGCCATTTCCGCCCTGGATCACATCGTGTCCGGCTCCGCCGTTCAACGTGTCATTGCCGTCACCGCCATCGATGTGGTCGTGACCGGCGCCCGTCGTGATCACGTTGTCGCCGCTTGAACCCGTCACGTTTGCGGAGCCCGAGCCCAGTTCGTCGGCAAGGTTTACCGTCCCGGAATCCGAGATGACCAGGTTGACCGGGACGAGAGGGTTGATTTCGGAGTCTCGGATGACGTCGTAGGCGTCGAACTCGGCACCGGTCTTGGTAATCGTGGCGCCGTGCGTATCCAGGATATTCAGTGGAGTACCCGGCCCAGGACCGTTGACGGTGAAAGTCTCAGTAGCGAAATTGTAGACGCCATCGGCAAAGCGCGCGAATTCGACGCCTGTCAGCGTGTCCTTACCTTCCAACGCGCTCGTCACGACACGGTTGCCATTGTCGATCGCCAGGGAATAGTTGGCAAAGTTGCCGGAGAAGACCGCGGTGTCGATGCCGTCGCCGCCATTGATGGTGTCGTTGCCGGCGCCGCCGGTCAATTTGTCATTGCCGGCGTTGCCATTGATGAGGTCGTTGCCGCCGCTGCCGTCGAAAATGTCGTCGACGTCGCTGCCCGCGAACTCGTCGTTGCCGGCGCCGGTCTTGGCGTCGACGCCGGAGAAGCCAGTGATAAAAGCTCCGAGATTTCCCAGCTCGTCGGAAAGATCGAGGTGGGCGCTGTCAGTAACCGACAATGATGGACGAGAATCAGGGAACGGAATGGACGATCCGACAATCTTGTCGAAGCTTTCGAACTGCGCGCTCGAACCGCTAACCTGCGAGAATTCGGTCTTAAGGACTTCGATGTTCTTGAGCGTCAGGCCGTTGAGCGAGGACGCTTGCAGCGTATCGATCCCGGCGCCGCCGTCGATTGTTCCAGAAATGAATGAAGCGAATCTGTCTATGAATATGGAATCGTCGCCCGCGCCGGCGTCAATGTCGATGTGTTCCGGCTGGAAGCCGTCAGGTCCCGGCAGAAAGATGGGAAAACCACCATCGGTAATGCTGTCGTTGCCGTCGCCGCCGATCAGTTTGTCGTTGCCGCTACCGCCAATGATGACATCGTTGCCGGCGCCGCCGTTCAGCGTGTCCGCGCCGTCGCCGCCATCGATGTGGTCGTTGCCGGCGCCCGTCGTGATCACATTGTCGCCGCTCGAGCCCGTCACGTTCGCGGAGACCGAAGCCAGTTCGTCGGCCAGATCGGCCGCGCCGGAATCCGAGACAACCAGAGTGACAGGCGCGGAAGGATGTGCGGCGGAATCGCGGATGACGTCGTAAGCTTCGAACTCGGCGCCGGTCTTGGTAATCGTTGCGCCGTTCGTGTCCAGAATATTCAAGGCCATATATATATCTTTCCCCAAAAGATGCGTTGTACTCGGCAATATGAGACATCCCCGAAAGAACTGTTCTTGCAGCTTCAACGGACGACAACCCCCTGGGGATCTATGCCAACCCCCGATGAGGTTTTCAATGCAAAATTGTGTCTTTTCATTGCGTTTTTAATGAAAAACTAAGGATAAAATACTGGGAGACGCATTTTAATTTGAGAACTCAAAGGCATATTTTGGTCTTCTAAATAGTATTATGTTTGATTTGCAGCGGGGATGGCTCTCGGAAAAATTGTGTTTTCAGCCGCGCTTCAGCGATGTTGCGCCGCGCAGTCGCTCCGTGCCACCATCGCAGGTTGGTGCGGCTTCGAGTTGCTCCTGCTGCCCGCGGGCGCCGCTCACACGAGCTTGATAAGCCCAGCCTCTGTCGGGGCAAATCCGCAGCCGCGGTAGAAGCCGGTCAGGTGCGGTTCGAAATCGACATGCAGCCATTCGGCGCCGCGCTCGCGGGCGAGGGCGGTTGCCTGGCGGACCATGCGCGTCGCGATGCCTTGTCTTCGCATCTCGGGATGGACCGATGTATCGAGAATGAAGGCGTGGAGGCCGCCGTCCCAGGCGATGTTGACGAAGCCGACGAGCCTGTCGTCGTGGTAGGCGCCGATATGGCCGAGGCTGCGGCACAGGATGGTGGTCAAATCCCGGCTGTGCGGGCTGCCCCAGGCGGCCGAAAACAGCGCGTTCAGCTCGGCGGCGGAAGGGAACGGGTCGATGCGCAGTTCCGGCATGGGCGATTGCCTTCGTTCAGCGGGCACGGAGCTTTCCGATCAAGAGCGGCGAAGGAGAGGGTCGTGGCCGCCGCCTATTCCTCATCGCCCAGCAGCGCACTCAAGCTCCAGGGGGCCTCGCCCTGCTGGTTGGCGATATCCTCCACCTTCCAGCCGCCATGCTCCTTCACCAGCCTGTAATAGAGCGTCACGTTTTCGCCGTTGCGAAACTGCACCTCGAGTTCAGCCCGGCCGTTCAGCAGGATCGGTTGGCCGATCCTGAGGTCGCTTGCCTCGCCATCCTGCCCCGCAATGACGGGATCGAAATCGATCGCCCCGACATCACCTTCAGCGGTCTTGTCGAGATCGGCCTGCAGTAACTCATTCAGATGGTCAGAGAAAAAGGCCGAATAGGGCGAGGGGCTGTCGTCACTGCTGGCGGCATCGAAGCTGTAGAGCGCCTGCAGCAGCGCCTTCGGGGTTTTGAAGGTCTCGGCGAAGGCGGGAGAGGCGATCAGCGCGGAGAGGGCGAGAGCGAGGGCGGGCAGGCGCATGCGGGCTCCTTTGGGTCGAGGGGAAAACTATAGCACGAGTCGCAGATGCGGGCATTCCTGAGGAGGCGCAACTGTGGCTATCTTGACACCCTTCCAGCCGTGAACATAATAGGAACATCTAATATTTCACCGGCGGAGAAACTGCATGTGCGGACGCATATTCGTCAGGACGTCTCTTGAGGAACTGATCAGCAATTTCCCCTTTGCCGTGAAGGGCGGGGATATCGACGGGCTTGGAAACCGCTTTCCCAGGTGGAACGGCGCGCCGTCGCAGGATTATCCCATCATCGTCAGGGACATCGTGCGTGAGCCGGATACGTCAGGGCCCATCTTTGTCACCGCGCGCTGGGGGCTGATGCCTTCCTGGGCCAAGCCCGGCGGCAGGCCGCCGCCGGTCAATGTCCGCTGCGAGGGGATCAGTTCCAACGGCATGTTCCGTGCCGCCTATCGGTCGCGCCGCTGCCTCGTGCCGATCAACGGCTTCTTCGAATGGAAGGATATTCACGGCACAGGCAAGAACAAACAGCCCTATGCCATCGCCATGAAGGACGGCTCTCCCTTCGCGCTCGCCGGCATCTGGGAGACGTGGAAGGACGCGAACGGCGTGTCGATCCGCAACTTCGCCATCGTCACCTCAGAGCCGAACGAGATGATGGCGGAGATTCATGACCGCATGCCCGTCATCCTGCATCGCGAGGATTACGAGCGCTGGCTCTCCCCCGAGCCGGATCCTCACGATCTGATGAAGCCTTTCCCGGCCGAGTTGATGACGATGTGGAAGATCGGCCGGGGTGTCGGCTCGCCGAAGAACGATCGGCCCGACATCATCGAGGAGGTCGAGGACGATCCGGAACCGACGCTGATCTAGAGCAATTCCGGCCAAGGCGTGCGGCGGTTCGCCTCTGGAATTGCCTGATTTTCACCGGCTCGGGCGGGAGCCACCCACCAGACCTATGCGGCAAAACATCCTCACGAGGAGAGGACGACGCGTGCGAGATGATGCCGGAACGCTTCTGAGATCGTTCCTCAACAACAGTTTCCGCAAACAGTCCCAGCGCCGGCTCCGGGATTTCGGCGGCTATGCGATCGGCAAGCGACGACAGCTTCATGTCATCGAACCGATCGCCCGGGACGCGGCTGATTATCTCTGCACCTATCTCGTGATCACCGCGCGGGGCGAGCCTGCGAGCCGGGAAGGCGTCGCCTCCGCAATCGCCCAGGCGCTACGCAACCTGCCTGACGAGACCGCCTACCACCTGACCGCACGCGATGACGGGACGTGGCGTGCCGTCTGCGAATCCGTCGCCGTGTTTCTCGAAGCTTGCCTGCATTTCGAGCCGAAACCCTATGACGGCTCGCTGACGGCCAAGTCCGACTATAATGGCTGGAAGAGCTGGGAGATGATCCTCAGCGACGAGAGACCCAGGGGCAAATGGCGCCACGCCTGGAAGGAAAAGCCCGGCGACGATTTCATCGGCTTCCACGGCGATGCCTGCATGGGGCGGATCTTCAAGATCGATCTCAACGGCTCTGACGAACGCTGGTACTGGCTGATCGCGGCGGACGGCAGCCCCAGGCGCGGCTGGCCGGCGGCGGGGTATGAGGCGAGCGCTAGGAGTGCTGCCTGTCGGGTTGAGCGGGTTTATTTTGCGCTGGTGGAGGGGGTGGGGAGAGTTGGTGGCGGGTGAGCGGGCGGGCTAGGGCAGTTTGAGAAGGGCCATTTCTGCGAACCGGAAGCCGCGGGCGCGATAGAAGGAGGTCATGTGCGTTCGAAATTGACATGCCGCCGCGCGGCGCCACGCTCGCTGCCAATCCGCGTGGCTTCCCTGACCAGCCGTGTGGCGATGCCTTGCCGGCACATGCCGGGGTGGACCGACGCGCCGAGGATGAATGCGTCGCATGCAACTTTGACTAAGCGATGAACTGGTGCTTGGGCGGGGACTCTCGTTTTCATCAAAATAACCGCGCGACTAGGAGACTTACGCTTGGTGCAATCTTGTATTGTGGAGTGCCCCCCATTTCGCCGGACAGATCAGCTATTGAGACAATGCTTTGATGAACTCCCTTGGGGAGGCCATTTTCAGCGCTGAGTGTGGATGGATTTCATTATAGTCTTCGATCCATCCGTCGATCTTCCGGAGAGCTGTATCGGCGTCCGGAATGGGTGAGATGCGTATATAGTCCCGCTTCAAGGTTTTGACGAAGGCTTCAGACATGCCGTTCGATTGTGGGCTGGCAACGGGCGTGAAGCATGGGATCAGGTTGAGGGCTTGGGCAAACAGCCTGGTCTCCCGCGCGGTGTATGCACTGCCGTTATCAGATAGATGTTCTATTGCATGCGGGGCGCTGGTTGCGCCGAAGCGCTTTTCGACGGCCTCCAACATCATGTCTCGAATGTCGCAGCCGGATATCCCGGCATTGGCGACGGCTGCCCATGAGATAATTTCCCGGTCAAACGCATCGATGATGAACGCGAGACGGACCACCTCGCCATTCCAGCAAGTGAACTCAAGGCCATCCGAGCACCAGCGCAGGTTAGACCGCATCACCATGACCTTGCCGTCGTGGACACGGCCTATTCGCACCGCCGTGTGTTTCTCAAGGATCATAGCGTGATTGGCCATGATGCGATGAACTCGCTTGCGATTGACGACGGGCAGATCAGCAGCTCGCCGCTGCCTGTTGAGAAGGGCAGCGATCCGCCGATAGCCATAGGTCGGCCGAGCATCCACGAGTTTACGAATGGCAGGCAGCAGCTCGGCATCGTCCGCTTTGAGGTATGATCCACGCGGCTTGCACTTGCCTTTAAGGCGCTCCACGAGATTGGACCGCGATACGCCCAGGACGTCAGCCACGGTCTTCATCGGGAACCGTCCTTCGGCAACAAGATCGGCCGCGATATCGGTTTTTTTGAGTGGGCTTTAGAAAGAGCTTCGCGGAGAATCTCGTTCTCCAACGTCTTGCGCCCGAGGATGCGCTCAAGCTCGCGCACTCGATCTTCCAGCTTCTTCACCTCGGAATTGCCGATCACTGGCTCGTCAGAATCCACGGCCACCGCACCTCCCTCGCTCAGGAGCCTACGCCAGCGATACAGAAGATTTGGCGCAACTCCATGCCGCCGCGCCGCGGAGGAAACGGTCTCCCCGGCGGCATAGCTTTCCTCGATGATCTGCAGTTTGCGTTCCGTTGTCCAGCGTCGCCGCCGGACGTCACCGATCATCAAGTCAACCTGTCGAAACTCGTTAGACATAAGCTTATCCTCAAGCCTGTGCTTGAGCCTTCCTGCTTATGCTGAGTGTCCGGTCGAAAGTGGGGGCAGTTCATATTGTAAATCTTTGCGAAATAGCTTGAATGGAGAGTCGTTTCGATAGGGCAGTCTGTGATATGTTGCAAAAGCAAAGAAGATCTCTAAAGAAAATAAAAGGGACGGGAACCCAAAAGGCGAAAGAAAAGCTTCCGGGTTCAAGCTTAAGAGACAAGCTATACGGCTTACTTAAAACTCAATTCAAGGCGGTTGAAATTGAATACGGGATCATGTCCCAGGGAGTGGTGTAGGTGGCGGCTTTGGTCGCCGCGTTCTCCGGCATGGGCCGGGACGATCAGCGCGCCACGGCTGGCAGGCTGATGAGCGGATCATCGCTCATCTGGCTGATGGTTTCCAGCGTCATGTATCTGGCGCGTTGGACAGCCCATTCGTCGTTTTGCTCGAGCAGGATCGCGCCGACGAGGCGGACGATGGCGTCGTCATTGGGGAAGATGCCGACGACCTCGGTCCTGCGCTTGATTTCGCCATTGAGGCGCTCGATCGGGTTGGTGCTGTGCAGCTTGGCGCGGTGCTCCTTCGGGAAGGTCATGTAGGCGAGAACGTCTTCTTCGGCATCATCCATGATGGCGGCGAGCTTCGGGACCTTCGGGCGGATTTGGTCGGCGACGGCGCGCCATTGGGTGCTTGCGGCTTCCGGCGTCTCCTGGGCGAAGGCGGTGGCGATAAAGGCGGAGACGACACGCCGACCGCTCTTGCCGGCGTGGGCGAGAACGTTGCGCATGAAGTGGACCCGGCAGCGCTGCCAGGTTGCGTTTAGCACCTTGGTGACGGCGGCCTTGAGGCCCTCGTGGGCGTCGGAGACGACCAGCTTGACGCCTCTGAGGCCACGGCGAGTCAGCTTGCGTAGGAACTCGGTCCAGATCGGCTCGGCTTCGGAGGTGCCGACCTCCATGCCCAGCACCTCGCGGCGACCGTCGTTGTTGACACCAACGGCGATGATCACGGCAACGGAGACGATGCGGCCGCCCCGGCGGACCTTTAGGTAGGTGGCATCGATCCACAGATATGGCCAGTCGCCCTCGATCGGCCGCTCGAGGAAGGCCTTGACCTTTCCGTCGATCTCCTCGCACAGCCGGCTGACCTGGCTCTTGGAGATGCCGCTCATACCCATGGCCTTGACCAGATCGTCGACCGAGCGGGTCGAGATCCCTGCACATAGGCCTCTTGAATGACCGCCGTCAGCGCCTTCTCGGCCATGCGCCGCGGCTCCAGGAAGCCCGGAAAGTAAGAGCCCTTCCTGAGCTTTGGAATGCGCAGCTCGACGGTTCCGGCGCGCGTCTCCCAATCCCGCTCGCGGTAGCCGTTGCGCTGGGCCGTCCGCAGCGGGTTCTTCTCGCCATAGCCGGCACCGGTGGCAGCGCCCACCTCCAGCTCCATCAGCCGCTCGGCGGCAAAGCCGATCATCTCGCGCAAAAGATCGGCGTCGGGGGACTTCTCCACGAGCGCACGCAGGTTCATCATGTCGTCGGTCATCGGTGGTTCCTTCGAATCAGGTTGGTGTCAGCAACCCAACCCTACTGAAGAACATCGATGACCACCGCTTCGCCGCCCGCTCACTACCGCGCTGTTGAGGGCGCGCTCGCGAGCGGCTTCGCTACCGCCGAGCTACACCATCTGTAGGGACACGACCGAATACGGCCTGATCGCAACCACTGCGGATATATATTATGAAGAAGATATGTAAGCACCCGATTGGCACCGCCTGCCGAATAGCGCCTTAATGGCCTAAGACACGTCATTAACGACGTCGTTAGCGACGTATCTTAGGCGAGGTATGGGATGCGTGTGGAAATTCTTGGTCAGGAACGTCGTCGGCGTTGGGGTGACGAGAAGAAGCTCGACGTTGTCATGTCGGTGGGGCTCGACGGTGCGACGGTTACTGAGGTTGCCCATCGGCACGATGTGACCCGGCAGCAGATTTACGCCTGGCGGCATGAGCTGAAGAAGAAGGGTTTGTTGCCGCCCACGGCCGATACGGTCTTCCTGCCCATAGATACGTCCGCCATGGACGACGCCGCGCTCGGGCGTGAGGAGGTTGCGCGCGAGCCCGCACTGATCGAGTTGCGTCTGAACTATGGGCGTAGCCTTCGCTTCGATAGCGGCGTCGATGCCACCGTCCTGACGCGGCTCATCCGGGCGGTTGAAGCGGCATGATTGGACCAGGAACCGGTGTTCGAGTGTATCTTGCCTGCGGGATCACGGACATGCGCAAAGGAGTTGAGGGCCTGGCTGCGCTTGCGCAGGATGTATTGCGCCAGAAGCCGACGGGCGGCGCAGTCTTCGCCTTTCGAGGAAGGCGTGGCGACCGTTTGAAACTTCTGTATTTTGATGGCCAGGGCTTCTGTCTGTATTACAAAATTTTGCAGAGGGGGCGTTTTCCCTGGCCTTCAGCAGCAGATGGAACGGCCCGACTGACAACGGCGCAACTGGCGATGTTGTGGGAAGGGATTGATTGGCGACGTCCCAACTGGGGCGCCCCGCCGGCGCGTGTCGGTTGATTTTATCCCTCTGAATTTGCTTGTTTTATGGATATTCCTCCTGGCTTATGCTAGTCAGGTTCATGTCGAACGCGAGCCAAAATCTTCCCGATGATCCGGCCTTCCTGAAGGCAATGATCGCCGCCCTGCAGGCGGAAAATGCGAAGATGTCGGCGACGTTGCAGGCGCACGACCGGTTGATCCAGACGTTACGGCTGCGCATCGCCAAGCTGAAGAAACAGGTCTTCGGCAAGTCCTCGGAAAAGATCGAGCGGGAAATCCAGCAGCTGGAATTGGCGCTGGAGGATCTTCTCATCGCCGCGGCGGAAAGCGGCACCAAGCCGCTTGATGAGGTCGATGAGGCCGCGCCTGTCGCACCTGTGGCGGGCACGCCCGAAAAGACAATGCGCCGCCGTCCGCGGGTGTCGGAAAAGGCAGCTCGCGAGCGCAAAGAACTCGATCCTGGTACCTGCTGCCCCGATTGCGGTGGTGAACTGCGCCTTGTTGGCGAGGACGCGAGTGAAATCCTCGACATGATCGCTGCGCAAATGAAGGTCATCGAGGTCGCTCGATTGAAGAAATCCTGCCGCTGCTGCGAGAAGATGATGCAGTTGCCGGCTCCCAGCCGTCCGATACCGGGCAGCATGGCGGGGCCGGGTCTTCTGGCTTACATCCTGGTCTCGAAGTTCGACGACCATCTGCCACTCTATCGTCTGAACGAGATCTTCGCCCGCATGGGCGTCGATATCCCCGATAGCACACTGGTCGATTGGTGCGGTCGCGCCATGCAGGTGCTTCAGCCTTTGATCGAGCGGATCGAAGCGGCGATCATGGGCAGTGACCTCCTCCATGCCGATGACACCCCGATCCGGGTGCTGGATCGTTCGCTACGAGACAAGGGATTGGGCAAAGGCGTGAAGAAAGGCAGGATCTGGACATATGTCCGAGATCAACGGCCATGGGCGGGTGCTGCCCCGCCTGGGGCGGTCTACTACTTCGCCTCGGACTGGAAGCAAGAACACGTCCATCGTCATCTCCGGCAGGCAAGCGGCATCCTTCAAGCTGACGGCTACAAAGGCTACGGGAAGCTTTATGAACCGGGCGCGGAGGGGACGTCGCGCTTCCGAGAGGCAGCCTGTTGGGCGCATTGGCGCCGCGACTTCCATGATATCTGGACATCGAACAAATCCGAGATCGCACGCGAGGCTCTCGACCGTATCGGCGCGCTTTACGACATCGAACGGGACATTGCCGGTCAACCTGCCGATATCCGCCTTGCCGCACGTCAGAAGCACAGCAAAGCAAAGGTCGAAGCACTCCGCGTCTGGGCCGAAGCGCAACTGACCCGCATTCCGGGCAAGAGCGATTTGGCGACCGCTCTCCGGTATGGCCTGAGCCGGTGGTCCTCGCTCTGCCTGTTCCTAGACGACGGTCGTGTCGCCATCGACAACAATGCCGCCGAGCGAGCCCTGCGTCCGATAGGAGTTGGAAGACGCAATTGGTTATTCGCCGGAGCCGACACCGGGGCGGAGACCCTGGCGCGTGCCATGACGATCATCGAGACGGCAAAGATGAATGGCCTCGATCCGCAGGCCTATTTGGCCGATCTGCTCGACCGCATCCACGACCACAAGATCAATCGCCTCGACGAACTGCTTCCTTGGAATTGGTCACCTGTCACCAGCATCTGCGCCGAGGCAGCCTAATGGCAACAATCACCTATGTCCGCACGATCAAATATGTCGCTGAAATTCTTGGCGAGGATCCGGAGCTTCTCCGGGCAATCATCTCCAACGATGATAATCTGACCTACGGCAGCATCATCAGCGTCTATAACGGGGAGGACGAATCCATCACCGCGCTGACAGACGACGGCATGGAGGAACTGGAACAGATGCTCTCCTATGCTCGCCGTTCACCCGACGAATGGAACGACTTCCTCGACTGCTTTGTCGACGACGAGGAGCTGGTCGCCCGCTTCAAAGCGAAATCTCCGCGGTAACAATCGGTAGGTTACGAAGATATTTCGAGATTTCGCCGAAATCGAGTGGCTATTGAATGCAAGGATTGGGAAAAACCTTTAGATTCGACGGCGCTTGCTGGCATATACCAGCTATATAGTCCTTCATTTGGGAAGGAAATTGATTATTTAATTGTTATTGGCCCTCACGATTTGTCGCAGCGGCCATCGAAAACAGCAAAAGGTCTTGAAAACTTAGAATATATCTCTTTCGAGAAATTTGTTACGTCGATGATGAATTTCTCGTATGTGCTTGAAGATAATATTGCTTCCTGGAAGACGCATGAATCATCTAAAAACTATATGGCGTCATATGTATTCGATACTCAAACGACGTTGTTTGATTTTACAAAATTATGGCTCAGTTCAGATACCAATGTTTTGATTGTGTATGGCGGATACGGGATTGGTAAAACAAGTTTCAGTCTCAATCTGCTCAACCATCTAACTGCGCAATACCAGCGCGGAACATTTGCTCGGATACCGATCAGGATTGCGTTGGGTGATTTATTTCACCGCCACGATACAAAGTCGCTTATTTGTGCCGCCCTCCAAGGGAACGACGGTGGCGCTAATGTGGTGAATTTTACGTATAACCTTTTCATCCAATTGGTGCATCAAGGGCATTTTCTTCTTATACTTGATGGCTTTGACGAAATGCGCCATGCAATGGACGTGCAAAGCTTTGACGATACATTTTCTGATATGGCGTGCCTATTCGAAGGTAAGTCGAAGGTTGTTCTTTTAGGGCGCCCAGATTCCTTTTTTTCGGACGACGAAGAAGATCGAGTTTTTGAATCTATTCAACGTGTTGGCTCAACTAGGCTCAGGACCCATTAATTTATTGAATTGAGGCTTGATGGATGATTCAAGGTGGCAGGAGGATGCTGCCTTGAATAATTTGCTGATGTTGACGCCGGAGCAGATGCGGCGGATCGAACCCTATTTCCCGCTATCGCACGGTGTACCGCGGGTCGATGACCGGCGGGTACTGAGCGGTATTCTGTTCGTAATCCGCAATGGCCTTCGCTGGCGCGATGCTCCTGCCGGCTATGGTCCTCACAAGACTATCTACAACCGTTTCATCCGCTGGAGCCGGCTGGGCGTGTTCAATCGTATCCTGGCCGAGCTGGCGGCACAGGGTGGCGGTACCGACAAGTTGATGATCGATGCCACCCACCTCAAGGCGCACCGCACAGCGGCCAGTCTGCTTAAAAAGGGGCTCTATCCCGATGTATTGGACGTAGCCGAGGCGGCCTGACCACCAAGCTGCAGGTGGTCTGCGACGACAAGGGGCGACCGCTGCTGCTGCATTTGGCCGAGGGACAGGCCAACGATCACAAGACGGCAGCCGCCGTTCTTGAACAACTGCCGCCTGCCCGCTTCCTGCTGGCCGACAGGGCCTACAGTTCCGCTGCCTTCCGGCAAGCGCTGATAGATCGAGGGATAACCCCCTGTATCCCGCCCCATGCAAAACATCGTGTCCAGCACAGCTACGATCGGCACCTATATCGCCAGCGCCATAGGATCGAGAACCTGTTCGCACGCCTCAAGGACTGGAGACGCATCCACACCAGATATGACCGATGTGCTCACACCTTCCTGTCTGCAATCGCACTCGCTGCCGTTTTCATCTTTTGGATCAATGAGTCCTGACCCTAGCGAAAAGGTTGAGATCGGCATGCTTACAAGGGACCAGATTGAAACATATCTAGATAACGCCATTTCCAAGAAAGGCTCTGTTCCTGAAAGTCTTCTAAAGCTAAGAGACTACGTTCTTGATAATGAATTGGATGTGTTATCTAGGCCAGTTCAGCTTAAGATGTTCTGTAGTGTTATGCAGAAATTCTACGGCAGAGAGCTTATGTTCAATAGGTATGAGCTCTATAAAATATTCATTTACGAGTTTGTGAAGCGGGAGGGAAAGAAGAATAGCCGTCGTATAAGCAGTCAATCAAACGATACGATTGTTGGTTTTAGTGACATCAGAACTATTTTCATGCAGAATATAGCTTGGTGGCTTTTTACAGTAAAGAAAGAAAATAGATTTACTGCTGAGGAGATACCGGAGAGCTTTATCCCTGTAGAGGTGCGCGCTAATAATAGCCTAGAAGGAGCCTTAAAGGAACCTGCTGGGTAGTGTTATAGAGTCGCGCGCCATGGATGGGGCGATTGGCTACAAAGGAAGAGTTTATTACTTCCCACATAAGAGCTATATCGAGTTTTTATGCGCGGAGTATGTAAGCAGGGTAAGATTTACATATGATGTAGCTGAAAAATTCTTCGCAAATGTCAATCCTGAGATTGTATCGTTCTTGGAGGAGGGGCCAGCCTCGACGCGAGAGAAGCTTCGAGAAGGTTTATCGTCAGTTAAGGGCGAAATTGGCTCGAGCATCTTGCGCTTCATTTCTGACGGAACTTATTACTCCAGCAATAAAGATCATCTGAACAGCAAGAATGTGAGTGTTTATGAGTTATACATATCTTATTTTAGTCTTGCTGAATCTTGTGCAAAAACTAAAGAAATTAGCTCATTCCTGATAAATTCCCTCAGGAATTCGCGAACTGTCACGAAGGTTGCTGCCTGTTTGGCGATGATAGGGGACCACATCGGCAACTACAAAGATCCCGACCTTGTTCAGAAGACCGTACGTCTCTTAACGGATGGTGCTGGGTTAAATAACTTATCTTCGTCAGGACTAGGAGAAACCATCGGCATCATTAATGAGAAGAACATCTTTCGCGCGATGGTCGCATATTCGCTCCGACTTAAGGGGCGAGAGTTGTTTCGTAAGCGGCAAGCTGAGGCCGTTCAGGCCGTGTAGTTCCATGGCATGAGGGCATCTATCTCGCTGCTGGGCCATCCGTTTGCGAGACGCTCAAGCGTTTGGGTCAGCCAAGCCTGAGGATCGACGGTATTCATTTTTGCCGTTTGCAACAGGGTCGCGATCGTCGCCCATGTCCTGCCGCCGCCGTCGCTACCAGCGAAGAGGCTATTTTTTCTGGTGATGGCTTGAGGCCTGATTGCCCGCTCAACAATGTTGGAGTCAATCTCGATGCGCCCATCCGTCAGAAAGCGCTCGAAGATGTCTCGACGCGAGATGGCATACCGGAGAGCCTCGGCGAGTTTGGATTTTCCCGAGACCCGCGGAAGGGTCGCCTGCCAAAGTGTGAAGAGGTCACGGACGATCACCGCCGAACTCTTCTGTCGCGCCGCGACACGAGCTTCAGGGCTTTGGCCTCGAACGGTTTCCTCGATCTCCCAAAGCTTTGCCATGCGCTCGACCGTCTCTGTGGCGACCTTCGAGCTCTTGGCAACATGCAATTCATAGAACTTCCGGCGGCTATGTGACCAGCAGCCAGCCAGGACAACGCCGTCGTTGCCTCCATCCTTGCGGACCAGTTTGCTGTAGGCACCGTATCCATCGACCTGCAGGATCCCGTGATAGCCGCTGAGGTGCCGCGCAACGCATTCGGTCGCTCGGCTGTCCTCGAAGCGATAGGCCACCATCGGCGGACCGCTGCCTCCAAAGGTCCGATCGTCCCTCGCGTAGGCCCATAGCCACGCCGTCTTTGCCGATCCGGATCCAGGTGCAAGCGTCGGCAAGGTCGTTTCGTCGGCAAAGATCCGCTCTGCCTTCTTGATCTCGTTCAGGATGTAATCAGCAAGAATATCGAGCTCGAACCCCAGCTTGCCCATCCATTGAGCCATGAGCTTGCGGTCGAGTTCGACCTTGTCCCGCGCGTAGATCGCTTCCTGGCGATAGAGGGGTAGACCATCGGCATATTTGGAAACGGCGATCTGCGCCAGAAGTGCTTCTGTTGGAATGCCGCCTTCAATGATGTGTGGCGGGGCCGCAGCCTGGATGACGCCGTCTTCGTTCTTAAAAGCGTATTTGGGACGGCGCGTGACGATGACACGGAACTTCGCCGCCACGACATCTAGCCGTTCGGAGACGTCTTCTCCGATCAGGATTCTTTGCTTGCCCGCGTGTTCCGGTAACTCTTCCGGCTCAATCACCACCTCGACGCGCTCAAGATGCGGTGCAAAGCCCTTGCGTGGCCGCGGTGCGCGTTTGCCATCCGTATTCGAGCTGCCTTTCGTGACCTGGGCTTTAATCGCGGCTATGCCGGTCTCGATCTCCTCGAAGACAAAGGCTTGCTGCTCATCGTCGATAGCCGATGCGCCGAGCTTTTCCGAGCGCCGTCCGAAGCGAGCCCGATCGAAGGCCTTGAGGATCTGCGTCAGCCTCTCGATACGCTCGTCGGCGTCAGCATTGCGGGCCTCCAGGTCATCGACCTGCTTTTCCAAAGCATCGACACGGGCTGCCTTTTCGGCCATGGCAAGGACCATGGCCTTTAGGGCCTCAACATCATCCGGGAGCTCGATCTCGGGTCGCGTCATGGATCTGATCAGAGCATATTTTGCCGTGATCCGCCCGTAGTTTCAGGCCCCTGATTCACTTCGCCGCAGTGGTTTTACCCAACAATCTCAGGCGGTTTGACGGGCGTAAAGCGAACCCGCTTCCAGTCCATTCCATCGACCAATGCCAAGAGCTGGGCATGGTTGAGCTGGACCCGGCTGTGGCCAATGCGCGGCCAGCAGAACTGCGCTTTTTCCAACCGCTTGGCATAAAGGCAAACCCCGGATCCATCCCACCATACAATCTTGATCCGGTCCGCTCGCTTCGCCCGGAAGACATAGAGAGATCCGCTGAACGGATCGCTGCCGGCATCTCGAACCAGCGATAGCAAGCTATCTGGCCCCTTGCGGAAGTCTATTGGATGGCTCGCGAGAAAGACCTTTACGTTCGACGGGATCATGCCGAGCGCACCGCTCGGATAACCCGTTGCAGGTGTGCTTCATCGATCCCAGCGCCAGCCCGGATCACAACGTCGCCGATGATCACGTCGATCACCGCAAGCGCACCACTTGACGTCGTTCTCGATACCGTAGCCTGATCCTGCCGCGCAGATCGGCGTCCGTCACGAGCATCACGGCGCCAACCAAATAGCTGTGAGGGATGTATCTCTAGGCGATGTGCGATCGCCGAAACACTGGCGCCGGGCTCCATCGCCTCGGCCACTGCCCGTTCTTTGAATTCGTCGGACCAGCGCCGCCGAAACTGTCGCGGCGCACCTTCAAGCCGTTCCGGAACGGCCTCGATCATATGGAAGTTTCTAGTTCCAGAGCTAGGCGCAGACATAGAAGCTCACAGTTCGTGAATCGTCTCACCGCAATACCGGAATCGCCGCCATCAATGCCAGACGGGGGCTGCTTGTCGCTTACGTTGTTTCTTGATGTAATGGAGTTTAAGCGAGTCGCGAGATGGGCGTGTCGACGGGGACTATATGTGCAAGGTTTAGAGACAGTTCCGGCGAGGATTTTGAGGGAATACAAGGTCTCCGTGTCGTGGTTTCCCGACAAAGCATCTGTTGAAAAAAGGATCGAGGAAATTTCCACTGGAAGGAATGAAAGTTTCATAAGGTTTAGGTTTGAAGGAGAGTTTGACGGATTGATGGGTTACTGAGGGTTGTTAAAGGTGACGGCTTCCCAAAGCTTATCTGCCCGGCCGCCCGGTCTTCCCCTTCGTCCGTCCCTTGCGCTTCTGCTCGCCCGGGTCCTCATAGCTTCCGACACCCGTCTTCCCGCGCACGACCGGCCGCACGTCATCGCGTTCCGGCTGGCCCTCCAACAGCGGCGAAAACCGCTTCGTGCCCTTTGATGCTTCCGGCTTTTCCGGCACGTGGCCGATGACCGGTTTTTCCGTTCGGCCGACGGTCATTTCGTCGAGGTCGTTTTTGCGGAAGAGGCTCTTCTTTGCGGGTTCGGCGATGTCGCGGCCCATGTCGTCCAGATCCGGTTTGCGGAAGAGGGGCGTGGTCGTGTCGGTGCCTGGGCCCATGTCGTCGAGGGAGGGTTTGGAGAAGTAGGAGGGTGTGGCCCCCTCATCCGCCCTGCCGGGCACCTTCCCCCCGCTGGGGGGAAGGGACTCGCGGGTCGCCTTGGCGTTCCGCTTGATGCCTTCCATCGCCTTCGACTCTTCGCGCGCCATCGGGTCGTCCATGACGGCGAGTTCGGCGGCCTTGAGGCGTTTGATTTCGTCGCGGAGGCGGGCGGCTTTTTCGAAGTCGAGGTCGGCGGCGGCGTCACGCATGCTTTTTTCGAGCGCATTGAGATGGGTTTGCAGGTTGTTGCCGACGAGGTTGCCGCCATCGGCGAAGCCTTTGCCCGAAACGCCTGAGATATCAGCGCGGACGTGGTCGCGTTCGTAGACAGAGTCGAGGATGTCGGAGATCTTGGCCTTGACGGATTCCGGCGTGATGCCGTTTTCGAGGTTATAGGCCATCTGCTTTTCGCGGCGGCGGCCGGTTTCCTCCATCGCCCGCTTCATCGAGCCGGTGACGTTGTCGGCATAGAGGATGACCTTGCCGTCGACGTTGCGCGCGGCGCGGCCGATGGTCTGGATCAGCGACGTCTCCGAGCGCAGGAAGCCTTCCTTGTCGGCGTCGAGAATGGCGACGAAGCCGCATTCGGGAATGTCGAGGCCCTCGCGCAGCAGGTTGATGCCGACGAGCACGTCGAAGGCGCCGAGGCGGAGATCGCGGATGATTTCGATACGCTCCAGCGTGTCGATGTCGGAGTGCATGTAGCGCACGCGCACGCCCTGTTCATGCAGATATTCCGTGAGGTCTTCGGCCATGCGCTTGGTCAGCACGGTGCAGAGCGTGCGGTAGCCCTTGGCGGCGGTTTCGCGGATCTCGCCGAGCACGTCGTCGACCTGGGTGCGGGCGGAGCGGACCTCGACCGGCGGGTCGATCAGGCCGGTGGGGCGGATCACCTGTTCGGCGAAGACGCCGCCGGATTGTTCCATCTCCCAGCCGCCCGGGGTGGCCGAAACGGCGATGGTGTCGGGGCGCATCGCGTCCCATTCCTCGAAGCGCAGCGGCCGGTTGTCCATGCAGGAGGGCAGGCGGAAGCCGTATTCGGCCAGCGTCGCCTTGCGGCGGAAGTCGCCCCGGTACATGCCGCCGATCTGCGGCACGGTGACATGGCTTTCGTCGATGAAGACGATGGCGTTGTCGGGGATGTATTCGAACAGCGTCGGCGGCGGATCGCCGGGGTCGCGGCCGGTGAGATAGCGCGAATAGTTTTCGATGCCCTGGCAGGAGCCGGTGGCTTCCAGCATCTCGATGTCGTAGCGGGTGCGCTGCTCCAGGCGCTGGGCCTCCAGCAGGCGGCCGGCCTTCTCCAGTTCGGCGAGGCGCAGCCGCAGTTCTTCCTTGATCGCCTTGATGGCGCCGTTCAGCGTCGGGCGCGGCGTGACATAGTGCGAATTGGCGTAGATCTTCACCGATTTCAGGTCGCCGACCTTCTGGCCGGTCAGGGGATCGAATTCGGTGATGGAATCGATCTCGTCGCCGAACATGGAGATGCGCCAGGCGGCATCCTCCAGGTGGGCCGGAAAGAGCTCGATCGTGTCGCCGCGCACACGGAAGGAGCCGCGGGTGAAATCCATGTCGCGGCGCTTGTATTGCTGGGCGACGAGGTCGGCCAGCAGCTGGCGCTGGTCCAGCCGGTCGCCGACATTCATCTGGAAGGTCATCGCCGTATAGGTCTCGACCGAGCCGATACCATAGATGCAGGAGACCGAGGCGACGATGATGCAGTCGTCGCGTTCGAGCAGCGAGCGCGTCGCCGAGTGGCGCATGCGGTCGATCTGCTCGTTGATCGAGCTTTCCTTCTCGATATAGGTGTCGGAGCGCGGCACATAGGCTTCCGGCTGGTAATAATCGTAGTAGGAAACGAAATATTCCACCGCATTGTCGGGGAAGAAGTTCTTGAATTCGGAATAGAGCTGGGCGGCCAGCGTCTTGTTCGGCGCCAGGATGACGGCCGGGCGCTGCGTCGCCTCGATCACCTTGGCCATGGTGAAGGTCTTGCCCGAGCCGGTGACGCCGAGCAGCACCTGGCTGCGGTCGCCATTCTCCAGGCCCTCGACGAGATCGCGGATCGCCGTCGGCTGGTCGCCGGCCGGCTTGTATTCGGAGTCCATGCGGATGGTGATGCCGCCTTCGGATTTGTCCGGGCGGGCAGGGCGGTGCGGCGTCCAGATCTTGCCGTTCTTGTGCAGCGGATTGCCGCTTTCGATCAGCTTCGACAGCGCCTCCACCGTGGCGGTGACGCCGCCCGGTGCGAGGTTGCCGGCATCCTCAAGGGAAATATCGAGGCCGGCAACCGGATTGAGGCCGGCGGCGGCGCGGGTCTTCGGGTCGGAGGAGCCGCCGATGGAAACGCCGCGCGCAGTCTTGCTGACCGTTGCCTTCTTGTTGACGCTGACGGCTTCGGCATGCTTGCGTGCCTCGTTCTCCACCTTCTTGCGGTGCTTGCCCGCCTTGGAGGCAATTTCGCGCTGGCTTTCGACGCCCGCCGCCTCGGCATCCGCCTCCAGCTGCTTCACCCAATCGGCAACCGAGCCGGACAGGGGGGCTCCCTCGAAAGACGATTGCGGGGCTTCCTCGAAGCCATTCGGGGCGGGGGATTTCTTCGGAGATTTGGCCATGGCGCGAATATGGAGAGAGTCAGCGCGAAAGGGAAGAGGCAAAGAGTACAAAAGGGAAACGAATGAATCGTTCCGATTGGGTCAACAATCTCTCGGCTCATGGCCAGCGGCCGGCGCACCCACCCCGTCCTTCGAGGCCCCTTGCTGGGCACCTCAGCAACCGTGTTGTTGCGGCTCGCTCCATGGCGTTTGTCTTTTGAGGATTGTGTTGATCATGATGATGAATTTTCGCATGGCGGCGACGATGGCGACCTTGGGTGGCTTGCCGGCGTCGCGCAGTCTTTTGTGGAAGGCCTTGATGGCCGGGCTGCAGCGGATGGCCGACAAGGTTGCCATATAGAGGGCGCATCTGACGGTGGCGCGGCCGCCGGCGATATGGCGCTGGCCGCGCCAGGTACCGCTGTCGTGGGCGATCGGGGCGACGCCGACGAGGGCGGCGAGCTTCTTGTCGTCGATGGCGCCGAGTTCGGGCAGTTCGGCGATGAGCACGGCGGCGCTGACCTCGCCGATACCGGGCACGGTCAGCAGCAGATCGCGGCGTGCGGCAATGTCGGGTTGGGCATCGATGGCGAGCGCGATGGCGGCATCGACACGGGCAAGCTGGGCCTTGAGGGCGGCGATGGTCTCGCCGATCAGCGCGGCAACGGCTTGCGGGGCATGTTCGAGGCGGTTCTTCTCGGCGACGGCCATGTCGATGAGCTGGCGACGGCGGGCGACAAGGGCAGCCAGAGCGATGCGGCTGTCGTCGATATGGGGGATCTGTGCCGGCCGCATCGCTCTGGCGAAGTGGCAGATGACGCGGGCGTCGACCTGGTCGGTCTTGGCCAGCCGGCCGCTGGCCCTGGCGAAGTCGCGGACCTGGCGGGGATTGACGACGGCGACGGCAATGCCGGCGGCCATCAGCGTCCTGACGATTGCCATCTCGTAGCCGCCGGTGGCCTCGACGACGACGAGTTGGGCGCCGGCTATCGCCGTCGCCAGCGCGGTCTGGCCCGGCGCATCGTTGTCGAAGCGAGCGACGGCGGGTTTGCCCTCGACGGCCACGTCGAGATGGGCCTTCGAGACATCGATGCCGACCATGAAAGCTTGCGGGACATGCATGGGGTGCTCCTCCTTGCCACGCGGGCTCGAAGCCCAGTCAACCGTTCGAGCGAAGACATGGCGACGGGGATGCTTGCTGAGGTCCGAGTTCGAAACCCAAGGATGACACGCATCCCCGTCGCACAGGAGCATTATACCGCAACGGCAACGTACAAGGATGAGGCTCTCTTGGGTGTTGGCGGCATCTCTTGCGCCAGCGAGTGGCTGCGGCATCCTCCAAGGTCCCCCATGCTGAGGTGCGCAGCCTGCAGGGCGGAGCCTCGAAGCACGCGCCGCAGCGCTACTCCCATTTCTCGTTCCCAGGCAAATAAAGTCTGTGGTTGAAGGGCGGGTCGCCTCCCGCATTGCGGGCGGCAATGTTACAGCTAATGCGGGAATTGGGGACCATTCATGAACAAGATCATCATTGCATTCGCGGTGACGGCGGCACTCGCCGGCTGCGCCAAACGTCCTGACGCCATCGTGCAGGTCGATATTCCGATGGCGGCCTATACGAACCTCAGTTGCGAAGCGCTCGCCGTGCAGCTGAAGAAAGAGAAGGCCAAGCTCGACGATCTGTCCAAGCAGCAGATCAGCGCGGCGAACGGCGACGCTTTCGGCGTCTTCCTCGTCGGCGTCCCGATCGGCAGCGTGGCTGGCGGAGACAAGGAAGGGGAAATTGCCGCGTCCAAAGGCAAGGTGTCGGCCATGCAGTCCGCCGGCATGAGCAAGGGCTGCAAGCTGCCAGGTTGATGGTCGCTTACGAAAAGAGGTGGCGCCGCCAAGCCGGCGCACCCGCCTCGTCCTGAGGCTTCTATGGGGCGCCTCAGGTGAGACTCTCTTGATGTGCGGCGCCGGCGTGGCGGCGTGTGATCATTTCGCTTTGAGCTTGGCCAGTTCGTATCCTGCCGCCTCGTGCTCGATGAAGGTGCTCGGGCAGGACAGCAAGGCGCCTTGGAACCGCCGGCGCGCGTATTCCGTGGCTCCCGCAAACAAATACCATTCGCCGCCGTAGAAGATCGCTTCGCAAATCTGGTTGCTGTCGGCCGCATTGAGCTCCATTTCCACCGGCTTCAGCTCGCCGAGGAAAAGGCGGTAGATGGGATAGGGCCATGCCGTTTTATCAGCCTTGTCGGCGGCGGCTCTGAGATCGTCCAGCGCCTTCGGATCACCCACTCTGGTTTGAGCGAAATAGCGCCAGACGCGAGCATAGGGAGCCGTGGTTCCGTTCAGATTTGCCTCTGTATCAAATCCCGTTATCGCCTGCTGATACCTGCCGCCGAAATAGTTGGTGATCGGATCGTTGAGATAGAATTGGCGTGCATTGATGATCGGCCACAGCGCTCCCGCCGCAATGATCACGAATGCGGCGCTGAAGGCGATCGCCACTCTGTCGTAACGAGGTGTCGGCTGCTCGCGTGGCCAGAAGCGCAACAGCAGAAGCGACAGTGCCGCGCCGGTCACGGCGCCGCCGAAATGGCCGGCATAGTCGATGGTCTGACCGTCTCTCGCAGAGTTGAAGATCGGCAGCAGCGAGGGGATCAGAATCTGAATGGCTCCCGTTTGCAGCGAAGATGCGATCGGCGTCGGCCGGAAATGGAAGCTGGCAACGATGACGGCCGCGAAAAGTCCGACGATGCCGCCGGAGGCGCCAACGCCCACGGTGTTGGCGTCATTGATCCAGACCGACGCGATGGACCCGCCAAGGGCGCTGGCGAAGAAGATTGCCGCAAACCAGCGCCAGCCGATCAACCGCTCGAACAGCCGCCCCGCGACCCAGAGAGCAACGCAATTGAGCGCGAGGTGGATGATGCTTCCGTGCATGAAGGGCGCGGTGAACAGCCGCCACCATTCGCCGTCCCCGACGATGTTCTGGCGAAACGTGCCGCCGAGCATCCACAAGGTGCGGATGGTGGGAGAACCGGCTTCGGACGGTTCGACGCCGAAGGCGAGCTCGCCGGCATAGACGGCAATGAGAACGGCGAGAAGAGCGTAAGTGAAGACCGGATATCGGGCATTGTTGAGAACCGGTTCGGTCGTTTCGACCTCTTCCTCGGCAATTGAACCGTCTTCATGGGCGGCCCGCTGTTCGGCTTCTTTCGCTTCGGTGAAGAGTTCAGAGAACTGGTTGAAGATGGAGTTCGGCTGGCCATGCAGCGTCTGTAAAGGAATGCCGAATTTGAGACGCGACATCCCAAAAAGCCAATCTAGCGGGACGGCTGTAAGCCTCCTGCTCAATGAAGAAGCGGCGACAGGATCAAGGCGGAGGGTGATGATATCAGCGTTCTTGCCTTGGGTTCTTTCGAAGTGCCGGATAGCCGACCACCGCACGATTTGACCTGGAAATTTCGGTAGCCGGATACCGGCCGTCGACATCACTAGTCCCGGCCCTCTTGAGAAAAGCTGGGGCATCGCCAGCAATGCGAGCCCACCGAATAACCCTGCACCGACCAACGAGAAAAACCAGACAACAAGGGGGTCCTTGTGCTCTGGTGGGTAGTATCCTATCCAGATGGATGCCGCTGCAAACGCAATCAATATAAAGAGCAGCCGCAGCAATCTGCCTTTGTTGTAAGCATGTTCCGATCTGCGCAATTCTTCCGGCTTCATTCAAAAATTCTCACTGAAAAAGCATCGATTTCACCCAGGCTTGCTGGAGACGCAAGCGAGTGATTTTACATATCAAGAAATTCCCCAAGAAGAGACTATCTACTTGCAATGGTAATTTGCAAGATGGGCTAGAAACTTCCCAAGAGAGAAGCGCAGGCGAGGCGGATGCATCGGCCCGCTGGCGCGGTGTCTTCCGACCTTCCCTCGTCCTGCAAGGCTCGAGCCTTCGGCTTCCGCGCCTCAGAATAAGGCTCTCTCCGGCGTTTGCGGCTACCCTGAGCGCTGGCGCTGCCACCGCCGCCCAGTGGAACCGTGATCGGCCTTCCGCAGTTAGTTTCCTGTCCATTCAGATGCAGGTATCACTGCCATTAACGACCATTCCGCCTTCTGGAAGAAACCGATCTCGATCGATCTTGATAGCGGCGAACGGCTGGTTCTCCGCTCCCCGCAGGACGCGCTTTATGCACTGGTCTCCGACTGGCCGGTCAATGGCGGCGTCCATCAGCAGCGGGCGATCGATTTCTGCCGGGCCTGGCTGGCCGGGCGCATGCCGGCCGAGACGGTGCGGCAGGCTTTTATTCTGGCAGCGCTCGAGGCGGGCGTGGCGGTGAATGAGGAAGAAGACGGCGCCGGAGCATCGGCCTCAACTCCTCCTGTGAAGAGCTGACGACAGGCTTCGTCCGGACGCTCTCAAAACCAAAGATCCCTTACACACCCGCCGTCGGACGGAAGATCATCGAAGGTGTCCAGCCCGTCGAAATGATCGATCGGAAGGTCGGCGACAAGTTCCGGCGGCGCAAGCCGGATGTTGACGGCTATGCGCCGGCGGCCGTCCTTGTGCAGGCGCAGGCCACGCCAGCTGAGCACGCAGGCGCAGGTCGGGCAGAACAATATTTCGAGCGACGGGTCATCCTTGCCGGCGCGGGTGTAGGAGGCGGTCTCGCCGCTGAGGGCGATGCGCTCTCCCTCGTAATCGTAAGCCCACAGGGTGCCGTAGCGCCGGCAGAGCGTGCAGTTGCATGCGGTGATCGAGCCCGGATCGCCTTCGAGCGTCCAGCCCGCCTTGCCGCAATGACATGAGCCCGTCAGCATAATGTTCGGTCCATCCTGTCTCTATCCGATGACGGTATCCTGCCTCAACGGGCCAGCGCTCTCAACCCGCGAAAACCATCCTCACACTTCGCTCAAGCAAAAACGGTTTCCCTGGAATGATCCGCCGTCGGCGCTTTGCAATACCATACGAGGACGGCAATCGATCCAATGGGAAATAGTAATCCAAGAAGCTGGTGCCATCCGCTTCGGTTGACGTCGTGAAGGCGTCGGGCGGCCATGGCGATCCACGGAAGAAACGTGACCAGCGACCAGATCCGGTTCAAGGTTTCGCTCCGATCCACGACAAGCAAAGCGATGGCGACGACAGATTGAAAGAGTGCCGAATACCAGAATTCCGATCGACTGGCTCTGCCGGAAAAAGTCACATAGTTCCTGAAATAGCTTCCGATCGCCTGGCCGAAACCCATGGGCTCCGCCAGTCCACCGAAGCGGTTCGGGCCGGCCGGCGGTTTTCTCAGGATGAAGATCAATGGCACGACGACCACGATCAACACGATCAACCAGTGCCACAAAGAAAAACTACCCATGAGATACCCCCAACGATTTAAATCGCTGAACGATAAGCAATGGTCGTTTCCGGAGGATTAATCCGCTTGTAATTCGATAGTTTTCGCAATCACAGCGTGAGAAGCTACGGTTGCCGCGTTACGGGTTGGATGATCTTCGAAGAAGGCCCTAGCGCGATCGCTCAGCGCTTGACCAGCACGCGCGCCTGCACCGGGTGTTCGATGCCCTTGAGCATGAGCGTGCGTTCTTCCGCGCCGGTAACAAGCGCTGAAGCCTCCGCCGCCGTTTCCGTCGAAACCAATATCTCGCCCGCCGCAGCTTGGGATTCCAGCCTCGCGGCCTGGTTGACGACGCCGCCGATGGCGGTGAAATCGCTGCGGAAGCTGGAGAACTCGCCGATCTGGACCTCGCCGGAATGGATGCCGACGCCGACGCCGAGGGGGCGGCCGGGCAGGGCGTCCGGCGCCAGGCCGTTCAGCGCCGCCGCGCAATTGCGCTGTATCTCCTGCGCGGCCAGGATCGCGGCGGTCGCGTGATCCTTCCGGATGATCGGGAAGTTGAAGATCGCCATCAGCCCGTCGCCCATCTGCTTGTTGACGATGCCGTCATGCGCCCAGATCGCCTGGGCGCAACGATCCTGGAACAGGCTGACGATTTCGCTGAGTTGCACCGCCTCGATGCGCTCGGACAGATCGGTGAAGCCCCTGATGTCGGCGAAGAGGATGGTGGCGTCAACGGTGATCTGGCGCTGCTTCTTCACATATTGGAAGGAACGCTCGCAGATCGTGCAGATATCGGGGTTCATCTTGCTGCGGGTGATGCCGAAGGCGCGGAAGGGGAGTGCCAGCGGCCCGCCGATCGGGATCGGCATGTGCATCTGGTCCCAGCAGCCGCGGCAGATCCTGGCGCCGCCGTGGCTTGCCGGCTCATTTGATGAGGCTGTCGTCATGTCAAGCAATCCGTCGCCGATGGCCGGGGTGAAGCTTCCGTCACTCTGCGGGTTTTGGCAACTGTTCTGTTGGCGGGGAGCTGCCGCGCCAGTCGCGCGAATTCCGGTCACACTTGTTACTCTCACTGTCCAATCCGCAATGCGAAACTATCTTCGATCAATGCGCGATGAACCGGCTTCGGTGATGGAGCGCGGGAATTCGCCCCAATCAGGAGATTGAAGCGATGACCGGAACAGCAGGGAATGGAAAGAGCGGGCAGGCCATGCACAGGCCGCCCGTCGTGTCGCAGGAGGCCTGGGAGACGGCCCGCAAGCAGCTGCTCGTCAAGGAAAAGGCCGAGACCCGCGCCCGCGACGCGCTGGCCGCCGAGCGCCGCCGGATGCCATGGATGGCGGTCGACAAGAATTATGTCTTCGAAGGATCGCAGGGCAGGATGAGCCTGCTCGACCTGTTTGCGGGCCGGCGCCAGCTCATCGTCTATCGCGCCTTCTACGAGCCCGGCGTCTTCGGCTGGCCCGAGCATGCCTGCCGCGGCTGTTCGATGGTCGCAGATCAGGTCGCCCATGTTGCCCATCTCAACGCCCGCGACACGACCCTGGTCTTCGCCTCGCGCGCGCCGCAGGCCGAAATCATCGGGCTGAAGGAGCGGATGGGCTGGACGATGCCCTGGGTGACGGTCACCGACGGTTTCGACAAGGATTTCGGCGTCGACGAATGGCACGGCACCAACGTCTTCTACCGCGACGGCGAGCGGATCTTCCGCACCTATTTCGTCAACAACCGCGGCGACGAACAGATGGGTGGCACCTGGAACTATCTCGACATCACGCCGCTCGGCCGCCAGGAGGTCTGGGAAGATTCGCCCGCGGGCTATCCGCAGACGCCGACCTACAAATGGTGGAACTGGCACGACAGCTACGTCGCCGACGCCGCGCCCGACAAGAAATGGGTCGAAGTCTCCGACGCCGGCGAGGCGGCGTTCCGGGAGGAAAGCGCAAAGGCGGAACGGTAGAGCGAGGCCTCTTCGACGCGGTAGTGAGTAGTGGGTAGTGGGTGGTTTTTCCTGATCACCAATCGCTATTTCCTGCTCACTCATGCGCTGGGATAAATCGGTTACCATTTTCAGCACCTTTCTTTTTTGAAACGGAAACATTCGAGGGGAAGTTGCGTTCTATCGATTGCCGGACGTGTGCCGCCGGATTGCTTGCTCATGGCAGGAGGACCATCCATGAAAGTCATGATCGTCGAAGACGACAACATCATCGCCCTTGAACTCGAGCGTATCGTGCAGGATGCCGGGCACCAGACCGTTGGGCCGGTTTCGACGATCGAGCAGGCTCTCGCCTATGCTTCGAAAAGCGATGTCGCGCTCGTCGATCTCAGTCTTGCCGACGGCCTCAGCGGCGCCCAGCTCGCACGCCGGCTGATCGACCGCTTCGGCGTCGACGTCATCTTCGTGACCGGCAGCCCGGAGAGTGTCGGAAGCGGGCTCGAAGGCGCGCTCGATGTCATTGCCAAGCCCTTCAGCGAGGACAGGATCGCCGGCGCGCTCTCGCGGGCAGAGTCCCTGCGCCGGGACTACGAAGGCAGAAACGCTGTCTTCTGACCGCGCAAAGTCGTATTCTTCCGTGGCCAATGTCACCGGGAGGAGATGCCAGGATGAGGCACGCGCTCATTGCCGTTTTCTTCGCGCTCACCGCCTGCGCCAGCACGGCGGGCGAACCGCAGCCGCTGCCTGACAGTCTCACCTATGGCGGAAAGGTCGTCCATTCGCCCTATCGCCCGGGAACGGTGGTCCAGCACACCTTTCTCGGCGATTTCGGCTACCGCGTCTTCGAGTCCTATGTCGTGCAGCCGGACGGAACGCTCAAGCTGACGTCGCAGAGCACCGGACCGGATTTCCTCTGGCGGTGACCTATCGCGATATGACCGCGAGTTCGTCGATTGCGCCGTTCCCCGCGTTCAGGTGATCGATTGCCAGCTGGATGAATGTCTTGACCAGAGGCGGCAGCTGCCGGCTGCTGGGATAGACGACGTGCAGGCCGCCGGTCAGGGTCGTGTAACCGTCGAGAACGCGGCACAGCCGCCCATCCCTGATGCAGGCATTGGCGAACCCATGGGGCAATCGGGCGATGCCATAGCCGGCGATCGCTGCGGCCATGACCGCCTGCATTTCATTGGCGGCGAAGCGCCCCGAGACCGAGACCGTTTCCTGGCCGTGCGGGCCTTCGAGCAGCCATTGTGCATGGGTGGATTGGCCGGCGACAACGCAGTCGTGGCGGACGAGATCTGCCGGGCGATCGGGCGCGCCGCAGCGGGCGAGATAGTCGGGGCTCGCGCAGAGCAGGCGATGGGTAGAGCCGAGCTTGCGGGCGATCAGCGTGGAATCCTCCAGGATGCCGGTGCGGAAGGCGAGGTCTATGCCGTTTTCGACGAGGTTCAACCTGTCGTCGGTCAGGCGCAACTCGACCCTCGACTTCGGGTAGGTCGCCAGAAGATCGAAGATCGCATCCTGCAGGAAAAGGCCGCCGAAGCCGACCGGCGCCGATATCCGGATCGTGCCGGCGGGCTCCGTCCTTGCTTCCGCAAGACGCAGGTTGGCGCCTTCGATCGTGCGGAGCGCCTGGCTGCTTTCCTCGTAATAGAGGCGGCCGGCATCCGTCGGGTTGAGGCTGCGGGTCGTGCGCTGCAGCAGGCGCACGCCGAGTTCGCGCTCGAGAGCGGCAATGCGACGGCTGACTGTTGTCTTCGGCATGCCGAGCAGGCGCGCCGCGGCGGTAAAGCTGCCAGCTTCAATGACGCGGGCGAAAATCATGATATCGTTGAGATCGAGCATTGTATCCTGAGATGGTACGATGTTTTCCAACTATAGGCTATTATGGATCAATGCGACAGGCCTTAACTTTGCTCTATCGTTCACAACAAGGAGCAGACAGATGAGCAACATACGAAGCGTTCTGGTGACGGGCGCCACCGGCCAGCAGGGCGGAGCGGTCGTGCGCGCGCTTCTCGCCCGGGGACACCGCGTCAAGGCGATCTCACGCAAACCGGACGGCGACGGCGCAAAGCGGCTGGCTGCGGCAGGGGTCGAGGTCGTCGCCGGCGACCTGGATGACGGCGCATCCGTGGCGAAGGCGGCAAGCGGCGTCGACACGATGTTCCTGATGGGCAACAGCTATGAGGCCGGGACGGAAGCGGAAACGCGCCAGGGCATCACCGTCGCCAATGCGGCGAAGGCCGCCGGCGTCGGTCACCTGATCTATTCCTCCGTTGGCGATGCCGACAAGAAGACCGGCATTCCGCATTTCGACAGCAAGTATCTCGTCGAGAAGCACGTCGTGGGCCTCGGCATTCCCTATACGGTCAGTGCGCCCGTCGCCTTCATGGAAAACACGGTGGCGCCTTGGGCGATCGATGGACTCCGACAGGGCGTCTATGCCGCAGCGCTGCCGCCCGCACGCGTGCTGCAGCAGATCACCATCAAGGATATCGGGGCGTTCGTCGCGGCTTTGGCCGAGCGGCGCGAACAGGTGTTCGGCAAACGTTTCGATATTGCCGGTGACGAATTGTCAGGCGAGCAGCAGGTGGAGATCCTGTCCGAGGTCCTCGGCCGCCCGATTGCTTTCCGTGAACTGCCGATCGCCGCGATGCGGCAGCAGAGCGAGGACTCGGCGCTGATGTTCGAATGGTTCGACCGCACCGGCTACAGCGCCGACATCGCCGCCCTGCGCCGCGATTTCCCTGAGGTCGGCTGGCACCGGTACCGCGATTGGGCGCAGGGGTTTGATTGGAGCGTTCTCGACAGCGCCGGCGCCTGACGCGCTGCGACGGCCGTTGACTGCGGCAGACGCTCGGGTCACGTCCCGGGCATCGCGAACAGAGGTATTCCGCGCGGAGGCTTTTTCGCGCGGATGAGCTGACAAGGTCAGGTTGACTATCCGCTTGCTGCGGCCCGCCCCTCGGAGCCATATTGATGGCACATTGTCCTTGGAGGGGAGGCTTTCATGCCGTCGAGTTTCCATGTCGAAAGCGCGGATGGTTATGAGCGGTTGATGGGCCGGTGGAGCCGGACGCTGGCGCCGATGCTGATCGATTTCGCGGGGCTGGCGGACGGGGATCGCGTGCTCGATGTCGGCTGCGGCACCGGCAGCCTGACATTCACGCTGGCGCAGACGCCCGGCCTGCAGGAGATCGCTGCCATCGACTATTCGCCTGTTTTCGTCGAGGCAGCCAAAGGGCGCAATAACGATCCGCGGATCACGATCCAGCAGGCCGATGCCTGCGCGCTTCCCTTCGAGGATAACCGCTTCGACCGTGCGCTATCGCTGCTCGTGCTGCATTTCGTGCCGGAGGCGGGCAAGGCAGTGGCCGAGATGGCCCGGGTCGTGCGTCCCGGCGGCGTGGTCGCGGCCGCCGTCTGGGACCATTACGGCGGCATGTCGGGCATGCGGATGATGTGGGACACGGTCGTCATGCTCGATGAGAACGCGCTGCCGCTGCGCCGCAGATATTGTTTCCAGCCGATGACGCGGCCGGGGGAGATGAAGCAGACGTTCATCGCGCAGGGCCTTGCCGATGTCGAGGAGACGTCGCTGCTGATCCGGATGGATTACCTTTCCTTCGACGACTACTGGAGCCCGATCGCCGCCGGCGAGGGACCGCTCGGCAAATATGTCGCCGGGCTGGAGCCGGAGAAACGAGCCGCCGCGGATGCCGCCCTTCGGGCCGCCTACGAGGCGGGAGAGCCGGATGGGCCAAGGTCGTTCGCGTCGGTGGCGTGGGCGTGTCGAGGCAGGGTGGCGTGAGGCAGTTGGGCGCGTCGGCCGTGATACCGAGGCTGCCGGCTGCGGATTCTCTGTTAGGCGCTCACGACCTCGCAACCGCAGATGCGATCATAATATGTCTGTCCCTGCCACGCGATGATTGGCACGAGCCACCAAGACAAGGCTGCTATCGTCCCGACGACGTAAAGTCCAATCGCCCCATCGTTCGAAGGGGTGTATCCGCCGCGGAACATGCCAAGCAATGCGTCGAAGTCTTGCGTCGGATAGACTGGAAACAGCGAGATCGCAAAGATGGCGGCACTGAAAAGCAGGTTCGGGCTGAATTTGAGGATTTCGCGTTTAAACGCGGTGCCGATGTCGGGACCTTCACCATCGATCGACTGAACTCTGAGGAAGAAAACCGCCTTCCCGAATGTGCGGCGGCCATTCGCGGAAAAGTAGGCGAAAGCCAGCGCCATCAGCGCCGTATTGGCTAAGCCCGATATCAAGCCGGAGTAGGCCGGTATTGTCTTGCTCGCCGGATTGCCGTCTGCGTCCACAGGGATGGTCAGCACTTGAGTGGGCGTCACATAGTCCCAAGGTTCCATCTCAACGGTTATCTGCAGGTATCTCTGCTTTCCCGAACCAAATTGACGCGATTCACAGATATCGTTGGTGCGCCATTCGTTCGCCTTCAACGGCCAATTCGTGTCAATTCGCTTTGCAAGTTGATCGGGCACTCCCTCTCTGCACTCCATGGAGGCATCGTTGGCGAAGCTGAAGCTCTCGGGGAAGGCCGTTGAAATGTAATGGACCGCTATAAGAATGGCAGCTTGAAAAATGACAATGTCGACGGCAAGGGCTGCAAGCCGCCGCCAGAAGTAGCGGGAAGGCAAAGCGATGGATTGCGGCATCTCTGCTATATAATCCATATGCTCCCCTGAATGCCGTCTAGTCCGGCGGATAGAACTCCCTTCAACATGAAGTAGCAAATTTCGCCGGGATTGATACAGGCCCTCTAGCGGCCTCACCTCGGAGCCGGTGACGGAACCATGCGATCGGCTTCGCGCTCATCGCAATCGGAGCATCCTTCATTTTCCGGGCATAAACTTCAGCCTTTTCAATAGATTACAAATCGTCCATGTCTTGATATCGCCCCATTTCCTACAGAATGCGGTCGCAATCGGCTGGCAGCCTGTCACCTCAAGCATTTCCGAGCCACGGAGATGCTCCTGACTTTTGCTTTTGCGCAATTCCGAATGCAAAGCGCGCTCAGCGCATTTGCTGGAATTGCTCGGGCAGCGATAGGAGGTGACAGGCCATGAGCCTCTCTTTCCCGACGATGGCGGCGATCCGCTTCGGCTATGGCTTGCGGCCGGGCGAGACGCCGCCGCAAAGCAAGGACGAGCTGATCGGCCAACTCGGCCAGGGCGTGGCGGCGACACCGGACTTTCCGCTCGGCGGCAACGACATGCGCCATCGGGCGATCCTCAGCCTGCAGGAGCAGCTGAAGCAGATCCGCGAAGACGCCAAGACGGTGACCGACGATCCGACCCGGCGCGAGATGCGTAAGGGCGTGCAGCGGCAGGCGCAGCAGCAGTTTCAGCACGATGCGAACCTGCGGCTGATGCAGGCGGTGCTGTCGCCTCTCGGCTTTTACGAGCGGCTGGCGACCTTCTGGACCGATCATTTCTCCACCAGCGCCAACAAGAGCCTGCCGATGCGCCTCATCGTGCCGCTCTACGAGGCGGAGGCGATCCGGCCGTTTATCTCTGGCAAGTTCGGCGAACTCCTGCGCAACGCCACGGCCCATCCCGCGATGCTGATCTATCTTGATCAGGCGGATTCGCTCGGGCCGGATTCGGCCGGCGGCATGAAGCGCAACAAGGGACTGAACGAAAATCTCGGCCGCGAGCTTCTGGAACTGCACACGCTCGGCGCCGGCAGCGGCTATACCCAGGCGGATGTGACGGCAGCCGCCATGGTGCTGACGGGACTTACCATCGACCGCCGGGAGATGGACATCGCCTTCCGGCCGAATATTTCCGAACCCGGCGCGCATAAGGTGCTCGGGGTCAGCTATGGCGGACGCAGGCGCTCGCGCGACGATTATCTCGACATGCTCGACGATCTCGCGGCCCATCCGAAGACGGCGGTCCATATCAGCCGCAAGCTCGCGGTGCATTTCGTCTCCGACCAGCCCGACGAGGGCATGGTGGCCGATATGGCCGCGGCCTGGAAGAAGACCGATGGCGACCTGACGGCCGTCTATGCCGCGATGCTCGACCACCCCGCCGCCTGGCGCGACGAGGGCGCCAAGGCGCGCCAGCCTTTCGACTATGTCGTTGCGGGTCTGAGGGCGCTGAATGCGGGTCCGGTCAACGGCGCCGTCGGCAGCTTCCTGGCGGCCAACCAGCAGGGCACCGAGGAGGGCGACATGGCGGCCAACACGCCCGGCATGGCGGGAGCGCCGGTGACGACCGATCCTGCCGGCGAGGCGAGGGACAAGCGGCTCAAGGCCTTCCGGACGGCGCGGGCGCTGGGGCAGGGGGCGCTGAAGCGCATGGGCCAGCCGACCTGGCTGCCGCCGAGCCCGGCCGGTTTCGAGGAAGGCTTCTCCGCCTGGATCACGGGCAGCCAGCTCGCCGAGCGGCTGGCCTGGGCAAGGCGGGCGTCGACGCAATTCGGCCGCGACGAAGATCCGCGCGAGTTCCTGAAATCGACGCTTGCCGATGCGGCGCGCGACGAGACGATCCGCGTGGTGTCGCAGGCGCCGAACAAGATCAGCGGGCTGACGCTGGTGCTGGCATCGCCCGAATTCAACCGCCGATAGGAGTTTCCCATATGACCAGGATCTCGCTCTCCCGCCGCGGTTTTCTCACCTCCGCCTGCTGTCTTGCCGCCGCGCCCGTCTTCACGCCCGTCACCTTTGCGGCGATGCCTGGTGATAACCGCTTCGTCACGATCGTGCTGCGCGGTGCAATGGACGGGCTTGATCTGGTGCAGCCCTATGGTGATGCCGGTTTTGCGGCGCTTAGGCCGACGCTGGCGCTGACGCCCGAGACCGGGCTTCTCGATCTCGACGGGCATTTCGGTCTCAATCCGGCCGCTGCCGATCTGATGCCGCTGTGGAAGAGCGGCGAGCTTGCCTTCGTGCACGCCGTCTCGACGCCCTATCGCGACCAGCGCAGCCATTTCGACGGGCAGGACATGCTGGAATCGGGCGGCGAGCATGTCGCCGAGGAAAAGACCGGCTGGCTGAACCGGGCGCTTGCCGTCATTCCCCGCTCGGATGCGCGCAAGGCGATCGACGTCAATACCTCGACGGAACTGATCCTCTCCGGGCCGAACAATGTCGATGTCTGGGCCTCGGATTCCAATCTGGCGCCGGCGCGCGACGAGATGCAGTTCCTGTCGCGGCTCTATGCCGGCGATCCGCCCTTCGCGGCGGCCCTTGCCGAGGCGACGCGGGCCGACAGCGCGGCGATGATGGTCGAGCCCGATGGCCAGCGTGGTGAGAAGACCGCCGATGTGGCGGCGCTCGCGGCCAATATGCTGAAGGGCGATTATCGTATCGCCAGCTTCTCGATCACTGGCTGGGACACGCATATCGGCCAGAGCGGTCAATTCAAGCGGCCGGCGCAGGATCTGGCGCAGGCGATCAACACGCTGAAGACGACGCTTGGGCCGGAGATCTGGGCAAAGACCGTGGTGCTCGCCATGACCGAATTCGGCCGCACCGTGCGCCAGAATGGCTCCGATGGCACCGACCACGGCACTGGCGGCTGCGCCCTGCTGTCAGGCGGCGCGATCAACGGCGGCCGCATCCTCGGGCGCTGGCCTGGTGTCGGCGACGGCCAGTTGCTGGACGATCGCGATCTTATGCCGACGGCCGATGTGCGGGAGGTGGCGGCGGCGATGCTCTATCGGCAGTTCGATGTCGGTGTGGACGATCTGACGGGGAAGATTTTTCCGGGGCTGAGGTTTGATAAGGGGTCGCAGTTTTTGAAGGTGTGAGGCGGGTCTGCTTCCCCTTCTCCCACCGGGGAGAAGGTGGCCCGAAGGGTCGGATGAGGGGGGCGCGCGTTACACCATTCATTGCCCTTCGCTTGCGCTCCGTGCATTGGCGGCTTTGCCGCTCACCCCCCTCAGCTGCCCTGACGGGCATCGACCGGGGTCGAGCCACGGGTGTCGTCCCGTCCTTCGGACCCCCGCTGGGGCGAAGAGGGAGCAAGCGGCTGCCCGGCCCTTCGCTTCAAGCTCAGGGCGTTCGTCGCTGCAATCGATTCACTGGATCGATTGCTCGGGCTTCGCCCGATCGCTCCTCACCCCAAGACATCATAAAGCCGGAAGATGAAGCTGATCTGGTAGAGCAGGTTGGCGATGATGAAGATCGTGTGGAAGCGGCGGTTTGCGGTCCAGGCGGCGATGGCGCAGAGCAGGATGTAGGCGATGTTGCGGGCGGGATATTCCCAGCCGAGCGAGAGGATGCGGTCATGTCCCTTGATCGCCGTGTCGAGCATATCGACGGCATAGGTGAGCGCGAGGACGCCGAAGAACCATTTGCGCCTCGAGATGAAATATTCCTCGTAGCCGCCATATTCGTCGAGCGATGCCGGGAAGAGCAGGGCGCAGAGCAGGAAGAATAGGCTGCAGAAGCAGACGAGGAAGAGATAGATGCCGAAGCCGATGACCGGCACGGCCTGCAGGCGATATTCCCACCACCAGATATGGATGATGAAGAGGAACAGCGACAAGGCCCAGCCGAGGTGAACGAGATAGACCTTCGCCTTGCCGGGATGCTGGACGATGCCGGCAACGCCGGTAAGCAGCCTCGCCAGTGAAAGGCTGATGACCATGCCCATCACCACCTTGATGTGAAGGAAGACCTCCGGTGAGCTGACGGCTTCCATGGCTTATCCCCTCGCATTCAAACTTGTCACTCCGCGGGGACGGCCTTGGGTTTGCCCTCTTCGTCGAGCGCCACCATGATGAAAGTGCCGGCGGTGACCTTTTCCTGCTGGTTATACCGCGAGCGGTGCGCCCAGGCTTCGACGATCAGCGTGATCGAGGTGCGCCCGACGCGCTCGACATCGGTATAAACAGACAGCGTATCGCCGATCTTGACCGGCAGCTCGAAGGCCATTTCCTTGACCGCGGCGGTGACGACACGACCCTTGGCGCGCTCGGCGGCGCGGATGCCGGATGCAAGGTCCATCTGCGCCATCACCCAGCCGCCGAAAATATCGCCGGCCGGATTGGCATCGCCGGGCATGGCGAGTGTGCGCAGCGTCAGTTCGCCTCTGGGCTTGGCGGTGTCGGTCATGGAAAGTTCCCTCAATATCCCGATACGATTCTGCGGCCAAGGTTAGGCGAACTCGGTGTCTGCACCAATCCTTTTCGGTGAGAGGGCCGGCTGCGGAACAAATATGGCAGCTCGCGGCGATTTAAATTCCGTTCGATTTCAGTCGGTTGAAATTTGCAACCGTTATCTCACCTTACGTTATGTGAGAACCCACTAATCCAACTTTACCGTCCGGTAATTCAGCTGTTCCAGTATGTGACGAATTGCAAATGTAAGAATCGCTGGGAACCTCATGCGCAACGTCAAGATTTCCACCCGCCTTTACTGCCTCGTCGGTTTCACGCTCGCCGTGCTGGCGTCGACGATGGTCTTCTTTCTGAACTATTCCTATTCCGAGCTGCAGGCGGAGCGGAAGGCGGGGTTGGAGAAGATGGAGGCGACGGCGCTCGGCATCTTCGACAAATATTACAAGATGGAGCAGGCGGGCACGATGACCCGCGAGCAGGCGCAGGCGGCGGCCAAGGACGTGATCGGCGCGATGCGCTACGGCGCAGACGGCTATTTCTGGATCAACGACATGCGTCCCTTCATGGTGATGCATCCGATCAAGCCGGCCTTGAACGGCACCGATATCTCCCAGATGAAGGATCCCACCGGCAAGTTCCTGTTCGTCGAATTCGTCAACAAGGTGAAGAAGGACGGCAAGGGCTTCGTCGATTATTACTGGCCGAAGCCGGGCGCCGATGAGCCGGTGCTGAAATATTCCTACGTCGCCGGTTTCGAGCCCTGGGGCTGGATCGTCGGCACAGGCGTCTATGCCGACGACCTTGCGGCGCTCTATCGGCAGAACGCGATCTGGGCTGCCGCTCTTTGCCTGCTCGGCGCCGCGGCGACGCTCGCGATCGCCTTTGCCATCGTGCGCAGCGTGACGACGCCTGTCGCCCGGCTGAAGACGGCGATGAGCGCCATCGCAGCCGAAGAAGCATCGGTGGAGATATCAGGCAGCGAGTGCCGCGACGAGATCGGTCAGATGGCCAAGGCGCTGCTGGTGCTGCGCGATTCCGTCGACGAGCGCAGCGCGCTGCGCGGGCGGGAGGATGAAAGACAGCGGCAGATCGAGGCGGAGCGTCGCGGCAACGAGGCGAACCTGCGTTCGGCCTCCGAACGGCAGACCCAGGCGATGCAGGCGCTCGGCGTCGGACTGGAGAAGCTTGCGGGCGGCGACCTGACGGTTTCGATCGGCGATATCGGCGAGGATTATGCCAAGCTGCGGGGCGATTTCAACGCTGCCGTCGATGCTCTGAACGGCGTCATCCAGGCGATCGCCGAATCGAGCCATATCGTCAACGACAGCGCTTCCGACATCAGCGAGGCGACCGGCAACCTGTCGAAGCGCACGGAACAGCAGGCGGCCGCCCTCGAAGAAACGGCGGCGGCGCTCGATGAGATCACCGCGACGGTCAAGACCGCCTCCGAGCGGGCGAACGAGGCGCGGGAGATGGTGGCCGAGACCAAGGCGAGCGCCGGACGTTCGGGCGATATCGTCCGCAATGCGGTGACCGCGATGGGCCGGATCGAGGAATCCTCGAGCCGCATCAACCAGATCATCTCCGTGATCGACGAGATCGCCTTCCAGACGAACCTTTTGGCGCTGAACGCGGGCGTCGAGGCGGCGCGCGCCGGCGAGGCGGGCCGCGGCTTCGCCGTCGTCGCCCAGGAAGTGCGCGAACTCGCCCAGCGTTCCGCCAATGCGGCCAAGGAGATCAAGGAGTTGATCAGCCGCTCGGCGTCGGAAGTCGAGGGCGGGGTTGCTCTTGTGCGCTCGACCGGCGATGCACTGCTTGAGATCGAGGCGCTGGTCAACCAGGTCAACGATCACGTCGCCTCGATCGCGACGGCGGCGCGCGAGCAGGCGACCGGGCTCAACGAGATCAACAGCTCCGTCAACCACATGGACCAGATGACCCAGCAGAATGCGGCGATGGTCGAGGAGACGACGGCGGCAAGCCGCACGCTCGCCGACGAAAGCACCCAGCTGAAGACGCTGCTCGCAAACTTCCGCCTGCGCGCGGCCGGACAGCGTGCCGAGGCGAGGTATACGCGAGCCGCGTGAGAGGCGGAGCCGCCAACTCCTCCTTCGTCATGCTCGGCCTTGTGCCGAGCATCTGCCTCCGATCGGCAGGGCAGCAGATCCTCGGCACAAGGCCTGGGATGACGTCGAGTAAAAAAGCGAGACTACCAAACAAACCGAAGAGCCGTCGCGACGGCTCTTTTTGTTGCTCCGGTATCATGCGATCGGATACCGCAATCGCATCGCCTGCATGATCCTTTCGACTATAGGGGATCGTCGATGGCCGGAATTCCAAGATTTTCAGGCCGATATACCTGAGAGAACTGCTTGGTAAAAGGTAGTGGATTCAATCATTAAGCGAATCTCATTGCAATTTACCTTCCGTTATGCTTCATTCAGGTTGTAGTTGAGGGCAGGGCATTTCGAGGATAGCGATCGCTATCCCAACGGAAGCCACCATATTCTCCAATTTCTCATACTATCCGGGACCACGGCCGCGGCAGCCTTGGCATGGCCGCCGTCTGCCTCCTGAATTCGTGCATCTCGGTTTCCGCATCTGACATCGCTGCCCCTCATCGCACCGCTGCCGCATTCCAGTTCAGTAACCGAGGGAGGCCGAAATGGCTCGCAGCAAGCATGGTTCGCCAGTAAGAGGCATGGATAGCGTCGCGCATTCGAGTGTTCGCGACCAGAGGTTCGGGAGGATGTTCCGCAACCTGCCGGCCGCCGCATTTACCGAGGACGCGCTCACCGACCTTGCGAAAACGATGTTCCAGGGGGAGTTCGCCGAAAAGATCGAAGAGGGAAAACCAGTCGATGTCGCGCTGAACGAGAGGGAGCCAGAAGACGAGAACCCGACAATCCCTGCCGGCTTCACCTATTTCGGCCAGTTTCTCGATCATGACATCACCTTCGATCCGGTGTCGTCGCTCGACCGCTTCAATGATCCCGATGCGCTCCAGGATTTCCGCACGCCGCGGTTGGATCTGGACTCGGTCTACGGATCGGGACCGGCAGATCAGCCCTTCCTCTATGAGGACGACGAGCTTCATCTGCTGCTCGGGGATGACAAGGACTTCGACGGCACGAGGAGAAACCGTCCCGACTTGCCGAGGAACACTGCCCCGATCCGCCGCGCCCTGCTCGGCGATAAGCGCAACGACGAAAACCTGATCGTGTCGCAGCTCCACGCGACCTTCCTCAGATTTCACAACAAGGTCGTCGATACGCTGCGCAGCCGCGATTTCGAGCACTGTCAGCAGACGGTGCGCTGGCATTACCAATGGATCGTCCTGCATGATTTCCTGCCGCGGATTCTGGGGAAGGAGACCTACGAGCGCGTCATCGTCGGGAGAGGAGAGAAGCCCAATATCCGCTTCTACAATCCGCAAGGCCGATACGCCTTCATCCCGGTCGAATTCTCGGTGGCGGCCTACCGCTATGGTCATTCGATGGTCAGGCCGAGCTATTCGCTCAACAGGATCGTGACAAAGCCCGACCCGATCGAGCAGCCGTTCAGAGGGAAAATGGCTAAGTTCCATCGTATTCCGATTTTCTCCCTCACCGATGTGGTCGAACACCCGCTGGCGAATTTGAACGGCTTCCGCGAGCTTCCTGGCTTCTGGCCGATCGACTGGGCTTTCTTCTTCGACGGGGTCGCCCCGGATGGAGAGCCGCCGGCCGGCGCCGTTCTGCCGCAGCCTTCCTACAAGCTCGACACGACGCTGGTCGATCCACTGACGAGCCTGCCCGATCACCAGCACGAACCGATCAAGATCCGCAGGGCGCTCGCCGCTCTCAACCTGCTGCGCGGCTGGCGGCTCGGACTGCCTTCCGGCCAGGCGGTGGCGCGCCATATGGAGATGGAGGCGCTGTCGGACGAGCAGCTGTTCGACAGCGAGGATGCCGACAGGAAGCGGGCGCGCGCCGCCGTGCTGAACGACCATCCGGCTAGCTTCAAGGAGAATGCGCCGCTCTGGTTCTACGTCCTGCGCGAGGCAGAGATATTCGGAAACAGCCAGCATCTCGGGCCGGTCGGCGGCACGATCATCGCCGAAGTCCTGGCCGGCCTCATTCGCGAGGATCGCCATTCCTTCCTCGCCCAATGGCCGAAATGGCGGCCGACATTGCCGGGCGCGGTGGCGGGTCATTTCACCATGGCGGATTTGATCAACTTTACGAACGGGTAGCTGACCCCGACGACAAAATGCGGCGTGCCAGCCCGACCCGGCTGGCACCACCGACGTTCGGGCCCATAAACGGGGCGAGGGTGTGTCGCGCCCTCTCGATTCTCTCGGGGAGAAGAGAATTTGCCGCTGCCTCTCCGTTCCTCCCAGCCTTCTGTAAGGCACGTTTTCCTATCCCGCTAGCAGAGGTCAGGCACAAACCCAAGCATGACGAAAGAGCAGTGTACCGAGGGCCGCACCCGCGGCCTTTTTTCATGTCCGCCACGCTCGAATTCCGCAGGTAAGTTTTCGTTCACCGTTTTTAATTAAAATTGGACCGAGTTTTTTCGGTCACTGCCGGCCTGTGGAAGCGATAAGAGTATGGCGTTTGTTTCCTTTCCTCGGCGATTCCTCCTGCCTGTGCTGCTCTCGGCGGCGCTGACGACCTGTTCGATCAGCGATGGGCTCACGCCGCCGGCCAATGTCGACAACGGGACCAGGGTCAGCTCGATCTCGCGGGTGCCGGCGGCGCGGATGGCGCGCGCCGAGCGCCTTGCGCCGGCGGAAAGCCAGGCCTCCTATCCCGTTTCCAGCGTGCCTGCCGGCAATTCGCAGGGCTCCGTCGATTACCTCGATACCCCGAACCTTGCCGGCACCGGACATCCCGCGCTGACGCAGTCAGCGCCGGGGACGCAGTCAGCGCCGGGGACGCAGTCAGCGCCGGCGGGGCGGGCAGCGCGTGGCGCCCGCCTGCCGATGATCGACAGCGACGAGGCGATGGCGGCAGGCCAGCAGAGCGGCAACTGGGGCGGTACGCAGAACCTCGCGATCCCGTCGGGCGGCGTCAACATGGATGAGGAGCTCGGGGCCGAGCCCGTGGTCGGGCTGGCGCAGGAGCAACAGCAGCAGATCGCCGAAGGCAATGCCACCGAGCCGGTGGTCGACGGCATCGGCACCGATAGTCCGACGCAGCTCAATCAGCCGATGCGCCAGCCCGCGCAGCAGGCAATGCCGCAGCCGGCAGCACGGACCGAGTTGAGGAGGGCGCCTGCCTGGAGCGACGGCAGCCCCGTCGTGGCGCCGGGCCGCGTGCCTGAAGAGGACGAAAGCCAAGAGGTCGCGATGCTGCGGCCGAACAACCCGATGATGAGCGAGCCGGCCGCGCCGGTCGATCCGAGCGTCATGCCGGCCTCAGAGCTTGCCTGCCGGCGCGAACTGAAGCGCATGGGCGTGCTCTTCGACGACAAGCCGCCGATCTCGCAAGGGCCGGCCTGCCAGGTGCCCTATCCGGTGTCGCTGAAGGGACTTTCCGGCAATATCGGCGTTCGCCCCGCCGTGACGCTGAACTGCCAGGTGACGCTCGCCTTCGCCAAATGGGTGAAGAACGAACTCGCGCCATCGGCGCGCTATCGCTACTGGACCGGCATCCAGACGATCGAACCGCTCGGCGGCTATTCCTGCCGGCGCATGAACAACAGCCGGCAAAGATATAATCCGATGTCGGAACATGCCCACGGCAATGCGATCGACGTCGGCAAGTTCGTCTTGAAGAACGGCCATGAGATCGATGTGCGCAAGAAGGGCCTGTTCTCCTTCCGCGAAGGCCGGCTCCTGAAGGCGGTGCGCAGCGACAGCTGCCGCTATTTCAACACCGTGCTTGGCCCGGGCAGCAATCCGGAGCACTGGAACCATTTCCACTTCGACCTGCGCTCCCGCAAGGGCGGCAGGGTCTATTGCGATTAGGCCGCGTCCCGTTGCCGCCGCAATTGGGCTCTACCGCCAGAAAAGGGTTCATCCCTGCAGCCGGGCGCGTTATAGATCGGTGAGGCGGATGACCGTTTGCGAGTTTGATCCATGAGCTATGAATTCCACGTCGGCCAGAAGGTCGTCTGCATCAACGATACCTTCAAGCATGTCAGCATCGACCAGCTCATTCGCAAGGGCGAGATCTACACGATCCGCTGGGTCGGCGAATATACCCATTATGTCGACGGCACCTTTATCGGCGTGAAGCTTGCGGAGATCCATCGCGGCAATGACGACGGGCCGGAAGGTTACGGCGCTGCCGACATGCCCTATCGTGCGACGCGGTTCCGGCCGCTGGTAAAGGACAAGATCGCATCGCTGCGAAAGCTGCTGGCGCCTACGCCCGATGCGCCGGTGGAGCCCAAGGAAAAGACCAGGAAGAAAGAGAAGGTCTGAGCGCGGCTCGGCGCGCTGGTATAGGCCGCTCGACTGCCTGATATTCGCGACATGCTCCAAGCGGCAGTTCTTATCTGCAGTCGTGACGCTTGACGCGATGTAACGAACATGTTTGTTACGAACATGTTCGTTATTGGAGTAGTCGTACATGGCGCCGCATGCAAGGAGCCGACGGGAGAGGCCGAGTAAACCGGCTTTGAGCCGCGATGGGATCATCAGCGCCGCGCTGGCGCTTTTCCACGAGGAGGGACTGGCGAAGATCACCATGCGGCGCGTCGCCGCCGTGCTCGATACTGGTCCCGCATCGCTTTACGTCTATATCAGCGACACCGAGGATCTTCACGCAGAGATCCTCGACGCGCTGCTTGCCGGAATTGCCGTGCCGTCTTTGCCGGCCGACTGGCGTGGCCGGCTGAAGGGCACGCTTCGCAGCTATATGTCGGTGCTGTTCGAACATCCGGAACTGGCGCGCATGGCGATGTCGACCATGCCGAGCGGGGCGAACTATCTTGCGCTGGTAGAGAAGACCCTGGCGCTGTTGAAGGAGGGCGGGGTGCAGGATGCCGAGGCGGCATGGGCGGTCGACCTGCTCCTGCTTTATGCCACGGCGCAGGCTGCCGAGAAGGCCGCCTGGAAAGCATCCCCACGCTCGCCATCGGACTTTTCCTCGCTGACGGCGGCGATTGACGCCGCCGATGCCGAGGCCCTGCCGAATATCACGCGGCTGGGCGCCGAACTGCTGTCGGGCCGTGGCGAGCGGCTGGATTGGGGGTTCGATGTACTGATCAACGGCATCTTGATGACGCGGCGCGCGGAGACCAAGGCATGATCACCATTCTCGGCGCCGGCCTTGGCGGGCTCGTTCTTGCCCGCATTCTGCATATCAACGGGATGGATGTGCGCATCTTCGAAAGCGACGCCTCTGCCTCCGCGCGGCATCAGGGCGGCATGCTCGACATGCATGTCGAGACCGGCCAGGCGGCGATCGAGGCGGCCGGCCTCTACGAAGAATTCCGCAAGATGGTCCTGGAGGAGGGCGACGCGTTTCGTATCCTCGACAAGACCGGCAGAGTGCATCTCGCGGAGGTCGGCAACGACCTGCGTCCCGAAGTCGAGCGCGGCCAATTGCGGGCCATGCTGATCGCATCGCTGCCGGAGGGGATCATCCGTTGGGGGCATCGCGCGACGGCGATCGCCGCCGAGGCGGATGGCGCCTATACCATCAGCTTCGCGAACGGGCTATCGGTCCGAACGGACGTGCTGATCGGCGCCGACGGCGCCTGGTCGAAGGTGCGGCCGTTGCTGACCAATATCCAGCCCGTCTATACCGGCCTATCATTCGCGGAAGCGCGTTTGACGGAGGTCTCCTCCCGGTTTCCGGAGCAGGCCGAGATCGTCGGGACGGGGACGATGATGGCGCTTTCCGAGCGCAAAGGCATTCTGGCCCATCGTCAACCGGGCGATGTGATCTGCAGTTACGCCGCCTTCGAGGCGCCGGCCGAATGGTCGGCCGAGGTTACGTCGAAGGCCGGAGGGCTGCTCGAAGACGTGCTGGCGCGGTTCCGCGGCTGGGATCGGCCGCTTGTCGGCCTCATCGCCGGAAGCGACGCGCCATTGGTTGCGAGGCCGCTCTTTGCCTTGCCCGTCGGCCATCGCTGGGACCGCAGGGCGGGCGTCACCTTGATCGGCGATGCCGCGCATCTGATGTCGCCCTTCGCCGGCGAGGGAGCCAATCTCGCCATGCGCGACGGCGCGGATCTGGCGCAGGCGATCCTTGCTCATGACGATATCGAGGCGGCGCTTGCCTCTTATGAAACCGCCATGTTTGTGCGCAGTGAAAGCGCTGCCGGAGAATCGGCCGCGGGTCTTGCAATGTGCTTCAACGATCGGACGCCAGCCCCGGTTGTCGATTTCTTCCGCGGCATGCAGCCGGACGCGCCGGTGTCGATGGGCGGCGGCTGACACGCGATTGTGCCGCTGTTCGGCCTGTGCGACAGTCGGCGCCGTGACACGCCGAGGAGGGGCCGGTGCGGAGGATTTCGGCAATTCTGGCGCTTTGCGCCGCCATCGCCATCGGTATTGCAACAGCAGGAGCGGCGGCCGCCGATCCGCTTGAGTTTAGCTATCGCGGCTGGCAGGTCGATCTCACCAATGCCAGGGGTGCGGAGCCCGACAGGGAGATGGTGGCGGCGGTCAAAAGGCAGCTCGACATCGTCGAGCGCGTCAATCTGAAGCCCGACGTCCTCGCCTTCATGCGGACGGTCCCGATCTGGGCCAATCCCGCCGCCGCGGGCTTCGGGCCTGGCCATTACAGCAGCGAGACTGGCATTGATCTCCGCGTCCGGACCCTCGATGCCGAGAAGCCGATCATCCTGCACGAGCTTCTGCATGCCTATAATGACCGGATGCTGCCCGGCGGATTCGGCAATGGCGACGTCAGGCATTTCTTCCATAGCGGCCGCGGGCTCTGGCCTGATGATTCCTACATGATGAGCAACGACCGGGAATTCTTCGCGGTCACGGCGAGCGTCTACCTCTATGGCGATATCGAGCGGCCGCCTTATTCGCGCAGTCAACTGCGGGAGAAGCAGCCGCGATATTACCAGTGGCTTGCCACCTTGTTCGATGACGGCCGGCCGCGGTCTTAGAGCGCCGTGCGTCCTGTCGGACGCTGACATTCAAGCGTAAGGCGTGCCTTCCATTGCGGCTTTGAGGCCGATGGTGCCCTGATCGATGATGGCGAGAAAGACGGCTTTCGCCTCAGTGGCATCCCGGCTGCGTCGAAGGCTCCGGTGAGCCTGGAGGAAGGCGACAGTCCATGTCGCGAGCAGCAGGCCGGCGGCGAGATGGGCGGCTGGATCGTCAACGTCTTTTCCTGCACTTTCCGCCAGCGCGGCGGCCACCATTCCAGCCAGCTCGTCCCGAATGGCTCTCGCCCGCGCCTTGAGCGTTTCGCTGCGCTCGACCGTTTCGACGAAACCCTCGCTGCCTGCGGAAAATTGAACGAAAGGCGCCTGTTCGGCGACGAGCCGGTGCGCGAGCCGGCGCAGCGTCTCGATCGGCGAGACGCCGGGCTCTTGCTGCCGCAAGGCTTCGCGCAGGATTTCGCGGCCTTCCTCATCGCGGTCGAAGAACATGTCCTCCTTGCGGGGGAAGTGGTTGAAAACGGTCATCCGCCCGACATCGGCCGCGGTGGCAATCTCATCGACTGTCACGTGTTCGAAACCCCGCTCGCGGAAGAGGCGGTCGGCGGCCAAGGTGATGGCGCGTCGCGTTGCGAGGCGCTTGCGGGTTCTGAGGTCTGGTGGCGTGGACATGCCGGACTCGATAGCAGGAATTTTATACTCAGTACACATTTAACGTTGACTTCCTCTGGTGTCGGCATATGACTGTACTCAGTACATATTTAAACTCGGTATATATCGGCGCTACGAGCGCCACAGCCGAAAGGACGCGCTCATGAACAAACCCCTCATTGTTATTTTCACCGCAATCGGCCTCGACGCCGCAGGCATAGGGCTCATTTTTCCCATTCTCCCGCGGCTTCTCCAGGAGGTGACCCATGCCGGGAATATCGCTCCCTACATCGGGATCATGACGGCGCTCTACGCGCTGATGCAGTTCATCTTCGCGCCGGTGCTCGGCGCTTTGAGCGATAATCTCGGCCGGCGTCCCGTGCTGCTGATTTCGCTTGGCGGCGCTGCGATCAACTATCTCGTCATGGCGTTTGCGCCTGAGCTTTGGATGCTGCTGCTCGGCCGCGCCGTCGCCGGGCTCACCAGCGCCAACGTCTCCGTCGCCATGGCCTACATCACCGACATATCGGCCGAGGACAGGCGAGCCCGCCGTTTCGGCTTGTTCAACGCGACGTTCGGCATCGGTTTCATCATCGGCCCGGTGCTCGGCGGGCTGCTCGGTGATCAGTGGTTGCGGCTCCCCTTCATCGCCGCCGCCGTGCTGAACGCATGCAACATGCTGCTTGCCTTCTTCATCCTGCCGGAGTCCCGCACGCCGGCTCGCGAGAGGATCGACCTTGCGGCACTCAATCCGCTGCGGCCGCTGCGCTGGATCCTGTCGATGAAGGGGCTTCTGCCCATCATCCTCGTGTTTTTCATCCTGAGCGCCACCGGCGAAGCCTATGGCACCTGCTGGGCCTTGTGGGGTTTCGACACCTTCCACTGGAACGGCCTCTGGATCGGCCTTTCCTTGGGCGCCTTCGGCATATGCCAGACGGTGGTGCAGGCGCTATTGCCCGGCCCGGCCAGCAAACGGCTCGGCGAACGCGGGGCTGTTGTCGTCGGCATCGCCTGCGCCTGCCTTGCTCTCCTCGCCATGGCCTTTGCCAGCCAGGGCTGGATCGTGTTCGCGATCATGCCGGTCTTCGCGCTCGGCGGCATCGGCACGCCGGCGTTCCAGGCTTTCGCGAGCCGGCAGGTCGATCCGGCCCGCCAGGGCCAACTCCAGGGCGTGCTGACGTCGGCCGTCAGCCTGGCCTCGATCATCGGCCCGCTGGCCTTCTCGACATTCTATCTCGCCGTCCAGCAGGCGTGGCCCGGCGCCATCTGGCTCTCCGTCGTCGCCATCTATGCCTTGGCGGTTCCATTGGTTCTTCTCGGAACCCGGGCTGCCCGTCCTGTGCAACCTGCGAGCCTGTGATCTGCAGCCCGGTGGCCGGGGTGGCTTTTGAATTGAAATAAATCGTATCCGATTAAATCGAATGGTGTTGACAGCGAGAGCCATTAGGAATATTTAACACGCATCCGATTAGATCGGATACGCTGTAAATCAAACCTAGAGGATACCACCATGACCGAGAAGCTTCTTTTCACTGGCAAGACCCACATCGCCGGCGGCCGCGACGGCTATGCACGCAGCAGCGACGGCATGCTCGACATCAAGCTGCCGCAACCGCATCCGGCTGCCGAGAACCTGTTCGGCGCCGCCTGGTCCGCCTGCTATATCGGCGCCATCGAGCTTGCCGCGTCTCAGCGCAAGGTGACCCTGCCGGCCGGTCCCGAGGTCGATGCCGAGATCACTCTCAACGCCGACAACGGCTCCTTCTTCCTGCGCGCACGCTTCAATGTCAGCCTGGCCGGCATCGAGCGCGACGTCGCCGAGGAACTGATCCACGCAGCCCACGAGATCTGCCCTTATTCGAAGGCGACGCGCGGCAATATCGACGTCGAGACCAGGCTCGTCTGAACGGAAGGGCCGGCGTCGTCGCCGTCATCTTCGAAGCGGGGGTCTGCCGATCGGCCGGCAGACCCGTTCCCGAACGGGCATCGCAACCCTGCCGATCCGGAGACCATGCCATGACCAGCAGCCATGCGGAGCCGCACCCGGCCTATGACGAGTTTTCGCTTCTGCTCGATCCCGATGTCTATGAGCCGCTGCCCGAGGATTGGCTGATCGGCATCACCGACGTCGTCAGCTCGACCGCGGCAATCGGGGCAGGGCGCTATGAAGACGTCAACTATGCCGGCGCCTCTATCATCGCGGCACTCGGCAATGCCTGGGGCTCCTTCGATTTCCCGTTCGTGTTTCGCGGAGACGGAGCGGCCTTCGCCCTGCCGCCGGGCGGCCTGATGGCCGCGACGTCGGCATTGCGTGATGTGGCGGAGTTTGCCAGGAGCGATCTTCATCTTGACCTTCGTGTCGGGCTGGTCACCGTGCGCGATATTCGTGCCGGCGGGCGCGATGTGAAGATCGCGCGTTATGCCGCTTCCGAGAACGCGACCTATGCGATGTTTGCCGGTGGCGGGCTGAAATGGGCCGAGCAGCAGATCAAGAACGGCCGCTATCTGGTCAAGCCCGGCCGCTATGCGACGAAGCCTGACCTGACGGGCCTGAGCTGCGATTGGGCGCCGTTCGCCAGCCGGCGGGGCGAGATCCTGTCGCTGCTGGTCGAACCCCGCGACGATACCAGCCCCGAGGTTTTCGCGGCGCTCGCCAGGCGCGTGCTTCAGGTTTTCGATGCCGCGCCGCGCCGGTCACATCCGCTTTCGCGGGATAATGCTATCCCGAGGAACAGTGCGAGGCAGGTCAGTGCGGACGGCTGGGCGGAAGTCGCCTCCCATTCGGATTTCCGCAAGTTCGACGACGGTCTGCGCCTGACGCTGGACTGCACGCCGGAAGAGATCGACAGCGTCGAAGCCATTCTCGTCGCAGCAAGAGCGCGCGGCGAGATCGATTTCGGCCTGCACCGCCAGTCGCATGCGCTGATGACCTGCCTGGTGCCATCGGGCCGGCCGGATTCGCATCTGCATTTTCTGGACGGAATGGGCGGCGGCTATGCGAAAGCGGCCGAGATGATGGAGGAGGGCGCGCTTGCAGCAATGTCGTCGCGCCAGCCTGAAAGAGCAGTCAGGGCAGCAGAAGCATAGCCTGACCGGGCCAATTGACCGCCGGATTGCCCCGGAGCATAGTCCCGGCCAGACGCGAATGACCTGCTGTTACCAACGAGGTCGGCCTGTCGATCCTCGTATCCTTCCACGTAGATCGAACGCTAGGAGAGCGTCATGTCCCCCACATTTTCATTTTCGCCGACGCGGCGCGAACTGCTTGCTGCCACCGCCGCAGCCGGAGCCGTCAGCCTCGTCGCCGGCGTGCCCGGCGCGTGGGCGAACGGCGAGGAAATCCGCCCTTTCAGCGTCAGCTTCCCTCAGGACCAGCTCGACGATCTCAGGCGGCGCGTCGCCGCCACCCGCTGGCCGGATAAGGAAACGGTCGCGGACGACAGCCAGGGCGTGCAGCTTTCGACGATCCAGAAGCTCGCGAAGCATTGGGCGACGGATTACGACTGGCGCAAGATGGAGGCGCGGCTCAATGCCTTCCCGCAGTTCATCACCGAGATCGACGGTCTGGACATCCACTTCATCCATGTCCGCTCCAAGCATGAAAACGCGCTGCCGTTGATCGTCACGCATGGTTGGCCGGGCTCCATCATCGAGCAGTTGAAGATCATCGAACCGCTCACTGATCCGACAGCGCATGGCGGCAGCGCAGAGGACGCATTCCACGTGGTGATCCCGTCTTTGCCGGGCTACGGCTTTTCAGCGAAATCGACGGGATCGGGGAGCTGGAACCCGCCTCGCATTGCGCATGCCTGGGCGGCGCTGATGCAGCGTCTCGGCTACACCAAGTTCGTGGCGCAGGGTGGCGACTGGGGCAATGCGGTCACCGAACTGATGGCGGTGCAGCAACCGCCGGGATTGCTCGGCATCCACACCAATATGGCCGCCACCGTTCCCGCCGACATCGCCAAGGCGCTCGCTGCCGGGGCCATGCCGCCCGCCGATCTCTCGCCGGACGAAAGACGCGCCTGGGATCAGCTCGACGACTTCTACAAGAATGGGCTCGGCTACGCCATCGAGATGAACAACCGGCCGCAGACGCTCTATGCGATCGTCGACTCGCCGGTCGGACTCGCCGCCTGGATGCTCGACCACGATATTCGCAGCTACCGGATGATTGCGCGCGTTTTCGACGGAGAGACCGAGGGGCTGACGAAGGACGATATCCTCGACAACGTCACGCTCTACTGGCTGACGAACACGGCAATCTCGTCCGCGCGCCTCTATTGGGAAAACGCGCATCATCCGAGCGGCGGGTTCTTCGACCCCAGGGGCATCAAGATCCCCGTTGCCGTCAGCGCTTTTCCCGATGAGATCTACCAGGCGCCGAAGAGCTGGGCGGAGAAGGCCTATCCGAAGCTCATTCACTACAACAGGCTGGAGAAGGGCGGGCACTTCGCCGCATGGGAACAGCCGATGGTTTTCACTGCCGAGCTGAGGACGGCATTCCGGCCGCTGCGCCAGTAGATCAGAAGGCGCGCCGCGCTTTTAGTTTTTGTCGCTCCCTCGTATGGCGAGGCTTGCGAGTAAGTCACCGAGCTGGAGCGGCGCCAGTTTGGTTTCCTGTTGGATTTCGGCGGCGGTGAACCATCTGAGTTCGGTATGTTCGTCGCCGACAAGCTGCGGCAATCCCTGCCATTGGTCGACGTGATAGACGTGGAAGGTGGCGGATGCCTCGGGCGGAGCTTGCGATACGAACTTTGCCGCGAGCTGCCAGCGTTCCGGCGCGACGCTTATTTCCTCCATCAATTCCCGGCGCATCGCCGTCTCGGCGTCTTCGCCATCCTCGATGTGGCCGCCGGGGAGACTCCAGCGGTCCGGATAGATCCTGCGCTCTGAACTCCGCCTTGCGAGAAGTAGCATCCCGTTGCGGCTCAAGGCACCCATCGCGATCTCGGGCATGTGGTCTCCTCGCTGCGCAAATGCGTCACCGCAAGCATGTCACCAGCTTGTGACAGCTGCCGCCATCAAGGCTTTTCCGGTTCGGCCTGCGCCCGCAGCAGGTTGTCGCGCAGCCTCGTCACCGACTGCTGCACGACGGGGAAATCATCGCCGAGGCCGCTGGCGGCAATCAGCGTGCCGTCGGGATCGACCTCGAGGAGGAGATCGCGCCCGGCCGGCGTCAGGCTCACGCGGACCTGCCGTTCATCGGCGGGATCGCGATGGCGGGTGAGATAGCCTGTCGATTCCAGCTTCTTGAGGATCGGCGTCAGCGTATTGGATTCGAGGAACAGCTTTTCTCCCAGCATGCTGACCGTCTGGTTCTCCTCTTCGGAGAGGGCGACCAGCGCGATATATTGCGTGTAGGTCAGGCCAAGCTCGTCCAGGATCGGCTTATAGGCGCGGCCGAAGGCGAGATTGGCGGAATAGACCGCGAAGCAGAGGAAGTTCGAAAGCTTCCTGTCCTCCTTGCCCGCTTGCGGGGAGGCGGGCGCAGGCATGTCGGGTGATTTTGCGCTTTTAGATGCAGGCATGGCTCTATCCGTCCGGCTTGTTGATTGCCGATACATATATATCGCATCCGATTAAATCGCAAGCTTTAAGCAGCTATTTCCGCATGAAGAAAGCGCCGGTGGTCGCTGACTGCAACTTTCGACTGCGGTGGAAAAGATGACACTTTTAAAGCTAAGTTCCGACACCTTTCCGATCAAAGCTCCGCTCTATTGCGAGCTTTGGGAGAGATTATGTCGGGCATTCTTATCGCCACCTTGTTGGCAACGGTTTCAGCAAAGATTCCCGCCGGCTTTTCAACCGGCGACCTGCTTTATTCCGATTGCAGCGGCTCCCGGCGGCTGGTCGTCGGATATGTTGCCGGTTGGCTGGACAAGTGGAACCGGGACGATTATCTCGCCCGGCGCATCTTTACCGAAGCCGTTCCTGCGCCGAAGGAGATGGTCAGCTCGGCCTATTTTGCCAATTCCGTCGGTATAAACCTATGTGTGCCAGTGGGAACGACGGCGGAAACGATCGGCAATACGCTGTGCACATTCCTCGAACAGAATCCCGGCATACGCGACGCCAGCGGCGACGAACTGATGACCACCTTGATTGCCTATAAATATCGTTGCCCCGTGCCGTAAGGAGCCGCAAACTCACGCTGGAGATGGGCGGTTCCGAGATGATGTGATCGGTCAAACCGATTTTCCCGGGTTCAGCTTTCGACCTCTCAACAGTCTCTCAACACGTGAGGAAACAGATCATGATGATGAACAGACGGGCTTTTTCGGCCGCCCTCGTTGCCGGCACTGCCGCCACTCTTCTCTCCACCCGCGTCATGGCCGCGACATCAGCACCCGTTAAGGCGCGCAATATTGTGCTGGCGCACGGGCTGTTTGCCGACGGCTCCTGCTGGACCGAGGTGATCACGCGCCTGCAGGCGGCAGGGCTCAACGCGACTGCCGTGCAGAACCCGCTGACGACGCTGCCGGAGGCCGTTGCTGCCGTCACGCGCGTGCTCGACCGCCAGGACGGACCGACGGTTCTGGTCGGACATTCCTTTTCCGGAATGCTCGTCACCGAGGCCGGCATGCATTCGAATGTTTCGGCGCTCGTCTACGTCGCGGCGCGGGCGCCGGATGCGGGCGAGGATTATACGGCGCTCGCCAAGACTTATCCCACGCCGCCGGCTTCGGCCGGCATCGTCTTCGACGGCGATGAAGGGCGCCTGAGCGAGGCCGCTTTCCTCAGAGATTTCGCCGGCGACCTGCCGGAGGCCAAGGCAAAAGTGCTCTATGCCGTGCAGCAGCCGTTCCAGAAGGCGCTGCTATCAGGCAAGACCACGCAGGCCGCCTGGCGCTCCAAGCCGAGCTGGTACGCGGTTTCGACCGAGGACCGGACGATCGATCCCGATCTCGAACGTTTCATGGCCAAGCGCATGGGCGCAAAGACCATCGAAGTGAAGGCCAGCCACCTCTCGCTGATCTCGCATCCGGATGAAATCACGCAGCTGATCCTGGAGGCGGCGGGGGCTGCGGCCTGACGCACGTCTGGGGTAAGCAGCTGCAAGGCTTGCGCAATCGGGGCTTTCACGCGACAAAACCCGGATGACCATTCCCAAGATACATCCCTTCGCCTTCGACCCCACCTACGGCATGCGGCTCGAAGAGCTTCTCGCGGTCGAACCGCCGGAGGAGCCTGCGGGTTTCGATGCGTTCTGGGAGGCGCGGTATCGGAAGGCGCTTGATGTCGATCCGCAGCCGGCGCTTTCGCTCAGCAAGCTCAGCCATCCCGACTGGCACGTGCTCGACCTCGTCTATCTCTCGACTGGCGGGTTCAAGATCGGCGGCTGGCTTTTGCTGCCGCGTGAGGGGCGGGTGAAGCGAGGTCTCGTCGTCGGGCATGGGTATGGCGGGCGGGATCAGCCTGACTTCAATCTGCCGGTCGAGGAAACGGCGGTGATCTTTCCCTGCTGCCGCGGACTGTCGCTGAGCAGGCATCCGCCGATTTCCGAGAACCCGTCCTGGCATGTGCTTCACGATATCGATAAGCGGGATTCCTATATCATCGGCGGCTGCGTCGAGGATATCTGGCTCGCGGTCTCGACGCTTGCTACGCTCTATCCCTGGCTTTCCGGCCATATCGGCTATAGCGGCATCAGCTTCGGCGGCGGCGTCGGGGCGATGGCGATCGCTTATGACGAGCGCATCGATCGCGGCCATCTGGCGCTGCCGAGCTTCGGCCACCAGCCGCTGCGGCTGAAACTGCCGACCGTCGGCAGCGCGCAGTCGGTGCAGGAATATCAGGCCGACCATGGCAACGTGCTGGAGACGCTGCGCTTCTACGATGCGGCGACCGCGGCGACGCGGATCGATGTGCCGATGCTGACGGCGGTGGCGCTTTTCGACCCTTCGGTCGCGCCGCCCTGCCAGTTCGCTGTCGCAAATGCGATACGGAAATATAATGAAATCTTCATCCTGGACGCCGGTCATTTCGATTACCCTGGAAGTGCTGAGCAAGAGGCGGTTCTCCGCGACAAGATCGGACAGTTCTTCAGGGTGTCATGAACCGCGAATATCTGAGCTGGTATAGCCAGCGGTTGCATCGAGACATGGAGTTGCTGGTGTTCGGCCATGCCGGCGCCAAGGTCCTGGTCTTTCCGACGCGGGAGGGGCGCTTTTTCGAATATGAACAGCTCGGCCTGGTGGCGAGCCTCGCCGACAAGCTCTCGGCCGGCCAGATCCAGCTCTATTGCATCGAGGGCCTGGCCGCCGACAGTTTCTACGGTTTCCACCATCATCCGGCCGAGCGCATCCGCCGGCACGCGGCGCTCGAGGATTATATCCTCAACGAGGTGCTGCCGCTGATGGCGGCGAAGAACCCGCATGACTGCACCATGGTGCATGGGTGCAGCCTCGGCGCCTTCCAGGCGGCGAGCCTCTTCTTTCGCCATCCGCATCTCTTCCGCAAGCTCGTCGCCTTTTCCGGACGCTACGACCTGACGATGAAGGTGGAATCCTTTGGCGACCTGTTCGACGGCTATTACGACGACAGCGTCTATTTCCACACGCCGACGCATTTCCTGCCCGGCCTCGGCTCGGACTGGCGGCTCGACAGGCTGCGCGAGCGCGACATCGTTCTCACCATCGGCGATGCCGATCCCTTCCTCGACAACAACCGCTATCTCAGCCGGCTGCTCGGCGAGAAGAATATTCGCCATCAGCTGCATGTCTGGGACGGTCGCGCCCACCGTGCCGGCGCCTGGCGCAAGATGGCGCCGCTCTACATCTGACGCCTAAAGCATGTCGCGGAAAGGGCCGGCCGCAGCCGGGACTCTAACCCGCTCTGTCGAGTGTTCGGCCTTCTTGCACAAGGCTGATATTTATATTAGCAATGCCTTATCAGAAGACGGAAGCTCGCCGTCATCGAGCCCGACAAACAGACTGCATTCGAGCGCAAGCAACAAAAGATTTTCAGCCCGACGTGGGGGAGAGAATATGCGTCGTAGGGCAGGCGGGCTAGTCAAAGCGGCCTCGCCGCTGCTGTTGGGGTTTGCCATCATGTCCGATTGCGCGAATGCTGCGGAAGGCGGAGCGAGCTTTTACTGGCTCGGCTCTCGCAGCCCGTTGGGCGGGGCTCACACCCCGCCGGGCGTCTACTATCAGAATGATTTCTACCATTATTCGGGACACGCCGGCGCCGGCATCCACCTGGAGCTCGGTGGACAATTCGTCGCCAAAGTCGACGGAAGGCAACTCGGTTTTCCTGACAGTCGCCCTCCCGCTTTCGGCGCCTGGCAAGTGACGTGCTGGGAGGAAACCATGTCTCGTCGGTGCAACATCCAGTCAACCAGGGCGGAGAACCAATGAGCAAAACCGAAACTGCTCAAGCCAATGAAATCAGCGGCATTACCCGCCGCGACGCACTGATGGGCGGCACTGCGCTGGCTGTCACCCAGTTTTCCGCACAGGCTGGTATTCTAGGCGTTTTCGCAGGCGCCGGGGAGGCCCGCGCCCAAGGCGCGGCCCCCAACATTGTCTACATCATTTCGGACGACAGCGGGTGGAAGGACGTCGGCTACCATGGTTCCGACATCAGGACGCCAAACATCGACCGGCTGGCGGCCGAAGGCGCGCGGCTCGAGCAGTTCTACGTTCAGCCCATGTGCACCCCGAGCCGCGCAGCGTTCATGACAGGCCGCTATCCGTTCCGATATGGCCTGCAGACTGCCGTTATTCCGCAATCCGGCACTTACGGATTGGCGCTTGACGAATACCCTTTGCCACAAGTGCTGAAGGACGCTGGATATTACACCGCGATGAGCGGCAAGTGGCACCTGGGGCACTCAAAGACCGCATACTGGCCGCGCCAGCGTGGTTTCGATTCATTCTATGGCGCACTCCTCGGCGAGATCGACCATTTCACGCATAAAGCGGCAAACGGCAACCCGGATTGGTATCGAAACAACAAGGCTCTCAAAGAGGAGGGGTACGACAACATCCTTATCGGCGCAGAAGCTGTGCGCGTGATCAACAAGCACGATCAGCAGAAGCCTTTGTTCCTGTATCTGGCCTTTACGGCGCCGCACACGCCCTATCAGGCGCCCAAGGAATATCTCGACCGCAACAGCCACATCGCCGACGAGAGCCGGCGGAAATATGCAGCGATGATCTCGGTGATGGACGACGAGATCGGCAAGGTGGTCGCGGCGCTCGAAAAGCGCGGCATGCGCGATAATACGTTGATCGTCTTCCACAGTGACAATGGCGGCGTGGTCAACGCGTTTTTTGCGGGAGAAAGCGAGGTCAAGGGCAAGCTTCCCGCCGACAACGGCCCTTATCGGGAGGGGAAGGGAACAACCTATGAAGGCGGCACACGTGTTGCCGGCCTCGTAAACTGGCCGGGAAAAATCAAGCCCGGCACGATCGATGGGCCGATGCACGTCGTTGACATGTATCCGACGCTCGCGGGCCTGGTGGGCGCCACGCTCGGCAAGAACAAGCCACTGGATGGAATGGACATGTGGCCGACGCTCGCCGAAGGAAAGCCTTCACCACGAACCGAAATCGTCTACAATATCGAACCGATGACGGCAGCCGTGCGCCAGGGCGATTGGAAGCTCGTTTGGAAAGCGGTACTGCCGCAGAGCATCGAACTCTTCGACCTCTCCAAGGACGAGCGCGAGGCCACCAATCTGGCCGATCAAAATCCCGAAATGGTGAAGAAGCTGCAGGCGCGGATCACGGAACTTGCGTCTCAGATGGCTCCCCCGCTGATCATGCACGACGCCGTGAAACTGCTGTTGCACTCGCCGACTTTGCTGCCTGACGCATCCGCGATGTTCAATGTTGGAGACTGAGCCACTCGCAGGCGAGCAGTCAACAGCGCGCGGCGCTTCTGGCTTGTGAGCGTCTTCACGTGCACGTTCTTGAAAAGACCGACGCGCATGATGCGATCACTCTTGTTCGTTTGCGAAGCCTTCAGGAAGGCCTTTGAATGGCCATCGGCCAATATAAAGCCGCCGTCGCCACTGGCGCGTCCCAGAGCGAGATCTCCTCGTCGGTCAGCAAGGCGAGGGTAACGGACAATCCCTGCATGTCGAGGGACGTGACGTAGGTTCCGACAAGCGAGCGTTCGATGGGGATGCCGCTCTGCTCGATGAAGCGGCGGGCGCCGTTATAGGCGAGGTAGAGTTCGGCGGGCGGCGTGCCGCCGAGGCCGTTGACGAAGAGCAGCGCTCGCGTGCCCGGCGTCACCGCGATGTCGGCAATGATGGTTTCGCAGAGATGCCCGATGATGGCGTCGGCGGCGGCGAAGGGTTGCCTGGCATGGCCGGGCTCGCCATGAATTCCGACGCCCATTTCCATCTCGTCGGGTCCGAGCGAAAACGTCGTGCGCTCGGTCTGCGGCACCGTCACGCCATTCAGCGCCACCCCCATTGAGCGGATGCGGGTGTTCAGTCCCTCGCCAAGCTGCTTCAATTCGGCGAGGGGCATGCCGCGTTCGGCGGCGGCACCCAGGATCTTTTCGACGATCAGCGTTCCCGCGACGCCGCGCCGGCCGCGGCCTTCGCCTGTTCTCGACGTCTCGATATCGTCGCTGACGACGATCATGTCGAGGCTGTGGCGGTCACCGGCCATCTCGATCGCCATTTCGAAATTCATCAGGTCGCCGTCGTAATTCTTGACCACGAGCAGGCAGCCGGCGCCGGTATCGGCCTCTTCGATGGCGGCAATGATCTGGCTCGGCGTCGGCGAGGTGAAGATATGGCCGACGCAGGCGGCATCCAGCATGCCCTGGCCGACGAAGCCGATATGCATCGGCTCGTGTCCGGCGCCGCCGCCTGATATCAGCGCCACCTTGCCCGATGTCAGTTGGCGGCGGCGGATGCATTTGCGCTCTGCCCCGAACACCACCAAGGCCTCATGGGCGCGCACAAAGCCTTCGACGCTTTCGGCGACCATGGTTTCCGCGGTGTTCATGAACTTCTTCATCAAGCCCCTCCCAAGGCCAAAAACATTACGTTACGTCAGTCCGGTCACTCTTCACTGCTCGCTCGCCCCTGATATCGCGACGATCTTCTGCACCAGATCGGAGATCGCCTCTTCCAGGAGGCGGTTTTTCCTGTCGTCGCCGAAATCCGGCACCATCAGCGACAGGTGCCGCAATTTCTCGGAATGGCCGAGATCCGGCAGCTTGCCGGGATGGGCGGCCTGATAGGCTTCGAGGAAGCGTTCCTCCTCAGCGGCGCTGAAGTGGCAGACGCGCACGATCGTCGCGAGATGGCGCGCTGGCAGCGGCGTCGCATAGGTGGGGCTGGTGATCTGGGTGACAAAGCTGCGGTGCTTGCCGAGCGCCGTCGCCAGGCGCTGGCGCGTGCCGGACGGCCTATTGTCGATGATCTGCGCCAGAATGGACTTGTAGGCGATTATGGCGTCTTCGGTGTCTTCGCGCGCCATCCTACTCTCCGGCTGCCCTTGTGCCATCGGCGTTGAGTCCGACGATCGCCGATCTTATCGCGGGACGCCGGGCCGGCGCCACGGAAAAATGCCGGAGGCCGGCGGCAAGCAGCCCCGGGAGATAGCGGGGATCGCCGGCCATGTCGCCGCAGATGCTGACCGGCTTGCCGGCTACAAGCTTCACCGCCTGCTCGATCAGCCGCAGCACGGCGGGCGCTGCCTTGCTGGCATCGGCCTCGTTGCCGTCACGGGCGGAGGCGGCGAGATATTGCGAGAGGTCGTTGGTTCCGAAGGAGAAGAAGGCCGACGACCCAAAGGTGTCGAGCATCAATGCGGCCGACGGCACCTCCACCATCATGCCGATTGGCGGCATTCTGTGGGGCAGGGCGCGGCGGCCGAGCTTTTCGGCTTCCTCGCGGAACAACTCGCGCATCCTGTCGACTTCGTCGGGAAAGGTCACCATCGGCAGCATCACCGAGAGTTTGCCGAAGACGGCGGCGCGCAGCAGGGCGCGGGCCTGGACGCGGGCGATCTCTGGCCGGGCAAGCAGCAGCCGGATGCCGCGCAGACCCGAGGTGACGGCCGGCAGGTCTTCGAGGCCGGCAAGCGGCTTGTCGCCGCCGATATCCAGCATTCTTATGATCACCGGCCTTTCACCGGCCTGTTCCAGAACGCGACGATAGATCGCCAGCTGCCGTTCCTCATTGGCGGCATCGGCGACAGAGGTGACTGAAAATTCCGAGCGCATCAGCCCGACGCCCGCCGTTGCCGGATCGAGCGCATCGATCTCGGCGGGATCGTTGATGTTGATGGAGAGAAGGATCGGTACGCCGTCCGCCGTCAGCAGTTCGCCGCTTTCAGTCTTGATGTCGCCGGCCGGCGCGAGCGGTGGGATCAGCATGCCGCCCGCCTTGAGGATGACGGCGCCGGTGTCGCCATCGACGCCGACGGGATCGCCGTCCGCTGCCGAAAAACGGCCTGTGCCGACCACCATCGGCACAGATTTCGCCCGGGCGAGCAAAGCGACGTGGCCGGCGGCGCTGCCTGCAAACAACGCGATACCGCCGCCCTTCGACCAGTCATGGGCGAGGAAGCGGCTCGGCTCCATATCCTTGCCAACGAAGACCGAGCCGGGCGGGAAATCGGCGACCGGGGTGCCGGCGAGGGCGCCGAGCACGCGGTTCTTGATGTCGAGAATGTCGATGGCGCGCGCCCGCATCTGTTCCTCGTCGGCCGCTTCGAGTTCGCCGATATAGGCGTCGAGTGTGGCGACCCAGGCGAAGACGACATTCTCGTCGGCTTTCATGCGCGCGCCTGTTGCTTCCGCGATGCTGGGATCGCGCAGCACCTCGATCTGGAAATCGATGATATCGCGGCTTTCGGCATCGGCGCCGTCGGCGAGGCGCTCGAGTTCACCGATGGAGACATCTATCGCCTTCTCGAGCGCGCCGTAGCCGCCGGCGGTTCCGGGCGCGGAAGCAGCCTTCGGCTCCTCTGCGAGAAAGGCCGGGCCGGATGCGATGCCGGGGGATGCGCTCTTTGCTTTCAGCCTAAGCGGTTCTGCCATGTTTCTTTTCCTCATCGAAATTGCGCTCGATGAGTTCCTTGAGCGCGCGGATCGCCTCTTCGGCGAGAATGCCGTCCGCCCGTATTTTGAGGATCGAACCTTTGCGGATTCTCGCACCCATGATCTTGATGATGCTCTTGCCGTTCAGCCAGACGTCGCTGCCGTTCACGGCGACCTCGATCGAGCAGGGGAAGGACTTGGCAAGGCGCGTGAAGGTGACGGAGGGGCGGGCATGCAGCCCGACGCCGTGCTTGACTTCCACCTCCGTCTGGCAATTCAGGTGCAATGGATCGGGCTCCTGTTTTTCACTACGCAATCGGTTCGTCATCAGGGCGACAGTTCCTCTGCCGTGGCGACGACCTTGGCGAGTGACGCGCCCCCCGACGCTTCGGCGGCGGCGATGACGGCGCCTTCGACGAGCGGGGCGTTGCAGATGGACACGAGGGCCGACCGGGGAAGGCCCAGCATTTCGATCGCCATCTCGCTGTTGGTCTCGGCGCCGCCGAGATCGACGAAGACGGCGACGCCGGCATCGGACCAGGCGGCCTCGATCGCCTTCAGGATACCGCCGGCATCGGTGCCGAGCTCGCCATGGACGTTGCCGCCCGACCAGGCGAGCGGCACGCAGTCGCCGACCATCTGCCGCACCATGTCGGCGATGCCCCTTGCCACCAGTGGCGAGTGGGAGACGATTACAATGCCCACGTTTGCGGTCTTTCCATTCATGCCGGTCCTTTCATTCATTGGGGGCGGCGCTCCCCGAGATAGCGGCAGATCGCCGTGGTCAAGAGCGCGCAACTCGACGCGCCGGGATCGACATGGCCGATTGAGCGGTCGCCGAGATAGGCGGCGCGTCCGCGCATCGCCTTCATCGCGGCGGTCCTGTCGGCGGAACGTTCGGCCTTGCGGGCGACATCACCGAGCGGTGACCGCCTCGCCAGCGCCGCATGGACGGGATAGAGAACGTCGAGCAGCGTCTTGTCGCCGGCGTGCGACCGTCCGCGCCTTGCCACGGCGTCGATCGCCTGTTTCAGCACCAGGGAAAAATCGGCCTTCTCCTCGCTTTTGCGAAGCTCGCGGCCGATCTCGATCAGCAGCGTGCCGTAGAGCGGGCCGGCCGCGCCCCCGACATTCATCACCAGCGTCAGGCCGATCTTTTCCACGGCGTCGGGGAAGGGCAGGCTGGACAGGCTCTCGCCCTCGGCGCTCACCGCCTCGCAGCCGCGCCGCATATTGGTTCCGTGATCGCCATCGCCGATGGCGCGATCGAGTGCGCAGAGGTGATCAGCGTTTTCCGCGATCGTCGCGCGGCACACCTCGATCAATCCCGCCACAAGCACCGGTTCCGCCTGCACTGCCTTCCTCCCTGTCGCCCGTCTCCCGCGGGCTTTCGAACTTTACTCGGTCAGGCGAGGCTCGCCGCCACGCCGAACGCGCCGGCAACCGCAACCGCGCCGGGATCGGCGACACCCGCCAGATCCCTTTCGCCGACATAGGAGGCGCGTCCGGCTCGCGCCTTCGTCATCGTCTTCGTCGACTCCGCACCTGATGCCGCTGCTCTTGCCGCGGCAGCGATATCGCCCGACGCGAGCGCCTGCAGGGCAGGCGACAGCGCATCGACCATCGTCCGGTCGCCGACTCCTGCTCCTCCATAGAACGTCATCCTGTCGAGCCCGGCAAGAAGAGCTGCTGATATATCGGCTTTATCGGCCATCGCCTTTGCCGCAGCGGTGAAGAAGATCGACAGCAGCACGCCGCTCGATCCGCCCATGCTGGTGCCGAGGATATCGCCGAGCGAGGCAAGCGTTGCCGCCGGCCTGTCGAGCGGCAGCGTGTCGAGGCGGGCAAGCACGCTGCGGGCGCCTGCGGCCACCGTCGAGCCGGTATCGCCATCTCCGACGCGGCCGTCCAGCCGGTTGAGTTCGCTTTCCTGCGCAATCAAGTGCTCGCAGAGCGAAGTGATCAGGCGTCGGTTGCGGCTGTTCTCGCCTGGTGTGGCCGCGCCGTTCAGGCTGGCCGCCGTCCTCGGCGCAGGGATGACCCTGATCTCGTGGCGTTCGACGGCCGGCATCCACGCGTGCGGCTCGACCGCTGCCGTCAGCGCCGCTTCGCGCGCGCCATCCAGCCGGATCAGCGACAGCGAGAAGCCGTTCATGTTGAGCGCGGTCATCATCGGCGCCGGGCCGACGATCAGCCTGATGTGGCGGCCAAGCGGCGAGGACAGCACTGTCTTGGCGATGACGGTCATTTCGAGCGGCGGCACGGCGCCGAGATTGTTGATGAGGAGGGCGTGCTCTGCTCCGTCGCGCAAGGCCGGGGTCAGGCGCGTCGCCATGGTGGCGACGATATCGGCGACCGGCTGCAGCGCGATACGCTCGGCGCCGGGTTCGCCATGGATGCCGAGGCCGAGTTCGCCTTCATCGGCGCCGAGTCGATCCTCATGCGCCTGTCCGGGCACGCTGCAGGTGGAGAGCGACATGCCGAGCGAGACGATATCGCCGGCAGCAGCCGCGGCATGGGCCGCGACCGTTTTCAGGTCTTCGCCCTTTTCGGCGTGATAGCCCGCGATCTTGTGGACGAACAGCGTGCCGGCGACGCCGCGCGGCTGGTTGATGCCGGGGATGGCGATGTCGTCGGCGACGATGACCATTTCGACGTCGAAGCCCTCGGCGCGCGCCTTTTCGGCGGCGAGGCCGAAATTCAGGCGGTCGCCGGTATAGTTCTTGACGATCAGCAGGGCGCCCTTCAGGCCGGTCACGGCGCGGATCGCCGTCAGCACCGCATCGACGCTCGGCGAGGCGAAGATTTCGCCGGAGACGGCGGCCGTCAGCATTCCCTTACCGACGAAGCCGGCATGGGAGGGTTCATGGCCGGCGCCGCCGCCCGAGATGATCGCCACTCCAGACTTGTCCCAGTCCGCGCGCAGGATCACCTTGATGTCGGGAAAACTGTCGAGACGGGCGAGACGGCCGCTGCTCGTCGTCAGAAGCAGGCCGTCCAGAGCTTCGGTGACGATGGTTTCCCTGCGGTTGAAGAAGTGTTTCATCGATTGAGACCCGTCCGTTTGTTTTTCATGCCATCATCATTTTGTTTGCCGGTCACGACAGGCGCTGTCCAGCCGCATCGAAATAGAGCGGATCGCGCAGCGTCAGGCTGATCCGGTCGCCCGGCGCGATCGCCAGATATGGATCCGCGAGTGTGACGAGTTTGTGATTGCCCGCCCTGATATGCAGATGGTTCTGGTCGCCGAGATGTTCGATCCAGTCGACCTCGGCATTGGCATCCTTGCCGACGACGATATCGAGATGTTCGGTGCGCGCGCCGACTGTTTTGGTGCCGGAGGGCGGACGGCCGCCCGGCAGCAGGTCCGCCGGAAGAAGGTTGATATGCGGCTGCCCGAGACGGGCGGCGACATGCAGGTTGGCCGGATTGCCGTAGATCTCGCGCGGCGTTCCCACCTGCATCAGCCGGCCCTCGGCGACGATGCCGATACGATCGGCCATGGTCATGGCTTCCACCTGGTCGTGGGTGACGTAGAGCAGCGTTGAGCCGAGCTCCTTCTGGATGCGCTTCAGCTCCAGGCGCAGTTCGGCGCGCAGCTTGGCGTCGAGCGAGGACAGCGGTTCGTCCATCAGATAGATCGCCGGACGGCGCACCAGCGCCCGGCCGATGGCGACGCGCTGCATCTCGCCGCCGGAGAGCCTGGTCGAGCGGTTTTCCAGCTTGTGGTCGATGCGGACCATGCGCGCGACCTCGCGCACGCGCCGGTCGATCTCGTCTGCGCCCAGCTTGCGCACCGGCGCCTTCAGCGGAAAGGCGAGGTTCTCGTAAACCGTCATGTGGGGATAGAGCGAATATTGCTGGAAGACGAAGGTGACGTCGCGCCCGGCCGGCGCTTCGGCGGCGACATTGCGGCCGCCGATCTCGATGCGGCCGCTATCAGGTCTTTCGAGCCCGGCGATCAGCCTGAGCGTCGTGGTCTTGCCGGCGCCTGTCGGACCGAGCAGCACGACGAATTCGCCGTCTCGGATAAAAAGATCGAGCTCATCAAGAGCCTGGGTGTCGCCGAAGCGCTTGCTGAGATTTCTGAGGACGACATCAGCCATGCCGGATCTCCTGATAGAGCTGGGATGGCACCGCGCGGCCCGAGACGCAGTCGAAGAGCGCGAGCTTTGCCGGGTTGAATTCGAGACCGACGGTCTCACCGATCCGGAAGCTGCGGTTGGCGGGAACGCGGGCCTTGATCAGGCCGCCAGGGGTTTCCACGGCTACAACCTGGTTGGTGCCGAGATATTCGCTGCCGTAGACGGCGCCGCGAAGGGGCGAGGCGTCGCTGAAGCGGATATGCTCCGGTCTGACGCCAAGCGCCAGTTCACTTTCGGCCATGTCCTGATGGATCTCGGGAACGGCAACATTGACACCGTCGAGCAGGATGGATCTGTCGCCGCTCTTCAGGCCGGCGGTGAAGCGCATGAAGTTCATCGGCGGCGAGCCGATGAAGTCGGCGACATACATGGTGGCCGGCTTGGCATAGATCTCCTGTGGCGTGCCGAACTGCTCGATGACGCCGTGGTTCATGACGGCGATCTTATCGGCCATCGCCATCGCCTCGTGCTGGTCGTGGGTCACGTAGACGGTGGTGGCATGGATGCGATTGTGCAGTTCGCGCAGCTCATGGACCATGATCTCGCGGAATTCGGCGTCGAGCGTGCCGAGCGGCTCGTCCATCAGGAAGCATTTCGGGCGGCGGACGATGGCGCGGCCGAGCGCCACGCGCTGCCGGTCGCCGCCGGCAAGGCCCGAGACCGAGCGGTTGAGAATATGATGGATCTGCAGCAGGCGGGCGGTCTCTTCGACGCGCTGACGGATCTCGGCCTTCGGCATGCCCTGCGACAGCAGCGGGAAGCCGATGTTCTTGCGCACATTCATATGCGGGTAGAGCGCAAAGAGCTGGAAGACGAAGGCGATGTCGCGGGCGCTGGCGCGGTTGAAGGTGACGTCCTCGCCATCGAGATGGATCTTGCCGCTGCTGGGCAGCTCGAGGCCGGCGATCATGCGAAGCGTGGTGGTCTTGCCGCAGCCGGAAGGTCCGAGCAGCGCCAGGAACTCGCCGTCATGGACGGTGAAGCTCGAATCCTGAACGGCGACGAAGTTGCCGAATTCCTTGCGGAGATTTTCGATCCGGATGTCCGCCATGGTTCACTCCGGGAACTTCGAGACGATGATGAACATGACGGTGCCCAAGAGCAGGGTCACCAGCGAATAGGTGTAGAGCACCAGCAGGAAGGGCTGGAACAGCATCAGGAAGCCGAGCCCGATCAGCAGGGTGGCGATATTCTCCATCGGGCCGCGGCGCAGGAAGAATGGCCGTTTCGGGCGGGCAGGGGTGCGGGTGCGTGTTTCGATCAGGTGGCTCATTTGCGGACGGCTCCGAAGGTGATGCCGCGCAGCAGCTGCTTGCGCAATAAAATGGTGAAGACGAGGATCGGGATCAGGAAGATCGTCGTGCCGGCGGCAACAGCCGGCCAGTCCTGTCCGCCTTCGCCGATGATCGTCGGGATGAAGGGCGGCGCGGTCTGGGCCTCGCCCGATGTCAGAAGGGCGGCGAAGGCATATTCGTTCCAGGCGAAGATCAGGCAGAAGATCGCGGTGGCGGCGATGCCGGTGGTCGCCTGCGGCAGCACGACCTTGCGGAAGGCCTGGAGCCTCGTATAGCCGTCGATCATCGCCGCTTCCTCGTATTCGCGCGGGATCTCGTCGATGAAGCCCTTGAGCAGCCAGACGGCAAGCGAGACGTTGACGGCGGTATAGAGCAGGATCATGCCGAGTGCGGTGTCCGACAGGCCGAGCTCGCGATACATCAGGTAGATCGGGATGGCGACGGCGATCGGCGGCATCATGCGCGTCGACAGGATGAAGAACAGCAAATCGTCGGCGAGCGGCACCCGGAAGCGGGAAAAGCCGTAGGCGGCGAGCGTGCCGAGGAAGACCGCGAGGAAAGTGGAGCCGAAGGCGATGACAAGCGAGTTGACGAAGCGCGGCAGGAAGTTGGACGGGCCCGCGATCACCATGTTGCGCTTGCGGGTCACCTCATCACAGGTGCCGACCGGCGCTGGCAGCGAGGCGATATAATCGGGCGTCTGCCGGGTGCGCGTGGTGAAGAGATTGCAATAGCCCTCGAGCGACGGCGTGAAGACGATCTTCGGGGGATAGCTGATCGAATCCGGCGGCGATTTGATGCTGGTCAGGAAGATCCAGACGAGCGGGATGAGGGTGATCAGCGCATAGAGGACGACGATCGTGCCGGCGATGCGCTTGCTGTTGAGGCTCGGCTCGACGACCGAATGGGCAGAGTTGGCGGCGCTCATCTTTGCTTCACCTTGTTCAATGCCTTGACGTAGATGTTGGCGAGGCCGAACACCGCGACGAAGAGGACGATGGCGAAGGCCGAGGCTCGGCCGGTCGCCCAGCTTTCGAAGGCGGCGCGCTTCAGCGTAATCGAGGCGACCTCGGTGACCGAGCCCGGTCCGCCGCCGGTCAGCAGCGTCACCATGTCGAACATCTTGAAATTCTCGATGCCGCGGAAAAGCACCGCAAGCATGATAAAGGGCAGGGCCATCGGCACGGTGATCGACCAGAACTGGCGCCAGGGCGAAGCGCGGTCGACCTCGGCCGCCTCGTAGATATAGTCGGGGATCGAGCGCAGGCCGGCGAGGCAGATCAGCATCACATAGGGCGTCCACATCCAGGTATCGACGATGATGATCGCCCAGGGCGCCAGCGAGACATTGCCGAGCATCTGGACATCGGATGTCGGAATGCCCGATACCAGCGAGACGGCATAGGCGAAGAGGCCGATCTGCGGCTCGTAGAGAAAGCGCCAGAAGTTGCCGACCACGGCGGGCGACAGCATCATCGGGATCAGGATGATCGTCGTCCAGAAGGCATGGCCGCGAAACTTGCGGTCGATCAGGTAGGCGAGCGCAAAACCGATCACCGTCTGCAGCAGGATCGTCCAGAAGACGAAATGCGCGGTGGTCTGCATCGCCTGCCATATGTCAGGATCGTTGAGAACACGCTCGTAATTTCCAAACCCGACGCCCTGGACCGGCGCATTCGGCCGGTTGGCACGGTAATTGGTGAAGGAGAGATAGACCGCCCAGATGAGCGGGAAGATGTTGATCGCCAGGAGCAGAGTGATGGCAGGCGCGATGAACAGCCAGGCGATCGCCCTGTCGGAGAGGCCGCGGACGTGCCGGGCGAGCGAGGCGGGCGTTGCCCTTGCTGTCGCGTCGGCCGCTTTCTCGACGATGGAGGAATGGGAAATGGTCAAGTTTTCACCCGGTCTTTTAGGATATGAAAGATCCGGCGGCCCGGCTCGTCTGCCGATCCGGGCCGCCATCCTGGTAAGGATGGCGCGCAGAGGGATGCCGCCAATCCCCTTAGGCACTAGATTTTGCCGTCGTCCTTGAAGACGTCGCTCCAGTCCTTTACCAGACCGTCGAGCGCTTCCTTGGCGGTGCCGTTGCCGGCGACGACGTAGTTGTGGACGCGCTTCTGCATGGCTTGCAGCAGCGAGGCGTAGCTTGGCTCGGCCCAGAAGTCCTTGACGATCGCCATCGAGTCCAGGAAGGCCTGGGCATAGGGCTGGCTCTTGGTGAAATCAGGCGCGTTGACGACCGAATTCAGGCAGGAGAAACCGCCGAGTTCCCACCACTTGGCCTGCACCTCAGGCTGTGCGAACCACTTGATGTATTGCAGGGCGGCGTCGCGCTTGTCGGAATAGGAGACTACCGAGATGCCCTGACCGCCGAGCTGGGCGAAATGCGCCTTCTCCGCCGGATTGGGGAAGAAGCCGATCTTGTCGCCGCCGACCTTCTCGTCCTTGTAGAGGCCGGGCCAGGTGAAGGCGAAGTTCATCTGCATGGCGACCTGGCCGGATTTGAAGGCGTCGGCAGATTCGACCATGTAGACGTTAGAGCTGCCGGGCGGCGTGCAGCAGTCATAGAGCGACTTGTAGAATTCGAGGCCCTTGACCGCATCTGCGGAGTTGACGAAGCCTTCCATTTCGTAGGGCTTCTTGGGATTGTCGTACTGGAAGCCCCAGTCGTAGAGAACGTTGGTGACGCCCATGGTGATGCCTTCGGAGCCGCGCTCGGTATAGATCGAGGCGCCATAGACGGTCTTGCCGTCGATCTCACGCTTCTGGAAGAACTCGGCGATCTGCTTCAGTTCGTCATAGGTCTTCGGAGCTGCGAGATCGTGGCCGTATTTCGCCTTGAATTCCTTCTGGAGTTCCGGCTTCTCGAACCAGTCCTTGCGGTAAGTCCAGCCGACGACGTCGCCCATGGCGGGCAGCGCCCAATAGTTCGGCGTGTTCTTCGGCCATTCCGAGTAGCCGACAACAGTCGCCGGCACGAAGTCATCCATCTTGATGCCTTCCTTGTCGAAGAAGTCGTTCAGCTTGACGTAGTGGCCGTTCTCGGCCGAGCCGCCGATCCACTGGCTGTCGCCGATGATGAGATCGCAGAGCTTGCCGTGGGAATTCAGTTCGTTGAGGAAGCGGTCGGCATAACTCGTCCAGGGAACGAATTCGAACTTCATCTGCGTGCCAGTCTTGGCGGTGAAGTCCTTCGACAGCTCAACCAGCGCATTGGCGGGATCCCAGGCGGCCCAGCACAGCGTCAGTTCATCGGCTTTGGCGAGATTGGGCAATGCCGACGACATGACGAATGCCGCGGCCAGCCCCAAAAGGGCTTTCGATGTTTTCTGCATAAGTTCCTCCCAGAACCAGGCCGGCTCCCCACCGGCGTCGCATGTTCACCCGTTTCAGAGAATGCTCACATGAACTCCTCAATCATCATGTTTAGCAATATGTTTAGTGATAGACCATTTTATAAACATTGCAAGCGGCAATCGTTGCTGCACTGCACAGGCGCCGCGCTGGCATCGGAACGGGGAGAAGGCCGATTGGTTGGGCGATCTTCCGTACGCTCAGGAAAATTTTTTTCCTGAGCGTACCGATGCGGCGATATCGGCCCTCGCTGCGATGTGGATGGCGCGATATGGACCGTTCGCCGCTCCCGTATTTTCCCCGGAGCGGTACAAACTCGGCCTCGCTCCGGCGGGGCCTTTTTCTTTGCGCTTGCCGCCGTCGGGCGCATCGGAATATTCCCGCATAGTGCAAGATTTAGCCTTTCCGGCCTGATGCAACGGGCGTATGCAGCCTGTGCGCGGTTTCTTCCGCGCGCCTCCCGCGGCGGATCTCCGATCGGCTTCCTTCCGTATCCCCGCCGCGACACACTGAATTCCCATTGGCGGATCGATGACCACGGCAGAGACGAGCGAGCAAGGGCAGGAGGCGGCAAGCGGCCGCCAGGCGAAGATCGTGGCGTTGGTCGTCGCCGTTTCCTTCTTCATGCAGATCCTCGACGGCACGATTGTCGCCACCTCGCTGCCGCAGATGGCGGCAACCTTCGGCGTGCAGCCGGTGTCGATGAGCATCGGCATCACAGTCTACATGCTGACCATGGCGGCCTTCATTCCGCTATCGGGCTGGCTCGGCGACCGTTTTGGCGCGCGCCGCGTCTTTCTGATGTCGATCGCCGTCTTCACCGGCGCCTCGCTGTTCTGCGGTCTGTCAGGCAGCCTCACGGAATTCGTGCTGTGGCGTGCGCTGCAGGGGGCGGGCGGCGCGCTGATGACGCCCGTCGGGCGCATCATCGTGCTGAAGAACGCCCGCAAGTCCGAACTCGTCCAGGCGATCGCGCTGATCACGTGGCCGGCGCTGACGGCGCCGGTCATCGGCCCGGTGCTCGGCAGCTTCATCACCACCTATGCCAGCTGGCATTGGAACTTCCTGATCAACATCCCGATCGGCGTCATCGGCATGGGGCTGGTGCTGCGTTTCGTGCCGGAGCAGCGCGAGTCCGATCCCGGCCGGCTGGATATCCCAGGCTTCATCCTGAGTGCGGCTGGGCTGACCTTCCTGCTTGCCGCCCTGGAATTCTCGGTCAAATGGGACGGCGGGCTTCTGCCTGTCATGGCGATGCTGGCGGCGGGCGTCGTGCTCTCCTTCCTGGCAACGCGGCATTTCCTCGCCGTCGACAATCCGCTGCTCGATCTCTCCGCCTTCCGCGTCCAGACCTTCTCGATGTCGACACTCTCGGCGGGCACGGCCTGCCGGACGGCGATCAATGCGACGCCGTTCCTGCTGCCGCTGCTGTTCCAGCTCGGCTTCGGGCTGAGCTCGATTGCCGCCGGCAGCTATCTGCTCGTCTATTTCCTCGGCAATCTCGGCATGAAGACGGTGACGACGCCGCTGTTGCGCTTTTTCGGCTTTCGCACGGTGCTGGTGCTCAACGGGCTGATCGCAGCGTTTTCGATCGTCGCCTGCGGTTTCCTTGCGCCTGACACGCCGCAGCTTTTCATCCATGCGCTGCTTTTTCTCGCCGGCCTGTCACGGTCGATGGAGTTCACGGCGCTGAACACGCTCGCCTTCGCCGATATCGGCCCGGCGCAACGAAGCTCGGCCTCGACGCTGTCGAGCATGCTGCAGCAGGTGTCGATGCTGCTCGGCGTCGCGGTGGCGGCGGCGGTGCTGAATCTATCAGCCGCACTCCGGGGGGCCGACAATCCCGTTCTCGCCGATTTCCGCTGGGCCTTCGTCGTGGTCGGCGCAATCGGCATTGTCTCGTCGCTGCGCTTCCTGCAATTGCCGAAGGAGGCGGGCGCCGAAGTCTCCGGCCATGGGACGGTCCGCCGGAATTAGCGTCACCGTCTGGATCGGTCGAAGGCCGCGATGAGAGTGCGGGAAGCGCTGTTTACCTCAGGCGGCCAATGCAATACCACATTGCCGTGCGGACGACTCGGACGCTTGCCGGCGGTCGTCGCTCAGAGAGAATGCCGGGAGACGGAATGAGCAATTCTAACGTCGATGCGGACGGTCTGATCCACATCCTCTATATCGACGACGACGAAGGGCTGGCCCTGCTGATGCAGAAGAACCTCGGCCGGCGCGGCTTTTCGGTCGAGTGGGCGCGGAGCGGTGCTGCCGGCCTTGCACGGCTCGGCGAGGGCGGCATCGACGCCGTCGTGCTCGATCATCTCCTAACCGGTGAGACCGGCCTCGACATCCTGCCCTGCATCACGGCGACGCCGGACCATCCGCCTGTTATCTACGCCACCGGTTCGGACGATACCGGCATCGCGGTCGCGGCGCTCAAGGCCGGCGCCGACGACTATATGCTGAAGGGGATCTCGGCCGATTATTTCGACCTGCTCGCCGCCGCCCTCGAACAGGCGCTGGAGCGGGCGCGGTTCCGGCGTGAGACGGCCCAGGCGCAGGAGGTGATCCGCCAGCAGCGCGATCTCGCCGAAATGCTGCTTGCCGAAGTCAACCACCGCATCGCCAACAGCCTCGGCCTCGTCGGCGCGCTGATCCGCATGCAGTCCTCGATGACAAAGGACCAGGTGGCGATCGACGCGCTGCACGAAACGCAGATGCGCATCAACGCCATCGCCAGCGTGCACCGCCGCCTCTACACCAACCGGCAGGTTGGCTCGGTGCAGGTCGACGAATATCTGGACAGCCTGCTGACCGAACTTGAAGCCTCGATGCGCGACGACAAGCGGCCGCACCGCATCGTGCTCACCGCAGAGCCAGTCAATTTGGCGACCGACAAGGTGATCACGCTCGGCCTGATCGTCAGCGAACTCGTTACCAACGCCTTCAAATATGCCTATCCCGAAGCGGTGCCGGGCGAGATCCGCGTCTTTGTCGACCAGACCGACGAGGCCCTGCGCGTCATCGTCGAGGATGACGGCGCCGGTTTTGACGCATCGAGCCCTGTCAGAGGGACGGGCCTCGGCACACGTATCCTGACGGCGATGGCCGCGAGCCTGAAATCGGATTTCTCTTACGATCCCGGGCATGACGGGACGAGGGCGACGCTGGTGTTTTCGTTGCAGGAAGGGAAGTAGGTAGAGGTGGAAGGTCACGATGAAGGGTGTGCTTGCGGCCCCCTCATCCGCCTGCCGGCACCGACCGGGGTCGAGCCACGGGTCTCGACCCGTCCTTCGGACCCCCGAGGGGAGAAGAGATTCGCGGCAACGTCTCGACTCCCTCTTCTCCCCAGCGGGGAGAAGGTGCCCGTAGGGCGGATGAGGGGGCCACACGGTACACATTGTCCTATTTTTACAATATTTTAACGGCATAACATCATCAAACATGACGCTAGGGAATGGAAACATGACGACGATCCGTACGCCTCGTGAAATCTATGATTTCTGGTTCGTCCGATGCGGGCCGGAGCTGTGGTTTCAACCGCCGCCGGAACTCGACGTCGAGATTCGCGAGGGCTTTCGCGATACGCATCTGGCGCTTGCCGCAGGCGTTGGCGATGAGTGGCGGGCCGATCCCGTGTGCCGGCTGGCAGCGGTCATCGTGCTCGACCAGTTTGCCCGCAATATCTATCGCGGCACGGCGCTTGCCGTTGCGACCGATGGGCTCGCGCTTCGGGAAGCCAAGCTGGCGCTTGCGGCGGGCGCCGATCAAGCGGTCGAACACGCATGCCGGACCTTCTTCTACCTGCCGTTCGAACATGCCGAGAACCTCGGCGAGCAGGACCGTTCGGTGGCATTGTTCGCGGCGCTCGGCGACGAGGAATATCTCGATTATGCGGTCCGTCACCGTGACGTGATTGCCGCCTACGGCCGCTTTCCACACCGCAATGCCATGCTCGGACGGGAGTCGACGGCGGCGGAGCGCGACTATCTCTCCAGGCCTGGTGCCGGTTTCTGAGTGCTTCCCATGGATGTCGACCGAGAGAGTGCCGTGGTTTTGGGAGACGTGGAACAAGTGCGATGCGACGCGCTTTCGGGACTTTCCGCCTTTGTGTCGCCTTTCTTTGCTAAGAAAAGCTGGCATTCTAACCCGACGACAACCTTTCCGGAGGCGCTTTTGCGGCTGAGGTCTACCCTGCTTCGCACCATTCTTCTCGTGACGCTGGCGCTTGGCGCCGCGCATTTCGAGAGTGCCTTCGCGCAGGAGCAGCAGACGCAGGCGACAGCGCCGGCGCCGCTCGCCGAAACGCCTTCCGATCAGGCGGCGAAAGAGATCGAGAAGGCGAAGACCCAGCTCGCTTCGCTCCAGGACAGCGTCAGGGGGAATGCAGATAATGACGATGCGCTGGTCGGACTTGCGGCCAAGGCCGACGAACTCAGCCGTGCCGTCATCACCATATCGGTCAATCTGCGGCCGCGTTTCGACCAGATCAAGAACCGGTTGACCGAGATCGGCGAGCCGCCGAAGGAAGGGCAGCCGCCCGAGGCACAGATCGTCACGGACGAGCGCAATGCACTCGCCGCCGAGCGCGCGCAGATCAACGCGGTGACGGGCGATGCCGAAAACCTGTCGATCGCGGTGACGAAGCTCCTCAACGAGATCATCGAGATGCGGCGGCAGCTTTTCGCCGACACGCTTTTCAAGCGCACCGAAATCTCCGTCTCGGTGCTCGACGATGCCGCGAGCGCCTTCGTGCACGAGGCCGGCGAATTCTCGCAGGCTCTGTCGGGCTGGGCCTCTTTCGTCTGGAAGTTCAAGCGGTTCCCACTGTTTGCCGCGATCTTCCTGTCGCTCGCCTCGGCACTCATTTTGCTCTCCGGCAGCTACCGGCTGTTCGGCTCCTATCTGCGCCGGGACGAGGCGATCGAGAACCCGTCCTATATCGGCAGGCTGTCGATCGCCTTCTGGTCGACGCTGATCCGCACGCTGGCGCTTGCCGTCCTGCTCGTCACGTCGTTCTTCTTCCTCAACAGTTTTAATGTGCTGAGGCCTGATATTGCGCCCGTCATCGGTGCGCTGTTCGGGACGATCGGGCTTGTCTATTTCGTCGGCCGCTTCGTCAACGCCATCTTCGCGCCGCACGAACCGCACTGGCGGCTGGTGCGGCTTTCCAATCTCGGCGCACTCTCGATCGGCTATTGCCTGCTGGCGATGGCTATCATCAACGGGCTCGACTATTTCTTCGGCTCCATCGGTGAAGCGATGGGCTCGCCGCTGGTGCTGACGGTGGTCAGAAGCCTGATCGCCGCGCTGATCATCGGCATGATCCTGATCGTGGCCTCCTTCGGCAAGCCGATGCTGGCTAAGAACGGCGATCCCGATGCTCCGGGCCGGCATTGGCCACGCGGCATGGCGATCATCCTGCGCGTCGTCGGCGCCGGCCTGATCGTCACGGCGCTCGCGGGTTACGTCGGGCTGGCGCGCTTCGTCGCCACGCAGCTCATCATCACCGGCGCCGTCGTCGCCACGATGTATGTCGGCCTGCTTTCCGGCAAGGCGATCTCGCGGCAGGAAAGCTTCGGCGATACCTTCTTCGCGCGCTTCCTGACGCGCCGCTTCAATCTCGGGCCGGTGGCGATCGACCAGGCCGGCCTGCTCGTCGGCCTCGCCATCTATGCGGTGGCGCTCGTCGTCGGCGTGCCCCTGATCCTGCTGCTCTGGGGCTTCCATGTGCAGGACCTGCAGCTCATTGCCTACCGGCTGTTCACCGAGGTCAAGCTCGGCGGCATCAGCATCTCGCTGCTTGGCATCTGCACCGGCATCCTGCTGTTTGCCGGCGTCTACCTGCTGACGCGCTGGCTCCAGCGCTGGCTCGACAGCAATGTGATGGCGCGCAGCCATGTCGATCTCGGCGTGCGCAATTCGGTCAAGACGGGCATCGGCTATCTCGGCGTCGGCATCGCGGCGATCATCGGCGTTTCGTCGGCCGGCATCGATCTGTCCAGCCTGGCGCTCGTCGCTTCCGCGCTTTCTGTCGGCATCGGTTTCGGCCTGCAGAACATCGTCTCCAATTTCGTCTCCGGCCTGATCCTGCTCGTCGAGCGGCCGTTCAAGGTTGGCGATCATGTCGTCTCCGGCACGGCCGAAGGCATCGTCAAGCGCATCTCGGTGCGCGCTACCGAGATCGAGACTTTCCGCAAACAGTCGATCATCGTGCCGAATTCGGAGCTGATCAACGGCCTCGTCGGCAACTGGACGCACCGCAACAGGATCGGCCGCTCGGAAATCCCGGTTTCCGTCAGCTATGACGCCGATCCGCAGAAGGTGATGGATATCCTGCTCGAGCTGACCGCCAAGATTCCGCTCGTCATGCGCAATCCCGAGCCGCATGTGGAATTCCTGCGCTTCGGCCCCTATTCGCTGGATTTCGAGCTGCGCTTCTTCCTTGCCGACATGGGCGACGGTATGACGGTGCGCAACAATCTGAGGATCGAGATCCTCCGGCGCTTCAAGGCCGAGGGCATCGAGATCCCGCTGCCGCAGAGCGACCTCACCATCCATCGCGAGGCTCCGCCCGTGCTTGCCGATGCGGGCCGGGACAAGGCGCCCAGCCAGGAAAACGCGAAGGAGAAGCCCGTGGAGGAGGACGAGCGGCCGGTGCGGCAGCTGCGCAGCCGGACTGTGGAGGGCACTCTGAAGAGCTGAACGGGTCATTCAGCCATCATTCACAGGTCTATGTGCATCATTCCTGACAATCGGGATCGCTGCCGAGGGCAGCACCGATCGTTCGAGGGGAGGGCGCGCTAGCGCCGCCGCACATGATGGCAAGATTTGCCGCTGTTCTGTTTGTCCCGCTGCTTGCCGCGCCGGCGGCCAATGCGGCATCCATCACCAACACCGATCCCGCCGCCGTGGTGCTCGTCATCACCGAGAGCGGCCAGCGCGTCGAAGTCGTGGTCGATGCCGGTGCTTCGGAAAGCCTCTGCCCCTCCGGCTGCTTCATGACGACGCCCGACGGCGACCGCATCGGACTGGATGGCGGCGAGAAGATCGACATCGTCAAGGGCTCGGCGGTCGTCAAGTAGCGCCCGAGCGCCGATCAGACGATCCGCTTGCCTTCGGCGTCGAGCACCCTCTCTCCATCTTCCTTGGTGAAGGCGCCCTTGTGCGTCTCCGGCAGGATTTCCAGCACAAGTTCCGATGGCCGCGACAGGCGTGTGCCGAGCGGTGTCACGACGAACGGCCGGTTGATCAGGATCGGGTCTTTCAGCATGGCGTCAAGAAGCTGGTCGTCGGTCAGAGCGGGATTATCGAGACCGAGTTCGCCGTAGGGCGTATCCTTCTGACGAATGGCATCACGCACGTTAAGGCCGGCATCGGCGATCATCTTGATCAGGTCCGCGCGTGACGGCGGGGTCTTCAGATATTCGATGACATCAGGTTCGATGCCGGCATTGCGGATCATCGCCAGCGCGTTGCGCGACGTGCCGCATGCCGGGTTGTGGTAGATGGTGACATTCATGGTTTTGCCTCTGACGACAGGGTTGACGAAGCTCCCGACTGCAACAGCCAGGTAAAGAGGAGAAGGGCTGCGACCGCGCCCGATATTTCGGCGATCCAGAAGCCTGGAAGATCGACCGGGCGAATGCCGGAGAAGGTGTCGGTCAGCGACCGGGCCAAAGCGACGGCCGGATTGGCGAAGGAGGTCGAGGCGGTGAACCAGTAGGCAGCGGTGATATAGAGCCCGACCAGCCACGGCACAGCCTTCTGCTCGAACCTGATGCCGGCGAGAATGATGGCCACCAGGCCGAAGGTCGCAACACCCTCGGAAAACCATTGCGCGCCGCCGGTGCGCGCCTTGCCCGACAATTCGAGGATCGGCAGGGCAAACATCAGATGGGCGACGACGGTTCCGACGATGCCGCCGAAGATCTGCGCGGCGACATAGCCGGCAAGATCGCGTTTCTTCAGGGTGCGCGACATCGCAAAGACCAGCGAGACGGCCGGGTTGAAGTGGGCGCCGGAGATCGGTCCGAGAACGGTGATCAGCACCACCAGAATGGCGCCGGTCGCCAGGGTATTGGCGAGCAGGGCAAGCGCCGTATCCCCGGTCAGCGATGCCGCCATGATGCCGGAGCCGACGACGGTCGCGACCAGCATGGCGGTGCCAAGGGCCTCTGCGGCGAGACGGCGCGGCAGATCGAACGATGCCATCAGCCGGCCGCCGCCGGTTTTGCGGTCGTGCCTTCCATGGCGCCGATCTGGTGGAGGTGCTGTTCCAGCGCCAGTTTGTCGATCGACGACAGCGGCAGGCTGAGGAAGGCCATGATCCTGTTCTTCAGGAAACGGGCGGCCTGCGCGAATGCGCGGCCCCTGTCGACTTCGCTGCCGTCGACGGCGGCCGGATCCTCGACGCCCCAATGGGCGGTCATCGGATGGCCGATCCAGACCGGGCAGGCTTCGCCATGGGCGGTGTCGCAGACGGTGAAGATGAAGTCCATCTCCGGTGCATCAGGCTTGGAGAACTCGTCCCAGCTCTTCGAACGGAAGCCGGTCGCGGGATAACCGAGCGCCGTAAGCTCCTTCAGCGCCAGGGGATTGACCTCGCCTCTCGGCTGGCTGCCGGCCGAATAGGCCTTGAACCGGCCTTTGCCCTCGGTTTCCAGAATGGATTCCGCCAGGATCGAGCGGGAAGAATTGGCGGTGCAGAGAAAGAGCACATTGTAAACGCGGTCTGTAGTCATTGCAGTTCCTCCGTGGTTGCAGGTGTACAGCATGTGGCGACGGCAGCAGCCGGAGCGCAAATCTCAGGGTTTCCGCCGCAGCAATCCTCCATCAGAAAACGGATCAGGCCGCCGAGGGCCTCGTAATTGGCGGTGTAGATGATCGAGCGGGATTCCCGCTGCTGGGCAATCAGGCCGGACCGCTCGAGTTCCTTCAGGTGGAAGGAGACATTGGACGGCGAGACCTCCGCCTTTTCAGCGATGGCGCCGGCGGCCATTCCGTCCGGACCCGACACGACAAGCATGCGGATGATATGCAGGCGCGTTTCCTGCGAAAGCGCGCTGAATGCGGCGAGGGCTTGACGCTGGTCCATATTTCAATAATCCTTTAAACATTGAAATTAGGATTAGCTGATATGAACGTCATCGACAACAGCAAAATTCAAGAGAACGACATCAATCTCGGCCTGCTGCTCAGTGTGCTTGCCGGCGCCAAGGATTCTCCCCTGATTTTCTATTATGACGGCCAGCCGGTGAAGTCGGGCTATCATATCACCGAGGTCAAGGCAGGCCAATTCTCGGCGCTGGATTGCGGTGGCAATCCCGAGGCATGGACGGAGATCTTCATCCAGCTCTGGGATATCGAGGAGGGCGACCGCACGCATATGGCAGCCGGCAGGTTCTATTCCATCATCCGCAAGGTGACGGAGCATGTGCAGCTCGACGGCCCGGCCAAACTGACCTTCGAGGTCAGTGACGGCGTGCGCCCGATGCAATTATATTGTGCGGCAGCGCCGGTTCTGCGTGCCGGCGCAATACATGTTGAGCTATCGCCGAGGCCGGCAAGCTGCAAGCCGCGCGACCGCTGGCTGGCGGAGGAAGACCGGAAGGCCGCGGCTTGTTGCGGGCCGGCAGCGGCAAAGAGCGGCTGCTGCGCGTAAAGTCCATATGAGATTGTGCGGCAGATGGAGCGGTGGTTGGATCTCTCAGACCCCGGCGTCCCACCATTTCAGCACCCGCATCGCCTTGAGCGTGATCCATCGCGATGGCTTGCCCGGCCCGTCGTCGATCTCGAACCACACGCGGCCTTCCGTACTCCAGTCGAGCGGCCAACTGCCGTCTTCCAAGCGCCGGGAGCGGAGGTGGCTGATCGCTTCGCCGAGGCGGGGATCGGGCTCGGCGCCGGTCAGGATGGCGCTTGCGCGAAAATAGTCGAGCGCGCGCAGGATGTCGTAGCGCCAGCGGTTCGGGTGGAGGAAACGCAGGAATTGATGGTCGGCCGGCTCGCCGGTGCCAAGACGGCGGAAGAGGTTGCGCTCCAGCAGGAATTCTTCGCCTGTCTCGCGCGCCTGCCGTGATGCGGGCGTGCCGCCAGTTGCCTTCTCGTATTCCAGCAATCCTTCCAGGACGTTGATGGTGCTCGCGAAGGAGGAGCGGACCGAGCCGTTGATCCGCTCGCAGTTCCAGCCGCCGTCTTCGAGACGCTCGCCGATCAGCCGGTCGACGATCGCGGAGACGTCGATGCCGAAATAGGCGCCGTCGGCAACGGTGCGGCCGTTGATGCATTCCTCGATTTCGCCTTGCCAGTAGGGCTGGTCGCCTTCTTCCCAACGGGCGTTGGCGCCGATCAAGGCGACGCTGCGCCTGGCTCGCTCTGACGACGGGTCGAGCCCGAATTCCCTGAGCTGCGACAGCGAGAAGGTCGTGGCGGTCCAGGGCTGGCCCTGCTTGCGCCACTCCCGAGGGCCGAAGCCGGCGGGCAGAAAGGCGCCGCCCGCCCATTGTCCGTCCTCGTCCTGGCAGGCAAGCAGTTTTGCGCCCCAGCCCTTGGTCTCCACTTTTGCCCGCTCGGCCGTCCATTCCCGTTCCGGGGCATCGAGCAGGTCGCGCATAACCTGCCACCGGATCGCCGGGTCGGAATCGAGCAGCCATTCGATCGCCGGATCGGATTGGGTCATGGGAACCTGTCGGCGGGTCGGGTCGATGGCTCCTTATAATCGCTTCGGAGAAGGACCTCCAGCCGAATGGGGAGATCCACCAAGCTTTTGAAATGCCGGAAAGCCGTTCTCGGCATGGATCGGAGGATGCGGTACGTCGCGCCTGATTTCTTAAGCATGTTCGCAAAGAAACGGGATACGGCCCGCCGCGCCGCTTCTTCGCCTTCTATCCGGGTGCGCTGATTAATAATTATTCAAATCAATTGATGTACCAGTTTGATCCGGGGACAGATTTACATCGAAGGTTTGCTTATGGCGTTTCTAGGTATTTCAGGGATGCAATATTCCGGGGAGATGTTTGCCGGCGCGCGCATTATTGTCGCGGAAGATTCCAACGTATTCACGTCGATGATCAGCAAACGCCTCAAGGAGCTGTTCGACATTGACGTCGAGATCTGCCGCAGCTTCGAAGATCTGCAGCTTTCCTACGACAAGTCTTCCGATCCGATCACGCTGGCCATCTCGAACATCAACCTGCCCGGCGCCGAAAACGGCGAAGCGCTGGAATATCTGGTCGATCTCTCGATCCCGACCATCGTCTTCACCGGAACCTTCCATGAAGGCATGCGCGACAAGCTGATGGCCAAGGATATCGTCGATTATATCCTCAAGGACAATATCTTCGCCGTCGATCTTCTGGCGGAATCGATTTGCCGGTTCCTGACCAATCATCGCCACCACGTGCTGATCGTCGACGACAGCGCGACGGCGCGCGCGCTGCTGTCGAGCCGACTGAAGCGCTATAATTTCCGCGTCAGCACCGCCGAGAACGGCGCCAAGGCGCTGGAGATCCTGAAGGCCAACCGCGATATCGGCCTGATGATCACCGACTACAACATGCCCGATATCGACGGCTTCGAGCTGACGCGGCGCATCCGTTCCAATATCGGCTCACACGAGCTGCGCATCATCGGCGTTTCCTCCTCCTCGAACCGGCTGCTTTCGGCACGGTTCCTGAAGGCAGGCGGCAATGATTTCATGCTGCGCCCCTTCATCGACGAGGAATTCTACTGCCGCGTCAACCAGAACCTCGATACGCTCCTGCAGATCCAATCGATGCGCAAGGAGCGGGCGGTTGCCTGACGGCGGCTCCAGTATCCAGATCAAGAGAGGCCCCGACGTGACGGTCGGGGGCCGACGTCAGATTTCTGCAATTACAAGTATCGACGCCATTTGTCCCCTTCACGCGCGCAAGTGTCTCGGCTATCGTTCGCCCCGCCGGGTAAGGGGCCGATTCGAGCCCCGCTCGCGCATGGGGGAGTAGCGTCGTGGCTTTTCAAGCGGATTTTCATCGGGATGGTATCGGGCTGCGCTCTGGCGGGCTCAAGATACTTCTGGTTGAAGATTCCCGCATGTTTTCCGCTGTGCTCTGTCACCGGTTCCAGACGGAGCTTGGTCTTGCCGTCAAATCCTGTTCCTCGCTGAAGGCTCTGCGCAGGGAACTCGCCGATGATGGTCACGGCTACACCATGGCCGTCGTCGATCTCAACCTGCCGGATTCGCCCTATGGCGAGGCGCTCGACTGTACGATAGAGCACGATATTCCGGCGATCGTCTTCACCGCGACATTCGATCTCAACACGCGCAACAGGATCATGGAGCGCAATGTCATCGATTACGTGCTGAAGGACAATGAATTCGCACTCGACAATCTAGTCGCGACTGTCCGCCGCGCAATCTCCAACCGCAAGACGCGGGTGCTTGTCGTCGACGACGTGGTCTCGGCCCGCCAGGTGCTCGTCGACCTCCTGAAAGCGCAGCAATATCTCGTCGTCGAGGCAAATTCCGGGCTCGAGGCGCTTGCCGCGCTCGAAGCCTATAGCGATATCGAGCTCGTCGTCACCGACCACCATATGCCCGATATGAGCGGCTACGAGCTGACGCGGCGCATCCGTCATCGATTCGGTTCGGACAGGCTGCGCGTCATCGGCGTTTCCTCCTCCAACGACCGCATGCTGTCTGCGAGCTTTCTCAAGGCCGGCGCCAGCGATTTCGTCTATCGGCCTTTCGTCGCCGAGGAGCTGCAATGCCGCATCGCCAACAATGCCGAGACGCTGGCGCAGATGCGACAGCTCAGGGCGGCCGCGGCCTGCGATTACCTCACAGGCCTCTATAACCGCCGCTATTTCTACGACAACGGCCCGAAGCTGGTGAACGAATGCCTGCGGCTGAAGGCGCCGAGTTCGGTGGCAATTCTGGATATCGATCATTTCAAGCGGCTGAACGACACGTATGGCCACGAGATCGGCGACAAGGTGCTGAAGGCTGTCGCAAACAGGCTCTTCACCATCTTCGACGGCAGCGACAATCTTCTGTCGCGCCTCGGCGGCGAGGAGTTCGCCATCCTCTTCCCGCAGATGGATTCGGCTGCCGCCACCAAGCTTTGCGACGAGATCCGCTCGGATATTTCACGGCTGAAGGTAACGGCCGACGACGAGGAACTCGGCGTCACCATCTCGATCGGCATCGCCGAGATCGAGGGCTACGAAACCTTCGAGAACTATCTCAACGCCGCCGACCAGTTTCTCTACATGGCCAAGCACCGCGGCCGCAACCAGGTCTATTCCGACGCCAGGATGACGGAAGAAGCGGCGCAGTAGGGTGGGAATCCATCACTCGGCGTCGATCACCGCGTCTGTACTTCATCCGGCTATGTGCCCGTTCTTCAGTCCAGGTTAACGCGGTCAAGGGGATATGCCGTGAGCTCTCGATTCCCACTTCTCCCCTTGGGGAGAAGGTGCCCGTAGGGCGGATGAGGGAGCTGGCGACGCCGGGCTATCAATAACTCCATGCGGCCTTCACGGGTATCCACCTGCATGGCGGGATGGATGACGGTGGAAAGGGTATTCCATGTGGCCCCCTCATCCGCCTGCCGGCACCTTCTCCCCGAGGGGAGAAGAGAATATGCCGCACTGTCGCCGTTCCTCGACCGGTAACGAATAGCAAGTGCTCTCGCACCCAAGCCGTCTTCATGCTCGGGACAAGCCTGAGCATGAAGACGATGTTGTCTCAAGCCGCAACCGCCTGCCTTGCCGTTGCCATGGTCATCTTGCGCTCGGCGCGCTCCTGCTGCGGCGAGCGATGGTAGAGTTCGCGATAACACTTGGAGAAATGCGAGGCGGAGACGAAGCCACAGGCGACGGCGACTTCGACGACGGGCATGGAAGACTGCACCAGCAGGTGGCGGGCGCGGTCGAGGCGGATTTCCAGATAGTAGCGGGCCGGCGAGCGGCCCATCTCCTGGCGGAACAGACGCTCGATCTGGCGGCGGGAGAGGCCGGCGCCGTCGGCGATCTCGATCAGCGACAGCGGCTCGGCGAGATTGCCTTCCATCAGCTCGATGATCGACAGCACCTTGGCGTTCTGCACGCCGAGGCGGGCGCGCAACGGCAGGCGCTGGCGGTCGTGCGGGTTGCGCACGCGGTCGGTGAGATGCTGTTCGCAGATGCGGTTGACGAGGCTTTCGCCGAAATCCTCGCCGATAAGGTTCAGCATCATGTCGAGCGAGGCGGTGCCGCCGGCGCAGGTGTAGAGATTGCCGTCGACCTCATAGAGATCGGCATAGACCTCTGCCTGCGGGAAGGCTTCGGAAAAGCCCGGAAGGTTTTCCCAGTGGATGGCGCAGCGCTTGCCGTTCAGCAGACCGGCCTGGGCCAGTACATGCGCGCCCGTACAGAGGCTGCCGACGGCGACGCCGCGATTGTAGCATTCGCGCAGCCAGGCATTGACCGACTTGTTGTTGAACTCCTCGATGTCGATGCCGGAACAGACGAGCACCATGCCCGGCCGGTTTTCGCCGCCGAGATGGCGGCGCTCTTCGGCGAGGGAGGAATTCGCCTCGATGCCGATCCCGCAGGAAGAATAGACCTTTTCCCCGTCGACAGAGGCGAGCCGCCAGCTATAGGCCTGGTAGCCGAGCATGCGGTTGGCGATGCGCAAGGTGTCCACGGCCGCCGAAAAGGGCAGCATGGTGAATTGCGGTACCATAAAGAAGACCAGTGAACGCTTCTTGATCTGCATCCTGTTCATAGCGAAATCCATGCTCGAGGGACGATGACATATTCGTCGCGCGGAATGCGTCGCGCGGATATCCTGAAAGCGACACTGGCATGGATAAATGCGGCCGGGAAGAGCAAATATGCGACATTGACCGCGATTTGACTGGTCAAGCCATCGTCAAGCCGGGGGTAGGGCGGAGAACAGGCTTACAGGCAAGCTCAAAAACGGCGTGGAAGCCGACATTCCGGAGACGAAAAAGGCGGCGTGCACGAGGCAGGCGCCGCCCTCATCTCGGGAGGAATGTCGCATTCATTACATGGTCCGGTGTTTGCTGTCGTCCGTGCTCGGCCAGCCGATGTCCTTGCGGATGTCGAAGGGCATGGCTTCGATTTCGCGGGCAGTGCGCCAGCGCGTCCAGGCGAGGACGAGCTTGTGGGCATAATCTGCCAGATCGAAGCGGCCTCTGCCGGAGGTGAAGGTCTTGCCGGCACCCCGATAAGTAAGCGTGGTCATTTTCCGGTTCCTTTCATGGGTCCCAGGACATGGTGTTCGATGGGAGGTTTCGTCCATGTCCATGATGTTAATATGGGCCTGAGGAACTCATCATTCAAACGAATAGAGTTTATGGATAACATCAACAGGATTGAATGATCGCAGCGCGCTGCCCGCCGGCTTTGCAGCCAGGTGGAGTGATTTATGAACGCTGAACGATCGGCGTGGAGGGGTGACCGATGGACCGACTTGATGCGATGCGGGTATTGCTTGCCGTGGTCGACGCGGGCAGCATTTCTGCCGGCAGCCGAAAACTCAACGCGCCATTGCCCAGCGTCAGCCGCAAGGTGGCCGATCTCGAGCGCCATCTCGGCGCCAGCCTTCTCGTGCGAACCAGCAGGAACCTGCAACTGACCGATGCCGGCCGTGACTATGTCGACGCCGCAAGGAAGATCATCGCCGATCTCGATGAGGCCGAGCGGCGGGCCTCCGGAGAATACCAGACGCCCCGCGGTCTGCTGACGATCACCATGCCGCTCGAATACGGGAACCGCTACGTCCTTCCGATTGCGCTGAGCTTCTTGGAGAAGTACCCGGAGGTGTCGCTGAACCTGCTGTCGCTCGATCGGTCCGTCCATCTGGTCAGCGAGCAGGTCGATATCGCGATTCGTCTTGGGGAGCTGTCCGACAGCTCCCTTTATGCGGTGAAGGTCGGCGAATTCCGGCTCCTCACCTGCGCCAGCCCCGCTTATTTCCAACGGCACGGCATGCCGAGACATCCGAGTGATCTTCCGGGCCACGACGGCGTCGTTTTCGACAGAAGCACGTTCTTCTGGACCTTCGACATCGATGGACAACGGGTCGAAGTCCTTCCGAGGACGCGGCTGGAGGTCAACACCGCCGCGAACTGCGTTGCAGCGGCGCTGAGCGGGGCTGGAATCGCCCGGCTGTTCGATTATCAGGTCCAGGAGCACCTGGCGTCCGGGCAACTCGTTCCGGTTCTGGAAGAGTATGAAGGCGCTTCGCGTCCGATCCACATGGTCTATTCCAGGCAGGGGCCGCTCGCCCTGAAAGTGAGATCCTTCATCGATTGGGCATTGCCGCGGCTCCGGGAGAGCGGCGGCAGCGCGTTTCCGATCGGCGACAAGGCCTCGCCTTCATCTCGCTGATGCCAGGACTTCTTCGATGGTTCGTTCCGGATATTGCAGGTGCGGGTAGTGGCCCGCGCCGGCGACGACATCGAGCGTCACGTCCAGGCGCCTGGCAAGTTCGGCGCCCATTTTCTTGTCGATATAGAGGTCCTTCTCGCCCCAGACGACCTTGACCGGCGTCTTGAGCCTGCCGAGGTTGGCCTCGAAGAAATCCTGGTCGCGGGTGAAGCTGGAATAATAGTGGTAGAAGGCGTCGGCCGAGGTCAGTTCGCCGTGAGCCCAGCTCTGGTTCATGTCTTCCTGCACGTCAGCGGGAAGATCGAACTGCTCCTCCTTCGACAGGCCGCGCCTGTAGGTGTTTGCGAGGATTTCGCTGCTGGTCTGGTTCATATAGCTGCGGGTCCTCGATGCCGACGGCTCGCTCTTCAGGGCCTGCAGGCTCTCGTACATATAGTCCGGCCGGTTGAAGGGTGCGAAGTCGCCGACGACGATGTTGCTGGCGATGTCAGGCTCGTCGATGGCCGCAAGCAGTGCCGGAAGAGAGCCGATATCGGTGGCATAGATCGTCAGCTTCGAGCGGTCGATGTTCGCCTCGGCGATATAGGCTTTCAGCACCCTGGCATAGTCTGCCGGCGCATAGCCGAATTTTTCGACCGAGGGGCGCGATGACTGTCCGTAGCCCGGCCAGTCGAAGGCGTGGACGTCATAGTTGGCGGCGAGGCTCCTGGCGATATTTTTCCAGACGAACAGCGTTTCCGGAAAGCCGTGGAGGAAGAGCACGGTTCCCTTCGGGGCCTCAGCGCGAAGGACCATCCTTCTCAGGGTGACGTCCTTGTCGATCGTGACGAATCCGATGTCCCCGTCCTTGTTCTTCTGCGCCGGCGCGGCATGGCCGAGCGTCGCCGATGTGCCGAACACGGCGGTGGCCAGAAGACTTGCGATTGATCCTTTCAGCATGGGATGCTCCTTTGGTCGAGTTCTCGCGACTTGGCGTCGTTGGCTCTGAAGATCGGGCAAAGCGGTGAGGTCCGGTAGCTCGGGAAAGTAAGAGGTAGCCTCTCGGTTTCGCCACGTTTCGATGAAGCCGGCCAGGAGCTAGGTTCTCCATGCTCACGACGAGATCGCGTAACCGGTGAGCTATCTTGCGGAGAGGATGCAATCATGACCAAGCAGCAATCCATGGAAGCAATGCAGTTGTCGCGTCGATCGCTGCTGTTCGGCAGCGCTGGAGTAGCCTTGTCGGCCGTCGCTCTCCCGAATGTCGCCGTGGCGGGGGTTGTCGCATCCCCGGCGGTCGGCGCTGATCTGCGGCCCTTCGAGGCCGAGGTGCCGCAGGCGGCACTTGACGACCTTCACCGCCGCCTCGTCGCGACCCGCTGGCCGGAGGGTGAAACCGTCGCGGACAGATCGCAGGGGGTGCAGCCCGAGAAGCTGCGGGCGCTGGTCGAATACTGGCAGTCCGGCTACGATTGGCGCAAGGCCGAAGCAAAACTCAACGCCTATCCGCAATTCCTGACGGAGATCGACGGCGTCGCCATCCACTTCCTTCACATCAGGTCGAAGAACGAAGGCGCGCTGCCGCTGATCATGACCCACGGCTGGCCTGGGTCTGTCTTCGAACTGCTGAACGTCATCGGGCCGCTCACGGATCCCGTCGCGCACGGCGGCAATGCCGAGGATGCGTTTCACCTTGTCATCCCCTCGATCCCCGGATTCGGCTTCTCGGGAAAACCGAAGGAGAAGGGATGGGATCCGCAGCGCATAGCCGCGGCCTGGGACATGCTGATGAAACGTCTCGGCTATCACAGCTATGTCTCCCAGGGCGGCGATTGGGGAGCGATCATCAGCGATGCGCTGGGGCGTCAGGCGCCCGAGGGTCTGCTTGGAATTCATGTCAACAGGGTCGAACGCGCCACGACCTTTCCGCCCGAGGTGGCCAAGGCGCTGATGAGCGGGGACGCCGCTCCGCAGACGCTTTCCCCTGATGAAAAGGCAATTTTCAACGAGGCCCGCGATTTCTTAAGCAACGGCTTCGGCTATGCCGCCATCATGAGCACGCGGCCCGAGACGGTGGGATACGGTCTTGCGGATTCCCCCGTCGGCCTTGGGGCGTGGCTCTACGACAAGATCGCCGACTGGGTGTTTATGCGCGGCGATCCGGAGAGCGCCCTCGGCAGGGAAGCGATCCTCGACAACATCACGCTCTATTGGCTCACCAATACAGGTCCTTCCAGCGGGAAAATCTATTGGGAGAATGCCGCGGCGATGGCGAAGCTTTCTCCCATCAAGGTGCCTGTCGCAGTCACCATTTTCCCCGGCGAAGTCTACAGGCCTCCGAAGAAATGGCTCTCAACAGCCTATCCTGATCTCGTCTATTACAATCAGGTCGAGAAGGGCGGACACTTTGCGGCCTGGGAGGAACCGGAACTCTTCAGTCAGGAAGTAAGGGCAGCGTTCAGAGGTCTCAGAAGCTGACCGTCTCGCAGCTGCGGCTTTCTTGCGGGATTATTCCGGGCGTGGCGAAAGGCCTTGGAACCAACTTCGCTCCCCGTCGTTGCGGCCTGGTAACTGCCAGTGATGCAAAGGAGGAAACGATGATTTCCGCAGATCAGATTCGCGAACATATGGAAGTCCTGACCGCCGACGGCACCCATGTCGGGACGGTCGATCATCTCGACGGCCCCACCCGTATCAAATTGACGAAGTCCGATGCCGAGGACGGCAAGCATCACCTGATCCCGCTCGACTGGGTCGATCATGTCGACGCTCACGTTCACCTGTCGAAGAACGCGCGGGATGTCCGCAGCCAGTGGGCCACCATAAACTGACGAGCGATCGGCTGCGGCTCAGGCCGCAGCCTCCTCGCCGCAGGGAGGTCCGATGTCCAGGCAATTGAAGCCGGGCGACCATGTGAGCTGGGATACCAGCCAGGGAAAGACCGAGGGCAGGGTGGTCTGGAAGCAGACCAGCGAAACGAAAATCAAGAGGCACAAGGTGAAGGCGTCGGCGGCGGAGCCGCAATATATCGTCGAGAGCGACAAGTCGGGAAAGCGGGCGGCGCACAAGCCACATGAACTTCGGAATCTTTGAGGGCGCGTTGTTTCGATCGGAAGGAGATCGACATGCCAGCCAAGTCCAAAGCCCAGCAGAAGGCGGCAGGGGCCGCACTTTCGGCCAAGCGCGGCGAGACGCCCAAGAGCGAACTCAAGGGCGCTTCGAAGCAGATGGTCGAATCCATGAGCGAAAAGCAGCTCGAGGAATTCGCGTCGACCAAAAGAAAGGGCAAGCCCGAGCACGCCTCGAAATAGGCGCCGTTCGGTTCAGGTGTTCGTCGAATGCATGGAGAAATGTGCGATCCCGCGCGCCTCGGATACGGCGGCCAGGATCGCGCGGGCGGATGCGTCCGGATCTTTCGCCAGCCAGCGCAATTCGAATGCCGCGCCGATGCGGCCATCTTCGGTCGGCCCCACCGAAACCAGCAATGCGCTGCATTCAAGAGGTTCCAGCACATCCGACAGATCGGGAATATCGGAACTCGTTCCGTAGACGACGAGCGTCGCCTTCCGCTCGCAGCGCAGCCATGTATCCAGATTTTTCATCGGCTTCAGGACGATAAAGGCAACCACCGTCGCCACCGTGCCGGTCACGATCTGTCCGCCGCCGAAGCAGAGGCCGACGACCGTCATGAACCAGAGGGTCGCCGCCGTCGTGACGCCGGTCATCATGTCGCCGCGCCTCAGGAGCGCGCCGCCGCCGATGAAGCCGACGCCTGTGAGAACGCCGAGCGGAAAGCGCAGCACGTCCATCTGCGAGAAGAAATTGGGAGTCTTTCCGTACACAGACAAAAGGATGTTTGCCTGGATCATCGCCAGGCAGGCGGCAAGCGCCACCAGGATCGTCGTTCTGAAGCCCGCCGAGTGTCCGCCGCGCTCGCGGTCCAGGCCGATCAGGCCACCGGCAACCACCGTCAGCGCGATCCGTGCGGCGATATCCCACCAGCTCGGCTCCAGCGGCATGGCATCCGTCAGGAACGAGGGCATGTTTGGTGTCCAACTGTGTTGCCGTTCCTTCGCTGCTGGCCGGGCACTCGATCCTCCTGCGCTACGGTGCATCTGGATGGAGTAAACGCCACGTGCGGCAGGACGTTCCCGGCGGCCCTTCTGCCGGTCGTAAACGTCCGCCGATCCCGCAAGATTGGCGGTTCGTTCGCGGCCGGTGTATGTATGGCTTCAAGCGCGGGCAATCGCCCGTCCGGAATAAGCGCGTAGCGCCTGAAATGGAGTTCCAAGATTGGCTGTCGCCTTCACCAAGGAAGAGAGTTTCGAAACCGCTTCGGAAACCTTGCTGCCGGACCGGCCGGTTTCACCGCATCCGAACCTCGTCACGGAAGCCGGGTTGAAGGCCCTGGAGCTGCAGTTCCGCGAGGCGCGCGAGGCCTATGATGCGGCAAACATCATCGAAGACGTGAACGAGCGGCGCCGGCAGGCGGCCGGTCCCTTGCGCGACCTGCGCTACCTCCAGGCAAGGCTGGGCACCGCCCAGCTCATGCCGGAGCCCGCTTCAGCGGATGTCGTTGCCTTCGGCAACACGGTGACCTTCCGCCGCGACGACGGGCGCGTGCAGACCTATCGCATCGTCGGGGAGGACGAAGCCGATCCCAGGGCCGGATCGATTTCCTACGTTTCCCCGGTGGCGCGGCTGCTGATGGGCAAGGCCGTCGGCGACGTGGTGGAGACGGGCGGCCAGGAACTGGAGATTACGGCTATAGCGTAGGAGCCGATAGACGACGCTTGGCCACCGTGACGACTTCGTGTGTCAGGTCGGCCAGGCGGTCGGCGGCGAGGCGGTTTATCTGCCAGTAGAGGGGCACGTCGAGCGGCGTGTCGGGCACCAGTTCGACCAGGCGTCCGGAGGCGAGATGCTCGCGGGTCAGCTGGATCGGGTTCATTCCCCAGCACATGCCCGAAAGGCTCGCCTCGACGAAGCTCTGCGGCGACGGCAGCCAGTGGGTGGGATAATCGAGATCGCGTCCGAAGGTCCGGCGTATCCAGTCGCTCTGCAGCCTGTCCTTCTGATTGAAGGTGAGGGCGGGAGCGTTGCGGATCGCTTCTGCCGTCACGCCTTGCGGAAAATGGCATGCGACGAATTCGCGGGTTGCCGTGGCGTGGTAGCGCAGGGTGCCGAGCGCGAAGCGCCGGCATCCCCGGATCGGCTTTTCCAGGCTGGTGACGGCGGCGATCACCCGCCCGCGCTGGAGCCATTCGGCCGTATGGTCTTGGTCGTCGACGGCGACATTCAGGAGATAGGAAGAACTCCTGGCGAAATTCGCCATGGCCTCCACGAACCATGTCCCGAGGCTGTCGGCGTTGGTTGCGATCTGCAGCGTGACCCTTTGGCGCGGCTCGTCGGGATCGACGAGGGCCGGCAGTTCCCCGAGCAGTTCGGCTTCGAGCATGCCGACATTCTCGATATGGCGGCAGAGCCAGTCTCCCTTTTCGGTTGGTGTGCAGGGGCTGCCTCTGACGATGAGGACGACGCCGAGGCGCTCTTCCAGCTGCTTGACGCGCTGCGAAACGGCGGAAGGTGTCACGTTCAGGACGGTCGCGGCGCGTTCGAAGCTCCCCGTCTGGACAACGGTCGCGACGGCGCGCAGGGCTGGATAGTCGAGCATGATTAGTTTCGCTTAATTCGGGTAAGCTGGATTAATTAGTCTAATTCACGCGGCGGCGATATGGCAATCACTCCAGAAGTGAGAGGGCGTTCGCCGCAACGATGAGTTTTTCGATCTATGCCACCGGCCTGATGATGGGCCTCAGCCTGATTGTCGCGATCGGCGCGCAGAATGCCTTCATTCTTCGCCAGGGCTTGCGCAACGAACACATCTTCGCGGTCTGTCTGGCCTGCGCGCTCTCCGATGCGGCGCTGATCCTGCTCGGCGTGACCAGCCTGCAGCAGATCGCCAAGCTGCTGCCCTGGCTGGATCCGGTCATGCGCTATGGGGGAGCTGCGTTTCTGGCCTGGTATGGAGCCAAGAGCCTCTATTCCGCCTTGCGGTCATCCGCCGCCCTTTCGGTGGCGGAAACCAAAACGGCGAGCTTTCGCCAGACGCTTGCGACCTGCCTCGCGCTCACTTGGCTCAATCCGCATGTCTATCTCGATACGGTGGTCTTGCTCGGCACGATTTCGACGCGCTATCCCGGACAGCAGGCTTCCTTTGCGGCAGGGGCGGTGACAGGTTCCTTCCTGTTCTTCTTTGCCCTCGGTTATGGCGCGAAACGGCTGCGGCCGATCTTCTCGAGACCTTCATCCTGGCGCATGCTGGAAACGCTGGTGGCTTTCACCATGTGGATCATCGCGTTCAAGCTACTGGGCGGGATGTGATCAGGGCGTTTGGTAGTTCGACGAGACTGGCAGCAGGTGCCGTCTCTGCCATTTGGTAACCCGGCGATCTCAGGTGACGGCGGGGCCGCGCCTTACGCGCGGCTCGGCGATTCCACGATCCTCAGAGCCCGCTTCGGCCGAGTGAGCGTGTTCAGAAGCGGCGGTTCCATTTCATGCTGACAATCCGCTATCAGGTGCGACGGGAATCGCTTCAATTCCCGCAGCGCATGTTCATGGTTCGCGTTCCTGCGCCTCCGCGACTTGAATGCGGAAAAGGCCTGTAGGATATTCCAGGTGCTTGGGTGCGTCATATCGAGCCTCCTTTGCTGTTTCCGACTGGGAAACTATGCGGCGTGCTCGATGTTCAATCAAATGAAATGATATTGGGTTATGAATCAGGAAAATTGAATCTTCGAGAGGGAGGAAATGATTCAAGGTATCTATTTGTCATGCCTCTAATCCGGCGGAATGCCGTCCGACCTAAACGACCCGGTGAATGTGCGGCCATCCTCTGTTTTCCCCGAGCATTTTATGCTGACGGGATGGCGGCTTCGGAAATCTTCGTAAGTGCAGTAGCCGTTGGCATGCGACAGGCTTGCTGTATCCGCCCGGGGTTTGAGATTAGAGACCAATATATCGATGTTAGTCAGATACACGCTTCCGAGGGGCGTGGCATGATGAATGCCGGAAAATGCGAAGACTCTTTCATCAGTTGTGTAAAAATAGAAACCACGCCTACCACTGCGATAGGAAGTAATGGATAGGCTTTCTGCGCATGAACTTGTGAAATTCTCATCGCCCACAATCAAGGTGTCGCAACTACCTGTTAGAACAGATGTTTCGATGCCGTTGATCTCAGCAGAAGATGCGTGGGCGCAGAAGACTAAGATGAAAACGCCGACAGACGCGAACAATTTGATAATATTCATCGGAACCGCAGCTATTGGGGCGTGGAGGTAACATTGTCTTCGAGCTGCTACTAAGACAGATAACGAGTAATTAGCAACAGGTTTGCCCGCAGCTACTACCGTGATTTGAAGCCCCGGTTGACGGCTCAATGAGGTTAGTACGGATGATCGAAGCTGTGAGGCGCGTTCATTGACATTCAGCTAAACAAAATGATATCCGTTATAAATCAGAAAAATTGAAAGATGCGACGATGAGCCTTCCCTTTCGCCGTCCCATTCCTTTGCTTGACAACGATGTGCTGCGCACCTTCGTCGCCATCGCCGAGACAGGCAATTTTTCCACCGCCGCCGAAGCGGTCTTCCGCACGCCGTCGGCGGTTTCCATGCAGATCAAGAAGCTCGAGGAGCAGCTCGGCGCGACGCTGTTCTTGCGCGACGCCCGCTCGGTGACGCTGACGCGCCACGGCGAGATGCTGCTCTCCTATGCCCGCAATATCCTGGCGCTGTCGAATGAGGCGGTGTCGCGCTTCATCATGCCCGAACTGACCGGCGTCGTCCGGCTCGGCGCGCCGGAGGATATCGGCGAGCGGCTGCTGCCGAGAATCCTGAAGAGCTTTGCCGAAAGCTATCCCGGCATCATGGTCGACGTGACGATCGACATGAGCGTCGGGTTGAAGAAGCGCATGGAGGAGCAGCGGCTCGACCTGGCGCTGATCAACTGCGCGACGCGGCCGTTCCCGACCGGCGGCGAGGTGGTGTTCCGCGAGCGGCTGGTCTGGGCCGGTGCGCGATGCGGATCGGCACACCGCCGTGACCCGTTGCCGATCTCGATCTGGGAAGACGGCTGCATCTGGCGCCAGGAGGCGCTGTCGCAGCTCGAACGCAACAAGCGGCCTTATCGCGTCGCCTATCTCAGCGGACACACGATGGCGCAGCGCGCCGCCGTGCTTTCCGATCTCGCCATCGCGCCGCTGCCGCTCTCCTATGTCAGCGAGGACATGGCGATCCTCGGCCTGCAGGAAGGGCTGCCGGAGCTCGGCTCCTTCGATATCCGCCTGCTGACCGCCTCGCAGATGTCGGGACCGATCGAGACGGTGGCCGACAGCATTCGAGGCGCCTTTGCCGAGCGGGCAAAGGCGGTCGCTGCCTGAGGATGTATTTGAACCGCTGAACTTTTTGTTCCCTTGTGCGTTATGGACGCGGACGGCATGACTGTCGTTCGGGGTTGATTTCAAACAAGGATATTCGAAATGTCGACAACGGCCAAAATTGCCGCAGCCTTCATGGTTCTTCTTGCTCTTTCTTCCTGCGGCAACACGATCCGCGGCATGGGAAAGGATACGGCGAACGCCGTCAACGCCACCCAGGATGCCGGTCGCACGGTGGGCCACGCCGCTAAGAAGTGAGCGGGTGCCAGGTTTGCCGGGCTGAGCCGAATCTTCCTATCTGATGACGAGGGGGCGGACCACTCTATCGAGTGGCCGGGGGATATGCTTTTTCGAGGCCGCCGGATCGGCTGAGGCCGGTCCGGAAGGCTTGGTATGCGGGATGCTGGCTGGAGCGGGCGGTTTCCATCAGCCGGATCTGCAGCCGGTCCGGCGCCTCGGTCCCGAGCCACATTCCAAGATTTTCAAGTTTCAGCGAGTTCAGGAAGCGCGATTCGACGGCAAGATCGAGGTGGCGGCGCAGGCCGTCGAGCAGATTGTCGTCCTGGGCGACGTTCTCCATGAGCAGCATCAGATAGGACTTGTCGGCATCCGACAGCGCGGCGAGCTTTTCCGCGACGGTATCGCGGTCGGGAAAGGGAATGTTGCCAGTCATCTCGAATCGCCCGGTCGTTGATCGTTCCCGCCGTTATAAGCTCGCCTTCACCTTCTCGGCTACATCGGCCGGCACCCATTTCGTCCACAGGCTCTCGTAATTGCGCAGGAAATGCATCGCGGCATCCGCGTTGCTTTCGCGATTTTCGTCCTGCCAGGCGAGCACCTCGTTGATCGTCGCGTTGTCCCATTTGCGGGTTCTGAGATAGGTGGTGACAGGGTCGTCGCGGCTGGCAAAGGACCTGGTCATCAGCGTGAAGGCGCGCGAGACCGGGTAAGAGTTGACCTCCGGCCTGAGGCAGCCGGCAACGGCGGTGCAGCGGTCCCATTCGGCCTTGTCGTGGGCGACGCCGAAGCTCAGCCGCGTCATGTCGTATTTGCCGAGGATGGCAGTCGGCGCCCAGTAATAGCCGAGCCAGCCGACCTTGTTTTCGAAGGCGCGGGCGATCGACGCATCGAGCCCTTTCGGGCTGCCGGTATCGACCAGCTCGAAGCCGTTCCTTTCGCCTCCAAGCGCCTTGAACAGATTGGCAGTGGAAATCTGGCAGCTCCAATCGGCCGGGCAATTGTAGACAGCGCCCTTCGATGGGTCGTCTTCGGCGGGGAAGAGTTCGGGATGCTTCAGCGCATGTTCGACGGAGCGGATGTCGGGATTGGCGTCAGCGATGAATTTCGGAATCCACCATCCTTCGATGGCGCCGTCGGCAAGGATCTCGGCGCCCTGCTCCAGCCGGCCGGTTTTGACAGCCTGATCGAGCAGCGCCCTGACGGAATTGATCCAGTATTCCGAGGCAATGTCGGGGGTGCCTTTCTCGTTCATCGAGGCGAAGGTCGGAAGCGTGTCTCCGTCGACGATGGTGACCGAGCAGCCATAGCCCTTTTCCAGGATGATCTTGTCGAAGTTCGCGGCAATGCCGGCCGAGGCCCATTTCATCTCGGCGATCGAAACCTCGCCGCAGTCGTCGGCCTCGGCCGGCGCGGCTGCAGTCCAAAGAGCCGCGGCAAAGACGGCCGAAATCAGAAGCGTCTTCATCGTCATCCCCAAATTTTTCTTCTTAGGTCGGACGTGCAGCCGGGTCTCGAAATTCGTTATTCCATGCGGTTCCGGCAGTCCGTCGCAGGCCATGTTCAGCAATGGCGCATTTTCCGGAGAGCCTACCCGTTCGCCCGGAGAAATCAACCATCTTCTGCTCTTGGTTGCGTCTCTAAATTATTGAATTCGAATAATTTATGTCAGTGTGACCGATGACGCAGCCACCGGCGGAGATGCACGTTGCTCGCGATATCAGGCGGGCCTTCGGCAGAAATTTCGCGGGATATATCAAAAAATGCCGAAATTAACATTTGCGCAAGGCTTCACTAACGATCCGGTAAGAATGTGCCGTTATCAGTGGGGTCGCAGCGGGAACGACCGTTGCTTCTCCGGTTCAGGTAGTGCGTACCGGAGAAAGCGAGCTTCGCCGTGTTGAGGGCGAAGACGCCTGAGTTTTCGGCAAACCGCGCAGAGCCAAGGCCATGCGCGGTTTTCGCGTTTCCAACAGGAACTTGACCCGGTATTGACGCCCATTGTAGGCCTCGGGCCAGCGCATCGATCCGAAAATCGGAACTGATTTTCGGAAGCACGATGCTCCAGGGAAAGGCGGCCGCTCATGGCAAAAGCGATCATGCTGCAGGGAACCGGCTCGGATGTCGGCAAGACGGTGCTGGTGGCGGGCCTCTGCCGGCTGGCGGCCAATCGCGGGCTCAAGGTGCGACCGTTCAAGCCGCAGAACATGTCGAACAATGCCGCGGTCGCCGACGACGGCGGCGAGATCGGCCGGGCACAGTGGCTGCAGTCGCTGGCGGCGCGCGCGCCATCCTCGGTGCACATGAACCCGGTGCTGCTCAAGCCACAGTCGGAAAACGGCAGTCAGATCGTCGTGCAGGGCAGGGTGTTCGGCCAGGCCAAGGGGCGGGATTATCAGCGGCTGAAACCCGAATTGATCGGCGCGGTGCTCGAAAGCTTCGAAAAAGTGGCCGACGGCGCCGATCTCGTTATCGTCGAGGGCGCCGGATCGCCGGCCGAAATCAATCTGAGAGCCGGCGATATCGCCAATATGGGCTTTGCGACGCGTGCCGGCGTGCCGGTCGTGCTCGTCGGCGATATCGACCGCGGCGGCGTTATCGCTTCGCTGGTCGGCACGCATGCGATCCTCGGCGAGGAGGATCGGGCGATGATTTCGGGCTATATCATCAACAAGTTCCGCGGCGATGTTTCGCTGTTTGACGACGGCATCCGCGCCGTCGAAGGCTTCACCGGCTGGCCGTGCTTCGGGGTCGTGCCCTGGCTATCGGGTGCCGCGCGGCTGCCGGCCGAGGATTCGGTCGTGCTCGAACGGCTGGCCAGGGGCGGGGCCGGCGCGCTGAAGATCGCCGTGCCGGTGCTGCCGCGCATCGCCAATTTCGACGATCTCGATCCGTTGCGGGCCGAGCCGGATGTCGAGCTGGTCTTCGTGCGATCGGGCGAGCGGCTGCCCGCCGATGCGGGCCTCGTCGTCCTTCCCGGCTCGAAATCGACGATATCGGATCTCGCCGACTTCAGGGCGGAGGGCTGGGACCGCGATCTTCATATGCATGTCAGGCGCGGCGGCCGGGTGATCGGCATCTGCGGTGGCTACCAGATGCTCGGCCGTATGGTCCATGACCCGCTCGGCATAGAGGGCGGCACCTTGGAGACGCCGGGGCTTGGGCTTCTCGACGTCGAAACCGAGATGGCGCCTGAGAAGACCGTGCGCAACAGCCAAGCACGCTCGACTGAATACGACGCGCCGCTTATCGGCTACCAGATCCATCTCGGCATCACCCGCGGCCTTGATTGCGTCAGGCCTTCGGCGATCGTTGACGGCGCGCCCGACGGGGCGGTGTCGGCGGACGGCCGGATCATGGGCACCTACCTGCACGGTCTCTTCGGCAGCGACGCCTATCGCGCCCGGTTGCTGCAAAGCTTCGGGCTGTCGGGCGAGCAGAGGAATTACCGCGAGAGCGTCGAACAGGCGCTCGACGAGATCGCTCGGGAATTGGAACGGCACCTCGATGCGCGCTGGCTTGCGGGGTTGCTGGAGTAGGGATGGAATGCGCCGGGGGATTGCCGCCCCGTCTTGCGCCGGCTGGAAGGCTGTCCCCTACGGTATATACGGTTGATCAGAGGCGCCTAACCTTTCCTCCTCATTCCTGTGCTCGTCACAGGAATCCAGTGCGCCCAGGTCCTTGGGCGCGAGAGACACCTTGCTTGGGAAAGAATCATTCACGGCGCGGACGCGCCGTGGCTGGCAACTGTATTGTCAGGTCGTCTGAAACATCGTCTTGTCCCTGAGCAAAGCGTTTGCTGTGACGAGGATTTTGCGGGCGATGGCGATGAAGATGACCTTGAGGGGTTTACCCTTTGCCATCATCGTTTGGGCCGTCCTGGCGAAAGGCGACTTCATCCTGTAGGCGACGAGCGCGGCCATGTAGAGCGCGTCGCGCACGCGCTTTCGCCCGCCACGGATATGACGCTGGCCACGCAAGGTGCCGCTGTCGGCATTGAAGGGCGCAAGGCCGGCAAGTGCGGCCATGGCTTTCGGCGAGCGGCCACCGAGTTCCGGCATATGGGCAAGCAGTGTGAAGGCCGTCACCGGTCCGATGCCTGGTATGGAGCGAAGCCTTTTATTCCGCTCGCTCATGTCCTGATCTGCCCGCACGTGTTCATGGCAGGCTTTCTCGATGCGGGCGATCTCGTCGTCGAGCCAGGCGATATGGCTTTCGATGCTGGCATGCTGGCTTTGATCGGCATTGTGAATGCGGACGCGTTCCTGCTGGCGCATGGCCACCAGCTGATCGCGCCGGCCATGCAGGTCGGCCAGATGCCGGTGCAACGGATCGGGCGGCACGTTGACCGGCGGAGAGAGCGTTTGCCCCATATGCGCCAGCAGCCGTGCATCGATCGCATCGGTCTTGGCCAGAAGGCCGAGCGCCTTGGCAAAGTCGCGGGCTCTGGCCGGATTGACCCGGCAATAGGGCCGCTGGGCTTCTTCCAGCGCGACGCACAGCAGTCTGTCGTAACGTCCGGTCGCCTCCAGAACGACAGTGACATCGCGTCCCTCCAGGGTTGCAAGCCAGCCAGCAATGGAAACAGGCGTGTTGTCGATGCGGATATGCTTCTGCGTCTGAGCGTCGAAAAGATCCAGATGCGCCTTGGAGACGTCGCATCCGATGAAAACAGGGTGTACCATGGCAAGCCTCATCCTGTGCTACGAGGTCCGCGGCAACGGCCTCTATCAACTGTTCAGGTTGGGATATCGAAAGCGGGCGGAGGACCAAGAGCCAGCAAACGGTCTCTCACGACCAGGATTCCGACGGCTTTCCGCCCGCAACCCTTCTACCACAGTTCCAATACACAGGATTCCTGTGACAAGCACAGGAATGAAGGAGTGGGTCTTTTGAAAGAAGTGATGCTCGAAGCAGGGAACTGGTGTTTACCGACTGCGGTTGCGCACTTGTCAAATTAGTTGACTGAGTCCATTAATTGTCGAGTCAGACCCGGTTGAGAGCGATGACCATGAGCATATTGGACAGATTTTCCCTAGCGGATCAGGTGGCGCTGGTGACCGGCGGCGGTCGTGGTCTGGGCTTCGAGATGGCACGCGCCCTGGCAGAAGCCGGCGCGCATGTCGTCGTGAGCGGACGCACGGCCGCAACGCTGGAGGATGCCGTAAGGACCATTCGCGCCGCAGGCGGTACGGCCGAGGCTGCGGTGTTCGACGTCGCCGATCGCGAGGCCCAGCGTGCTGTCATGGCCGATATCGAAAGGCGTCATGGTCGCCTGGATATTTTGATCAACAATGTCGGCGTCCGCGACAGGCGGCCGCTGGCCGAATTCGACGACGATGCCATCATCGAGTTGCTGCGCACCGATCTCGCCGCCGCGATGACGCTTTCGCGCGACGCGGCCGTGCTGATGAAGCGGCGCAATTACGGCCGTCTGATTGCGGTGACCTCAATCAGCGGCCAAGTCGCAATGCCCGGTGACTGCGTCTATCCGGCGGCCAAGCAGGGGCTGACCGGCCTGATGCGGGGCATGGCGGTCGAATTCGGCCCGCATGGCATCACCAGCAACGCGATTGCGCCCGGCTGGTTCGCCACCGAGACGAACGCTGCGATGGCTGAGAACGAGGAACTGATGCCCTTCGTGCGCCAGCGCATTCCGGTTCAGCGCTGGGGACGCCCTGACGAGATCGCCGGCGCGGCGCTGTTTCTCGCAAGCCGTGCGGCCTCTTTCGTCAACGGCCACGTGCTGACCGTCGACGGCGGAATGACGGTCAGGATGTGAGCGACTGGAGGTTACGGGCGCCTGACGGGTGGGCTCAGGTCGCGGACCAACTGCTGCAGGCTGCGCTGGTCCTCTGCTCCCGTCTTGTCGTAGATGGCGGCGAGCTGGGATTTCACGGTGCCGTCGGCGACACCCTGCGCATTTGCAATCTCGGATCGCGTCATGCCTTCGGAGACATAGCCGACGACGCGCCGTTCGGCAGGCGTCAGGGCAAACAGCGCGGCGATGGCTTCGACGGCTGATTGGATCACCGTTCCAGCCGCGGCGAGGAAGATCGCCGCGGCTGCCCGGCTTTCGAAGCGTCCTTTTTCGGCGCGCCGCTGCAGAGGCAGAACGTGGGCGACGGCCGGCCGCTCGGCTGAAGCAAGGGGAACGTCGATGCCAGCGGCCGCGAGGCTGATTTCGTCGCGCGCGCCAAGCGCCACGGCGTTGGAAAGGGCGGCGCCCGCATAGGCATAGCGAGTGGCGAGCCTACCGGAAAGCGCGTGGACCACCTCCTGCTCGCGCAGCCGTGCTTCGGCGGCATCGTTGGCGAAGAGGATCGTCATGTCTTCGGCGACGATGAAGACCGCATGCTCGAGAGCGTCGATGACTTCCCGGAGGACCGCGGCTTCTGCACGCTCCATTTCGAACATGTCGTGGATCGTCACGGCACGGCGGATATGCGGGCCGAGCAGCCCGACGATGTCGAAAACGCGCCGTTCGCTCGGTTCGTATTGCACCGAAATATTGATGGTTCCGACGCGGGTGGGGCGCTTCAGCACGGCCATGTCGATCGAATTCAATACCCCGTATCTGGCATGAAAGTTCTGGTATAGCGCGCCGCTCTTCCAGACGGTTTCGCCATCGGCCCCGTAGAGGGAAAACATCCGCTCCAGCGTATCCGGCTGATCGATCTCCATTCGGTGGAGGAGGTGGAAGAACGGGACGTCCTTCGCATGCGCGACGAGAGCGCGGACCGCTTCCGCGTCGTCGCAGGCGATCTGAGCCAGCCGCGCGGAACGGGTCGTGGTGTCGAAGACGGCAAGCGTCGTGAGAAAACCGTTCACCTGCCTGTTGATCAGACGCAGAGCATTCGGCCAGGCATCCTCCCGGGCCACGCAATCATAAATAGATCCGATGATTTCCGACAGTTGCTGTTCCATGGCGGCGATCCTGCATCAGCCTGGCCGGCGCGGTCAACCGTCGCGGGCATAGGCGCCGTCATTCCCGGCATTTGTGTCAGATTTCATCCCCCATGCGGGAGATGTTTCATCGTGCGGATTTTCTACAACGCATTGCCGGCCGGATTGCATCGGTCTGGACAACCAGAAATTGGAGGACAATCTTCATGAAAGCGACAAAAGCGCCGATCGCGGCGCTTCTCATGATGGCAGCTTTTCCGGCGGTGGCGCTCGGCGGCGGCACCGGTTTGCCGGAACAGGTCCGGGAGGCCAATGCACGCTTCCGGGACGTCAACCAGGCCGCCAGGGAAGGCTATTCGCCGATCCCGTGCACCAGCGGCATAGACGGAGGCGCGATGGGCATCCACTACGTCAACGCCGACCTCATCAAGGACGAGGCCATTGATCTCTCCAAGCCGGAGGCCGTGATGTACGAGCCTGACGAACACGGCAAGATGAAGCTCGTTGCCGTCGAATACATCACGACGAAAGGTCCCGCCAATCTCGGCGGTCAGCTGTTCAGTTTCACGAACGCACCGAACCGCTACGGGCTTCCGGCCTTCTACGAGCTGCATGTCTGGGCATGGAAGGACAATCCGAAAGGACCCTTTGCCGACATGAATCCCGACGTCAGCTGCCGGCATGCGCACGGCTGACCGAGCCACTCCAGCATCAGAGAAGGATGAAACAATGCCGCAATTCGTCGTCGAACGAAATATTCCGGGTCTCGGGGACATGGACAAGGAAACCCTGCGGGAAATCTCGGCGAAATCCAACGCCGTGGTGGCCGCCCTCGGCGAACCCTATAGCTGGATCACCAGCTATGTGACCGGGGACAAGATGTACTGCATCCACGAGGCCGAAAGCGCAGAAGCGGTCTATCGGCACGCGGAAAAGGGTGGCTTTCCCGCGGACCGCGTCACCGAGGTCACGACCCTCATCGGCCCTCACTCGGCAGATCGCTAAGGAGGCGCGCAAAGGCATGCGGCGTTTTGCGATCGCGACGTGTGTCAGCGGCGGGAACCAGCCGGCGAACGGGGCGCCGGCTGGTTCCCTTCTGGCTTCGCGCGGTCAGTCGCGCCTTTTCTTGGAGGATATGATGAACGGGAATTTCCCATCCGGCGTGCTGAATCTTCGAATATGCAAAGCATTACTGCTGCCGATTTCCGTCCTGCGAGTGCTCATGATCTGGAGGCATCGCCGGTCGGCGGAAAATAGGCTTGGCGCCTTGTCGGATCACATGCTGAAGGACATTGCGGTGTCGAGAGGCCAGATCCCTTTCATTGCCTCCCAAGAGGCAGATTGGAGCCGTTTTCGCTGACGGCGCGGAAGCGGAAGCATTCTGCCATCCGTAATTTCGGCCTCGATTTCCGCATCCCCTCATTCGCCTGGGAGTAGTATCGTGACGCGAAGCAGGCTAATGAATGGCATGCGCGACATGGCTTTTTCAGCGCCTGTCCTGCGGTTCCCGGTGCCGAGCCTCGATCGTGAAAACGGCTTCTCCGGCTCTCGGCCCGATGCGGAGGTTTCAAAAATTAACGATCATATTCAGTGGATTATAGAGCAGGGAATCACCAGCGAGCATATCGGCGATCTCATTACCGGTCTGTGCGAGCGGCTGATTGCCGACGGATTTCCGATCTGGCGGGCGAGCATCAGAATGCCGTCCATCCATCCGATGTATCGCGGCGTTTCGGCCAATTTCGCGCGGGGCGCTGCAACAATTCTCGAAGCCGCCGAGCACGGGAGCGAAACGGAGCGCAGCTTCGAGAAGACACCGACATTCTATCTTTTGAGCCGCGACGAAAAAGCGGGGCGATGGAACCTCGCGAATGACGAGGGCCTCAACTATACCGAGCTCAACGAATTCGCGCAGGCCGGCGGCACCGACCACGTTATCCGCATTTTCGAATTTCCGAAGGAGGTGGCGCTGCGCGGGCTCGCTGTTTCCCTGACCAGCGACGCGCCGGGCGGATTTTCCGACGAGCAGCTTGCGGTCATCGAACAGCTTTTGCCGGCGCTGGGGCTTGCGGCTTACCGGGTGGCGGCGTCGAAGACCGCCACCGATATCCTCGCCGTCTATACCGGCGCGAAGACCAGCGCGCGCATCCTCGCCGGCGAAACCCGCAGGGGAATGGGCGGTTCCATCAATGCCGCAATCCTGCTTGCCGATCTCCGGAATTTCACCGCCTTGACCGAGGTCTATCAGCCGGAGGAGATCGTCGGCTTTCTCAACGAACATTTCGATCTGATCGACCGGCATGTCGGGGAAAATTCCGGCGAGATCCTGAAGTTCATGGGCGACAGCGTGCTGGCGATCTTCCCAACGGATGCGGACGATCCGCAACAGGCCTGCCTGGCGGCCCTCGCTTCGGCAAGGAACCTGCTGGAGGCAAACGAGGCGCTCAATCGCGAGCGGGCGGGCAATGGCGGCCCCGATATCGGCGTCGACGTCGTGCTGCATCTCGGCGAGGTTTTCTACGGCAATGTCGGCGCCCAGGGCAGGCTCGATTTCACGGTGATCGGCAGGGCGGTCAACGAGGCCTCGCGGCTTGAAAAGCTTTGCGGCACGCTCGAGCAGCCGCTCCTGATGTCGGAGAGCTTCGCGACGACCTGCGCCGTGCCCTGCCAATATCTCGGTTCGTTCGAACTGCGCGGGGTTTCGAAGCGGGCTGATGTCTTCAGGCCCGTCGACACAGCATCGTAGCGGCCGCTCAGATCTCGCCGGATACTTCGCGGCGGCGGCGGTCCAGTTCTTCGCTGTAGCGGCGCAACGTATGGCTTTCGCTGAGCTGACCGACCACCTTGCGTTCGATCAGGTTGTTGACGACGGCCAGCGCTTCGCTTTCGCTCTTATCGAAGATCGCCGCCGCCTGCCTGGCGTTCATCTGCGGCTGCAGGAAATCGTTGCGGTATCGGATGAAATCGGCAAGCACCTTGCCTTCGTCCTGGGCGTCCGTCGGGTTGGCGTAGATCTCAGGCACCAGCACGAGGCCGGCATATTTGTCGCTCTCCTCGACGAGGATGACGCGCTGGGTCGAGCCTATCGGGAAGGCCTGTTTGAACTCCTCCAGAGAGATGCCCGATCTTGCGGTCTTGACGTCTGATCGCATCAGCTTGTCCACCGTCAGATTGCGGATCCAGCCGACATCGTGGGCGCTACGGATGCTTTCGCCGCGCAGGTGGAAGCGCCAAGTGGCGAAGGAATAGCCGAAGGTCGAGCGCACAACGAGCGAAGAGGTGATGACGGCGGCGAGCACCAGCGCGGTGATCGGGAAGTCGCCGGTGATTTCGAGCGCGAGAAAGGTCATGGTCAGCGGCCCGCCGATGACGGCGACCGCAAGCGAGCTCATGCCGACCACGGCATAGATGGCGGGCGTCAGGGTCGTCGCGGCGAAATAGGGGCCGCAATAGGCAAAGAGCTTGCCGAGCAGGGCGCCCATGAACAGCGAGGCGAAGAACAGGCCGCCTCTGAAGCCCGAGCCGATCGAAATCGCTGAGGCGAGGGACTTCAAGAGAAAGAGGCCGATCAGCGCCGGGATCGCGACGTCGCGCGACAGATTGAGATGCAGCGCGCCGTGGCCGGCCGAAAGCACCTGCGGCGAGATCATCGCCAGAAGGCCGACGATAATGCCGCCGAGAGCAGGGCGGAAGGGCGGCGCGATCGAACTCTTGCGCGCCACCTCCTCGATGAAGGCGACGCCCTGCATGATAAGAATGCCGACGCCGGCGCAGAAGACGCCGAGCAGCAGCGCCGGGATATAATCGGCAGGCACGACCGAGCCGAAGCTGCCGATATCGATGGTGAAATCGCCATCGGCAAGCAGCCTTGCGACGAGTGTGGAAACGAGGGCGGAGGTGACGACCGGCGTCAGCGACACGATCGTATAGGTGCCGATGATGAGCTCGAAGGCATAGAAGGCGCCGGTCAGCGGCGCATTGAAGGCGGCGGCGATGGCGCCGGCTGCGCCGCAGCCGACAAGGATGCGCAGGTCCGAGCGGCGAAGCTGCAGCTTCAGTCCGAATTTCGAGGCGAGGCCGGCGGCAAGTTGGGTATAGCCGGCTTCCAGGCCGACGGAGGCGCCGAAACCGTTGGAGAGCAGGTTCTGCACGGCAACGATGATGCTGTCGGTCAGGGAAAGACGGCCGCCATGCAGGGCATTGGCCTCGATCGGATCGACCATCGGCTTCTTGCGCCGTTTCGCCAGCACCAGGAGCAGCAGCCCGAGCAGGACGCCGCCCATGACGGGCGCGGTCAGCAACAGCAGCTTGTCGTCGATGTCAGATGAACTCAACCTCTCGCTGTCTGCTATGCCGAATATCAGCTGGTGCAATTCGTTCGAAACGAAACTCATGCCGGTGACGGCAAGTCCCGAAGCGATGCCGACGACGGCGCCGGCCAACGACAGGCCGATTTCGCTGCGTCGCGTCAGAACGCGCAAACGGCCGGGATCGAGGAAAACACGCAGCGCGCGGAGACGGCGCCGATCCAATTTCATGAGCATGGCTAGACAACTAGGCAGGGAGAGGCCGGGTCAAGGGTGAAGGCCGGGTCCGCTTGCGATGCAATTGCGGCAAAAAGCCGGCGTGCCAGACAAATTTTTATGACATAAGCCTCTGATAAATGACGATATTTTAGGTAGAGTAAGTCGTGTCGGCGTTTGCCTGCCGGCTCGCTGGCCATTCCGGCGTGCCAAGGCCGGTTGACTTCACCCCGGAGCTTGCCTAACCATCCTTGATATAAAGGGTGGTCGCCTGACCATCCCACGATGATGGTCATCTGACCATCATCGGATATAACGGATGGTTCCGGATCGGCGTTACGCTTTCCGGATGAAAAGGGAATGTGACGAGGCGGACCCAAGCCGGGCGCTTTCATCACAGCCGACCCCGCGACTGTAGAGCGGTCAGGGTCTTGCATCCGGCATCGAGCCTTTTTCGTCGGCAGCCCGCAATGGTGCGGGCGGGCGGAGCGGAGGAGATGCCGGAAAAGCCACTGGAAATGCATGGTGATCAACCGGGGTCGGACGCCTCTATTTCTACGAATCGTCCACCTTTTCACGAGATGCAGCCGGGAAGGCGAGGCAGATCCGCTGGCACGATCAGGGGCGACCGGAAACGGTCGTCCCGGTCGCGGCCGATACCCGCGAGCCAGGAGACCTGCCATCCCGTGCCGGGCGAAAAGCCCAACCCTGGGCAAGAGGCCCGCTGCCAGCACGGAGGTTGTTTTGGCTGAACGATTGAATTCGGCGCTGCCTTTGGTGGCAGATGTGGGGCTTTCGGCCTTGTGCGTCGAGTATGCGGTACCCCCCTCTGTCCTGCCGGACATCTCCCCCACAAGGAGGGAGATGGAATCGCGGCGACGATCTCCCCAAACAACTGACGTAAGGCGATGGTCTCGCCTCTTGCCGATCTCCCCCCTTGTGGGGGAGATGTCCGGCAGGACAGAGGGGGGTGCAACACCCTCCGCTGCAGAAGGCGTCCGAGCATGAGCACCACCTTCATCCTCGGCGGCGCCCGCTCCGGTAAATCGCGTTTTGCCGAAAACATCGTCACGGCGACCGGCCTCGAGCGTCATTACATCGCCACCGGCCGGGCGTGGGACGATGAAATGCAGGCGCGCATCGACCAGCATAAGGCGGATCGCGGCCCATCCTGGACCACGCATGAGGAACCGCTGGAGCTTGCCGAGCGGCTTACGGCCATCGATGGCGAAGGCAGGGCGATTCTTGTCGACTGCCTCACACTCTGGCTCACCAATCTGATGATGGAGGGGCGCGATATCATCGCCCAGTCCGTTGCGCTCGCCGCCTGGTTGCCCCAAGCGAAGGCACGGCTCGTCATCGTTTCCAACGAAGTCGGCCTCGGCATCGTGCCCGAGAACCGCATGGCGCGGCAATTTCGCGACCATGCCGGCCGGCTGCACCAAATGATCGCGGCCAATGCCGACGACGTCTATTTTATCGCGGCAGGACTGCCGCTGAAAATGAAGGGTTAGTTCCATGCAGCAGAAAATTCCCGCAACCGTCATCACCGGCTTCCTCGGCGCCGGCAAGACGACGATGATCCGCAACCTGCTTACCAATGCCGGCGGCAAGAAGATCGCACTCATCATCAACGAATTCGGCGATCTCGGCGTCGATGGCGATGTGCTGAAGGGCTGCGGGGCGGAGAACTGCACCGAGGACGATATTATCGAGCTCACCAATGGCTGCATCTGCTGCACGGTGGCCGACGATTTCATCCCGACCATGACCAAGCTTCTGGAGCGCGACCAGCGCCCCGATCACATCGTCATCGAAACCTCGGGACTTGCGCTGCCGCAGCCGCTGGTGGCCGCCTTCAACTGGCCTGATATCCGCAGCGAAGTTACCGTCGACGGCGTTATCACCGTCGTCGACAGCGCGGCTGTTGCCGCCGGCCGTTTTGCCGACGACCACGATGCCGTCGATGCGCGCCGCGCCGAGGATGAATCGCTCGATCATGAAAGCCCGATCGAAGAACTTTTCGAGGATCAGCTGACCTGCGCCGACCTGATCGTGCTGAACAAGACCGATCTCATCGACGCCGACGGGCTCGGCCGCGTGAAGAGCGAGGTCGCCTCGCGCATTGTCCGCAAGCCCGTGATGATCGAGGCCCGGAATGGCGAGGTGCCGGCAAGCGTGCTGCTCGGCCTCGGTGTCGGCACCGAAGACGATATCGTCAACCGCAAGTCCCATCACGAGCTGGAGCATGAGGATGGCGAGCCGCATGATCACGACGAATTCGACAGTTTCGTCGTCGAACTTGGCGCGGTCGCCGATACGGTAGCATTCGTCGAGAAGCTGAAGGGCATCATCGCCGAGCATGATGTGCTGCGCCTCAAGGGCTTCATCGATGTCTCCGACAAGCCCATGCGCCTGCAGCTGCAGGCCGTGGGTGCCCGCATCGACCAGTATTTCGACCGCGCCTGGGCGCCGGGTGAAGCCCGCAGCACCCGCCTCGTCGTCATCGGCCTGCACGAGATGGATCAGGACGCGGTGCGCAAGGCGATCGAAGCGCTCGTCTGAGGATATTAAATGCATCTGCTTCTGGCCCAGCAGGGAACGATCAGTGACGGGGACGAGGCGATCGACCTCGGCCAGTCGCCGGGCGATATCCTGTTCCTGTCGGCCGCCGACACCGAGCTTGCGGCGATTGCCGCGGCTCATGCCGGTGGGATGGCGGGGTATTCGCTGAGGCTTGCGAGCCTGATGAGCCTGAAGCATCCGATGTCGGTCGATACTTACGTCGAGCGGACCGCGCGGCATGCGAAACTGATCATCGTGCGGGCGCTGGGTGGGGCAAGCTATTTCCACTATGCGCTGGAGGCGCTGCATGCGGTGGCGGCGCGCAGCGGGGCACTGATTGCGGTGCTGCCTGGGGATTCCAAGCCGGATGCCGGGCTGACGCCGTTTTCGAATGTGGCGTTGGAGGATCTGAATGCGTTGTGGGCTTACCTGATCGAGGGCGGGGATGCCAATGCGCGGGGCTTTCTGGCCTATGCGGCGGCAATGCTGTCTGGTGAGGAGAAGCCGGCGCCGGCTGCGCCGTTGATGAAGGCGGGGATCTGGTGGCCGGAGCGGGGGTTGATTGGGGTTGAAGAGTGGGAGAGGCTTGTCTCGGGCGTGCCGACGGCAGAGGTGAGATTCGAACTTACGGAACGCCCCACCGTCGCCATCGCCTTCTACCGCGCCCTCGTCCAAAGCGGCGAAACAAAACCCGTCGAAGCCCTGGTCGAAGCCCTGCAGGCGGAAGGCCTCCGCCCGCTGCCGGTCTTTGCCTACAGCCTCAAGGATCCCGTTTCCAAGGGCATCCTCGAATCCATCTTCGCCGACCTTAAACCCGATGTTGTCATCAATACGACGGGCTTTGCCGTCTCCGCACCGGGCGCCGATCGCGAGCCGACGGTGCTGGAGGCGAATGACGCGGTCGTGCTGCAGACGATCTTTTCGGCCTCGTCGCGGGAGGCATGGGCGGCCTCGTCGCAGGGGCTCTCGGCCCGCGATCTCGGCATGAATGTCGCGCTGCCGGAGGTGGATGGCCGCGTTTTGTCGCGTGCCGTCTCCTTCAAATCGGCCGCCCGTTACGATGCCGCGGTCGAGGCCAATATCGTATCCAGCGAGCCGGATGCCGGGCGCATGGCCTATGTCGCTGATCTTGCCGCCAACTGGGCGCGGCTACGGCAGCGGCCGCCGGCGGAACGGCGTGTTGCGCTTGTCTTGGCGAATTATCCGAACCGGGACGGGCGGCTCGGCAATGGCGTCGGCCTGGATACGCCGGCCGGCACGATCGAGGTGATGCGGGCGATGACGGAGGCCGGTTATCCCATTGCCGATATTCCCGCCGATGGCGATGCGCTCATGCGGCATCTGATGGCGGGGCCGACCAATTCCGGCTTCGATGGCAAGGTGGTGCGCGAGCGGCTTTCCCTGAGTCGATACAGGAGCTTCTTTGCGTCTCTTCCCAGTCAGATTCAGGATGAGGTGACGGCGCGCTGGGGCGATCCCGAGGCTGATCCCTATATGCGGGATGGCGCTTTCGCGCTGCCCTTTGCCCGCTTTGGTGGCCTGCTCGTCGGCATCCAGCCGGCGCGTGGCTATAATATCGATCCGAAGGAGAGCTATCACTCGCCGGATCTCGTGCCGCCGCACGGTTACTTCGCCTTCTATGCCTTTTTGCGCGAAGAGTTCGGCGCCGATGCCGTCATTCACATGGGCAAGCACGGCAATCTGGAATGGCTGCCGGGCAAGGCGCTGGCGCTGTCGGAAGCCTGTTATCCCGAGGCTATTCTTGGGCCGCTGCCGCATCTTTATCCTTTCATCGTCAATGATCCCGGCGAGGGTACGCAGGCCAAGCGCCGCACGGCCGCCGTCATCATCGATCATCTGACGCCGCCTTTGACGCGGGCCGAAAGCTACGGGCCGCTTAAGGACCTGGAGGCGCTGGTCGATGAATATTACGAAGCCTCGGGCGGTGATCCCAGGCGTATCCGGTTGCTGTCCCGGCAAATCCTCGAGCTTGTTACCGATATCGGGCTGGACCGTGACGCGGGGATTGCGAAAGGCGAGAGTGAAGGCGAGGCGCTGAAGAAGCTCGATGCCTATCTTTGCGATCTCAAGGAGATGCAGATCCGGGATGGGCTGCATGTGTTCGGGGTGTCGCCCGAGGGGCGGCTGCTGACGGATCTCACCGTGGCCCTGGCGCGGGTGCCGCGCGGGCTGGGTGAGGGTGGAGATGCGAGTTTGCAGCGGTCGATTGCGGGGGATGTGTTGGCTTTCCCCCTTCTCCCCAGCGGGGAGAAGATGTCCGTCAGGACAGATGAGGAGGCGAGCGACGTCAGGAGCGAGCGGCTGAGCGCAGGCGAAGCCGAGTCTGTGGCCCCCTCATCCGACCCTTCGGGCCACCTTCTCCCCGCTGGGGAGAAGGGGAGTCGCGCACTTCAGTGTCCCTTCGATCCTCTCGACTGCGACATGGCCGCCCCTTGGGCTGGCCCAAGGCCGCCAATCCTTATCGACCTCCTCGACGCCCCCTGGCGCACGAACGGCGACACCGTCGAGCGCATCGAGCTGCTCGCCGCCAAGCTCGTTTCCGGGGAATTGGAATGCCCAACCCTCTGGTCCCAAACCAAAGCCGTGTTGGATGAAATCGAGGCCCGCTTGAAACCCTCCATCCTTGCCAGCGGCCCGGCGGAGATTACCAGTCTGCTGCGCGGTCTCGATGGCCGTTTCGTGCCGCCTGGCCCCTCCGGCGCGCCGACGCGCGGGCGGCCGGACGTCTTGCCGACGGGGCGGAATTTCTATTCGGTGGACAGCCGGGCAGTGCCGACACCGGCGGCTTATGAGCTTGGGAAAAAATCCGCGGAATTGCTGATCCGCCGCTACGTGCAGGATCACGGGGAGTGGCCCGTCTCCTTCGGGTTGACGGCCTGGGGCACCTCCAACATGCGTACCGGCGGCGACGATATTGCCCAGGCTTTGGCGCTGATCGGGGTCAAGCCGGTGTGGGACATGGCTTCGCGGCGCGTCACCGGCTACGAGATCATTCCGCCCGCCATGCTGCGGCGGCCGCGGGTGGATGTGACGCTGCGCATATCCGGCTTCTTCCGCGATGCCTTCCCGGAGCAGATCGCGCTGTTCGACAAGGCGATCCGTGCCGTCGGAGCTTTGGACGAGGATGCGGCTGACAATCCGATTGCCGGGCGCATGCGCGGCGAGGCGGCGCGGCTGGCCGCAGCCGGGCTCGACGAGAAGGCCGCGGCAAAGCGGGCGGGGTATCGTATCTTCGGGTCGAAGCCCGGTGCCTATGGCGCTGGCCTGCAGGCGCTGATCGACGAGAAGGACTGGGAGCGGCGGGCCGATCTTGCCGAAGCCTATCTCGTCTGGGGCAGTTATGCCTATGGCGCGGGTGAAGAGGGGCGGGCCGAGCGCGGGGTCTTCGAGGAGCGGCTGCGCTCCATTCAGGCCGTCGTGCAGAACCAGGACAATCGCGAGCACGACCTGCTCGACAGCGATGATTACTACCAGTTCGAAGGCGGCATGGCGGCGGCGGCCGAAGAGCTTGGCGGGGTGCGGCCGGCGATCTACCACAATGATCATTCCAGGCCGGAGAAGCCTGTTATCCGCTCTCTGGAGGAAGAGATCGGGCGCGTGGTGCGCGGGCGCGTCGTCAATCCGAAATGGATCGAGGGCGTCATGCGCCATGGTTATAAGGGCGCTTTCGAGATTGCAGCGACGGTCGATTACCTCTTCGCTTTTGCTGCGACCACCGGTGCTGTCGGCAATCATCATTTCGAGGCGGTTTATCAGGCCTTCGTCGGCGATCCCAAAGTGCGCGATTTCATGGCCGAGAAGAACCCGGCGGCGCTTTCCGAGATGAAGGAGCGGCTGATGGAGGCAATCGAGCGGGGGCTCTGGACGCCGCTCAGCAACTCCGCGCAATTCGATCTCACTGATATCAACGAAAGCAAGAAAAGAGCAGGTAGCCAACCATGACCGAAGAGCCAGTCGTACCAGCCGAGAAGGACGATGCCCGTCACGCCGAGAAGATGGCGAAGAAGAAGGCCGCGCGTGACAAGATCATGGCGACCAAGACGGATGAGAAGGGCCTGATCATCGTCCATACCGGCAAGGGCAAGGGCAAGTCGTCGGCTGCTTTCGGGATGATTTTCCGCCACATCGCCCATGGCAAGCCTTCGGCTGTCGTGCAGTTCATCAAGGGCGCGATGTGGACGGGCGAGCGCGACCTGATCGAGAAGCATTTCTCCAATGTCTGCCAGTTCCACACGATGGGCGAGGGCTTTACCTGGGAGACGCAGGACCGGGCGCGGGACGTGGCGGCTGCGGGTGTCGCCTGGGAAAAGGCCAAGGAGCTGATCCGCGACGAGCGCAATTCGATGGTGCTGCTCGATGAGATCAACATTGCGCTTCGCTACGACTATCTCGATATCAACGAGGTGGTGGAATTCCTGAAGACCGAGAAGCCCTATATGACGCATGTCGTGTTGACAGGGCGCAACGCCAAGGATGAGCTGATCGAGATTGCCGATCTGGTGACCGAGATGGAACTGATCAAGCATCCCTTCCGCTCCGGAATCAAGGGGCAGCCGGGCGTGGAGTTCTAGGCCTCCAGTCCGAACCTCTCCGCCTATGTCGCCCGCGGCGAAGCGCGGCCGGCGTTCAAGCGTGCTTTCGACGCTCAGCTGGCGGTTTTCACCGCCGCATCGGCCGGCTGATTGAGATCCGTCCGAGGCTTGCGAGTGTCAGTTGAGGGCGAGGCTGCGCAGGATGGCGGCCGTTTCCGGATCGGCCGGAAAGAAGGATTCGACGGCGAGTTCCGACAGGGTGATATCCACAGGCGTGCCGAAGACGGTCGTTGTCGAGATGAGGGAGAGCAGGCCGGCTTTCGTCGACAGCGTTAGTGGAACGACGATGCCGGCATGGTCGGCATGGGTCTCGCCAGTGGATTCGGGCGCGGGGTAGGAGAGCAGCTCCTTCAACAGCTTTTCCAGCACCGGGTCGCCGGAGACCGATATCTGCTGGCGCAGCCGGTCGAGAAGATGGGCGCGCCATTCCGGGAGATTGGCGATCTGAGGGGCAAGGCCCTGCGGATGCAGGCTGAGGCGCAGCACGTTGAGGGGTGGCTCCAGCAGCGATCGATCGACAACCGCTTCGAGCAGCGGCGTGATGGCGGCGTTGGCGGCAATAAGGGTCCAGTGACGGTCGATGGCGATGGCCGGGAAGGGTTCGTGGCCTTTCAGCACCATGTCGATGGCGCGACGCGCCGGCTCAAGGGCCGGATCGTCCAGCTTGCGTTCGGCAAAGACCGGGGCGAAACCCGCCGCCAGCAGCAGCGGGTTCCGGTCGCGGAGCGGTACGTCCAGACGCTCGGCCAGATGCAGCAGCATTTCGCGGCTCGGGGTCGCGCGCCCGCTCTCGATGAAGCTCAGGTGCCGTTGGGAAATATCGGCTTCGAGCGCGAGATCCAGCTGGCTCATACGGCGGCGCTGGCGCCATTCGCGCAGGTGATCTCCGAGAGAGCGGGCGGCCGGGTTCATCAGGCGGCTTCCGGCAGCTGGTCGATGAAGCCGCGGACGGATTTCAGTCTGCCGTCTTCGAGCTCGGCGAAATCCGTGCCCTTGATCAGCGCTTCGCCGTTCTCAGGGCCGAGGCCCCAGGAGAAGCGCAGGTTGTCGCCGTAGCCATCGGCCGTGCCGATCAGATCGAAGCGGAAGCCGGGGAAGCGGCTCTGGACGGCCTCGACCAGCGAATTGATCTGCTCATGGCCTTCCCCGCGCATCAGCGGATCGACATAGGTTGCCGCTTCGGCCCAGCTCTCGGCGATGAGAGCGCGGCGGCGCGTTGCATCCGTCTCGTTCCAGATGGCGAGGTAGCGCTCGGCGGTGGTCTTTGCGTCGTTCATCGGGTCATCTCCTTTTGATCGCCCGTCAATTCCAGGCAGGGCGATCATGGGCGAAGGCGGTGCACCCTATCAATTACGCCAGAGGTAATGAAAGGCGATTGGTTAGAGTCCGATCCAGACACGCAGCGGATTTGCGGGATCGGCGAGAAGCTTTATCGCAAGGGCGACGCAGACGATGACGAGCAGCGGCTTGATGAGCTTTGCGCCGATGCGCATGGCAAGCCGTGAGCCGAGCTGGGCGCCGAGAAACTGGCAGACACCCATCAGCAGGCCGATCTTCCAGAGGATCGCGCCGAAGCTTGCAAAGACGATCAGCGCGCCGAGGTTCGAACCGAAATTCAGAAGCTTGGTATGGGCAGTGGCCTTCAGCACGCCGAATCCGGCGAGTGTGACGAAGCCCAGCATAAAGAAGGAGCCTGTGCCGGGGCCGAAAACGCCGTCGTAGAAGCCGATGGCCGGCACCAGCGTCAGGCCGAAGGCGAAGGGCGTAATGAGACGGTGTTTGTCGAGGTCGTTGAGGTTCGGCTTGACGGCAAAGAAGATCGCGATCGCGAGCAGCAGCACCGGCATGATCGCCCGCAGCACCTGTCCTGGCACGATGGTTGCGAGGGCAGCGCCGATCGCTCCGCCCATGACGGCCATCAGCGCCATCGGCAGCTGTTCTTGAAGCTGCACATGGCCCTTGCGGGCATAGGCCAGGGTTGCCGAGGCGGCGCCGAAGATCGATTGCACCTTGTTGGTGCCGAGCGTCTGCAGCGGCGGTATGCCGGCGATCAGCATGGCGGGAACGGTGATCAGGCCGCCGCCGCCGGCAATGGCATCGACGAAACCGGCAAAGAAGGCAGCCGCGCAAAGCAGCAGAAGCAGATGGAGGGCAATGTCAGGCAAGATGCTATTCCAGACAGGCTTTCAACGGTCTTGTTGCATTTCCCGCTCCAAGCTGCAATGGCTGCAAGGACACAGCGAGGGCGCATTCGACGGCTTCCATGAACGACATTTCCTTCGATAGGGCGAGATGCCATGTGCTCGGGCTAGGCTGCGAGCGCGGGACGCCGGCCGCCGAGGTGCTGGCGCTTGCGATCGAGGCGCTCGATGCGGCCGGCATCGCCGGGGCCGAGCTTGCCGCCGTTGCTTCGATCGAGAGCCGCAGGGAGGAGGCGGCAATCCTTGCCGTTGCGGCACATTTTTCCGTGCCTGCCGTCTTCTTCGATGCGCCGAGGCTGGAAGAGGAAACGCCGCGGCTCAAAAATCCCTCGGAGATCGTCTTTATCAGCGTCGGCTGCCATGGAGTGGCCGAATCGGCGGCCCTTGCCGCACTTGGCGCGGATGCGGAGCTGGTGCTCGGCAAGATCAAATCCGCGCATGCGACGGCGGCGATTGCCGGGATCGGGTTGCAGAAAACCTGACGGGCGTTATGGTGGCGGGACGTTGCGGCGCCATCCGGCATGCCGGCGATTCACATCTTGTTTAACGCGATTCCGGGCGCAAAACCGCTCACGCACTTTTGCTGGAATTGCTCTGCAGAGGATATCAATGCACAAGGTCATTTATGACACGGACCCGGGCGTCGACGATGCCATGGCGCTTCTTTTCCTGCACCGCCATCCCGAGATCGATCTGATCGGCATCACGACGGTCTTCGGTAATGCCTCGGTCGAGACGACGACGCGAAATGCGCTCTTCCTCAAGCGCGAATGGAACATTGCCGCACCTGTCGCCAAGGGCGCCAGCGTCACCATCGATCCCACGCGCGCAGAGCGGGAATGGCCGGCCGTGGTGCATGGCGACAATGGCCTCGGCAACATCGAAGTGCCCGAGACGATCGACCTGCCGCTCGATCCGCGCACGGCGCATCGCTTCATCATCGATACGGTGCGCGCCAATCCCGGCCAAGTGCGGCTCGTGGCAGTGGGGCGGATGACCAATCTGGCGCTGGCGCTGAAGGAAGACCCTGAGATCGCGACGCTGGTGAAGGACGTCGTCATCATGGGCGGCAATTTCTATGTGCCGGGCAATGTCTCGCCGGTTGCCGAAGCCAATATCCATGGCGATCCCGAGGCCGCCGACATCGTGATGACCGCGCCGTGGAAGGTCGTCGTGATCGGTCTCGACGTCACCTCGATCACGACGATGAGCCGCGGCTATCTCGGCGAGATGGCCGTCAGGGGCGACAAGGCGGTCAAGCAGCTCGATGCGCTGTCGCAGCACTACATCGATTTCTACAAGCACGCGGTCGAGGACGGCATGATGGTGCATGACAGCTGCGCCTCGGTCTATGTCGTGGCGCCCGAACTGTTCGAGACGATCACGGGCGCGGTGCGCGTCGTCTGCGGCGGCATTGCCGACGGCCAGACAGTCGTCAAGGCGGATGGCCGCCGCTTCCCGCCGGGCGACTGGGATGGGCTGCCGAGCCAGGTCGTCGCTACCGGGATCGAGTCCGAAAAAGTAGTCGAGCTGATCCGCGACACGCTGCTTCGCGGCTGAACGTGCGGCTACGGCAGGCGTGAGCTTGTTGACCGGTCTCGTTTTTTCTCAGCGTCATCCTCGGCCTTGTGCCGAGGATCTGCTCCGTATCAACCCATTGCAGATGCTCGGGACAAGCCCGAGCATGACGAAGGAGGGCTAGGCGGCTTTTTTAGCAGTCGGTGTCGTGTATGGTCATTTTGGATATATTATAATATATTCATATTGTTGCGCCGCTTTCTTGCGAGATCGAATCCACCTGTTTGCAAAGTGAGTCATCTTAATTTCAGCAACTTCAAGTGAGCCGGCGCAGGCGGCGTTGACCTTGGCGACTGCTGGGCCTAGATCAACAAAATGTTGAATAGCGCATTCTCCCATCTGCCGGCGCTGGAGCCGGGCAGCGTCTGGCTTGTTGGAGCCGGTCCGGGCGATCCGGGCCTGCTGACGCTGCTTGCCGCAAAGGGTCTCGTCGAGGCCGATGTGATCGTCCACGACGCGCTTGTTAACGAAGACTGTCTGAAGCTCGCGCACCCCGGCGCGGAAATCGAATATGCCGGAAAACGCGGCGGCAAGCCCTCGGCCAAGCAGCGCGATATTTCGCTCCGGCTGGTAGAACTGGCGCGCGCCGGCAAAAAGGTGCTGCGGCTGAAGGGCGGTGATCCCTTCGTCTTCGGCCGCGGCGGCGAAGAGGCTCTGATGCTGGTCGAGCACAATATCCCTTTCCGCATCGTGCCGGGCATCACCGCCGGCATCGGGGGGCTCGCCTATGCGGGCATTCCGGTGACGCATCGCGACATCAACCACGCCGTCACCTTCCTCACCGGCCATGATTCCTCCGGCATCGTGCCCGACAGGATCGACTGGGACGCGATCGGCCGCGGCTCGCCCGTCATCGTCATGTATATGGCGATGAAGCATATCGGCGAGATCAGCGCCAATCTCATCGCCGCCGGCCGGTCGCCATCCGAACCCGTCGCCTTCGTCTGCAATGCCGCCACCGGCCGGCAGCAGGTGCTGGAGACAACGCTCGGCGATGCCCCGGAGGCCATCGCCGCCGCCGGGATCGAGCCGCCGGCGGTGGTCGTCGTCGGCGAGGTGGTGCGGCTTAGAGCCTCGCTCGACTGGCTCGGCGCCTTGGCGGGCAGGCGCCTGCAACCCGATCCGTTCAGCCGGCCCGGCAAGGTGCTGATATGAGCGGCCTCCTGATCGCAGCTCCTTCCTCCGGTGCCGGCAAGACGACGGTGACGCTCGGGCTCTTGAGAGCGCTTCGGCGTCGCGGCGTCGCGGTCGCGCCCGGCAAGGCCGGCCCCGATTATATCGATCCGGCCTTTCATGCGGCGGCAAGCGGCACGCCCTGCCTGAATTTCGACCCCTGGGCGATGCGTCCGGAGCTGATCTCGGCGAATGGCACGCTCCACCGTTCCGGCGACCGCATTCTCGTCGTCGAGGCGATGATGGGGCTCTTCGACGGAGCGGCCGACGGCAAGGGAACGGCGGCCGATCTTGCCGCCCAGCTCGGCCTTTCCGTTGTGCTCGTGGTCGACGCGTCGCGCATGTCGCAGTCGGTCGCACCTTTGGTTGCCGGCTTTGCCGGTTTCCGCGCCGATGTGCGCGTCGCCGGCGTCATCCTCAACAAGGTCGGCAGCGACCGGCACGAGGCGATGCTGCGTCAGGCGCTGGAGGCGATCCGCATGCCCATCGTCGCTGTCATCGGCAGCGACAAAGCGCTTTCGCTGCCGGAGCGCCATCTCGGTCTCGTCCAGGCTGGCGAACATGCCACCCTTGAGAATTTCATCGATCATGCGGCGGACGCCGTCTCCGAAGAGTGCAATTTCGAATTCCTGCTACGTATCGCAAGGCAGGGGCTCAACCGGCCGTCGGCCGCCAATATCGACCGGCTGATGCCGCTCGGCGCCCGCGTCGCGGTGGCGCGCGACATCGCCTTTGCCTTTTCCTACGAACATATGCTGCTTGGCTGGCGGCGGCGCGGTGCCGCGATCTCCTTCTTCTCGCCGCTGGCCGACGAGGCGCCTGATGCCGATGCCGATGCGATCTATCTGCCAGGCGGTTATCCCGAGCTGCATGCCGGGAGGCTGGCCGAAGCCAAGACCTTCCGCGCTGGCCTTCTTGATGCAGCGGCGCGGGGTATCCGCATCTATGGGGAGTGCGGCGGCTATATGGTGCTGGGCGAGGGGCTGATCGATGCGGGGGGAAAGCGCCACGAAATGCTCGGCCTGCTGCCTGTTGTCACCAGCTATGCAGAGCGCAAGCGCCATCTCGGCTATCGCCGGGTGACGCCGCTCGACGGTGCCTTTTTCGCCCGGACGATGACGGCGCATGAATTCCACTATTCCACCGTCGTCTCAGAGGGTGAGGGGAAGCGGCTGTTTGCGACGCAAGATGCGCTCGGAACCGATCTCGGTGCCGCCGGTCTCAGGCGCGATCAGGTGGCGGGGTCCTACATGCATCTGATCGATCTTGCCGGAGTTGCCGCATGAGCGCACCGATCGCGCACGGCGGCGGCGTCACCATGGCCGCAGCTGCGTTCGGTGGCAGGCCGGAAGACTGGCTCGACCTTTCCACCGGCATCAATCCGTGCCCCGTCGCCCTGCCGGAAATCCCCGCGAGGGTCTGGCACCGGCTGCCGGACAGACATCTCATCGAGGCGGCGAGTCGGGCGGCGCGCGATTACTATGGCTGCGGCACAATTCTGCCATTGCCGGTGCCCGGCACGCAGTCCGTGATCCAGCTGCTGCCGCGTTTGATCGCGCCGGCCGGGCATGTTGCCGCGAGGGACCACGGGGTCGCCGTGACGGACAATAGAATTGCCGTGGTGTTTCCGACCTATGGGGAATATGCGCGGGCTTTCGCCTCGGCCGGTTTTGCCGTCGATGCGGTCGGCGATATCGCTACTATCGGTGAGCGGCACAGGCTTGCCGTCGTGGTCAATCCCAACAATCCGGACGGGCGGACCTGGCCGGTCGAGATGCTGATTGCCTTGCACGACAGGATGAAATCGCAAAATGGCCTGCTCGTCGTCGACGAGGCTTTCTGTGATGCCGATCCGGCGCTGAGCCTTGCTGCTCGCGCAGACGAGCTTTCGAACCTGGTGATCTTCCGCTCCTTCGGCAAGTTCTTCGGGCTTGCCGGTCTGCGGCTCGGTTTTGCGATTGCCCGAGGCGATATTCTCGAGCGTTTCGAGGAGTGGCTCGGTCCCTGGGCGGTTTCCGGCCCGGCGCTGTCGCTGGCCGATTCGCTGCTAAACCAGGACATGACCGCGATCCGCCACCGTATCAGCGAACGCAGCGCCGCCCTGCATGGAGTGCTGAGTGACGCCGATTTGCGGATATCAGGCGGAACGGCGCTCTTCACCCTTGTCGCCGATGGACGAGCCGGCGACATTTACACGCATCTCTGCCGGCATCATATTCTCGTCCGCAAGTTCGACTATGCGCCGGATTGGCTGCGTTTCGGTCTTGCTCCCGATGCAGCGGCGGACAGGCGGCTTCGCGAAGCCCTTCAGAGATTTGAGCGATGACGATCGACGAAAACCTTCTCGTGCTGCTTCTGGCGCTAACGCTCGACAGGATCGTCGGCGATCCGCAATGGCTGTGGTCGCGGCTGCCCCACCCCGTCGCCATGTTCGGCGCGGCGATCTCCTATGCCGACCAGCAGCTCAACCCGGCAAGCCTCACGCGCTCCCAGCGCAGGATGAACGGCGTCGCCGCCATCCTGATGCTGCTGCTTCTGGCGGCGGTCGCAGGCTTCGTGTTCAACCGGTTCTTCGCTCTGTTCGGTCTTGTCGGAATCCTCCTGGAAGCCGGGCTGGTGGCGATTTTCCTGGCGCAGAAAAGCCTTGCCGACCACGTTGCGGCCGTCGCCGTCGCCCTGCGCGACGAGGGGCTTGCCGGCGGCCGGGCCGCCGTTTCCCGTATCGTCGGGCGTGATCCCGAGACGCTGGACGAACCGGCCGTTTGCCGCGCGGCGATCGAAAGCCTTGCGGAGAATTTTTCCGACGGCGTCGTAGCACCAGCACTTTGGTATGCCGTCTTCGGCCTGCCGGGACTGTTCGTCTACAAGATGCTGAATACCGCCGATTCCATGATCGGCCACAGATCGGAGAAATATATCGATTTCGGCTGGGCGGCGGCCCGGCTCGACGATATCGCCAACTGGCCGGCTGCGCGGCTCTCGATCCTGCTGATCGCGGCCGGCGCCTGGATCCGGCGCGGCGCCAGCGCCTGCCGCGAGGCGATCCGCGTGGCGATGCGCGATGGCGGCCTGCATCGCTCGCCGAATTCCGGCCGGCCGGAGGCGGCAATGGCTGGTGCACTGAACGTCCAGCTCGCCGGGCCGCGCGTCTATGGCGGTGTGATCGTGGCCGAGCCGATGATCAACAATCCCGGCCGGGAGGTGGCGACCTCAGGTGACATCGAGGATGGTGTCGCGGTGTTTTATGCAAGCTGCATGGTGCTGACGGGAATGACGTTTGGGTTGTTCCTGTGCCTTCTTTAGGGTTATGCCGTGTGGCACCCCCCTCTGTCCTGCCGGACATCTCCCCCACAAGGAGGGAGATTGGCTGGGCGCGATGGTTTCCCCAACAACTACCGTATAGCTGCTGCGCTACGCAGCGAGGGAACGATGGTCCAACCTCTTGCCAATCTCCACCCTTGTGGGGGAGATGTCCGGCAGGACAGAGGGGGGTGGCCACACGGTATAAACGCCCCGGTGGACACATCACCTGCAAAGGTTTATGCGAAGCGCCTCATATCTCAGAGCAGAAAGAGAGCCATGTCAGTTCAGGTTGAATTACCGTGCCCGAAGTGCAAGAGCACCAAGATGAGGTTCGAGCGGGAAGAGATCCGGGAGACCGATATCATCACCTGTGCAGCCTGCGGGCATAATCTCGGCACGATGGCCGCGATCCGCGAGAAGATGAACAAGGCCTATCAGCGGCTCAAGCAGCCTTCGGCGGCGCGCAAGCTCCAGTAAGCCAGCCCCGCTGCGTGCGGCTTGCTTCCCGCTTTGCCTGTTAGAATTGTGATTACCATTCGGGTTAAAGCTATATAATAAGTATTGCCGTAGTCTCTCTATCGTGAGGGCGCAGTTAAAACTGTGCGCGTGCGAAGAGGGGTTATCATGAAGACGATTTTGGCGGCCGCGGCCGCAAGTTTATTGCTGCAATTTTCTCCCGCTGCCGCCGAGGCAGCAACCCTGGTTGCCAATATCAGCATCGGCAAGCAGACGATGACCGTCACCGAGAACGGTTGGGTGAAGTATCGCTGGAAGGTTTCGACCGCGCGCAACGGCTATGTCACGCCGACCGGTTCGTGGAGTGCCAAGTGGCTGTCGCGCGATCACCGCTCGCGCAAATACGACAATGCGCCGATGCCCTACGCCGTGTTCTTCAACGGCGGTTACGCCGTTCACGCCACCTACGACCTGAAGCGCCTGGGCACGCCGGCATCGCATGGTTGCGTCCGCCTGCATCCGGACAATGCTGCGGAGTTCTTCTCGCTGGCGCGGCAGGCCGGTCTTGCCAATACCCGCGTGGTCATCACGCGCTAACCCAACGGGTTATGCGCCGCGCTAGCCCCGGTATCACCGTGTGGCCGGTCATCACGCGCTAATTCTCTCCAGCTCATCCATATCGGGGATGACGATGTGCCTGGAGTTTTCGATCACGATGACGCCCCGCTTGCGCAATCTGGTCATCTGACGGCTGACGGTTTCGATCGTCAGCCCGAGGAAATCGGCGATCTCGGCGCGCGATAGCGGCAGGTCGAAGGCGGCGCTCGTTGCCGTCTGCGGCTCGGCGTGAGTGGCGATGAGATGGAGCAGGCTTGCGACCCTCTCTTCCGCCGTGCGCCGGCCGAGCGTCAGCATCCATTCGCGTGCGGCATCCAATTCCTTCAGCGCCTGGTCGTGCAGGCTGCGCTGGAGTGCCGGCGTTTCGGAGATCATGCGGTCGAGCAGGTTGCGGGGGAAGACGCAGATTTCGGCATCGGTCGCAGCCTCGGCCGACAGTGTGCTTTCACGCACGAAGGGTCTGCCGACGAAATCGGGAGCAAATTGCAGGCCGACGATCTGCTGGCGTCCGTCCGGCATCACCTTGCAGAGCTTCACCACCCCGCGCATGATGTTCGAATAAAAGGAGCTTTCCGCGCCCTGAGCGATGATTTCGGAACCGGCCTCGACCTTGCGGCGCAGCGAATGGCGGTTGAGTTCCTTCAGCTGGCTGTTCGACAAGGCGCCGCAGACGACGCCGTGCCGCGCCTGGCAGGAGCGGCAGGCGAGGGGAATGACTGCCTCGAAAACCTCACTGCTTGCGACATCCATGTCCTGGTCCCCTCAACATCCCCGGGACGTGCCCGACCGATTGCGCGACGATCGTGGATTCCGGCGCGGCTTGATGATTATCAAATAGCCGGGAGGACGATTTGATTCAGGTCAAAGTCCCGATGCCAATGTTCCTGGCACTCCGCCCTGCGGCAGCTTTCGACCGCTTGATTCGGAAGGCTCTTCTTTCTGGCGGCGGAACGCTCCTTCGGTGCCTGTGGCCGTGCCGGGCTTCCCAGAGCCCGGTTTCCATTGCTGTTTAGGCAACACCCGATCGGCAAATTGCCGCAACGCCGGGATGAAAGCATTGGCTTTTGAAATGGATTTGCCTATGAGGGGGTTTAAATCGTCATTTCATGAGGTACAGCGCGTGACCGCTACATTCGATAAAGTTGCCGACATTATTGCAGAAACCAGCGAGATCGATCGCGCCACGATCACGCCGGAGAGCCATACGATCGACGACCTCGGTATCGACAGCCTCGATTTCCTCGACATCGTCTTTGCGATCGACAAGGAATTCGGCATCAAGATCCCGCTCGAAAAGTGGACGCAGGAAGTCAACGAGGGCAAGGTTTCCACCGAAGAATATTTCGTGCTGAAGAACCTCTGCGCCAAGATCGACGAGCTCAAAGCCGCCAAGGCCTGAGCGACATATCAGTCTTTTTCGAACGCCCTGCCGCCGTGACTATGGCGGCCGGGCGGTTTCGTTCCTAACTAGTGCACGCCGCCCAAAAGTGTGCAGCGGTTTTGGGGCAACGGCAGGCACAAAAACAAAGACCTGAAGTGCGACGCGCTTCGGGCGACACCGGCGGGCGGATCTGGCCAGCCGGGCCGGAGGATCCGAATGCTGCTGGAATATTTCCAGATGATTGACCGCGTCGAAGCGGTAGACCTGAAGAAGGGCGTGCTGACGGCGCGATCCGTCGTGCCGGCCAAGAGCCCCGTTTTCGAGGGGCATTTTCCCGGCATGCCCCTCGTTCCCGGCGTGCTTCTGATCGAGACCATGGCGCAGGCCTCCGGCATGCTGGTGCTTGCCGCCACCGATTTTGCCGCCATGCCCTTCCTGATGTCGGTCGACGGCGCCAAGATGCGCACCTTCGTCGAGCCGGAAGCCGTGCTCGACATTGAGGCGGTGCTGGAGCATGACGGTTCGGGTTTCGCGGTCACCAAGGCCAAGATCACCAGCGGCGGCAAGAAGGTTTGCGATGCGCAGCTGAAACTGCGCACCATGCCCTTCAGCGAGGTTCCGCTTGGCGATATCGTGAAAAAACGCGCCGGCGAGGTCGGTCTTCTCGAAGCGATCGCGGCGCAGGGAGTGGTTGGATGAGCAAGGCTGCAAACGACGTCGTCATTTCAGGCGTGGGCATCGTCACCTGTCAGGGCGTCGGCAAGGACGCGCATATCGCGCTGCTTTCGGCCGAAAGCGCGCCGAAGGCGATCGTCGAGACCGAGAAATTCAAACCCTATCCGGTGCATCCGCTGCCTGAGATCGACTGGTCGCAGCAGATCGCCAAGCGCGGCGACCAGCGCCAGATGGAAAACTGGCAGCGCATCGGCGTCTTCGCCGCGGGTCTCGCGCTCGACGATGCCGGCTTCAAGGACAATGTCGAGGCCTGCGGCACGATGGACATGATCGTGGCGGCCGGCGGCGGCGAGCGCGACATCAATGTCGATACGCTGATCGTCGACGAAGGCCTGAAGCGCAACGACCGCGAACTGCTCTTGAACGAGAAGCTGACCACCGAGCTGAGGCCGACGCTGTTTCTGGCGCAGCTCTCCAATCTGCTGGCCGGCAACATCTCCATCGTTCACAAGGTCACCGGTTCCTCGCGCACCTTCATGGGCGAGGAAGCGTCTGGCGTTTCCGCTGTCGAGACGGCGTTCTGGCGCATCCGCTCCGGCGAATCCACGCATGCGCTTGTCGGCGGCGCCTTCGCTGCCGAACGGCCCGACATGATCCTGCTTACCGAAGCGATCGGCGCGCATACGCGCGGCGAATGGGCGCCGCTCTGGTCGCGCTCCAGCCTCGAGGGCGGCGGCATGATCACCGGTTCCGCAGGCGCCTTCCTGGTGCTGGAATCGCGCAAGCATGCGGAAGAGCGCGGCGCGCATATCTATGCGACGATCAGCGCCGTCGAAGGTGATCGCGGCAATCGCGCCGCCGGCAATTTCGAAGTGCGCATGGAGCGGCTGCTGAAACCCGCCGCCGACCTGCCGGCCGAGAGCACGGCGATCTTTTCCGGCTCGACCGGCATGCACGAGATCGCGGCCCGCGAAAAGGCGGTGCTGGAACATCAGCTTCCGGGTGCTGCCATCCGCGGCTTCGGCGGTGTTTCCGGTCACACGATCGAGGCGCAGTTCCCGCTGGGGCTGGCACTCGCAGCCCTTGCCATCGACGCCGAGGCCAAGGTTCCGCCCTTTGACGCCGCCCATGAAGCGCCGATGAAGGCAGGCACGAAAGCGGCAGTCGTAACAACCGTCGGACACCAGCGCGGCGAGGGCGTCGCCGTTCTTTCCGCAGAGGCGTGAGGAGAGAGATATGACAGCTTCCGCTTACAGAGATCATCTCGGCCGTCCGATCGTCGCCGTGACCGGCATGGGCATCATCACTTCGCTCGGCCAGGGCCTGAAGGACAACTGGGCCGCCCTTTCCTCCGGCACCTCGGGCATCCACGCGATCAACCGCTTTCCGACAGAAGGCCTGTCGACACGGATCGCCGGCACCGTCGATTTCATCGAGATTCCGGTGCCGAACGCCGTCGAGCGTTCTTATGCCTTTGCGCGCGAGACGACCATCGAGGCGCTCGCCGATGCCGGCATATCAGGTGATTTCAACGGGCCGCTGTTCCTTGCCGCGCCGCCGATCGAGCCGGAATGGAGCGCGCGCTTCGAGCTTGCCGACCGTTCGCCGGCCTCCGATCATCCGGGCGATGCCTATGAGCGTTTCCTGACCGCGCTGCGCCAGCGGCCGGATCCCGCTTTCCATGAAGCGGCCCTGTTCGGCGCGATTTCCGAGCGCCTTGCCGACCGGTTCGGCACGCGCGGTCTTCCCGTGACGCTGTCGACGGCCTGCGCCTCCGGCGCCACGGCGATCCAGCTCGGCATCGAGGCGATCCGCCAGGGCCGTACCGATCGCGCATTGACGGTTGCGACCGACGGGTCTCTCAGCGCTGAAGCGCTGATCCGCTTCTCGCTGCTCTCGGCTCTTTCCACCCAGAACGATCCGCCGACCAAGGCCTCCAAGCCGTTCAGCAAGGATCGCGACGGCTTCGTTATCGCCGAGGGTGCGGCGACGCTGGTGCTGGAATCGCTGGAATCGGCGATCGCCCGCGGCGCCAAGGTGCTCGGCATCATGAAGGGTGCGGGCGACAAGGCCGACAGCTTCCACCGTACCCGCTCATCGCCCGATGGCGGCCCGGCGATTGCCACGATCCGCGCGGCCCTTGCCGATGCCGGCATGAGCGAGGACGATATCGGCTATATCAATGCCCACGGCACGTCGACGCCTGAAAACGACAAGATGGAATATGGCTCCATGTCCGCCGTCTTCGGCGAGAAGCTGGCTCGCATTCCTGTCTCGTCCAACAAGTCGATGATCGGCCATACGTTGACGGCGGCCGGTGCAGTCGAAGCGGTGTTCTCGCTACAGACGATGCTGACCGGCACGCTGCCGCCGACGATCAACTACAACAATCCCGATCCGTCGATCGTTCTCGATGTCGTGCCGAACACGAAGCGGGAAGCCCAGGTTTCGGCCGTGCTTTCCAACTCTTTCGGCTTTGGCGGGCAGAATGCCAGCCTTGTCATGGCGCTCGAACCGGCTTAAGCGGTTCCCGACACATTCAGGATAAGAAGACCGCCTACAGCATCGGCCTGAAAATCGGCCGATTTTCGGAAAGCCTGATGCGTAGGTTTATAGAGTTAGAGCGTCCTTTGGGCGTCCGAACGGACGCACGGCGCTCTAAAGGCGAGGGATTTTGCCATGCGCGCTTTGCAACTGATCGACGACCGCAAGCTTGAGATCACCGACCTCCCGGAACCCGACGCTCCCGCCGCCGGCGAGGTGACGCTGCGCGTCAAGGCCGTGGCGCTCAACCATATCGACGTCTGGGGCTGGCGCGGCATGGCTTTCGCCAAGCGCAAGATGCCGCTCGTGATCGGCGCGGAAGCCTCCGGCGTCGTCGAGGCGATCGGGCCGGGTGTCGCCAACGTCCTGCCGGGCCAGCTGGTCTCGATCTACGGCGCGCGGACCTGCGGCCTCTGCCGCCCGTGCCGCGAAGGCCGCGACAATCTCTGCGAACATGTCTCCGGCGTACACGGCTTCCATCTGGATGGCTTTGCGCAGGAGAAGGTGAACCTGCCGGCGCGCCTGCTCGTTCCGGCCCCTCCCGGAGTGGATGCGATCGGCGCGGCACTCGCGCCCGTCACCTTCGGCACGGTCGAGCACATGCTCTTCGACAACGCCAAGCTCGAACCGGGTGAAACCATCCTCGTCCATGCCGGCGGCTCCGGCATCGGCACGGCGGCGATCCAGCTCGCCAAGAAGATCGGCTGTACCGTCATCACCACGGTCGGTTCCGACGACAAGATCGAGAAGGCCAAGGCGCTCGGTGCCGATCACGTCATCAACTACCGCACCGACCGTTTCGAGGGCGTGGTGCGCAAGCTCACCAAGAAGAAGGGCGTCGATGTCGTCTTCGAACATGTGGGCAAGGACACCTGGGCGGGCTCGATGCTCTGCATGAAGCGCGGTGGGCGTCTCGTCACCTGCGGCTCGACCTCGGGCGTTTCCACCGAGATGAACCTGATGATGCTCTTCCAGCAGCAATTGAAGCTGCTCGGCTCCTTCGGCTGCCGCATGGAGAACATGGCGGATGCGATGCAGAAGATGGGCCGCGGGCTCGTTCATCCCGTCATCGACACCGAAGTCGGCTTCGACGATATCGACCGGGCGCTGGAGCGGATGGAATCGCGCCAGATCTTCGGCAAGATCATCCTCAAGATGGATTGACCCGACGTGAAGCTCTTCATCACCCGGATCGTTCTGGCGCTCAGGAATTTCCAGCAATGGCTGGTGGCGCAGGTGATGTTCGGCTTCCTGAATTTCCTGAAGCTGTTTCCGGCCGACGGCGCGATCCGCTTCGCTGATGGGATGATGCGCCGCATCGGCCGGCGGACCCGCCGCCACCGGCTGATGCTGACCAATCTGCGCAACGCCTTTCCCGAGAAGAGCGAGGCCGAGATCGAGGCGATCGCGATCGGCAGCTGGGGAAACATGGGCCGGCTCGCCGCCGAGTACGTCTTCCTCGACCAGCTGTTTGATTTCGATCCCGAGCAAACCGAGCCGGGAAGGGTGGAGGTCTCGGGCATTCCGACCTTCATCGACCTGCGGGACAATCCGCGCCCCTTCATCGTCTTCACCGGCCATACCGCCAATTTCGAGCTTCTGCCGGTGGCGGCGGCTGCGTTCGGGATGACCGTGACCGTGCTCTTCCGGCCGCCGAACAATCCCTATATCGCCAAGAAGGTGTTCGACTTCAGAAGTGCGCGCATGGGTAAGCTGGTGCCTTCGCATGCCGGCTCCTCCTTTGCGCTCGCCCGGCAGCTGGAAGCGGGGCAGGGCGTGGGCGTTCTCGTCGATCAGAAGTTCCGCAAGGGGCTGAAGGGCACCTTCTTCGGACTTGATGTGAAGACCAATCCGCTCCTGCCGAAGCTGGTGCGTCAGTTCGATTGCGAGGTCTATCCAGCGCGCTGCATCCGCCTGCCGGGAAACCGCTACAGGCTGGAAATCGAGCCGCGGCTGGACATGCCGCGCGACGCCAAGGGCAATCTCGATCTGCCGGCCGCGGCCCAATTGCTCAACGACAAGGTGGAAAGCTGGGTTCGGGAATATCCGGAGCAGTGGCTCTGGTATCACGACCGCTGGCACATCAAGAAGACGCTTGGCTAAAGCGTGCCGCAGATCGCTGCTTGCGCTTCAGGTCCTTGTTTTTACTCATGTTATTTTCGCAGAACCGCTGCATATCTGCGCGACATGCTCTCTTACAAAAGCCAACCCTTATTTATGAGCGGTGAAAAGCGGCAGGTGCGTTCGGATTGAAACGGTGTACGCTTCATGTTACCCGTCACCACCAAGACGCGAATAAAGTCTACCGCAGGGCGCACTTTTCGAATGTGCAACGTTTCCGGTCGCAGACTCGCCTCTTGGGAAATGGGAGTTGGGAGCGTCTTGCTGGAGCTTTTTCGAGCCTTTTCCTTGCGTTGCACGCAAATAGAGGAAGCCATACGGCTGGGTGACGACCAGCGTGTCACGGCGCTCGACCGCCATGTCGAGCCGCTGGTCGAGGCTATCCTTGCCTGCCGGGCGGACAATCTGCTCGAAGTCTACATGCAACTTCAGTTTGTAAGTCATCTCATTGCCAGGGACGCCGACGACAGCGCCAGCGTGAGCGAGTATGCGGCGGTGCTTTCCTACCTGCTCGAGGGCTATTTCGGCACGCACGCGCCGGACTGGCGGCCTTCCCCGCAGGACGTGCGCATCGAGCCGCCGGCTGCCTATGTGCCGGATACCGACAACGGACAGTTTCTCAACGCGGTCATTCTCGAAAGCCTGCCGGATCGCGTGGCGGTGCTGACCAGGGATTATCGCTATCTCTATTCCAATTCGGCCAACAGCGCCCATCTCAACATGAAGCCGATCGAACTGATCGGCCGTCACGTGTCCGAATTCATCGGCGAAGAGCGGTTTACGCAGTGCGCCAAGCACAGGCTCGACGCCTGTTTTGCCGGCGAGCAGATCGACTACGTCTATGAACGGCAGACCGACGATGCCGGATCGCGGCAGGTGCGCTGCCGCATGTCGCCGCTGCGTGATGCAAGCGGCACGGTGATCGGCGCGCTGCTCATCATGGAAGACATCAGTCGCTAGCCGAAGGCCGACCTCCGCCGTCTGTAGAGCATTTTCGTTTTTCTTCGAATCACGAAGATGCTCTACCTCATTGTTTTCACGCAATCCCGAACGCAAAACCGCGGCACACTTTTGCTGGAATTGCTCTAGGCGCTCGCCCAGACCGCAAGCTCGTAACCGTCACGATCGAGGAAATGGAACCGCCGGCCGCCTGGAAAATCGGTGATCGGCCGGCAGATCGTGCCGCCGGCCTTCTCGACCGAGGTCAGCACCTCTTCCAGATCCCTGGCATAGACGACAACCAGCGGGCCGCCCGGCCGCACGGGGCCGAAATCGGTGAAGCCGCCCTTCAACCGGCCGTCGTCGAATTCGCAGTAGTTCGGGCCGTAATCGGTGAAACGCCAGCCGAAAGCCGAACCGTAAAAGGCTTTGGCGGCGGCGATGTCGGCGACGTTGAATTCGACATAATCGATGCGGCGATCGTTGTGTTCCTGTTTTTCTGATTTTTCGGCCATCTATCTCTCCATCAGGGCTTTCAGCATCGCGAGGTCTTTCTCGATATGGGCGGCGTCGGCGGAAAACTGCGCGTCGGTCATGCCGGGCAGGCGCAGCAGCGTGAACATGACCTCGCAGCCATCGCCGTTCGGCACGATGCGCAGAGCATTATAAACCCGGAGGCCGGATTCGATCGTCACCGTATGGTCGATCACGCCGAATTCATTGGTGGGCACGAAGCTCACCTTGACGGTGCCGAGCGCGCCATGGGCGATCCAGTCGGCGCCGTCGGGTTCCAAGCCGGTCGCCAGGCCGGAGGCCCACAGCGGCATGTTCTCCGGCTTGCCGGCGAAGTCGTAGACGTCGCGCCAATCGCGCTCGATGGACCGGTGGATGATTTTCGCAGGCATTGTCGGCATGGCGCGCAGGTCCTTCGTGTCTGGTTTTCCCGGAATAGCAGACCGGCCGGCGGCGTCTTGAACAAAACGGTCAGCCGGACGTTTTCCGCATGCCGAGTTGATCGAGAATGACGGCGGGTGTCAGCGTCGAGAGCTCGCCGACCTCGCGCGTCATATGGGCCTGGTCGGCAAAGCCCGCTTCGAGCGCCAGATGGGCAAGCGGCATCCTGCCCGGACTGCGGCATAGGTCGAGGAAACGCTGGAACCGGCGAATGCGTTCCAGCGTCTTGGCGCCGTAGCCGAAATGGTGGTGGCAGCGGCGGCGCAGCTGCCTTTCGCTGATACCGAGCAGGCCGGAGGCCTGCCGGCCGCTGTCAGCGGCGGCAAAGATCAGGGCTGCGTCCCGGGTGGGCGCTTCTTCATCGCCAGCGGCTTCTTCGAGCAGACGGCCGAACTGCATCGCGGCGACGGCCGGATCGGGGCAATCCTGGAGCCGCGCCTCGAATGCGGCCGTGTCTTTCCTGCCGATGTCGGCGAGGGGCACGGAAAGGCCGACCAGCGCCGAGAGCGGCGTCTTCAGCCAGGATGCCGCAGCGCCCGGCGCAAAGCGCGCGCCGATGACTGTCGTGCCCGGCCGGATGACAGGGAAGGCCGCCGTCCTGTCGGGGCCGGCGACGACCAGCCGGCCGCCGATCCAGAGGAGGTCGCAATAGCCGTCCGGGACGATCGCCACCTTTGCCGGCGGCCGGTCACGGACCGTATGCGACCAGAGGCGGCTGAAATGGCGCCGCAGCGCCTGCGGCGGAGAAAATTCGCGGTAGCAGCCGGCGCTGGCCGCGAGCATGGCCGTTTCTTTTTGTTTTCCCGATGCCAATGCGAGATCTCCCGAGGCGCAGATGATAACATGAGATAGGGCGCTGCGGGCACATTGCCTGCAAAAAATTGCCGCCGGCCGATCACGCGGCGTCCGGCAGTTGTCGGACAAGCCGCGGTCATCAAAGCTGCATTTCATCGGCTTTTGCGAACCGATTAGACCCTGGCCAGACTTGCCGTTTGACCAAGACAGTGCCACAACACCGGTCCAAATGACACATCGGAGGTTTGTCGTGGAAAAGGCAGAAATCGGACTGATCGGCCTTGCGGTCATGGGCTCCAACCTGGCGCTCAACATCGCGGAGAAAGGCAATAAAATCGCGGTCTTCAACCGCACGCCGGAGAAAACCGACGAATTCTACGAGAGTGCCGGCGATCTGAAGAAGCAGATCATTCCCTGCAAGACCATCGAGGAATTCGTCGATGCGATCCGGCCGCCGCGTCCGATCATCATCATGATCAAGGCCGGTGACGCCGTCGACCAGCAGATGGAGGCGCTGCGCCCACATCTGTCCAAGGGCGACATCATGATCGATGCCGGCAACGCCAATTTCCGCGACACCGTCGCCCGCTTCGACCGCCTGAAAAATACCGATCTGACCTTCATCGGCATGGGCGTATCGGGCGGCGAGGAAGGTGCGCGCCACGGCCCGTCGATCATGGTCGGCGGCACAGAGGAATCCTGGAAACGCGTCGAGAAGGTGCTGACCTCGATTGCGGCCCGCTACAATGACGAGCCCTGCGTCGCCTGGCTCGGCAATGACGGCGCCGGCCATTTCGTCAAGACCATCCACAACGGCATCGAATATGCCGACATGCAGATGATCGCCGAAATCTACGGCATCCTGCGCGACGGTCTCGGCAAGAGCGCCTCCGAAATCTCCGGCATCTTCGGCGAGTGGAACAAGGGTCGCCTGAACTCCTATCTGATCGAGATTTCCGAGAAGGTGCTCGCGGCCAGCGATCCGGTCTCCGGCGGGCCGATGGTCGACATGATCCTCGACAAGGCAGGCCAGAAGGGCACCGGCAAGTGGTCGGCGATCGAGGCGCAGAACATGGGCATTCCGGCAACGGCGATCGAAGCCGCGGTCGCTGCCCGCAGCCTTTCGTCGATGAAGTCGCAGCGCGAAGCCGCCGAAAAGATTTTCGGTACCCAGGCTGCATCCTTCCCGATTGCTTACGGCCCCGAACTCAACAAGGATCTGGAACTGGCGCTTTTCGCCGCCAAGATCGGCGCCTATGCGCAGGGCTTTGCGGTGATGGCGGAAGCCTCGCGCGAGTTCAACTGGTCGCTGCCGATGCCGACGATCGCCCGGATCTGGCGCGCCGGCTGCATCATCCGCTCGCAGTTCCTCGACGAGATCACCTCGGCCTTCACCAAGGCGCCTGATGCCGCCAACCTGATCGTCACGCCTGCCTTCTCCGAGATGGTCAAGGAATCGATCCCGGCACTTCGCCGCGTCGTCGCTGCCGCGATTTCCGCCGGCCTGCCGGTGCCGGCGCTGACCTCGGCGCTCACCTATTTCGACGCCTACCGCCAGGGCAGGGGAACGGCCAACCTCATCCAGGCCCAGCGCGACTTCTTCGGCGCCCATGGCTTCGACCGCCTCGACGGCAAGGATTTCCACCACGGCCCCTGGGGCAGCGGTGCGGCGACCTTCTAGGGATAGCTGGAAAGAAAGGCTCGGCCATCACGCCGGGCCTTTCGATATTAGGAACCTTTGATCGCTTCGATCGGGTTCTGGCGGAAGAGCTCCGCGACCAGCCAGCTGTCGAGATAGGCGCGCACTTCCACGATGCGGCCGGCGGAGAACCGGCAAAGCCAGCAATAGTGGTTGTCGAAGCGCATGCCGTTGTGCGCGCTCGCCATCGAACGGAGCTCGACGATCGCCCAATCGCCATCGGCAAGGATATTCTGGACAGTCAGCTGCGTGCCATCCGGCAGCACCTTGTGAAGCTTCTCGAAAGTGGCGGCCAGGAAATCTTCTTTCGAGCGGTAGCGACCGGCGAGCGGATGCGTGCCCATGACCGTCCAATCGACATCGTCGGCGACATGCGCGAAGAACTTCGCGCCGTCGCCCCTCTCAAGATGCGCAAACAGCGCCGCCACGTCCCGCTTGTCCATCGTTTTCTCCCCCTCGTTGCGACGTCCTTGCCGGACCGGCTCGTCTGCAACGGTTTCAGTATCGCATGTTTCGTGCGGCGCGTCGTGGAGCAGGGCCGTTCGCGCTTTGCATGACAAAATGCTATCGGTCCCGGCATCGCGTCTGCAGCCCATCGCGCTGAGGAGTTGATAGGAATGCATATCCGATATGAGACGCCTGATGATATCGACGCTATCGAGGATCTGACTTCGGCTGCCTTCAAGCCGATGCCGTACAGCGAGGGTACGGAAGCGGAGATCATCCGGAAGCTTCGCGCGAGCGATGATCTGACGATATCGCTGGTTGCCGAAGAGGCGGGCGAGATATTGGGGCATATCGCGTTTTCGCCGGTGACGATCGATGGCGCACATGGCGGCTGGTTCGGGCTAGGCCCGATATCGGTGAAGCCGGAGAGGCAGAGACAGGGGATCGGCAGGGCGCTGATCGCCAGGGGGCTTGAATTGCTGAAGGGGATGGGGGCGAGCGGCTGTGCGCTGATCGGCAATCCCGACGTCTATCGCAGCGCTGGCTTCAGCAGCGACGGGCAATTAACATATCACGATCTCGATACGCGGCTGGTGCAGCGGATCGCTCTTCGAGGGGCGGTGCCGAGCGGGATACTTCGGTTCGCGCCGGCGTTCGAAAACCAGTAGAAAGGCGATGACATGTTGGAAGCGGGCGAGATTGCCATCCGGACCGAGCGTCTGACGCTTCGCATGCCCGATATCGGCGACTTCGAGGCTTACGGTCGGCTGATGGCCTCGCCACGCTCTGCCGGAATGGGCGGCCCGTTCGTTCTGCGGGCGGCGTGGGGGATGTTCTGCCACGACGTGGCCCTGTGGCGGCTTTTCGGACATGGGGCGCTGATGATCGACCTAACCGAAACCGGCGAATGCGTCGGCCAGGTGGGGATCAATCACGGGCCGCTTTTTCCGGAAAAGGAGCTGGGGTGGTTCGTTTACGAGGGATATGAGGGCTGGGACTATGCGACCGAAGCGGCCTCCGCCTTGCGCGGCTGGGCCTTCGCGACACTCAAGCTGCCGTCGCTCGTCAGCTATATCGCGCCGGGCAACCCTGCCTCGATCGCCGTTGCGGAACGGCTGGGGGCGCGTCTCGATCCCGTAGCGCCTCGAACCGATCCTGCCGATATCGTCTATCGTCACCACCCTTCCTGAGACCAAGCTCGCGGCCGCAAGGCGGTTGGTGACGAACGTCTCAATCCTTACATGTTGATCGGTGAGGATAAGACGCCGCCAGAGATTGGGATGCCGGATGATGGTTACGAAGCGCGAACATTGGGACGAGGTCTACCGCACGAAAGCCGCCGACAGCGTCAGTTGGTATCAGCCGACGCCGGAGCCTTCTCTACGAGCGCTTGACGAGCTGCAACTGCCGGCGACAGCAGCGCTGGTCGATGTCGGTGGCGGGGCGTCGAGCCTTGTCGACTGCCTCATCGAACGCGGCTGGTCCGACCTCACCGTTCTCGATATTGCCGCGCCGGCATTGGATGCCGCCAAGGCGCGGCTGCGGGATGACGCGGCTCGGGTCGCATGGGTGGTAGCCGATGTCACTGTATGGAGACCGGAGCGCCATTACGATGTATGGCACGACCGCGCCGTGTTTCACTTCCTCACCGAGGCCGAACAGCGGATCGCCTATCGCCACGCCCTTGAAGCCGCCACGGCGCCGAGCAGCGTGGTGATCCTCGCCACCTTTGCACCGGACGGGCCAGAGCGGTGCAGCGGCTTGCCGGTCCGGCGTTACGACGCGGCCGCGCTCGCGGCGGAATTTGGCTCCGCCTTCGCGCTCGAACGCGAATGGCGGGAGGAGCACACGACGCCCGGCGGCGGCCGGCAGTCGTTTCAATGGTGCGTCTTTAGAAGGCGCTGAACGCTTCGTTGCTCAGGCCGCCCGGCCGGCGCGCGCCATGCCGTGCTCGACCAGCCGGTCGATGACCTCGGAATAGCTGACGCCGCTTGCCGCCATCGCCTTGGAGTACATGCTGATATCGGTGAAGCCGGGAATGGTGTTGAGCTCATTGATGACGAAGCGCATGTCCGACGTCAGGAAAAAATCGACGCGCGCCATGCCGTCGCAGCCGACGGCCCGGAAGGCTTTGGCGGCCGCCTCGCGCATGGCGGCCTCGACCTCGGCCGGCAGATCGGCCGGCACTTTCAGCGCCGCGCCGTTTTCATCGACATATTTGGCGTCGTAATTGTAGAAGCCGTGGCTTTCCGCCGGCACGATCTCGCCCGGTCGGGAAACGAAAAGCCCTCCGGCGGCATCCTCGAGCACGCTGAATTCGATCTCGCGGCCGGCGATGAACTCCTCGGCGAGCAGCGTGCGGTCGTGGCGGAAGCCCCCGGCGAGGGCTGCCGCAAATTCCTGGCTGGCATGGACCTTGGCGACGCCGACGGACGAACCCTGCCGTGCCGGCTTGATGAAGAGCGGCAGGCCGAGTTCGTCTTCGAGCGCGGCGAGCGGAGGAGCAGCCCCCTCATGGATCGTCACAGCGCGCGCCACCGGCAGGCCCGCAGCTTTCAGCAGGCGCTTGGCGATATCCTTGTCGAGGGCCGCGGCCGATCCGAGGATGCCGCAGCCGGCGAGCGGCACGCGCGCCACCTCGGCCACGCCCTGCACCGATCCGTCTTCGCCATGCGGACCGTGCAGCACTGGGAACAGGATATCGATCCTTTGAAGCTCGTGCGGCGCGCCGCGAGCTGACAACGCCAGCATTCGGCCGCGGCCGCCCGGCACGAGGCAGACTTCCGTGCCTGACGAAGGTGTCGCCAGCAGGCCGTCCTCCAAGCTGCTCAGCAGCCATTGCCCCTCGCGGGTGATGAAGATGGGAACGGCGTCATATTTTTCGGGATCGAGTGCGCTCATGACATTGGTTGCCGAAAGGATCGAAACCTCGTGCTCGGCCGAGCGGCCACCGAAGAGCACTGCGACGCGCAGCCTCCTGGGAGAAGGGATCATGCAAGCCTCCTGATGACTAGCCGTCGAATGGATCAGGCCTCGATCGAGATGCCGCGGCCCGCAAAGAAACGATCGAAGATGACAAGCGGCAGTGTCACATCAGCCTGGCTCGCCTCGTCATGGCCGGAAGGGTTGTGGAAGCGGACCGTTTCCGGTGAGGCTGATGTCACCAGCACCAGATGCCCGCCTTTCGAGGGCGGCTCGCGCTCCGGCCAGCGAATGCCCGAATTCACCGAAGCGATGAAGAAGCGGCGTTTCGATAGAAGCCCGGGAATGGCCGATGTATCGACGCCGGTCATCGTCTCGGCGCCGAGACCGAAGCGCTCGCTCACGAAGCGGACGAAGGGAGCATAGATCAGCCCCTTGATAGAGGCGTCGATGTCGTTGACGACGTAACCGCCATAGGCTGTGCAGGCGCGGGCAAGCTCTATCGTCGGGTGGATTTCGCCGCGCGCGGCAAGGATCATTTTCAGGCAGGCCATGCCGCAGACATTGACGGCCCAACGCGCATATTCCTCGATCGTCGCGGCCCCCGACCGGCGCCAGAGCGGATCGGCGAGCAGCGCCTGCGCTCCTTCGGCAAGCACCGGCAACGTCATGCCGGGCGTTTCCCATTGGCTGAAATAAGGCACGTCGCTCTCATGCATTCTGTCGATGTCCCCGGTTGTTCTCTTCATGAGATGTGGGGCAATCTTGGCTTTTTCGAGCCGATGCCGCTCGCGACATCGACGCCAACGGTGGCGTTGTTTCGTCAGTTGCCGTCCTGCTTATGATCGCGCTACCTGCCGCCGCCCTCCGGCCAGACCGGCTGGCTGATGCTCTGCAGGAGTTCCGGTTCGATGCCGTCGATGCGGGCGATGACGGCTTTGGCCATTTCGCGGCCGGCCTGGCGCACGTCTTCCTGGGCGGTGATGATCTCCGGGCGGATCCAGTTGAGGATCGGGACGGATTGCTTGGAGACCATGTCGAGATCGCGGCCGACCGCCTTGCCGGCGGCCTCGATGCCGGCATTGACGGCGATGGCCGCGCTGCCGGCCGAACAGACGATGCCGTCGGGAGCGTTCGGTGAACGCATCATCACCTCGACGACGTCGCGGATGTCGGCAAGCGGCGCGTCGGTGTTGACGCGCAGCGGCACTTCCTCGGCGCCGTAATCGTGCAGGCCGGTCTGGAAGCCGATGCGGATATGGGCGTAGTAGGTGAGCTTGCTCGGCGGCTGCAGCAGGGCGATGCGCTTGCGGCCGCGCTGGACGAGCTTTTGCACCGCCTGATGGGCGAAGGCCTCGTTGTCGAAATCGTGGAAGGGGTGCGTGAGGCCCGCATCGGTGCGCCCGTGCGTGGCAAAGGGCATGCCGCGCTCGGCCAGGAGCCGGACGCGCGGATCATCCGGCTCGATGCGCGAGATGATGACGCCGTCAGCCGAGCCGGTGTCGAGAATATACCGCACCGGCAGCATCGGGTCCTTGCTGTGGGAATGCGGGGTCACGACGATATGATAGGGGGTGCCGGACAGGACCTCCGAGATGCCGAAGACCATCTGGCTCGAGAAGCCCATGATCTCCTCGTCGATGCTGAGGACGAGGGCGATGACATTGGTCTTGCCGGTGCGCAGGCGCACGCCCGCCCTGTTCGGCTGGTAGCCAAGCTGGCGGGCGACCATGCGCACCCGCTCCTTGGTTTCCGCTCCGATGTCAGGCGCATCCTTCAGCGCGCGCGATACCGTCGTCACGCCAAGGCCGGTCATGAAGGCGATCGTCTTCAGTGTCGGGCGCTCGCGCGCCACCGCCGTCGATGTCGCCTGGCCGAAATTTCCCTTGTTTTCCATCCCTGTAGGCCGCCCTGCGCGAATTGGTCTCGCTTATAGAGGCTTTTTCAGGCGCCGTAAGCCCGCCGCCTGCCAAAATCGCGCCTCCCTGAGGAAGTCAATCTGTAACGATACAGTAGAAATGTCGAGCGTTTTTTCTTGTGTGCGTCGCAACATTGTTCGCATAGGTTGAATCGCGCCTTTTCACGCTCTTTTTCCGCAATTGCGAAATGGATAATGTAAGAGAAGAGATTTGATGTGACATTTTATCATTTAGTTTCAATTTATTGCATCGATATCGCATATGCGATAACGCGCTCGTGACGGCTGGCTCGGCGGGTGTGATCGTTCGACGGGGAACAGTTATAAGTAGCAATGTCGATCTTTAAGGAAAATTTTACCGGCGGGCAGTTGCGTGGTGAAATCGATTGATCTAAGTTTTTCCGGCAACGTTTCAGTGAGGGAGGAGAACTCATGAAAATCCGTATGATGGCGGCCATGCTTGCCGCTTCGGCAGCACTTCCGCTTGGTGCCGCCAACGCAACCGATCTCGAAGTCACGCATTGGTGGACCTCAGGCGGCGAAGCCGCAGCCGTCGCCGAGCTGGCAAAGGCATTCGACGCCACCGGCAACCACTGGGTCGACGGCGCTATCGCCGGCTCCGGCGGCACTGCCCGTCCGATCATGATCAGCCGCATCACAGGCGGCGACCCGATGGGCGCCACCCAGTTCAACCACGGCCGCCAGGCCGAGGAGCTCGTTCAGGCCGGCCTGATGCGTGACCTCACCGATGTCGCCACAGCCGAGCACTGGAAGGACATCATCCGTCCGTCGAGCCTGCTCGATTCCTGCACGATCGACGGCAAGATCTACTGCGCTCCCGTCAACATTCACTCCTGGCAGTGGCTGTGGCTTTCGAACGCCGCCTTCAAGAAGGCCGGCGTCGAGGTTCCGAAGAACTGGGACGAGTTCGTCGCAGCCGCTCCGGCCCTTGAAAAGGCAGGCATCATTCCGCTCGCCGTCGGCGGCCAGCCGTGGCAGGCGACAGGCGCCTTCGACGTGCTGATGGTTGCTGTTGCCGGCAAGGACGTCTTCAACAAGGTATTCAAGGACAAGGACGCCACGGTGGCAGCCGGCCCCGAGATCGCCAAGGTCTTCAAGGCCGCCGACGACGCCCGCAAGATGTCCAAGGGCAGCAACGTCCAGGACTGGAACCAGGCGACCAACCTCGTCATCACGGGCAAGGCCGGCGGCCAGATCATGGGTGACTGGGCGCAAGGCGAATTCCAGGTCGCCAAGCAGGTTGCCGGCAAGGATTATACCTGCCTGCCGGGCCTCGGTGTGAACGAGATCATCTCGACCGGTGGTGACGCCTTCTACTTCCCGCTGCTGAAGGATGAAGAAAAGTCCAAGGCGCAGGCCGTGCTCGCCAAAACCTTGCTCGATCCCAAGACCCAGGTTGCCTTCAACCTGAAGAAGGGCTCGCTGCCGGTTCGCGCAGACGTCGATCTCGCCGCCGCCAACGACTGCATGAAGAAGGGTCTCGACATCCTGGCGAAGGGCAACGTGATCCAGGGCACCGACCAGCTGCTTTCGGCCGACAGCCAGAAGCAGAAGGAAGACCTCTTCTCCGAATTCTTCGCCAATCCGTCGATGACGCCGGAAGACGCGCAGAAGCGTTTTGCCAAGATCATCGCTTCGGCTGACTGATCGGCAGGTTCGCCGCTCTTGCGATCCGGCTCCCCCGGAGCCGGATCCTCCCAGGCGATTTTCGACGGTTTTCCGGCACTGCCGGCTAATCCGGACGGGGATGGAAGGGAGCTATCAAGGGTCGCCGCTGCGATGTGAGGAGAAGTGTTCATGACGGGTCAAGCGCAAGCAGGCCGGCCAAACAAGTTACTGCGCAATCTGAATGCAAAGATTGCGTCCATTCCGATGATCCTGACAGCGCTGGTGATCTTTGTCGGCGGCACGTTCTGGACGGTCTTTTATTCCTTCACCAATTCCAAGCTGCTCCCGCGGCTGAGCTTTGTCGGCATCGAACAGTATGAACGCCTCTGGGCGGCACCGCGATGGGTGACGGCGATCGAGAACCTTGCCCTCTACGGCATCCTCTCGCTGATCTTCAGCCTGGTCATCGGTTTCGTGCTCGCCGCGCTAATGGACCAGAAGATCCGCTTCGAAAATACTTTCCGCACCATCTTCCTTTATCCCTTCGCGCTGTCCTTCATCGTGACGGGCCTTGTCTGGCAGTGGGTGCTGAACCCGGATTTCGGCGTACAGTCGGTGGTGCGCTCGCTCGGCTGGACGAGCTTCACCTTCAATCCGCTCTACACGCCTGAGATCGTCATCTACGGCATTCTGATCGCGGCGCTCTGGCAGGGAACGGGGCTCGTCATGTGCCTGATGCTCGCCGGCCTGCGCGGCATCGACGAGGATATCTGGAAGGCCGCGCGCGTCGACGGCATTCCGATGTGGAAGACCTATCTCCTCATCGTCATACCCATGATGCGGCCGGTCTTCATCACGACGATCGTCATCATCGCCTCCGGCATCGTCAAGGTCTACGACCTCGTGGTGGCGCAGACGTCGGGCGGTCCCGGTATCTCCTCGGAAGTGCCGGCAAAATACGTCTACGACTATATGTTCCAGGCGCAGAACCTGGGCCAGGGCTTCGCCGCATCGACCATGATGCTGGTCACGGTCGCGATCATCATCGTTCCGTGGGCCTATCTTGAATTCGGAGGAGGTCGCAAGCGTGGCTAATATCGGAACCCTCAACACCACGGCAGCCGGCATCGACGCGGTCGCGCCGAAACTCGGCGAAGGCCCGAGCGGCCCGAAGCCGCGCCCGGCGCTGTCGCCGCGCAATATCATGCTCTACGGCACGCTCGGTGTGGCGGCGCTCTATTACCTGCTGCCGCTCTACGTGATGGTCGTGACCTCGCTGAAGGGCATGCCGGAAATCCGTCTCGGCAACATCTTCTCGCCGCCGATGGAGATCACCTTCGAACCCTGGGTGAAGGCCTGGGCGGAGGCCTGCACCGGGCTCAACTGCGATGGCCTGTCGCGCGGCTTCTGGAATTCGGTACGCATTACGGTGCCGTCGGTCATCATCTCGATCGCCATCGCCTCGGTGAACGGCTATGCGCTGGCAAACTGGCGCTTCAAGGGATCCGAGCTCTTCTTCTCGATCCTCATCATCGGCGCGTTCATTCCCTATCAGGTGATGATCTATCCGATCGTCATCATCCTGCGCGAAATTGGCATTTACGGCACGCTGTCCGGCCTTGTCATCGTGCATTCGATCTTCGGCATGCCGATCCTGACGCTGCTCTTCCGCAACTACTTCGTGTCGCTGCCGGAAGAACTGTTCAAGGCGGCGCGTGTCGACGGAGCGGGATTCTGGCAGATCTTCCTGAAGATCATGATGCCGATGTCGCTGCCGATCTTCGTGGTGGCGATGATTCTGCAGGTGACCGGCATCTGGAACGACTTCCTGTTCGGCGTGGTTTTCACGCGGCCGGATACCTATCCGATGACCGTGCAGCTCAACAACATCGTCAATTCCGTTCAGGGCGTGAAGGAATACAACGTCAACATGGCAGCAACGATCCTCACCGGCCTGGTGCCGCTGATCGTCTATTTCGTCTCCGGACGGCTTTTTGTTCGCGGCATCGCCGCCGGCGCAGTGAAGGGGTGATCACATGAACATGAATTCCACTGTCTCCAATGCGAGCGTCTCGATCAAGGATCTGTCGCTGAACTTCGGTGCGGTCAGCGTGCTGAAGGATCTCAATCTCGACATCAATGACGGCGAGTTCCTGGTGCTCCTCGGATCGTCCGGCTGCGGCAAGTCGACCTTGCTCAACTGCATCGCCGGCCTGCTCGACGCGTCGGAAGGGCAGATCTTCATCAAGGGCAAGAACGTCACCTGGGAAGAGCCGAAGGACCGCGGCATCGGCATGGTCTTCCAGTCCTATGCGCTCTATCCGCAGATGACGGTCGAGAAGAACCTCTCCTTCGGCCTTCGCGTCGCCAAGGTGCCGCAGGCCGAGATCGACAAGCGCGTGGCGCGCGCGGCCGAGATCCTGCAGATCCAGCCACTCCTGAAGCGCAAGCCGGCCGAACTTTCCGGCGGCCAGCGCCAGCGCGTGGCGATCGGCCGGGCGCTGGTGCGTGACGTCGACGTCTTTCTGTTCGACGAGCCGCTGTCCAACCTCGACGCCAAGCTGCGTTCGGAACTGCGCGTCGAAATCAAGCGCCTGCACCAGTCGCTAGAGAACACGATGATCTACGTCACCCACGACCAGATCGAGGCGCTGACGCTCGCCGACCGCATTGCTATCATGAAGAGCGGCATCATCCAGCAGCTCGACGACCCGACGACGATCTACAACCGCCCGCGCAACCTCTTCGTTGCCGGCTTCATCGGTTCGCCGTCGATGAATTTCCTGCGGGGCGAACTGGTCAAATCGGGCGACGGCATCGCCTTTACCGCCAACGGCGTCAACTTCTCGCTTGCCGGCTATGACGCCACCGAGACCCTGCAGCCCGGCCGCAAGGTGGTGCTCGGCGTTCGTCCCGAACACATCAAGGTCAACGAGAATACCGGCGGCGAAGAACATGACGCCACCGTCGATATCGAGGAGCCGATGGGTGCGGACAATCTTCTGTGGCTGAAACATGCCGGCCACACGATGTCGGTGCGCGTCAACGGCGCGCGCCGCTTCAATGTCGGGGCGAAGGTGAAGCTCAGCTTCGACATGACCGTTGCCTCGGTGTTCGATGCCGAGAGCGAGCTGCGGCTCTAGAAAGTTCTGCGGGTGGGGCCGGAGATGGCGCCACCTGCTGCTGCAAGGCTATAGGTATGAATTCGGCAGAAGCTCTGCATTCCCTCATTCCTGTGCTTGTCACAGGAATCCAGCGACGGCGCGTCCGCGCCGTGAATGACTCTTTACCACAGAGGGGTCTCCCGCGCCCAGGGACCTGGGCGCACTGGATTCCTGTGACAAGCACAGGAATGAGGGAGGAGAGCTGGGGCGCCCCTGGTGAAGGGTGAGGGGAAGGAAACCTCCCTCACAAGCGACAGGGTGAGGGCAAATAGCGATCCTTCGCCCTTCCCAAGACCATAATGCTTTCAAAATCGGAAATGACATCGTGACGCAACAATCGACCCCATCCAGCATCGACCTTTCCGGTTCGTGGCAGCTTACCTCCGTCGACGGCGAAGTTCGCACAGCGATTGCGTTGCCCGGCGACGTGCATACCGCACTCCACCGCGCAGGACTGATCCCCGATCCCTATTTCGGCCGCAACGAGGAGAAGGTGCAGTGGGTCGCCGAGCGTGAATGGGCGGTCGAGCGCAGCTTCACGCTGCAGGAGATCGAGGGCGACTGGTATCTGGAGCTCGACTATCTCGACACGGTCGCCAGCGTCTACGTCAACGGCTTTCTGGCTCTCGAAGCCGATAACAGCTTCCGCCGTTACCGGCCGGATGTCTCGAGCATGCTGAAATCGGGCGATAACTCCATCCGCATCGTCTTTGCCTCGAACGTTGCCGTCGCTGCGGCGCGGCAGAAGCAGCAACCCTTCTATATCCCTTACAGCACCGGCAATTGCCCGATCCCCGACGGCAACATGCTGCGCAAGCCTCAATGCCATTTCGGCTGGGACTGGAATATCGCCATCGCGCCGTTCGGTCTCTACGGCACGATCGCGCTGAAGAAGCTCGAGACGGCGCGTATCGAACATGTCGTTACCCGCCAGGTCCATAACAATGACGGTTCGGTCGACCTGACGGTGACGGCGAGCCTGTTTTCCAAGCATGCGGGTGTCGCCCAGGTCTATTTCGATCTCGACGGGGAGCGTGTGCGCCTCGATGTCGGGGTCAAGGGCGAGACTGACGTCAACTATCTCTTCCATATCGACGAGCCGCGCCTGTGGTGGCCTTCCGGCAGCGGCGAACAGGCGCTCTATACACTTTCCGTCGAAGTGGCCGACGATGAGGTGACCAGGCAGATCGGCCTTCGCACCATCGAACTGATCACCACGCCGGATTCATCCGGCGCCCGCTTCGCCTTCAAGGTCAATGGGCGCGAGATCTTCTGCCGTGGCGCCAATTGGATCCCCGCCGACGCGCTCTATTCGCTCTCTTCGCCTGACAAGACCGAAGATCTGCTGCAATCGGCGAAAGCCGCGAACATGAACATGATCCGTGTCTGGGGCGGCGGCTTCTACGAGCAGGATTACTTCTACGATCTCTGCGACCGGCTGGGCCTGCTGGTCTGGCAGGATTTCATGTTCGCCTGCAACCTCTATCCCTCGACGGAGGATTTCCTCGACAATGTGGCGATCGAGGTCGACTACCAGGTGCGGCGGCTCTCCTCGCATCCCTCGATCGCGCTCTGGTGCGGCGACAACGAGCTTGTGGGCGCGCTGACCTGGTTCGAGGAATCGAGGAGGAACCGCGACCGCTACCTCGTCTCCTACGATCGCCTCAACCGGACGATCGAGCAGGCGGTGAAGAAGGCGCTGCCCGGCGCGCTCTGGTGGCCGTCGAGCCCGGCTTCCGGCTATCTCGATTTCGGCGATGCCTGGCATGCCGATGGCTCCGGCGACATGCACTACTGGTCGGTCTGGCACGAGAACAAGTCGTTCGACAATTACCGCTCGGTGCGCCCGCGCTTCTGCTCGGAATTCGGCTTCCAGTCCTATACCTCGCTGCCTGTCATCAGGACCTATGCCGAGGAGAAGGATATGAATATCGCTTCTCCCGTTATGGAGCTGCACCAGAAGAATGCCGGCGGCAACGAGCGCATTGCCGGCACGATGTTCCGCTATTTCCGCTTCCCCAAGGATTTCCCGAACTTCGTTTATCTCAGCCAGATCCAGCAGGGGCTCGCCATCAAGACCGCGGTCGAATACTGGCGGTCGCTCAAGCCCCACTGCATGGGCACGATCTACTGGCAGCTCAACGACACCTGGCCGGTCGCCTCCTGGTCGAGCCTCGACTACGGCGGACGCTGGAAGGCGATGCATTATCTCGTCAAGCGTTTCTTCCAGCCGGTGGCGATCGCCGCCATTCCCGCCGAAGACGGCAAGACGATCCGCTTCTCGCTTGTTAACGACACGCTTTCAGATGTCAGCATCGATCTTTCGATCTCGCTTCTGACGATGAAGGGCGAGCGGAAGCACCTGAAAGACGTGCAGGCGGTCTGCTCGCCGGATGCCGCGGTAACGGCAGCGACGATCGATGTGTCCGACATTGCCGAGGGAACGCTGCTCGCCTGGCATTTCACCGCGTCGAACGGCATGGGCGGCGAAGGACACTATGTCAACGGCACCTATAAGGCGCTGGAGCTGGAGCCGTCGGGCCTGACCGTTACCCATGAATATGTCGAGGCGAGCGGCGCCGTCGACATCAACATCACCGCTAAGGGACTTGCGCTCTTCGTGATGATCGAAAGCGAGACGGACGGAAAATATTCCGACAACGCCTTCGATCTGGCGGCCGGCGAGAGCCGCCGCATCACCTTCACTCCGGCACATCAGCTCGAACGCGGCAGGCTGCCGGAATTCCGCTTCTACGACCTGCATTCCTGCCAATCGGCGGATTGATCCTTCCAAGAAATGGGCACGAGGCCCAAGGAGAACATGATGACGAAACTCAGCTACCAGCTCTACAGCGCGCGCAATTTCCCGCCTTTGTCGGCGATCTTTGAGAAGCTCGGCAAGGCCGGTTACGGCGAAGTCGAAGGTTTCGGCGGCATCTATGCCGAACTGGATGAGGCCGGCCTGAAGAGCCTGCGCGCCGATCTCGACAAGAACGGCCTTGTCATGGCGACCGGGCATTTCAGCCCCGATTTCCTCGATGGCAGCGTCGAGAAGTCGCTGCAGATCGCCAAAGTCCTCGGCATGGATTCCATTTATGCGCCGCATCTGATGCCCGACCAGCGCCCGACGGATGCTGCCGGCTGGCTCGCCTTCGGCAAGCGCCTGCAGGAAATGAGCAAGCCCTACAAGGATGCGGGCTATGAATTCGGCTGGCACAATCACGACTTCGAATTCGTGAAGCTCGCCGACGGTTCGCTGCCGATCGAGCGCATCTTCGAAGGCGCGCCCGACATTACCTGGGAAGCGGATATCGCTTGGGTCGTTCGCGGCGGTGCCGACCCCTATGCCTGGGTCGAGAAGCTTGGGGACCGCATCAGCGCCGTGCACGTCAAGGACATTGCGCCGGCAGGCGAAGCCACGGATGAAGGCGGCTGGGCGGATGTCGGCCATGGCACGATCGGCTGGGCCAAGCTGCTTCCGGTCGTCAAGGCGAAGACCAAGGCCAAGCATTTCGTCGTCGAGCACGACAATCCGAACGATATCGACCGCAACATCACGCGCTCGATCGCTTCCATCAAGACCTACTGAGGCACATCATGACCAGGGAACTTGGCGTCGGCATCATCGGATGCGGCAACATCTCCACCACTTATTTCTCGCTCGCACCGCTCTTCAAGGGGCTGAAGGTGCTCGCCTGCGCCGATATCAACGTGCAGGCCGCAGAGGCCCGCGCCAAGGAATATGGCGTCAAGGCACAGACGATCGAGGAGCTTCTCGCCAATGACGAGATCGACGTCGTCGTCAACCTGACGATCCCGGATGCGCATTTTCCGGTATCGAAGGCGATCCTCGAGGCTGGCAAGCACGTCTATTCGGAAAAGCCGCTGGTGCTTACGCTGGAGCAGGGCGAGGAGCTTCGCCGCATCGCCAAGGCGAAGAATCTTGCCGTCGGCTGCGCGCCGGACACCTTCCTCGGCGGCGCCCACCAGCTCGCCCGCAAGTTCATCGATGACGGCGGTATCGGCCGGGTGACCTCGGGCGCCTGCTATGTGATGAGCCCCGGCATGGAAATGTGGCATCCGAACCCGGACTTCTTCTTCCTGCCGGGCGGCGGCCCGATCCTCGATCTTGGCCCCTACTACATCGCCAACCTGATCAACCTGATCGGGCCCGTGAAGCGTGTCGGCGCCATGACCTCGATGGCATCGGCGACCCGCACGATCACCAGCCAGCCGCGCCACGGCGAGATCATCCCTGTGAAGACACCGACGACGATCCAGGCGCTGCTGGAATTCGTCAGCGGCGCCACGGTGACGCTGTCGGCGAGCTGGGACGTGTGGTCGCATCGCCATGCCAACATGGAACTCTATGGCACCGACGGCTCGCTCTACGTGCCGGACCCCAACTTCTTCGGCGGTGTGGTCGAGGCGAGCGGCCGCGACAAGGACATCAAGCCGCTGGAAAACTGGGAGCATCCCTTTGGCAAGATCAACCAGGAAAACCCGAACGGTTCGCGCGCCAACTACCGCACGGCCGGCCTTGCCGACATGGTGATGTCGCTGATCGAAGGCCGCGACGCGCGCTGCTCACTCGACCGCACGCTGCACGGCGTCGACGTCATGACATCGATCCTGAAGTCGGGCGAGGAGGGGCGGTTCATCGACCTTTCGACGACCTGCACCCAGCCGGCCGCACTCGGCATCGAAGAGGCGCAGGCGCTGTTGCGGTAGAGATGAGGCGCGCCGTGGGCTTGTCGTAACGGCGCGCTTGCTCCATTGGTACCGTCATCCCAGGGGGTGACGGTACCAATGGGTATTTTATCAAGGAGAGTTTTATGAGCTGGCAACCGGCCGCAGACCGCTATTCGAAAATGAAATACAACCGCACGGGCCGGTCCGGCCTGAAGCTGCCGGCCGTCTCCCTGGGCCTTTGGCACAATTTCGGCGGTGACACGCCGCATGACCGCAAGATCGACATGTGCCGCACGGCTTTCGATCTCGGCATCACACATTTCGACCTCGCCAACAACTACGGCCCGCCTCCCGGCAGCGCCGAGACAGCCTTCGGCGAGATCCTGCGGACGGAATTTTCCGGCCTTCGCGACGAGCTGATCATCTCTTCGAAAGCCGGCTACGATATGTGGCCAGGTCCTTACGGCGAATGGGGCAGCCGCAAATATCTGATTGCCTCCTGCGACCAGAGCCTGAAGCGCATGGGCCTCGATTATGTCGACATCTTCTATTCGCACCGCTTCGATCCGGAGACGCCGCTCGAGGAAACCTGCAGCGCGCTCGACCATATCGTCCGCTCCGGCCGGGCGCTCTATGTCGGCATCTCCTCCTATAATTCGCAGCGCACCCGCGAAGCAGCCGCCATCCTTAGGGAACTCGGCACGCCCTGCTTGATCCACCAGCCGAGCTATTCGATGCTCAACCGCTGGGTCGAGGACGACAAGCTGCTCGATACGCTCGATGAAGTCGGCATGGGTTCGATCGTGTTCTCGCCGCTCGCCCAGGGCATGCTGACGACGAAATATCTCGCCGGTATTCCCGAGGACAGCCGCGCAGCGCAAAACCACTTCCTGAAGCGCGATTTCATCCGCCCCTCGATCATCGACAATATCAGGAAGCTCAATGAGATCGCCGAAAGGCGCGGCCAGACGCTGGCGCAGATGGCGATCGCCTGGGTGCTGCGCGGCGGGCGCGTGACCTCGGCGCTGATCGGCGCCAGCCGCTCCTCGCAGATTGTCGATTGCGTCAAGGCGCTGGACAATCTCGAATTCAGCCTCGAGGAACTTGCCGAAATCGACGTTTATGCGCGCGAAGCCGATATCAACCTTTGGGCCAAGTCGGCGGAGCGGGAATAGGATATTCTAGGCTCCGTCATTCCTGTGTGCTCGTGCCGGCACGACGGAAGTTACGGGAAGCCAGCCGCTGCGCGGCGAGAAGAGTCTTCCCGGCCCAGGGATCTGGGCCGGTTGGAGCGATGAGGGATGGGAAGTCTGCCATAAACTGACGTACGTACCGCAAATTCACCCTTGGAGGAGCCGCCATGATCCGCAATCCCATCCTGCCCGGGTTCAATCCCGATCCGTCGATCTGCCGCGTGGGCGACGATTGTTATGTCGCCACCTCCACCTTCGAATGGTATCCAGGCGTGCAGATCCATCATTCGCGCGATCTGGTGAACTGGACGCTGGTGCGCCGGCCGCTGGAGCGCGCCTCGCAGCTCGACATGCGCGGCAATCCCGATAGCTGCGGCATCTGGGCGCCCTGCCTTTCTCATGCCGACGGGCAGTTCTGGCTTGTTTATACCGACGTCAAACGTTTCGACGGTAATTTCAAGGATGCGCATAATTACATCGTGACTTCGCCTTCGATCGAGGGCGAATGGTCAGAGCCGGTCTATGTGAATTCCTCCGGCTTCGATCCGTCGCTGTTCCATGACGACGACGGCCGCAAATGGTTCGTCAACATGCAGTGGAACCACCGGACGGAAAGCTTCGGCGGCTCGCCGAAATCGCCGGCCTTTGATGGCATCCTGCTGCAGGAATGGGACCCGACGACAAAGGCGCTGAAAGGCCCGATCAAGAACATTTTCGCCGGCAGCCCGCTCGGCCTCGTCGAGGGACCGCATCTCTTCAAGCGCACTGGCTGGTATTATCTGACCACCGCCGAGGGTGGCACCGGCTACGACCACGCCGTCACCATGGCGCGTTCGCGCAGCATCGACGGGCCTTACGAGATGCATCCGAACATGCATCTCATCACGTCCAAGGATCATCCGGGCGCGGTGCTGCAGCGTGCAGGGCATGGGCAATATGTCGAGACGTCTGATGGTCAGTTCTATCATACCCATCTCTGCGGTCGGCCGCTGCCGCCGAAGCGGCGCTGCACGCTGGGGCGCGAGACGAGCCTGCAGAAATGCGTCTGGCGTGACGACGATTGGCTCTATCTGGAAAACGGCACCTCGGTGCCCGATGTCGAGGTGCCTGGCCTCTTTGACGCTACGCCTCTGGAAAAGCCGATGCGCACCGAATACAGCTTCGATGGGAGCAAGCTGCCGGCCGATTTCCAATGGCTGCGCACGCCCGAGCCCCAGCGTATCTTCAGCCTGACGGACCGTCCCGGCCATTTGCGGCTGATCGGGCGCGAAAGCATCGGCTCATGGTTCGAGCAGTCGCTGGTCGCGCGGCGACAGGAGCATCACAGCTTCCGCGCCGAGACCGTGGTCGAATTTTTGCCCGACACCTATCAGCAGGTCGCGGGACTGACGCATTACTGCAACCGCCACAAGTTCCACGCGGTTGCCGTGACGCTGCACGAAACGCTCGGCCGCTGCGTCACCATCCTGTCCTGCAACGGCGATTATCCCAACGGACGCTTGAGCTTCCCGGCCGAAAGCGGTGTCGCGATCCCTGCCGATGGTCGTGTCCAGCTCGCCATGGAAATCCGCGACAACGACCTGCAATTCTTCTGGCAGACGGAAGGCAAAGGGGCCTGGCAACCGATTGGCCCAGTTCTCGACGCAGGCGTGATTTCCGATGAGGGTGGGCGCGGCGAACATGGCTCCTTCACCGGCGCTTTTGCGGGCGTGTTTGCGTTCGACACATCGGGCCGGGGGAAGACGGCGGATTTCGACTGGTTCAATTATGATGAATTGTGAGGGCGGCCATCTGCCATGGATGGCGCCGTACTTCACGGCGACACAAAAAAGAAAGCCGGCGCAGGGCCGGCTAAGGCGAACGCGGCTCGACAGGGGTACTGGCCGGTTCCAAGCACTTGATGACTGACAATTACTTTCACTACATGCCGAGGCAGCGAAAATGCGGTGCAACGAGAGCACCTGAGGACGGCTCCGCAAAGGGATGGGCGGCGGGGCGGATGCCGGTGCTTGCCTCGGCTCTCTTATCGGGCATGAATATCACCGGATGATGACATCCGAACCGGCTGCCGCCTTCTTTTCACCTCGGAATGGTCGTCGCAGCGATAACAGAAGCCGGCTATCTGTCTTTATCACCAGTAAGTGACCATCTACAGGCGACGGTGTTGGCGCAGCGTGAATGCAGTGTTCACGTTCCCGAAGGATGTCAAAGTGTCTCAGACGAACTATATAGCGGGCCGTAATACTTTCAAGAATCTGCAAGAGTCAGGCATGGCCCCCATCATTTCCGTTCAGAACCTCACCAAGACCTACGCCAATGGGTTCGAGGCCCTGAAAGGCATCAACCTCACCGTCGAAAAGGGAGAGATCCTGGCGCTGCTCGGGCCGAATGGTGCGGGTAAGACGACGTTGATCTCGATTATCTGCGGCATCGCCAATCCAAGCGGCGGCCAGGTGCTGGTCGCCGGCCACGATGTCGTGAGGGATTTCCGCGCCACCCGCTCGATGATCGGGCTGGTGCCGCAGGAGCTGACCACCGACCAGTTCGAGACGGTGTTTAATACGGTGAGCTTTTCCCGCGGACTGCATGGCAAGAAGGCCAATCCCGCCCATATCGAGAAGGTGCTGCGGGCGCTCTCGCTGTGGGACAAGAAGGACAATATGCTGCGTCAGCTCTCCGGCGGCATGAAGCGGCGCGTGCTGATTGCCAAGGCTCTCTCTCACGAGCCTGACATTCTTTTCCTCGATGAGCCCACCGCCGGCGTCGACGTGACGCTGCGCAAGGACATGTGGCATGTGGTCGAGGAGCTCCGGGCCTCCGGCGTCACCATCATCCTCACAACCCATTATATCGAAGAGGCGGAGGAGATCGCCGACCGTGTCGGCGTCATCAACGGTGGCGAATTGCTGCTCGTCGAGGACAAAAAGGCGCTGATGGCCAAACTCGGCCGCAAGCAGCTCATTCTCGATCTTAACGAACCGCTCGGCCGACTGCCCGATTGTTTTGCCGGTAACGGACTGACGCTGGAAGCCGGCGGCAACCGGCTGACTTACGATTTTGACGCCGACAACGAGCAGGAAAGCATCGCGACGCTGCTGACCCGGCTCGGCGAGAACAATATTCACTTCAAGGATCTCTCGACGCGGCAGAGCTCGCTCGAAGATATCTTCGTGGCGCTGGTAGGAGCGGGCAGATGAACTTCGAAGCGGTCAAGTCGATCTATTTCTTCGAGATGGCGCGCACGCGCCGCACGCTACTGCAGAGCGTCATATCGCCCGTCATCTCGACTTCTCTCTATTTCATCGTCTTCGGCGCGGCCGTCGGCTCGCGCATCCAGGAAGTGGAGGGTGTCTCCTACGGCGCCTTCATCACGCCAGGCCTTATCATGCTGACACTGCTCGGCCAGTGTATCAGCAACGGCTCTTTCGGCATCTATTTCCCGAAATTCACCGGCACGATCTACGAGGTGCTTTCCGCGCCGGTGGCAATGACCGAAATTCTGCTCGGTTATGTCGGGGCGGCGGCGAGCAAGGGCATCATCATCGGCTTTATCATTCTGCTGACGGCCAATCTCTTCGTCGATGTCAGGATCGAGCATCCCTTCATGATGATCCTGTTCTTCCTGCTGACGGCGATCACTTTCAGCCTGTTCGGCTTCATGATCGGCATCTGGGCCGGCAATTTCGAGCAGCTGAACCTCATTCCCATGCTGGTGGTGCCACCGCTGACCTTTCTCGGCGGCAGCTTCTATTCCGTCAGCATGCTGCCGCCCTTCTGGCAGGCGGTCAGCCATTTCAACCCGGTGCTCTATCTCGTCAGCGGCTTCCGCTGGAGTTTTTACGGGATCGCCGATGTCAATCCGGCGATCAGCCTGGCGATGATCTCGCTTTTCCTGGCGATCTGCTTGGGAACGCTCGGCTGGATCTTCAAGACCGGCTACCGCCTGCGCAACTGATGCGCTTGAACGGCATCATCGGAAAGTCCGATGATGCTATCGATTTCTTCCGTTTTTCTTTCGCTTGAGCCTGCGGCATCTGCTCCCTCATTCCAATGGAGATGCAGGATGACAGCGATCAGGATCGAAAATGCGAAGGTGGTGATCGTCGGCGGCAGTTCCGGCATGGGGCTGGCGCTTGCCAGGCGTCTGCTGGAGGAGGGTGCGTCGGTAATCATCGTGGGACGAAGCAAAGACAGGCTCGCGGCGGCCTGCGGCGATCTCGCCCATCATCCCAAACTTGAGACGCGCGCTGTCGACATATCGCGGGAGGAAGACGTTGCGGCGCTGTTTCAAGACGTCGGGCCGATAGATCATATCGTCAGCACGGCTGCCGATATCGAAGGAGCCTATCAGCTTCTGCCTTCGATCGAGCTTGCGGCAGCGCAACGGGTGGTCGAGAGCAAATTGTACGGGCCGCTGCTGCTGGCAAAGCACGGCGCGGCCCATCTGCCGCCATCAGGATCGATCACCTATACCTCGGGTATCGCAGCCTACCGGCCGGCAGCACGGGGATCGGTTGTCGCGGCGGTCAATGCCGCGCTCGAAGGCCTGGTCAGAGCGCTTGCGGTCGAACTGGCGCCGATCCGTGTCAATGCCGTATCGCCGGGATGGGTGGATACGCCGATCTGGAACTTCGTCGCCGGCGACGCCAAACAGGCAACGCTCGATGCGATGGCCGAGCGCCTGCCTGCCGGCCGGGTCGGGCAGGCTGAGGACATTGCCGATGCGATCCGCTTCCTGATCGGCAACGGCTTTACCACCGGCACTATCCTGCACGTCGAAGGCGGGCATCGTCTGGTCTGATCAGCGACAGGTGTTCGGTTGCCGATTGCAGCAGGCGAGCCAGCGCCGGCGGCTGCACCCGCCGGCGCCGCCACATCATCACCAGCGAGGCTGTCGGCGGCTCGCCGGGCCACGTCAGTTCGACGATATTGCCCCGAGCCGGGGACGACTGGACCGCAAGGCGCGGAACGAGGCCGTAGCCGGCGCCCGAGGCAACGAGACGAATGATCGTTGCAATGCTGTCGGCTTCCGTCACGATGGGCGGCGCAACCAAGCCCGCTTCCGCAAAGGCGGTATCGAAAAGGTGGCGATAGACGCAGCCGGTTTCCGTTGCCACGAAAGGTATGGTGCCGAGCGCCGCGAGGCTTTCGGCCGGCCGGGCCTGCGAATCGCGGCCGGCGATCAGTACCAGCGGCTCACCGGAGATGCCGCGCATGGCGAAACGCTCGTCCTGCTGGCCGCGATCGAAGGTGAAGGCGGCATGGATCGAGCCGTTTTGCAGTTGCGCAAGCAATTCGCCGCTGCTGCCGATCTTGAGCTTCAGACCGATGTCGGGGTTGTCCCTACGAAAGAGCGAAAGCCAGGGCGCGAGCCTTTCGGAAGCGATGGTTTCGAGCGTGCCCAACGTGATAGACCGTTCGGTGCCGCCGGCGGCCGCGCGGACGGCTGCCTTGGCCTCCTCGTTCAGCGCCAGGATCTCTTCCGCATAGGCCTTCAGCGCCACACCTGCTGTTGTCAGCGCAACGCCCTGCCGGGAGCGCAGGAAGAGTTCCGCGCCAAGCTCTTCTTCCAGCGTCTGTATCTGGTCGCTGAGGCTTGACTGGGCGAGATTGACCTCGGCGGCTGCGCGCGTGAGATTTCCGTATCTGATAACCGCGAGGAATGTCTTCAATTGTCGTGGATTCATGCTGGGCTTCCGCTATGCCGGGGCGTGGCCCGACGGATAATATCAACAAAGCCGATCGGCGGGCAACGTAGAGCATCGACGGCGCTATCTTCTCATGCGTCACACGAAATGCTTCGATGAAATCCATGAGCTGTTTTCATGGAGTTCGCTATGTCGTCCGGCGAGGTTGACCTCAATCTCCTGCGCGTCATCGATGTTCTGATGCAGGAAATGAGGGTTACGCGTGCTGCGGATCATCTGGGGCGGACCCAATCCGCCGTCAGCCGCTCGCTTGCCATATTGCGCATCTTTTTCAAGGACGAATTTGGTCACGCACTGCTGACCAGGAGAGCGCCCGACAGGATGAGGAGGGTGCCGGCGGCGAGCTTGACCATGTTGAGCTCGGAAGCTTCGCCGAGGAAGAGGGCGGCGATTGCCAGCGTCACCAGCACGTTGCAGCTCCAGATCGGGGCGAGTTTTGCGACCGGCACGCCGTAGGCGAAAAGCGCGAAGCTGATGAGACCGGTGCCGACGGCAAAACAGGCGCCTGATATGGCGGCAAAGCCAAGGCCCTCGGCGGTCCAGGGAGCCGGGCGCCAGATCAGTGCGGCGATCAGGCCGGCAGCCACGCACGCGGCGCCGAAGGCGATCAGATAGACCGCCGAGCCGGTGGCCGATGTGGCGCTCTGCTTCTGGAAGATGGCGGTGACGCCCCAGAAAATGGCAGGCAGAATGCCGCCGATGACGATCGGCCAGAGTGAATTCATCGCGAAACTCCTGTCGCACCCATGGGTCAAGGCCTCCACCTTTGGCGAAAGCCGGTCGAGCATGCGGGGTGCCACCAGACTAGGAGTTTCTTTTTGCTCTTTGTGGTCTTGTTGTTGCACTGGAAGGTGCCAGATCCGAGCGCGGCCGTAAAGGCATGGGAGCGCAAACGGCAACGCGCATTGACGCGATGTGGATTCCTGTTCTAGTTGTGGTTGTCATGAAGATCGCAATGGTTCTTGTCGTGGTGATAAGGCGCATGGGCAGGATGGTGTAACCATCCGGCGATCAGCCCCATGCGCGGAAAATCGAGCTCCTGACGGGGCTTTTTTTATGCCCTGAAATTGGGCTTGGCCTCGTCGGATTTCCCACAAAATCTCGCTGAAAAGACGGGCAAGACCATGACTCGCGACAATTCCATTGAGACATCCGGCGACCGTGCGACCGAGGAAACGGCCACGGCTTCAGCCGCCGCGCCCCGGCGCGCGGTCCTCCTGCTGCTGACGGCGCTCTCCGTGTTGCCAGTCAATATCTATTTGCCTGCGCTGCCGAATATCGCAGCCGCGTTCCAGGCCGATTTTGCGCTCGTCAATCTCTCGATTGCGGGCTATGCCATCGTCAATGCCCTGACTGAGATTGTCGCGGGCGCGATGTCTGACCGATATGGGCGCCGACCGGTCGCACTCGTCGCCGTCTCGGTTTTCATCGTCGCGTCCGTCGGTTGCGCGCTGGCTCCCAATATCGGCATTTTCCTCATGTTTCGGGTGATGCAAGCCTCTATCGCGGCCTGCTTCTGCGTCGCTCTCGTTGTCATCAAGGAGACAGCGGGCGAACGCCAGGCCGCCAACAGGATCGGTTACGCCGCCATGGGATGGGCCATCGCGCCGATGCTTGGCCCGACCTTCGGCGGCGTATTGGACGAATTGTTCGGTTGGCGGGCGATCTTCGTCACTCTCGCGCTGCTTGGCGCAGCCATCCTCGCCATATCGATGCGCGAGTTGAAGGAAACGTCAGGACACGGCTCGAGACTGCGAGGCAACTATTTCGTTTCCTATGGGCAGTTGCTGAGTTCGACGCGCTTCTGGGCATATACGCTCTGCATGGCCTGCTCCATGGGCACCCTATATATCTTTCTCGGAGGGGCATCATTGGCCGTGGGCGCGTCGCTCGGCGGATCAAGCGCGAAGCTGGGTTTCTTCATGGGGATGGTCCCCGCAGGGTTCATTTTGGGCAGTTATCTCGCTGCCCGGTTCGCCGGGAGGTCGCTGAGTAAGACCCTTGTCATCGCGCGACTATCGACGTGCATGGGTTTGTTGTTGGGTCTGGTTCTCTCGATCTCGGGCGTCACGCATGTGCTGGCGTTTTTCGGGCCCTGCATGTTCATCGGCATCGGCAACGGCTTGACTTTTCCAGCCGCCAATCTGGGCGTGATGTCCGTTCGCGCCCATCTCGCGGGCACCGCCGCCGGTCTTGCTGCTGCAATGTCGATTGCCGGCGGGGCTCTCATCGCGTCGGTCACCGGGCTGTTTATCGAGAGGCCCGGTGCAGTTCTCACGTTGTTCAGCCTGCTGCTGAAATCGGCATCGCTCGCTCTGGGGGCAGCGTTGTTCGCAACGTTTGTCGATCGACGAACGGCAAGCCGGAGTCCGCAGGGAGAACCTGCGGAAAGCGGGCAGTCGGCATGAAGGTCCGACTGTTGGACAGGGTTGGATCAAGAGCCCTGCTTGCGGCAGGCGCTCTCAGTCCCGCAGGCGCAATTCGTCCGTCTGCATCTGCAGGGAGCCGAGCGTTTCCAGGAAGCTCATGCCGAGCAGGCTCTGGTCGAGCCGGCCGTCTTCGGCGACGCTGGCTGCGACATTGTTGCGGACGATCGGGCCGATCGCCACCTGGTCGAGCGTGACGGGCGCGGCGCGGCCGCGGCCATTCGCGGTCATCACCGTCATGGAATAGGTGAGGCGGGAGAGATCAATACCGATCCGCCTGGCGTCGGCTTGCGAGAGCGCCACCATGCTGGAGCCGGTATCGACGAGCATTTCGATTGTCCGGCCGTTGACGCTGACATCGGCTTCGAAATGGCCATTCAGCAGCTTGTGCAGGATGATTTCCTGGCCGCCATCGCTTGTCGTGACGACCGCGGCGCGGCCGGGAACGAGGCCGGCGAGCAGCCGGTTGCCGACGGCGAGCGCATCCTGGCGATAGAGATAGACCGTCACGAGCGCCAGGATGATGACGAACCAGATCATCAACTGGCGCATCGTTTTACCGATGTTGCGGCTTCCCCAGATGCCGGCCGACAGCATCAGCGCGATCGGCAGCAGATAGATGAATCGGCCGAATTCGTTACTCTCCAGGCCGAGAATGCGGCCGCTGTCATTGTTGATGAGCAGTGTGGCCAGACCGACGCCGATCACGACGAGGAAGACGACGAGGCGCATCATAAAGGCAGCTCCGGCCCGCCGGCAAAATTTGTCTTCGTATCGCGTGACACGGTACCTGAAAGCCTGGCGGGCAGCAGCGCCATGATCCGGCGCCGCTCGGAATCGGAATAATCCATCCAGCCGCCGATTTCCTGAATAGTCCGGCCGCATCCGGCGCAAAATCCGGAGGCTGGATCCATGGAGCAGACGTGGATGCAGGGTGTTTGCATGATGGGATATATCGGGGCTTCAAAGAGCAGTGGCAAGGGCGCAGAGGGCGGCGATCTCGCAAATCTGCTGGGTCGCGCCGAGCGTGTCGCCGGTATGGCCGGCCAGCTTGCGGCGGATGAAGACGGTGAAGGCAAGCCCAGCAATGCCGGTGGCAAGCAGGCTTGCGACGAGCGGCTGCAGGCCGAATGCCGGCCAGATCAGGAGCGCTGCAAGGAAGCAGGCCGCAACAAGCGCAAACTGCATCGCCGCCTCGTCCGGCTGGCTGACGGAAGCAGCTATACCATCGGCCTTTGCCGGCGCCAGGCGCTGCCAGTGCCAGGCGATGGCGCCGCGGCTAAGGGCTGCGACCGCCGGGACGGCAAGTGCCGCGGCAAGCGCCGAGGAATGGCGAGCGATGGCGGAAAGTGCTGCTGCGCGGATCGCGAAGGAGAGGATCAGCGCTATCGCGCCATAGGTGCCGATCCGACTGTCCTTCATGATGAGGAGGCTCTGCTCACGGCTCCTGCCGCCACCGACGCCATCAGCCGTATCGGCAAGGCCATCCTCGTGCAGGGCGCCGGTGGCGAGGACCTGGACGGAAAGCGCGATCAGCGCCGCCATGAGGGGATCGGCATGCAGGCCCAAAAGAAGGAGGAAAGCGAGGCCTGGGAAGAGGCCTATGACGATACCGGCGAAGGGAAAGGCGCGCACCAACCGGCCAACCCTGCCGTCATAGCCTTTGAACAACGATTGCGGCATGGGGATGCGGCTCAAGAAGGCGACGGCGCGGGCGGTATCGACCGCATGGTCCTTGATCTTCATTCTGCTTCGTTCCGCCGGACGCTTCGGCTTATGGTCGCGGCGGCGCTTTTGGTGTTGTTCGCCTCGTCCGGCCGCTTTAAGAGAGTTGCCACCGCAAAGAAGCTGATTTGCTCGACGCAAACAAGTGGTTTGCGTGAAAACAAGAATACCTGGATTCATAGGAAAACCGCACAGATGAGCGTTTCAGGCCTGCCGTTCGACGATTTCCGTACCCTGCTCCGCGAATTGCCGGGGCCGGATGCCCGCGCGCTGGTGGCCGCGCGCGAACGCGACGCGCAACTGACCAAGCCGCCGGGCGCGCTCGGACGGCTTGAGGAAATCGCCTTCTGGCTCGCAGCCTGGACGGGCCGCGCACCTGCGGTCAACCGGCCGCTGGTGGCGATCTTCGCCGGCAATCACGGCGTCACCAGGCAGGGCATCACGCCCTTTCCGCCCGCGGTCACGCAGCAGATGGTCGAAAATTTCGCAGCCGGCGGTGCCGCGATCAACCAGATCTGCGTTGCTTATGATCTCGGGCTGAAGGTCTTCGATCTCGCGCTCGATTATCCCACCGGCGACATCACCGAAGAGGCCGCGCTTTCCGAGCGCGATTGCGCCGCGACCATGGCCTTCGGCATGGAGGCGATCGCCGGCGGCACCGACCTGCTTTGCATCGGCGAGATGGGCATCGGCAACACGACCATCGCGGCGGCGATCAACTATGCGCTCTACGGCGGTTCGGCGCGTGACTGGGTGGGACCGGGCACCGGCTCGGAAGGCGAGATGCTGGAGCGCAAGATCGCGGCGGTGGAGAAAGCGGTGGAGCTGCACAGCGACCATCTCGACGATCCGCTCGAAATCATGCGCCGGCTCGGCGGCCGCGAGATCGCGGCAATGGCCGGCGCCATCCTTGCCGCGCGCATGGAGCGCATACCGGTATTGATCGACGGTTATGTCGCGACGGCGGCGGCGGCGATCCTCAAAGCCGCCAATCCGGCCGCACTCGACCATTGCCTGATCGGCCACGTTTCTGCGGAACCCGGCCATCTGCGCGCGATCGAGATGCTCGGCAAGACGCCGCTTCTGGCGCTCGGCATGCGGCTCGGCGAAGGCACCGGGGCGGCGCTGGCCGCGGGCATCGTCAAGGCGGCCGCCGCCTGTCATTCCGGCATGGCGACGTTTGCCCAGGCTGGAGTGGCCAACAAGCATTAGGTCAGGCGCCGCCGGTTGGGTCGCAAACCCTTCCGGTTTGTTGCCATGGGAAGAGGAGAGGGCATCTTGACGAAGCCCGCGGTGACTAGGGAAACCGGATTTCGCCATTTCATCGCCGCTGCCAGCTATTCCTGGGCGGGCTTCCTGCGTGTGCTGAAAGAGGCAGCCTTTCGGCAAGAGCTCGGTTTCTTCATCCTGTCCTTCGCGGCCCTTGTCCTGGTGGGGGCCAGTGCCGGCGAGATCGTCGGCGCGGTGCTGCTGTTTCTCGGACTGTTTTCGATGGAGGCGATGAATACCGCCGTCGAAGAGGTGATCGACCGGATATCGCCGGAGATTTCGATCGTCGGCAAACATGCCAAGGATCTCGGCTCTTTCGCGGTGACCTGCATGATCGCCGCCTGCTGCCTTTATCTCGGCTTCGTCCTCGGCAAGCATCTGTTCTTTGGAGCCGCATGATGTTGTCCGAAAACCGCTCACACTTTTCGGCATCATGCTGTCGCTCACTCAGGCAAAGCTCCTGCGCTTGCGGGTGACCGCCTGGGCTTCTTCCACGGCCGGAAGGCTCTGAAGCACGCGCCTCGCCGGCAGGATGGCAATGACCTCGGTGCCCTCGCGCAGCTTCGATTTCAGCAGAAATTGTCCGTCGTGTTTGGCAAGGATCGCCTGGACGATCGGCAGGCCGAGGCCGGTGCCCTGCTCGGCGCTCTTGATCGCGATCGAGCCCTGACCGAAGGCCGAGAGCACAACGGGAATCTCGTCCTCCGGAATGCCCGGGCCGTTGTCCTTGATGGAAATATATTGTCCGCCGCCGGCCGTCCAGCCGACCTTGACATGGATCTCCCCGCCCTGCGGTGTGAACTTGACGGCGTTGGAGAGGAGATTGAGCACCACCTGGCGCATCGACTTCTCGTCAGCCCAGATGGCCGGCAACTGCCGCTCGAATTGATCCGATATGGCAATATTCTTGGCGCGGGCGCGCAGCTGCACCATGCCGATGCAATCCTCGGTGATATCGAGAAGCGAGATCGCCTCCTCGCTCAGCTCGTATTTTCCAGCTTCGATGCGCGAGAGATCGAGGATCTCGTTGATGAGATCAAGCAAATGCTGGCCGGAGCGATGAATGTCGCCGGCATATTCCTTATAGGTCGGATTGGCGAGCGGCCCCAGCACTTCGGCCGACATGACTTCGGAGAAGCCGAGGATGGCGTTGAGCGGGGTCCTGAGCTCATGCGACATGGAGGCGAGGAATCGGGATTTGGCGAGGTTTGCCTCTTCGGCGCGGCGGCGGGCCTCGTCCGACATGGATTTCGCCACTTCCAGCTCGGCGATCAGATCGTCCTTTTCCGACTGGTAGGACAGGATCATGAGGTTCGACCTGAAGAGCCGGTCGCTGATATAGCTGAAGAAGACAACGGTGGTGGTGAAGACGGCCGTCAGGCTGATTTCGAGAAGGTCGCGCGACAGGCCGCTCTTGGCGCCGAGCGCCAGAACTGCAGGCGAGAAGGCGACGAGCACGGACGGCGTCAGCATGAAGTTCGACATCGCCGTGACGGAAAGCGCGATCAGCAGGGTCGCGCCCTTATAAAGAATGAAGCTCGACGGCTCGCAGGTGTCGCAGCCCTGCAGCGCAAAGATTGCCCAGCAGCAGCCAAGCAGGAACTGGCCGGCGAGCAGCAGGCGGCGCCATCTGCGGGCGCTTTCGGCGGTGATTTCCTGCCGGCGCGCTCGCCGGGCAAGCAGGATATTGCCGGCGTGGCAGGTAAGCGTCAGCAGCGCCCAGAAGAGCAATTGCGTGTTCTGGGTGAAGTAAACGCCGAGCGCGGTGATAATGACGACGAAGAGCGGCATGATCGTCGCGCCCTGCAGCACCGACGCCACATACATCTTAAGGACATCGCGGTCGAAGGAGGAATTGGACGTATGACCAGACTGAAGACGTTCGCGTGTCTGCCGCACAGCCTTGGAAACGGCCTTGTTGCGGTGGCTACGCGACTTGTCGACGATAATCTTGTCGGTCGATGTGCTTACGCCGGTACTCATGTGCACGTTGAAACTTCATCCCAGGGTGGATAAGAGCTTAACCGGCAATTCTTAAGAAGATGTTTGCCATCTTTGCCAAGGATTTGTTTTTTAAGGAGGCAAAAGCGTGACACGGAGCCTGCGCCTTATTCGCGACGGCGTGACCGCGTTTGTCTTCCTGGCGTTCGCCGCGCTGATTGCCGCCAAGCTCAATGATGCTGATAAAATCGAGCATGCCGGCACCTTCCACGCGGCCGATGGCGACAGCCTGACATCGGGAGGCGAACGTTTGCGTCTCGAAGGTATCGATGCGCCGGAGCTTAACCAGAGCTGCAAACGGGAAGGGAAGGCATGGGCCTGCGGGCGGGTGGCGCGCGAGGCGTTGCAAGGCATGGTGCTGGCATCGGGAACATTATGTCAGGGCAGCCGGCGCGACCGCTACGACAGGTTGCTCGTCGTCTGCCGAAGCGGGACAGGCGGCGACATCAACGCCGCCATGGTGCGCCTGGGGATGGCTATTTCCTATGGCGGATATGGCAAGGAGGAGGCCGAAGCGAGGGCTGCCAAGGCAGGCCTTTGGGCCGGGACTTTCGAACGGCCGCGTGATGTGCGTGACCATAAGCGCGAGAGTTCCGGTTTCGGGAGCGCCCTTGGCCTGCTCGGGCGGATTGTCGGATGGGAGTAGAGACGTGATCGACGAAGCCATGCTGGAGGCGCTGCGGCGGGAGATCGCCTTGTGCCGCATCTGTCGTGACGCACCGGTACGGGGCCTTGAGAACCGGTTGCCGCACGAGCCGCGGCCGGTCGCGGTGATCTCGTCGAGCGCGCGCATCCTGATCGCCGGGCAGGCGCCGGGACTTCGCGTGCATGAGAGCGGTCTCCCGTTCGACGACGCTTCCGGCGACCGGCTGCGGTCATGGCTCGGCGTTGACAGGGCGAGCTTCTACGATCGCGACCGATTCGCCATCGTGCCGATGGGCTTCTGCTTCCCCGGCTACGACGACAAGGGAGCGGATCTGCCGCCGCGTCGCGAATGCGCGCCATTCTGGCGGCAAAGGGTGATTTCGGCCATGCCGCAGATCGAACTGGTGCTGGTCATCGGCCAATATGCGCAGGCCTGGCATATGGCTCCGGAGCGGCGGGGCAACATGACGGAGACGGTGCGGGCATGGCGCGACAGTCTTCTTTCCGACCGGGTGCCGACCGTGCTGCCATTGCCGCATCCGAGCTGGCGCAATAGCGGCTGGCTGAAGCGCAATCCGTGGTTTGAGGAAGAATTGCTGCCGGTCTTGCAGGAACGGACGAAAATGCTGCTTTCCTGAAACAAAATTCTTTTCGTCGTGCGGAATCGAGTTATACAGAGAAAATAATTCGAAAGGACTGTTGTGCGCATGGACCGCCTCGACCGAAAAATACTGCGTTTGCTGCAAGAAGATCGACCCTCGCCGTGGCCGATCTCGCCAAGAAAGTCGGGCTTTCGACGACGCCTTGCTGGCGGCGTATCCAGAAGATGGAGGAAGACGGCGTCATCAAGCGTCGCGTCGCGATCCTCGATCCGGAGAAGGTCAATACCAAGGTCACCGTTTTTGTGTCGATTCGGACGGCGACGCATTCGATCGAATGGTTGCGGCGCTTTTCCGAGGTGGTCGCCGAATTCCCGGAAGTGGTCGAATTCTACCGGATGAGCGGCGATGTCGACTATCTGTTGCGAGTCGTCGTGCCTGACATCGCCGCCTACGACGCCTTCTACAAGCGGATGATCGCCAAGATCGAGATTCTGCGACGTTTCTTCCGCCTTTGCGATGGAGCAAATCAAGTATTCGACTCAGTTGCCGCTCGACTACATGATCCTTGAGAACGCCAAGTCCAACGAAGACTGAGTCTATATGTGCGGCGTCTGACCGCGCGAAAAGTGCCTTGCGATAAGTGAGCTTCGACGTGCGGTCTGCTTGCCAACGTGGAAAGAGATGGCGTCATTTGCGGCATTCCCGTGACAAGCGGGTGCCGCAAGCTGGCCACACTGAGGCCGAAACACGCAGGCTAGAGTGCAGAAAAGCCCTCAAAATTGCGAAAAAACGCTCCAATCGCGACGAAATCTGGAAAAAATATATAGCCTGATAACGGTTGTGGGCGTATGTTTGATAGTACCAGTGCGCGTTGTGTCATCATTTTGTCGCATTGGTATCGAAATCAGAACACGATGTCCTACACCGCCACCTTGAATGTGTTCATTAGCCGGCGGTAGACTTTAGGCACTTCACCAATGTGTTCGACGGGGATCGAACGGTGAAGAATTTGACAATTGGGGCGTAGGGTTTGCGGCTTGCGATGGAGGATTTCCGTCGCGGGGCCGCTTGGTGTGTCTCAAGTCACTAAATATCTGATATTGTTGTATAAAAATCACGTCGTCGGGTAAAGTTGCCCGGGGAAGCCCATCTCGCGTATATCCAGAATTGCTTGAGAGTGCCTTGTATGTGATGACAGTTTGGCGGTTCGATCGATCCGCACGCCGAGATGGCTGTTCAAACTGGGCCGGCTTCAAATCGACTACCCGATGGGAAATCAGCCCCGATCGACAAAGGAATGGATTGGTAAATGAACATCAGAATGGTTTTGCTAGCATCAGCAGCAGCATTTGCTGCATCGACGCCGGTTCTTGCAGCTGACGCTATTGTTGCTGCTGAGCCGGAACCGGTTGAATATGTTCGCGTCTGCGACGCTTACGGCACCGGCTACTTCTACATCCCGGGCACCGAAACCTGCCTCAAGATCGAAGGCTACATCCGTTTCCAGGTTAACGTTGGCGAAGACGTCGGCGGCGATTCTGACTGGGATGCAGTTACCCGCGGTCAGGTTCAGTTCACGGCCAAGAGCGATACCGAGTACGGTCCGCTGACCGGCGTCATCGTCATGCAGTTCAATGCTGACAATGCCTCCAGCCAGGAAGCCAAGCTCGACTCCGCTTATCTCGACATCGCGGGCTTCCGCGCTGGTCTGTTCTACAGCTGGTGGGACGACGGCCTCTCCGGCGAAACCGACGACATCGGTTCGGTCGAAACACTGCACAACTCCATCCGTTATCAGTACGAAACCGGCGACTTCTATGCCGGCCTCAGCGTCGACGAACTGGAAGACGGCGTTTACAAGGCTGGTGAAGGTCCGAACAACGTTGGCGTTGCCTTCGGAGTCGGTGGCAAGGCTGGCGCCTTCAGCTACCAGGTCACCGGCGGCTGGGACTTCGACAACGAAGACGGCGCAATCCGCGCTATGGGTACGGTTGACATCGGTCCCGGCACGCTCGGCCTCGCCGGCGTATACTCTTCCGGCCCGAACTCCTACTACTCTGCGGCTGAATGGGCTGTTGCTGCTGAATACGCCATCAAGGCGACTGACAAGCTGAAGATCACCCCGGCCGTTCAGTACTACGGCAACTACTTTGGTGGCGGCAAGGCTGTTCCGGATGACTTCGACGGTCTCGGCGATGCCTGGAAGGTGGGTCTGACGGTTGATTACCAGATCGTCGACAACTTCTACGCCAAGGCTTCGGTTCAGTACCTCGATCCGGATGATGGCGATGACTCCACGACGGGCTACTTCCGTCTGCAGCGTTCGTTCTAATCGACTTAATGATGCTCCCGGTCTTCGGACCGGGGGCACTTCAATCAGTTTCTGATCTGAGTGACCTCCGATCAGCTACGGGGACGTGTCCGGTCTTCCCTGCCGGACCGTCCTTGCGGCGTTTTGGCGTATAGTCTTCAACGCTCTCTGTTTGGGTAACCTCTTCACCTGAGCCGAGCTGGCACGTTGCGTATCGCACGTCGGCATCATTTCTACCTCTCAAGGCAAAGCCGTCTTTTATTTGTCAACCGGATCGGGTGAACGAAGACTCGTGCGGACGGGGCTTTCAGTCCATGTTCTGTCCGCCGTCGGCCGGCTTTCCGGCAACAGGTCGTGAAAAGAAAATACAATGCCGACAATGTGATCACAGCTCTTTTGGAGTCGGAGATACAACCCTGGTGGGGGACTGGCATTCATTTCTACTCTCGGATAGCTTGTTTTCATGGACGATCTCAACGACTACTATTATTTCGCCGCTGTCGTCTCCAGCGGCGGTTTTGCTTCCGCAAGTCGTGACCTCAAGATACCGCGTTCGAAGCTGAGCAGGCGGGTCAGCCGGCTCGAAGAAGGGCTTGGCGCAAGGCTCATAGAACGCTCGACTCGCCATTTCCGGGTCACTGAGATCGGTCAGGCTTTCTACGAGAGGTGCCAGACCATCCTTCAAGAGGCCGATCGCGCCAAGTCGATCGTCAGCGAAGCTCAATCCGACCCGCAGGGTGTCGTACGAATGGGCTGCCCGCTCGGCCTTGTCGACATCTCCGTCGGAGGGATACTCCCCGAATTCCTGGAGCGTTATCCGAAGATCAAGCTGCAGATCATCGGCTCCGACCGGCGTGCCGACCTCATCAATGAACGCATTGACCTCGAAGTGAGGGCAACCAACGAGCCGGAGACGCAGACGAGCCTGACGATGCGCAAGCTCGACCGGGCGCGGCGTATTCTTGTCGCCAGTCCGTCCCTCGTCGAGCGTGTCGGAGGCGTGAGCTGTGCGGACGATCTTGCCGATCTGCCGACGCTGGCGATGACTTCGTGGGTGTCGTTTCACACTTGGGAATTGATCGGCCCGAATGGCGCCAGACAGGTGATCCGGCATCAGCCGCGGCTCACTTGCCGAAGCATGACCGCCATTCTCGATGCGGCTCGCGCCGGCCTCGGATTCGGACTTTTGCTCGAAAGCGCCTGCGAGGCCGATCTTCAGGCCGGCAAGCTGGTGAGGGTGCTGCCGGAGTGGCAGTCGGAAGAAAGTCAGTTCTATATCGTCTTCACGACGGCCAAGGGCATGCCGCCGGCCGTGCGGGTTCTGATCGATTTCCTGGTCGAAAAATCCAGACATCATTGACGGCGGGCAAGAGGCTTCGCCCCTCATGCCTGATTGCCCGGTTTCCGGCGCCGCGGTTTATCGGGAATGCGGCAAAGCGTGATCTTCTCTAGTTCAGCCGCGCCAACAGCTTTTCGCCTGAGAGTTCCCTGACGGCATCCTTGCCGATCCAGCGGGCGGTTTTATCGGAGCTTTCCGCCAAGCGCGTCGCAAGTGTCAACGCCGGCGCATGGCAGGCTCGGCTGCGCTTGCCGATGCTGCGCAGCGCCCAGTTGACCGCCTTGCGCACGAAGTTGCGGGAATCGCGGGCGTGAGCTTCGATCAAGGGCAACCAGGCGAGGAGTTCGGTGTCCGGATCATCTTTCCTATGAACGGCGGCGCCTGATATCATGGCGAAGGCGGTGCGGCGGACGAATTCGCGTTCGTTAGCCGCGAATTCCCGTATGAGCTCATCCAGTCGGGCCTCGACGAAGAGATCGGCGGCGCAATCGACGATCTCCCAAGAGTTGAAATCATTGGCCCAATGGCGGGCTTCTTCCATCATCAGCCGCTTCGGCTCGGCGGTGTAGAGGGCGAGCAGGCGAGCTTCGCGGACATCGCTTTGCCAGAGTTCCATCGCCCTGAGGTGATCTTTCCTAACCTTCTTCGCCACCGCCCTGACATCGGGATTGGAAATACCGAGAGCGGTGTCAGTGACGATACCGAAACGCGCCATGGCGGCGACGTTCTCCTCCGAGCGCAGCGTTTGCAGATACGCGATCAGTGCGGCTGCGTCGGAGGAGGGGCCGATCATTTTTCGAGGCGGGCAAGCAGCGAGGACGTATCCCAGCGATTGCCGCCCATCGCCTGGACGTCGCCGTAGAACTGGTCGACGAGGGCGGTGACCGGCAGCTTGGCGCCATTGCGGCGGGCTTCGGTGAGCACGATGCCGAGATCCTTGCGCATCCAGTCGACCGCGAAGCCGAAATCATATTTGCCCGCATTCATGGTCTTGTGGCGGTTTTCCATCTGCCAGGAGCCAGCTGCCCCCTTGGAGATGACTTCGACGACCTTTTCGATATCGAGGCCGGCGCTTTTGCCGAAATGCAGGCCTTCGGCAAGTCCCTGGACGAGGCCGGCAATGCAGATCTGGTTGATCATTTTGGTGAGCTGACCGGAACCGGCAGGCCCCATCAGGCCGACCATGCGGGCATATGCGTCGATAACCGGCCGTGCGCGTTCGAAGACGGCTGCGTCTCCTCCGCACATGACCGTGAGAACGCCGTTTTCGGCGCCTGCCTGGCCCCCGGAAACGGGAGCGTCGATGAAATCGATACCTTTTTCTTTGGCCGCCGCATAAAGCTCACGGGCGACCTCGGCGCTGGCAGTGGTGTTGTCGATCAGCACCGAACCCGGCTTCATGCCGTGCAGGGCGCCGTTCTCACCCGATGTCACCGAGCGGAGATCCTCGTCGTTGCCGACGCAGACGAAGACGAAATCGGCGCCGGCGGCGGCTTCGGCCGGGGTGGGGGCGGATTTGCCGGAAAATTTCTCCGCCCAGGCGGCGGCCTTTTCGGCCGTTCTGTTGTAGACGGTAACATCGTGGCCGCCCTTCGTCTTCAGATGACCCGCCATGGGAAAGCCCATGACGCCGAGACCGATGAACGCGACTTTTGCCATATGTCCTATCCTTTTCTGAGTGAGATGCCTGAGGATTAACCGAAACGGCGGGGTCGGAAAAGCCGTGAAGGCAGAGTTCCTTCCGATTGCGGCATATCAGGCTGGCCGCCGCCTGGCCGAGCCCTAGATTGGCGAAAAGGCACAATGTGTCCGGGAGGTGTCATGAGCGAGATTCCCACGATCAAGCCACGGCGCAAAGGCCGCAGCGGCATGCAGGCGATGCTTATTCCGTCGCGAGGGATGGTCGCAGAGCAAATTCGGTCGGCGCCGGAAGGTGTCGTCACCGAAGCAGCCGTCATCCGCCGCCGTCTTGCTGCCCAGTATGGTGCGGATGCCTGCTGCCCGGTGACCGTGCAGCGGCATTTGCGTGTGATCGCCGAATTGTCCTTCGGGGCGCTGGAGAAGGGGGAGGCGCTCTCAGCGGTCACGCCCTATTGGCGCATGGTCGATCCGGCGAGCCTGCTTGCAAAACGTCTTGCCGGTGGTCCTGCCTTCATTCGCGAGCGGTTGGCGGCCGAAGCCGAGGGGGAAAGCGGAGCAGGGCGCCGAACGGGGAAAATTATTCCCCGAAGCGGCTTGTAATGGCAAATTGATATTGTCGATATAATCTGTAGGCTATGTCAGTATTGCTGCGATCGAGGGCCGTCGGGAAGCAGCGGCCGATCGACAGGATATTTCAGATGCTCAGGTGCAGACAGATGTCAGGCTTTCCTACCGCCGCCACCGCGATCCTCCCAAGCATTCGCGCGGCGGCGGTGTGGCGGGCGCCCTGTGTCTCGTCGCTTGCCGAGAGCCAGTTCAGCCTCGAGCGTTGATTTTCGAATTCGCAGCAAAGGACCATTTCCATGACAGCCACATCCGATCCTATCAATTTCCTCTGGTTCATTCCGACATCGGGCGACGGAACCTATCTTGGTTCCTCGGATCTCAATCGCGCGCCAGAGATCGGCTATCTCACGCAGATTGCCCAGGCCGTCGACCGGCTCGGCTATTCCGGCGTGCTGCTGCCGACAGGGGTCGCCTGCGAAGAATCCTTCGTGACGGCGGCGGCACTCGCGGCCAAGACCGAGAAGCTGCAGTTCCTCGTGGCGATCCGTCCGGGCACGGCATCGCCTGCCTATTACGCGCGTCTCGCAACGACACTCGACCGGATTTCCAACGGTCGCCTGCTGCTCAATATCGTCGTCGGCGGCAGTCCGGCGGAGCTTGCCGGCGACGGCATCCATCTCGAGCATGACGAGCGTTATGCCCATGCCAAGGAATTCTTCACCGTCTTCGAGGAACTGCTGGACAAGGGCACGGCCAGCCTCGACGGCAAATATATCAAGGCGACCAATGCGCGTCTCGGCTTTCCCTCAGTGCAGAACCCGCGCCCGCCGCTCTATTTCGGCGGTTCCTCGGATGCCGGGATCGATTTCTCGGTCGGCCGCGTCGACAAATACCTGACCTGGGGCGAGCCGCCGGCTGATGTGGCCGAGAAGATCACCAAGGTGCGCAAGGCCGCGGCAGAGCGCGGCCGCGAAGTGACGTTCGGTATCAGGCTGCACTTCATCGTGCGTGAAACCGACGAGGAGGCCTGGGAGGCGGCCGAGCGCCTGATCCGTCATCTCGATGACGAGACGATCCGCGAGGCGCAGGAGCGCTTCGTCCACGAATCCGACTCAGTCGGCCAGAAACGCATGGCTGCGCTTCACGGCGGCCGTCGCGACAAGCTCGAAGTCTCGCCGAACCTCTGGGCCGGCGTCGGCCTGGTGCGCGCCGGCGCGGGTACCGCGCTTGTGGGTTCACCGAAGACGGTGGCCGCGCGGCTGCGCGAGTATCAGGAGATCGGCATCGATACGGTGATCGGGTCCGGCTATCCGCATCTCGAAGAGGCCTATCGCGTGGCCGAGCTGCTTTTCCCCGAACTCGACATTACCCGCGAGCAGCAGCGACTTGCCTTCAACAACGAGTTCGGCCGCAAGCAGGTCTTCGCCGGCGGCAGCCATGGCGGCAATCTGAAAGTTGTCTCCGGTTCCTGAGTTCGAGCAAAAACGCAGAGTATGATATCGCCGGAAGCCGTCTGTGGCTTCCGGCGATTTTTTTGGGGTTGCCATTCAGACTGGCGATTGGCGACAACACATAGCCAATGAGGTATTCTTTATGCCCGTTTTCTTCTCGATTGTCATATCATATGGTTCGGCGCTTGACATACGTATATCTCGATGGCTATAGGTTTATTCATAGCCGCATAGGTATGGATATCAAATGTCAAACGCTCAAGACATGCTCTTCAGGACGCTTGCCGATCCGACTCGGCGGGCTCTTTTCGAGCGGCTGTGCCGCGAAGGGGAGAAGACGGTCGGGGCGTTGACGGAGCGCGCCGGGGTTTCGCAGCCTGTTGTTTCGAAGCATCTTGGGCTTCTGAAGCAGGCTGGGCTGGTGCGTGATCGTCATGAAGGGCGCCAGACCCATTACAGCGCTCAGCTCGGCGCGCTTGCGCCGCTCGTCGACTGGACAAGTGAGATGGCCGGATTCTGGCAACGCCGTTTCGACGCTCTCGAAGATTTGCTGAAGAGGATGGATCAATGAACGATACCTCGACTGAAATACGTTCCGTTGTCATCGAAAGGGAGATGCCCTTTCCCGCGGAGAAGATCTGGCGGGCGCTGACCCAGCCGCACCTGATCCAGGAGTGGCTGATGAAGAGCGATTTCAAACCTGTTGTCGACCATCGCTTCAACTTCAATGCAGATTGGGGCTCGGTCGATTGCCGGGTTCTCGAAGTGGAGCCAAACAAGACGCTTGCTTACAGCTGGGGCGCCTATGGCCTCGAAACCGTCGTCACCTGGACGCTTACGCCGACAGGCGCGGGCACGCATCTGCGCATGGAGCAGGCGGGTTTCCGGGCGGACCAGCGGCAGGCTTATGGCGGAGCCAGGAGCGGGTGGCCGCAGTTCTTCGACAAGCTGGAACAGGTGCTGGCGCGGACGGAGTGAGGGGCTCGGTCGAGCTGACAGCCCACCGCCCGGGTGCGTTTTGAGGAGGAATTCCCATTGAACTGGAACAACTGGTTTCGGCAGATCCACCGTTGGGTGTCCATCGCCTTTACCGTGGCCGTCATAGTCAATATCATCGCCATGGTGCAGGAGAAATCGACCGTATGGGTGGGGCTCTTGGCGCTGCTGCCGCTCTGCCTGCTTCTCGTGACAGGTCTCTATATGTTCGTGCTGCCCTATGTAGAGAAGCGGCGCGACGTGGAACGCGCCGGCGGATAGGAGTAAACGCTATGGCGGGCAGAACGTCGAAAGCCGCGGAGAAGGTGACGAAGAAGACTGCCTCCAGGCCGATGGCCGCGGGGCCAACCCTTCTTTCGGGAGGCAACCCGCAGATAGCCAAAGGCTACGGCGACGCTTCCGTCCAGGCCTATATTGCCGCCATGCCGGGCTGGAAGAGCGATATCGGACGCCGCCTCGATGCGCTGATCACCGGCACCGTGCCCGGCGTCTCCAAGGCGGTCAAATGGAACTCGCCCTTCTATGGCATGGAAGGGCAGGGCTGGTTCCTCGGCATCCATTGCTTCACGCATTACGTCAAGGTGGCTTTCTTCAAGGGAGCCTCGCTTAATCCTCTTCCGCCGGGCGCGTCCAAGCAGAAAGAGGTGCGCTATCTCGATATCCGCGAGGGCGACCCGATCGACGAGGCGCAGATCGCCTCCTGGGTGGAGCAGGCGAGCCGGCTGCCTGGTGAACGGATGTGAGAGAGTCGGGCCGAGTGACGGGAGAGAGATGATCATGAAGAAAGCGACGGCGAGCATGAAGAAGATCGATTCCGGCGAGGAAAAAGAGGGAGCCTCACCTTCTCAGTTGATCGATGCGCGGATCGGGGAACTCGGTGATTGGCGCGGCGAAATGCTTGCGCGGGTTCGAGCGCTCATCAAGCAGGCCGAACCCGATGTTGTCGAGGAGTGGAAATGGCGGGGGGTTCCGGTGTGGGAGCGCGCCGGCATCATCTGCACCGGCGAGACCTATAAGAGCGTGGTGAAGCTGACCTTTGCCAAGGGAGCATCGCTGGAGGATCCTTCGGGACTGTTCAATTCCAGCCTTGAAGGCAATACCCGGCGTGCCATCGACTTCCACGAGGGCGACAAGATCGACGAAGAGGCGTTGAAGGCGCTCGTTCGCGCCGCTTCGGCGCTGAACACGTCGGCGCGGGGGAAGAAATCAAGCGGCGCCTGAGACTTGCCTCGGCTCGCCTAATGGAGCGGACTCATCTCGCGCTCGAGAAACAGTTCGAGATTGTCGAGGCCGATCTTGGTGCCTTGAAGGCGGGCGCCGTTGTCGGGGTAACCGTCGAGGAAGACCACCTGCTCGGTGAAGATCATCTTGGTGCCGCCGGGGGCGGCCTTGAAGGTGACGGTGGCGAGCGAGGCGGAGATACGGGTTTGTCCGAGTTTCATCTCGTAGGCATAGACGATACGGGTATCGGGCACGATATCGATGTAATGGGCGTCATAGGCGTGCAGCAGCCCATCGGTGTCGGCGACATAGTTTCTCTCCGTGCCTCCGGGGCGGAAATCGAGCGCATATTCCAGCGGCGCCCAATCGCCATGGCAGGCGAACCATTGGCGCTTGGACTCCGGCATCGACCAGGCGCGGAAGACCCGGGCGACCGGCGCCTTCAGGCGGCGCTCGATGACGAAGGTGGTATGTTCGGCGGTTCGGGTCGTCATTCGGGAAGTGTCTCCGTTTCATCGGCGAGAAGTTGGTCCAACCTGTCGAAGGCGGCGGTCCAGCGGGCCTTTCGCTGCTCCACCCAGCGCTCGACGGCGGCAAGAGCATCCTGCTGCAGGCGATAGGTCCGCACCCGGCCGGACTTTTCCGAAAGCACGAGGCCGCTTTCCTCCAGCACCTGCAGATGTTTCATCACCGTCGGCAGGGCGACGGCGAGCGGCGCGGCCAGTTCGGTCACTGTGGCCGGGCCGCGGCCGAGCCGGTCGATCATGCCGCGACGGCTGCGGTCGGATAGCGCGTGGAACATCCGGTCGAGATCCGCCTGGCTTTCGATCATTCGGCTGCATCCCGGAAGCGGGCCGGCAGCTTCTCATGATAGGGATAGAACTTGAAATAGGGGCGGGCCTCTTCCAGAGCCCTTGCGAAGGAGGGACGCGCCACCAGCCTGTCGTAATAGGCGCGAAGCTTCGGCTGATCCGGTGAAAACGGAACCAGCGTCTCGGCATAGAAGAGGGCCGGGGCGGCGGCGCAATCAGCCATGGTGAAGGCGTCGCCCGTTATGTAAGGGCTTTCGCCCAGCTGCTTTTCGATCATGGCATAGGCGGTTGCGAGCGTCGTTCTGGAGGCTGCCGTCTCGATTTCGTCCGCCTTGCCCTCGGGGCGCAGACGATTGATGACGAGCCTCTGCACCGGCACCTGGACATAATGGTCGAAGAATCGGTCCCAGAGGCGGACCTGCAGCGCCCGGTCGATTTCCAGCGGCAGCAGGCGCGCGGGACCGGGATAATAGTGATCGAGATATTCGATAATGATCGACGTCTCGGGAATGGTACTGTCGCGCGCCTCGTCCCTGAGCAGCGGTATCTTGCCGACTGGCCAGAAGCGGAAGAGATCGGCGCGCGATGTCTCGTCGGAAAGGTCGACGAGACGGTTTTCGAAGGGGGTGCCGTTCTCGTAAAACGCGATCAGCACCTTGTGGCAGAAGGAGGCGAGCGGATGTCCATAGAGCACGAGTGACATGCGGCGACCTTTCTATCGTTACGATAAACTTTACCGATCGACTAAGTATCAGGTCGGGTGAGATCGCGCAACAAATACTTCACCGAATGGGCAAGTATCGCCATCAGCCGATATGGCGGGCGATCACCAGTTGGCCAGGGGTCGGCTGGCCCTCTTCCATGCGCACGTTGATATCCGACATCTCAACGAGTTCGAAACCGGTGGCTGTCAGGCGCTCCCTCACATAGGCGTCGGCATGGGCGAAACGCTGGTGCGGACCGACCATATAGGCGCGGCCGGCGAAACTATCCTCGGGCAGCGTTTCGGAGGAAAAGACGAACAAGCCACCCGTCGTCAGGTTCTCGGCGGCGCCAAAGAACAGCGGTTCGAGCGCGCCGAGATAGGGCAGCACGTCGGTGGCGGTGATGAGATCGAAGGCTTCCTCATCGTTGTCCTCAAGGAAATCCTCGACTTCGGCGACGAAGAGCGTCTCGTAGAGGTCTTTTTCATGGGCGATCTCGACCATCTTCTCGGAGATGTCGATGCCGGTCATATCAGCGCAGAGATCACGCAGTGCGCCGCCGGTCAGACCGGTGCCGCAGCCGAGGTCGAGCAGACGCTTGAACGGCCCGAGCTTCAACGCCTGCAGGCGCTGGCGCACCAGCATCGGCACATGATAGCCGAGTTGCTCGACGAGGACGTCCTCGAAGACCTCGGCGTGCTGGTCGAACAAAGTCTCGACATAGGCGTCGGGCGCCTTGGCCGGCGTTTCGCCCCGCCCCATCGCGGCGATGCGCACGGCAGCGCCACCGTGATCGTCGGGATCGAGCGCGAGGACCTCCTCATAGGCTGCCACCGCCGCGTCGATATCGCCTGATTTCTCCAGCGCCAGCGCGCGGTTATAGGCTTCGCCAAGGGCTTCTTCGTCGATCTTCTTTGCCATTGCCGTCTATCGTCCTTCTGTTTGAGGCATGGCTCTACGGCGGCTTTCGATATTTTGCAATGGCGTGGCGACTGGCGCAGAATGGCCGAAAAGAAGACGAAGCGAGGAACAGCTATGGACATGGAACAAGACAAGGTGTCATCGGCCCGGGAAAGCCACGGCGCGCAGGAGCTGCTGCCCGGCACACCGGCCGAGGTCACCAACACGCTCATTCATTACTACCGGGGTGAACTTGGCCGAATGACCAGCTGGCGCGATCGCATCGACCGAACGTCGAACTGGGCGATCACCGTGGTCGCAGCACTGCTGTCGGTGTCGCTGTCGACGCCGACCTCGCATCACGGCGTGCTGTTGTTCGGGATGATGCTGGTGACGCTGCTTCTGATGATCGAGGCGCGGCGCTATCGCTTCTTCGATATCTACCGCGCCCGGATCCGCCAGATCGAGCGGTGCTATTTCGCACAGATCCTGGCGCCCGACGCCAAGGCCGGCAGCGAATGGGCCGCGGTGATCGCCAACAGTCTGCGACACCCGCGCTTCCTGCTCAGCTATTCGGAAGCGATGCACCGACGGCTCAAACGCAATTACGGCTGGATGTATTTCATCCTGTTTCTTGCCTGGTGCCTGAAGATCTCGACGCCGAAACTGCAGACGGAGGGCGTGGCGGCGCTGCAGGCGCACTCATGGAGCTATGTCATCGACAACGCCGTGCTCGGGCCGCTTCCCGGGCTTGCGGTCATCGCAATCGTCGTCACCTTCTACCTCGGCATCGTTTGTTTCGCCCTGCGTCCCGATCGCGACGAAGGCGAATTCGGCCATGGCGAGGCGCATGTGTGATCAGAGCATGATGGCGAAAACTCTCACGGTTTTTCGGACGATATCAATCATCCTGCTCTAATGCAGGATGAATTCGCCCTTCAGCGCCCGCCATTCGGTTGCCGAGATCAGCTTGCGGTGGACGTAGCGCACCGAATGCAGCGGCCCGTCGAGCTTTTCCTGCCAGAACTTGAGGAAACCGCGCATCTCGGGAAAATCTGGAGCCAAGTCATAGTCCTGCCAGACGTAGCTCTGCAGGATCGCCGGGTGATCCGGCAGATGGTAGAGAATCTGGGCGGTCGTCAGGCCATAGCCCTGCAGCTGCTTTTCCATATCCTTGTGCATCGTGTTCTTCTTTTCGTTCCCACTCGCGCTTTTATTAGCGCTACGTGAAATGAAAACACATGGGTGGTTAACGCAAGTTTAACAGATGCGACACGCAGGAGATATTGTTTTTGTTTTCAATGACTTAGCAGCATGGTACGGCGAGTGCTGCTAAGCCGGCTTTCGTTTGATGCATGCCGTTATCCAAAACAGATGTACAGCTTTGGAGCGTCATGCGTCAGCGTTTCAGATGGCGGGTCAGGCGGCGCTCGATCCAGGCCCAGAGATGGCGCAGCGCCTCGACGATCGAGAGGTAGAAGATCGCCGCCCAGAGATAGGTCTGGTAGTCGAAGGTGCGGGAGAAGGCGTAGCGGGTCTCGCCCATCAGGTCGAGCACGGTGATGATGGCGACGACGGCCGAGCCCTTGATCAGAAGGATGATCTCGTTGCCGTAGGGGCGAAGGGCGACGATCAGAGCCTGCGGCAGGATGATCTTGCGGAAGGCGATCACCTGGTGGATGCCGAGGGCCGCGGCTGCCTCGCGCTGGCCATGCGGTACGCTTTCGATCGCGCCACGCAGGATTTCCGCCTGATAGGCCGCGGTATTGATCGTCATGGCGAAGATGCCGCAATACCAGGCGTCGCGGAAGAACCACCAGATGCCGACCGCCTCCAACTGCGGTCGGAACACGCCGAGGCCGTAATAGACCAGGAAGAGCTGGGCTAGCAGCGGCGTGCCGCGGAAGAAATAGATGTAGCCATAGGCGAGCCAGTTCAGCACCTTGTTTTTCGACAGGCGCGCCGTGGCAAGCGGCAGCGACAGGACGGCGCCGCAGACAACCGAAATGGCCACGAGGCTAAGCGTTATCCCCAGGCCGTGCAGGTAGCGCGGCCCGTAACGGGTGAACTTATCAGGATCCCAGCCATTGATGACGGTGAAGACCAGCAGCGCGGCGAACAATGCCCAAAATGCGACGAAGATATAGCCGGCGAGGCGGGCCGCCGTCATCGGCTTTGCCACCTCGCGTGGTGCGGGCTGCGGCGGGATCAGTGTTTCGGCGTAGCTCATCGGCGGACCTCCGAACGCTTGGCCCAGCGGTCGATATAGACGAGCAGGAAGGAGGAGAGGATGGCGAGCACCAGATAGAGACCGCAGGCGATGCCATAGAAGAAGAAGGGTTCCTTGGTGACTCGCACCGCCACACTCGTCTGACGCAGGATATCAGCGAGGCTGATGATCGAGACGTAGGAGGTGTCTTTCAGCAGCACCATCCAGAGATTCGTCAGGCCGGGCAGCGCGATGCGCACGAGCTGCGGGAGGACGACGAGGCGCAGCGTACGGCCGCGATGGAAGCCGAGCGCATCTCCCGCTTCATATTGACCCTTGGGAATGGCGCGGAACGCCGACAGCAGCACTTCCGAGCAATAGGCGGAGAAGACCACCGACAGCGCGATGACGCCGGCGAGAAAGGCATTGATCTCGATCGGCGGCCCGACATAGCCGGCAAGTTCCAGAAGAGACTGGATAAGCATCTGCATGCCATAATAGATGATGAAGAGCGTCAGAAGCTCCGGCAGCCCGCGAAAAATCGTGGTGTAGATGCCTGCTGCCAACCGCAGCGATTTCTCTTCCGACTGCTGGCCGAGCGCCACCAGGAAACCGATGACGAGGCCGATCGGCAGGGTGACGATAGCGACCGATACGGTGACCTGAAGGCCGAGTGCGATCTCGTCGCCAAAGCCGGTGTCGCCACAGGCCAGAATCGTCGACTGACCCAACCAGGTGAAGATGCCGACAGGTCCGCATAGCGGATCGAAGATGTGCACAAGTGAGCTCCAGAAGGAGCCAAGCGCGGAAAATAATCCGCCCATGCGAGAATTCCCCTCACGGCTTTTGCCGTTTTAATCTTGCCACCTTTGTCAAACAAAAATGGCGGAAGAGCAAGCCTCCCGCCATTAGCTTCATCGGCCAGATACCGAATTTCTCATTCGCCGTAAACGTCGAAGTCGAAGTACTTGTCCTGGATTTTCTTATACTCGCCGCTGGCGCGGATCGCAGCGATCGCCGTGTTGAGCTTTTCCTTCAGCGCGTCACCCTTGCGGATGGCGATACCGGCGCCGTTGCCGTTGATTTCCTTGTCGACCGGCAGGGTCGTCAGGATCTTGCAGCAGGCACCGGCGTCGGACTTGACCCATTCGGAGAGAACGACGACGTCGTCGATGACGGCATCGACACGACCGCTTGAAACGTCGAGCTTGTATTCGTCAGCCGTGGGATAGAGCTTCAGTTCCGTGTCGGCGAGGTGCTTCTCGGCGTAGTTGGCATGCGTCGTGGAGGTCTGCGCGCCGATCACCTTGCCCTTGAGGCCGGCAACGTCGGTGATCTTGGAGTCCTTCGGCACGGCGATGGCCGGAGGGGTGTTGTAGTACTTGTTGGAGAAGTCGACGAGCTTGAGACGCTCAGGGGTGATCGACATGGACGAGACGATCATGTCGAATTTCTTGGCGTTGAGCGCCGGGATGATGCCGTCCCAGTCGGTGCTGACGAAGGTGCACTCGGCCTTCATTTGGGCACAGAGCGCCTTGGTGATATCGATATCGAAGCCCTGGATCGTGCCGCTGGCGTCAACGAATTCGAAGGGCGGGTAGGTCGAATCAGTCCCGATCACATATTTCTCGCCGTCGGCCATGGCCGAGCCGGCAAAGAGAGACATCGCCGCAATCGAGGCTGCCGCGAAAATACGGGTGGAAATACGCATGAGGATCCTCTCTGTTGGTAGCCATCGCGCTTTTTTCTCTTGGGCTGACGGCTGCTGCTCAACGGTGACGGGCACCGCCTTGTGCCGATAATCAGACTTTTTCTCATAGAATTGCAATAGAAATTCCCGCGCAATTTGCGGCGCAAACAGCAGGCGAGATGAACCTCGGCAGACTGCAACATTCACGCGAGGTTAATCCCCGACTTCCTAGAACCGGAACAAATCGGCGGTTTGGCACTTAGTCATTTCGCCGTTTCGCCTCAATGCATAGCTAGGGGCGGAAGCGGGGCCTATCGGCCTTCAGGAAGCTCAAACAGGATCGAGGATACCCGATGGGCATGAAATCAAGATTGTTCGCAAGTGCGGCTTTTCCGCTGCTTTCCCTTTCGTTGGCTCTGCAGCCTGCATCGGCGATGGCGGCTGTGCGCGGCGTTGAGACGCAGGCAGCCGCCGTGCGGCAAGTCGAGCAGGGGAGCTTCGAGGTTGCCCAGGATGCGCCTCAGGACGCGCCTTCCGAAGAAGAGCTGCTGAAGAAGAAAAAGCACAAGGAGAAGCAGGAGGCCCCGGCCGAACAGGCCCCAGCCGCCGAGAAGCCGAAGGAAGCGCCTGCGGAAAAGCCGAAGGCCGAAGCACCGAAGGAGGCTCCTGCGCCTGAACCCAAGGCCGCGCCGGAGCCCAAGGCAGCACCCGAACCCAAGGCAGCACCAGAGCCACCGAAGGCCGAAGCGCCGAAAGAGGCGCCGGCGGAACAGCCCGAAAGCAAGCCCGCGCGGAAAGCCAAGCAGGAGGCCCAGCCCGAGGCAAAGCCGGAGGCCGCGCCGCAGCAGGAACAGCAGCCGTTAACGCAGGAAAAGCCGAAGAAATCCAAGAAGCCCGAAGCTCAGCAGGCCGAGCCCGAGGCGCAGCCCGCGCCCGAACAGCAGCCGGCCGCAAAGGAAGCCCAGCCGCAAACGGAGCAGGCCGCACCTGAGGCCAAGCCGGAAGGCAAGCAGCGCCCGCGCGATAAAGGCAAGGGCAAGGCCGAAACCGCCGCTCCCGAGGCGGTGACGCCGACCGAAGAGCAGGTCAAGCCCGAAGCCAAACCCGAAGTCAAACCGGAGGCAAAACCCACAGCCGAAGCGCCGGCCGAAAAGAAGCCCGCAGCCGGCGAGACCGTTGCGCCCGCAGATAAGGCGACCCAGGAGAAGGCGACCCAGGAGAAGGCGACCCAGGACAAGGCTGCTGCCCCGGAAGCCGCGCCGGTCGAAAAACCGAAGGAAGGTACAGCGGCAAAGCCTGCCGGCGAGCAGCCCGCCGGCGCACAGCCGGCCGCACCTGCCACCGATACCGCCCAGCCGCTGCCGAATGCCAGCGGCGGCCAGCAGGTGGAGCAGGCCATTCCTGCACCCGAGAAGGTTTCGCCCGAGGAGCTGCAGCGCCGCAAGAAGATCGCGGAAGATCCGGCCAAGAGCAGCGAGACCGTCGTGCTGCCGGTCCAGAACGGTGCCGCCGTGCTCGACAGCGACAAGGATGCCGATCGCAGCAAGGGCCGCGAAGGCCGCCGTGACCGCGACAAACAGCGCGCCGACAGCAAGGACTTCAAGGTGCCCACCTCCGATGCCGAGGCGCAGGCCGCCACGGCGGGCGTAGCGGCGCCCTCAGTCAAGATCGAGGCTGTGACCAGCGAGAAGGGCACGAGGCTCGACGAACGACCGCAATTCGCCCGTCCGAACGAGGTGCGCATCGACAACCGCACCGAGGACAACCGCACGATCATCCAGTACAACAATCAAATAATCGTTCGCAGCGACGACGACAGGCGGTTCCTGCGCGATGGCGAACGGCCGACCTATGAAGAGCTTTCGGGCGACCGCTACCGCGAGACGATCACGCGACCGGAGGGCTATCGCATCGTCACGATCCGCAACCGTTACGGCGACATCATCCAGCGGTCGCGCGTCGATGCCCGTGGGCGCGAGGACGTGCTCTATTATTCGCCGGAACTCTACGACGATCCGGACCGCGATTATTTCGAGGATCCGGGCGCTAACCTGCCACCGATGCGCCTGCGCGTACCGCTCGACGACTACATCATCGACACCCGCAGCGACCCGAACCGGGACTATTACGAGTTCCTGAGTGAGCCGCCCGTCGAGCCGGTGGAGCGTGTCTATTCGCTTGATGAGGTGAAGTATTCGGCCCGTATCCGCGACAAGGTGCGCCGCATCGACCTAGACACGATCACCTTTGCGACCGGCAGTGCCGATATCCCGATGACCCAGGCGCGCACGCTGCGCAAGGTCGCCGACGCGATCAGCCAGGTGCTGAAGAAAGATCCGAGCGAGACCTTCCTGATCGAGGGGCATACGGATGCGGTCGGCTCCGACCAGAGCAACCTGGTCCTTTCCGACCAACGGGCGGAATCGGTCGCCAACGTGCTCACCGACGTCTACGGGATCGCGCCGGAAAACCTGGCGACGCAGGGCTACGGCGAGCGTTACCTGAAGGTCAATACGTCAGGTCCCGAACAGGAAAACCGGCGTGTCACCATCCGCCGTGTCACCGCGCTGGTTCGGCCGGTAGCTGCCAACCGGTAATGATATGGCGCCCCTCTCCATTCGTGGGGAGGGGCAGCTGGTTTTGCTCTTCCGGGCTGAAAAGCACGGCTTGCTCTCTCTCCTCCTCAGCGGGGAGAAGAGACTCGGAGTTCTACTCGCCGACCTTCTTGGCCGCCTTTTCGATGATGTCGGCGACCTTTTCCGGTTGGGAGGCGAAGACGGCGTGGCTGGCCTTGATTTCGGTCACGTCGCTGCCGGCGCGTTTTGCCATGTCGCGCTCAAGATCCGGGTTGATGGCGCGGTCTTGGGTGGCGACGATCGACCAGCTGGGTTTGGTCCGCCATGCCGGTTCCGTGATCTTGGCGGAGAAGGCCTGCTTTGAGGCGAAGACCTGCGACCTTGCCAGGAAGTCTGCTTCGGCTTTCGGCAGATCGGCTGCGAAATCTGCCGCGAAGGCGCCGGGGTCCAGGTAGAGATATTTGCCGTCCTTCGTTTCCTTTATGTCCATGCTGCCGGTGGGCTTCGAGCTCGCGAGGCTCAACACGCTTTCGCCCTTGTCGGGCTGGAAGGCCGCGACATAGACGAGGCCCGCGACGGCGGGATCGTTGCCGGCCTGGGTGATGACCATACCGCCATAGCTGTGCCCGACGAGCAGGCTCGGCCCTTCCTGCAGGTCGAGAACGCGCTTCGTCGCGGCGACATCGTCGTCGAGAGAGGTGATGGGCTCCTGAACGATCGTGACCTCAAAGCCGCGCTTCTGAAGGATCTCTGTCACCTCACGCCATCCCGAACCGTCGGCGAGCGCGCCGTGGACGATGACGATGTTCTTGACCGGGGCAGCCTCGGCGGCAAATGCGATGGCGCTGGCGGCAAGGGCGCAGGCTGCGGTGAAAATGGGACGTCTATTCATGGTGTCACTCCTTTAGTTGCGGTTGGGGATTGGATGGATGCGTTTCGGGTTCAGCCGAACGTGAAGGCGTAGGCCTGGACGCCGGGATCGAGGAAGCGGATTTCGAAGTTGCGGGCGGTGACGGCGCCGGACTGGCGCACCAGCTGGTAGAGCCTTGTCGCGGTCACCGTGCCGTTGCCGTCGGCATCGATGTCTGAGCCGTGGTCGGCGCCCGGCGCCTTGCCGTCGACCTTCACCTGGAACCGGATCTGTTTGCCGTTGTCGCCGGGTCCGAGAACGAGATGCAGGTCGCGGGCGCTGAAGCGATAGGTGATGCCGCCGCCCGGCTGATCGAGTGTCGCCTGATCCCGGCCGACAGTCCAGCTTCCCGAGAGGCCCCATCCGTTGAGGTCCGGTTCACCGATCGAATAGTTTTGCGGGGCATCGGCCCGCAGCCCCTCTGGAGAGGCGAAATTCGCGGCCTGTTCGTAGCCGAGATAAGTCTCCCCGGAGCGGATGTTGTGCAGATCGGGACTGGCTTCCGCACCCTTGGCGTCGGGGACGACCGGCGCACTTGCCTTCATTTGGCTGCCGGCCTCGCGCAGCAGGTCCTGAATGGCCTTTTCCGTGCTGCCATAATTGCCTTCACCGAAATGATGGTAGCGGACCTGGCCCTTGGCATCGATCAGGTAGGCGGCAGGCCAGTAGCTGTTTTCGAAGGCGCGCCAGATTTTGTAATTATTGTCGATCGCAACGGGGTAGCCGATCTGGAAGTCGCCGACTGCCTTTTTGACGTTGTCGATCTTCTTCTCGAAGGCAAATTCCGGGGCGTGGACGCCGATCACGACGAGACCTTGATCCGCATATTTTTCCGCCCAGGCTTTGACATAGGGGATCGTGCGAATGCAGTTGATGCAGGAGTAGGTCCAGAAATCGACGAGGACGACCTTGCCGCGCAATTGCTCTGCGGTCAGCGGCTTCGAGTTCAGCCATTCGACAGCGCCGTCGAGCGAAGGCGCATAGCCCTCGACCGGCAGGTCGCTGCGGAACGGCTTCTTCGCATCGGCTGCGACGATCGCGGCATCGTTGCTCGCCACTTCGGAAGTGCTGCCGAGAGGCTTTGCATGCAGCCGGTCGAGCACTGCCTGCTCCACGGACGCGGTGCTGGCATAGGAGAGGCGGGAGAGCAGGCTGGTGTCGAGGCCGAGTGCAATGACGGCAACGCCCGCCAGCACGGCCGCACCGAGCACCTGGCGAATCCGGTTGCCGAGGCCGAGAGAACGCTTCATGGCGGCGAAAATCTTTCCGCCGACAAGCAGGGCGACGGCAAGAGAGGTTGCGGCGCCGGCGGCATACGCGATCAACAGAAAGGTCGTTTGCAGGTTGGCACCCTGCAGCGCAGCGCCTGTGAGAACAAGGCCGAGGATCGGCCCGGCGCAGGGCGCCCAGAGCAGGCCGGTGGCGACGCCGAGGATGAGCGCGCTTTTCACCGTCGGCGCGGTGCGCCCGCCGCCGCCGGCGTTGACCAGATTGTTTCCGAGGTCGACGATCGGCCGGGCAAGCGTGCTTGCGAAGCGCGGTGAAAGCAGGCTCACGCCGAAGAGCGCGAGCAGGACGATCGCGGCAAGCCGGCCATATTCATTGGCGCGGATGGCCCAGCTGCCGCCGACTGCGGCGAGCGTGGCGACGAGCGCGAAAGTGGCGGCCATGCCCGTCAGCATCGGCAGCGTGCTCTTGACGAAGGGCTGTCCGGCGCGGGCGAAGACGAACGGGAGGATGGGGAGGATGCACGGGCTGAGGATGGTCAGTGCGCCTCCGAGATAGGCAATGATCAGAAGTGTCATCATCGTTTCCTTTGAACCGATTGATCGGGCTCTGGACGGCGATGGGCCTGAACCAGCAACGGCGGCGATGTAGCCTGGCAGGCGTATCCCCGATGTGTCCGGTTTTGCGGGAAAGTGTACCGAAATGTTGTGACGGGAGGCGGCCGATACAAAGCGATACAAACTGCCATTCTGACGCTGGCGGCGACGAAAACGGCTGCGATCGGCGTGATGCTTTTTCGGGACGGTGTGATTGTATCAGAATGTATCCGGGCCGCCGAAAGCTACATCCGCATTCAAAAACCGACCGCGTGCGACATACGGGCGACACAAGTGGAACGTCTTTTGAGCGTCGTGATCAATTCGACTGGAGAGACCGATGTCAGAGCAAATCAACCATCACCGCCGCCGTTTCTTTGGCATGACCGCAATTGCGCTTGCGGCAGTCGAATTCGGCGTTGCCGGCACGGCCGCCGCCAACTCGGCGCCTGCCGCATCCCTGCCTGACGTGAAGGCTGGTACCAATACGTCGTTTGAAGCGCTGAAGCAGATCAAGACTGAGATGCTCGATATCGGTTATGCCGAGGCGGGGAAGGCGGATGGCCCGGTCGTGTTGCTGCTGCACGGCTGGCCCTATGACATCTATAGCTTCGTCGACGTCGCGCCGCTGCTCGCTTCGGCCGGATACAGGGTGATCGTGCCCTATCTGCGCGGCTACGGCACGACCCGGTTCCTGGATGACAAGACGCCGCGCAACGGCCAGCCTTCGGCGCTCGCTGCCGATATGATCGCCCTGCTCGACGCGCTTGATATCGAGAAGGCCGTGATTGCCGGCTACGACTGGGGCGGGCGGACAGCCAACATCATGGCGGCACTGTGGCCGGAGCGCTGTAAGGCGATGGTATCGGTCAGCGGCTACCTGATCGGCAGCCAGGAGGCCAACAAGAAGCCGCTTCCGCCGAAGGCCGAACTTGCCTGGTGGTATCAGTTCTATTTTGCCACCGAACGCGGTCGCCTGGGCTATGCGAGCAACACGCACGATTTTGCAAAGCTCATCTGGCAGACGGCCTCGCCGAAGTGGAATTTCGACGACGCGACATTCGACAGATCCGCGGCCGCCTTCGACAATCCCGATCACGTCGAGATCGTCATCCATAATTACCGCTGGCGTCTTGGCCTGGTCGACGGCGAGGCGAAGTACGACGCCTATGAGACGCAGCTTGCCGCCCTGCCGATGATTTCCGTGCCGACGATCACGATGGAAGGCGACGCGAACGGCGCGCCGCATCCCGAACCCTCCGCTTATGCCGGAAAGTTCTCCGGCAAATACGAGCATCGCACGATCGGCGGCGGCATCGGCCACAACCTGCCGCAGGAGGCGCCGCAGGCTTTCGCGCAGGCAGTCATCGACGTCGATCGCTTCTGATCGCGGGACAGGCTGTCGAGCCTCGTTGCTCGGGCCGACAGAATATGCGTAGGTCGCGTCTGACGCTTCGTCTGATGAACGAGACGAGGGCGCGGCCAGATCGTTGGGGAATAGGCAAATATGGATCATGTCGATCACATCCTGATCGTCGACGACGATCGTGAAATCCGCGAACTGGTCTCGGGCTATCTGCAGAAGAATGGCCTCAGGACCAGCGTTGCGGCAGACGGGCGCCAGATGCGCAGCTTTCTCGACGCCAATGCCGTCGACCTGATCGTGCTCGACGTGATGATGCCGGGCGACGACGGGCTGGTGCTCTGCCGCGAACTGCGCTCCGGCCGGCACAAGGCGATCCCTATCCTTATGCTGACGGCCCGCACCGACGAGATGGACAGGATCCTCGGGCTGGAGATGGGCGCCGATGACTATCTTGCCAAGCCCTTTGCCGCGCGCGAGCTTCTCGCCCGCATCAAGGCGGTGCTGCGGCGCACGCGCATGCTGCCGCCCAACCTGCAGATCAGCGAGGCGGGGCAATTGCTGACCTTCGGCGACTGGCGCCTCGATACGGTCGCCCGTCACCTCCTCGATAAAGACGGGACCGCGATTGCACTGAGCGGGGCCGAATACCGCCTGCTTCGTGTCTTCATCGACCACCCGCAGCGGGTGCTCAACCGCGACCAGCTCCTGAGCCTGACGCAAGGGCGTGACGCCGAGCTTTTCGATCGCTCGATCGATCTCCTCGTCAGTCGCCTGCGGCAGCGGCTGGGCGACGATGCGCGCGAACCGACCTACATCAAGACGGTGCGTAGCGAAGGCTATGTGTTTTCGGTTCCGGTTGAAATTTCGGAGCCGCGCCAATGAGGGCTGATATTCCTATCTTGTCGGGTCTGACGTGGCCGAGCACGCTGCGATCTCGGATTTTTCTCATTCTGCTGGTCGGCCTGGCTTTCGCCTACGGGCTCTCCTTCAGCGTGCTCTACATGGAGCGCACCATGTCGGCCAAGGCGGTGATGCTCGGGACGCTGGAGGACGATGTCGCGACCTCGATCGCTGTTCTTGATCGGCTCGCGCCGAGCCAGCGTGTTGATCTGGTGGATCGGCTGGGCCGGGGCAATTACCGCTTCGTGCTCGGGCCTGGAATGTCCGGCGTCCCCGACACATCAAGCAAGGGTGCCGAGATCCTCGGAAAGATCGAGGAGGCTGTCGGCCATCGCTTTCCAATCCGCATCGAACGGATACCCGGCGAGGTAAGCCGGTTGCAGGCGCATCTGACGTTGAGCGACGGAAGTCCGCTGACGATCGATGTCACGCCGAAAGGGGTGATGCCGATCGCCACATGGCTGCCCTATGTCTTCGCCGTGCAGATGGCCTTGCTCGTCCTCTGCACCTGGTTTGCAGTTCGCCAGGCGATCCGCCCCCTCGGCGAACTTGCCGCAGCCGCGGATGCGCTCGATCCCGACAAGGACAGTCCAGCCCTGAGCGAAGCGGGTCCCAGCGAAGTGGCGCATGCGGCGAGGGCATTCAACGCGATGCGGGAGCGGATCGCCCATTACCTTGAAGAGCGCGTTCAGATCCTGGCGGCGATCTCACACGATCTGCAGACGCCGATCACCCGCATGCGGCTGCGCGCCGATATGGCCGAGGATTCACCTGAGAGAGACAAGCTGGTGCACGATCTGGCCGAGATCCAGCGCCTCGTTCAGGACGGCATAGCCTATGCGCGCAGCGCTCACGGCAGCGGCGAAAAGGACGCCCGCATCGATCTCGCCTCGTTCATCGACAGCATAGCCTATGACTACCAGGACACCGGAAAGGCCGTCACGGTCGTCGGCCTCGTCGAAGGTGCTGCCCATACCAAGCCGCATGCACTTCGCCGCATCCTGTCGAATTTCATCGACAATGCATTGAAATTTGCCGGAGCCGCCGAGATCAGCGTCCTGCGCGGCGCGGAAGGCGATACCGTCATCACGGTCATGGATCGCGGGCCGGGAATTCCGGACGATATGCTCGAGGCTGCCATGCAGCCTTTCTTCCGGCTTGAGCAATCCCGCAACCGTGAGACCGGCGGCACAGGGCTGGGCCTTGCGATCGCCCAGCAGTTGACGGCAAAGATCGGCGGATCGCTGCGGCTCTACAATCGCGCCGGCGGCGGACTGGCGGCGGAAGTCACCCTTCGGTGATGATGTAGCCGCCGGAAGTTTCACGAACGTTTTGTACGGGAAGATGTCGCGGATGCCGGATGCTACATTCTGTGACATTTCGGCCGAATCCGGAAACATGCCCGAAATATCAGCCGGTCAAACCACACTCCGTAACCCGGCCGCGCCGCGGCCAGTCGCGGATAGCGACACAACACAAGGAGTGTTCCATGACAAAGATCGACAAGGTCCTCTACACCGGCAAGACCCATACAACAGGCGGCCGTGAAGGCGCTTCACACAGCGACGACGGGGAACTGAACATCAAGCTGTCGCCTCCCGGCAGCAGCCGCGCCGGCACCAATCCCGAACAGCTTTTCGCCGCCGGCTGGTCCGCCTGCTTTATCGGCGCGATCGGCTTTGCTGCCGCCAACCAGAAGGTCAAGCTGCCGGCTGATCTTGCCGTCGACGCCGAGGTCGATCTCGGATCGGGCAATGGCGGCTACTTCCTGCAGGCCAGGCTGAAGGTGAGCATGCCTGGGATCGCAGCGGATGTCGCGAAGGCGATTATCGAGGAGGCTTATCAGACTTGCCCATACTCGAAGGCGACGCGCGGCAATATCGATGTCGACCTGATCGTCGCCTGATTGGTCTGGCGGCTTGCAGAAGCCTGCAGGCAATTAGGATTGAAACGGCGAGGGCGAGGCCAACCGGCCTCGCCGATTGGAGGATTTGATGAGATTGATGATCATCTGCATTCTGGGGGCAGCGGTTTTTGCCGCGCCGTGCATCTATGACGTAAGCTCGAAGGAGCCTTCGCCGCTTGCGGGCCTGATGACCGCAGCCGCGGCTTCTTCTCCGGGAGAGCAGGCGCTCTTCCGATGGCAGCAGGGAGAAAGACAGTGAAGCTTTATCAGAACGAAATTTCCTCGGCGACATCGAGAGTTCGGATCGCGCTCGCCCTGAAGGGACTGACGGCGGAAGCGCTGCCGGTCACTATTCTCGGCGAAGAGGCCGAGAGCCGGCAGGCCGGATATCGCAGCGTCAACCCGCAAGGGCTGGTGCCGGCCTTGCTGACGGATAGCGGCGTGCTGATCACCCAATCGCTGGCGATCGTGGAATATCTTGATGAGGTTCAGCCGCAGCCGCCGCTGCTGCCCGATACGGCCGAAGACAGGGCGCATGCCCGCTCGATCGCGCTGGCGATTGCGGCCGAGATCCATGCGCTGCTGCCGCCGCGGATCGGCCTGCATCTCAAGACGGCCTTCCAGGCCGATGCCGATGCGATTGCCGCCTGGAGCCGTCACTGGATCGGCGAGGGCATGGCCGCCGTCGAGACGATGATCGCCGGCCGCAGGCGAGGGGCTTTTGCCATCGGTGACCGGCCCGGCATTGCCGAGATCTTCCTCTTCCCGCAGGCAATCAGCGCCCGGCGGCTGGGCTTCGATCTCGCCCGGTGGCCTAATATCGGGGAGATTGTCGGCAGGCTGGAAACCATACCGGCATTCCAGGAGAATGCGCCGGCGCCGAGGAAATGACTTGACCGTTGAAGAAGCGACCGCTGGTGACGGCGGCCGCTTCCCTTCTCAACGGTTGACCCGTGCCTGCAGATGCGCGGGGTAACGATCGCCTTCCACCTTGATCGTGGTGAGCGCGCTTTCGATGCTGGCGAGGTCGTCAGCCGTCAGTTCGACTTCGGCGGCTCGGATGTTCTCCTCAAGGCGATGCAGTTTGGTGGTGCCGGGGATCGGTACGATCCAGGGCTTCTGCGCCAGCAGCCATGCCAGCGCCACCTGAGCGGAGGTCGCCTGCTTGCGCTTGGCGATCTCAGCCAGGAGATCGACGAGCGCCTGATTGGCCTTTCGCGCCTCCTGCGAGAAGCGCGGCACGATGTTGCGGAAGTCCTTGCTGTCGAAGGTGGTCGTCTCGTTGATCGCGCCGGTGAGGAAGCCTTTGCCCAGCGGGCTGAAAGGAACGAAACCGATGCCGAGTTCTTCGAGCACCGGCAGGATGTCCTGCTCCGGCTCGCGCCACCACAGCGAATATTCGCTCTGCAGCGCTGTCACCGGCTGGACGGCATGGGCGCGGCGGATCGTCTGGACACCTGCTTCGGAGAGGCCGAAATGCCGGACCTTGCCTTCGGCGATGAGGGCTTTGACCGTGCCGGCGACATCCTCGATCGGAACGTCCGGATCGACACGGTGCTGGTAGAACAGATCGATGACATCGGTCTTCAAGCGTTTCAGCGCCTGATCGGCAACCGCGCGGATCTGTTCCGGCCGGCTGTTCATGCCGCTCTGGCCGCCATTGGCATCGAGGTCGAAGCCGAATTTGGTGGCGATCACCACTTCGTGGCGGAAGGGCGCGAGGGCCTCGCCCAGAAGCTCTTCGTTTTTGTACGGCCCATAGGCCTCGGCCGTGTCGAAGAAGGTCACGCCGCGTTCGAAGGCCTGCCGGATCAGTGCGACCGCTTCCTGAATGCCGGTCGCCGGTCCATAACCGTAGCTCAGTCCCATGCACCCGAGGCCGATGGCCGAAACCTGAAGTCCGCTCTTTCCGAGTTCACGTCTCTGCATTGCCGTTTCCTTTCCTAACCCTGGTATTCGGTGTCGGTGACATGCTCCATCCAGTCGACGACCTTGCCGTCGACGTGTTCCTGGATGGCGATATGGGTCATCGCGGTTGTCGGTGCAGCGCCGTGCCAGTGGCGTTCGCCCGGCGCGAACCGGACGACGTCGCCGGCGCGGATTTCCTCGACGGGCCCGCCTTCGTGCTGGACGCGGCCGCAACCCGACGTGACGATCAGCGTCTGACCAAGGGGATGGGTGTGCCAGGCGGTGCGGGCGCCGGGCTCGAAGGTAACGCTGGCGCCAGCCGCGCGAGCCGGATCGGTAACCTGAAAGAGAGGATCGATGCGCACGGCGCCGGTGAACCAGTCTGCCGGCCCTTTGCCGGAAGGCTGCGAGCCGCTTCGCTTGATTTCCATGGGTTTTCCTTTCCGATCTGCGGCTGGTCCGCCGCGATGGAGAGTATTTAGCCGATGCGGCCGGTGCCGATTAGATGGTATAAACGGCAAGAACCTATGAGAAGGATTCATGAATGCCGCGATCCTCCGTCAACGACCTTATCGCCTTCCTCGCCGTTGCGCGTGAGCAGAGCTTCACCAAAGCGGCGGCCAAGCTCGGCGTGTCGCAATCGGCGCTCAGCCATACGATCCGCGGGCTGGAGGAGCGGCTCGGGCTGCGGCTCCTGACGCGCACGACACGCAGCGTTTCGCCGACGGAGGCCGGTGAACGCCTGCTCGTCACCATCGGTCCGCGGATCGATGAGATCGACACCGAACTGGCCGCGCTCAGCGCATTCCGGGAAAAGCCGGCCGGCACCATCCGCATCAATGCCGGTGAGCATGCGGCGGATGCGGTTCTCTGGCCCGCTTTGGAAAACCTTCTGCCCGATTATCCCGATATTCATGTCGAGATCATCGTCGATTACGGCCTGACCGACATCGTCGCGGAGCGCTACGATGCGGGCGTGCGGCTGGGGGAGCAGGTGGCGAAAGACATGATTGCGGTGCGCATCGGCCCCGAAATGCGCATGGCGGTGGTCGCCGCGCCCGCCTATTTCGAAAGGCGGCCAAAGCCAATGTCGCCGCAGGATCTGACAGACCACAACTGCATCAACCTGCGCCTGCCGACCTATGGCGGCGTTTACGCCTGGGAGTTCGAGAAGGACGGGCGCGAGCTGAAGGTGCGCGTCGAAGGGCAGCTGACATTCAACAATATCGCGCTGCGGCTGAACGCGGCGCTGGCCGGAGCGGGGCTGGCATATATGCCGGAGGATGCCGTGCGGGCGCATCTAACCGACGGACGGCTGGTGCGTGTGCTGGAGGACTGGTGCGCGCCGTTTCCCGGCTATCACCTCTACTATCCGAGCCGCCGGCATGCCTCTCCGGCATTCGCCCTCGTCGTCGATGCGTTGCGCTATCGGGGATAGAGCCGGGATTCTCATAGGCCCGCCTGCGAGCGGGTCTCCACGCGGCCCTCTATTCCAGCGTCCCGGCAGGCTCTTTGCCGGGGGCGAGAGCATGCTGCGCAGGCGATTTGACATTCCATTACGCGCCGCTAATTCACCGTTGAAGCTGAAGGAAACGATGAATGAATACTGCGACGCCTGCCACGAAAGCTCGGACCGGTGTGTCCGGCTTGGACACAGTTCTGGCAGGAGGCCTTTCCACCGGCCATGTTTTTCTCCTGGAAGGAAATCCGGGAGCGGGCAAGACGACGATCGCGCTGCAGTTCCTGATCGAGGGCATGCGGCTCGGTGAGCGTGGGCTCTATATCACGCTGTCTGAAACCGAAGAGGAGCTCCGGGCCGGCGCCGCATCGCATGGTATGGTCCTCGACGACAATATCGAGGTGTTCGAGGTCTTGCCGCCGGAAAGCCTGCTCGACGCCGACCAGCAGCAGAGCCTGCTTTATTCGTCCGACCTTGAACTCGGTGAAACGACAAGGGAAATCTTCGCCGCTTTCGAGCGGGTCAAGCCGAGCCGGGTGGTTCTCGACAGCCTGTCGGAGATTAGGCTGCTCGCCCAAAGCTCGCTGCGCTACCGCCGGCAGATCCTGGCGCTCAAACATTATTTTGCCCGGCAAGGGGCGACAGTGCTCCTCCTCGATGACATGACCTCCGATATGCTCGACAAGACGGTGCACAGCGTCGTCCACGGGGTCATCCATCTTGACGAACTGGCGCCGAACTACGGCTCCGAACGACGACGCTTGAAGGTCGTGAAATACCGCGGACAGGCTTTCCGTGGCGGCTATCACGATTTCACCATCCGGACTGGCGGCGTTGTCGTGTTTCCGCGTCTCGTCGCTGCCGAACATAGGTCGAGTTACGTTCGCGATCAGCTTCCCAGCAATATTGCCGAGCTGGATCTGCTGCTGGGAGGCGGGCTCGAACGGGGATCCAGCACGCTGATCCTCGGCCCCGCGGGCACTGGCAAGAGTACCTTCTCTTTTCAATTCCTGATGGCGGCGATCGCGCGTGGCGAAAAGGCCGCCGCCTTCATTTTCGACGAGGAGCTCGGCTTGCTGCTCACGCGCCTGAAAGGGCTGGGCATGGATCTCGAAGCCCTGCGGGACCAAGGCCTGGTGCATATCGAGCAGCTCGATGCCGCGGAACTGTCACCCGGCGAATTCGCACACCGCGTCCGTGCTTGTGTCGATAACTCAGGCGCAAAGTCCGTGCTCATCGACAGCATCAACGGCTACCAGGCTGCCATGCCGGATGAGAGTTCGCTGACATTGCATATGCACGAACTGCTGCAATATTTGAACAGGCAAGGCGCAAACACCTTTCTCACCGTCGCCCAACATGGGCTGGTCGGCGACATGAAGGCGCCTGTGGACGTTACCTACCTCGCCGATACCGTCATCCTGCTGCGTTACTTCGAGGCCGTGGGGCGCGTGCGGCGGGCAGTCTCCGTCATCAAGAAGAGGACCGGTTATCATGAGGACACCATTCGGGAGTATCGGATCGCTGGCAACGGTCTAACGCTCGGAGCTCCCATCGTCGGTTTTCAGGGGGTGCTTCGCGGCGTGCCGGAATTCGTCGCAACGACCGCACCGCTTTTGCCAACCGACAGCGAGGACGGCGGCAATTCCTAATTCCAACAACACGAAGGCCCTGATCTATGCACCGGCCGGCCGCGACGCCCAGGTCGCGGCATCGCTGATCGACGAGGCTGGACTATCATCGACGGCGGTTGGCGATTTGAAGCTCTTCGCGTCCTCGCTCGGTGACGAAATCGCGGTCGGCGTCCTGACGGAAGAGGCTGTCCGCGGGGGTGACCTGAAACCGATTGCTGCTTGGGTTTCCGCCCAGCCAAGCTGGTCCGATCTGCCATTCATCGTGCTTACCCAGCGCGGCGGAGGCCCTGAGCGAAATCCCGCCGCGGCTAGGCTCTCCGAGGTTCTTGCCAACGTTACTTTCCTGGAGAGGCCGTTCCACGCCACCTCCTTCATCAGTATTGCCCGAACGGCATTGAACGGACGGTTGCGCCAATATGAAGCGCGGGCCCGGCTCGAGGCATTGAGCGAAGGAGAGCGCCGGTTGCAGACGGCACTCGCTGCCGGTCGTCTCGGAGCCTGGGAGCTGGAACTATCCTCGATGCTCCTGTCTACCTCGGCGACATGCAAGGCAATCTTCGGCCGAGGCGTGGATGACGATGTGACGCGCGACGAGTTGATTGCAAGCATTCACCCTGACGACCGAGACCTCGTGCTGGCGAGCCTGCGCCGGACGATCGATACCGGACGCGACTATTCGATGGAGCATAGGACGGTCTGGCCGGATGGATCACTGCATTGGACCGAGGTGCATGCGCAGCTTTACGCCGACCGATATGGTTCTGGCAGGAAACTTGTCGGGGTCTGCTCCGATACCACCGCCCGCAAGGCCGTCGAGGAAAATCTGAGGCGGCTCAATGAGAACCTCGAAGAGCGGGTGAGGGAACGGACCGGGGAGGTCAACGCCGCCCACCAGACGCTGATCGAGGAAGTCGCCCAGCGCGAGAGAGCCGAGGAGCAGCTTCGCCAATCACAGAAAATGGAAGCGATCGGCCAACTCACGGGCGGCGTCGCCCATGATTTCAACAATCTGCTGATGGTCGTTCTCGGTAATCTGGAGCTGCTCGGCAAGTATCTCGCCGGAGACGCCAAGGCAACGCGCCTGGTCGACGGCGCGGTTCAGGGTGCGCGGCGAGGGGCGGCGCTGACACAGCGGTTGCTGGCTTTCGCCAGACAGCAGGATCTGCAGGTCAAGCCGGTCGATCTGGCCGAACTGGTCTCCGGCATGAACGACCTGCTTCGGCGCTCGGTCGGATCCTCGGTCAGTATCGAGGCCATCCTGCCGGCGACGCTGCCGCCGGCTCTGGTCGATGCGAACCAGCTCGAATTGGCGCTGCTCAACCTGGTGGTCAACGCTCGCGATGCGATGCCGGACGGCGGGACGCTGTCCATATCGCTGCGCGAGGAAAAGGTTGTCGGCGACAAAGGCGATCTCGGCGAGGGAGCCTATCTCGTATTGGCCGTAACCGACAGCGGCACCGGAATGGACGCGGAGACGCTGAAAAAAGCGGTCGATCCATTTTTCTCGACCAAGGAACTTGGAAAGGGCACGGGCCTCGGCTTGTCCATGATCCACGGGCTTGCCGTTCAGCTCAATGGCGCACTTCTTCTGACAAGCGAGCCTGGAGTGGGAACCACCGCCGAATTGTGGCTTCCGGCGACCGAACAGCGCCCCGAGCACCCGGCCGAGACAGGGCTGCCCGTCCCACAGGCAGCATCCAGACTGAAGATCCTTCTGGTCGACGACGATGCCTTGATTGCCATGAGTTCGGTCGACATGCTCGAAGATCTCGGCCACCAGGTCGCGGAGGCAAATTCCGGTTTGCAGGCGCTGGAGCTGATCAGGAGCGGCCAGCATTTCGACATGATGATCACGGATTATTCGATGCCCGGCATGACCGGCGCACAGCTTGCCCAGGCTGTGCGGGCCATTCATCCGGCGCTGCCGATCGTGCTGGCGACAGGTTATGCCGATCTTCCCGCCGGCGCCGATATCGATCTTCCAAGATTGGGAAAACCCTATAATCAGGCTCAGCTTGCCAAGGAAATCACCAAGGTGATGGCGGGTGAAAGGGCTCCGATTCCCAGATCCGGCAGCGGCGCGAGCGCTTCACGGTCTCGCCTGTCCAAGTCCGACGATCGCTGCGATGAAATCGGCGATGGCGCCTGTGTCGTCTAGGTCGAAGACCGGCAGGGCCGTATCCGCCACGGCGTGATCGGCGGCGATGGCGCAGATATGGGGATCGCTCGGCGCCAGCGGTTCACGATTGGCAGCCTCCAGGCGGCGGGCCTCAATTTTCGGGATCGGCTCGCGCTTATAACCCTCGATCAGCACGAGATCACAGGGGGCGAGGCGTGCGAGGATTTCCTCGAACTCGGGTTCGGGAGCGCCGCGCAGCTCGTGCATGATGGCATAGCGGGTGCCGGAGACGATGGTGACTTCATGCGCGCCGGCCTGGCGGTGGCGGTAACTGTCAGCGCCGACCTTGTCGATGTCGAAATCATGATGGGCGTGCTTGATCGTCGAGATCCTGTAGCCGCGATTGGTGAACTCGGTCACCAACCGGACGGCGAGCCCCGTTTTGCCGGAATTCTTCCAGCCGGCGATGCCGAAGACTTTTGGTGCCGTCATGTGCGAAGGGCCTCCAGCCAGCGTTCCGCCTCGACGAGATCGTCGGGCGTGTTGATGTTGAAGAAGGGGTCGAGCAGGCTGGCGCGCGTTGGATGCAGCGGAAACGCCACTTCCGTAACGTCTTGCCGTGACAGGAAGTCACGCACCCGGCGCTTTTCGTCGGTGGCGATCCAGGCTTCGAGATCGGCGGCTAGCGTCACCGGCCAGAGACCGAAGACGGGATGGCTGCGGCCCTCGGAAGCCGCGATGGCGATCTGCGACGGGCGCTCGACCGCGGCCGCCAGCCGGACGACGAGATCGGCCGGGAAGAACGGGCAATCGACCGAGACCGTGACGACATGGGTGATCGAGGGAAGGCCGGCGGCATAGATCATTGCTGCGTGGATGCCGGCCATCGGTCCGGCCTTGCCTGTAATATGGTCAGGAACGACGGGCACGTTCTCGCTGGAGGTGTCGGCATTGACGGCAACGGACATAACCTGCGGCGAGAGCCGGTCGAGCACATGGTGGAGCAGGTTTTCGCCTCCGAGCATCACGCCGGCCTTGTCGCGGCCCATGCGTTGCGAGCGGCCGCCGGCGAGTACGACGCCTGCTATATCGGATCTGTCGAGCGAAAATTCAGCCATTGTCCTGCCTCGGCGCTTTCGTCAGACCGGCGCGCGCGGCGCCGATTCCTGCGCGATCGGCGACACGCGGCGCTTGGCCTCACGATAGAACGTATAGAGGCCGGAGGCGATGACGATTGCAGCGCCCAGAAGTGTCCAGCCGTCCGGGACTTCGGCGAAGAAGAAAAAGCCGAGCAGTGAGGAAAAAATCAGGCTCGTATAGCGGAACGGAGCGACGAAGGAGATTTCCCCGGTGCGCATGGCGAGGATGACCGACTGGTAGCCGACGAGCACCAGCACCGAGGCGAGGAGGAGATGCCCGAGCGAGGTGGCGCTGACCGGCTGCCATCCGCCGAGCAGGGGAATGAGCAGCGCGCCGAAGAAGGAGATGGAGGTCGCGGTGATGACCGTGATCATCAGCGAGGGAATTTCCGGGTCGATCGACCGGGTGGCGAGATCGCGGCCGGCCGTCGTCAGCACCGCGGCGACGCAGAGAAGGGCGGCGGCGGTGAAGCCTTCCGGGCCGGGGCGGATGATGATCATCACGCCGATGAGTCCGACGAGGATCGCCGACCAGCGCCGCCAGCCCACAGGCTCGCGGAAGAACAGCGCGGCGCCGAAGGTGACGACCAGCGGCAGCGACTGCAGGATCGCCGAGGCATTCGCGATCGGCATCATGCCGAGCGCTGTAATGTAAGTGACGGCCGACAGCATCTCGCAGATGATTCTGAGGAGAATGATCGGCTTCAGCACGATGCTCCAGGAGCGCAGCGCACCCATCTGCCGGGCGATCAGATAGACGAGCAGGCTGGTGAAGAGGCCGCGGAGAAACATGATCTCGCCGGCGTTCATGTGGGCGACCACCGATTTGGAAAGAGCGTCGCTCGCGGAAAAGCCGGCCATCGCCATGCTCATATAGATGGCGCCCTCGGTATTGCGTGACCGCTGCATGAAGAGATTCCCATTATGTGCGCCCCTTCTTAGTCGGGAAGATACATGAAGGGAATCGAATGAATGTCACACCCGGGATAAATCGATGATGCGGCGCACAATGGCGCTGACGCCACCTCAGATTGGCAAGCCGAGATCGCGGCAAATCACCGTTTTCCAAAACGAAATCCGATATTTCCGACGCGGCGGCGAAGACTTCAGACCCTCCTTCAGCCGCGGGCGGTATTGCCATCGGACATCATCGTCGACGGGTGGATCATCGTTTGCCGCGCGGGAATCGGGTGGCTGCATCGCTTGATGTCTGAGATCTGAGATGCCTCGACAACCGAGGAGAAACGAACATGACACTTCTGAACAACAAGATCGCCATCGTCACCGGCGCAAGTTCCGGCATCGGCCGCGCGGCGGCCAAGGTTTTTGCACAGCAGGGTGCAAAACTCGTGATCAACGGCCGGCGGCGGGAGGCGCTCGACGCCGTCGTCGCCGAGATCGAGGCGGAGGGCGGGCAGGCCGTCGCCATATCGGGTGATGTCCGGGACGAGGCCCTGCAGGCACAGCTGGTCGAGACGGCGGTCTCACGCTTCGGCCGGCTCGACATCGCCTTCAACAATGCCGGCGGCCTCGGCGAGATGGGGCCGGTTTCCGGCTTGTCGCTGGAGGGCTGGCGCGAGACGATCGAGACCAATCTGACGGGCGCTTTCCTTGGCGCCAAGCACCAGTCGGCGGCGATGGGAGAGGGCGGCGGATCGCTGATCTTCACCTCCACCTTCGTTGGCCATACCGCCGGCATGCCGGGTATGGGCGCCTATGCCGCCAGCAAGGCGGGATTGATCGGTCTCGTCCAGGTGCTCGCCGCCGAACTCGCTTCCCGCAACATCCGCGTCAACGCACTGCTGCCCGGCGGCACCGACACGCCTGCCAGCATCACCAACGCGCCGGATGCTACGCGGGAGCTGCTTGCCTTCGTGGAAGGGCTGCATGCGCTGAAGCGCATGGCGCAACCGGAGGAGATCGCCAATGCGGCGCTGTTCCTGGCTTCCGACTTGTCGAGCTTCGTGACGGGTACGGCGATGCTGGCGGATGGCGGGGTTTCGATCAGCAGGACGTAGGACGGACGGTTGTGTCTGTGTTGGGGGGCCGGGGTTGCGGGTCTGAGCGATTCGATCACCCCGGCTCTTCCTTCGAGGCTTCCGGCTTTGGCTTCCGCCTCGGAATAATGTTCTCTTGGAGCTGGTGTTTTGGGAGTTTGCCGCAGCGTATCCCGGTCTTTCGCTTGGGCTCAGGGCGTTCGGCGCTGCGATCGATTCACTGGATCGATCGCTCCCCGCTTCGCGGGGACCGCGCCTCACCCACCCGTAACACTCATATGCCGGGCCACGGCCGGACGATTGTGCGTGCGGTCGATGATGAAGTCGTGGCCCTTGGGTTTGCGAGTGATGGCTTCGTCGATCGCGGCGTGGAGGAGGGCGTCGTCTTCGGTGGCGCGGAGTGCTGCGCGCAGATCGGCGGCGTCGTTCTGGCCGAGGCACATGTAGAGCGTGCCGGTGCAGGTGAGGCGGACGCGGTTGCAGCTTTCGCAGAAGTTATGGGTCAGTGGCGTGATGAAGCCGAGGCGACCGCCGGTTTCCTCGACCTTGACGTAGCGCGCCGGGCCGCCGGTCTGGTAGTCGATTTCAGCAAGGGTGAACTGACGTTCGAGATCGGCACGCAGTTCGGAGAGCGGCAGGTACTGGTCGGTGCGGTCCTCATCGATCTCGCCCATCGGCATCGTTTCGATGACGGTCAGATCCATGCCGCGGCCATGGGCGAAGCGCAGGATCTCCGGCATTTCAACATCGTTGAAACCCTTGAGCGCCACAGCATTGAGCTTGATCCTGATGCCGGCCTTCTGGGCGGCGTCGATGCCTTCCATGACCTTGCCGAAATCGCCCCAGCGGGTGACCTTGCGGAATTTGTCGGGATCGAGCGTATCGAGCGAGACGTTGATGCGGCGCACACCGCAATCAAAGAGTTCCTGGGCATGGCGGGAAAGCTGCGAGCCGTTGGTCGTCAGCGTCAGCTCGTCGAGACCGGAGCCGATCCTTTCGCCGAGCCGGCGCACGAGATACATGATGTTCTTGCGCACCAAGGGTTCGCCGCCGGTCAGTCTGATTTTGCTGACGCCCTTGGCAATGAAGGCGGAACAGAGACGATCGAGCTCTTCGAGCGTCAAAAGATCCTTCTTCGGCAGGAAGGTCATATTCTCCGCCATGCAATAGGTGCAGCGGAAATCGCAGCGGTCGGTGACGGAGACGCGGAGATAGGTGACGGCCCGCCCGAAAGGGTCGACCATAGGATGCGCATCCGCAACCAGCGGCGTCGCATTGCCTAGCGTTCCAACTCTGGTGTTCACCTGTATCTCCGTACTCCAGTCTATGTGGGCATATGCTATTGTCGCGTCAAGGGAAACAGCCCGCGTGCATGCCGATTTCAGCTTGCGCTGAAAAAGATCAACGCCTACTCCTCGCATCAGAAGAGGACAAAATGATGAGCGATATCTGGCCGAGCGAACTTCGCGTTTCGAAAGACCGGCAGCGGCTGGTAGTGACCTTCAATGACGGCCGGAGCTTCGACCTGTCGGCCGAATTGCTGCGGGTCCTGTCGCCTTCGGCGGAGGTGCAGGGCCACGGGCCGGGGCAGAAGGTGACGGTACCGGGCAAACGCAACGTCGCTATCATCTCGATCACACCGACCGGCAATTATGCGGTCCGGATCGGCTTCGACGACATGCATGATACCGGCATCTACACATGGACCTATCTGCGCGAACTCGGCGAACGCGGCGCAGAGCTGTTTTCGGCCTATGAGAACGAACTGAGCGAAAAAGGCATGAACCGCGACACCGCGGAAAGGCCGCGCTGAATTCCAATTTACAGCCGTCGGGGGACATATGGCGAAAGCGAATAGAAAGAACTGGCTGCGCGGCAAGGGCAACGCCGCCGGCAGCAAGGTGACCTTCCTCGAATTATTCTTCGACCTTGTCTTCGTCTTTTCGATCTCGCAGCTCTCGCATGCGCTCGCGGCCCATTACACCCCGCTGGGGGCGGCCGAAGCGGGTTTGATGACCTTCGCCGTCTGGTGGGTGTGGATCTTTACCGCCTGGGTGACGAACTGGCTCGACCCCGACAAGATGCCGGTGCGCGGCATGCTGGTGGTGCTGATGATGCTGGGGCTGGTGCTGTCTGCTTCCATCCCCGAGGCCTTCGGCGACAAGGGGCTGCTCTTTGCCGGCGCCTATGTGGCGATGCAGGTCGGGCGCTCGCTGTTTACGACCTATGCGATGACGCGCGTCGACCGCGCCAACACGCTGAATTTCATCCGCATCACGATCTGGCTGATCGTGGCGGCCGCCTTCTGGATCGCCGGCGGGCTCCTCGAGCATGAAGCCCGTCTGATCGCCTGGGTGATCGCGCTGGTGATCGAATACATAGGACCGGCCGCGGGCTTTGCCGTGCCGGGGCTCGGCCGCTCGACGCCGAGCGACTGGGACGTTTCCGGGGCGCATATGGCCGAGCGTTGCGCGCTCTTCGTCATCATCTGCCTCGGCGAGGCGATTCTCGTTTCCGGACGCACCTTTTCCGAACTGCCGATCTCGGGCCTGACCAGCCTCGTCTTCGTCACCGGCTTTATCGGGACGGTCGCCATGTGGTGGCTCTATTTCCGCTTCGGCCACGGGCGCGCCGCCCATCGCATCGAGCATGAGGAAACACCTGGGGCCTTGGCGCGGCAGGCCTTCACCTATGGGCACATTCCGATCCTGGCCGGCATCATCGTGCATGCGGTGGCGGTGGAATTCATGTTCTCGCATCCGCATGAGACAGGCGACTTCGCCATCGCCTTGGCGGTGCTCGGCGGCTCCGGCTTGTTCCTCGCCGGCAATCTCTGGTTCAAGGGCGCGACCAGCGGGCGTATGCCGCTGTCGCATCTTGCAGGCCTCGTGCTTCTGATCCTGCTTGCCTTCGTGGCCCCCTTCATCGAGGTCTATCTGCTCGGCATTCTCGCGACGCTGGTGCTGATCATCGTCGCTGCCTGGGAATATCGCTCGCTGAGCGGTACATCGGCGGCGCCGTCGTTGCATTGATCATCAAGCGCCTCGCATCGAACCTGGTTCATGCAAGGCGCTTGAACTCCTTGTTTTATGCATGTCGTCTTCCCAAAACCGCTGCACACTTTTGGGCGACATGCATCAATCGTCGTCGCGCAGATCTTTCAGCAGCACGGTGATGATGCGCTCCATCGAGGTGGCGGTCGCCATGCATTGCTCGATCGGCTCGTCGGAGAGGGTGCGCTCGATGAGATCGGTCTGGATCACCATCGCCGACTCCGTCAGCCTGCGCCCCTCCTCGGTGAGATGGAGGCGCAGCACGCGCTTGTCGCGCTCGTCGCCGCGCCGCTCGATCAGCCCGCGTTTTTCCATCTGCGGCAGCAGCATGCTCATGTTGGAGCGGCCGACGAGAAGCTTGCGCGCCAGCTCCTGCTGCGAGATGCCCTGGAAACGGTAGAGATTGACCAGGATATCGAGATGAGGGGGCTTGATGTCGAGATCGGCAAGCGAGCGGGCCAATGATTGCTGCATGAGCTGGCAGGCGCGAGCCACCGCGATCCAGCTGCGAAAACGCGGATGATCCCAGGGCAGGGATTGATTTTTGTTCATCGTTGTACTTTATTGTTCAGTGTTGAACAGATTTCTGGATTCCCACTATGGCAAATTTCGCGCTCAAGGTCATCCGCCTCGGGTTCTCGGGCCTGCAGGCGGTTTCGCCTGATCTGGCGGGCAGGGCGGCGTTCCTGCTGTTCTGCCGCACGCCATCGCCGCGGCCGAAGGGCGAGAAGGCGAAGGGTGCGCATGCAGCGGGCGCGGCGCGGCTTGCCGACGCCGAGCGCTTCATTCTTAGGCTTGCGGGCGGGGCCAGGGCGCATGCCTACCGGCTGAACGGCGGGGCGATCGGCCGGCGAAAGCGCTACCTCGTGACCCATGGCTGGGGTTCCAGCGCCGTATACATGGCCGATCTCGTTTCAATGCTGGTGGCAACGGGTGCCGAGGTGGTGGCGCTCGATTTTCCCGGCCATGGGCGCGCGGGCGGGCGCTTCCTGCATATGGGACTTGCGGTCGAGGCGATCGCAGCGGCGGAGGAGCGGTTCGGCGCTTTCGATGCGGCGATCGGCCATTCCTTCGGCGGTGCGGCGCTGATGGTCTCAGCGGCAGGACTGCTGCCTGACGTGGCGCCCGCCACGGCTGGGCGATTGGTGCTGATCGGCGCGCCGAGCGAGATGGCCTGGCTATTTGCCGATTTCGGCCGGATGGTCGGCCTTCGCTCCACTGCCCAGGCAGCACTGGAGAATGAAGTGCAACGGGTCACCGGGCGGAGACTCAGGGATTTCGACGTCGGAGCGGCGGCGAGCGGCATCAATCGGCCTGTGCTCATCATCCATGCCGAGGACGACAAGGAGGTGTCGCCGGCTCATGCCAGGCGTTACGGCGCGGCGGGCCAGCGCGTGCGGCTGCTCTGGGCGAACGGTTTTGGGCACCGGCGCATCGTCGGTGCGGCTCCGGTGCTTGCCGCGATCGCAGGCTTTCTCGAAGGCGATCGGTGCGAGCCGGATGTCCCGGGCGAAAGCATCAAAAAAGATGCGGAGATCATTCCATTTTTTGAGCTTCCGGCGAGGCGCGCGGCATTGTAGCGTCCGGGGCGAAGATCAAGCCGCGGCGGGACGCCTCATGAAAATCATCAGCAGTATCGAAGAGCTCAATACGATCTATGGCGCCGGACTGTCGCAGGCCTCGATCGACAAGGTGACCAAGCGGTTGACGCCGCTCTATCGCGAGATGATCGAGATCTCGCCTTTCGCGGCGCTTGCGACCGTCGGGCCGGAGGGGCTCGACTGTTCGCCGCGCGGCGATCTCGGCGGCGTGGTGCGCGTCGTCGACGACGAGACGGTGCATCTGCCGGACTGGCGCGGCAACAATCGCGTCGATTCGCTCTCCAATATCGTGCGCGATCCGAGGCTTGCCCTGATGTTTCTCATCCCGGGCTCGAATACGACGATGCGCATCAACGGCCGCGGCGTCGTCTCCGATGACGAGGCGCTGCTTTCGAGCTTCGAGATGGACGGCAAACATCCCCGCACCGTCGTCGTCATCTCGATCGACGAGGTCTACTTCCAATGCGCCCGCGCCGTCATGCGGGCCGAACTTTGGAACGCCGAGCATTTCGCCGATCCGGCAAGCCTGCCGACGCCGGGTCAGCTGTTGAAGGCCGCGGTCAGTGATTTCGATCAGGAAACCTACGATCGGGAATGGCCTGGGCGGGCAGCGAAGACGATGTGGTGACCGCCGCTATCAAATTGTGACGGCTCAGTTTTTTGACAAGCTTCGCCCTACTCGACGTCATCCTCGGCCTTGTGCCGAGGATCTGCTGCACTGGTGCAGATGCTCGGGACAAGCCCGAGCATGACGAAAGAGGGGTTGTCGCCTTGTGGTGACAGCGTGCGCGCGGCGCGAGACTGCGATCAGGCCTTATAAATCAGCCAGCTCTTGGTGAAATCCTTCTGCATGCCGTCCTGGTAGAGGATGGTGCAGTTGCGCCCAGCGTTCTTGGCGCCGTAAAGCGCGATGTCGGTCTTGCTATAGAGTTCGCCGGCATCCTCGGCACTGGAGGCCATGCAGACGCCGATAGAGACGGTGACCGGGCCGTAATTCACCCGCGTTCGGGAATTCTTGAACGGGGTGGTTTCCAGCGTGCGGCGGATGCGCTCGGCGATCGCCATCACTTCCTCCGGCGTATTGCCCTCGATGATGAGCGCGAATTCCTCGCCGCCGGCGCGGGCAACGAAGACGTCCCGCCGGACATTGCTGCGGATGACGGAGGCGACAGTGGCAAGAATCTTGTCGCCGACCGGATGGCCGTAGGTGTCGTTGATCTTCTTGAAATTGTCGATGTCGGCGAGCAGCAGCGCCGTCACCGGCCGCATGCCGGGGCTGTTGAAGACGGCGGCAAGGCGATCGTCGAAGGCGCGGCGGTTGGAAAGGCGCGTCAGCGAGTCGGTATTGGCGATGCGCTTGTATTCGTCGAGTTCCTTGCGGACCTGATCCATCTCCTGCGAGCGCTGGACGACGTCTTCGACGGTGCGTTCGCCATGCGCCATGGTGTCGCCGGTCGCCTGGCTCAGGAGCTCGATGGCGTTTTCGATCAGCTCGACGCTGGCATTGCTCTTGGAGGTGATGCGCTTGTGGGTCTCGCCGAGCAGCCTCGTATAGCTTTCGAGCGAGCTTTGTTCCTGCTTCAGGATGCGTAACAGGCCGTCGAGTTCGCCCGATATGCGCGAATGGGCGTCGTCGAAAACGCGGGTGGGGCTGCTGGTGAAATATTGCGCGCCGAGCGCGTCGAGTTCGGCCTGGCTCGCCTGGCTGCCAAGAGCCGCAAGCTCGCGGGTCAGCGCAGGATTGGAGCCGATATAGGCTTCGTAGAAGAGTTCGTAATTGCGAGGTATCGGCGCAACGCCCATCGAGCGCATGGCATAGGTGATTTGACCCGCTACGTCGGGAACCTGCACCTTGGGCGCGACAGCCGTATTCATCCGGCGAACTCCTCATATATTCGAAGGCAATAATTTACTTGTTAGCTTAAATTTCTTGGGAAAAGATTAAAGCGACATATACCAAAGATTACATACGACAACTTCCTGCGGGGCCAATACTTCAATCAGGCCTATGATTTTGCACAAGAAAATGCATCTTCGGCGGAACAGTGCATGCCCGTTGAACGGGAACGGTGTTAGAAAAACTTACAGTTCTTCTCGTGATTTTATGAAAACATCTCATCATATTTCTTACGCTATCCTAGCAGTCACCCTGGTTGCCGGCAGCACCTTACTGTCTGAGCGCGCCGGCCTCTTTAACGGAGCTTTCCGCACGGAGATCCTTGCGAGGGTGGATGGCGGGGATGTTGTTTGCGCTGCGGATGTTGCGGTCCTGGCGCAGGATGCCGGCCGGTCCGATCGGGCATCGGCGCGGTAAAAGCGGGCAGAGAGAGCAGATGATGGAGGCAGCGCGTCCTCACCGCCCTTCGTCTACGCTCGCCCGTCGCACCGGCTGCCGCCACCTCACTCTAGAGAAGAATGATGTGACGGCGTCCCTTTACTGTAGCGTCGGTAATTGGAACCCTGCGAAAATACTTCGCGCCCGCCGCAATTATCCCAAATTCAATTCCTGGAAGAAATCATTGCCCTTGTCGTCGATGACGATGAAGGCGGGGAAGTCCTCGACCTCGATCTTCCAGACCGCTTCCATGCCGAGCTCGGGATATTCGAATACCTCGACCTTGCGGATGCAGTCCTGCGCGAGGCGGGCGGCAGGGCCGCCGATCGATCCGAGATAAAAGCCGCCATGCTTCTTGCACGCCTCGCGCACGGCGCGCGAGCGGTTGCCCTTCGCAAGCATCACCATGGAGCCGCCGAAGGACTGGAACTGATCGACATAACTATCCATGCGGCCGGCTGTCGTGGGGCCAAAGGAGCCGGATGCGTAACCAACCGGCGTCTTTGCCGGGCCGGCATAGTAGACCGGGTGGTTCTTCAGGTAGTCGGGCATGCCTCCGCCCTTTTCCAGCCGTTCGCGGATCTTGGCATGGGCGAGATCGCGAGCAACGATAATGGTGCCGGTCAACGACAGGCGCGTCTTGACGGGATGCCTGGAAAGTTCGGCAAGCACCTCGGCCATCGGTCGGTTGAGGTCGATATGAACGGTCGATTCCGACAGTTTCGCCTCGTCGATGTCAGGCATGTATTTGGACGGATCGGTCTCGAGCTGTTCGATGAAGATGCCGTCGCGGGTGATCTTGCCCTTGGCCTGGCGGTCGGCGGAACAGGAGACACCGAGGCCGATCGGCAACGAGGCGCCGTGGCGGGGTAGGCGGATGACGCGCACGTCATGACAGAAATACTTGCCGCCGAACTGGGCGCCGACGCCCATCTGCTGCGTCAGCTTGTGAATTTCCTTCTCCATCTCGACGTCGCGGAAGGCATGGCCGCTCTCCGAGCCCTCGGTTGGCAGCTCGTCGAGATAGCGGGTGGAGGCGAGCTTGACGGTTTTCAGGTTCATCTCGGCCGAAGTGCCGCCGATGACGATCGCCAGATGGTAAGGAGGACAGGCTGCCGTCCCCAACGTCAGGATCTTCTCCTTGAGGAAGTCGATCATACGGTCATGCGTCAAAAGCGAAGGCGTGCCCTGATAGAGAAAGGTCTTGTTGGCCGAACCGCCACCCTTGGCGACGAAGAGGAATTCGTAGGCGTCGGTGCCTTCCTCATAGATATCGATCTGGGCCGGCAGGTTGTTCCTGGTGTTCTTCTCTTCGAACATCTTGATGGGCGCGAGCTGCGAATAACGCAGGTTCTTCTTTTCATAGGCGTCCATGACGCCGCGGGCGAGCGCTGCCGTATCCCCGCCCTCGGTCCAGACCCTGCGGCCCTTCTTGCCCATGATGATCGCCGTGCCGGTATCCTGGCACATGGGCAGCACGCCGCCGGCGGCGATGTTGGCATTCTTCAGGAGATCATAAGCGACGAAGCGGTCGTTGTCCGTCGCCTCGGGGTCATCGAGGATCGATGCGAGCTGTTTCAGATGGCCGGGGCGCAGCAGGTGGTTGATGTCGGCAAAGGCGGTCTCGGCGAGCAGGCGGATGCCTTCCGGCTCGACGGTCAGGATCTCCTGGCCTTTGAACGTATCGACAGAGACGTGATCGCTGCTGATCTTGCGGTAGGGGGTGGCATCCTTGCCGAGGGGAAAGAGATCGTCAGCCATCGAATGACCTTTCTGGGTGGCGTGCGTCGCTAGATTGGAACCGATCTAAATCCGCTGCAGTGCAAAAGCAATCGGGATGCGGCGGAGTCTGGCGTGGGGGCCATGTCGTGCGGCGTTTTGCAGCCGGCGCGTCACACGCGGCAGGAGAGTGAGGAAAACAACGTAGCCGACATCCGTCGCGAAACAGACGACTTCAGGTTGCCTTCCGTTCGAGTCCGGGCCATATTCCCCGCAACGTTAACGTGCCGGGGCTTCCAATGACAAATGCAAAGCCAACTGCTGTCGACGACCTTCTCGTTTTTTTCGAACATGATTGGATCCGCGGGGATCTGCTGCGCCTCGCCAGCGATCCCGAGGGAGCGGACATGTATGCTCGCTTCGTCAATGGCGTGCGTATCGACGCCAAGCATGGGCCTGACCATGAAACGATCATAAGGGGCGAGTATGGAACCTTCAAAGTGAAGCCTGACGGTCACTTCTCGTACGAGCTCGACTACACGCTCGACGTAGTGAAGAATCTAGCGAAGCACGACCAGCTCGTCGAGAAGCTGAGCTACAAGATGTCCGATGGCTCAGGCGGCACGGATCTCGGCGTGCTGACCCTTGCGATCGACGGTGTCAACGAAGACGAAAAATACCACGAAGTCCTGGATTTCGACGATATGGGCGTCTTGTCGAGGGCGGATAATTTCTCGTTGCCCAATTACCGTGGCTTTGCGCTCGCCGTGAACGGCAGCCATGACGTGACCCTTCTGAACGGCATCGTCTACGATACCATCCCCGGCGTCGACGCCATCACCGAGGATGGTTTCAGCGATACCGTTCTAGCCCCGGGTTCGGCGCCCGTGACCTTGAAATTACTCGATGGCGGCGAATTCACCTTTCAGAGCGTTTCGATCGCCGAATTGTCGGCATCGCCGTTTCACCTGACGCTGACCGCCTTGAACGACGGGCAGATCGTCTATCAGCAGGAGCTCGAAGTCACCGGACCCAATCTCGAGGTCAATCTCGAAGACATCGAAGAAATCCGTTTCGACTTCATGGGCAATTCGGTGGTGATGGACAATTTTTCGCTATTGGTTTGAGATTTGCCGGGTGTGTTGCGGAGCTGGCGAGGCGCCTGCTCACTCTCCCTCATTCGCTTCCTCGGGTTTTACCCGCGGGATGGCACAGGAATCCAGTGCGCCCAAGTCCTTTGGCGCGAAGGACTCTTTTCTTTGAAGTATTGATTCATTCACGGCGCGGATGCGCCGTGGCTGGATTTCTGTGACAGGCACATGGGGACGAGAGGTAAGCGCCCTAGCGCCCTACCTCTAGTGCTTACTTCGGGCCGATCATCGTCTCAGGCCGCACGATCGCGTCATATTCTTCCGACGTCACCAAACCGCTGGCGAGCGCCTCCTCCTTCAGCGTCGTGCCGTTCTTATGCGCCGTTTTGGCGATCTTGGCGGCTGCGTCGTAGCCGATCTTCGGGGCGAGGGCGGTTACCAGCATCAGCGAGCGTTCGAGGCCGGCCTTGATGTTGTCCTCGCGCGCCTCGATGCCGACGACGCAATTGTCGGTGAAGGAGACAGCGGCGTCGGCGAGCAATTGCACCGACTGCAGGAAGTTGTAGGCCATCATCGGATTGTAGACGTTGAGCTCGAAATGGCCCTGGCTGTCGGCGAAGGTCAGCGCGGCGTGGTTGCCGAAGATGTGGATGCAGACCTGCGTCAGGGCTTCGCACTGGGTCGGATTGACCTTGCCGGGCATGATCGAGGAGCCGGGCTCGTTTTCCGGGAGCGCCAGCTCGCCAAGGCCCGAACGCGGGCCGGAGCCGAGCAGGCGGATGTCGTTGGCGATCTTGAAGAGCGCGGCGGCGGCCGCATTGATGGCGCCGTGGGAAAAGACCATACTGTCATGCGAGGCGAGCGCCTCGAACTTGTTCGGCGCGGTCACGAAGGGCAAGTCAGTGATGGCGGCGATCTCTTCGGCGACCTTTTCGGCGAAACCGACCGGCGCGTTAAGGCCGGTGCCGACAGCGGTGCCGCCCTGGGCGAGTTCGCAGAGGCCGGGCAGGGTCATCTCGATGCGTTTGATTGCCGAGCCGACCTGGGCGGCATAACCCGAAAATTCCTGGCCGAGGGTCAGCGGCGTTGCGTCCTGGGTATGCGTGCGGCCGATCTTGATGATATGGCTGAACTCGGTGACCTTCATGTCGAGGGCGGCATGCAGGTGCTTCAGCGAGGGCAGCAGGTGATGGGCGATCCGTTCGGCACAGGCGATGTGCATGGCCGTGGGATAGGTGTCGTTCGACGACTGGCTCATATTGACGTGGTCGTTCGGGTGAACCGGCTTCTTGGAACCCATGACGCCGCCGAGCATTTCTATTGCACGATTGGAGATTACTTCGTTGGCGTTCATGTTCGATTGCGTGCCGGAGCCGGTCTGCCAGACAACAAGCGGAAAGTGGTCGTCGAGCTTGCCGTCGATCACTTCCTGGGCGGCGTCGACGATGGCTTTGCCGAGCGCCGGATCGAGCTGGCCGAGAGACATGTTGGCTCTGGCGGCCGCCTGCTTGACGATCCCGAGCGCACGCACGATCGACAGCGGCTGCTTTTCCCAGCCGATCTTGAAATTGCCGAGCGAACGCTCGGCCTGGGCGCCCCAATATCGGTCGGCGGCGACATCGATGGGGCCGAAAGTATCGGTTTCGGTGCGGGTTGCGGTCATGAGCTTTGCCTTCCCTTTATATGCTGCTTTCCGACTTCTTCGAAGGATGAGGTCTTATAGGTCGGAAACCCCGACAAGAAAACCATATGGCGCGCTAAATATTGAGAGGTTTGGTCATGTTTTTGAGGGCCTGGCGGCGTGCTTTTTCGGCCACTTTCGAAATTTTATGCGCGGGCACGTTTTTGCCGCACTGGTCCGCCAGCGAAAATTCGGTAAAAAATTAACTAATAATTTCATAATTTTGTGTGAACTGTTGCGCGGCTCCGCGCAGGCTTTTTCCTCACATGAAATTGAGTCCGCGGACGCTAGCGGCGAAGGCCGGTTTCTGATGAATGGGCCGGACGCTCTTGAGCTTCGCGGATTTGAATTTGAGCCTTGCGCTCGTGACAAGAACAGCATGACACCGGGACTGGAAGATATATGACGTTCGTTTTGAAAAGCGCGGTATCCGCATTGGCAATTTCCTGCGGCCTGGCAGTGTTGAGTGCCGCGCCTGCGCATGCCTATACGCTGATGGATATGCTGCGCGGCGACAGGCAGCGGAGCCAGAGCACCATCTTCATGGACCAGGCGCCCGGCCGGCCGGTGCCGCGCGGCGCTGTCGGCCCAGGCGGCTCGCTCGGCGGACTCGATCCGGAAGCGGCGCTGCCGAAGGTGAGCGGACCGCGTTATTACACCTACAAGACCGAGACGCTGCAGTTCGTCGACACCAGCAAGTTTGCCGATCCCGCTGTTACCGGCGCGGTCGCCGATGTTTCGTCGAGCGGCGATGCCGGGGTGGAACCCGCGGTACAGCGCCGCTTCCTGGCGCAGGCCAAGGTTCGTGCCAATGCCGACGTCGCCAAAGCGCTCGAAGCCTATTATGGCGACAGCCGCAATCCGCTCGTCTGGATCGACGGCAGCCAGGTCAGCGAGGGCGCCAAATCGGCAATGGCAGCACTTGCCGATGCGGCCTCTGTCGGTCTTGATCCGGCCGACTACGCCCTGCAGGCGCCCAATATCGATCCGGCCAATCCAGATCCTGCCGCCCGCGACCGGGCGCTGATGCAGTTCGAACTCGATCTTTCGGCAAAGGTGCTCGCCTTCGTGCAGGACACGGTGCGTGGCCGCATCGACCCGAACAAGATTTCCGGCTATCACGACTTCCAGCGCAAGGCGGTCAATCTTGCGCCGGTGCTGAAGCTTGCCCGAATGAGCCCGGATGTCGGCGCCTACATCGCCAACCGCTCTCCCGACAGCCCGCAGTTCCTGGCGCTGAAGGCCGAACTTGCGAAGCTTCGCGCCGCCGATAGCGGCACCGAAGAGCGAATCGTCATTTCGCTCGACCGGTCGCTGAAGCCCGGTGACAGCTCGCCGGAGGTCGCCAATATCGTCAAGGCGCTCCAGAAGCACGGTTCCGAAAAGCTGAAGACCGATCATGCCGCGACGCTTGCCGCCTATGCTGGCAGCAGCGATTATTCGCCCGATATCGTCTCGCTGGTCGAGGATTTCCAGAAGGAGCGCGGCCTGAAGTCCGATGGCGTAATCGGCCAGGCGACGGTGCGCGCCATGATCGGCGGCGATAGCAATGCTTCCAAGATCGACAAGCTCGTCGTTGCCATGGAGCAGGCGCGTTGGCTGCCGGAAGATCTTGGCTCCCGCTATGTCATGATCAACCAGCCGGCCTTCATGGCCTACTACCACAATGACGGCAAGGAACAGCTGTCGATGCGCGTCGTGGTGGGCGGCAAGAACAACCAGACCTATTTCTTCGACGACGAGATCGAAACGGTGGAATTCAACCCGTTCTGGGGCGTGCCGCAGTCGATCATCATCAACGAGATGCTGCCGAAGTTGCGCTCGGACCCGAACTATCTCGATCAGCTCGGCTACGAAGTCGAGGTCAACGGCCACGCCGTCGCCTCATCCAGCGTCGATTGGTACGGCTCGACCGACAACGTCTCGGTGCGCCAGCCGCCGAGCAGCGACAATGCGCTCGGGGAATTGAAGATCCTGTTCCCGAACAGCCACGCGATCTATATGCATGACACGCCGTCGAAGAGCTTCTTCAAGCGTGACATGCGTGCGCTCAGCCACGGCTGCGTGCGCCTTTCCGAACCGCGCGCCATGGCGGCCGCCGTGCTGGGTACGACTGTCGACGATGTCGCCAAACAGATCGCCACCGGCCAGAACCATGCTGTGAAGGTGCCGCAGAAGATCCCGGTTTACGTCTCTTACTTCACCGCCTGGCCGAACAAGGACGGCGTGGTGGAATATTTCGACGACGTCTATGGCCGCGACGCCTATGTCGACAAGGCATTCGATGCGACGACCAAGGCGCGTGGGGCGCAGATCTGATATCCGGATTGATGGTTATACGAGCGGGCGGTCCTTGGGGCCGCCCGTTTTGTTTTTGGGGTGTCTGCGTGCTGCAATATGAGGATGGGACGTGCCGTGCGGCCGCGTCATCCGACCCTTCGGGAGAAGGTGCCGGCAGGCGGATGAGGGGGCCCAACTGCAGGGCATCGGAGAAGTTTCCAACCCTCAAACAGCAACCTTCGCCGCATATTCCCGCAACAACTTTTCCACCAGTTCCGGCGTCAGCTCATCGAAATGGGTGATGACGACATCCGGATCGAGGCTGGAGACCGCCACGTCGGAATAGCCGAAAGGTACGGCGATCGACGGCACGGCGGCATTCCTGGCGACGGCTATGTCGTTGATGCTGTCGCCGATCATCACGGTTCGGAGAATATCGCTGCCGGCACGGGCGACGGTGCCGGTGAGATGGCGGGCGTCGGGTTTGCGGTATTCGAAGGTGTCGCCGCCTGTTATGGCGTCGAAATAGTGGGTGAGGCCGAGCTTGTCGAGCAGACCGAGCGCCAGGCTCTCCATCTTGTTGGTGCAGACGGCAAGGCGGTAGCCTGCTGATTTCAGCCGGTCCATCGCGGCGATCAGGCCGGGATAGGGTTCAGTGTGGCCGGGCATGCCGGCGGCATAGTGAGCGACGAAGCGCTCGACCAGGGCCGGCATGGCCTCGCCTTCCAGCGGATGGCCGCGCAGCCGGCAGGCGCGCTCGATCATCACTCGCGCGCCATGGCCGACGAGATGGGTGAGGTCGTCATAACTGACCGGTTCGAGGCCGAGGACTGCGATCGTATGGTTCAGGCTCACGACCAGGTCCGCATGGGTGTCGAGAAGGGTGCCGTCGAGATCGAAGACGACGAGCGGAGCGGGGGCAGGGGTCAAGGGTTTGCCTCTTTGTGCGATGGGGAACGACTGCCTCGCCTGTGCGAACGATGGCCGTCCATGGAACGATGTCGGCGGTAGCGACTGTCGTCACCGGGAACGATGGTATCGCTTCTGAGGTAGGCGATCGCGCGGCGGAAAGCAACGGCCTTGGGATTACCGGGAAGGCCGCAGGCTTTTGTTTCGGCTTTTCATTTTCCGTGATGATTTTGACTTTCGTTTGCCTGGCGAGCCGTGTAAACAGCACATCCAACGCAATATCAGGAGCTGGCGGCGCATGGATGCCCGCGAAATGAAGATCAAGGCCGCCGAGGCCGCACTCGCCCATGTCGAAAGCGGCATGCGTCTCGGGATCGGCACCGGCAGCACGGCGGAAGAATTCGTTCGGCTGCTGGCGGAGAAAGTGGCGGGCGGCTTGAAGGTCGAGGGCGTTCCGACGTCCGAAAGGACCGCGCGGCTCTGCGTCGAGCTCGGCGTGCCGCTGAAATCGCTCGACGAACTGCCGGCGCTCGATCTGACGATCGATGGCGCCGACGAGGTGGATGCGGCGCTGCGGCTGATCAAGGGCGGCGGCGGTGCGTTGCTGCGCGAGAAGATCGTCGCGGCAGCTTCCGAGCGGATGATCGTCATTGCCGACGAGAGCAAGCTGGTCGACACGCTCGGCGCCTTCGCGCTGCCGATCGAGGTGAACCCGTTCGGTCTCGTCTCGACGCGGATCGCGATCGAAAAGGTCGCCGCACGGCTCGGCCTTTCCGGCGAACTTCATCTGCGCCAGTCCGGTGACGGAGACTTTACCACGGATGGCGGCCATCACATCATCGATGCATCTTTTGGCCGCATTCCTGATGCAGAGGCGCTTTCGAGCGAGCTGAATTCCATACCCGGCGTCGTCGAACACGGGCTCTTTATCAATATGGCGGCACTTGCGATCATTGCCGGTCCTGCGGGTGCGCGCACGCTGCAGGCAAACAGATAACAGGAGCATACACTCATGATGAACATTGCAGGTCTTGGCCGTTTCGCCGCTGCGACCATCGTTCTTTCCGGGCTTGCCTTCGGCTCCGCCGTCAAGGCGCAGGAAGTTTCCGAGGAGCAGTTGAAGGCATCTCGCGCGGCGATCGACGCGATCGGCGCCACGGCCCAGTTCGACAATATCCTGCCCGGCCTCGCCGAGCGCCTGAAGGCCGGCCTGATCCAGGATTCGCCGAACTACCAGGACATCATCTCCTCAACGGTCGACGCGCAGGCGCTGGCACTCGCACCGCGCCGCGGCGATCTGGAGAAGGAAGCAGCCCTCACCTATGCCAAGACCTTCACGGTCGACGAGCTGAAGGCAATTGCCGCCTTCTACAGTTCCGATATCGGCAAGAAGCTGCTGCGTGACGGCCCGGTTGCCTCGCGCGAGACGGCGAAGGCCGCCGACATCTGGGCGCAGGGCATTTCCCGCGACCTGGAAAAGCAGAGCAACGCTATCCTTTCCAAGGTCATCAAGGCGCCGCCGGCGGCAACCGACAGCCCTGTCGCGCCGGCTCCGGCCCCGACCGCTCAGCAGTAAGGCCTCACCATCTAAATTCACGAAAGCCCGGCATTGTCCGGGCTTTTTTGTTATGATGCCGCAAAGGTCGGCGACGGGATTCCGGATGAGGCAGAGATGTCCGATCGTTACGAGGCTGTGCAGGTGCGAATTACAGGCCAGGTCCAGGGTGTCGGTTTTCGCGTCTGGACGCGCAACGAGGCGATGCGGCTCGGGTTGAAGGGCTGGGTCCGCAACGAAGAGGACGGGTCTGTCGCCGCTTTGATCGCCGGACCCGATGGCGCGATTGCGGCAATGATCGAGCGGCTGAGGCGCGGACCGACGGGCGCCTTGGTTTCAGACGTCGAGACGGAAGCGGTCCGGCTTGAGAGGATGCCTGCGGATTTCGGCATCACCGGCTGACGGCGGCAATCCGCCCAGGATGCCATTGCGGATGCGCCGGGCGCTCAGCCCCAGTCCTTCGAGCTTTTTGCCAGTTGCCACACGCCCGTCTCATCCGGCTCCACGCGCTTGTTGCCGCGATAGAAGATCGGCAGTCCTGTTTTCTTGTCCATCGCAAAGCGGCTCGGCGTAAATTTCTCGTCCTCGTGGCCCTGGATGGCGAGATTGAGCGCTTCCTTGAACTTGCCGGCCCGGCACAGGTTGGCGAAGAGAGTTTGATCCATCTTTGGCTCCGGCATTTTTATCCCACGGATTGCCTGCCAGTCTCAATCGGCTGGGTCAACCGCAAAGGACGACCGGATAGACCTTCAATGAAGATTCGGCAAAAGAGAGCGGCGTGATGCATGAGCGGGGCTTTTGTTTTCACGACGATCGCCCCTATATCAGGGGCGTCCGTCCTTCGATTCCCTTCCGGAGCTCATCATGTCTTCCTATGATTATGACCTCTTCGTCATCGGTGGCGGTTCCGGAGGCGTGCGCGGGGCGCGCGTCGCCGCCTCGCTCGGCAAGAAGGTGGCTATCGCCGAGGAATATCGCTACGGCGGCACCTGCGTCATCCGCGGCTGCGTGCCGAAGAAGCTCTTCGTCTACGCTTCGCAGTTCCATGAGCATTTCGAGGATGCGGCGGGCTTCGGCTGGACGGTCGGCGAAAGCAGCTTCGACTGGAGGAAGCTGGTGGCGGCCAAGGATATCGAGATCGCCCGGCTGGAAGGCCTCTACAAGAAGGGGCTCGCCGGCGCCAATGCCGAGATCCTGGAAACGCGCGCGGAGCTCGTCGACGCCCATACGGTGCGGCTCGTCAAGACCGGACAGACGGTGACGGCAAAGACGATCGTGATCGCCACCGGCGGACGGCCGAACCCGCACGTCGCTCTTCCCGGTCACGAACTTTGCATTTCCTCCAACGAAGCCTTTCATCTCGAAGAGCTGCCGAGATCGATCGTCATTGCAGGCGGCGGCTATATCGCCGTCGAATTCGCCAATATCTTCCACGGCCTCGGCGTGGAGACGACGCTGATCTACCGTGGCGCCGAGATCCTGTCTCGCTTCGACGAGGACCTCAGGCGCGGGCTGCACGAGGCGATGGTCGCCAAGGGCATCCGAATCCTCTGCCATGACACGCTTCAGCATGTTTCGAAGGGAGAGGATGGGCTCATTCTGGAGACGCTGAACAACGGCACGCTGCATGCCGATGTGGTCATGCTGGCGCTCGGCCGCGATCCGAATACCGAAGGCCTTGGGCTCGATGCGGCCGGCGTCGCCGTCGACGAGCGCGGCGCGATCATCGTCGACGATTACTCCCGCACCAATGTGGAAAACATCTATGCGCTTGGCGATGTCACCAACCGGGTACAATTGACGCCGGTGGCGATCCACGAGGCGATGTGCTTCATCGAGACCGAGTACAAGAACAATCCGACCCGGCCGGACTACGAACTGATTCCGACCGCCGTCTTCTCGCAACCGGAGATCGGCACCGTCGGCCTCTCTGAAGAGGAGGCGGGCAAGCGCTACGGCGAACTCGAAGTCTACCGCGCCCAGTTCCGGCCGCTGAAAGCGACGCTTTCCGGCCGGGCCGAGCGGATGATCATGAAGCTGATCGTCGATGCGGCGAGCCGCAAGGTGGTGGGCGCCCATATCCTCGGCCATGATGCCGGCGAGATGGCGCAGCTGCTTGGCATCACGCTGAAGGCCGGCTGCACAAAGGACGATTTCGACCGGACGATGGCGCTGCACCCGACGGCAGCCGAAGAGCTCGTCACCATGTATGCGCCGAGCTACCGCGTCCGCGACGGCAAGCGCGTCTGAGTGACATTCTTCAGCTGGTGATGCGCGGCGAGCGGATGACCTTGAGGAAAAGCGCCTTCATCGCATCGGCGATACCGTCGGTCGGCGTCACCTCGAAATAGAGGCCTGGCGAGGCGCAAGCCTGCATCTTCGTCGGGATCTCGCCCTGGAAGGGCTTGATCCAGGTATTGTACCAGTTGTTCTTCGGCAGCGGCAGATAGGTGGTGTAGAGCACCGCGACCCTGATGCCCTTGTCCTTCAGCGGCTGGCAGAAAGAGGTATCGATCGGTTCCTGGCAGCGGTTGCCGGTGAGCTTCTTGGTGCAGCCCTTCGGCTTCTCGCTGTCGCCGACGCCGTCCGAGACGAAGAACAGGATCTTCTGCGGGGTCGTGGACGTGCTTCCGTCGCCGGGGGTGGTAATGATGGTTTTCATCTGCGTCAGCGCGCTGTCGAAGCTCGTCTGCTGGTCGTTGTTGTAGCCCTGATACGGAATGGTCATCAGGTCGACCGCGTCGGTATAGCTGCGTACCTTGTCGAGGTCAGTGGTCGGGTCGGAGATGGTCGTCAGCTTGGCATCCTCGGCCTTGGTGCCGAAGGTGTAGACACCCATGCGGAACTGGTTGTCGGAGACGCGCGCGGTCTTGGCTGTCTGCGTCAGCTCTTTCGTCGCCTGGCGCACGACGTCGATGCGCATGCTGACCCCAAGCTTCTTGGCGAGATTGTAGTAATTGTTGTTGTTCTGCGTTTCATGGCAGGCAAAGGCACAGCTGTCGCTGGTGTTTTTTTCCATCGTCGAGACGTCTGTCGCAGTGGCGCCGACGCCCATCGAGGGCGTGTTGTCGAGCAGGATGTAGAAGTCCATGAAGGAGGCAGTCAGGTATTCGGCTGTCGCCGTGCCCGAGATCGAGATCGAATCCTTGCCGAGAACGCGCATGAAGGTGGTGGGCACCGTGGCAGTGAAGGAAACCTGCGAGTTCAGCTTGTTTGCGACCTTGGTAACGTCGATGCCGAGATCGACGTGGACATCGGACAGCTCTCCCGAGACCTGAGACATGAAGATGCTGCGGGCATCGGCCTTGCCGAGTGAAATCGTGCCATCGCCGGTCATGCTCATCGCAGCGGCGACCGCGCCGGATTTTTCGGCGATCGAGCCGACGGCGGCAGCGTCAGCGGCAGCGTAAAGCTGCGTCCTCAGGCTCAGCGCATGGGCGAAATCCACCGCCATGCCTGCCGCGCCAAGGAGCGGCACCAAAAGCAGTGCCGTCATGATGCCGAAATTGCCCGAGCGGTCCGATATGAATCCCGGCGGAAGGCTCGCCATGGCATGTCCCCGATGTTGAAACTCTTTCCGCTTCTACATTCAAAGTCTAAAGTATGGGGAAATCGAAATGGTATATGCCGGTTTAACGACAGTGCGGCGGGTGGCGGCGCCCCGAGCGGAAGCTTCGGGCGATTGGCCTTTGCAAGCCTGATCTAAGAGTCTATAAGCCGCCGGATATCGAGATAGGGCATCCCGGTGAACGGATGTGATTGAGGTGAGTGAGATGGCAGAGAACTGGACCCCTAGCAGCTGGCGGCAAAAACCGATCCTGCAGGTTCCCGATTATCCCGATGCAGCCGCTTTGGCGGCAACGGAGGCCACGCTCGCCAGCTATCCGCCGCTCGTTTTTGCAGGTGAGGCGCGCCGCCTGAAGAAGCATCTCGCCAATGTCGCCGAAGGCAACGGCTTCCTGCTGCAGGGCGGCGACTGCGCCGAGAGCTTTGCCGAACACGGCGCCGACAATATCCGCGACTTCTTCCGCGCCTTTCTGCAGATGGCCGTCGTTCTGACTTTTGGCGCGCAATTGCCGGTCGTCAAGGTTGGCCGTATCGCCGGTCAGTTCGCCAAGCCGCGTTCGTCGAATGTCGAGAAGCAGGGCGACGTGACGCTGCCGGCCTATCGCGGCGACATCATCAACGGCATCGAGTTCACCGAGGAGTCGCGTATTCCGAACCCGGAACGCCAGGCGATGGCCTACCGCCAGTCGGCGGCGACGCTGAACCTTCTGCGCGCCTTTGCGATGGGTGGCTACGCCAACCTTGAAAACGTGCATCAGTGGATGCTCGGCTTCGTCAAGGACAGCCCGCAGGGCGAGCGCTACCGCAAGCTTGCCGACCGCATCAGCGAAACCATGGATTTCATGAAGGCGATCGGAATCACCTCGGAAAACCATCCGAGCCTGCGCGAAACCGATTTCTTCACCAGCCATGAGGCGCTGCTGCTTGGCTATGAGGAGGCGCTGACCCGCGTCGATTCCACCTCGGGCGACTGGTATGCCACATCTGGCCACATGATCTGGATCGGCGACCGCACGCGCCAGGCAGACCATGCGCATGTCGAATATTGCCGCGGCATCAAGAACCCGATCGGCCTGAAATGCGGTCCGTCGCTGCAGGCCGACGATCTGCTGCAGCTGATCGACATCCTGAATCCGGCTAACGAAGCGGGCCGCCTGACGCTGATCTGCCGCTTCGGCCACGAGAAGGTCGCCGAAAACCTGCCGCGCCTCATTCGCGCCGTCGAGCGCGAAGGCCGCAAGGTCGTCTGGTCCTGCGACCCGATGCACGGCAACACGATCACGCTCAACAACTACAAGACCCGGCCCTTCGAGCGGATCCTGTCGGAAGTCGAGAGCTTCTTCCAGATCCACCGCGCCGAGGGCACGCATCCCGGCGGCATCCATGTCGAGATGACCGGCAAGGACGTGACGGAATGTACCGGCGGCGCTCGTGCCGTCACCGCCGACGATCTGCAGGACCGCTACCACACCCATTGCGATCCGCGTCTCAACTCCGACCAGGCCCTCGAGCTCGCCTTCCTTCTTGCGGAACGCATGAAGGGTGGCCGCGACGAGAAGCGCATGGTCGCCAACGGCTGAGAGTGAACACTTAAAGCGCGTCGCGTTGAATCGGATTCATGCGACGCGCTTAAGCCCTTGTTTATGCATGTCGTTAACCGCTGCATGCTTTTGGGCAACAGGGTAGGGCTCCCTATATCGGTGATCGGATGGACGATCGCCCGGACTACCGCCCGCTTCTTGATCCTTTCGGCAAAAGTACCTACGTCCCGGGCCTCGTATCCATGAGGAAACGGAAACGCTTGTCGTCGTGCGTGTTTGGCACGGCAGAGAACACCGCGCCTAGTGGGTGATTCTGCAGTACGGCGCTCGAAATAGATGAGCAGGTGATAATGAACTACCGCCCCGATCTTGATGGACTCCGCGCCGTAGCCGTGTTGGGCGTTCTTCTGTTCCACTTTTCTATCGGACCATTCCCCGGCGGATTCACGGGCGTCGATATCTTCTTTGTCATTAGCGGTTATCTGATTACCAAGCTGATCGTCGAGGACGTGGAACGGGGGAGGTTTTCGTTCAAGCGGTTCTATGTGAGACGCATGCGCCGGCTGTTCCCGGCATTGCTCTTCACGCTGCTGTGCTCTCTCGTCGCTGCGGCGCTGATCTTCCCGCCGGAGCAGATGACACGCTTCGGCGCATCATTGGCGGCATCGGTGTTCTCTGTCTCGAACATCATGTTCTGGTCGGAGCATGGCTATTTCGATGTCAGTTCGCACCTGAAGCCTCTGCTGCATACGTGGTCCCTTGGTGTCGAGGAGCAATTCTATCTGGTCTGGCCGTTGGCGCTGGTGTGGCTTTTGCGGTTCGGACGGAAGGCTGCAATGGCTGCATTGGCTCTGGCCTTTGCCGCAAGCCTCGGCGCGAACCTGGTGCTGGAGCCGTATCAGTCGACGCTATTCTATCTGTCGCCGTTCCGGTTCTTCGAATTCGCAATAGGAGCAGGATTGGTGTTCGTGCCTGCCGCACGATCGAACGCCGCAATGGAGGGAGCGTTGCTGGCCGGCTTGGCGATGATCGCCTACGCCTATCGGTATTTCACGGAAGCCACTCTGTTTCCTTCCTATCCGGCACTGGTGCCTGCAGTCGGAGCGGCCCTGACTATCTGGGGCGGACAGGCACGGTGGTCTGGGCTGTTTCTGCGCAACAGGGCAGCGGTCTCGGTCGGATTGATCAGCTATTCGCTATACCTGGCGCATTGGCCGTTGCTGGTGTTCTGGCAATATGGACGTGGGGAGCCACTGGTTCCCAGCGAGGGCATAGCTCTTCTGATCCTGACATTTGCAATCGCCTGGGCCATGTACGTCTTCGTCGAACGGCCTTTCCGTGAAAGAAACGCCGCAGGCTATTTGATCTTGCCGCGGGTCTACATGCGCGGTGCTGTGGTCGCCGCCCTTGCTGTATCGGCGATCGGTCTCCAGGTCTTGGCATCCCACGGTTGGCTATGGCGCCTCGGCGAGCGTGGAGAGTTTATCGGAGAGTTCGTTGCCGGAGGAGATCGGAGAGTGGACGCACAATATGGGGGCAGCGGTTGCCGCACACCGTGCAGCACTTCGACAGAGAGCCGCAAGCCCGACGTCATATTCATCGGCGACTCACATTCCCGCCAGTATTATCGTGGCGCAAAGCAAGCGTTGGCCGGGCTCAAAGTGGACTTCTACGCGTTCCCCAGTTGCCAGTTCTTTTCCCTGGAATACACTCGAGACTATACCGGATATGACGATCCGGTGCTCTATGACAGCAGTTGCCGGGAAGCGCGGAAACAGGCATTCGAGGGTATTCGCAATGCCCCCGACGCCTTGATCGTGCTGGGCGAGTATTGGTATCCCGTGCAGATGCTATCGGAGGCCGGCAGGGCTCCCCGGACAGTCACGACGCCGGAAGCCTACTATCAGTTTGTGGGTGCAGAGGTATCGCGGCTTCAGAAGTCCTTCGGGAATCGTCAGATGGTTGTTCTCGGAAGCGTTCCTACATCTGGCGGCATCGGGTCTCCGCTCGGTTGCTTCGGCGATCTTTACCGGGTTGACCCGGGATGCCTGGAGCAACCAATTTCCAACCCGGCAATTTCGGAAAGAGCTGAGATCAATGACCTGCTGGCGGAAAATTTGTCGCCTGCGGTGACATTCCTAGACCCATTTGATGCGCTCTGCGCCCAAGAAGAGTGCGAGGTCATGAGCGACGGACCTCTGTATTCCGACGACACTCATTTGTCGGGGCTCGGTGCGAAAAGGGTAATGGCTGAAGTCGCCACGACGATCAAACAAAAGCTTGCTGTTCACGGGGCGAAAGCAAGCGGGCGAGTGATTCAATAGGCCTGAATGATACGCTCTCACTGGGGAGGCGCCGATTGCTTCGCGGTCTTTTGACCATCCGAGTGAATGATCGCAGCCAGACCGCACGACAGTCCGAGCCCGGCGTGATCGCCGGGCTTTTTGTTGCCGCGCACGCGCACTAGACGCTCAGATGCTCGCCTGGACGCTGTGCAGGTTGGCGTAGACGCCGCCTTGCGCCATCAGGTCGTCATGCGTGCCCTGTTCGACGATGCCGTCGCCCGTCAGGACCAGGATGCGGTCGGTATGGCGGACGGTCGACAGGCGGTGGGCGATGACCAGGGTGGTCCTGCCGCTGGCGAGGCTCAGCAGCGCCTGCTGCACTGCCCGTTCGCTTTCGTTGTCGAGCGCGCTCGTCGCCTCGTCGAAGATCAGGATCTGCGGATCTTTCAGGAAGGCGCGGGCGATGGTGATGCGCTGGCGTTGGCCGCCCGAGAGCTTGACGCCGCGCTGGCCGATATCGGTGTCATAGCCATTGGGAAGAGCCAAGATGAAGTCATGCGCATTGGCGGCGCGGGCGGCCGCTTCCAGCTCGGCATTGGTAGCGTCCGGCCTGCCGTAGCGCAGGTTTTGCGCCACGGTGCCGGCAAAGAGATAGACATCCTGCTGGACCACGCCGACATGATGCCGAAGCGAGGCGAGCGTGACGTCTCTTACATCAGTGCCGTCGATGCTGATCGACCCGGCATCGATATCGTAGAAGCGCGGGATGAGTGCGCAGAGCGTGCTCTTGCCGACCCCGGAGGGGCCGACCAACGCGACGAACTCTCCGGGAGCAATGGTGAGGGAAAGCCGCTCCAGCACCCGCGGACCGTCGGCCTCATAAGCGAAGGCGACATCGGAAAAGCGGATTTCGCCCCTTGGTGCCGGCATCGGAAGGGCCGCCGGGCCGTCGATGATATCAGGTGCGATTTCCAGGATTTCCATGGCCCTGACAAAGCCGGTGTAACCCTCCTGCCAGAGCCGCACGAAATTGGCGAGCCGCTGCACCGGGTCGACCAGCACGCCGACGCAGAGCAGGAAGGTTAGCATATCGGGAACGGTCAGGTCCGCCGTCAGGATGCGCAATGCCCCGACGATAATCACCAATATGGTGACGAGCTGGGCGAAGGTTTCGGTGCCAACCGAAAACCAGGCCTCGTTGCGGTAGCCTTCGGCGCGGCTTTGCAGGAAGCGGTGGTTCTGCTCGGCGAAACGGCCGGTTTCCAGCGCCTCGTTGGCGAAGGACTGGACGACGCGGATGCCCGCAAGGGCATCCTCCACGCGCTCGTTGACAGCGGCGATCTGCTGCTTGCTGGCTTCAAGCGCGCGGTTCATGCGCCGGTTGAAATAGAGGGCATAGGCCACGGCCACCGGGGTGAGCAGCAGGATGAGGCCGGCGAGCGGCGGGTCGATGAAGAACAGCACCAGCATGGCGCCGCCATATTTCAGCACGGCGATGGAAAGATCCTCGGGGCCGTGGTGAAAGAGTTCGCCGAGCCACAGGCTGTCATTGGTGATGCGGCTCATCAGCTGCCCGGTGCGTTGGCGGTCGTAGAAGCTGAAGGACAGCTTCTGGCAGTGCTCGAAGAGTTCCTGTCGTACCGTCGCCTCGATGCGGGCGCCCATGACGTGGCCCCGATAGTCGACGAAGAAGATCGCGCCGATCTGAATCGCCAGAACGGCCAGCATGACGCCGCCCATCACAAGGATCTGTGCGAAGGCCTGTGGTGTGTCCGATAGAGCCAGAAGGCGGCTCGTGACGATATTGGCGCAGAGCGGCAGGGCGACCGCCGTGCCGGCGACGAGGATCGCACAAAGCAGGTCGGCCAGCAGCAAAGGCAGATGCGGGCGGTAGTAGGAGAGGAACTTGCGCATCCGCGACCGGCGCCGGCCGCGGTCGGCGGCACTCGAATGGTTGCGGAAGAAGTTCAGGAAAGGGTTATGGCGTCGCGAGCTTTTCCTCGCGCGGGAGAACGGAATGTTCATGAAGCTGAATGTCCTTGTGGGCGATGTTTCCTTTCTGTTTGAACAGGGTCGCTCTCATGTCAGTCTCCCGAGGATCGGATGGATTGAGCCGTCAGTATCGCCGAGAACCGCGTTCAATTCAACGCGGTGATGGGAGGAGGGCGGCTGGTGTTGTTGTCGGGCAACAGGTTCCATGCGCAGCTAGGCCTCCCGGCACGGATGGCGCCCGGCCTATTGCACCAACACCGATTGCTGGCAGCGCACGTCGGTGACGCGGATGTCCGCCTCGCCGATCTTGATCCCAAGCAGGGTCAGGAGGTTGAAGAGCAGTTCGTCGAGCGGCTTTGCCAGACCCGTAAGCGTATCGGCGACGGCACCCTGTACCTGGGTTTTCGACAGGCCGATGCCGAGGCCGAGAACGCTGACCTGAATGTCGGTCTCCTTCATCAGCGACGCGACGGCCGAGGTCAGCGTATCCTTGGTGGAGACGTTCTTGACGGTCTTTGCCGCGATGTCGGCCGGCTGGAAGGTCAGCTTGCTCTTGCTGAGATTGGTGAGATTGACATGCGCCATGCCGGAGACGCTGAGCAGCGGCGCTTCGATCAGTGTGGCGCGGGTGACGCGCGGCGGACTGTCGAAATTGGCGAAGGCTTTGGTATCGACGTCGCCGAGAGACAGTTCCGCCACGCCGGGAACGACTTCGACACCGACGCTGGCATTCCGGACGCCGCCGCCGAGACAGGAGATGCTCGCAAGCCTGGCCTCGGCATGGGCAACCTCGAGATAGAGAGGCACGTGCAGCTTCAGCCCGGCAATGGAGTTGGCGCCGAGCAGCGATATGTCGAGCGCCAGCCGCACCTGCGCGGTGCGGACGGTCGCGCCGGTGGGGCCGATCCCGTTCGAAGCGGCACCCTTGGGCATCTCGCCGATCGCGAGCGTCAGCTTGACCGTGGCAAGGCCCGGCACCGAGCCGCCGAGATTGGCGGCGACCTGCTTCTCCTGGTTTGCCGCCAGCGCCGCAGCAGAGACGATATCCATCACGCTCGCCTCGGCTGCGAGATGGGAGCCGCTGCCGATGACGCGCTCGCCGGTCGTGCCGAGGTCGAAGAGATCCTCGAGCCTGATCTTGACCTGCGTCGTACCGAGCGCCTTCTCGATCGCTTCCAGCGCCCTGGCGGCGGCGGGTGTGAGGCCCTCCGACTTGCCGAGCGTCTTCAGGAGTTTGGGATAGGAGATGTCGGTCGCCAGCAGATCGTCGTAGGTGCCGGCGGTGAGATTGAGATCGGTCGCAAGCATGTCGAGGAAGGGGAGCAGCTTGATATCGGCGGAGACGAGCGCTTCGTAATCGACGGCTTTCAGCGAGATGTCGGTGCCGAGCAGGCTGCCGAGCAGCGCGTTCAGGACGCCGCCATTGAGGCTCGCAAGCCGCGAACCGATCGAGAAGGCGGCAAGCTTGGAAGCCGAGGCGGTGCCGACGGCTTTGAGATCGGGGGCGGTGGTGAAAGTCGCGGCGAAGGCGAGTTCGGCTTTCTGGGTGATGCCGACCTTGACGGCATCATAGGGCTGCATGCCGGCGGCAAACCGGCTGCCCAGCGGCACGGAGGAATCGGCGACATAGGTGCCCGGGGTAAAATCGGCGACAGCGTCGAACTGCTGGAGATCTGAGGTCAGCGGCAGGAAGCCTTTCTTCGTCGCATAACCTGTGCCGTTGCGAACGGCGATGTTCAGTCCGTTCTCATCGAAGTTGGTGACCAGATTTTCAGCGGCATGGTTGATATCGGCGGCGGCGACGATGGCGCCGATATCGCTCAACTGCTGCAGGCGGCGCTGCTGCAGCGTCATCATGCCGTAATCGACGCCGAGACCGAGCGAATAGAGGATGAGGGGAGCGCAGAGCGCAGCCATGATGGCGATATTGCCCGATGTATCGGCGGCCATGCGCGCCAGGCGGGTTTTGAGTGTGCGCATCTCACAGCCCTCCCATCCGGATGGTCGCGAAGCGCCGGATCATGTGGTCGGGCAGAGGGAATGTGTAGAGGTTCCAGATCGGCAGGTTGTTGGCGTCGTATTCCGCCGTCACGGTGAACTGGTTGGCATTGTCCGGGTCGGTATTGACGGTGACGTGCAGCTTGTTCCTCTCAAGCAGCGGATGGTCGATGGTCGACCGGACGACGAAATCGTCGACCAATTGCGCGCGCTCCTGGCTATTTATCCCGGCAACGGCGGTGCGCGCCGCATCGGCGGTCAGCTGCTGTACCGCATGGGCGGCGCTGAGATAGATGCCGTAGGCGATCATCGTCAGGACTGCCAAAAGGAAGAGTGGTGCGATGATGGCGAATTCTATCGCTGATGTACCGTGCCGATCTGAAAGCAAGCCCCGGAATCTATTCATTTTCCCTCGCAGACTGATGGCGCTGGAGATCGATCACTGGTTGCATCGTAAATCGTAAAGTCTTAATTTTGGATTATCTAATAAACGTATTGGGTGTGGTTGCGATCAGTGAATAAATGAGATTTACTTGATATTTTCCGCGCTATGCCAGAATTATGCAAGCTAATACAACTACTGGTAATTTTTGCCTTGATGAGGAACGTACACGTTATGAGAAAGGAGCGTTCTAATTTTCAGCCTGCCGCGGGCGTAAGGTCGGCGCTTCAAGTTTCCTGATGTTTTCATTCAGGGAATTGGATTTGACCGCGGCGGCGATCGGCGGCAACGTTCTATCTGAACGAGGAGAGTGCGGTCATGACAGAACGGCATACGGGCGGCTGCCTTTGCGGCGCGGTACGATATTCGATTTCGGCAAAGCCTGGACCTGTCGTCGGCTGCCACTGCTCGCAATGCCGCCGGCAGACGGGGTTTTACTACGCCGCCGTCAATGTGCCGCGCGCATCTCTTTCCATCGGGGGAGCCGAGGCCATCCGCTGGTATCGGTCGAGCGAAGAGGCGCAGCGCGGCTTTTGTTCCAATTGCGGTTCCGCACTGTTCTGGCAGGGCGACCAGTCTGCGGAGGTTTCGGTCATGGCGGGAACCTTCGACGAACCGAGCGGCCTTGCCTTCAGCCATCATATCTACTGCGCCGACAAAGGCGATTTCTACGAGATATCAGATGGCCTGCCGCAATATGACAGGTATCCCCCATCGTCATCCCAGCCAGGCCCATGATTGACAAGCGTCGATCGTCGAGGCTAGGTTTGTGATGCTGCGTAGGGCGCTTCGTCTCATGTCGAAAGGGCAATGCCCGCCTACACTGTATCAACAGTTGCGCCCATGCTGAATCTTGAAAACCTCAAAAAGCAGGCCAAGCAGTATTTGCGATGGCACCGCGAAGGATACTACCCTGTTGCAGCCGAGATCAGAGCTCATTTGCCGCGCTTCCGTCATCTGGATGACAGGCAGGTGCTGGCGGCGGGCTTCAAGCTCAGCGATGCGCAGGATCTGATCGCACGGCAATTGGGGTTCGAGGGATGGCAGGCGCTCAAGGCGGGAGCCGCAGCCATGACAGATCCGAAAAAACAGGCCGCATCACAGCCAGTCCTGAGTTCGATATCGGCGCAGTTGTTTGTCACCGATATCAAGGCGTCGTGCGAATTCTTCACCGGCAAGCTCGGTTTCATCGTCGATTTCGTTTATGGCGACCCGCCGTTTTACGGGCAGATCGTCCGCGACAATGCGCAACTCGCGCTAGGGCTTGTATGCGAGCCGGTATTCGTCGGCGATATCAGGCAGCGGGAACACCTGCTTTCTGCCTCCATCACCGTTAATACATCAGACGAAATCAAGCGCCTCTTCCTGGATTTCCAGGCTGCAGGGGTGCCGTTCCATCAGGCCCTCAAAAAGGAGCCGTGGGGCGCCAGAAACTTCATCGTGCTGGATCCCGATGGAAATCTCATCCTGTTTGCCGGCCCGGGCGGCTGATCGCAGGGCTACAGGCAGCCTCAGCTTTTGGCGGCAAGCGCAGTTGTGAGACGCGCAACTTCCTCTCGCAGCGCCGTCAATTCGGTCAGCACGTGCATGTCGATCTTCTGATGCAGGGAGAGCACCTCGAGCTCGGCCTTGAGATTGACCTCGTAATCCTTGGCGGCCTCGAAGCGGTCGCGCTCGGCCTGGCGGTTCTGCGACATCATGATGATCGGCGCCTGGATGGCGGCGAGCATCGACAGGATCAGGTTCAGGAAGACGAAGGGGTAAGGGTCGAAAGCGCCGGTCGCGAGAATGATGGTGTTGATCAACGTCCAGACGACGAGGAAGGCCAGGAAGGCGATGATGAAGGACCAGGAGCCGCCGACGCGGGCGATGCCGTCGGCGACGCGCTCGCCGAAGGAGGCTTCGGCGGAGAAGGCGGCGTTAACATCGGTGGAGATGATCTTGCGTTCGTGCGTTTTCGCCAGCACGCGCTTTTCGATATCGCCGAGTTCATCGGCCGGCTTGTCGAAATGGTGGTGCACGTAGTTCGAAAGAGTATTCATGGCCCTGTTTCCGCTGCTGTCGCTTTGGGCGCAGTATTCCGCTCCTTTGGCAAATTGCAATGCGTATCGAGCTCCGCGGCGCTCTGGCGCACCGTTCATAAAAATTTCGTCAGCGGCAGGTGCTGCTTTCGGAGCGAACGTGTTGCCGTAGCGGAAGCTGCGGGATAAATGAATGACATGACACAGGAAAACGCTCTCTCTGATATCTTCCGCATTGCCGTCGGGCAGCTCAATCCGACGGTTGGCGATGTCGCCGGCAACCTGGCCAAAGCACGCGAGGCGCGTGCCGATGCGGCCCGCGAGGGCGCGCATCTGCTTGTCCTGACCGAGCTTTTCATCTCCGGCTATCCGCCGGAAGACCTGGTGCTAAAGCCCGCCTTCATCCGCGCCTGCTGGAAGGCAGTGGAGAGCCTTGCGGCCGACACCGCCGATGGCGGGACGGGTCTCATCATTGGCTTTCCCCGGCAGGATGAGAACGGGCGCTATAATTCGGTCGCCGTGCTCGACGGCGGCAAGGTGATTGCGGTGCGCGACAAGGTCGATCTGCCGAATTACGGAGAGTTCGACGAGAAGCGGGTCTTCGACCAGGGCGCCATGCCGGGGCCGGTGAATTTCCGTGGCGTGCGGCTCGGCATTCCGATCTGCGAGGATATCTGGGGTGATCTCGGCGTCTGCGAGACGCTGGCCGAAAGCGGCGCGGAAATCCTGCTCTCGCCGAACGGTTCGCCCTATTATCGCGGCAAGGTCGATATCCGCCATCAGGTCGTGCTGAAGCAGGTGATCGAGACCGGCCTGCCGCTGATCTACGCCGCCCAGCTCGGCGGCCAGGACGAGCTGGTCTTCGACGGCGCGAGCTTCGCCTTCAATTCCGACAAGTCGCTCGCCTTCCAGATGAGCCAGTTCGAGACCGCGCTTGCTGTAACGACATGGAAGCGCGGTGACGCCGGCTGGCACTGCGCCGAGGGGCCAATGGCGCATATCCCTGAGGGCGAAGAGGCCGATTACCGCGCCTGCCTGCTCGGCTTTCGCGACTACGTTAACAAGAACGGCTTCAAATCGGTCGTGCTCGGCCTTTCCGGCGGCATCGACTCGGCGATCTCAGCGGCGATATCGGTCGATGCGCTGGGCGAGGAGCGGGTGCGCACCGTCATGCTGCCATACCGCTATACCTCGGAGGATTCGTTTAAGGATGCGGCCGATTGCGCCAAGGCGCTCGGCTGCCGGTATGACATCGTGCCGATCGAAGAGCCGGTGACGGGCTTCAGCAGTGCGCTTGCCGGTCTCTTCGAGGGTACGGACAGCGGCATCACCGAAGAGAACCTGCAGAGCCGGGCGCGCGGCGTCATCCTGATGGCGATCTCCAACAAATTCGGTTCGATGGTGGTGACGACGGGCAACAAGTCGGAAATGTCGGTCGGCTACGCCACGCTCTATGGCGACATGAATGGCGGCTTCAACCCGATCAAGGACCTCTACAAGATGCAGGTCTATGCGCTTTCCCGCTGGCGCAACGAAAACGTGCCGCCGGGTGCGCTCGGGCCATCCGGCGAGGTGATCCCGCAGAATATCATCGACAAGGCGCCCTCAGCCGAGTTGCGTCCGGACCAGAAGGACCAGGATTCGCTGCCGCCTTATCCCGTTCTCGACGATATCCTCGAATGTCTCGTCGAGAAGGAAATGGCGGTCGAGGAGATCGTCGCGCACGGCCATGATGTGGCGACCGTTCACCGCGTCGAGCATCTGCTATATCTTGCCGAATACAAGCGCCGGCAATCGGCGCCGGGTGTGAAGATCACCAAGAAGAACTTTGGGCGCGACCGGCGTTATCCCATCACCAACCGGTTCAGGGATCGCTGACGCGGGGATCCGTGACGCGATCGGGATCTCTGGCGCGATCGGGATCTCTGGCGCGATCGGGATCTCTGGCGCGATCGGGATCACTGACACCATCGAATTTTCGGGAGGAGGAAACATGCGCAGCTCCGTCGAGATCTACAACATTAGGACGGGCAGGGCCCGCGAAGTCTGGCAAACGGACAAGCTGGTGGAAGCGCCGAATTTCTCGCCCGACGGTTCGTACCTGCTGATGAACGGCGACGGACTGCTCTTTCGGCTGCCGCTTGATGGCGGCGAGGTGGTCCATGTCGATACCGGCTTTGCCGTCAACTGCAACAACGATCACGGCATTTCGCCTGATGGCACCAGGATCGTCATCTCCGACAAGACCGAATTCGGCAAGTCGGCGATCTATACCCTGCCGATCGAAGGCGGTACGCCGCGGCTCATCACTGAGAATCTGCCGTCCTATTGGCACGGCTGGTCGCCTGATGGCCGGCAGCTTGCCTATTGCGGTATCCGCGACGACGTCTTCGACATCTACACCATCTCCGTCGACGGCGGCGAGGAGACGCGGCTGACGCATGGCGAGGGCCGCAATGACGGGCCGGACTGGTCTACCGACGGCCAGTGGATCTATTTCAACTCCAGCCGCACCGGACTGATGCAGATCTGGCGCATCCATCCCGACGGCACGGGTCTCCAGCAGGTGACATCGGACGATCAGGGCAACTGGTTCGCCCATCCGTCGCCCAACAACGACAAGGTGCTGATCCTCTCCTACGACCCCTCTGTCTTTGACCATCCGCGCGACCTCGACGTGCGCCTGCGACTGATGGATATGGACGGCGCCAACCTGAAGACGCTGTTCGAGCTTTTCGGCGGGCAGGGCACGATCAACGTGCCCTGCTGGTCACCAGACGGTGACGAGTTTGCCTATGTGCGCTATTTCCCGATGAGTTCTTGAGAGCGACGGACCGCCATTTTTTGATGAGGTGGTGGCGCCCTCATGCCTGACGCAACCACTCTGGAATAGGCATCAGACGGATCATGGGAGAGTCCTGAAGATGCCTTCTGGTCTGGTCAAACCGGAACCATGGGGCGGCTTCTGGACCTATGAGGGCCTGCATCTTTTGGACGAGGATTGACCTGTGAATGGGCGGCGGGATATCTGCCCGCCGCGCTTGATAGTGCCGCTCAGGCCGCGACGGTGGCCGTGCGACGATCGCGGACGGCCTGGGCCAGATTCTCGAGCACGTCGACCGACATGTCCCAGCCGATGCAGCCGTCGGTGATCGACTGGCCGTAGACCAGCGGTTTCCCGGGAACGAGGTCCTGGCGCCCGGCGACGAGATTGCTCTCGATCATTATGCCCTTGATGTGGTCGTTGCCGGCATGGATCTGGCCGGCGACGTCGCGGACGACCTTCGGCTGGTTCATCGGATCCTTGCCGCTGTTGGCGTGGCTGGCATCGATCAGCATGCGCGGGTTGACACCGAGCTTGGTCGCTTCGGCCATCACGGCTTGGACGTCGGCCGCCTCGTAGTTCGGCCGCTTGCCGCCGCGGAGAATGATGTGGCAGTCCTCGTTGCCTGTCGTGGAGGCGATGGCCGCTTGGCCGTCCTTGGTCACGGCGGGGAAGTGATGCGGCTGCGAGGCGGCAAGGATCGCGTCGAGCGCCACGCGGACGCCGCCATCGGTGCCGTTCTTGAAACCGATCGGGCAGGAAAGGCCGGAGGCGAGTTGGCGATGGATCTGGCTTTCGGTCGTGCGTGCGCCGATCGCGCCCCAGCTCACGAGGTCGGCAATGTATTGCGGCGTGATCGTGTCGAGGAATTCGACGCCGGCGGGTAGGCCCATCGCATTGATGTCGAGCAGCAGGCCCCTCGCGATGCGCAAGCCTTCCTCGATGCGGTAGCTGCCGTCGAGATGCGGGTCGTTCATCAGGCCCTTCCAGCCGACCGTGGTGCGGGGCTTTTCGAAATAGACGCGCATGACGATCTCGAGATCGCCCGCGAGGCGTCGTCGCTGCTCCGCAAGCCGTGCGGCATAGTCCCGGGCGGCAACGGGATCGTGGATGGAGCAGGGGCCGATGACGACGATCAGCCGATCGTCCTCGCCCCGAAGAATTTGATGGATCGCATCGCGGTTGCTGGTCACGGTCTGACTGACGCCAGCGTTGCGGGGAATTTCGGCAATGATATCGGCAGGCTTGGTAAGCGGGGTGATCTCGAGGATACGCAGATCATCAATGGTATCGGACACGGGGTATGCTCCTGTTTGGTCATACCCGCGCGGAACAAAAAAGCCGCCAGGTAGACTAGCGGCTGTTCGGGTTGTCGTCGCGTCGAATTCAGTTACGCATGGACCCGCGTCCGCTGTGAGAAGCGGTACCAATAAAATCGCGAGGCGTAGACGGACATGATCGACATCAGGCGTATGTAGCGTCACGATCGGGTTTTGTCACGCGGAATTTGCAGCCTGGAAGCAACGGGTGGCACCGGCGGAGCCCAAAGGAGGTAGGGGCACGGATTGCGGGACTTTGCCGTCCTTCGGCGCCGTGCAATAAAGTTCAGCAAGTCAAAAAGCAGGATCATGAGATGGATCAGAGCAACGGGCCGAACGACGAGACTGGCAAGGTCCGCCTTTCGGGACAATTAATTTGTGCATCCTTGGACGAGATCGATATCGTCCAGAAATATCTTCCTGAACACATTCGCCTGACCAGGGCAGAGCCGGGTTGCCTTTCATTTGAGGTTACACAGACCGAAGATCCCATGATCTGGCGCGTTGAAAACGTTTTATTGATAGGCTTGCGTTTGAAGCACATCAAATCCGTACGAAGGCTTCGGCATGGGGAGCCGCAACCAGGGCGATCTGCCGCGCATACGAAATCTCGGCAGACTAATAGAGCTAACTGAGGTCCGCTTCGGGATGGCGATCAAAGGGACGTCAAACGTTAGAGGCGTCGGATTTGGTCCGGGCGTCGATCTCCACCGCGCCCTTTCTTGGCCGACAAAGTCTAGGAGCTGTTCTCCGCCATCGCTTCTTCGGCCTCGGCCTGGCGGCGCTTGGCTGGTTTGCGGCGACGGACGCCAGGTCGCGCGCGGCGCTCAGGACGCTGGCAGCGGCATTCAGGGAGCATCGTGCATCCGCCAACTGAAGACGGCTCGAAGACAACATCGGCCGGCTTGCCGACGCACCTGATTCCTGAAATAGATGCGCCGTCAGGTGCCCGCTGCCTCAGCGGGAGAATCGGGAATCCGGTGCAAGGCCGGAACGTGCCCAACGCTGTAAGGCCGACGCCTGCCGCTCATTATGCCACTGGCTTTTCGCCGGGAAGGCCGCGGCAGACGGATGACGCCAAGTCAGAAGACCGGCCTGGCGAGATAGACCCAACCCGCGCGGACGGCGGGCGGTTGCGTTGTTGGGGATTTGACGATGCGACCCTTAGATAAGGATGCCCTTTCGGCGGCATCCGGTTTTTCCTTGGCCGAACGCGAGGCCGTCTATCACGCGATCATGACGCGGCGTGACGTGCGCAGCCAGTTTCTGCCCGATCCTTTGCCCGACGACGTCGTGGAGCGGCTGCTGAACGCCGCGCATCACGCGCCGTCCGTCGGCTTCATGCAGCCGTGGAATTTCATTCTGGTCAGAAGCGCCGAGGTGAGGGCACGGGTGCGCGATGCCTTCGTAAAGGCGAATGAGGAGGCGACGCTGATGTTCGAGGGTGAGCGGCGGCAGACATATCGCTCGCTCAAGCTCGAGGGCATCGTCGAGGCGCCGCTCGGGATCTGCGTGACCTCAGATCCCACGCGCAGCGGCAGCGTTGTGCTGGGGCGCACGCACAATCCCCGGATGGATAGCTATTCCACGGTCTGCGCCATCCAGAATCTCTGGCTCGCGGCGCGGGCGGAAGGGATCGGGATCGGCTGGGTCAGCATTTTCCGCGAAGGCGACCTAAAGACCATTCTCGGCATACCCGAACATATCGAGGTGGTCGCCTGGCTTTGCGCCGGTTTCGTCGACCGGCTTTACGAGGAGCCGGAACTTGCGGTCAAAGGCTGGCGGCAACGGGTGCCGCTTGAAGAACTGGTGTTTTACGACGGGTGGGGACGGAGCGAGCGCTGAAGCCGTCGCAATCACTGCTGTTGCGGCTGCGGGCCGGGTGTCGCCGGATTGGCAAGATCGATCGAGCCCTGGTCGCCGGCGAGGAATTGCGGGCCGACCTGGCGGACCTTGTTCTGCGTGGGATCGTAGGGACGCTCCGGAGCGGATGGCTGCGGCGCGGCTGCTGCTGGAGCATTTTTGGCCGGCGGATCGGTGTGGATCGTGGTGATCGAACCCTGCTGCGGCGGTTCGCTCAGGGCCTGCTTGCTGCGCATCTCGTTGTAATAGGCGGTGAGATTGCAGGCACAGCTGTTCTTTTCGCCAGGCGCACGGTTCTTGTAGACGAAGGCGTTCTTCATCGCGCTGTAGGGCGTGCCCGTCGCGACCGAGATCATGTTCGAGGCTTCCGTGCTCGTCACGTCGCGATAAAAGAGCTGCGTCTCGATGCCGGGGCACATCTTGGCGCAGGTCTGGGCATCACGGCCGAAATCGACCGAGGTGGCGTTCGAACTGATCGGAAAGAAGCCGCCATCGCAGCTGCGCACGCAGATGGTGCTGACGGGCGAGAGCATCTCGGCCCGCGGCAGGCCGTAGTAACTTGGGTCAACCTGTTCACCTCCGCCGAGCGGAATGAAGGTATCGGTGCGCATCGCCTGTTCCTCGACACTCGGGGCGGGGTCGTTGGCGCTGCGCTCGGTCGGCGCATAGAAATTGTCGCTGTTGCAGCCATTTCGCTCGAGAGCGGCGGTCAGTTCGCGGCGCGCGTCGTCAGTTCCGTCGCCCTGGTTGCGCAGCTCGTCGCGGCGATCTTGGAGATAACGGATATTGTCCGTCATCCGGCCTTCGGCCTGAGCAAGTTCGGCGCAATAATCTGCATTCTCGCCGCCGATCACGACCATGCTGCCGGAGGTGCAGCCGAAATTGCGCAGATCGTTGCGGACCTTGCGCAGCTCGAGGTTCTGCTCGGCCATGGCGCTAGCATATTGGCGCGCTTCCGGCCCGCTATTGGTGGCGATCGTTCGCGGCAGGTCGGCCAGGCGGCCGCGCAGGTCGTCGCAGATGGCGCTGGACTGTGCGGCAGTGGCAGGTGCTGCCAATGCAAGAAGAAGCGCAAGAGACAGGTTTCGGCGTTTCACGGCGTCGTCCGGGAATGAGAAAGTGTCCATAGGTCAAAGGCGGCGTTCATCCGCCGTGCCTTGTCTCTTAACGTGTTTCTCTTAATAAGCGTCGATCAATTCCTACCGCATTTTCGAGATTTTATCCAGAAGATGTGGGGAGGCCTTACGTTAGGGAAGTCGAGGTAGCATTGCGCCTGAAGCAGCGACTGCAATCCGCCAATGGCAGTTCCCTTCTTCATCCGAATTGTTATTCTTGTCGCTCCCCCCTGCGGGAATTGGCTTCACTGAGGATAAAACGCGATGCGCTACATGCTCATGCTGCATGCCGACGAAGCCGCCGGGAAGGCCGTTGCACCCGAGGAGATGGCGCGCTTCATGGGCCAGATGTATGCCTATCAACAAGCGCTGGAGAAAGCAGCAGCATTCGTCTCCAGCAATGCGCTGGTCAGTTCATCCGAGGGAAGTCTCGTTCGCGTTCAAGGAAACGAGGTTAGTGTTCTGGACGGCCCCTATGCCGATGTTCGCGAACAGTTCGGCGGGTACTTTATCATCGACGTCGCCGATATGGACGAAGCCAACAAATGGGCGGCACGCTGCCCTGCCGCGACCTGGGGAACGGTTGAGGTTCGCCGCATCAGGGATTCATCGGAATATGCCGGATGACGCTTTCGGGTTCCTCCGCTGCCCGAGGTGCAGCAGAGCGGGTGGCGCGCGAGAGCTATGGCCGTCTTGTCGCTTATCTTGGCGGACGGCTGGGTGATATCGCGTCCGCCGAAGATGCGCTCGCGACGGCTTTCCTCACGGCTCTCGAGAAATGGCCTGTCGATGGCGTGCCTGACAACCCCGACGCCTGGCTGTTGACCATCGCGCGCAGACGCAAGTTCGACGACTGGCGCAAGGACAAAGTGAAGGCGAAGAGCGCCGATCATCTCGCCCTCATCACCGAGGAACTCTCGGCAGCGGCTGACATGGACGAGGACATTGCGGACAGGCGGCTTGCGCTCATGTTCGCCTGCGCACATCCTGAGATCGATGTCTCGGCGCGAACGCCGCTGATCCTCCAGACGGTGCTGGGCCTGACCGCGGCAGATATCGCCGCGCGGTTTCTCGTCTCTCCAAAGGCCATGGGGCAGAGGCTTGTAAGAGCCAAGGCGAGGATCAGGGATGAGAAAATTCCGTTCCTCGTGCCGGAAAAAGAGGAACTGTCGCACCGCTTGCCGCCGGTGCTCGCCTCCATCTATGCCGCCTATACGAGCGGGTGGATGGACATCGACGGGGTGGAGGCGCTTGGACAAGAGGCAATCTGGCTTGCCAGCGTGGTTGTCTCCCTGCTTCCGCAAGAGCCCGAGCCGAAAGGTCTTCTCGCACTGATGCTTTATACGGAGGCGAGGCGATCATCCCGCAGGGGGCCTGACGGTGCATTCGTACCGCTGGACGGCCAGGATGTCGGACTTTGGGATCACGCGCAATTGCGCCTCGCCGAAGGACTCCTCCGAGAAGCAAATGCAAACGGTCCGACTGGCCGCTACCAGATCGAGGCCGCCATCCAATCTGCCCATGTCGCGCGCCGTTTGAGCGGTATCTCAAACTGGCAGGCCGTGGTTTCCCTCTACGACATGCTGGGCAGGATTGCTCCGTCGCCCGTCGTGACGCTCAATCGGTCCGTGGCTCTCATGCGGATAGGCCAGGCAGACGCGGCTCTTGGCGATATACATGCGCTTGCCAGCGACCCGCGGATGGCCGACTACCTGCCGTACTGGACGGCCCGCGCGCAGATTTGCGCCGAGCTGGGCAGACATGTCGAGGCGGCGGAAGCTTTCACGGTCGCCATCGGATTGTGTTGGTCGGAGGCAGAACGGCGCCACCTCGAAGAACAGCGCTTAAAAGTTTTGTGTTGACCGCGAAGTTTTTTCGCGGCGCCTGTCGAAATCGAGAACTCCTGCACGACATCCGTTTGTCGAACCAAGGAGAACGACATGACCACCACTTCAATAGCAGTACAGAGCATCTTCGCTTGCGCCACCGTTTCCAACTTTGACGAGGCGCTCGTCTGGTATGAGAAGCTCATGGGACGCCCCGCAGATAGCAAACCGATACCGGGCATGGCTCAGTGGCGTAACATGGGCGGGGCCGGACTGCAGGTCTGGAAGGATGACAAACGCGCTGGCAACGGGATCATAACGATCGTGGTCCCCGTGCTCGAGGCGGAGCTCGAAAGGCTTTCGCGTCAGGGCTTGAAACTGGCCAACAAAATCGAAGGCGACTTTGGGGTCGTGGCTCAGCTGTTCGATGATGAGGGCAACCGGATCAACCTGGCTGAGCCTCCCAAGCGATTTGCGAACAACTGACTTCGCTGCCGCCGTCGCTAGACGATTAAGCCTCTGGCCCAGAGCAAAGGTTGCTTTGGGCCGAAGCAGAGATCGGTAATGACGCCAGACCACTAAGCCTGCTTGGAGTGCGCCATTTCGGCGCGCATCCAGCTTGAGTCTCCCCATGTCGAGAGCCAGATCATCAGGTCGGTGAGCGCGGCGACGACCGGCAGCAGCACGGCGTGGCCGATGCCGCGTTTAGTCTGGTTCCTCTCAGCCTCCCTGAGATGCGCTAATTCCTCTTTCTGAATCGAGGCGATAAGGCCATGAAGCTTTGGATCTCTGGTCTCGAGGAAAGCCAGTTGATCTTCCAGATGACGGTGAACCGTGCATTCAACCGCCTCGGTACAGATCCAGACCATGTTGCGCCCGCCGAGGGCCGTCAGGAATCCGAGCAGATAACCGCCGAGGCTCCAGAATGCCATGATGCGACAGGGCTTGGCGTTCCTGGATGGCATTGCTTCCCGAAACAGGCGGCAATGCTTGATCTCGTCGTCCCGCATTTCACGAAGCGCCGGTACGATCTCAGGAAACAGCCGGTGGGCCATCCAGATCTGGGCACCGTAGATGCGAATTGCGCCGAATTCGCCGGCGTGATTGACCTTGAGAATACGGCGAACGGTTACGCCATGATCGCGCTTGCCGGCATTGCTCAACGGATTGTCCATGACGCTGCCCCCTCACGGTTTCCCATCGGCAATAGGCGCTGTCGGCACTACCGTCGTCAAGAGTTGACACAAGGGAAGGGACAATTCCAATGTCCGCTTCGGACGGCCGTCGCAAATCGCACTGGTCTGGGCGGCGGGCGCAGCGAAGGCGAAAATGGCAGGTATTTCCAACGAGCTAGGCTCCCCCGCAACGACAGCCGGAATACCGGAAGCCCAACACGGTCTCCATGTCTTCGTGGACGGTTGTTATGACCCCGGTTCCGGGCACGGAGGCTGGGCCTTTGTTGCCTATCGCGATGCTGCGGAAATTGCGTCCAGCTTCGGCGGCGTGTGTGATTCCGCCAATAATTCGATGGAATTGACCGCCGTCTTGAGGGCCGTCATGTGGATCAACAGCGAAGCAACGGGCGAAGCCGCGACCATCTGGTCGGATTCCATCTATGCCGTCAAAGGCTGCAACGACAGGCGGCATATTTGGAAGAACAACGGCTGGAAGAAAAGCAGTCCGAATGGGAACGCCCGAAGCCGGACGATCGCCAATGCGGAACTCTGGAAAGCGGTCGATCTTCAACTATCCCGGAACGACCTCGTGACCATCGCCTGGTGCAAGGGCCATTCCGGCATTGCCGGCAACGAACGCGCGGACGAACTTGCGGATGGAGGACGGCTGTCGGTACGGGGTGTGTGATATCCCCGGCATATCAGCCAGTTGCAGATGCTCGGGACGAGCCCGAGCATGACGAAAAAAGCGTAGGCCTGCTTTGTCAAGCAGCCTGCAGCTCTCACGCCGGCTGCGATGCCTCGACGACGGCGAGCGCCGCCATGTTGACCACGCCGCGGGAGGTGACCGAGGGCGCGAGAATGTGGGCGGGCATGGCGGCGCCGAGCAGGATCGGGCCGACATGCAGGCCATCGGTCATCGACTTGACCACGCCGAGCGTGATGTTTGCGGCGTCGAGATTCGGGAAGACCAAGAGGTTCGCCTCGTCGTGCAGCGTCGTGTGCGGCATGACGCGCTTGCGCAGCGCTTCGGTGATGGCGCTTTCGCCGTGCATTTCGCCGTCGACTTCGAGGTCGGGGGCGGTCTCGCGCACGAGCTGCAGGGCGTTGCGCATCTTCGTGGCGCTCTCGGATCTGCGCGAACCGAAGTTTGAATGCGAAACCAGCGCGGCGCGCGGCGTGATGCCGAAGCGGCGGATTTCCTCGGCCGCAAGCACCGTCGACTCGGCGATTTCTTCGGCGGTCGGATTGAAGGTGACGTAGGTGTCGGTGAAGAAAGTGGCGCCGCGCTGCGAGATCATCAGGCTGAGCGCGGAGAAATCGCGGACGTCCTTGCGCTTGCCGATGATCTGACGGACATCGCGCAAGTGCTTCTCGTAGCGGCCTTCGAGGCCGCAGATCAGCGCGTCAGCTTCGCCGCGCCTGAGTGCCAGCGCGCCGATGACCGTCGTGTTGGTGCGCACGATGGTGCGGGCGGCTTCCGGGATGACGCCGCGCCGGCCGACGAGCGAGAAATAGAGATCGACATATTCGCGGAAGCGCGGATCGTCTTCCGGATTGATCACCTCGAAATCCTGCAGCGGGCGGATGCGCAGGCCGTAGCGCTTGAGACGCGTTTCGATGACCTGAGGACGGCCGATGATGATCGGCTCGGCGATGCCTTCCTCGATCAAAACCTGGGCGGCGCGGAGCACGCGCTCGTCTTCGCCTTCCGAGAAGATGACGCGCTTGCGCTCTGCCGTCTTTGCCGCCGTGAAGATCGGCTTCATGATGAAGCCGGAGCGGAAGACGAAGCGGTTCAGCTGGTCGAGATAGGCGTCGAAATCCTGGATCGGGCGGCGCGCCACGCCGCTCTGTTCGGCGGCCTTGGCGACAGCAGGCGCGATGCGCAGGATGAGGCGCGGATCGAAGGGCGAGGGGATCAGGTAATCGGGGCCGAAGACCGGGGTCTCGCCGGAATAGGCCCGGGCGGCTACATCGGACGGCTCCTCGCGGGCGAGCGCCGCGATGGCGCGCACGGCCGCCATCTTCATTTCCTCGTTGATCGTCTCGGCGCCGCAATCGAGCGCGCCGCGGAAAATATAGGGGAAGCAGAGGACGTTGTTGACCTGGTTGGCGAAATCCGAGCGGCCGGTGCAGATCATCGCATCGGGGCGGGCGGCGCGGGCGAGATCCGGCATGATCTCGGGCGTCGGATTGGCGAGCGCCATGATCAGCGGCTTGTCGGCCATCTGCGCCAAGAGCTCCGGCTTCAGCACGCCGGCGGCCGAGAGGCCGAGGAAGACATCGGCGCCGCCGATGTTTTCGGCGAGCGTGCGGGTGTCGCTCTTCTGGGCGTAGACGGACTTCCACTCGTCCATCAGCTCGGTGCGGCCCTCATAGACGAGGCCTTCGAGATCGTGGACCCAGATGTTTTCGCGCTTCGCCCCGAGGGTAACAAGCAGGTTGAGGCAGGCAAGGGCGGCGGCACCGGCGCCGGAGGCGACGATCTTGACGTTCTCGATCTTCTTCCCAGCGAGTTCCAGCCCGTTCAGGATCGCGGCGGCGACGATGATCGCGGTGCCGTGCTGGTCGTCGTGGAAGACCGGGATCTTCATCTTCTCGCGCAGGCGACGCTCGACCTCGAAACATTCCGGCGCCTTGATGTCTTCCAGATTGATGCCGCCGAAGGTCGGCTCCAGCGAGGAAACGGTGGAGACCATCTGGTCGACGCTCGCCGCATCGATCTCGATGTCGAAGACGTCGATGCCGGCGAATTTCTTGAAGAGCACGGCCTTGCCCTCCATGACCGGCTTGGAAGCGAGCGGTCCGATATTGCCGAGGCCGAGGACGGCGGTGCCGTTGGAAATGACGGCGACGAGATTGGCGCGCGAGGTATATTCGGCCGCCATTTCAGGGTTGTCCCTGATGGCAAGGCAGGGGGCGGCGACACCCGGCGAATAGGCGAGCGCCAGATCGCGCTGGTTGCCGAGCGGCTTGGTCGCCTGGATCTCGAGTTTGCCGGGGCGGGGGTAGCGGTGGAAAAAGAGCGCCTGCTCGTCGAGATCGCCGCTTGGCAGGTTCTTGTCCGTCTTGGATTTATCCTGGTGATCCATTGCCGCCTCCGTGCACGTCTTTTTCTGGAGTTCTCTCCATACATCAATCGGATACGGGCGACAGTATGGAAATGAGGGGTGGGAGAAGTTTTCGGTCGAACAGCAAAAACATCCCGGCCTCGCGGACGGGATGTTCATCCTATCTATCGGCGGCAAGCCTTCAGGCGGCGATGTTGACCCAGGCGGGGGCGATGGCGGTTCCGCGGCCGAGGCCGTAGCCGAGCCGGATGTTGAGCATGCCGAGCGGTTCCAGAAGTGTCGCAGCGTCAAGGCCGCCGGACTTTTCGACGGCAAATCCGGAATCGACGACCAGACGGGAAACCTTTTCCACCGCGTCTTCATCATTTCCGGCGACGAATACCGGCACTTTCGCCGTGGCGTCACGGGGCGCGTTGAAGAGTTCGGCGAAGATGGTGTTGAAGGCCTTGACGACCTTGGCGCCGGCGGCAGCCTTCTGGATTTTTTCGGCGGCGGAAGTCTCGTTGCTGAAGAGCAGGCCGGAGAAATCAGGTTTCAATGGATTGCTGATATCGACGACGATCTTGCCTGCGAGTGACGGCAAAGCGGCAATTTCAAGGGCGCTCGCATAGGGAACGGCAAGGACGACGACCTCGGCGGCGGCGATCGCCTCGGCAATGGGGGCGCTCTCGACGCCGAGGCTTTCGGCAAGGCTGCGCGCGGCCGTATCGTTGCGGCCGGCGATAACGAGATCAGTCTTGCCGGCAAGACGTGCGGCCAGACCCTTGCCCATGTTTCCGATGCCGATGATTGCTGTTTTCATTGCGTTTTCTCCTTTGATCCGAGGGGGTAACAAAGAGATACATCCGAATAATCCATTCGTTAATTGCATTGATTGCGATAATAGAACTGCATAAAAGTATCGAATGACTGATCTTTTGAACCTGCAGACCCTCATTGCCGCCGCGACATCGGGAAGCTTTGCCGGAGCGGCGAAGCGGCTTGGCATTTCGCCTGCGATGGTTGGCCGACGCATCCAGGCGCTGGAGCAGGAGTACGGAGTCAAGCTGATCGAACGCACCACGCGCACGCAGCGGCTGACCGAGATCGGGTCTCGTTTCCTCGTCAAAGCAAACAGGATCATCGACGAGCTGGAGGAGCTCAACGATATTTCCCGCCCTGATGCCGAGGCATTGTCTGGACGCCTGCGTGTCAGCGCTCCGACGACACTGGGGATCAAGCGGCTCGCGCCTGTTATGGCTGTGCTCGCGGAGCGGCATCCGGCACTTTCCGTCGAGCTGAACCTCAGTGACCGTAACGTCGATCTCGTGGCCGAGGGTTACGATCTGGCGATCAGGATCGGGGAATTGAAGCCATCTTCCCTGATTGCGCGCCGGGTCGGCAGCTATCACTTCGTCTGCTGCGCCTCTCCGGCCTATCTTCAACGATTTGCTGCGCCAGAGCGGCCTGATGATCTTCGCCTCGGCCGCTGTATCCTCAATCTCAATCTCGTTCCGCGCGACGAATGGCCATTCGAGACGGAGGACGGGGAGAGTTTCACGGTCGCGGTCCACGGCAACATGGAGATCGATAACGGTGAGGCACTTAGGACGGCAGCGCTCGCCGGCGCAGGCATCATCTACATCCCCGTCGATCTCGTTGCAGAAGACATAGCCGATGGAAGACTTGTCGAGGTTCTCTCCAACTGGCGGAAACTGGTGCTGCCGATCCACGCCGTTCATCCATCGCGTCGGTTCGTTCCGGGGCGGATCGGCGCGGTCATCGATGCTGTCGCGCGCGGACTGCGGGGTTAGATATCAGCAGGCTCTCAGCAAGGAGCCGTCCGCGAACGCCAATTTCGGACGTCAAGTCAATGGAATGACGTTCCCGTCGTTGCGGCCGCAGAGAGCTAATCCTTTTCGAAACTTGTTTGATGGCCGCAGCAAGCGCAAAATGCCGCCGCGACGGTGCGGGGCGCCGGTCGCATGGAGGAAATCATGGACAATTTGAACCTCACGACCCTGCAACGGGGTCAGACGATGGTCAATGACGCGGCCATGGATGCGTTTGCCGCCGGATTTCGTGGCAGTCTCCTGACCAACAAAGATATGGACTACGATGAGGCACGGGCGATCTGGAATGCGATGATCGATCGCCGGCCGGGCCTGATTGCGCGCTGCGCAGGGGCGGCCGATGTCGTGCGCGCGGTTCGTTTTGCGCGCGACAACAATCTGCTCGTTTCGGTGCGCGGCGGCGGGCACGGCATTGCCGGCAACGCCGTCTGCGAGGGCGGCGTCGTCATCGATCTGTCGTCGATGAAATCGGTGCGGGTGGATCTCGATACGCGCCGCGCCAGGATCGAGCCGGGCGCTACACTCGGTGACGTCGACAAAGAAACGCTGGCTTTCGGCCTGGTGCTGCCGACTGGCATCAATTCCACGACCGGCATTGCCGGCCTGACGCTCGGTGGTGGTTTCGGCTGGCTGACCCGCAAATTCGGGCTGACGCTCGACAATCTGATTTCGGTGGATGTGGTGACGGCGGACGGCGAGCTGGTCAAGGCGAGCGAGACGGAGAAACCGGACCTCTTTTGGGCGCTGCGCGGCGGCGGCGGCAACTTCGGCGTTGTCACTTCTTTCGAATTTCAGCTCAACCCGCTCCATCCCGAGGTTTTCGCCGGCCTGGTCGTGCATCCTTTCGCCGATGCGGAAAAGGTGCTCAGGGAATATCGGCAGGCGCTGGAGACCGCACCCGACGAGCTGACCTGCTGGGTGGTGATGCGCCAGGCGCCACCCCTGCCGTTCCTGCCGGCCGAATGGCACGGCAAGGAAATCGTCGTGCTCGCCATGTGCTACTGCGGAGACATGGCAGCAGGAGAAAAGGCGGCGGCGAGATTGCGTGGGATCGGAAAGCCGATCGCCGACATCGTCGGTCCGATGCCGTTTGCCGGCTGGCAGCAGGCATTTGACCCGCTTCTGACGCCGGGGGCGCGCAATTACTGGAAGAGCCAGGATTTCGCCTCACTTTCCGATGCGGCGATCGAGCTTCTGCTTTCGGCCGTTCGCAAACTGCCGGGACCCGAATGCGAGATATTCGTCGGCCATGTCGGCGGGGCCGCCGGCCGTATTCCCACAGAAGCCACCGCATTTCCGCAGCGTAGCTCGCATTTCGTCATGAACGTGCATGCGCGCTGGCGGGAGACCGGGATGGACGCAAACTGCATCGGCTGGGCGCGCGAACTCTTCGAGGCAACCAAGCCGCATGCTGTGGGAACCGCCTATATCAACTTCATGCCTGAGGACGAAACCGATCGCGTGGAAATGGCTTACGGCGCCAATTACGCCCATCTTGCCGAAATCAAGCTGCGTTACGATCCGAACAACCTGTTCCGGATGAACCAGAACGTGAAACCGACGGCGGCCGTGCGGGCTGCGTGAGGGATAGAATGGAACCCCTCCTCACAAGAGCCCCTTGTGGGGTAGGGGTCTACCCGCCGGCCTTTGGCGTGATCGTCACATCGGCGCCATAGGCATCGCGCAACTGGCCTTCCTGTCCCGGCTGCCGGTCGCCAGCTTGATGCAGCAGGATCGACGTATAGCCTTGCGAGCGCGTGCCCTCGATCAGCGTGACGTCGGCATTTCCGGGATTGTCGGAGCGCTCGAACCAATCGACGGAATGGTGCAGGAAGTTCATTTCGAGCGCCCGGTTGGTGACGCCGTGGCCGACGATCGCGACGTTGTGGTCGTTGTGTTCGGGATCGTGCATGACCGTCTGGAGGAACAGGCGCACCCGCTGCGCCACATCGGCGCGGCTTTCGCCATCCGGCGGCCGGGCGTAGAATTTCCCGCTGTTATTGCGCAGCCTCGCCCATTTTTCGAATTCCTCGGGGAATTTCTGTTTCTGCTCGGCGTGGTCGTAAATTTCGGTGAAGAGACCGAAATCCTGCTCGCGCAGCAGATAATCCTCCCTGATATCGCCGACGACGTTTTCAGGCAGGGCTTCGAGCAATGCATCCTTGCTCTGGCGCGTGCGCAGAAACGGCGAGTACCAGATGTGCAGCTTCCGAAAGCCTGAATTCGGCAATGCCCGCAAGTATGAGGCGATCACGTTGCCGGCTTCGGCCGCCTGGCGATAGCCCCATTGTGTCAGGGGCACGTTGTGGTCGCCGAATTGGCGATAGGCCCGTTCGTTGAGGTTGCCGAGGGATTCGCCGTGGCGCACGAGAAAGAGACGCATCAGCCGTCCCGCCTTGTTGGATCTGGAATCGCCGTCATCATGGACGCGCTCAATCCACAGGGCAACATTCCGGTCAGGATGGAGGCGAAGCGCCTGCTTTCCGCTTGCCCCAATCCCTTCCGCTATCAGCGACCCTGAAAGATCTTGATGAGCTTTGGCGTAAACCGGTGCGCCTTGATGTCGAGCAGATCCTGATACGTGGCGCGACCGGAGAGCGCGGCCGCAAGATATCGCTGGCAGGCGATCCTCGGAGCGTCCTTGTCCGAGACGTTTATCACGATCCCGGCGTTACGGCGCTCATTCGCATCGAAACCCTTCGAACAGTCGTTGACGAACTGATTTCTCGCTCTTGCACTGCCCTGCAGCAGCGTGACGATCGCATCATAGTCCTGCTGCGTCGGAGCACAGCCGGCAAGCAGTGCAACAGAAATCATTATCGTCGCGGTGCGGGCGCGCATCATCAAATCCCCCAGGTTATGCCTCGATCGGCAGCTGCTGTTAATTTGATTCTCGGTATGCGGGAAAGATCTTGAGTCTCGCGGCGCGAAAATAAGATAACTGGGATTCCCGGTTCTGGTATTGCGAGCTTCTCGACCGACGGGATCGGCATTTGCCATCCGGACGGAATGAGCGGGTTTGCAGGGCTTTTCCCCACCTTGTCATCTTCCTGAAACACGAGTCTGGTTTTGGAAGGCTAGATGAAAGATGGGACATGAGCAGCTGCTCGTGACAGACATGATGGAACCCAGACATTTCCGCACGCTCTTCATTTCCGATGTCCATCTCGGCTCGAAGGCCGCGAAGGCCGACTTCCTGCTGGATTTCCTGCGCTACCATGACGCCGATACGATCGTGCTTGTGGGCGATATCGTCGACGGCTGGCGCCTGAAGCGCAGCTGGTATTGGCCGCAGGTCTGCAACGACGTCGTCCAGAAGCTGCTGCGCAAGGCGCGCAAGGGCACGCGCGTCGTCTACATCCCCGGCAATCACGATGAATTCCTGCGCGATTTCCCCGGCATGCATTTCGGCGGCATCGAGGTCGTCGAGCGCATGATGCATGATGGCGCCGACGGCAAGAAATATCTGATCCTGCATGGCGACGAATTCGACGTCGTCGTCCGTAACGCCCGGCTGCTCGCCTATCTCGGCGACTGGGCCTATGACACGGCGATCCGCATCAACCTTCTGCTCGCGGCCGTCCGCCGCCGTCTCGGCATGCCCTACTGGTCGTTCTCGGCCTGGGCCAAGCTGCAGGTCAAGCATGCCGTCAATTTCATCGGCGAGTTCGAGCGCGTGGTCGCCGAAGAGGCCCGCAAGAGCGGCGCCGACGGCGTGATCTGCGGCCATATCCACCATGCCGTCATCCAGGACATGGAAGGCATCCGCTACATCAACACAGGCGACTGGGTGGAAAGCTGCACGGCTGTGGCCGAGCATGAGGACGGCACGTTCGAACTGATCACCTGGCGCGCGCTTGCCAGCGCCGTGCCGGCGCTTGCCGCCATCGAAATGCATGACGAGGGCGAACTGGCCCCTCAGGCTGCTTGATTTCGGCGCCGGCGCATCCGCGGCGGCACTCCAGGAATTTAGCCGTTACCGTGAGGTGACAGGCCCTATTTATTTTCTAAAACGTTTCAGGACGGCTATTTCTAGCAATAGTCGCTCCTCAGGTGGTGTGTTAGGACAACGCCAAGTTTCCTTCAGGTTCACCTATGATTCCCGCTCAACATACCCCGGGTGAGGGAGCGCCGCCGCGCTTCCGGCTGCTCAGCGCGCTTTCCTATTGCGCGCCGCTGCTGGTCAACGGCGTCGTCCTGCCGTTTTTCCCCGTCTGGCTCGAAACCCATAGCTTCAGTGATCATGAGATCGGCATCATCCTTGCCATACCCATGGTGGTGCGCGTGCTGGTGGCGCCCGTGGTCGCCATGATTGCCGACCGCCTCAAGGAGCGCGCGGACGTATTGCTCTGGTCGGGAGGCGTGTCTCTGCTGACGGCGATCGCGCTCTACTGGACGACCAGCTTCTGGCCCGTGACGATCGTCTTCGCGCTGCAGGGCGCCGCCTTCGCGCCTTATGTGCCCGTCGTCGAATCGATCGTCATTTCGGGCGTGCGCCGCTGGGGGCTCGATTACGGATCGATGCGCGTGTGGGGCTCGATCGCCTTCATCGTCTCGACGCTCGCCGGCGGCCAGCTGATCAGCCGGTGGGGCGGCGGGATGGTACTTGCCGTCATGGTGTTCGGCTTCAGCATGACTGTCGTCATGGCGATCTTCTGTCCGCGCATCGGGCCGACGCGGCGGCGCGGCCAACCGATCGATCTTCCCGCCGCCACCGGCAGCGGTCTGCGAGAGCCGCACTTGCTGCTGCTTTTGATCGGCGTCGCCATCCAGCAATCGAGCCATGCCGTGCTTAATGCCTTTTCCTCGATCTATTGGCACCAGCTCGGCTTTTCCGGCACTGAGGTCGGCCTCCTCTGGAGCGCAGGCGTCGCTTCGGAGGTGACGGTATTCTTCCTGTCGAAGCGGCTCAACCGGCGCTTCGACGCCTGGACGCTGATTCGCTTCGGCTGCGCCGTGAGCGTCTGCCGCTGGATCCTGTTTCCGATGAATACGGGCTTTGCCGGATTCTTCCTGCTGCAATGCTTCCACGGCTTCACCTATGCCTTCGTGCATACGGGCGTGCAGCGGCGGATCGTGGCGACGGTGCAGGAGACGAAGGAATCCTCGGCGCAAGGCGCCTATTTCTTCTATGTCGGCATGGCAATGGGCCTGATGACCATCGCGTCGGGCTATCTCTACGCCTGGCTCGGCGTTGTCAGCTATTACGTCATGGCGCTGGTTGCGCTTTCCGGTCTCGGTCTCGTCATTTCAGCTTATTACCTTCAGCCCCAGAGGATGCTTTCAGGCGGAAAAACCAGGGAAGCGGCGTAGCGCAGTCCGGGTTCGCGATCGCGGGCAAGCAGCAGCGGACCATCGAGATCGACGAAATCGGCATTCTGGGCGAGCAGGACGGCCGGCGCCATGGCGAGCGAAGTGCCGACCATGCAGCCGATCATGATGGAAAAACCGAGGCGCTCGGCCTCTGTCTTCATCGCCAGGGCCTCGGACAGGCCACCCGTCTTGTCGAGCTTGATGTTGATCGCGTCGTAGCGGTCGGCAAGGCTTGCGAGATCGCCGGCGTGATGGACGCTTTCGTCGGCGCAGACGAGGAGAGGCCGCCGGATTTCAGCAAGCAGCCCATCGCGGCCTGCCGGCAGCGGCTGCTCGACAAGGGCGACGCCCGCCTGCGCCGCGATGTCAAGGTGACGCTCCAGCACCGCCTCCGGCCAGCCCTCATTGGCGTCGAGGATGATGGCGGCATCGGGTGCGGCCGCGCGGACGGCGCGGATGCGGCTTTCATCGTCGCCGGTTCCGACCTTGACCTTGAGCAACGCACGACCGGCATGTTCGCGGGCCTGCGCGGCCATCACTTCCGGCTCGCCGAGCGAGATGGTGTAAGCGGTGGTCAGCGGCTTCAGAGCGCCGAGGCCGAGGCGGGCGGCGACGCTCCGGCCCGTCCGTTTCGCTTCGAGATCCCAGAGGGCGCAATCGACGGCGTTGCGGGCGGCACCCGGCGGCATCGCCGACAATAGGTCATCGCGCGAGATGCCGGCTTCAACAAGCGGGCGCGCGGCCTCGATCTGGGCGAAGACGCTCTCCATCGTCTCGCCGTAACGGCGGTAGGGCACGCATTCGCCACGTCCATGCGCCCCTTCCTCAGTGAGTGTGCAGGTGATGACCTCAGCTTCGGTCTTTGCCCCGCGCGAGATGGTGAAGGTCCCGGCAATGGGAAAGGAATTCATCTGGATATCGAGAATGCGCGGCATTATTGCTATCCTGCGAGCATGGAAATTGGACGTTGCTTCTGTATATTGACGCGCCGGACGATGAACGATCGTTTTCGCGATTCGGCATGTCACTGTAAGCCCTGAGAGACATAAGTATCTTGAACGCCGAGAATCGCAACGCCGCCTCGCTTGAAGTGGACGACCATGCCGATGGTTCGGGGCAGCGCGTGCGTCTTAGCGGCAACTGGCGCAGCGCTTATGTGCATTTCGTGCTGCGCGATCTCGAAAAGCTTGTGCACGAGAAGGCCGGCGATTTGACGGTCGATCTCTCTAATCTATCAGACATCGACACTGCCGGAATCTGGCTTCTGTGCCGTTTGAAGAAGGAACAGGAGGCGGCCGGGCGCACGATCCGCTTCGAAGGCACCAATCCGCATATCGACGAAATGCTCGAGATGTTTTCCGAAGAGCCGGCCAAAGCGGAGCCGGAGCAGAAGGAAAAAGTCTCGCTCGTCGCGCGCATTTTCGCGCCGATCGGCAAGATGACCTACGACGTCTGGGATAATCTTGCCGCCTCCATGTATATCCTCGGCTCGGCGGTGCGCGGCGCGCAGATGAAGCTCGGCCGCGGCAGCGGTGTTTCGCCGGCTTCGATCGTCAACCAGATCGACCGCATGGGTGTTCGCGCCGTTCCGATCATTCTGTTGATGTCGTTTCTGATCGGGGCGATCATCGCCCAGCAGGGCGCCTTCCAGCTGCGGTATTTCGGTGCGGAGGTCTTCGTCGTCGATCTCGTCGGCATCCTGCAATTGCGCGAAATCGGCGTGCTTCTGACCTCGATCATGATTGCTGGCCGTTCCGGCAGCGCGATTACCGCCGAAATCGGCTCGATGAAGATGCGCGAGGAAATTGATGCGCTGAAAGTGATGGGGCTGAACCCGATCGGCGTGCTGATCTTCCCGCGCCTGGTGGCGCTGACGATTGCACTGCCGCTTCTGACGGTGCTGGCGAATTTTGCCTCGCTTGCCGGTGCCGCTGCCGTCGCCTGGGGTTATTCCGGTATCACTTTCGCCAACTTCCTGTCGCGCCTGCACGAGGCGGTAACCTTATCGACGGTCCTGTCAGGCATGATCAAGGCGCCGTTCATGGCGCTCGTCATCGGCATCGTCGCTGCCGTGGAAGGGTTGAAGGTCGGCGGCAGCGCGGAATCGCTCGGCCAGCATGTGACGGCCTCAGTGGTGAAGGCGATTTTCGTCGTCATCCTGATGGACGGGCTTTTTGCGATGTTCTATGCAGCGATCGACTTCTAGCATGGCGGGCGGCGTGGACGAGCAACCGATCGAAAGCGAAGGACAGGGCAGGGATGTCGTGCTTTCGGCGCGCGACGTCACGGTCGCTTTCGGGTCGAAGGTTGTGCTCGACAATCTGAACCTCGACATCTATCGCGGTGAGATCCTGGGATTCGTCGGCGCTTCGGGCACCGGCAAATCGGTGCTGATGCGCACGGTACTGCGGCTTTTGCCGCGCCGCTCCGGCACGATCAAGATCCTCGGCCAGGATTTCGACGAGCTTGACGAACCGCAGCGCAACGCGCTCGACATGCGGCTCGGCGTGCTGTTCCAGCAGGGTGCGCTGTTCTCGTCGCTAACGGTGAAGGAAAACATCCAGGTGCCGATGCGCGAATATCTCGACCTGCCGCGCTCGCTGATGGACGAATTGGCGCATCTCAAGATCCGCATGGTGGGGTTGGCGGCAGACGCCGCCGACAAATACCCGTCCGAACTGTCCGGCGGCATGATCAAGCGCGCAGCCCTTGCCCGCGCGCTGGCGCTCGATCCGGAACTGGTTTTTCTCGACGAGCCGACCTCCGGTCTCGACCCCATAGGTGCGGCAGAATTCGATGAACTGATCGCCAACCTGCGCGATAGTCTGGGACTGACCGTGTATATGGTGACGCACGACCTCGACAGCCTGTTTTCGGTCTGCGACCGTATTGCCGTGCTCGGAAAGAAGCGGGTAATGGTGGAAGGTACGATCGACGATATGCTCGCCTATGACGATCCGTGGGTGCAGGCTTACTTCAAGGGCAAGCGGGCGCGGTCCATCGTGCCGCAGTACGATGGCGCACAGCACGGCGTGAGCGGGAAGTGACCGGATAAGATGGAAACCAAAGCCAATTATACAATTGTCGGTTTTTTCACACTGCTGGTGATCGCGGCCGCTTTCGGCTTCGTCTACTGGATGGCCGAATATGGCCGCGGCGGCCCCATGACGGAGCTGATCGTGCGCATTCCGGGCTCTGCCAACGGCCTCAGCGTCGGCTCGCCGGTGCGTTTCAACGGCATCCAGGTAGGCTCGGTACAGACGCTGTCGATCGACGCCGACGATCCGCAATATTCGCTGGCCTTTACCCAGGTGCGCACCGATGCGCCGATCTACCCCTCGACCAAGGCCGCCCTTGAAATCCAGGGCTTGACGGGGGCCGCCTATATCGAACTGTCCGGCGGCCGCAAGGGCGAGGAAAGCATCCTCCAACATGCTATCGACAACGGCAAACGCGCCGTCATCGTCGCCGACCAATCGAGCGTCACCAATCTTCTGGCGACCGCCGACAAGATCCTCGACCGCGCCAACGACGCGGTCGGCGATCTCCAGGGCTTCATTCAGGATCTCGCGCGGGCCGCTGACCGAGACCTTCAAGAATGCCGAGACCTTCTCGGATGCGCTTGCGAAGAATTCCGACAATATCGACTCCTTCCTGCAGAGCGTCGGCGAACTTTCCAATACGGTGAAGGCGGTCTCCGGCCGTGTTGATTCGACACTTCAGGCCGTGGAATCACTAGTGAAGGCGGTCGATGCTCAGAAGATCGACCATATCGTCTCCAATGCCGAGAAGATCACCGCCAACATCGCCGATGCCTCCGGCGATCTCAAGGGCGCTATACAGAAGTTCGACGAGACGGCCACCACCTTCAACGATTTCGGCAAGCAGGCGCAGGCGACGCTCGACCGCGTCGATACCCTCGTCGCCCAGATCGATCCGGCCAAGATCAAGGGTTCGGTCGACGATATCTCGCAAGCGACCAAGGATGCGCGCGTCGCCGTCGCTTCGATCCGCGACGTCGCCAACACGGTGTCGTCGCGCCAGAAAGATATCGACCAGACGATCCAGGACGTGTCGCAGCTCGCCAACAAGCTGAATTCGGCCTCGACGCGTATCGACGGCATTCTCATCAAGGTCGACGCGCTGCTCGGCACCGACAATACGCAATCGCTGTTTACCGAGGCGCGCGAGACGCTCGAATCGTTTAAGAAGGTCGCTGACAACCTGAATTCGCGCATCGGGCCGATCGCCGACAATCTGCAGAAGTTCTCGAACGGCGGCCTGCGCGACGTACAAACGCTCGTTAACGACATGCGCGGAACCGTGAGCAATCTGAACGATACGATCACCAACTTCGACCGCAACCCGCAACGCCTGATCTTCGGCGGGGACACGGTGAAGCAATATGACGGCCGGACGCGGCGCTAACAGGGGAAGTCAGAGGTAGCCTAATGGTCGCATCGCATCTGTTGTCGCGCCGTTCATGGATCAGGGGAACGGCGATCGCGCTGCCGCTGACGGCGCTAATCCTTTCCGGGTGCGGCACGTCGGCCAAGAACGATACCTACGACCTGTCCGCCGCCGTTGACGGTGATGGACCCGCGGCCAAATCCCGCCAGATCCTGATCGCTGGGCCGACGGCGCTGAGGGCGCTCGACAGCGAGCAGATCGTCATCCGCGTGTCCTCCTCGGAAATACAGTACCTCTCGCGGGCGCAATGGGGCGACAAGCTGCCCCGCATAGTGCAGTCCAAGCTCGTGGAAGCCTTCGAGAACTCCGGCAAGCTTGGCGGCGTAGGCATGCCGGGGCAGGGACTGGCGATCGACTATCAGGTCGTCACCGATATCCGCTCCTTCGAGATCGACGCTTCCAACGGTAACCAGGCGGTGGTCGAAATTTCTGCCAAGATCCTCAATGACCGGAACGGCTCGGTGCGCGCCCAGAAGGTGTTCCGCGCCATGGCGCCGGCCGGCGGCAGCAATGACGGCTTCGTCAAGGGTCTCGACCGCGCTTTCTCCACGGTCGTCTCCGAGATCGTCAGCTGGACGCTGCGTTCAATCTGAACTTGAATTCTGCGGCAGCCCTGTTGACATCGGGAGTTGTCGGGCCTGAAAAATGTTTGACCCGATGACATCGGGGACGCCATCGTATTCAATTTCTTCACGAATTTGTGGAACGCATCATGTTATCGCTGTCAGGAGGCATGCTGCATGGTGGTCGCACGCGTATTCGGAAAGTCGTCATCGGAAGCGATCCAGCGCGAAAATGATCGGCTGGCCGCGCTGCAGCAGCTCGACCTTCTCGACACCCCGAGAGATGAGGGCTTCGAACGGATCGTACGTCTGATAAAGCAGATCTTTTCCATCGATATCGGCATCGTGTCGCTGATCGATGCGCACCGGCAATGGTACAAGGCCTGCTCCGGCCTAGCGGCTGACGAGGTATCTCTCGAAGACACGTTCTGCCGCTGCGTTGTGGATTGCGACGAGCCTGTCATCGTGCAGGATGCAAGCAAGGATCCTCGCTTTTCAAAGCATCCTTCAGTGACGGGCGATGACCATATTCGATTTTACGCCGGCGTGCCGCTCAGAACGAAGGCCGGCCACATGATCGGAACGGTATGCGCGATCGACCGCAGGCCAAGGTCGTTCAGCAGCAAAGATCTCGCCATTCTCGAGGAGTTGGCGGGGGCTGCGATGGACCGCATCGATCTCATGCAGTCTGCCGCCACCGACGGCCTGACGGAGGCGATGACCCGCCGCGCGTTCAAACAGGAAGCTGATCAGCTGATTTCGCTTGCCCTGCGGCACCAGCATGACCTTTCCTGCATCGTTTTCGATATCGACCACTTCAAACAGGTTAACGACACGCATGGGCATGCCGCCGGCGACGAGGTTCTCAAGGCGGTCGTATCGGTCTGCAAGACGGTCCTTCGCGTCGGCGATCTGTTCGGCCGTATCGGCGGCGAGGAGTTCGCAATCGTCCTTCCGCATGTCGACCGGGAAGGTGCGACCGCGGTCGCCGAAAAACTGCGAGCCGCCATCGCCTCCCAGCCGATTTTTGGCGAACATGGCGCTCTAAAGGTTACGGCCAGCCTTGGAACGTCGGCCCTTTCGATTGTCAGCAAGGACATCGAGACTCTGCTCGCCCAGGCGGATGCTGCAATGTATCAGGCTAAGCATGGTGGACGGAATCGCTGTGTATCCTGGAGTTCCATCCACGCCGATCATGCCATCGGCGCTCGACGGCGGGTGCTCAAGGCGGGTTCGATCATGTTCAACGACCGGCGCTCGACCATCGACTGCACCGTCAAATCCATCGGTTCGGGGAGCGCGGGCCTTTCAGTCTCGAATACGACGGGCATTCCCGCGGAGTTCATTCTCGCCATCAAAGGAGAAGGATTCGAGACGAATTGCAGGGTGATCTCCCAGGATCGGCAGCATCTCGAAGTGGCTTTTTGATAGACCGGCAGCGACTACTTCGTCGGCTGCGTATCGGTCATCGTCGCTCCCGGCTGGCTGGCGGCCGTGGCGGTGGTGGCCGATGGCGACGCCAGGTAGCTGTCCAGTAAGGCTGCCATCTTGTCGTCGCGGATGCTCGCCGTCTTTTCGCCCATGACGACACCGACCACGCGGCGGCCGTCCTTGAGCGCAGACGTCACGACATTGTAACCCGATGCATCGGTATAGCCGGTCTTGATGCCGTCGACGCCGTCATAGCGATACATCAGATTGTTGTGGCCGCGCAGCTTCATGCCGCGGAACTGGAAACCGCGCATGGAGAAGAGTTTGAATTCCTCGGGATAGTCCCGCATCAGCGAAACGCCGAGGGTGGCCATATCGCGCGCCGTCGTGACCTGCTCCGGATCCGGAAGGCCCGAAGGATTCTTGAAGACCGTATCCTTCATCCCCAGCTGGTGCGCCTTGTCGGTCATCGCTTTGGCAAAAACCTCTTCGGAGCCGCCGAGTTGTTCTGCGATCGCGACAGCCGCATCATTGGCGGAGAGCACGACGATTGCTTCGACGGCCTCACGCAGCGTCACCTTGCGGCCGGCGCCGACGGCAAGCTTGAAGGGCTCCTTGCTCTCGGCATTTTCCGACATGGTGAGCTTCTGATCCCAGGTCAGGTGTCCCTCGTGCAGGGCCTGGAAGGCAAGATAGAGCGTCATCATCTTGGTCAGCGAGGCCGGATAGTTCAGCTCGTCCTGATTGGAAGCTTCGAGCACCTGGCCGGACTGCACGTCCATGACGAAGCTTGCCTGACCGGCCTGAGCCAAACTGGAAGCGCCGAGCATGAGGACGGAGGAGAGAACGCTGGCAAGGAGCTGAGAAGTCTTCCTGATCGTCAATTTTACTGCCTTTGTCTTGGATGGTCGAATCCGCCATTCGCTTGAATTTAGCGCTTCGAAAAGGTTTGTGACGAAATGAAGGACAAGGAGCAACAAAAAAGGCTCGTCCACAGGCGATTCCCTTTGTCGCACCGTGCTCGGTTTTGACAATGATGTGCACTGCACGTAGAGAATGCACCATGAGCATGAAAAGCGCGCCTTTCTTCCGTCGTGACCGCACCTGCCTGCAGGCTGCGATCGTGCGCGCTTTTGGCGGACGAGGTCTCTGCGTCCTGCCGTGATGTACGGGCGCGATCGACGTCCGGCGCGCTGCTGGACGTAAAGCCCCCTTCACCACGCCAATCAAGGTTGCCAAGGAGACAGGCACCGTGCTCAATCTTTATCATGTCAATTCGCTCGTCCATTGGGAGGAGCGCGAAATCCGGCTGCGCGATCATATGATTGCCTTCTTCTCGGAAGAGGTCCGCGGCTTTCTCAGATCCGTCAATCCGGCCTGGGATGTCAGAAGGGTCGAGGCGCCGGCGCTGATGCCACGGACGTTGGTTTCAAGCGCCTATTCCAACGCCGACATTTGGGTCCAGGAGCAGCTTTCCGCCGGCGATGCCGCACTGGTGCTGAGGCCGGAAACCACGCCGTCCACTTATGCCTATATGCAGCATATTCTCGGGAATCATTCGAGGACGCGGCTGCCGCTCTGTGTCTGGCAGGCGGGCAGATCCTACCGCCGCGAACAGGAGCAGCCGACGAAGCACATGCGTCTGAAGGAGTTCTGGCAGCTCGAATTCCAATGCGCCTTCACGGCCGACAGCGGCAACGACTATCACGCCGCCTGCCTCGAGCCGGTACGCCGAATGATCGCGTCGCTGATCCATCTGCCGACCCGGGTCGTGCCGTCGGATCGGCTGCCTGCCTACTCCGAGATGACGATGGATATCGAGGTGGACAATGGCGACAAGTGGATGGAGGTCTGCTCGATCTCGCGGCGCACCGACTTTCCGCAGCGTTACCGGTCGCAGCCCAAGAAGGGAGCGGCCGTCGATCACGATGTCCTCGTGCTCGAAATCGCCATCGGTCTGGACCGCTGCGTTTACAATTGGGGCATAGCGGCCGATCGATAGGGCGCGAGGAAACCGGGGGCGCTGGGCGGCCCCGGTTTTCTCGACGAGTCTTTTCCCTCGTCGGCGCTTATCCTACAAGGGAACGGATCGTTGAGGCGTTGGCGGAAATTCACAAATGGAGGGATGGGCCATGCTGATTATCTTCGGCGGCTTGCCGGGTAGTGGAAAAACGACCGTTGCTCGCGCGCTCGCGGGGCGGCTGGGAGGCGTACATGTCAGGGTCGACACTATCGAGCAGGCGATCAGGGCCTCAGGCGACCCATCAAGGGACGTTGGCCCCGCAGGTTATGTCGTTGCATATGGGGTTGCGGAAGACAATCTTACCCTCGGGAGACTGGTGATTGCGGATTCGGTCAATCCCTTGGAGATAACCCGCGATGCTTGGCTGGCGGTTGCGGCACGCTCAAAGGTGCGTGCGGTCGAGGTAGAGGTGATCTGTTCCGACAAGATCGAACATCGCCGCCGCGTCGAGACGCGGAAAACCGATGTCGAGGGACTCGTCAAACCAACGTGGCAGGAGGTCGCCGACCGGGTGTATGACGATTGGCGGCAGAGGCCGATCATCGTCGATACGGCTGCGAGGGATGTGCAGGAAATCGTCGATACGCTGATTGTCGAGCTGAGGATCGATCGGCCGCTTCCGGTTTGAGTTGGTTCCTTTATGAAAAAGCAATATCGGCGGCGCGACGGACAGCCACGGTTGCTTTGCCAGCGTCGAAACCGTCGAGCGTTTCATTGTGGTGGGCGATGATTTCGGAGAAGGTCAGGCTCGCGGTATCGCCTGTCATGTGGCCATCGGCAATCAGCGTCACATCATAGCCGAGCGAAACGGCGCGCCTGACCGTCGTATCGACGCAGAACTGCGACATGCAGCCGCCGATGACGAGGTGATCGACCGAGCGTTCGACGAGCCGTTCGCCAAGGTCGGTCTCGAAGAAGGAGTCGGCGCTCTTCTTGCGTACCACGACCACGACCGGCACGCCGGCCTGTCTTGCGATTTCCTGCAGTGAGGCAAGCCGAGTGAGGGTCTCGTCGAGTGCGGAATCGATACGCGGCGGGCGCTCCGGAGTGCCCTTCCCGGAGAGAATGCATTCTGCACGTCGATGATGAGAAGAGCCTTGGTCATTTCCGGTGCCGTATTGAGGTGGTTCTCGGTTCCGCCTGCTCGGCGAACGAAAGCCGCTCGCCTTGTGAGGGAGCGGCTTTCAATTCGTTAGTCCAACTCGTCGACTAGTCCGATGGTTGCAAGTAGCTCAGCTGAGCCTGCCTGCTGCGTGGGCGAGCATGGTGTAGACCTTGCCGGTGTCCGAGGTGAGGTAGGACTGCGTCACCGTCCGGTTCGGATCAGTGCGGGCGACGTCGGCGAGGAGCTTTTCGAAATCGCCGATGTAGCGATCGACGGCGGTGCGGAATTCCGGTTCGCGGTCGTATTTGCGCTTGATCTCGTCGAAGGTCTGCTGGCCCTTCAGCGTGTAGAGCCGGCGGGTGAAGACGTCGCGCTCGCCGCGCTGGTAACGCCGCCAGAGATCGACCGATGCATCGTGATCGATGGCGCGGGCGATATCGACCGAGAGCGAGTTCAGCGATTCCACGACGTGGCGCGGATTGCGGGCGTCGCTGCTGCGTGCGGCAGGCGCCGTCTCGGCTGGGCGGGCCGGGGCGCGGGCGGGCGCCTCCTCGGCGGCTTCCTCACGCGATGCGCCGCGCAGGAGATCGCTGATCCAGCCGCCGCTTTCCGGCTGGGCCGGTTCTTGGCGAGTGGGCGCAGGCTGCGGAGCGGCACGCTGGGGAGCGGCAGCCGGTGCTGACGGAGCGATGGTTCCGCGCAGGCCCGTCGCTTCGATTGGCGGGCGTGCGGGCTGCTGCTGCTGGGCTGCGGCCGGCTGGGCGGGACGCGGGCCCGGCTGGGCCTGGGCGAGCGCCCGGGCGGCCGGTTCGGAGATCTCGAGCTGCTGGCTGGTGCGGCCGACGAGCTGGGAGATATCCTGCAGCGCCTTGATCTGCTCTGCGACGGCCCGGCGCATGGCCGAGGCGCTTTCCTTGGCTTCCTCGGGAAGGTCGAAGGCGCCGCGTTTCAGTTCGGCGCGGGTGGCGTCGAGTTCGTTGCGGATATCGGCGGCGGAGCGGCGGATGTCCTCGGTGGCGCCGGAGAAACGGCCGACGGCGTCATCAATCGCTTCGCGCAGCGCTTCCCGCATGTTCTGGGCGGCGCCGTCTGAGGCGCGGCCGGCTTCGCCGAGCATGCGCTCGACTTCCGACAGCGAGGCGGTAAGACCGCCGCGAATGCGATTGGAAAGATCGCCGGAACGGCGTTCGACATTGGCGAAGGTGCCGTCGATCGTCGTATTGGCCTCGTCGCCGGCGCGGGTGATCGCCTCGCGCATCGTCTCTGCCGCTTCCTGTGCACGCTTCTCGGTTTCGGTGAGAATGCGGCCGATATCGGCGAAGGAGGATTGCACGCCCTGGCGCAGATTGCCGGTGACCTGGTTGGAGCGTTGCTCTGCCCGCTCGAACACGGTCTCGATCATGGCGCCGAGGCCCTGCATGGTCCTTTCGATCTCGGCAGAGCGCTGGACGAGGCCGACCGAAAGGGTCTGCAGCGCGCTCTCGCGCTCTTCGAGCGTCGAGGCGAGATTGGACTGGGCGGCTCCGAGCAGCTGCGAGGCCTGGGTCAGGACCTTGGAGTGCTCGTCGAAGCGGCCGATGATACCGCCGACCTGGGACAGCGTCTGGCCGGAAATGTCGGAAAGGCGATCGACCTTGCCTTCGAGAAGCCTTGTTGAGGCCGAGACCATTTCGGCGGCCTTGGTGGCGGAGTCGGCAAAGCGCGTGGTGGTCTCGCCGAGACGGCCGTCGACGCTTGTCAGCTGCTCGGCGGCGCGGTTCATCATCATCGCCATCGCCGCACTGCTTTCCGACATGCGCTCGACCAGGCCGTTGACGTTGGCGACCAGGCTGTTTTCGATGGCGCTGACGGCATTGGCGACATTTTCGGTACGGGCGGCAACGGCGCTGGCGAGTGCTTCGTTTTCAGCACGCAAACGATCTGCACTGAGGTTAGCGGCCGCTGTGATGCGGGCGGCGGCCTGCTCGCCGGCATCTGTGTAGCGGTCGATGAGCGGGCGGGCGGTCTCGTCGAGGATGCGCGTCAGTTCGACCGAGCGGCCTGATAGCATCGAGTTGAGGTCGCGGGTGCGCTCCTCAAGCGTCGAGCGGATCGAATTGCCGCGCGCTTCAAGCGCCCGGTCGATGTCGGAGAAGGTCGTATCGATCTCGCGGGCACGCTCTTCGAGATTGGCGCGGATGGCGTTGCTGCGGGCTTCGAGCGCCCTGTCGACATCGGCCATGGTGGCGGAAATTTCGCTGCCGGCGCCCGAGAGCGTCGTGCGGATGGCATTGCCGCGGGCTTCCAGCGACTGGCCGGCATCCGACAGCGCCTTGGAGATGGCATTGACCTGGGTGCCGACGATGGTTTCGGCCTCGGCGACCTTGTTAACGATGGCGTTGCCGGCTTCCGAGAAGGTCTGCGCGACGGCAGCGGCCTGGCTTGCCAGCCTGTTCTGGGCTTCCGCAACCCGGGTGACGATCTGCGAGGAGCGCTCATCCATGGTGCGGGTGAATTCGTCGCTCTTGGCGTTCAGGTCCTCGGCGAATTGCTGGCCGGTCTTGCCGAGCAGTTCGGTGGTCCTCGTCGCTTCGCCTTCCATTCCCTGGGCCGCTTCGGCAACGGCGCTGCGCAGCGTCGAGGCGAGACCGGCGGCCTTGCCTTCGATGGTGCGATTGACCGCATCGAGACCGACGGTCAAGGCGCGATCCATGGTGGAGAGGCGTTCTTCGATGCGTGCATTGCCGCGGTCGAGGGTTTCGCCGAGGTTTGCCGTGCGGCCTTCTATGGCGCCCGTCAGGTTCGTGGTGCGGCTGTCCAGCGTTTCGGCCAGATTTGCGGTACGGCTGTCGATCGCCTGGGTGAGGGTCGCGGCACTGCCTTCGAGCGTGGCCGACAGGCGCCGACTGGCGTCGTCGCTCAGCGCGCCGAGACGGGAGATGCCGTCGGAAAGCACGCCGGAGAGCTGACCGCTTGCCGCTTCGACCTTTTCGGCAACGCCGCCGACGCCGTCACGGATGCGGTTCTCGATCGCCGCGAGGCCGGATTCCACCCGCGATCCAGTTTCTTCGAAACGGCCGGTCAGGCTTTCAACCGATTGGTCGAGATGAGCGGAGAAGCTCTGGGTGGAAGCCGAGATCGCGTTTGCCGCCTCCTGGAAGCGGCCGGCGATCTGGCCGGCGCCCGCATGCATGCGGTCTTCCAACGTTTGCGCGCTGGCATCGATGGCCTGGCGGATCGCAGCCTCGCGTTCCTCAAGCGACATCTCGAGCATGCTGACGCTGGTCGCTACCGATGTGCCGATGCTGGTCGCCTGCTCGGAGAGCGTATCGCTGATCAGCGCATGGGCCTGGTTGAGCGTCAGGTCGATAGCGTTGGTGCGCTCGTCGAGCGTCGTGCGGATGCGTTCATGGGCGGAGGCAAGCCCACCCTCGATGCGTGCCGCGGCCTCGTCGGCAAGGCCTCCGAGACGCGCGTGGGCATCGGTCAGGCGGCCTTCGATGCGGCCGGTCAGGCCGCCGATGATATCCTCGAAACGTGCGCTGCCGGCGTCGAGTGCACCGGCGAGAGACGCGCTATGCTCGGAGAGTGCGTTTTCCAGCCGCTGCTGGTTGTCGGTATAGGCGTTGCGGATCGCGTCGGTCTTGTCGGCGAAGGCGCCGGCGACGCGTGTCTCAGCGTTGGCGACGGCTTCCATCATGGAATTGCTGCGGGCTTCCAGAGCGCTGTCGAAGCGGCTCTGGTTGTCGTCGAGCGAAATGGCGAGCGCCATGGTCTTTTCGTCGAGCGCATCGGTGAGGCGGTCGTGGCTTGCGGCAACGGTGCTGACGATCGCGGCGGTGCGGTGCCCCAGCGATTCCTCGAGGCGGGCCTGACCTTCGTTCAGCGAAGCGGCAAGCGCATTGGCCTTCTGGTCGAGCACGCCGTTCAGGCGTTCATGCGTGCCGGAGACGGCATTGGTGATCGCATCGGCGCCTGTCGTCAGCGTCTCCTCGAGACGGCTCTGGCTTTCGTTCAGCGAAATGGCAAGCGCCATCGCGCGATCGTCGAGCGTTTCGGACAGGCGGTCGTGAGTGGCCGAGACCGCGTTGAGGAAGGACTCCGAACGGGTCTCCAGCGTGTCCTGCAGGCGGCTGTGGCCCTCGTTCAGTGAGGCGGCGATCTCCGATGCCTTCGTGTCCAGAGTTTCCGCGAGACGGTCATGCGTGCCGGAGACGGCCTTGAGGAAGGATTCGGAGCCGGATTCGAGCGTATCTTCGATGCGCGACTGGCTCTCATTGAGCGAGATAGCAAGCGCCATCGCCTTCTCATCCAGCGTCTCGGACAGGCGCTCATGCGTGCCGGAGACAGCGTTCAGCAGAGCAGACGAACGGGTTTCCAGCGTATCCTCGATACGTGCCTGGCTCTCGCTCAGGGAAATGGCGAGGGCCATTGCTTTCTCGTCGAGCGTTTCGGCAAGGCGGTCGCGTGTGCCGGAAATGGTGTTCAGCAGCGCTTCGGCGCGGGTTCCGAGCGCATCTTCGATACGCGCATGGCGTTCGTCGAGCGACGTCGTGAGGGCAGATGCCTTGCTGTCGAGCGTTTCCGACAGGCGGTCGTGGGTGCCGGAGACGGCGTTGAGGAAGGCCGCGGAGCGGGTCTCGAGCGTATCCTCGATACGGCTCTGATTTTCATTCAAGGAGATGGCGAGCGCCATCGCCTTCTCGTCCAGCGTCTCGGAGAGACGGTCATGCGTGCCGGAGACGGCGCTGAGCAGCGCCTCGGAGCGGGATTGCAGCGTATCCTCGATGCGGGCCTGGCTCTCGTTGAGCGAAATGGCAAGCGCCATCGCCTTTTCATCAAGCGTTTCGGCAAGGCGGTCATGGGTGCCGGACACGGCGTTGATGATGGCGTCGGAGCGGGTCGTCAGCGCTTCTTCGAAGCGGCCGTGATGGGTGGTCAGCGCATCGACGAGCGCGCCGCCGCGCTCTGCCATTACGCTGTCGATGCGGCTGTGCGCCGTGCTGACCGCCTCGGTAATTTCGGCTGCGCGTGCCGCAAGGACGCTGCTCAACTCCTCGGCGCGGCCGCCGAATGCAGACGTTACCTGTTCGGTGCCGGCGGCAACGGCGCTCGTCAGATCGGTCGTGGTGGTGCGCAGCGTATCGCGGAATTCGGCCGAGCGGGCCTGAAGATTGCTCTGCAGCTCGGAGCTGCCCGCCGTAAGCGCCTGCGCGATATCCGAGGTGGCGTTTTCCAGCGCCGTGGTCAGTTCGCCGGTGCGGCTGGTGAGGGCGGTGGTGATTTCTTCCGCCCGGGCGCCGAGCGTGCTTTCCAGCACTTCATGGCTGGTGGCAAGCGCGGTCGCAAGCGTCAGCGAATGATCGGTCATCGACGAGCCGAGACGGTCGATGCCGGAGCTCAGGATGCCGTCGATCGAATCCGAGCCGCCAGTCAGCGTTTCGTTGATGCGTGCCAGGCTTTCCATCAGCTTGGTGTCGAGCGAGCCGGTGCGCTTGTCGAAGGCGCTGGTGAATTCGGCGACGCGTTCGTCGAAGGCGGTAGACAGCTGTGCGACTGTCGTCTGCAGCCGCTCTTCGAAGAAGCCGGAACGCACGTCGAGATCCATGACGGCGTCGTCGGCGGTAGACTGCAAGCTCTGGCGGAAGCTTGCGCCCTTTTCGTCAAGCGCGCTGTTGAGCTTCGACAGCACGTCGTCGAGAGTGCCGCCGATGGTGCGTTCGCCAGATGTCAGGCTCTCGTTTATCTCGCGGGTGCGGGAGATCAGGATCTCGTTGAGCTGGTGCGTGCGCTCGTTCAGCGCCGCATTCAGCTTTTCGGTGCTGCTGTCCATCGTCGAGGCGCGTGTCTCGAACTGGCTGAGCAGCCTTTCGCCATGTTCGTTGAGATTGACCGAGAGCGCTTCGAGGCGGTTGTCAAATTCGGTGGCAAGCGCAAAGCCGGATGCGTTCAGCGTCTGGAGCAGGCTGTCGGTCTTGGCGGCGAGCAGGCTGCCCATTGACTGCAGGGCGTTGTCGGACTTTTCCAGGATCGTCGCTGCGCGCGTATCGATGAGCGAGGCAAAGGCTTCGCCTGACGTGGCGAGCCGCACCGCGATTTCTTCGGTCGCGAGCGACAGCTCTTCCTTCAACTGATCGTGGACACTGCCGATCGAGGTGCGGATGCGGTCGGCATGGTTGACGATCGCTTCGCGCTCGGAGCCGAGTTCGTGGACGAGGCCGCGCACGCGCAGCTCGTTATCGGCATAGGAGCGTTCGAGCGCGTTGACCTCGGAATGGACGAGCGTTTCCAGCTCGGAGGCGCGCGCGATGGTGCGCTCGATGCCTTCGTTCATGGCCGAAACTTCGCGGCGCACGGCCTGGCCGACGGTCATGATGCGCTCGGAGGCGATGGTCTCAGGCTCGGCAAGGCGCAGTGCCACCTCCGCCATGGAGCGGGCGGCGTTGCGCATATCCTGGGCGCGAGAGATCATGATGGCGAAGGCGTAGAACATCATCACGGGAATGATGATGCCGACGAGGCCGGCGATGACGCCGGGCAGGGCGACGAGATCTGCGACCGAACGGATCTGCCAGATATGCGGCGAATAAAGCAGCGACATCAGGCCGAGGCCGGCCATGACCCAAAGTACGGAGAACAGGGTGGCGGTGCGCACCGCCGAGCGGCTGGAGGCGCCGTCGAAGGATTTCAGGATCGAAGCTGGTGTATTGCGGCTGGCATCGTTGGCCGGTGCGAAGGCCGGAGCTCTGGAGGCTTGCTCGCCCGTGGCGCTGCGGCGGTTGCGGCGCTGCGCTTCTTCCTGGGCCTGCTGGTTACGCGCATTCGATGGGTCAGACACATTAGCCTCCGGGGCCTCAGGCGCGCTGCCGCGGCGAGACGGCACGGTTTCCTTGCCGAAGTCGATCTGGAGCGCTTCGTCCAATGCCTTGAACGCTTTGTCCTCGATTGACTCATTATATTTGTTGTTCGCCATTCGTATGCCTCGTTACTGTCAGCCAGTCGGCGACGCATCCCGGACTTCCGCCTCACCCGGGAACAACTTTGCCGTTCCAGCCCTCCATCCCAACGAGGACGGATAAGCATGTCATTTCAGAGTAGATAGCCGCTTTTTCAAACGGAAGGTATCAAAACACTACCATTATCCACTCGCTCGGCAAAGGCGCGTACCATAAACCCGCCCCACCAGTATCGTAGTGACACATCTGGGCTCTTCGCACAATTAATGAAGGCTTGAGATTCATCGCGCGTTAACCTGTTGTTAACATCTTTGAATCCAGGGAGGTGCTTAAAAACCAATAATTTAGGGATGTTTAACCGATATTAACCATATAGTGAGATTTCCGCCCGCGGTGTGCCGGAATTTAACGGGATGGCCACCCTGTCGTCGCAGAACTGTTGCAAGTGCGGGTGATGAGCGACGGAGATTGGGACATGGCAGCATTGAGTATCGTATTCGAGGCGCCGGACAATGGAAAGGGACCCTGTCCCTCCAAGGCCCGGCCGATCGATCTGGTCCATCTCGCAAAACAGACGATGGGCGACAAGACTTTGGAAATCGAAGTCCTTCAGATGTTTGCGCGCCAGGCGCGCGCATGCCTTCAGGACATTGCCAGCGGAGAAACCAGCCGCGCCGGCGCGGCCGCACATCGGCTGAAGGGGGCCGCAAGCTCAGTTGGCGCGTTCCGCGTGTCGGAGACGGCGGAAGCCATCGAGGAGAACGGCACCGATGCCGGCACGATGGCAGCGCTTGGCGCCGCCGTCATCGACGCCGAGAATTTCATCCTGAAGCTCTGCCGCGGCTGAGCTGCTTCCATGTACCGTTTCACGAGGCCCGTTGTTTCATTGCGAAACCACGGGTCTTTTTGCGACGTTCGATATGACGCTTTGAAGACGGCGGGCAAAGGCCCGATCTGCGAGGCTATGACCGATTTCCCGATGTTGACTGACGCGTCGAATTATCGGAAGAAAATCCGCCGACCCACTTGAAGACCGGAATAATCCTGATGCCCAAACTTACCATCGTCGCCTTCGACGGCACGCGCTTCGACCTCGACGTCGACCAAGGCTCCACCGTGATGGAAAACGCCGTGCGCAATTCGGTGCCCGGCATCGAAGCCGAATGCGGCGGCGCCTGCGCCTGCGCGACCTGTCACGTCTATGTCGACGAGGAATGGACGGAGAAGGTCGGCCAGCCGGAAGCGATGGAAGAGGACATGCTCGACTTCGCGTTCGACGTGCGCCCGACCTCGCGGCTATCCTGCCAGATCCGCATGAAGGCCGTTTATGACGGGCTCGTGGTGCACGTGCCTGAACGACAGGCCTGACGCGCGCCGCGCTCGACGGCGATCGCCGACCAAAACCCCAATGGCACAAAAAAGACGCCTCGCGCGCTGGTGCGAGCGAGGCGAGGCGGGCGCATTACCAACGGATGAGGGAGGAACATCCGCGGCTTCGGAACGCGCCAGGAGAACCCAGCGATGAAAGTGCAGATGCCGTACCTGAACTTTCGAATGTGTTCATATTAACGCGTTCCGGTTGAGTCTGCCAGAATGAAAAATGACCATTAATTCGCTGGGGAGCACACAAGTTTCGCACAGGTTTCATTGTGCAGCTAAGCTTCTCTGCTCGCAGTCCGCTTGAAAAAGCCTTACTTTGCGCCGGTCCGACCGTTGATTCGATTTTTCAGCAACCTCAGCATACGCCTCTGAAAATTGACGGCCTCGACCCGGTCGAACTGCGCCTGCAACTGGTCGTGCTCGTCTATACCGCGAGCTGATTCGTTGGAAACGAGCTCCTGCATCGCTTCACAGCTGCGCTGCGGCGGCAGGGCGCGGATGGCGCGCTCCATGGCACGGGCCTGATTGCGGGCGATCTCGGCATGGTGCTCCTCATGGCGCTTGATATCGCTCGACAGTGCATCCCAGATCAACGACAGCTCCTTGCTCGCGCCCTTGCGGCTGCTCCAGCGCGGCAGGATGATCTGAGTGTGGACGGTAACCTTGACGTTGCCGACGCGGCAGCGCCCGGCATCCTGGATATAGGTGGCTTCGCCGCCGAAGCGGATCTTGGTCGCGCCGGGATGGCGGGCCGAGGAGCCGCTGGAGGTCGGACCACGCCGGCTGAGTTCGCGGTCCAGCTCATCCGCGGTGTTGCCGCGAATGTCGAAATAGGAATAGCTTTTCGATGCGATCACTTCGGCCGCGGCCGGGCCGCAGACGGAAAGACCAATGGAAAAGACCATGGGAAGGACCATATTACGCACTGCAAGTGGCATTCTGAACGCAACCCGTGTTGAAATCGACGGGAGCTTGGGGCATAGCCACCGCAAGCGCAATATCGGATGACGGTTTTTTCGTCATCAATGGGATAAGTCTGGTGACAGGGCTCGAAGGCATTTTATGGCGCGTCGCCCATGGCCGTGAGATCGAACTCGGCCGTCGTTCGACGATCATGGCGATCATCAATGTGACGCCGGACTCCTTTTCGGACGGCGGACGCTTCGAAACCGTCGATGCGGTCGTCGAGCATGCGCTGCGGGCGGCGAGCGAGGGTGCCGCGATTATCGACATTGGCGGCGAATCGACCCGGCCGGGCGCTGCATCGGTCAGCCCTTCCGAGGAACAGGCGCGCGTGCTGCCCGTCATCGAGGCGCTGCGTGGGCGCACCGAGGCGCTGATCTCCATCGATACCTATCGCGCAGAGACCGCGCGGCTTGCGGTCAGCGCCGGCGCCCATATCGTCAACGATGTGTTCGGGCTTCAGAAGGAGCCCGATATCGCCAATATCGCTGCGGCGACCGGGGCCGGGCTCTGCATCATGCATACCGGCCGTAACAGGGCGAAACTTCCCGATGTGATCGCCGACCAGGTGCATTTTCTCAGACAATCGCTTGCAATCGCCGCCGCCTCAGGTGTCAACAGCGACCGCATCGTACTCGATCCGGGCTTCGGCTTCGCCAAGGAGACGGCGGAGGAGAACCTGGAGCTGATGGCGCGGTTTTCGGAACTTTCCCGCTTCGGCCTGCCGCTGCTGGCCGGCACGTCGCGCAAGCGCTTCCTCGGCACGGTGACGGGGCGCGAGGCGCCGGACCGGGACGCGGCGACGGCTGCATCGAGCGCGCTGCTCAGGCTTCAGGGAGCTGCGGTTTTCCGCGTGCACAATGTCGCAATCAACAGGGATGCGCTTGATATCGCCGATGCTATGCTGAATGCGCGCCAGGAATTCGAGAGGAAGCGGCCGACATGACCACCTACACGATCACGCTGCAAAACTGCGCCTTCTTCGCGCGCCATGGCGTGCATGACGAGGAGGAATTTCTCGGCCAGCGCTTCTTTGTCGATGCCGAACTCGATGTGGTCGCGGGCGAGGCGCTGGAAAGCGATTCGATCAACGATACCGTCAATTACGGCATCGCCTTTACCGTGATCGAGGAAATCGTCACGGGCAAGCGGCGCTATCTGATCGAGGCCTTGGCGCTCGATATCGCCAAGGGCCTCTGCCAGACGTTCCCGCAGGTCCGCAGAGCCAAGATCACGGTGCGCAAGCCGAATGCGCCAGTGCCCGGCGTGCTTGATTTCGTGCAGGTGAGCGTTGAGCACTTTGCCTGAGGCCGCTTTTCAATCGGCAACCCTCGGCCTCGGCGGCAATATCGGCGATCCCGTGCAAGCGATGGCGGCTGCGCTGCAAAGGCTGGACGCGCGGAATGACTGCCGCGTCTCGGCCGTCTCGCGGCTCTATCGCACGCCGCCCTGGGGCAAGACCGATCAGTCGTTCTTCTTCAACGCCTGTGCCGCCGTCGAAACCCGGCTCGATCCGGAGGCATTGCTCGATGTCTGCCTGTCGATCGAGCGCGAGATGAAACGTGAGCGCATCGAGCGCTGGGGGCCCCGCACGCTCGATATCGACGTGCTGACCTATGGCGACGTCGTTCAGGATGCGCCGCGGCTGGAATTGCCGCATCCCCGCATGACCGATCGCGGTTTCGTGCTGATGCCGCTTGCCGATATCGCCGCCGGTCTCGTCGTCAGGGGCAGGACGGTCGGCGACTGGCTTGATGATGCCGACGTGACGGGCATCGAAATTGCGGACGAGAGTTGCGATTGGTGGCTCAGGGGTTGAAACGGAAAACGGCGGGAGACCCGCCGCTTCAGGAAAATCCAGGGGAGTCAGCGACTACTCTATGGAGCCGACGGCCATTTCGTCGACCTGGCGGGTCAATGTCAGGCCGATAACGGGAATCATCTGGCTTTCGACCTTGACCGAGACCGTGACGTTCATCGTCTTGTCGTCGCGTATGCGGGCGATCATTGCGCCATTCAGCTTGGCGCGATTGATGCCGACGACGACGGTATCCTCGGTGACGGCGCCGGAGACCACGTCGAGGCCCTTGCCGGCGGCGCCATCAAGGAACTTGCCCTTGTAGGTGGATCCGGACTGCGAGATGACCGCGGTCATCGGCTGCTTGAAGACTCCGACGCGGCAGGTGCCGTCGAGCTTGATGCCGGCGGTATCGTCGCCTGTAGGCTCACCGATCAGGTTGCAGGTGAACTTCGTACCCTTGTATTTGCCGGCGACGATTTCGCCCGGGCCTTTCCAGGAGCCGGTGACGGATTCGAAGAAGGCCTTGTCACGGGTCGCAGCGGTGGCTGCCGGAGCGACATCTGCGACGGGAGACAATGCCGCGGCGGCCAAGCCGCATACGAAGAGAAACTTGCGCGAATACATGGATTTTCCTTGGCAAACACCACTCACGAATTGGACGTAAGTTTTGCCGAATAATGGTTAATCCTTCCTTTCGATCCTGCCCGAATACGAGGCGATACGAAGCTTTCAAGCGGCGTGTATTTTAATAATGTGCCACTACAGCTTTGAATCTGCTGGAATTTCTCCTGCCTCCCGCTAGGGAAGGCGAAAACTCCGTCGTTTAAGGATTGTTGCCGCGCGGTGACATAGAGGGCGTGAGATCGCCGATGAAATCACCGATTCCCGGTCGTTTCAGGGCACGGAAGGTGAGCGGACGGCAGAGATCCATCGCCGCGATTCCGATGCGGGCGGTCATCAGGCCGTTGATGACGCCTTCGCCGAGTCGGGCCGAGAGCTTGGAGGCGAGCCCGTGGCCGAGCACCTGCTGGACGAGGCTATCGCCGACGGCGATCGAGCCGGTGACGGCAAGATGGGCCAGCACGTCGCGCAGCAGGCGGAACATGCCGAGCGTGCCGGGACGGCCGCCGTAGAGCTCGGCCATGGCGCGGATGAGGCGCACGGCCTCGTAGAGGACATAGAGCAGATCGACGACGGCGCGCGGGCTGACGGCGGTGACGATCGAGACGCGCTTGGAGGCATTGACGATAAGCGCGCGCGCCTTGCGGTCAAGGGGAGCGAGCAGTTCCCGTTCGGCAAGGGCGATCAGATGCGGGGCGTCGATGACCTCGCCCTCGGTCGCCTTCAGCGTCGCGCGGCCCTTCGACGTTTCGGCATTGGCCGACAGCAAAGCGGTGAGGCGCGAAACGACCGCACGCGCCTTTGCCGGGCGGGTTTCGAGGATCGCAGCCTCCGCTTCGGCCTTGATCGTCTGCACGGCTGCTAGCCGCATCATGCCCGCGGTCTCGCGGATGACGAGGGCAATCACGGCGAGGATGCCGACAGCGAGCACGGCGAGGGCCGCGTAGCCCAGCCAGTCGGCGCGGGTGAAGAGATCTCGGATCAGGCTGTCGGTCCAGAGACCGACGCCGAGCGACAGAAGGATGCCGAAGGCCCCGGCTGCGATCTTGCCGAAGGAGGTTTTCCGCCTGCGCGGCGTTGCGACCGGCGCGGCACTCAGATCCTTGTCGGGATTGAGGAAGGGATCGTCCTCGTCAGGGGTGATGACGATATGCTCGGAGAAGCTTTCCGGCCTGCGTCGCTGTTCTGTCTGCCGGCCGTTATCGCGCGGCTCCGTGGCCTCGTCCTCATAGGTGAAGGCGGCGGGCGGACGGCGCGGCGGACCGGATGGGGGCTTGCTCATGCGAGACGGTCTCCGAACAGGAACTGCATGGCGCGGTCGAGGCGGATATGCGGCACGGAAAGCTTGATCCCGCCGCCGGTTTCCTCGAGATGCGGCGGGCGGAACCTGACGACATTGACGTCGGGCAAGGGCTCGCCGGCCTCACCCGAGGCGATGCGGGCAAACAGGCTTTCCGGATCTTCCGGCAGGTCGCCGGGGAAGATCGCCGTTTTTCTCTGACCGTCGAAACGCTCGGTCCCGATGGTCTCACCTTCCATCGGCGTACCGACGATGACGGGCAGCTCATGACCATTGCGCTTGACGGATGCCTCGCGAGTGGCGCGCACCGAGGCGAGCGCCATTACGTCGATGCCGGCGCCGGCCATACCGATGCGGGCGATGGCGCGATCGACGAGGCGGCGGGTCAGCGCGTCGAGCCGGTCGTGGCTTTCATGGTGGAGATGATCGGCTTTTGTGGCGGCGACCAGCACGCGGTCGATTCGGCGCCCGAGCAGTGAGGAAAGCAGCGAATTGGTGCCGGGACGGAAGCAGGCGAGCACATCGGTCAGCGCGCGCTCCAGATCCTGCACGGCTTCGGGACCGCGATTCATCGCCTGCAGCGCGTCGACCAGCACGATCTGGCGATCGAGCCGGGCGAAGTGTTCGCGGAAGAAGGGTCTGACGACGATCGATTTATAAGCCTCGTAACGGCGCTCCATCATCGCCCAGAGCGAGCCGCGGCCGGCATGCCCTTCCGGCGGCAGGGCGAGCGGCGCGAAGGTCAGCGCCGGCGAACCTTCGAGATCGCCGGGCAGAAGCAGGCGGCCGGGTGGCAGGGTGGAAAGCGAGCGTTCGTCGGCCTTGCAGGCCTTTAGGTAATCGGCGAAGGCGTTGGCGAGGTCGCGGGCGACCATCTCGTCGGCGTCGGCATGGATATTGGCGGCACGCGTAAGCGCCAGCCAGCCGTGCGACAGCTCGGAGCGGATGCCGGTTTCGGCGAGCGCGATCGTCTCCTCGCTGAATGTGCGGTAGTCCTTGCCGAGGAGCGGCAGGTCGAGCAACCATTCGCCGGGATAATCGACGATATCGATCGACAGCCTGCCAGGGGAAAACAGGCGGTTCCAGCCGCTGGCGCTCTGATAATCCAGCGTGATTCGCAGCTCGGAGATGGCGCGGGTCGAATCCGGCCATATCCGATCCTTCACCAGCGACCGGATATGATCCTCGTACTGGAAGCGCGGCACGGCATCGTCCGGCTGCGGCTCCAGGCGCACGGCCGAGACGCGGCCCGACTGCACCGGCTCGAACAGCGGCAGGCGGCCGCCATGCAGCAGATTATGAACCAGCGAAGAAATGAAGACGGTCTTGCCGGAGCGGGAGAGGCCGGTGACGCCGAGCCGGATGGTCGGATTGACGAGGCCGCTCGCCCGGTCGGCGAGATTATCCAACGCGATGCGGGCGTCGTCGGCAAGGGATGTCAGGCGTGGCGGCAAGGCGCGATTCCGGTTGGTGACTGCCGGCAATATAGGAAGGACGCGACGCCCGAAAAAGAAGCGGCGCGCTTTTGCTTGAAGTGCCAGATTCAGACGACCACGAAATCGGTGAGACGCCAGGCGGAGGCGGAAGCGTCGAAATCGATGACGGCGAGGCCTGATGTCGGAAAGCCGCCGGGCAGGGCGCTGACCATGGCCTCGTGGCCGATCAGCGCTTCCAGCACCTGCTCCATAGTCGGATTGTGGCCGACCAGCATGACGGCGGCCTCATCCTGTGCATCGACGATTTCGATATAATTGTCGACCGTGGCGTTGTAGAGCGTATCGACATAACGCACGTCGAGGGTCAGGCCCATCGCCCGGTGGACCGCATCGGCGGTGTCGCGACAGCGCAGCGCCGTGGAACTGATCAGGAGATCGGGGCGGTAGCCCTTGTCGGCGGCCTTATCGGCGATGACCTCGGCATCGCCAAAGCCCTTTTCGCTGAGCGGCCGATCGAAATCGCGCTGTCCGGGTTCGGCCAAGGCGGCCTGGGCGTGACGCAGGAGATAGATGCGGTTGGGCGGAGGCAAGGGTACGGTCATGGTCAAAATCCAGGATCGAGCGGGTCTTTTCAGTATCGGTTGCAATCCGTCGCCGTCAACCGCCAGCCACGCGGCGGCTGCCCAAAACGCGACTGACAACACGGCGTTTTGAAGGCGAAGCAAAAAACGACAGCCGGAATAATGGTGAGAAAATAGACCGTTAGCCGAAAATTGTAACAGATTTAAAAATCTGTTTACCTGTCGTATTTGGCTTGAATCGCGGATAGCGCTTGGGATATACAGCCCGCCATGAGATGTTCTTCAGGAGAATCGCGTTGAGTGAGAAGATCGATCTTAGCAATTACGTTCCCTCGGAAGAGGAAGAGTTCATGAACGTAAACCAGCGTGCCTACTTCAGGGCAAAGCTGGTCGCCTGGAAAAACGATATCCTTAGAGAAGCGCGCGAAACGCTCGACCATCTGGCCGAGGAAAGCGCAAACCATCCCGATCTCGCCGACCGTGCGTCATCGGAAACAGACCGGGCGATCGAACTTCGCGCCCGCGACCGCCAGAGAAAGCTGATTTCCAAGATCGACGCCGCGTTGCAGCGCATCGAAGACGGCACCTACGGTTATTGCGAGGAAACTGGCGAACCGATCGGCCTCAAACGTCTCGACGCCCGCCCGATCGCAACGCTGTCGATCGAGGCGCAGGAACGCCACGAACGTCGCGAAAAAGTCTATCGCGACGAATAACGGTTTTCATGCAGGCATGAGATAGAGGCGCCGCGATCCACTCGCGGCGCCTTTTCGTTTATGCCGGGTCTCCCGTCGCCAGAGGTTTCCACGATTGTTCGCGGTCGGCCTCCCCGGCGAGGTCAGCCACAACAAGAATCCCGTGTTTGATCCGCCGCCGCATGACGTCGGCATGGTGTGGATCCGTTCGAAGCATGCCATCCTCGTGCAGAGCCTGCAGCCTGGAGCGAGAAAGCTTCAGTTCGGAGGCCAGCAGACGATCGAGACGTGTTCTGATCGGAAACGGAACCGAGAGTTCGATTTCCAAATGCGTCCACTCGGCCGTTTCGCGCTCGATCTGCTTGGCGATTTCGAAGTCGGCGAACTCGTCAACGCGCTGCGACCTGCGTCGAAGAGCGTCGAGATTGAAGGTTTCCGCCCTGATCCATTCCAGATCGTTGGATTGCAGCGCGTCGAGCGTCACGGGATCGATGTCGCGAACGTTGCGACGTTCAAGGAGCGGCCGGTTCCATGTCTTGTCGCATGTCAGGCATTTGTAGATAAGCCAGGCATCCAGCTTGCGGCCGTTGGCGTTGAGCCGGATTTTGTCGCTGGATTGGAATGCTTTGAGACCGCCGCATCCCCCGCATGCAATCCAGGGCTGGGGTGGCGTCTTGGCTATGATGGTCCATCGGACCCGAAGCGTCTTGCACATGTCGTCTTGGTCTTCCCTTCGGAAGTCCACCAAGATGGTGCATGAGAAAACCCTCGCGGGCACGGCGTGGCTATGTCTTGGGCGGCTGAAGAGCTGAGGCAGGGGAGCTGCACATGGCACAATAGAACAATGCCAAACCGGTCTCTCGCCACCACCCGATGAACATGGTCATACCCAGACAGCGCATCGCTGTCCTGAAGTACGGGTGAAACTGGAGTGAGACCGGTATTTACTTAGGCAAAGTGAACCTCGGTGCGCCAACGCTCTTCAACTGTAGGGATAGCAAATGAACGGCGCGAGAGGGAGTCCCCGACATATTCAGAGACAGAAAAGCCGCATTCCTGCGGCTTTTATGCAACTTGCAGCTGGAGCGTTGCGGCGAACCGGCGCGCTCCCTTACTTGTCGCGGTTGACACTCATTTCACCGAAGATACGGGCGACTTCTTTTTGCAGCTCGGTATCAGCGCCGGTGATCGGTGCCATCTCGGGGTCGCGGCGCGGCAGGTTGCCCGGCTGCCCCGGCTGCGGTGTCGTTTGGCGAGGCGGCTGATTTGCCGGGGCCGGCACGATGCGTTCGGCAGTCAGGTTATTCGACATCTCCTGTTCCAGCACGCGCTGGAAGTCACGTCGGATCGCTGCCGATTGCGCCGCCGCATCGTCCACGACCTCGGTCGTGCGCGCGGCTGCCGGCATGTCCTGGGAAGGCGGGGCGGAAACCTCAGGCTCGATGCGCTGCTGCGGCAGCACGCGCTGGCGGGCGGCATCGAGGATTTCGGCCGCACTGGCGGCATCCCGGAACGACGCGGGCTGCGGTGCTGGAGGAGCGGCGGGACGCTCCGGCAGACGCGGCTGCGGCGGGGCAGCACGCAGCGGAATGTCACGTTCGATGGAAGGAGAAGTCGCCACAGGGGGAATCACGGGTTCTGCAGGAAGCGGGCTCGTGGCGACGGGCGGTGCGGCGATCGGCTGGACCGGCGGTTCGGGCCGCGGGCGCGGTTCCGGCGAGACCGGCGTAGAGAAGGCAGGTTCTGCGGCCGGCTCGACGCGGGCTACTACCGGCGGACGGGGCGAAGCAAGGGGCAGCGTATCCGGTCGTGCGGCTGTTATCGCCCGCTGCTCTACCGGTTGCTGGCTAAAGACGCTTTCCGGCTGTTGCGCCGCCTCGGGCAGGATGCGGCTTTCAATGACGATGTCTGTGGGGCCACCGATCATGATCAGGTGCTCGACGTCATCGCGGCGCACCAGCACCAGCCGGCGGCGGGTATCGACGGCGGCGGCGTCCAGCACCTGCAGGCGGGGCTGGCGGTTGCGGCCGCCGCGCACGAAGGGCGAGGGCGCGCGGTTGCGGATCACCCAGAGAACGAGGATGAGCAGGAGAAGCGCCAGGCCGACGCCACCGGCCGCAAGCAGGAAACGACCGCCATAAGCTCCGACAACATCCTCGAACATAGTCACTCACTCCATTTCACATTTGGCACATATTGACGACTTTTCCGTTCCTTAGGCAAGGGCCGCCGGTTTTGTCCAGTCACGTGCAAACGCGATTTCGTGTTGTGCCGGGTCGCGCCTGCCGGCCTTATGCCTTTACCGGCAATGGTGGCGGACTCCGGGGCCAGATGGCGCTCTTGCCTGTGAATTCAAGCAGTCTTGCCTGCTACCGCTGTTTTTGCCGGCGTGGCAAATTGCTAAGAAGGAAAGAGTGCCTGATTCCTGCTTCGTCCTCGTGCTAGGACCAAGACGGAAGGGTTTATGTGAGGAATACATGACGAAACCGCGTCAGGCCGACGACTATAACGCACCGCTTGTGGATCGTGGGGGGCGTTCAGGCACGGTTTTGCGCATTCTTCTTCTGGCGCTCGTGCTGATTGCCGCCGCCGGCGGCTTTGTCGTCTTCAAGCGGTCGCTGGACAACGAGGTCGTGCTCGGCGGCCTCGGCGTGCTCGCCATGGTCGGCATCTTCTTCCTGGTATCCTCGGTCATCGGCTTCATCGAGGTGATGCCGCAGCGCCAGTCCGACAGCCTGGCGCGCTCCTTCCTCAACAGCCACCCCGACGGCACGCTGATCACCGACGATAAGGGCCGGATCATCTACGCCAACGCCGCTTATGGCGCGCTGACCGGTGCGCGCAAGGCGACCGAGGTCCAGACGCTGGAAACGCTGCTGTCTCGCCACCGCGAATCCAACGAGGCGCTTTACAGGCTGGTCAACGGCCTGCGGGAGGGCAAGGAGGGCAGCGAGGAATTCCGTCTGCTGCGCGCCGTCGGGCCGGGCAGCAACAATTCCGGCGCGCACTGGTACCGGCTGAAGGCGCGACTGCTGCAGCAGGAAGACAATGGCGGCAAGCCGCTGCAGATCTGGCAGATTACCGACATCACCGCCGAGCGCGACGACCAGGAACGCTTCTTCAAGGAGCTGCAGAACGCGATCGACTATCTCGACCATGCCCCTGCCGGCTTCTTCTCCGCCGGCAGGAAGGGCGAGATCTTCTATCTGAATGCGACGCTTGCCGAGTGGCTGGGTCTCGACCTGACTAAATTCGTCCCCGGCTCGATGACGATCGGCGACGTCGTGGCGGGCGAGGGGCTGGCGCTGATCCAGTCGGTGCAGGCCGAACCAGGCCTGAAGAAGACCGTCACGCTCGATCTCGACTTGCGCAAGACCAACGGCCAGAGCCTGCCGGTGCAGATCATCCACAGCGTCACCTCGATGCGCGACGGTGCGCCCGGCGAAAGCCGGACGATCGTGCTGGCGCGCGAAAAGAGCGACGAAAACGGCCGCTCCGCGTCAGCCGCCGCCATGCGCTTCACCCGCTTCTTCAACAACACGCCGATGGCGATCGCCTCGGTCGATGGCGACGGACGCATCCTGCGCACCAATGCGCCGTTCCTGAAGCTGTTTTCGAGTGTCGTCTCGCGGGACGATCTCGAAAAGCGGCCCCATCTTGAAACCATCGTCCAGGAAAGCGACCGGCCGCAGCTCACCGAAGCGTTGGCGGCGGCGAAAGACCGGCAGGGCGACATCGCGCCGCTCGACACCCGCACGCCGACCGACGAGGCACGTTATTTCCGCTTCTACGTCAATGCGGTCATCGACCAAAGCGATGAGGCACCGGAGGAAGCGGCGATCGTTTATGCCGTCGAGGTGACCGAGCAGAAAGCGCTGGAAGCGCAGATGGCGCAGACGCAGAAGATGAATGCCGTGGGAACGCTCGCCGGCGGCATCGCCCACGACTTCAACAACGTGCTGACGGCGATCCTGCTTTCTTCCGACCATCTGCTGCTGCAAGCGCGTCCCTCCGATGCAAGCTTCGCCGACCTGATGGAGATCAAGCGCAACGCCAACCGCGCCGCGGTGCTGGTGCGCCAGCTGCTCGCCTTCTCGCGCAAGCAGACGATGCGGCCTTCGGTGCTGAACCTGACCGATGTCGTCGGCGACCTGCGCATGCTGGTCGACCGGCTGCTCTCCGGCACGAATGTCAAGCTCGACGTGCAATATGGTCGCGACCTCTGGCCTGTGAAAACGGACCTTTCGCAATTCGAGCAGGTGCTGATCAATCTCTGTGTCAATGCGCGCGACGCCATGCCGGACGGCGGCACGCTGACGCTGCGCACCCGCAATCTCACTGCTGCCGACGTCGCCGCCTTCAACTATTCCTACATGCCGGCCGAAGACATGGTGCTGGTCGAGGTCGCCGATAACGGCACGGGTATCGCGCCCGAGATCATGGACAAGATCTTCGAGCCCTTCTTCACCACCAAGGACGTCGGCAAGGGCACGGGCCTCGGCCTCGCCATGGTCTACGGCATCGTCAAGCAGTCGGGCGGCTACATCCAGCCGGAGTCCGAAGTCGGAAAAGGCACGACCTTCCGCGTCTTCCTGCCGCGCCATATTCCGGAGCCGGCGGTTGCCGCCGAGGCGGGAGCGATTGATAGCGCCATCGCCGAGGTCGGCATGCAGCCCGAGGCGCCGGCAGCGCAGCAGCCGGAGGACCTGACGGGATCGGCCGTCATCCTTCTCGTCGAGGACGAGGAGGCCGTGCGGCGCGGCGGCAAGCGTATGCTGGAAACGCGCGGCTATACCGTGCACGAGGCGGGCTCGGGCGTCGAGGCGCTCAGCATCATGGAAGAGCTTGAAGGCAAGGTCGACATCGTCGTTTCCGACGTCGTCATGCCCGAAATGGATGGCCCGACGCTGTTGGGTGAGCTGCGCAAGACCTATCCCGACCTGAAATTCATCTTCGTGTCGGGCTACGCCGAAGACGCCTTTGCCCGCAATTTGCCGCCGGATTCTGAAGTTCGGATTTTTGCCGAAGCCGTTTTCGCTGAAGCAGCTGGCGGTGGTGGTGAAGGAGACGCTGGACGGGTGAGGGAAGTGGCTGTCGGAGGGCACGCTGTGCCGTGCAGCACCCCCCTCTGCCCTGCCGGGCATCTCCCCCACAAGGAGGGAGATCGGCTGGGCGCAGCGGCTTTCCCCAACGATCAGCATTGCAATTCAGCGAAACAGGAGAGATGTGGAGGAGCACGCCTCTTGTCGATCTCCCCACCTGTGGGGGAGATGCCCGGCAGGGCAGAGGGGGGTGACCCCACTGCAATCCGGTAAAGACAGGGCGGAACTAGCCCGCCCTCAAAAATTACTCACCCAACGCAACCGCAATCTCCGCCGCAAGCCGCGCATTATTCTCCACCAGCGCAATGTTCGTCTTCAGGCTCTGGCCGTCCGTCAGGTCGAAGATGGTCGAGAGCAGATAGGGCGTCACAGCCTTGCCGGTGATTTCATCGCGTTCGGCGCTGTCAAGCGCCCGTTCGATATAGATCTCCATCTCTTCGCGGGCGATCTCGTCGGCCTCGGGCACCGGGTTGGCGACGAGCATGCCGCCGTCGATGCCGAGCTGTTCGCGCACCGTCTGGAAATTGGCGATTGCCGCCGGGCTATTCAGCGACAGCGGGCTTGGTATGCCGGAGGAGCGCGACCAGAAGGCCGGGAATTCCTCGCTCTCATAGGTGACGACAGGCACGCCGCGGGTTTCCAGCACTTCGAGCGTCTTCGGAATGTCGAGGATCGCCTTGGCGCCGGCGCAGACGACGATGACGCCGGTGCGCGCCAGTTCCTCCAGATCGGCTGATATATCGAAGCTCTCCTCGGCACCGCGATGCACGCCGCCGATGCCGCCTGTGGCAAAGACGCGGATACCGGCGCGGGCCGCCGCAATCATCGTTGCCGCGACCGTGGTGGCGCCGGTGCGGCGCTCGGCGATCGCGAATGCGAGATCGGCGCGCGACACTTTCATCACCTCGGTTGCCTTGGCAAGCTGCTCCAGTTCGGCGGATTCAAGGCCGACATGCAGCGTGCCGTGGATGACGGCGATCGTTGCCGGCACCGCACCCTGTTCGCGGATGATCGCCTCGACGCTGCGGGCCATCTCGATATTGCCGGGATAGGGCATGCCGTGGGTGATGATGGTCGATTCGAGCGCCACGATCGGGGCGCCGCGCTGCTTGGCGGCGGCCACTTCCTTCGAGTAGGAAATGGGCAGCAGGGGCGAGAGGGGTTTGGTCATGATCCGTATCCGTTTATCGATGTTGCCGCTTCATTGCAGAATTCTTGCCGCCGGGACAAGCGAAAGCATGTCGCGGAGCAATTCGGGCGAAAGATTTTCGTTCACGGCATGCCGTGACTGGACGGTGAGGGCCGCTGCGGCTGCGCCATGGCGGACGGCCTCCTCGAGCGGGTGGCCAAGCATGAGGGCCGAGAGCGTACCCGATGCCATAGCGTCTCCCGCCCCAGTGACATCGGCGACGGTGTCTGCGATCGGCGGCTGCAGGACAAACGCGCGCCCGTCCTTGAAGGCGACGAGTTCGCGCTGGCCGCGGGTGACAACCGCGCCGCCGATACCGATGTCACCGAGCAGGGACGGCCAGGCCGCGGCCTCCTCCGGCCGGTGGCCGGTCAAAGCTGCCGCCTCGGCTTCGTTGAGAAATAAATAGTCAATGCCATCGAGGCAGGGCAGGAGGCGCACCACCTTGGCCGGCGAAATGGCGATTGCCGCGACCGGCTTGCGGAGCGCCTTTGCCCTTGCGACGATCGCGGCTGCCGTTTCCTCCGGCAGGTTGGCATCGAAGAGAATGAAATCGGTGGCAGCGAAGGCATCGCGCACCCAGCGGATCGACAGCCGCCGCGGCACGAAGAAGCGGTAGAGCTCCATGTCGGCCAGCGCGATGACGAGATTGCCATCCTTCTCGATGATCGCGGTATAGCTCGGCGTCTTGCGGTCGAGGAAGACGAAAGGCCGGTCGTCAATGCCGGCAAAATCGGCGGCTTCGCCGACCATCTCACCGATGGGATCACCGCCGCGCGGCGAAATCATCGTCACCTCGAAGCCGAGCCGTGCAAGATTGCGCGCCGCGTTGAAACCGCCGCCGCCCGGTTCCTCGAACCATGTGCCTGGGTTGCTGGCGCCTGGTGCCGTCTCGCCGGCAATGCGGCCCCGACGATCGATATGGGCGCCGCCGAGAACAAGAATCTTGCCGCTCATTTCTGCACTCCCAGAGCGAATCGAACGGAGCCCAAAGCGGTCGCATTCACTGCGCGAAGCACACTAAGCCGTTGCTTTGCATCGATAAAACAAAAATAGAACACAGGCCGTTTTACCTTATTCTTTCAATTATTTGCAACCCCATTGCGAAACTAGAACAAATAGGGTACAAACTTCGCATCAGCGGCGACATTGCTTGAGCAGCGTCAATAACCTAAAGGTGGATCGAATGTCTCAGAATTCATTGCGGCTCGTAGAGGACAAATCGGTGGACAAAAGCAAGGCGCTCGAAGCGGCACTCTCACAGATCGAGCGGTCGTTCGGCAAGGGCTCGATCATGAAACTCGGCTCGAACGAGAATGTTATCGAGATCGAGACGGTTTCCACAGGTTCGCTCAGTCTCGATATCGCGCTCGGCATCGGTGGCCTGCCGAAGGGCCGCATCATCGAGATCTATGGGCCGGAAAGCTCCGGCAAGACGACGCTTGCCTTGCAGACGATCGCGGAAGCGCAGAAGAAGGGCGGCATCTGCGCCTTCGTCGACGCCGAACACGCTCTTGATCCGGTCTATGCCCGCAAGCTTGGCGTCGATCTTCAGAACCTTCTGATCTCGCAGCCGGATACCGGCGAACAGGCGCTCGAAATCACCGATACGCTGGTGCGTTCCGGCGCTGTCGACGTTCTGGTCGTCGACTCGGTCGCAGCACTTACGCCGCGCGCTGAAATCGAAGGCGAGATGGGCGACAGCCTTCCCGGCCTGCAGGCGCGCCTGATGAGCCAGGCGCTGCGCAAGCTCACCGCTTCGATCTCGAAGTCGAACACCATGGTGATCTTCATCAACCAGATCCGCATGAAAATCGGCGTCATGTTCGGTTCGCCGGAAACGACGACCGGCGGCAATGCGCTGAAATTCTATGCTTCCGTGCGCCTCGACATCCGTCGTATTGGTTCGGTCAAGGAGCGCGAAGAGGTGATCGGCAACCAGACGCGCGTCAAAGTCGTCAAGAACAAGATGGCGCCTCCCTTCAAGCAGGTCGAATTCGACATCATGTATGGCGAGGGCGTATCGAAGACCGGCGAGCTCGTCGATCTTGGCGTTAAGGCCGGCATCGTCGAAAAGTCGGGCGCCTGGTTCTCCTATAATAGCCAGCGTCTCGGCCAGGGCCGCGAAAACGCCAAGACCTTCCTGCGTGACAATCCGGATCTCGCCCGCGAAATCGAGCTGTCGCTGCGCCAGAATGCCGGCCTCATCGCCGACCGTTTCCTGCAGAACGGCGGACCGGATGCCAATGACGGCGACGACGCGGCGGAAATGTAGTTTTCGCGCGCAGTTCGTCTGCCAGTCTATGTGATAGTCAAAGCCGGCCGCATTCTCAGATCAGAATGTGGCCGGTTTTGTTTGTCGGCTGGACAGTGGCTGAGGTGAACGTTAAAAGCCGATGGATTTAGATTTACCTGCCTAGGGCAGCATTGAAGGGCATAGAATGAGCGGCGTGAACGATATCCGGTCGACCTTCCTCGACTATTTCAAGAAGAACGGCCACGAGATCGTTTCCTCGAGCCCGCTCGTGCCGCGTAACGACCCGACGCTGATGTTCACCAATGCCGGCATGGTGCAGTTCAAGAACGTCTTCACCGGCCTGGAAAAGCGTCCTTATTCCACGGCAACGACCTCGCAGAAATGCGTACGCGCCGGTGGCAAACATAACGACCTCGACAATGTCGGCTATACCGCGCGTCACCTGACCTTCTTCGAGATGCTCGGCAACTTCTCCTTTGGCGACTATTTCAAGGAGAATGCGATCGAGCTTGCCTGGAAGCTTGTGACGGAAGGTTTCGATCTGCCGAAACATCGCCTGTTGGTGACCGTCTATTCCGAGGACGAGGAAGCGGCGGCCCTGTGGAAGAAGATCGCCGGCTTCTCCGATGACAAGATCATCCGCATTCCGACCTCCGACAATTTCTGGCAGATGGGCGATACCGGCCCCTGCGGCCCATGCTCCGAAATCTTCATCGACCAGGGCGAGAACGTCTGGGGTGGCCCTCCCGGCTCTCCGGAAGAGGACGGCGACCGGTTCCTGGAGTTCTGGAACCTCGTTTTCATGCAGTTCGAACAGATCGAGCCGGGCGTCCGCAACCCGCTGCCGCGTCCGTCGATCGATACCGGCATGGGCCTGGAGCGCATTTCCTGCATTCTGCAGGGCGTCCAGAGCGTGTTCGACACTGACCTGTTCCGCACGCTGACCGGCACGATCGAAGATGCCGTCGGCGTTAAGGCCGAAGGTAGTGCCAGCCACCGCGTCATCGCCGACCATCTGCGTTCTTCCGCGTTCCTGATCGCCGACGGCGTCCTGCCGTCGAATGAAGGCCGCGGCTATGTGCTGCGCCGCATCATGCGCCGCGCCATGCGCCACGCCCAGCTTCTCGGCGCCAAGGAGCCGCTGATGTACAAGCTGCTGCCGACGCTGGTGCAGGAGATGGGCCGTGCCTATCCGGAGCTGACGCGCGCCGAAGCGCTGATCTCCGAAACGCTGAAGCTCGAAGAAAACCGCTTTCGCAAGACGCTGGAACGCGGTCTGTCGCTTCTGTCCGACGCAACTGCCGACCTTTCCAAGGGCGACATGCTGGATGGCGAGACCGCCTTCAAGCTCTACGACACCTACGGCTTCCCGCTCGACCTGACGCAGGACGCATTGCGCGCCCGCGAAATCGGCGTCGATATCTCCGGCTTCACCGATGCAATGGAGCGCCAGAAGGCCGAGGCCCGTTCGCACTGGGCCGGCTCAGGCGAGAAGGCAACTGAAACCATCTGGTTCGAGCTCAAGGAGAAGCACGGCGCGACCGAATTCCTGGGCTACGACACGGAGACCGCCGAAGGCGTCGTCCAGGCGATCGTTAGGGATGGTGCGGTTGCGGCTGAGGGCAAGGCCGGCGACAAGGTGCAGATCGTCGTCAACCAGACGCCGTTCTATGGCGAGTCCGGCGGCCAGATGGGCGATACCGGCGTGATCTCCTCCGATCACGGCAAGATCGAGATAACGGACACGCAGAAGAAGGGCGAAGGCCTCTTCGTACATTCCGGAACTGTGGTCGAAGGCGTGATCAAGGCTGGTGACGCCGTCGCGCTGACGGTCGATCATGCCCGCCGTTCGCGGCTGCGCGCCAACCATTCTGCAACCCATCTGCTGCACGAGGCGATGCGCGAGGTGCTCGGCACCCATGTTGCCCAGAAGGGTTCGCTGGTCGCGCCCGAGCGCCTGCGCTTCGACGTGTCGCATCCGAAGCCGATGTCGGCCGAAGAACTTAAGGTCGTCGAAGAGATGGCCAACGAGATCGTGCTGCAGAACGCGCCTGTCACGACCCGCCTAATGAGCGTCGACGACGCCATCGCCGAAGGCGCCATGGCGCTGTTCGGCGAGAAGTACGGCGATGAAGTGCGTGTCGTGTCGATGGGCACAGGCCTTCATGGCGCAAAGAGCAACAAGCCTTACTCGGTCGAGCTTTGCGGTGGCACGCATGTGTCGGCCACCGGTCAGATCGGCCTCGTGCGCATCCTCGGCGAAAGCGCCGTCGGCGCCGGCGTCCGCCGTATCGAAGCGGTGACCGGTGAATCGGCGCGTGAATATCTCGCCGAGCAGGATGATCGCGTGAAGACGCTTGCCGCTTCGCTGAAAGTTCAGCCTTCGGAAGTTCTGTCGCGCGTCGAAGCGCTGATGGACGAGCGCCGCAAGCTCGAAAAGGAACTGGCCGACGCCAAGCGCAAGCTCGCCATGGGCGGCGGGCAGGGCGGTTCTGCCGATGCCGTGCGCGAGGTCGCAGGCGTCAAGTTCCTCGGCAAATCGATATCAGGTGTCGATCCCAAGGATCTGAAGGGGCTTGCCGATGACGGCAAGACCAGCATCGGTTCCGGCGTCGTGACGCTGATCGGCGTTTCCGATGATGGCAAGGCCAGTGCCGTCGTCGCCGTGACGCCCGATCTCGTCGATCGTTTCAGCGCCGTCGATCTGGTGCGCGTGGCTTCCGCCGCGCTTGGCGGCAAGGGCGGCGGCGGCCGTCCCGACATGGCGCAGGCCGGCGGCCCGGATGGCGCCAAGGCAGACGAGGCGATTGAGGCGGTTGCCGTGGCGCTCGCCGGCTGACCTGCCGGTTCACGGGAAGATTTTGAAAGGCGGAGGCTTGGCCTCCGCCTTTTTCGTTTTCCAATTCAGACCCGGGCCAAATCAGCAGGATTTGTCAAATCGGGATATGGTTCTCTGCGGTCGATCGATTTGCATGAGGCGTTGACATGAATGGCGAAACGGCATGGGCACTTTATGAAAGCCGTCTGAGACGGGTTTCGGCCTATATTCACGACCATCTCGACGAGGAGCTGGATATGGAGCGCCTTGCCGAGATCGCCTGCATGTCGAGCTATCACTGGCACAGGATCTACCGGGCGATCTATGGCGAGACGCTGGCGGCCACCGTCAAGCGGCTCAGGCTGCATCGCGCGGCGGGCGAGATCGTCCGTACGGAGCTTACCGTCAGCGAAATTGCGAAGCGATCAGGCTATCCCAATCTCCAATCCTTCAATCGCATCTTCAGGTCGGTCTACGGCATGCCGCCGGCCCGCTACCGGAAAGAGGGAAGCCACACAGCCTTCGAACCCTCACGTAACGGAAAGACCAAAGCCATGTTAGACGTTACCATACGCGCGATCGGACCGATCGAGCTGATCGGTGTTCCCCATACCGGTTCCTACATGCAGATCGACAAGGCCTTCGAGACCCTGTTCGGCACGCTTTACGCCCGCGGCCTCGCCAGACCCGACATGCGGATGATCGGCGTCTATCTCGACGATCCCGACGTCGTGCCGGAGGAAAGGCTGCGCTCGATTGCCTGCGTCACGGGCGCTGCCGAAGTACCGGCCGAGGCGCCGTTCGAGCGGCGCGTGATTGACGGCGGCGATTATGCCGTGCTGCGTCACAAGGGGCCCTATGCGAACATGCCGAAGTCCTATCAGTGGCTCTTTGCCGAATGGCTGCCGAAATCCGGCCGGCAATTGAAGGACAGGGTCATGTTCGAAGAATATCTCAACAATCCGCGCGATGTGCCGCCGACGGAATTGATGACGGATATCCACATGCCGCTTGCCTGACGGCTAATATCCGGAGCGGCAGCCTGGCCGCCGCGCCGGGTTGCGGGTCAGGCAGCCTGCATCGTCTTGCCGGCCTCGTCGTCCAGCGCGCTGGCGCGTTTGTAGGCCTCGCGCTCGCTGATGCGGCCGAAATAATCGATGAAGGCTTGGCGCTTCTCGATACTGCCGAAACCGAGGCCCCAGCCGACATGAGCGCCGACATAGACATCGGCGGCGGTAAAGCGCTCACCGGCGATGTAGGTCGATTGGGAGACGGCCATCTCAAGCGTGTTCATGACGTCGCCGAAACTGCCGCAACCGGCCATGCGCAGGCGTTCCGCAGGAATTTCGAAACCGAGAGCCTTCATCGTCACCGCCGATTCAAGCGGGCCGGCTGCAAAGAACATCCAGCGATAATAGGAGGCGCGCTCCTCCGGCTTGGGCGCCAGGCCTTTTTCGGGAAAAGTGTCGGCGAGATATGCGCAGATCGCCGCGCATTCGGTGACGACGGTATCGCCGTGGCGGATTGCCGGCACCTTGCCCATCGGATTGACCCGAAGATATTCCGGCGCCTTCATGGTTTCGCCGAAAGTCAGCAGTTCGGTGCGATAGGGCTGGCCGATTTCCTCCAGCATCCAGCGCGCGATGCGGCCGCGTGACATCGGGTTCGTATAAAATACCAGTTCTTCGGTCATGACGTCTCCTCGTGTTCCCTTGGCTTTTCTATTGCCGTCGCCAGAATCAATAGAGCGATGAGGTCTTTGTGCAAGTCTCGCGCCTAAAGTGCCTTTCGGTACTGAATGAAACCAGAGCGCTCGGCAATCCTGTCGTAGAGGCGCTGCGCGGTGGCGTTGCTTTCGTGCGTCATCCAGTAGAGCCGGCCGGCGCCGTTTTGCCGCGCCAGCCCGGCGACAGCCTCGATCAACGCGGCGCCGGTACCGAGCCCGCGTTGATCGTTCTCGACATAGAGATCCTGCAGATAGCAGGTCCATTGCGGCAGCCAGCAGGAACGATGGAAGATCGCGTGCACGATGCCGACGAGACGGCCGTTGTCGTCGAAGGCGCCGAGCGCTTGCATCATTTCATCAGGATCGTGGAAGCGGGCCCAGGTAAGATCGGTCGTTTCGGCGGGGATCACGACGTCATAGAACCGCTGGTAGGCTGCCCATAGGGGCTCCCAGGCGGCTCGGTCAGAAGGGTCGAGCAGGCGCACGGTCGTCGTCATTTGCCATTCTCCCAAAATGAAAACGGCGGGGAAATCCCCGCCGCGTCAATGCTATATCGAAAGGACAGGCTTACGCCATGGCCTTCTGCAAGTTCTGGTCGATCTTGTCGAGGAAGGCGGTGGTGGAAAGCCACGGCTGATCCGGGCCGATGAGCAGTGCCAGATCCTTGGTCATGAAGCCGGATTCGACGGTATCGACGCAGACCTTTTCGAGCGTCGAGGCGAAGCGGGCGAGCTCGGCATTGTCGTCGAGCTTGGCGCGATGCGCGAGGCCGCGCGTCCAGGCGAAGATCGAAGCGGTCGAGTTCGTCGAGGTTTCCTGGCCCTTCTGATGCTGGCGGTAGTGGCGCGTCACCGTGCCATGGGCGGCTTCGGCTTCGACCGTCTTGCCATCGGGCGTGAGCAGGACCGAGGTCATCAGGCCGAGCGAACCGAAGCCCTGGGCAACCGTGTCGGACTGGACGTCGCCGTCATAGTTCTTGCAGGCCCAGACGTAGCCGCCGGACCACTTCAGCGCCGAGGCGACCATGTCGTCGATCAGGCGGTGTTCGTAGGTGATGCCGGCTTCCTTGAACTGATCCTTGAATTCGGTCTCGTAGACTTCCTCGAAGATGTCCTTGAAGCGGCCGTCATAGGCCTTGAGGATGGTGTTCTTCGTGGACAGGTAGACCGGCCACTTGCGCATCAGGCCGTACATCATCGAGGCGCGGGCGAATTCGCGGATCGATTCGTCGAGGTTGTACATGGCCATGGCGACGCCGGCGCCCGGCGCGTTGAAGACTTCCTTCTCGATGACGGTGCCGTCTTCGCCGACGAACTTGATCGTCAGCTTGCCCTTGCCGGGGAATTTGAAGTCGGTGGCGCGGTACTGGTCGCCGAAAGCGTGACGGCCGACGACGATCGGCTGCGTCCAGCCGGGAACGAGGCGCGGAACGTTGCGGCAGATGATCGGCTCGCGGAAGATGACGCCGCCGAGGATGTTGCGGATCGTGCCGTTCGGGCTCTTCCACATTTCCTTGAGGTTGAATTCCTTCACGCGGGCTTCATCCGGCGTGATCGTCGCGCACTTGATGCCGACGCCGTACTTCTTGATGGCGTTGGCGGCATCGACCGTCACCTGGTCGTTGGTGGCGTCGCGGTTTTCGACGGAGAGGTCGTAATAGTCGATGTCGAGGTCGAGATACGGATGGATCAGCTTGTCCTTGATAAGCTGCCAGATGATGCGCGTCATTTCATCGCCGTCGAGATCGGCGACGGGATTGGCGACCTTGATCTTCTTCATGTATCTGCCTCGTTCAAGCTTGGATGGGGACGGGGTCCCGGTGGGTGATATGATCCGGAGCGCTATAGCATTGTGAACCGGGAACGCAAAGCTGCAACGGGTCCGGCAATGCGATTTTGCCGGCATTGCCAAGCGCGGAAATCTGACTAGTGTCCGGGCTGATTTGCCCCGCCCGGAACATTCGACCATGAAGACAATTGCCCTCATCATCGCCAGTCTTATCGCCTCTTCAGGCATCGGCCACGCCGCCGACGCCACCGCTCCCGTCAAGGAGGTGATGGAGGCGACCAAGAGCAACTGGGCCGACAACAATAGCGACTGGACCGATATCTTCGATGCGAGCCGGCTCGACCATCTCTACAGCAAGGATTTCGTCGCGAGATATCAGGCGGCCGCGCAGTTTCCTGCCGTCGACGACGACGGCATATCGCCGTTCGACTACGACGTCATCGTCAACGGCCAGGATGCGTGCCCTCTGCAGGACCTGACGATGACCGCGGCGGCGCCGGTCAACGGGGCGACCGAGGTGACTGTTCGCTTCCGGAAATCCGCCTGCTCGGACGCGCCCGACGCCAAGGACTATACGACGGTTCGCTTCGAAGTCATCGAGGAGGGTGGCAATCCGGTGATCGACGACATCGTCACCGAGAATATTGAGACGCAGGCCCGCGATTCCCTGAAGGCGACGATGGCACAGATTGCCAAGGGCCAGTAAGCGCGCGACATTCAAGCGGTGTCGGGGAGAATGGTCTCCGGCGATTTGATTTCCGTTCTATCGATGCTTCATGGCATGAGGGGCTCATGCACCTGTTTTCCGGTTTTCAGTTCCGCGACTGGCTGCTTGCCAACGATCCGGCGCTTTCGCGCCTGCGCATGGGCTTGCGGGTGACGCTGACGATCGTTCTTTCATTCCTCATCCTGCTTGCCATCAAGGCCCTTATCGCGCCGTTGCCGACGGCAGCGTTCGGTCTCGGCATCGTATTGTCGATCGAGGGAGGAGTGGCAGTGCGCGACAAAGGGAGTTCGCGCCAGCTGGTAACGCGGCTCTTCGGCTGTGTCGCAAGCCTTGCCGTCGTCGGCATCGCGGCCGGGCTCGAGGATCGCCGCCTGCTCTCTGATCTCGTTTTCCTCCTCATCATCATGCTCGCATCCGCAGGACGCGTGTTCGGGCCGCGCGGCTTTGCGATCGGCATGTTCGCCTTCACTTCATATTTCATGGGCGCCTATTTCAGGCCATCGCTTGCCCAACTGCCGTATGTGGCGATCGGTCCTGTCGTCTCCGTGCTCGTCGGGCATGTTGTGAGGGCGGTGCTCCTGCCCGACGACTGGCGGCGCGACCTGCTGCGCTCGCTCGAGAGCGTCAGGGGACGCATCAGCCAGATCCTCTTCAAGCTCGCGACCCTTGCAGGCAGCACCGAGATCGGAGAAGCCGATCGGCAGGAACTGCGTCAGCTGGAAGAGCGGCTGAAAGAAGTGGTGCTGATGGCCGAGACCTTCATTCCGCGTCCGCCGGGCGGCGTCTTCGACGGTGCTGCGAATCCGGCTGCTGAGCTGGCGATCCAGCTCTTCGATGCGCATCTGGCCGCCGAGAGTGCCATTGTGCTGAGCTTCCAGAGCCCGCCGCCCTTTGCGCTCGTTCATGCGGTGATCGAAGGCGATGCCGGGGAATTCGCAAGATACGAGAACATCGCCGAAGGCATCGCGGATCGGCCGCAAGAGGAAACCGTGCGGGCGCTTCTCTGGCTTGGCGAAGCGCGGCAGCAATTGACGCAGGCGATCGGCGAAGGGCAGGCATCCGGCTTTTCCGCCATCGATGACGTCAAGGACACGGCGAAGCCGCAGCCGATCGACTTTTCGTTTGCCAATCCGCTGCTGCGATCGGCGTTGCAGATCACGCTCGCATCAGCAATCGCGATGAGCTTCGGCCTGCTCTTGTCGCGCGAGCGCTGGTTCTGGGCGGTGCTTTCCTCCTTCCTCGTCTTCACCAACACCAATTCGCGCGGCGACACGGCGATGAAGGCGCTGTCGCGCTCGCTCGGCACCGTATTCGGAATCGCCATCGGGCTCGGGCTTGCGACGCTGATTTCGGGTGAGCCTGAAATCGCCATTCCGGTTGGGGTCGTCTGCATTTTCCTCGCCTTCTATTTTCTGCAGGTTTCCTATGCGACGATGACCTTCTTCATCTCGATCGTGCTTTGCCTGGTTTATGGCATGACAGGCGTGCTGACGCTCGATCTCCTGAGGCTGCGCATCGGGGAGACCATGATCGGGGCGGCAGCGGGGACGGCGGTCGCCTTCGTCGTCTTCCCCACCCGCACGCGCGGCGCGCTCGATGCAGCACTTGCCCACTGGTTCCAGGCGCTGCGCGAGCTGCTCGGTGCGATCGGCGAGGGCAAGCGTGGTTTCGAGCTGATCGCGCTGTCCCAGAAGATCGATGCCTGCTACCGCGACGTGACAGTGGCGGCCCGGCCACTCGGCTCCTCGTGGTCGATGGTGACGCGGCCGGGCCAGATCCGCCAGACGCTGGCGATCTTCCTGTCTTCCACCTATTGGGCGCGCATCCTGGCGAAGAGCCACGATGCGCCTGCTGTCGACGACGACCAAAAGAGACTGATTGCGGCCGATCTGGCGTTGATCGACGATGCGGCTCCGCGCGGCTCGACCTGTTTCTTTATCAAGCGCAAGACATCGCGGACGATGGGGCGACACCTGCCTGTGTCGCGCGAGGGCGCCAGGGTAGGGCTGGAAATGATCGGTTCGGCCTTGGAAAGGCTCTATCCGCGGGCCGACGTCTTGCCGTTTGCGCCGGGCGAGGCTATTGCGCGCTCGAAACAGGGATAAGACCATGGCAGGCACGAACAGCGAGCGTCAACTTCTGGCCGAAGGGCCGGCCATCATTCTGGTCGAGCCGCAGATGGGCGAGAATATCGGGATGGTGGCGCGCGCCATGGCGAATTTTGGCCTTGCGGAACTGCGTCTCGTCAATCCGCGTGACGGCTGGCCGAACGAGAAGGCGCAGGCGACGGCTTCCAAGGCCGACCACGTGATCGAGGCGACGAAGGTCTACGACACGCTGGAGCAGGCGATCGCCGATCTCAATTTCGTCTATGCGACGACGGCGCGCAGCCGCGACAACTATAAGCCGGTGCGCTCCCCGGTCTTTGCCGCTCAAACGCTGCGCACAAGGTTCCGGGCGGGCGAGGCAACGGGCATTCTCTTCGGCCGCGAGCGTTGGGGCCTGACCAATGAGGAAGTGGCGCTGGCCGACGAGATCGTGACCTTCCCGGTCAATCCCGCCTTCGCCTCGCTGAATATTGCTCAGGCCGTGCTTCTGATGTCCTATGAATGGATGAAGTCCGGCATGGAAGATCTGGAAGCCGTACCGTTCCAGGCGCTCGAGCAGCGGCCTTCCACCAAGGAGCAGCTCTTCGGCCTGTTCGACCAACTGGAAGAAGCGCTCGAGTCACGCAACTATTTTCATCCGCCCTCGAAAAAGCCGAAAATGGTAGACAACCTTCGCGCTGTTCTCTCCCGCCGGGCCTTCACGGAACAGGAAATCAGCGTGCTGCGCGGCGTCATCTCCTCCCTCGATCGCTTTTCCCGCAACAGTCCGCGCAAAGGCGGTTTCACCAGATCCGGCAAGGAAGCGCCAACTGATGACAGCACCGACGCATGAGCTGAAACCCGTCCTTGTCTTCGATTCCGGCATTGGCGGGCTGACGGTGCTGCGCGAAGCGCGCGTGCTGATGCCGGAGCGCGGCTTCGTCTATGTCGCCGATGATGCCGGATTCCCCTATGGTGGTTGGGAAGAACAGGCGCTGAAAGAGCGCATCATCGGGCTCTTCGGCAAGCTGCTTCAGGATTACGATCCCGAAGTCTGCATCATCGCCTGCAATACCGCCTTCACGCTCGTCGGCGCCGATCTGCGTGCCGCTTTTCCCCAGATGACCTTCGTCGGCACCGTGCCGGCGATCAAGCCGGCGGCGGAGCGCACGCGCTCGGGCCTGGTTTCGGTGCTGGCGACGCCGGGGACGGTCAAGCGCGCCTATACGCGCGACCTCATCCAGTCCTTCGCGCAGCAATGCCATGTCCGGCTCGTCGGCTCGGAAAACCTTGCGCGCATGGCCGAAGCCTATATTCGCGGCGACACCGTCTCTGACGAAGCGGTGCTTGCCGAGATCGACCAGTGCTTCGTCGAGAAGGACGGCCACAAGACCGATATCGTGGTGCTTGCTTGCACGCATTATCCTTTTATGGCCAATCTTTTCCGCCGGCTTGCCCCTTGGCCGGTCGATTGGCTCGATCCAGCCGAGGCGATTGCCCGGCGCGCCCGGACGCTCGTGCCGCTGGTTGCCGATGCCGTACATCCCGACAATTTCGACTTTGCCGTCTTTACGTCAGGCAATCCCGATTTTGCCACGCGGCGATTGATGCAGGGATTCGGCCTCAGTGCGTGAAGGAATTGTCCTGTGGGTTGGCAAAATCCGGCCCTGAAAAACCGCGCATTCTTTGATAGACGGGGCGATGCCGCTTCGGAAGAATGGCGTTTCGTTCATGTGAGTCTCTTCGCCGCGAGGATCAGCATTGCAGGTTGGCATCGATATGGGATTGGCGTCCGGCAGCCCGGCGACGCTCGATATCGAGGAGCTGCTGGCGACGCGTCTGCTCGTGCAGGGCAATTCGGGATCGGGCAAATCGCATCTCTTGCGCCGGCTGCTCGAGCAATCCGCACAATGGGTGCAGCAGGTCATCATCGATCCCGAGGGTGATTTCGTCACGCTCAGCGACAGGTTCGGCCATGTCGTCGTCGATGGCGAGCGGACCGAGGCGGAATTGGCGGGCATCGCCAATCGTATCCGGCAGCATCGTGTCTCCTGTGTCTTGACGCTTGAAGGCCTCGATATCGAGCAGCAGATGCGTGCCGCTGCCGCCTTCCTCAACGGCATGTTCGATGCCGATCGCGAATATTGGTATCCCGTCCTCGTTGTTGTTGACGAGGCGCAGATGTTTGCGCCATCCGTCGGCGGTGATGTTTCGGAAGATGCGCGCAAGATGTCTTTGGGCGCGATGACCAATCTGATGTGCCGCGGCCGCAAGCGCGGGCTTGCCGGCGTTATTGCGACGCAGCGGCTTGCGAAGCTCGCCAAGAACGTCGCGGCGGAAGCCTCGAACTTCCTGATGGGCCGCACCTTCCTCGATATCGACATGGCGCGTGCTGCCGACCTGCTCGGCATGGACCGGCGCCAGGCGGAAATGTTCCGCGACCTAAAGCGCGGCAATTTCGTTGCTCTCGGGCCGGCTTTGTCGCGCCGACCGCTGCCGATCCAGATCGGCGCGGTGGAGACTTCGGCGCGCTCCTCCAGCCCGAAGCTGATGCCATTGCCAGATGCGCCGCAGGATGTGGAAGACCTGATCTTCACACCCGATCCGGAGGAATTTCAGCGCCCGATCGTGCGTCGCGTACCGCCGGCGCCGCGACCGACGACTGATATCCTGGCCGAGCTGTCGCGCTCGACGCCAGCGGCGTCCCCGGCGCCGGTAGAGGCGAGGGCGAGCCAGGCGGAGATAACGCCAGAGGAGCGGGAAGAGCGCCTGGCCGGGGTGCTTGCAGAGATCCTGGACGATCCTGCTTCCGCTTTCCGCACTGATTCCGTGCTCTATCAGGATTTTCTCGTGCGGCTGCGCATGCGCCGTGTGCCGGGGCCGCCGATAGCGCTTCCGGATTTCCGCAGGCGGGTGGCGATCTCCCGCTCCGGCGTCGATGCGGCAACAGCCGGATCGGAAGCCTGGGCAACGGCACTGTCGCTGTCGTCTGGTGTCACCGATGATCTGCAGGGCGTTTTCCTGATGCTCGCCAAGGCCGCCGTCTGCGGCGAAGCATGCCCGTCGGATGCGCGCATTGCCCGCGCCTATGGCACCCACTCCGCCCGCCGCGCCCGACGGCTCCTCGGCTATTTCGAGGAGCAGGGGATCGTCGTCGTGCATACGGATTTCTCCGGCAAGCGCATCGTGGCCTTCCCCGACATGAACTGCCAGACAGCGCCCGGCGACGCGAACGCGCCGGATACGGGCGATCAGCCTTTGGCTGCGGAATAGTGGCTCTTTCGAGCTTTAGCGCAGTTGACATTTTCATGACGGCCCTCTAAAGACCGCGCCAAGCACCGGGCAGCAATGTCCGGTGTTTCATTTGACATGTCCCGTGGATCGTTTCTGTTCGCGAAACCGAAACATCCTGTCAGGTCTCGGAAGAGATCAGAGGAGGGCGTGTTTCCTTCGTGCGGTTTGGCAACAGACCGTCATAAACCTTTGAAAGGAAATGCGATGAGCAAGCGCGAATCGTCCAAGTACAAAATTGACCGCCGTATGGGCGAAAACATCTGGGGCCGTCCGAAGTCTCCGGTAAACCGCCGCGAATACGGCCCCGGCCAGCACGGCCAGCGCCGCAAGGGCAAGCTTTCGGACTTCGGTGTGCAGCTGCGCGCCAAGCAGAAGCTCAAGGGTTACTACGGTGACCTGCGCGAAAAGCAGTTCCGCGCGATCTTCGCAGAAGCTTCCCGCCGTAAGGGTGACACCTCCGAAAACCTGATCGGTCTTCTGGAATCCCGCCTCGACGCGATCGTCTATCGCGCCAAGTTCGTTCCGACGGTCTTTGCTGCCCGTCAGTTCGTCAACCATGGCCACGTGACCGTCAACGGCGTGCGCGTCAACATCGGTTCCTACCGCTGCAAGGCCGGCGACGTTATCGAAGTTCGCGAGAAGTCGAAGCAGCTCGTGACCGTTCTGGAAGCTGTCAGCCTCGCTGAGCGCGACGTTCCCGACTATATCGAAGTCGATCACAACAAGATGGTCGCCACTTTCGGCCGCGTTCCGACGCTCAGCGACGTTCCGTTCCCGGTCGTCATGGAACCGCATCTGGTCGTAGAATTCTATTCGCGTTAAGAAGCACCAGGCGTTTTCGCATATGGAAAAGCCGCTCTTTCGGGCGGCTTTTTTGTTATCCGGAGAGAAGCGATGGCGGATTTGCAGGCGACCCTCGACAGCATCTACAGCGATATCCTGCCGCGTGTCGGCGAGGGTAAGGTAGCCGACTATATTCCGGAACTCGCCAAGGTCGATCCGCGGCAGTTCGGCATGGCGATCGTCACTGTCGACGGCAAGGTCTACCGGGTCGGCGATGCCGATATTGCCTTTTCGATCCAGAGCATTTCGAAGGTCTTCATGCTGACGCTGGCGCTCGGCAAGGTCGGTGAAGGCTTGTGGAAGCGTGTCGGGCGCGAACCTTCGGGATCGGCTTTCAACTCGATCGTCCAGCTCGAGCATGAGGGCGGCATCCCGCGTAACCCCTTTATCAATGCCGGCGCGATCGCTGTCAGCGATGTCGTCATGGCCGGCCATGCGCCGCGCGAGGCGATCGGTGAGCTGCTGCGCTTCGTGCGTTATCTCGCCGATGACGAATCGATCACCATCGACGACAAGGTGGCGCGCTCGGAAACGCAGACGGGATACCGCAACGTGGCGCTTGCCAATTTCATGCGCGCCTACCGCAATCTCGACCATCCCGTCGACCATGTGCTCGGCGTCTATTTCCATCAATGCGCGCTGGCGATGAGCTGCGAGCAGCTGGCGCGTGCCGGACTGTTTCTGGCGGCGCGCGGCAGCAATCCGATGACCGGCCATTCCGTGGTCTCGCCGAAGCGGGCGCGGCGCATCAATGCGCTGATGCTAACCTGCGGCCACTACGATGGCTCGGGCGACTTCGCCTATCATGTCGGCCTGCCCGGCAAGAGCGGCGTCGGCGGCGGCATCTTCGCGGTGGCGCCCGGCATCGCCTCGATCGCGGTATGGTCGCCGGGGTTGAACAAGGTCGGTAATTCCCAGCTTGGCGCCGTGGCGCTGGAGATGCTGGCAGCGCGCACCGGTTGGTCGGTTTTCGGCGATTGAGACTGTGTTGGCGAAGGGCTTTCTGCTAAGGCAAGGATGAATCTTCGATAGGACGAAGCAATGAATATCGCAGCCGACATCGCCGATGATCTGGAAGCCGGCGAAGCCGATGGCGGCATCGGCCATGCGCTGTTTTCCCAAGCACCGCGTTCGGTCTCCTTCAACAAGCTGCGCAAACGGCTGCTGCGGCAGGTACGCCAGGCCTTCGACGATTTCGACATGCTGAAGGGACAGAAGCGCTGGCTGGTGGGCCTTTCCGGCGGCAAGGATTCCTACGGGCTACTGGCGCTGCTGCTCGATCTGCAATGGCGCGGCCTGCTGCCGGTCGAGCTCATCGCCTGCAACCTCGACCAGGGCCAGCCCAATTTTCCGAAGCACGTGCTGCCGGATTACCTAACTGAGATCGGCGTGCGGCACCGGATCGAATATCGGGATACCTATTCGATCGTGAAGGAGAAAGTGCCGGACGGCGCGACTTATTGTTCGCTCTGTTCACGGCTGCGGCGCGGCAATCTCTACCGTATCGCGCGGGAGGAAGGCTGCGATGCGCTGGTGCTCGGCCACCACCGCGAAGACATTCTCGAAACCTTCTTCATGAACTTCTTTCACGGTGGGCGGCTCGCCTCGATGCCGGCAAAACTTTTGAACGACGAGGGCGACCTGATGGTTCTTAGGCCGCTTGCCTATGCTGCCGAGGATGATCTCGCCAAGTTCGCCGCCGCCATGCAGTTTCCGATCATCCCCTGCGATCTCTGTGGCTCGCAGGACGGGCTGCAGCGCAATGCGATGAAGGACATGCTCGCCGATATCGAGCGGCGCATGCCGGGGCGCAAGGACACGATGCTGCGGGCGCTTTCGCATGTGAACCCGTCGCACCTGCTCGATCCCAAACTCTTCGACTTTTCCAGCCTTGGCGTCACCGATCCTTCATGAAGGGCCGGCTATGCAGGCTCATCATTGCATGAAGGACCGATTTCGCATGACTATTTCTGACACGGATATTCTTTTCCTCGGCGAGTGCGTCAGGCAAGCGGCGCAAGCCGAGATCATGCCGCGTTTCCGCAATCTGGGCGCTGCCGATGTCTCGGAAAAGACCTCGGCCACCGATCTGGTGACGCAAGCCGATCTGCTTGCCGAACACAGGATCACAGCTGCTTTGAAAGAGCGCTTTCCCGCAGCGCTCATCGTCGGGGAGGAGGCCTATGAGGCCGACAAGTCGGTGGTGCCGGCGCTCGCCGATGCCGAGCTTGCCTTCGTCATCGATCCCGTCGACGGCACGTTCAATTTCGCCGCCGGGCTTCCTGTTTTTGGAACAATACTCGCGGTCACCGTCAGGGGCGAGACCGTCGCCGGCATCATTCACGATCCCGTTCTCGGTGACACGGTGACGGCGATCAAAGGGGCGGGGACCTTCCTAACACGACAGGACGGTCAGTCGAGCAAGCTGAAGGTGGCGGAGCCTGGGGCGCTGGACCAGATGGTCGGCGGCATGTCATGGGGCCATATGGACGAGCCCGATCGTTCACGCATCTGCGCCAACATGGCGAAGGCTCGGATGACCTTCGCTTTCAATTGCTCGGCCTACGAATACTGGATGGTCGCCTCCGGCAAGCTGCATTTCATCGGGCATTCGAAGCTGATGCCCTGGGATCATCTGGCGGGCGTGCTCGCGCATCAGGAGGCTGGCGGCCATACGGCAAAATTCGACGGAACGCCCTATCGTCCGGGCGAAACCACGGGCGGCATCATCTCCGCGCCCGACAGGGAAACCTGGCAGCTGATCCGCCGCGAGATCGTCGGCATCTGATTTGAGGCCTTTCTCGAAAGGCCGGACCCGAAAGGATTTGACATGACAGCGACTGTCGACGTGACCGTTCTTGCCGACCTGCTGCGCCGAGCGGCGAAGGCGGAGATTCTCCCACGCTTCCGCCGGCTCGGCCAGGATGATGTGCGGGCAAAGAGCGAGGCAACGGACCTCGTCACTGAGGCCGACGAGCAGGCCGAGCGGATGATCAAGGCGGAAGCGGCAAAGCTCTGGCCGGAAGCCTTGTTCCTCGGCGAAGAATCGGTCGCTGCCGATGCGGCACTGCTTGGCGGGCTTGAACATGCCGATCTCGCTATCGTCGTCGATCCAGTCGACGGCACGTTCAATTTCGCTTCCGGCATTCCCGCTTTCGGCGTCATGGCCTCCGTCGTTTCCAAGGGCGAGACCGTTGCCGGCATCATCTACGATCCGATGGGCGACGACTGGGTGATGGCAGAAAAGGGCGCTGGCGCCTGGCTGCGACGGCCGGACGGCGAGGCGCAGCGGCTGTATTCGGCCGAGCCGGTTGCGCTCGACCAGATGGTCGGCATGGCCTCGACGGGCTACCTGCCGCAGGAGAAGCGTGCCGAGATCCTCGGCAATCTAGCCAAGGTGCGCTTCCTGACCAACTACCGCTGCGCTGCCCACGAATACCGCACCTTTGCCGGCGGTTACGTGCATTACCTCATGTACAACAAGCTGATGCCCTGGGATCATCTGGCCGGCACGTTGATCTCGCAGGAAGCAGGCGCCTATGCCGCGCGCTTCGACGGCTCGCCCTACCTGCCGCATCATCTCGGCGGCGGGCTGTTGATTGCCCCCGACAAGGCGTCATGGGATGTGCTGCGGCGTGAGGTTTTTACCGTCTGAAGACATGAAAATCCGGCCGCAAAGTTCGGATATCGGCCGGAGCCGTTGGAGGAATTCTTTCATGGCCAGGACGCCGGTCTGTTCCCGCTACCGCGGATCAGCCGTAGAGCTTTTCCATGAGGAAATTTTCCAGGCTTTGCCCACGCTTCTCGACGATTTGCTTCGTTATCACGCGAAACCCTCTGCGCTCGAAAAACGGTCGGGCGGTTCGGCTGGCTTCCGTATGAATTCGTCTGAATCCCAGCTTCAGAGCTTCCTCCTCGACCCGGCTCAATAGGCGGCTTGCAATTCCTAGTCCCTGGAGCTCAGGGTGCACGAACATCATGTCCAGGCATCCGTCGCTGGTAAGATCAGAAAAGCCTGCAGGCCTTCCGACGATTTCTGCAATCCAGGCAGGCCTGCTTATCCTGCGCTCCGCCCACAGGCCGCGATCTTCCACCTGCGCCCAAGCCTCTATCTGAGCGCGGGAATAGTCTTTCAAAGAGACCTCGCGAATGGCGCGCAGGAAAATTTCGATCGTCGCGTCCGCGTCGCCCGGTCCATAAGGCCTGATCGAGATTGGCTCATCCATGGGGATGCCTTTCGCACGTGCCTGCGTCAGAAATGGGCCGCACCCGGATCGAGCTGCGGGCTGTCGCCGGGGTGGGTGAAGAGCTTGCCGTTCTCCGCCCAAAGAGTAGCTGCGATCGTCACCAGACCGAAGAGCGCGAAACCGCCGAAGAGCGGCTGTACCGTGCCGTTAAACATCTGGCCGACCAGGCCACCGAGAATGGCGCCTGCCGTCGTCGAGACGAAGCCGGTGACGGCGGTCGCGGTGCCGGCGAGGTTGCCCATCGGCTCGAGGCTGATGGCGGTAAAATTGGTGGCGATGACGGCGAACATCATCAGCACGATGGTGAAGATACCGTAGGCGACGGCGAAGTCCGGCTTAGCGGCCAGCGAAATGAAAAAGCCGACAGCCGACAGCGCCGTGAAGATCAGCAAAGCGGCATGCGAGATGCGGCGCATGCCGAACTTGCGCACGAAGAAACCATTGGCAAAATTGGCGACGGCAATGCCGCCGGCGGTGGCGGCAAAGGCGATCGGCAACCAGTCACCAAGGCCGTAGACCTCGCCGAAGACCTGCTGCACCGAGATCACATAGGCGCTAATGACGCCGGTGAACATGGTGAGGCCGATCATGTAGCCTGTGGTGACGCGGTTGGTGAGAACGGTCCTGAAACCATCCACGACAGAGCTGACCGAAAGCGGCAGGCGCTCTTCCGGCGGCAGCGATTCCTTCAGCCTGAGAAGAGCCCAGACGAACAGGATGGTGGCGACGATGCCGAGCAGGATGAAGATCCAGTGCCAGTTGGCGTAGATGATGATGAGCTGGCCGACTGAGGGAGCGACGATCGGCACGATCATGAAGACGATCATGACATAGGACATAACACGGGCCATTTCGCGGCCGCCGAAGCAATCGCGGACGATGGCCATGGTGGTGATGCGCACGGCCGCGCCGCCCACACCCTGAACGAAACGCATGACGAGCAGCATTTCGAAGCTGCCGGTTGCCGCAGCGGCAAACATGCCGAGGACATAGCAGGCGAGGCCGCCGAGCAGGATATTGCGGCGGCCGAACGTATCTGAAAGGCTGCCGAAGAATATCTGCGAGACGCCGAATCCCAGGAAAAAGACGCCGATGATGAGCTGCGCGTCGTTGGTGTTGGTGACGCCGAGGGAGTGGCCGATATTGGGCAGTGCCGGCAGCATGCTGTCGATCGCCATGGCGATGCTGGCGGTCATGATGGCGATCGTCACGACGAACTCGCCGAAGCCCATGCCGATGCGGCGGGAGCCCTGGTTTTCCTGGTGCGGTTTATGCGGCGGCGTCATGTGGTGAAATCCCGTATGCGGATGAGGCCGGTCGTTCAGACGGCCGGGTTATGCTGTTGGAAGAGCCGGCCCTTCTCGGCAATCAGCACGAAAATCAGGCCGACGATCGACACGGCAAAATAACCGGCGACCATCGGCAGCGCCGTGCCGTCGAAGGCCTGACCGATGCCGGCGCCGATCAAGGCCCCACCGACCGTGCTCATGAAACCGAGGACGGAGGAGGCGGTGCCGGCGACATGGCCGAGCGGTTCCATGGCGAGCGAGTTGAAGTTTGAGCCGATCCAACCGAACTGGAACATGGCAAGGCCGAAGAAGGAGATGAACAGGGCGAAGGGCATCGGCCCAGAACTCATCATCTGTACGATCAGCCAGATGGTGTTGATGGTGATAAAGCCGAGGAGCGAACCATGCGACAGGCGGCGCATGCCGAGTTTGCCGACGAAGCGCGAATTGAAGAAGGACGATATGGACATGAAGATCGCAACACCGGCAAAGGCAAAGGGGAAATAGACCCCGAGGCCGTAGATTCCGACATAGACCTGCTGCGCGGAATTGATGAAGCCGAACAGCGCGCCGAAGATGAAAGTGCTGGCGATGGTGTAGCAGAGTGCGACACGATTGGTCAGCACTAGTTTGAAGGCGCCGAAGATCGAGCGAGCGGTGAAGGGCCTCACATTGGCGGGATGCAGTGTTTCCGGCAAGCGGAGATAGGCCCAGACGGCGATACCAGTCGCCATGGCGGCGATGAAGAGGAAGATCAGGTGCCAGTTGCCGAAGAACATGACCGCTTGGCCGGTGCCGGGTGCAATGACAGGCACGATCATGAAGACCATCATGATCAGCGACATGACCTCGGCCATCTGCCGGCCACCATAGATGTCACGGACGATGGAGATGGTGATCACGCGGGTGGCGGCGGAACCGACGCCCTGGACGAAGCGCAGTACCAACAGGCCAGCGAATGACGGGACGAAAACGATTCCGATAGCCGACGCGATATAGATGAAGAGGCCGATCAAGAGCGGCAGCCGGCGGCCAAAGCGATCGGAGAGCGGGCCATAGAAAAGCTGGGCGCAGCCGAAGCCGAGGAGATAGGTGGAGACGACGAACTGACGGTGATTCTCGCTTTCGACGCCGAGGCTCGCGCCGATCTGCTGCAGGGCAGGGAGCATGATGTCTATCGCCAGCGAATTGACGGCCATCAGGAAAGCGGCAAGCGCGATGAATTCACGCTTGCCCAGGGGCAGGCGGCCCGCGGACACGGCTTGTGATGAATCTGTCACAAGGAAATTCCCATAAACAGGCCAAGGCGCTGCTCAGCGCAGCGCCTCGGACTCGAGAAACAGATTTGGAAACCGGGCGGACGCCCGGTGACCGGTCAGGTCAGGCGGCGCCGCGCACGGCGATGCCATTTTCCTGGAGATGCTGCTGCAGCTCGCCAGCCTGGAACATCTCCCGGACGATGTCGCAGCCCCCGACGAATTCGCCCTTTATGTAAAGCTGCGGGATCGTCGGCCAGTTGGAATAATCCTTGATGCCCTGGCGGATTTCCGAATCGGCGAGCACATTGATGCCCTTGTAGTCGACGCCGATGTAATCGAGAATCTGCACGACCTGCCCGGAGAAACCGCACTGCGGAAACTGCGGCGTGCCCTTCATGAAGAGGACGACGTCGTTGCTCTTGATTTCGTTGTCGATGAATTCGTGAATGCCGCTCATAGGACCTGATCCTTTCAACAGGCGGGTTAAAGGCCCACCGTTTCAATCGTTGTCCTTAGATAGCATGCGGCAGCAGGAATTCCACCCGCCCGAACCAAAAAAAGACCAATCTGGTCGGACCACTTCAGGATTGTTGCCGTCCCGTTACGGTTGCCGGGCGAGATAGGCTTGAATCTGGTCTATTTCGGCATCGGTGAAGTGGTTGAAATCCGATTGCGAAACCTTGGTCATCAACCCGAGATCACGCCCACCGGCAGCTTTGCCGGTACGCAGCAGCGTCTTGAAATCGGCCGGCGAATAGGATTGTGCCAGTGGCCGCAGCGCCGGCGCCACGAGGACTTCCGATCTCTTCTCCGTGTCGAGATTGTGACAGTGGCTGCAGTCGGTTCGAAAGGCATATTCGCCGATATCGGCCGGACGCGCGGCGATGGGCGTGACAGAGGCGGGGACGAGATCGGCTTCAAAGGGGACCTTGCCCAGCGCGAGGCCAATCCGACCGAGCGGCCCCCATTGCGTCGCTCCCTCGACTGCATCGGGAAGTTGTTTGAGACTGCGTAGCCAGGCGATGATCGCCGCCATATCGTCATCGGCAATATTGGCGAAGTTGCTTGCCGGCATGATGAAGACGCCGGTGCCGTCCTTCTTGACGCCATGGCGGATGAGGCGCACGAGTTCGGCATCGCTATACATCGGCGCGAAGCGGGTCAAATTCGGCGCAATGATGCGACCGACACCAGGCTCCTCGACCAGCACATTCCCGGCATCGTGATGGCAGCCGCCGCACATCAACGTGCGGGCGCGGCGTTCTGCTTCCTCAGGTGATAGCGTCGTCCTGACAGTGAAGTCGGTCGCCGCAAGGTCATATGTCCTGGCAAGGCGCCTCTCCGACAGGGCGTAGACGCTGGCGACTGCAATGAGAGAGATGGTGATGACGGCCGCAAAAGTGATTTTCAGAATGCGCTTCACGGTTCTGATCCTTGGCGAGAGTGCGAAGACGCGTAAGCGGGATGCCGGCTCTTTCGTTACCGGAGTCCGACGCGCCTCAAAGCGGTTATATGTTGATTTCGTGATGCCTCAACTGCGGCGCTGACGGCTGCGGCCGGCGGCGGTGCGGCGTTTGCTGACCTGTTTGCGGACAGGTTTGCGTTTGGTGGAGGTTGTCTTGCGAGAAGCCGGGGTCGGCGCAGCAGCGCGCGTCTTGCGTCTGCTCCGCTTCGTCGTCACGCGGCCGGTGGTTTTCTTCAAGATTTCCTTCAGCACACTGTCGACGACGCCCGATATCAATTCTTTAACAAGATCGGCCACAAACCCCTCCGCTCGCGGTGAAAACGACATAGCCGCTATTGAATTCCGGAAGAGTTCGGTTAGCAAGACGGCTTTGAGATCATACCTGCTTTTTCGCGAAGCCACCGCGACCAGCAGCCGGATCGTATCAACATGCCGGCCATTTGCCCGGCCGGAAGAACAGAATGAAATTGATCGAGAAGCGGGTCGTCCTGCATTTCCCGGGCTTCGAGCCGCTGGACGGCGTTGCCCACAGGGCGCGCTACGAACGTTCGGCCAGGCAGAGCGCCTCAGTGTGGGGCTATTCGGTCGAGGCGGGAGCGCCGGATGAGGGAGGAGATCCCCTCAGCTTCGTGGTCACCACCGGCGCCGCGGCAACCGATGAAACGCCGCCCGAGGAGGAGACCGGATCTGCCGGCTGGCAGACGAAGAGCCGCATCCACATGGTCGATCACGACGTCTTCGTGCGCCGGCTGCGCGCCCGCGGCACGCTCGGCCAGATCATGGCAGGTTTCCGAAGCTGTGCGCAGATCATGCTTGAGGGCGGCATGCGGGGATACTTCCGCCATGCATGGCGTTTCGGCCTGTTCTTCCTCTTTCCATTCCTGCTGACGGCGCTCGCGATTGTGTTGACTGCGCAGATCGCCATCCTGCCCTATGCTCTCGGCTTTTCGCCGTGGCACATGCTCTGGAGCGGGCTGCTCGCGCTCTGCTTCTTTGTCTTCGCCTTTCTGCCGTTTTCCGAACGGTTCCATACGCTGCATCTCTTCGCCGATTGGGAGATGGCCGTAGCTCTTGGACGGATGGACCGGACTGAATTCAACGATTGGCTCGAGGATCGGGCGACCGCCGTGCGTAAGGCGCTGGCGGAAGAGGCGGACGAATATGTGATCTCCTCACACAGCATGGGTTCGAGCGTCGCCGCCCACGTTATCGGTATTCTGCTTGAAAGGGAGCCAGAGATCTTCATGGGCAAGCGCGTGGTTTTTGCGACGCTCGGCAGCGCCATCCTGCAATGCGGGCTGATGTCGTCGGCGACGCTGCTTCGCGCTCGCGTTGGCCTCATTGCCCGGTGTCCCGAGATCTTCTGGCTCGACGTCCAGTGCCTGACGGACTCGATCAATTTCTACAAGGTGCCCGTCGTCGCCGTCTCGGGCCATGCTGACGCGCGCCCTGCGGAGATTCTTCTGATCCGCGTCAAGCAGATGCTGACGCCTGAGCATTATCGCAAGATCCGCAAGGACCAGCTGCGCGTCCATCGGCAATATGTGCTTGGGCCTGATCTCAAGGCGTCGTTCGATTTCACGCTGATGACATCAGGACCGATGCCAGCCTCGGTCTTTGCCGGCACCGACGAAAAGAGGATACCCGGTTGAGGCCGGGCTCACCCATTCCTATAGCGGCGAAATCTCATTCCGGTGCCGAAGTCTGCAGGGCTAGGGCGTGCAGGACGCCGCCCATATTGCCCTTCAGCGCCTCGTAGACCATCTGGTGCTGCTGCACGCGGCTCTTGCCGCGGAAGGCTTCGGCGACGACTTCGGCGGCGTAGTGATCGCCGTCGCCCGCCAGATCGCGGATCGTTACCTTGGCACCGGGAATCCCAGCCTTGATCATGTCTTCGATATCGCCGGGTTTCATGGCCATGATCGTTACTCCTTGCGCATCATTCCGCAGCGAGTTCGCCGCGGCCTTCCATGAAATCAGGGAACCACGATTCATGGGCATCGCGCAATTGCTGAATCGGCAGCGAGATGAGATCGCCGACGACGAGCGCCGATCCCCCGACCGTACCGAGACGGCGGAAGGGAACGCCGGCGCCTTCCGCATTGGCGCAGATGAAATCGGCGACATCGCTCGGGATCGTCAGCACGTAGCGGGCCTGATCCTCGCCGAAGAGCAGCGCATGCGGAGCGCCCTTGCATTCACCGAGATCGATCGTCAGGCCCTTGTCCGATGCCATGGCCATTTCGGCAAGCGCGACGGCAAGGCCGCCCGAGGAAATGTCATGGCAGGCGGTCGCCTGGCCATTGCGGATGACGGAACGGACGAAATCGCCGTTACGGCGCTCGGCGAACAGATCGACCTCCGGCGCAGGACCTTCGCGGCTGGAAAGCACGTCTCTCAGATAGACGGACTGGCCGAGATGGCTGCCGTCGACACCAATCATGATCACTTTGTCGCCGTCATTGGCGCCGCCGATGCGGGCCATTTTGCGCCAGTCCGGCAACAGACCGACACCTGCGATCGTCGGCGTCGGCAGGATGGCGATACCGTTGGTCTCGTTGTAGAGCGAGACGTTGCCGGAGACGATCGGGAAGTCGAGCGCGCGGCAGGCTTCGCCGATACCCTTCACCGCCTGAACGAACTGGCCCATGATCTCGGGCTTTTCGGGGTTGCCGAAGTTGAGGTTGTCGGTGGCGGCAAGCGGCTCCGCGCCTGTCGCGGTGATGTTGCGCCAGCATTCGGCAACCGCCTGCTTGCCGCCCTCAAAAGGATCGGCCTCGACATAACGCGGGGTCACGTCGGAGGAGAAGGCGAGCGCCTTGCTGGGATGGCCGTCGACGCGCACGACGCCGGCATCGCCGCCCGGAAGCTGCAGCGAATTGCCCTGGATCAGCGTGTCGTACTGCTCATAGACCCAGCGGCGGCTCGACTGGTTGGCGGAGCCGACGAGTTGCAGCAGCGCCTGGCCATAATCCTGGGGCGCGGTGACGAGATTGGCGGGCAGGGGAGCCTGCTTGCCCGATTCGCGCCAGGGACGGTCATATTCCGGCGCCTGATCGCCGAGATCCTTGATTGGCAGATTGGCAACTTCCTCGCCCTGATGCACGACGCGGAAGCGCAGGTCATCGGTGGTCTTGCCGACGATGGCGAAATCGAGACCCCATTTAACGAAGATCGCCTTGGCTTCCTCTTCCTTCTCCGGCTGCAGGACCATGAGCATGCGCTCCTGGCTTTCCGACAGCATCATTTCGTAGGCGGTCATCCGCTCCTCGCGCACCGGCACCTTGTCAAGCTCGAGCAGGATGCCGAGATCGCCCTTGGCGCCCATTTCGACGGCCGAGCACGTGAGGCCGGCCGCACCCATGTCCTGGATAGCGATGACGGCGCCGGTCTTCATCAGTTCGAGGCAGGCTTCGAGCAGGCACTTTTCGGTGAAGGGGTCGCCGACCTGAACCGTCGGGCGCTTTTCCTCGATCGATTCGTCAAATTCAGCCGAGGCCATCGTCGCGCCGCCGACGCCGTCGCGGCCGGTCTTGGCGCCGAGATAGACGACCGGAAGGCCCACGCCCTTGGCTTCGGAGAGGAAGATGGCGTTGGATTTCGCGATACCGGCGGCAAAGGCGTTGACCAGAATGTTGCCGTTGTAGCGTGCATCGAACTCGACTTCGCCGCCGACCGTCGGCACCCCGAAGGAGTTGCCATAGCCGCCGACGCCCGAGACGACGCCGGAGACGAGATGGCGGGTCTTCGGGTGATCCGGCTCGCCGAAGCGCAGCGCGTTCATCGCGGCGATCGGGCGCGCGCCCATGGTGAAGACGTCGCGCAGGATGCCGCCGACGCCAGTTGCGGCCCCCTGATACGGCTCGATGTAAGAGGGGTGGTTGTGGCTCTCCATCTTGAAGACGACGCAATCGCCGTCATCGATATCGACAACGCCAGCATTCTCACCCGGGCCCTGAATAACACGATGTCCCTTGGTTGGGAGCGTGCGCAGCCATTTCTTCGAGGATTTGTAGGAGCAGTGCTCATTCCACATGGCCGAGAAGATGCCGAGCTCGGTGAAGGTCGGTTCGCGGCCGATCAGATCCAGAATGCGCTGGTACTCGTCCGGCTTCAGGCCGTGGCTTGCAATGAGTTCCGGCGTGATCGGGATGGTGTTTGGAATGGTCATGAGCGGAAAGTCCCTGGCGCGTTTTGCGCTGTCTTTAGCTTATGTAGCGGCGACGCGCGACAGGAAAATGCCCGCCGTCAACAGAGGGCGGGCATAGTTTTTCAATAAAAGAGAAAGCGATCAGAACTTGTAGCCGATCTGCAGGCCGGCGCGCGTCATGCCGTCGTTCGGTCCGTCGCAGAGATTGGCATGCGAGGAGTGGGCAATCTGGGCCATCACGTTCCAATTGCGGGTGAAACGGTAGCCGGCGCCGAGATATTCGTGAAACAGAACGCGGCAGCCGAGCTCCGGACCGTCGCCGTCGCCATCGAGATCACCGGTGTGGATGACGCCGCCGAAGCCGGCCTCGGCAAAGAGCTTCTCGTTGAAATCGACCGTCCAGGTGAAGCCGGTGAAGAATTGTGTGGCCTCGCCTGATGTGCCGATCGAGGTGCCGAGATGGATACGGGGATGCAGCAATTGTTGCTGCCAGCCGACCGCCTGATTGTAGCCGAAGGGATCGAAGAGGGCCGTGATTTCGGGAAAGATCCCATCTTCCTTGGAATGGCCGGATTGTACCGAGGCCGAGGCGCCGAAGCGCAATTCATCGAATATCTGTTCACCCGCACTTGCGGAGCCGGTCATGGCCGAAAAGCCGATAACCGCTGCCACTGACGCAATACCCAAGAAGCGCAAAGCGACTCCGCCGAAGTCGATCTTCATCTGCTGTCCTTTGATTCCCTCAACTGGGGGTAGGACAGAGGTATCATGGGGGAGCGTTGGATAAAGCGCGGTGGCTCAGCGCCCGCGCATTTCTGGAACTATGATGTGTATTTGCAACAGATCATATTTCGCCGTCATAGGCGGAGCCGCCGTTTTCCAGGAGACGGCGCAGGATCATCAGTCCCGCGGTCAGCTCCTGCCCCGTCTTCGGCGAGGAGAAGCCAACGCGGACGCGATAATAGGTTTTTTCGCCGCGCGCCGTCTTGAACTCGTCCTCGTCGTCGACGAGCACGCCGTCGCGATAAGCGGCATTCTTGAAGGTGCCCGACATCCAGGGTTCCGGAAGTTTCAGCCAGAGGAACGGCGCGTGCTGGTGCGATTCGAAATCGAAGCCCGCCAGTTGTTCACGGGCGAGTTGGACACGCCGGGAGAGATCCTTGACGCTCTCCTTGCGGATCTCGTGCGCCTTGCCGCTTTGGACGAGCCGCGCGCAGGTTTCGGCCAGGATGAAGGGCAGGCCGCCGGTGATCATCCTGTGGGTCACCTTGATGCGCTGGGCAAAATGCGGCGGGCAGGCGATCCAGCCGCCGCGCACCCCGGCGGCGACCGATTTCGAAAGGCCGTTGACGAGGAAGGTGCGATCGGGCGCGATCGAGGCAAGCAGCGGCGTCTCGTCGTCGGCCATGCCGCCGTAGAGATCGTCCTCGATCAGCCAGACGCCGTGATTTCTGGCGATTGCGGCGATTGCCGCGCGCCGCTCATAAGGCATGATCGTCAGCGTCGGATTGTGAACGGTCGGCATGAGGAAGGCGAGCTTCGGATGCTGCTGCTGGCAGAGCCGCTCGAAGTCATCCGGGATCACGCCGTATTCGTCGGAATCGACCGTCAGCGTGCGACGGCCGAGAAGACGGACGCTGCGGCTCACCTGCGTATAACTGAGATTCTCGAAAACGATCTTGTCACCCGGCGCCGAAACGGCGGCGATGACAGCGATCGCCGCGGCATGCGCACCGAGCGTCGGCACGATGTTTTCAGCCTCCGGCGTCCAGCCGCTGCGGGCGAGCCAAAGACGGCCGGCATCGAACCAGTTGCGCGGAAAGCTCCGGGAATACGAGGATATCTCGGCGAGATGCTGCTCGCCGATCTCGGCGAGGATGCCTGATATGATCTTGCCCTGGCCGAGGTCAGGAGCGGCTGTCGTATCGAAGCGAATCTTATTCGGCGGCGCATCCTGGAAACGGGTCCCGCCGAGCGAGATTGCCAACGGATCCACCTGCTCGCCGGGCGGCGTCTCGGAACGGTTCAGCACATAAGTTCCGCGCCCGACTTCGCCGGCGACGAGGCCGCGTTCGTGCACCAGCGCATAAGCGCGACCGATCGTGCCGATCGTCACACCGATATCGTAGGCGAGGTTGCGCTGCGGCGGCAATTTGCTGCCGGCGGGCAGGGCGCCGCTCGATATGGCGGATTCAATGCTGTCCGCAAGCCGGAGATAGACCGGCCCGGAGCCGCGAGAAAGGTCAGGAAGCCAATTTGTCATGGTGACAATTACCTATATTGTCACATTGTTCCTGTCAAGATTAAGAATCAATTCCAACGAATTACCGAAAGGATTCCTGGAATGTCTGCCTTGCCCGAAATCAAAATGCCAATTGTACCGATTGTCTCCTACGAGGACAGGAGAATTGTTGCCGTGCCGTCCGCGCCCGTCGAAACGACAACGCGCTTAGGCCGGATCTGGTCGGCTATTCTTCTCTGGCATCAGAAGCGGGAGGGCCGACGTGCGCTGAGAGGCCTGACGGCGGGTGAGCTCAAGGATATCGGGGTGTCGCAGTCGGATGCGGCCCGTGAGGTCGGCAAGTCGTTTTTCTGGGATTGATCGCTGTGATCAATTGCAGGCTTTGCCGCCTGCTGACCAGCGGTTGACGTCAGCGGTGACGCGACCGGCGACCGGCTCCTGCATCATCGGGCCGAAGGCCTGGAGACGTGCCGGGCTTCCCTCGGCCTGGACCACGAGCAGCGGCCGGCTTTCCGGGCTTCCCTTGTGGACGAGCAGGATGCGCGGCCGGCCAGAGAAGGAATTGAGCTCCGGCGCCAATTTATAGGCAGCAAAGGCCGGGTCGCCCGATTTGAACCAGCACGCATTGGCGCCCAGCGCAACACGTTCCATCGTCGGCAGCGCGCCGCGGTTCGGACCGGCTGTCGGCGCCGGCGACTGGCAGGCGGCCAGAATTGCGGCGAGAACGGTCGCCACGGCGGCGTTTGCGACGGAGAGGCGAGGGCGCATTGGTTTGCTCCAGGGATGAGGACTTGCACGTCGTTCCGCGGCACGCTTGCCGGCGACATGCATCAGGGCGCGAGGCTCAGGCAGCGATGACGTCGAGCGCCGAGGCGAAGAGACCGCGGCCGTCCGAACCGCCGTGGGCGGCTTCGATCAGATTCTCGGGATGCGGCATCATGCCGAGCACATTGCCCTTTTCGTTCATCACGCCAGCAATATCGTTGATCGAGCCGTTCGGATTGGTGCCCTCGGCATAACGGAACACCACCTGGCCATTGCCTTCGATCTTCGCCAGAGTCGCCTCGTCAGCGAAATAATTGCCATCGTGATGGGCGACCGGGCTGCGGATGACCTGACCCTGGGCATAGGCGCGGGTGAAATCCGTATCGGCGTTGACGACTTCGAGCTTGATCTCGCGGCAGACGAATTTCAGCGAGGCATTGCGCATCAGCGCGCCGGGCAGCAGGCCGGCCTCGACGAGGATCTGGAAGCCGTTGCAGACGCCCAACACCTTCACGCCCTTTGCCGCCTTATCGGTGATCGCCTGCATGACCGGCATGCGGGCAGCGATCGCGCCGCAGCGCAGGTAGTCGCCATAGGAGAAGCCACCAGGAATGACGATCAGGTCGACATCGGGGATCTCGGTTTCCGTCTGCCAGATCGTGACCGGTTGCTTGCCTGAGATCTTGGTCAGGGCGGCGATCATATCGCGGTCGCGGTTAAGGCCCGGAAGTTGAACGACGGCTGATTTCATGGGGTCCCCGCGTTTCGCAAAAGATATTGAACTGGAACGCTTTCGGTGAGCCATACTCCATTGTCTGAGACAAAGAAAGAATGACCCTCTGAAAACATGCGGGCCGCATTCACCTGCAGAATGACGTATTCACCCTTGCGGCGCATTGCGACGATTTTCGCCGTTTCGACATCCGCCGACAAATGAACGTGGTGCCGCTGCATCTTCTTCAGGCCGTCACGCTCGATCGAGGACCAGCTCGCCAGGGACGTGCCATGGAAAAGAGCGGCAGGCGGCTCAACCTGCTTCAAGGCGAGATCGACTTCGATGCTATGACCTTGATTTGCGCGAATTCTGTTATCGACGAGCGTGAAGCGCTTCTTGGGATTGTTTTCGACGATCTCGACAATATCGGCACGGGAGACGTCATATTTGGACGTCAGCGCTTTTTCGAGCTCATCGAACGATACCCAGCCTTCTCCGTCGAGCGCCAGGCCCGCAGCCTCCGGCGCATGACGCAAAACATAGCTCATATATTTCGAGACTTCCGTCTCCAGCTTTGCTTCCATCATGACGCCAAATCTTCAAGGTCCGCCGGACGGCAGGGCCGGGATCATCAGTCGATTGCGATTGCGAAGTTCTCGATCACCGTGTTGGCGAGCAGCTTTTCGCACATGGCCTTCAGGTCGGCTTCGGCCTTGGCCTTGTCGGAACCATCAAGTTCAAGATCGAAGACCTTGCCCTGTCTTATATGGCCGACGCCCGAGAAGCCCAGGGCGCCGAGCGCCCCTTCGATGGCCTTGCCCTGCGGATCGAGAACGCCGTTTTTCAGCGTGACGGTGACACGAGCCTTGATCACTTTGTCTTTCCTGCCTTACTTGACGAGAACCGGGCCGGTGCCGCGCACAGGCTCGTTTTCATTGATGATGCCGAGACGCCGCGCGACTTCGGAATAGGCTTCGAGCAGCCCGCCGAGATCGCGGCGGAAGCGATCCTTGTCCATCTTCTCGCGGGTTTCGATATCCCAGAGCCGGCAGCTGTCCGGCGAGATCTCATCGGCGAGGATGATGCGCATCAGATCGCCTTCGAAGAGGCGGCCGCATTCGATCTTGAAATCGACGAGTTGGATGCCGACACCAAGGAAGAGGCCGGTCATGAAGTCGTTGACGCGGATGGCGAGCGCCATGATGTCGTCGAGTTCAGCGGGATTGGCCCAGCCGAAAGCGGTGATGTGCTCTTCGGAGACCATCGGATCGTCGAGCGCGTCGGACTTATAATAGAATTCGATGATCGAGCGCGGCAGGACGACGCCTTCCTCGATGCCGAGGCGCTTGGCAAGAGAACCGGCGGCGACATTGCGCACGACGATCTCCAGCGGGATCATCTCCACTTCTTTGATCAGCTGCTCGCGCATGTTGAGCCGGCGGATGAAATGGGTGGGAATGCCGATCTTGTTCAGATGGCTGAAAATATATTCGGAAATGCGATTGTTGAGGACGCCCTTACCGTCGATGACTTCATGTTTCTTCTTGTTGAAGGCAGTAGCATCGTCCTTGAAGAACTGAATCAAAGTGCCCGGCTCCGGGCCCTCATACAAAATCTTTGCCTTGCCCTCGTAGATACGGCGGCGACGGTTCATCGTGGTTATTCTCTGTTGTTGGCGCTCTTGGGATAGCGCGAGTGGATCGATCTCGTGGCGTCCCCTTAAAGGAAAAGAGAGTGTTTCACAATCCGCCTATAGCTCCTTCCCCGGTTTCCGATTTTCATGGTCCCGATTCCGAATTTTACGGAATACCACCAAGAGAATCGAATGAATTCGCCAGATGAGTCTAGCGCCTTTTCCTTTACGGTGAAATGAAGGCGAAATGGCGGGCCGCTTATGCAGGCTTTTATTTGGCGGCTCTGCTTCGTAGCGCGCGGCGAAGCTGCGTCTGCAGGGCGCGGGCGGCAGCTTCTCCATGGCGCCAGCTTCCGGCGCGGATGAAGGAGGGAATCTGCATGGCCGGCATCGGTCGGGCAAGCGCATAGCCCTGCAGCATATCGCAGTCGAGTTCTTCGAGAATGCGGATATGGTCCGCAGTCTCGACGCCCTCGGCGATGACGAGGATATCGAGCGAGCGGCCGATATCGATGATCGAGCCAACGAGTTTGCGCTGCTCGGCCGATTGCGGCAGCATGCGGATCAGCTCCCGGTCGATCTTCAACGTCTTCGGGCTCAAGCGCAGCAGGCTGACGATCGAAGCATGGCCGGTGCCGAAATCGTCGATCTGGATATCGATGCCCAACTTGCGCAACTTTTTGAGGTTTGCGGCAACTGCGTCGTCGCAATCGTCGAGCGAGATCGATTCCAGCAGTTCGAAGGAGATGGTGCCGGGCGGGATCTTCAGGGCGCGGAGCTTCTTGCCGAGATCGGGATCGGCAAGTCGCCTGGCGGAGACGTTGACCGATATCTTCGGGACCGGCAGCCCGTCCTTGATCCAGGCGCTACGGTCGGCCAGCGCGCGCTCCAGGATCAGGGCGTCGATGGTCGAGACGACGTCGAGATCCTCGGCAATATCGAGGAAGCGGTCGGGCGCCAGCAGCCCGTGCACCGGATGCTGCCAGCGGGCAAGCGTTTCGACGCCCGCGACATCGAGCGTGCGGGCATCGAACTGCAGCTGGTAGAAGGGCACGAACTCATTGCGCTCGAGGCCGATAAGGATCTCATCGGCGAGCTGCTTGGCGGAGACGACGTCGCGTCGGTCGGATGCGGAGAAGAATTCGTAGCGATTGCGGCCGAGGCCCTTGGCCCGATAGAGCGCGATATCGGCGTCGAGCAGTATCTGCTTGGCATCGAGCTTCGGACCGCTGTCGAAGGCGATGCCGATGCTGGCGCCGAAACGGCAGTCGTGCCCCTCAAATCTGACGGGTTTGCGCAATTCGCGGATGACGCGCTCCGCAAGGCTGCCGATCTTCTTCGAGCCTGGATCGACGGCGCAGAGGATGACGAATTCATCGCCGCCGATGCGAGCGACGAAATCGGCCGCGCGGACGGAATTCCTCAACACGCCAGCGGCATGCTTCAGCATCGCATCGCCAGCCCGGTGGCCGAGCGTGTCGTTGATCTGCTTGAAGCGATCGAGATCGATATGCAGGACCGCCAGCCCCAGGCCCTTGGCGCGGCATTCGGCCGAGCGGTCGTCCAGCATCTTATCGAGATAGCGGCGGTTCGGAAGGTCGGTGAGGTAGTCGTGCAGGGCCAGGTGCTCGATGCTCTCCTTGGCGGCTTCGAGTTCAAGATTGCGGGCTTCAGCCAGATCCTTGGCGCGCCGCAGCTCGTCGCGAAGCTTGACCTCCTCGGTCACGTCCCAATTGGCGCCGATCAGCTTGCGATGACCATTGACGTCGATGAAGAAGGCCGAGCGTGCACGGATGACCCGTTCAACACCATCGCCGCGGATGATGCGGTATTCCTGCTGGAAATCGCTGCCGCTTTCGACGCTGCGGTCGGCCAGGCCAAGGACGCGCTCGCGATCATCGGGATGCAGGCTTTTCGCCCAGGCGTCGCCGGCGATCCGGCGAGCGGCGCCTTTCAGCCCGTAAATGGCGATCAGCCGGTCGTCCCACTCGACCATATCCTCCTCGAGATCGGCCTCGAAGACGCCGATGCGGGAAATCTCCAGCGCCAGATCAAGCCTGCGGGAGAGGCGTGACAGCGTCTCCTCGGCCTGCTTGCGGTCGGTGATATCGGTATCCGTGCCGACGATGCGCGTCGGCACGCCTGCCTCGTCCCATTCCACGCACGCGCCCCGGCATTCGATCCAGATCCAGCGGCCGTCCCGGTGGCGTTCACGATATTCGAAGATCTGATAATCGGGATCGCCGGCATTCTGCCGATCGATGGCATGCGCGATGAAATCGCGGTCATCGGGATGGACGAGCTGGAGCCAGGCATCGTAATCGCCGGCGACTTCCTCGTCCGGCGTCATGCCGCGCATGGTTTTCCATGTCGGAGAGTAATATTTCCGGCCGAGCCGATAATTGTGATCCCACACGCCGAGGCCCGAGCCGACAAGCGCATTATTCCAGCGGCTCTCCCGCTCGGCCAGATCGTGGCCGTCGGCCGCTGCGGCATCGCCACGCGGATCGTCGGCCTCTGGATGGGCTTTCTTCACGGACATTCTCACTTATTGCATCTCGAGGCAGTCTGCGGTCATTCCATTAAGAAAGACTTAGAAAGCAATCACTCAATTAGCGAGATGTGGATTTTCCTCAATCAGGCGGTGAGTCGGCTGAGGAACTGGGCAAAGACCATCGTGCCTTCGGGCCAGGGCCCGTGACCGGAATCGGCATTGATATGACCGGCCTCACCTGCATCGACGAGGAAGGAGCCCCAGCTGCCGGCGATATCATCGGCATGGTCGTAGCTGCCGAACGGATCGTTGCGGCTCGCCACCGTGATCGAGGGGAAGGGGAGCGGGTCGCGCGGATAAGGACCGAAGGTCATCAAATGCTTCGGGCGGATATCGGGATTGGTGACATCGGGCGGGGCGACGAGGAAGGCGCCCGCCACCCGTTTACGGAAATGCGGGATGGCGTGGATCGCCGAGGGCACACCCAGAGAATGGGCGACGAGAACGACCGGACGGGTCGAGGCGTTCACTTCCTCGGCGATGCGGGCGATCCAGTCCTCGCGGACCGGCTTCGTCCATTCGGCCTGTTCGACGCGCCGCGCCGTGCTGAGCTTTGCCTCCCAGCGGCTCTGCCAATGGCCGGGGCCTGAATTGGTATAGCCGGGGATGATGAGGATATCTGCGTCTGAGGCTTTCATAGTGCCGCCGATGTGAGAAAGCTTGACTGAGATGTCAAGAGGGGGATGTCAAAAGGGGGAGGTCAAGGGAGAGAGCGACACGGGCGCTGAAAGTTGTTATATTGCTCCAGTGCCGGTTGCGGATTTCGTGTCGGCTTGTTCGCCGATGCGCGCCCGCCGCCGATCATGTCTCGGCTGAGGAGGAGAAAGCCATGGCGGCATTTCATGTCATGACGGGTGCGGGTGAAAGCTTCGCACGGCCCGTGGTCAATCGCATCGGCATCGCCGACGTCTTCGATGCGCTAAGGCGCGGGTACGACGATTTCATGGAGAAACCGTCGCATTATGTGTTCCTCTGCCTGATGTACCCGATCGCCGGCGTCTTCCTGACACTATGGACCTCCGGCGCCAACCTTCTGCCAATGGTTTTCCCGTTGATGGCAGGCTTCGTGCTGCTCGGCCCGATCGCCGCGATCGGCCTCTATGAAATCAGCCGCCGGCGCGAGGCTGGCATCGACACGTCGTGGACCCATGCGCTGGAGGTGCGCCATTCGCCGGCGCTGCCGTCGATCGTGGCGGTCGGGCTGATGCTCTTTGCGCTCTTCGTCGTCTGGCTGGTGACGGCGCAGACGCTCTACAGCAACCTGCTCGGCGAAGTATTTCCGCGCACCATGGGCGATTTCACCCGCCAGGTCTTCGGCACGCCCCAGGGCATGCAACTGATCATCTGGGGCAATCTCATCGGCTTCGTCTTCGCGCTCGTCGTGCTGGCGATTTCAGTCATCACCTTTCCGTTGCTGCTCGATCGCGATGTCGGGGCGGTTTCCGCCGTCGTGACCTCGATCCGCGCGACGGTCGCCAATCCGGTGCCGGTGCTGCTCTGGGGCCTGATCGTTGCTGTGCTCCTCGTGATCGGCACGATCCCGGTCTTTGCCGGGCTTGCGCTCGTCATCCCGGTTCTCGGCCATGCGACCTGGCATCTCTATCGCAAGCTGATTGCACGGGAAGCCGCGTAAGCCACCGCTTCCGCCGGGGATCTCGGCTCCGCCCGGGATCCTTTGGAACCTTCGGACCTGCCTCGGAGTTTTTAGCACGGACTTCGAGGAAGGATTTCAGAGGTAACGATGAAGCATCTGTTTGCCCGCTTCGCAACCAAGACATCGGAATGGGCGGGCAAGCCCGTCGTCTTCATCCTGGCGCTGGCGGTCGTCATCATCTGGGCCGTGCTCGGCCCCTTCTTCGACTATTCGGAAACTTGGCAACTGATCATCAATACCGGCACGACGATCATCACCTTCCTGATGGTCTTCGTGCTGCAGAACGCCCAGACCCGCGATACGCGGGCAATCCAGGCCAAGCTCAACGAGATCATCCTGACAAGCCACGCCGAAAACCGCTTCATCGGCATCGAAAACCTCGACGAGGAGGAGTTGAAGCGTCTCGATGAGCTGGTCGCCAAGGCGGCCAAGGGCAGAGGCGAGACGGAGGCTTGCGCGGTGTCGGAATCAATCGAGGAAGCATCGTCGAAAAAGGACGAGGCGAAGAAACGGCGGGTTTCCGCGAAGCCGGTAAAGCAGAGATAAGGAACCGTTGAAGGTTGGCTGCGAGCTCGCTTGGCAGAATATAGCGCTATCTAGCCTCTTTGAGAGACCGGGTCTCTTTCACTTTTCCAGGGTGTTCACAGCGACGGCGTGCCAAGCTGAAAAGAAGCCGAGCTTAAATTTAAAATAAGATGCCAATTCCAACAGAAACAGCATCGTCAATAAAAAAACTGCGGCTACCGGCCATGCAAAATTTAAATTTGCGACAGACGCGGGATCGATATGTTCTTGCTGCACGTATTTAAGCTTTGCTATAAAATACACAACGAGGGCTGGCGCGAACAATGCCCACAGGACGATAAAGAAATATACCTCACCCGGTAGCTTTTTCACCTGCTCCTCCCTCATTGAGTCGGCCAGCGCCACCTCGGAAGCAGACATCAAGCTTGAGCCCGCTTCCATTTGCAGAATACCGATCCCGGTTCGCTCAGGCGTTGCCAAACACCCGCCGGAAGATCGTGTCGACATGCTTCGTATGATAGCCAAGATCGAACTTCTCCCGAATATCCTCCTCCGAAAGCGCCGCACGCACCTCCGCATCCGCCAGCAACTCTTCCAGAAAGTCCTTGCCCTGTTCCCAGACCTTCATGGCGTTGCGCTGCACTAGGCGGTAGGCATCCTCGCGGGAGGTGCCGGCTTGGGTGAGCGCCAGGAGGACGCGCTGGGAGTGGACGAGGCCGCGGAACTTGTTGAGGTTCTTCTCCATGTTCTCCGGGTAGACCAGGAGCTTTTCGATGACGCCGGCGAGACGCGAGAGGGCGAAATCGAGGGTGACCGTGGCGTCCGGGCCGATCATGCGTTCGACCGAGGAGTGGGAGATATCGCGCTCGTGCCAGAGGGCGACGTTTTCCATCGCCGGCAGGGCGTAGGAGCGGACCATGCGGGCAAGGCCGGTCAGGTTTTCGGTCAGCACGGGGTTGCGCTTGTGCGGCATGGCCGACGAGCCCTTCTGGCCGGGCGAGAAATATTCTTCCGCTTCCAGCACCTCGGTGCGCTGCAAATGGCGGATCTCGGTCGCCAGGCGCTCGATCGACGAGGCGACAACGCCGAGCGTGGCGAAATACATGGCGTGGCGGTCGCGCGGGATGACCTGGGTCGAGACCGGCTCGGCCTTCAGGCCAAGGGCTTCGGCGACATGTTCCTCGACGCGCGGATCGATATTGGCGAAGGTGCCGACGGCGCCCGAGATGGCGCAGGTTGCGACTTCCTCGCGTGCGGCGACGAGGCGCTGGCGGCAGCGCTCGAATTCGGCATAGGCGAGTGCCAGCTTGACGCCGAAGGTGGTGGGCTCGGCGTGGATGCCATGCGAGCGGCCGATGGTGACGGTGTCCTTGTGTTCGAAGGCACGGGTCTTCAGCGCCGCCAGCAGCCGGTCGATGTCGGCAATCAGGATGTCGGTGGCGCGCACCAGCTGGACGTTGAAGCAGGTATCGAGCACGTCAGACGAGGTCATGCCCTGGTGGACGAAGCGGGCATCCGGGCCGACGATCTCGGCGAGGTGGGTGAGGAAGGCGATGACGTCATGCTTGGTGACGGCCTCGATCTCATCGATGCGGGCGACGTCGAAAGTGGCGGCGCCGCCTTTTTCCCAGATCGTCTTTGCCGCCGATTTCGGAATGACGCCAAGTTCGGCCAGCGCGTCGCAGGCATGCGCCTCGATCTCGAACCAGATGCGGAACTTGGTTTCGGGAGACCAGATGGCGACCATTTCGGGCCGGGAATAACGCGGGATCATGGGCGGCTGCCTTCACTTCAAGAGGTTTGAGCGTCTGAGACGCAATTCCCGGCAAGATCGCTTCGCGCTTTGCCTGGCAAAACCGCTGGGCACTTTTGCCGAAATTGCTTTAGCGCCCCTGTAGCAAAGACGGGCGGCAATCTCAACGCATGCGTTTGGCAAGATGATAGCTGCTTACGACAAGACAGACGAGCCCGAGCGGCAGGAAAAGCCGCAGGCCGATCACCAGGAACTGGTAGACGGCGCTGACGCTGGTGAAGACGAACTGGAAGGCCCAGACGACACTGCCGAAAGGCGCGTGCCAGCGCGAATAGAAGATCCGGTATTCCATCGCAAAGAGGAAGGCGGTCATCAGGATCGTCGCCGCCGTCAGCGTCACGAAAAAGGCGGCGAATCGCGCTTCCGGCGGCCTGTCATAGGCAAAGAAGCGGGCGACCGGCAGGGCGAAAGGCCAGGAGAGCAGGCCGCCGAGGAAATAGAGGCCGGCGACCTCGCCAAGCCGGCTCGTCTCCAGGCCGTTGCGTAGATAAAGGCCGAGCATGGCGGCAGCGAGCATCTGGATGCCCCAAAGCAATGCGCCGCCAAAGAGATCAGGGTAGGGCGGCTTTGCCGCCCGAAAGCGATCCATGTTCAGGGATGAACGGGAACGGCGATCCAGCGGCCGTTCCTTGCCGCATCAAAGGCGAGGACGAGGGCGATGTGAACCTGGTTTCCGCCTTCGGGCTGGTAAACCATGGCGCCGCCGATCCTGTATTCCACCGAACAGGTGCGCTCGGCCGGAACGGCTGTCGCCTGCCGTGCAGCCTGACGGTTCGGAACGCCTTGCTTTTCGATCATCTGCAGGCTGAAGCCGAGGACCCGCCTGTCGCCCCCCTCACAATCCTTCGACGTCGGCACCGGCATTTCGGCGAGCGAGAGCGTATAGGGTGACTTCGGCGGACCGTCGGTCGCAAGCGTGGTGTAGCGGAGCGTCTTCGAGGGGGAGCCAAGCTCGGTCGGCGGGTTGAAGGCGGCGATCAGGCCGGGATTGGTCAGAAGGTCGTATTTGTCCATCTGGCTGCGCGCCGCCGTCAGGTTCTGACGCCGAGCCTTCGAGAGATTGGCGTCCTTATCGGTCAGCTCGGTGCGGAAGGGCGTGCCCTCGAGATATTCGCCGCTATCGGTGTTGATGAAGTAGGTATCGGAATAGGGAAGGTTACCGTCCTCCTTGATGCCGAATTCCTGAAACGCAAAGACCTTGCCGTCGGCGGAAAAGCCGATCGGCTGGACGCTGGCGATGTCTCCTGCAAGTGATATGCCGGGCAGGCCGGCAAGCGCGGCGACGAGCATGCCAGCGATAATCAGACTTTTCTTCATGCCCGTGCCCCTTCAGCTGCCTGACGCAGATCGGCGACGGTCTTGCGGTAATCCTCGACCGTATCGCCCTTGAAAATTGCCGAGCCGGCGACGAGGACATTGGCGCCAGCGCGGGCGATATCAGGTGCCGTTTCCACCGTGACGCCGCCGTCGACTTCGAGCTCGATCGGGCGGTCACCGATCAGTGACTTTGCCGCGGCGATCTTTGCCGTCATCGCCGGAATGAACTTCTGTCCACCGAAGCCCGGATTGACCGACATGATCAGGATGAGATCGACATCGTCGAGTACGTTCTCGATGGCGCTGAGCGGGGTTGCGGGATTGATCGTCACGCCCACCTTCTTGCCGAGATTGCGGATAGTCTGCAGCGAGCGGTGCAGATGCGGTCCGGATTCGGCATGGACGGTGATACGGTCGCAGCCGGCCTTGGCGAAGGCTTCGAGATAATCGTCAACAGGCGAGATCATCAGATGGCAGTCGAAGGTCGCCGACGTATAGGAGCGCAGCGACTTGATGACGTCGGGTCCGAAGGAAATGTTCGGCACGAAGTGGCCGTCCATCACGTCGAGATGAATCCAGTCGGCGCCGGCGGCCGTCACGTCGCGCACTTCTTCGCCGAGCCTGGCGAAATCCGCCGCGAGGATCGAGGGGGCAATGCGAATGGGCAGCGTCATCAGATCTTACTCCGTATGGGCCGCCATTTGACCGCGACGGCCGGATTCAAGGCTGGCGCGCTGCTTATTGCGTCGGCGCGGCCGGTGGAAAAAAGCCATTGCCCCGCCATTCGAGCAGGCGGTAGGGATTTTGCGAAAGTTCATGCCCGCCAGTGAAGGCGACGGGGCCGACAGGCGTCTGGAATGTCGTGCCGAGAAGAGTCTCCTGCAGCGGTTCGCCTGCCTGAACGGCCGCTTCCGCAGCCTGACCCGCAATGAGGGCGGCCGCCAGCGACGGCAGGACATAACCTTCCGGCTCAGTGCCTTTGGCGCGCAGCGCGTCTGCCGCAGCCGTGCCTTCCCGAAGCAAGGCATATTCGGGCAGAGCGACGGCGCGCACGCCCTCGGCGAGCGCTATGGGCTGATTGGCCGCGCGCATGGCATCGCCGCTGAGGATGGAGAGCGGGATGTTCTCCGCCTTGGCATCGCGGGCGATGACGGCGACGTCATTACGGTCGCCGCCGATGAAGACCCTGGTGGCGCCGGCTCGTTTCAGGCGACGGACGAGGGCAATCTGCTGCTCCTGTCCCGGGCGGTAGGTATCGATGAAAACAGGCTTCAGGCCGTTCTGCTCCAGAGCGTTGCGCACCGCTTCCGTCAGTTCACGGCCGTGGATGGTGCCGTCTTCGATCAGGGCGATCGGATCGGCCGCCCAGTTCTTCAGAATCACCTCGATGACCTTTGCCGCCTCGGCGCCGTCGGCGGGCGCCATGCGAAAGAGCGGCCAGCCGTTTTTCAACGCATCTTCCATCAGGATGCGGGAGCGCACGGAAACGGTGATCGCGGGAATATTGGCGTCCTTCAGCTTCGGCAGCGCGCCTTCCAGCGTTTCGCTGCAGAGAAAGCCGACGGCGACCTGAACTTTCGCATTGACGAGCGCATCGGCAACCGCCGCGCCGCTATTATCCTCGCAGGTCTCATTGATGGCGACGAGGGTATTTCCCGATTGCTGAATCTCGAAACCGGCGCCGGCAGCAATCTGTGCGCCGAGCAAAGCGAGCGGGCCACCCTGGGGAGCGACGACGCCGATCGTAACGCCGGCCGCATGGCCTTGCGCCGCCGCCACCAGCAGCGTCAGGAAGGCTGCTATGCCACGCAGGTTGATCATGAAAGGCGGAGATCCCTAGCCATCGTCCATGCCCTTTTATCCGCAAGGCTGCGATCGTCAAAGAAAAACAAGCATAACGCGGCGCTTTTCGCCGCTCCTATTGTAGAAAAGGTAACCGATGCTCGCCATATTGGCGCGATGGGAAGACGATCCAGGCATATCGGCGAAGGGAGAAGCAGGTGTTGAACAGGCAGCATATCGACCCCGGCCTTTATCGCGACGCCATGAGCCGCTATGCCGGCCATGTACAGCTCGTGACGACGGCGATGGAAGGCATGCGCCGCGGCGTCACCATCACTGCCGCCTGCTCGGTCTCGGACAATCCGGCCTCGGTGCTGATATGCCTCAACAATACCAATCCGAAGAACGAGATCTTTTTCCGCAGCGGCATCTTTGTGCTCAACACGCTCGGCGCCCATCACCAGGGCGTCGCCGACGCCTTTTCCGGGCGCACGGCGCTTGCCAATGACGAGCGCTTCGCCAGCGCCCGTTTCGACACGCTCGTCACAGGCGCACCCGTCCTGGTCGATGCGCTCGCTGCCTTCGATTGCCGGGTGATCGACATCAAGGAAATGCCGACGCACAACGTCATCTTCGGCGAAGTGGCCGCCGTCCGCTTCAGCGAAAAGCATCCGGCGCTCATCTATATGAACCGGGATTATCACACGCTGTGATTGGCGTGGCCGGAATTTCGAGGGAATAGAGCATGGACAATGCCGGGATCGAGGAAATGTTTCAGGGGCTCGGACCGGTCACGGTCAAGCGCATGTTCGGCGGCAAGGGCATCTATCATATGGGGCGCATCATCGCCGTCGAAGTGCGCGACGAAATGCTGCTGAAGGCCGACGAGACGAGCGCGCCGGAATTTGCCGCCGCCGGCGCCACGCAATGGGCCTATGAAGGCAAGAAGGGCAAGCCGGTGAAGATGCCTTACTGGTCGATCCCCGAGGAGGCCTACGACGATCCCGATCTGATGGCGAAATGGGTGCGACTTGCCTATGAGGCAGCGCTGAGAGCCGAATAGCTAAAGACGTTCGACCAAAGGCAAAGCTGCTATCGCCGCCTTCGTGAAGGCAGACAGCGGTTCCGGCAAATCCGTCAGGGGAAACCAGCCGAAATCCGAAAGCTTGTCCGGTTCGGTCAATTGCGGCTCGCCGTCTATGTCGCGGGCGAGATAGAGAATGGAAATCCAGTGCTGGCGGTCGGCATCGATGATCTGTTCGGTCATGCCGATGCGTTCGATTCGGCCGATCATTAGACCGGTTTCCTCTTCGGCCTCACGACGGGCGGCTTGTTCAGCCGGCTCCATGTGGTCGACCTTGCCGCCGACGATATTCCAGTAGCCGGCTTCAGGGGCACGCATGCGCTTGTAGAGAAGGATATTGGCGTCGCGGAGAATCACCACGCCGACGCCGAAGCCCGGGAAATCGAGGCCGGGCTTGCCCATTGGATGCTCAGACCTTGGCGCTGCCGGCGATCAGCATGAAGGCGGGGATATCGTCGCCGAAGCCAACCGGGGTCGGGCCGTCGTCGTGATCGCGATGACGGCGGCGGTCGCGGCTGTCGTCGTTTGCCGGATAAGGCCGATTGTTGCGCGCATTGTTTTGCGGCTTCTGCTCTGCTTTGCGCTCGTTCTTCAAGACTTCGGCCTTTGCTGGTGCTGCTGCGATCACTTGGACGTCATTATCCTGTATGTCGTTATCAGATTTATGACTCGCGGCACCCTGTTTGCCGCGTCCGCGCCCGCGATCCTTCTCGCCACGCTCGCGTCCGCCGCGGCGCGGCCGGTCGCTGTCCTTGCTTTCTTCCACAGCCGGCAGCGAATTCAGGTCGCCGCTCAGCCATTCGACCTTTTCGCCGATCAGCTTCTCAATCGCATCGACGAACTTCGTATCGCGCTTGGTGACGAGGGTAAAGGCCGCACCTGAGCGGCCGGCACGGCCGGTCCGGCCGATGCGGTGGACGTAATCTTCCGAATGGATCGGCACATCGAAGTTAAAGACGTGGCTGACATCGGGGATGTCGAGGCCGCGAGCGGCAACGTCAGAGGCGACCAGAAGCTGAAGGTTGCCGTCACGAAAGTTCTGCAGCATCGTCGTGCGGGAACGCTGGTCCATGTCGCCATGGAGCGCACCGACCGAGAAACCGTGGCGTTCGAGCGAACGGAAGAGATCGGCGACATCCTTCTTGCGATTGCAGAAGATGATGGCGTTCTTGAGTTCGCCCTGGGCCCGGACGAGTTCACGCAGAACCGCGCGCTTCTCATAGTCCTTGCTGTGCGAGGCAACAAAACGCTGCGTCACGGTCTTTGCGGCCGAGGCCGGCTTTGCCACTTCGACGCGCTCGGGATTCTGCAGAAAGCGATCGGCGAGCTTCTGGATCTCCGGCGGCATCGTGGCCGAGAAGAACAGCGTCTGGCGGGTGAAGGGGATGAGCTTGGCAATGCGCTCGATATCGGGGATGAAGCCCATGTCGAGCATGCGGTCGGCCTCATCGATGACAAGGATCTCGACGCCGCTCATCAGCAGCTTGCCGCGCTCGAAATGATCGAGCAGGCGGCCGGGCGTGCAGATCAGCACATCGGCGCCGCGTTCAAGTTTGCGGTCCTGATCCTCGAAGGAAACGCCGCCGATCAGAAGGGCAACGTTGAGACGGTGGTTCTTGCCGTATTTCTCGAAATTCTCGGCGACCTGGGCGGCCAGTTCGCGTGTCGGCTCAAGGATCAGCGTACGGGGCATGCGCGCGCGGGCGCGGCCCTTTTCCAGAAGCGACAGCATCGGCAGAACGAAGGATGCCGTCTTGCCGGTGCCCGTCTGTGCGATGCCGCAAATATCGCGACGCTCGAGCGCAAAGGGAATGGCTCCCGCCTGAATAGGCGTGGGGATCGTATAGCCCGCGTCGGTCACAGCGGATAACACTTTTTGGCTCAAGCCAAGGTCAGCAAATGTCGTCAAAGGGAAAACTGTTTCCGTTCCGGTTCGGCCGAGCTCTGAACGAGTCGGCGGGATTGCATGCCGCAATGCAGCGCGACATAGCCCCGAATGACCGGCAAGTCAAGAAATAGAGAGGCCGCACCCCGTGTAGAGTGAAGCGATGGTTACTTGGTAAGCGTTACTTGATGTAGGTGGCGAGTTTAAGGCCGGCATTCAGGAAATATACTGGATCGACCGCGCGGCCATCCTGGCGAACTTCATAATGCAGATGCGTGCCCGTCGAGCGGCCGGTGCTGCCGGCAAGGCCGATGACATCGCCGCGGTCGACAGTATCGCCAACCCTGACCAGAACCTCGGACATATGCCCGTAGCGCGTCGAGATGCCGTTGCCGTGATCGACCTCGACCATGTTGCCGTAACCGCCGGTCCAGCCGGCTGCTATCACCTTGCCGGGCGCAGTCGGGCGGATCTTCTCGCCCGGCGAAAAGCGGAAGTCGATGCCGGAGTGGAGCGCCAGACGGCCGAGGAAGGGATCGCGGCGGTTGCCGAAGGGGCTGGTCACTTCCCTGCCGATGGCGGGATTGCGGAAAGGCAGGGATTCGGCGGTACTGCGCACGGCCTCGAGCCGGGTCAACGCGCCGTCGAGCGCCACCAGTGAATTGTTGAAGTCGTCCTTGCTCTCCGGTTCGACATAGGGGCCGCCGACGGCATCCTCGTCGTCCTGCTTGGCGGCGGTCTCCGGCATCGGGATCTTGAAGCGGGTCAGCACGCTCTCGATGGCGTTGGCGGCATTGCCGGCATCGCTGGTCAACTGCTCGACGCGGTTGCGCTGGTCCTGTTCGACATCTTTCAGCGACAGCGTCACCTTGGAGAAGATGCGGTCGGCGCGGTCGCCAACGGTCTCAGCTGTCGGCACATAGGCGAGCGTCGAGTTGTCGGGTGTCGCATCGGCGGGTGCGCCGCTCGCCAGTTGTTTCTCGATCGCCTCGATGCCGCCGCCAGTCAGCGAGGCGCGCTTGTCCTTGACATCTGGGGCGTAGGACTGGACGGGAGAAGACGGCGCGGGCAGGGCACCGTCCTTATCGGTCAGGCCGGAGCTTTCAGCCCGGTCGAGCAGGTTGTCGAGCTTGCCGTGGCGCGATGTCAGCGCCATCTGCTGCTCCATCAGCTTGTCGACCTTGTCCTCGACCACTTGCTGATCGAGAAGCTGGCGGGAGGTGATACGATCGACCTGGGCGCGGAGGGCGGCGATACGATCTTCGTAATCGTGCTGCATCCGAGCCTGACGCGCCATGGTGGCGCCGATCAGGTCGTCGCGCAGCACGAGATAGGACGTCGCCAGGAGATAGCCAATCGAGAAGACGCCGACGAAACAGAAGGCAAGTGCAGCCATCCACGGCCGAACCGTCATGTGGCGGACCTTGTCACCGCTGGCCAGGATGAGAATATGTTCCTGCGCCCGCTTACCGAATACCCGGTGCTGATGTCCGCTGTTCACGCAGGCTCTCCCGATTGATGCTCTACGCCTCTTTCGGGAAATTAGACACGGTTATGGTTAATGAATGCTTTCTTTCTCGCCATCCGTGTCGAAAATGCCAGTCATTTCAGGCGTGGCTGATCGACGCCAGCGAGCGGTAGAAGGAGGGCGTCAGCCCGGCCTCGGCGCGGGCGAGATCGTTGAAGGGAGGCTTCAGCGGACCGCGGAAATTGGCTCGCACCAGTTCCTGGAAGGCTTTTGCCGGATCGCGCTTCTCGCGGGCGCAGAGGAAACGGAACCATTTGGCGCCGACGGCGACATGGCCCTTCTCGTCGTTATAGATAACATCAAGAACCGCCGCACTTTCGAGATCGCCGGTCTCGCGCATATTGGCCTGCAGAGACGGGGTGACGTCCAGACCGCGGGCTTCGAGAATCAGCGGCACGACGGCCAGCCTTGCCGTCAGATCGTTGCGTGTGGAGTGGGCGGCCTGCCAGAGCCCGTCATGGGCGGGGAGATCGCCGTAGTCTGCGCCGAGATCGTTCAAACGGGCGCGCACCATGCGGAAATGTTTCGCTTCCTCGAAGGCGACCTGCATCCAGCCGTCGAAAAAGGAGTTCGGCACCTGTTCGCTGGCGAATCGCGCCACGATATCGAGCGCCAGATCGACGGCGTTGAGCTCGATATGGGCGATGGCGTGGAGCAGGGCGATACGGCCTTTCAGCGTATGCAGCGAGCGCTTCTCCACCTGGGTGGGCGGCGTCAGCACCGGCTTGTCAGGACGCCCCGGCCTTTCGGGCAGGGCAGCGTCGAGCGGCGAGCGCAAGGACACCCGTCGGGCAAACCAGCGTGTGGCGCTTTCTTGCGCAAGCGTCGTCTTGCGGTCGAGGTCGGCTGCGCGGATGGCATCGATCGCTCCACCGCGCAGCGAGGTTATCGCGAGATCACCGGTCACGCGGTGAGGTTCCTCACTGCTTGGAGCACGGTTTCGGCATGACCCTGTACCTTCACCTTCTGCCAGATGGTGGCGATGATCCCGTCCCGGCGGATGAGGAAGGTCGTGCGTTCGACCCCCATGAAGTTCCGGCCGTACATGCTCTTTTCCTTCCAGACGCCATAGGCCTGCAGCGTCGTCTTGTCTTCGTCCGAGGCGAGCGCCACCGAAAGGCGGTGTTTCCTGATGAACTTGTCATGGCAGGCGGCCGAATCGGGCGACATGCCGATGACGGCAGCGCCTGCCGCGTCGAAGTCGGGCGCGAGTGCTGTGAAAGCCAGTGATTCGGCCGTACAGCCCGTGGTGTCATCCTTGGGATAGAAGAACAGCACCAGCGGCTTGCCGTGGAAATCGGCAAGCGAGACGCGCCCGCCGCCGTCGCGGGGGAGGCTGAAATCGGGGGCCATGGCACCGATGCCGGGAACCGCCATTATGAAAACCTTTCTTTTGCCGGGTTTGTGGATGACACACTCTCTCCCCGAATTATATATTGGACGGAAACCCGTCCAGCATGGCCGGGTTCAATTCTTCATTTTAAGGGAGAGCCCGAGGGCGCATGTCAGCCATCCGCGGCGAAAAGGTCACGTTTCGCAAGAAGGATATCGTTGCGCTGGACCGCTTGCCGTCCGCCCAGACCGAGGATCCGATCATCGTCCATTGCCCGCCGCCGCGCTCTTCGATGCGGCGCACGGCGAAGCTGACGTCAGGATTTCTGGGGCTGATCCTCCTCATTCTCGCCGCCATCGTCTTTACCGTCGAGAGCGGCATGTTCGACAAACCACTGTCGCAGCAGGCCCAGGCGGCGCTGAACGGCGCGGCCGGGCCGCGCTATCGCGCCGAGGTCGGCTCCACCGCCATCCGCTTCACCTCCGGCTTTCGGCTGGCGCTGGAAGCACGCGACGTCAACATGATCGACCAGGCGAGCGGCCAGCATGTATCGACGACCGGTTCGGTCCGTCTGGCGCTCGATCCGCTGCAGCTTTTCCGCGGCCGGATCGCCGTCACCGATATCGAAGCGGAGGATATTGCCCTCGATACCGCGCTTCTGCCCTCAGGCAATCCCGTCAAGCTCGACGATCTGCGTATCGATGCGCTGCCGGTGGCGATGGAGAGAATATTCTCGCAATTCGATTTGTTCGACGGCATCGTCACCCGTGGTTCGACGAGTTCGGTGCGCATCTCCGGCATAAACATCAAGCTTGCCGACACTGCGAATGGTCCGCTGTCGCTCGTCATCGACAATCTCGTCTTCGCCCATGCCGGCCCAACCTCGCTGCAATTGAGCGGCGAGGTCGCGCTCAACGGCGAGGTGGCGGAACTCGACGTGCTGGCCGAGAAAGAGGACGGCCACGTGTCGAAGGTGGCTGCGACGCTCAAACATGCCGACCTCACGCCCTTCGCGCTGAAACGCAACGATCAAGGCGTGATACGCCAGGGGCTCAATGCCTTCGCAGACTTGACGGTGTCGGCCACCAGGGCGCGGGGCGGTGTTTCACCGCTACTCACGGCGACGATCGATGTCGATCCCGGCCTGATCTATACGGATGGCGATTCGCAGGAGCTTTCGGGCGGGCAAATCAACCTCGCATATGATTTTGCCAAGCAGACGCTCGAGATCGCCAAATCGAACGCCCGGTTCGGCGCGACAACGGTTCCCCTCAACGGCGCACTGATCGATCTCGACAAGCTCGACCCGAAGGCGGGCAAGGGTTTTGGCATCGACCTTCTCGTCAGCGGCGGAACGGCCGCCCCAGGCGGTTCCGGCGAACAACCGCTTTCCTTCGATATTCAGGCCACCGGGCGCTACATGGTCGCCGGCCGGGAATTCCAGTTTCCCAATATGACCGTCTCCAGCCCGCTCGGGGCGCTCTACGGATCGCTGCGGGTCAAACTCGGCGATAAATCGCCCGAGATCAGCTTTGCCGGCCAGTCGTCGCAGTTGCAGACGACGGCGATCAAGCAGCTCTGGCCGTTCTGGATGGCGCCCAAGGTGCGTACCTGGGTGCACGGCAACCTTTTCGGCGGCACAGTCACGGACGCTGCCATCTCGGTCTTCATTCCCTTCGGCCGGCTGGACGAGGCGGCCGGCGGCAAGGGATTGAAGCTCGATGCCAATCAGATCCGCATCGGTTTCGACATCACGGGGGCGCGAATGAATGTCGCCGGCGACATTCCGCCAATCCGTGACACGGCGGCGCATTTCGACCTGACCGGCCCTGTCGCGACGATCGAGATCAAGAGCGGCACGTCCTATTTCCCTTCGGGCCGGTCTGTCGGTCTGGGGCAGGGGACATTCGTTATACCGTCCGCCTACGACAAGCCGCTGATGGCCGATATCGATCTCGCCGTATCAGGCGCGGCGGACGCCATCGGCGAGCTCCTGACCTACAAGCCGATCCGCGTGCTGCAACGCGCGGGCTTTACGCCCGACGATTTAAAGGGGCGCATCGATGCGAATGTGAAGGCGCATTTCGGCCTGCTCTCCTCGCAAAATCCGCCGCCGGCCGACTGGAAGGCGGCGATGAAGCTCACCGACGTCGACCTTGCCAAGCCCTTTTCCGGCCGCACGATCAGCAATGTCACCGGCATGCTGAACGGCGATCCAAAGCAGATCACGCTCGACGCCAAGGGCGAGATCGACGGCATTCCGGCCGATATCGATCTGACTGAGCCGGTCGAGGCAGCCTCCGGCGTGGAGCGGCAGCGGGTGATCACCGCAACGCTCTCCGAGGATCAGCGTAATAAGGTGATGCCCGGGCTTTCCGACATCGTCGGCGGAAGTCTGAAAATGGTGCTGACGCAGATCGACGACGATCGCCAGAACGTCCAGCTCGATCTCACCAAATCGCTGCTAGACCTGCCCTGGATTGGCTGGTCGAAAGGCAGTGGTATTGCCGCCTCCGCCGAATTCGAGATATCCGGCCCGCCCGAGAACACGCAGATCCGAAATTTCCGGCTGAAGGGCGATGGTTTCGGCGCGAGCGGGTCGCTAAACGTCGGCAAGGCCGGCCTGATCTCTGCGGATTTCGACAGCGTCAAACTTTCCTCACTTGACGATTTCGCCCTCTCGGTGAAGCGCGGTAAGGGCAATTTCGACGTTTCCGTCTCCGGCAACAGCGCCGACGCGCGGCCGGTCATCGGGCGGCTGAAATCGGGCTCAGGTGGAGATGACAACGAGGACAGCGGCAGCGACACAAGCGTATCGGTGCGCGCCAAGCTGAAAAACGTGGTCGGCTTCAACGACGAGAAGGTCGGCAATTTCCAGGCTCAGGTGTCACTGCGCGGCGACAAGCTGCAAGCGCTCAGCTTTTCCGGCGTGACAGACAGCGGCGAGGCCGTGGTCAGCCAGATGAAGGATGGCGGCGTCATCAACATCACCAGCGGCGACGCCGGCGCGGTATCGCGTTTTGCCGATCTCTATCAGCACATGCAGGGCGGCCTTCTCAATCTGGCGATCCGGCTGGGAGCGCAGGGCGGATGGGACGGTTCGCTCGACGTGCGCCGTTTCTCGATCGTCAACGAGCAACGCCTTCACTCGATCGTCTCGACCCCGGTCGGCCAGGAGCAGCGCAGCCTCAACGAGGCGGTGAAGCGCGACATCGATACCTCGTCGCAGCGCTTCCAGCGCGGCTTTGCCCGCGTCGTCTCGCGCGACGGCATGGTTGCCATCGAGAACGGCGTGCTGCGCGGCGATCAGATCGGCGCGACCTTCCAGGGCGTTGCGCGTGATCGCAACGGCAACATGGACATGACCGGCACCTTCATGCCGGCTTACGGGCTCAACCGCCTGTTTGCCGAACTGCCGCTGATCGGGGTCATTCTCGGCAATGGCAGCGATCGCGGCCTGATCGGCATTACGTTCAAGCTCACCGGCAAGTTCGATCAGCCCAACCTGCAGATCAATCCGTTGTCGATCATCGCGCCGGGCGTGTTCCGGCAGATATTCGAATTCCAGTGAGGAACCGCAAAGAGCCTAAATCTCCCTACGCTTGAGGAGATAATCGAGGCCGCCGATGCGATACCAGCGGTAACCATATGCGTCGAGGACGACGGTATGAGATCCCTTCTCGTCCGCTTCACTGCTCGCTCCATCGGCAATATCGATCAATTGCCGGCCGTCTTCGCCGATATCGGGATCGAAGGTCACTTCCGCCGGCCGTCCATGCAGATTGTGGAGGATCAGCACGGAATTTCCGCGCCAGTCGTAACGCAGCGCCAGGACGCCGTCATCGCCGGTGTCGATCACCGAATAATCGCCCCAGCCGATCTCGGGAGCTTCCTTGCGCATCCTTATCATCCGCTCGGTCCAGTTCAGCATTGAATTCGGATCGCGTCGCTGGACGGCGACATTGACGTGCTCGAAGCCATAAGGGCCTTCCTTGACGACAGGCGAGACGGGCTTTTCGCTTTTGGTGAAACCGCCTTCCGGTTCCGTCGACCATTGCATCGGGGTGCGCGCGCAATCGCGCTCCGGCAGGCATAGATCATCGCCCATGCCGATTTCGTCGCCGTAGCGGATGACAGGGGTTCCCGGCAGAGAGAACAAAAGGCTATAGGCCATCTCGATCCTGCGACGGTCGCCGCCAAGCATGGGCGCCAGTCGACGGCGGATGCCTCTGTCATAGAGCTGCATGTCCTTGTCCGGCCCGAAGGCGGCAAAGACTGCGTTGCGCTGCTTGTCGCTCAGCCGGCCGAGATCCAGCTCATCGTGATTGCGCAGAAAGAGACCCCATTGCGCGGTCGCTGGGCGCGGCTTGGTAGCCTCCATCGCCTTTTTGAGCGGCCGCGTATCGGCGCTGGCGAAAGCGTAAAACAATGCCTGATTGACCTGGAAGTTGAACATCATCTGCATTCGATCGCCGTCTTCGCCGAAATATTCGAAATTGTCCTTCGGCAGGATGTTGGCCTCCGCCAGCACGATGGAATCTCCCAGGCGCCATTGCAGGAATTCGCGAAACTTTCGCAGCATGTCGAACTGCTCGACGGGTCTGGTGACCTCGGCGCCTTTGGTCGAGATGATGAAAGGCGCGGCATCCATCCGGAAGCCCGAGACGCCGAGCTGGATCCAGAATCCCATGATCTTGAGGATTTCCGCCTGCACCTCGGGGTTGGAGGTATTGAGATCGGGCTGGTGATCGTAGAAGCGATGGAAATAATAGGCTTGGGCCTTTTCGTCGTAGGTCCAGGTGGTTTTCTGGACGCCGGGAAAGACCATGCCATGGTCGGCATTCGCAGGCTTTTTCTCGGACCAGACGTACCAGTCGCGATAGCGCGAGCGCGGATCGCTTCTTGCGTCCCGGAACCAGGAATGGTCCTTCGACGTGTGATTGATCACCAGATCGATCAGCACGCGGATGCCGCGCTGTTTTGCACCATGGGTGAATTCCACGAAATCGCCGAGCGTGCCGTAGCGCGGATCGACATTGTAGTAATCGGAAACGTCATATCCGTCGTCGCGCCCGGGCGAAGCCTGGAAAGGCATCAACCAGATCGCGGTCACACCGAGGCCGGAGAGATAGTCGAGACGCCGCATCAGGCCCTGGAAATCGCCGACACCGTCGCCGTTCGCATCCATGAAGGTTTCGACGGAAAGGCAATAGATGACGGCGTTCTTATACCAGAGGTCGTTGATCATGCCGGTGCTCCAAATCCATCTCGTCGCAAATCCCAGGGAGCGGAAAATGTTCCGAAATAGTGTGTGTGACCTCCTATGGAGGCTCGGCCTGATATTTTAGAAATATTTCATGTAAGATGCAGTTTATGGCCTCGATTAGAGGCCTGCTGCATTGTCGGAGGATGCCATGCAGTGCGCCCGGACTGCTTCTTTCGTATCGGTCGCCATAATTGCCGTTACACTCGGCGATTACGCTTATTCGGCTGAGAAGGGCGAGCGGCTGAAGCCCCGAGAGGTCACCCCTCCGGCCCACGCGCTGATAGTACCTCTCGATGCAACGGTTACGCCTCCAGTGTTCTCGATCAGCTGGTGGTCGCGCGTCACGCCCGCCCAGGGCATCGATCCGCCGAGCCGTCTCCAGAGTGACGCGGGGCGAAATGATGCGGCAGAGTCGCCGCGCGCTGAATGATGTCTTGGCCAGACATGCAAACGCGCCGTTCCCGCATGGAAACGGCGCGCTGCAAAATCAGCCTCGATACGATGTTGGTCAGGCCGCGCGGCGGATCAGGATGTGCTTCTTCTTGCCGAGCGAGAGCTTGATGATGCCGTCGGCTGTGATCTCGCCGCTGCCGATCATCTTGCGCTCGTCGCTGACCGCCTCGTCGTTGATGCGGACAGCGCCGCCCTGGACGTGACGGCGGGCCTCGCCGTTCGATGCGGCGAGGCCGGCGCGTACGATGAGCGACAGAAGGCCAATGCCAGCGTCGAGTTCTGACGCGGGAACGTCGACCGAAGGTAGGTTTTCCGAGAGGCCACCTTCCTCGAAGGTCTTGCGTGCGGTTTCGGCGGCCTGCTCGGCGGCCGGGCGGCCGTGCAGGATCGCGGTCACCTCAGTCGCAAGGATCTTCTTGACCTCGTTCAGCTCCGAGCCGCCGATCGACGAAAGCCGTGCGATCTCGTCCATCGGCAGGGTGGTGAAGAGCTTGAGGAAGCGCGGCACATCGGCGTCCTCGGTATTGCGCCAATATTGCCAGAAGTCATAGACGGGAAGCAGGTCGGCATTCAGCCAGACCGCGCCGGACGCCGACTTGCCCATCTTGGCGCCGGATGACGTTGTCAAGAGCGGCGAGGTCAGGGCGTAAAGCTGCGGCGTCCCCATGCGGTGACCAAGATCGATGCCGTTGACGATATTGCCCCACTGGTCGGAACCGCCCATCTGCAGACGGCAATCGTAACGCTTGGCCAGTTCGACGAAGTCGTAGGCCTGGAGGATCATGTAGTTGAATTCCAGGAAGGACAGCGACTGCTCGCGGTCAAGTCGCGTCTTCACGCTGTCGAAGGACAGCATGCGGTTGACCGAGAAATGGCGGCCGACGTCGCGCAGGAACTCCAGATAATTCAACGAGCGCAGCCATTCCGCGTTGTTGATCATCAGCGCGGCGTTGCCTGATTTGTCGTAATCGAGGTAGTTCGAGAAGCAGCTCTTGATCGAGGCGATATTCTGCTCGATCGTGTCGATCGTCATCAACTGGCGGGCCTCCTCTTTGAAGGAGGGGTCGCCGACCATGCCGGTGCCGCCGCCCATCAGCGAAATCGGGCGGTGGCCCGTCGCCTGCAGCCAGTGCAGCATCATGATCTGGGTGAGATGGCCGACATGGAGGCTGGATGCCGTCGGGTCGTAGCCGATATAGGCCGTCACGGTTTCCTTGGCGAACATATCGTCGAGGCCGCGTTCATCGGAGACCTGATGAATGAAGCCGCGCTCTTTCAGCGTGCGGAGGAAATCGGACTTGAACTCGGACATGGGCCTTCGTCTCTTGATATCTGCGCTCGCCTGCGTGGGTTGGCGCAAGTTCGTTGTTGTTGATCTGTCGCGGCGCGTTTAGCACTGTTTTTACAAAAGTGCATCCGGGAATCGCATGGGAGGCAAGCCTCATGGACGTCATCAGGACTGCGATCGGTCTGATGAGCGGCACGTCGATGGACGGAATCGATGTCGCGCTCATCAGAACCGATGGTCGCGGCTTCATCGAGCGAGGGCCGTTCATGGGCATTCCATATGACGCCGCTTTTCGCGAGCGGCTCAAGCGTGCGCTGGAACTGGCGCGTCCGCTTGAAGACAGGAACGAACGGCCGGCCGAGCTTCGCGAGATCGAGCTTGAACTGACCTTGCGGCATGCAACTGCCGTTACGGCATTCCTGGAGCGTTTCGGGCTTTCTGCCGAGGCCATCGATGTGCTCGGCTTCCACGGCCAGACGGTCCTTCATCGGCCGGATGAAGGATTGACGATTCAGATCGGCGACGGCGAAGAACTGGCGCGTAGAACCGGCATATCGGTAGTCTACGACATGCGCGCCGACGACATGGCTCACGGCGGGCAGGGAGCGCCACTGGTGCCGGCCTATCACGCAGCGCTTGCGGGAAAATTCCAGCAGACAGGAGAGGCGGTCTGTTTCGTCAACATCGGGGGCATTTCCAACCTGACCTATATCGGCGCTGATGGACGGATATCGGCTTTCGACAGCGGGCCGGGCAATACGCTGATCGACCAGTGGGTGGAGATGCAGACCGGCAAGACCTATGATCCCGGCGGCGAGATCGGCGGGCGCGGAAAAGTCGTCGCGGCGTTGGCGGAACGTTATCTGGACAGCCCGTTCTTTCTCGGCAATGTTCGCCGCTCGCTCGATCGCGGCGATTTCGCGCCGCTTGCGTTGGGAGAGGCGAGCCTTGAAGACGGCGCCCGCACGCTGGCGCATATCGCCGCCGCGTCGATCGTCAAATCTGCCGGTTTCCTGCCCGAAACCCCGTCGATCTATATCGTTTGTGGCGGCGGGCGGCTGAACCGAACCCTCATGGCGGAGTTTTCGGCTGTGGTCGAAGGGTTGGGGTCGCGCGTATCGACCGCGGAGGAAGCCGGCTTCGACGGCGACGCGATGGAGGCGGAAGCCTGGGCCTATCTCGCCGTGCGCTCGCTGGACGGTCTGCCATTGACATTTCCCGGTACGACGGGGGTTAGCGCCCCGGTCAGCGGCGGGGTTCTGGCGACGTCATGAGCGAGGAGAGGCTGATCCTTCGGTCCCCGCGGCTGCGCTTCGTCATGTGGGACGAAGGCGATGCGCCTTTGGTGCAGCGGCTACATTCGACGATGGCGACCAGCCGCTATCTCGCCGGCAGCGCGCCATGGAGCCTGGAGAAGGCCGATGAACGGCTGCGGGGCTGGTTCGAGGAAGAGGCGCGAGACGGCACGACCAAATACAAGCTCATCACGGACGATGGCCGCTTCATCGGCCGCGCCGGCATCTCGCGGTTCAGGAATGAGCAGTTCGAACTCGGTTATTCCCTGATCGAGGAAGCGTGGGGCAACGGCCTGGCGACGGAGGCGGCGCGTGCGCTCACCGACTGGTTCTTCGGAAGGAGATTTGCGCCAGGCTTTATCGCCTTCACGCATCCCGAAAACATTGCCTCGCAACGCGTCCTCAGAAAGATCGGCATGCGCGAGCGCCCGCCGATCCTGATCGATGGAGTGCTTGGTGTGGCTTTCGAAATGACCGCCGAAATGCGGCCGGGAAAGCCTAACTTTTGACGGCAAGCGGCCGGACATCGGATTTGTGTCTGGCCTGATGGCCTTCGTCGACGCCCCTGACCTGGGCGATGAACGAGAACTTCTTGCGAAGACCGAGGATCGGCTTCTCGATGAAATGCCATGACAGCACCGCAACGGCGAGGGCCGATGGCAGGCCGACGAGATAGAGCGCTAAGGCCCCATATTTCGGATAGAGAAAGACCGTCGGGAACGAACTGATCCAGATCTGCAGGAACGGGTCGTGGTAGAGATAGACGCCGTAGGAATAGTCGCCCTTTCTGAAGAAGGCGGGGATCGGAACCTCCGACAGGCCTACGAAGACTGTGATGTAAACGAGGGCGGTGATGAGGATCGGCCGGTTGATCACCGATTCGATCGAACGACTATCCAGAGCAAAAACGGCGACAACGCAGATTGCGCAGGCGGCGGCGAACAGCAAACGGGAATGCGGAATGATCGCTTTGAACTGAAAGACGACGATGCCCATCATGAACGCCGTGATCAACTGTGAGCCGCGGCTCATAAACAGGAAGCGCGCGAACGTTTTGATCGAGCCGGGGAACAGATATGGCATCTTCTGAACAATCAGGCCGATGAAGATGTAGCCGATCGTCACAGCGAGCAGCTTGTAGCGCGTCTTGACGATGGCGGTGACCATCAGGAACGACATGATGATGTAGCAGAAGATTTCCCAGGGAACCGTCCAAAGGGCGCCGTTGACACGCTGGCTCGGATTATCCCGGAAGACGCCGGGCAGCTCGTAATGGATCCAGCCGACAATGTTCAGGAAGTATTTGAAAAACCGCGGATCGGTAAAATATTCGGAGTGATAGACGACCGTGATGATCGGCCCGATGATCAGCGAACAAACGACGATATCGACGGCAAGTGCCGGCACGATGCGCAAGCCACGGTTGATCAGGAAGTTCCGCAGGCTAAGACGCTGGGCGCTGCCGGCGATCAGAAATCCGCTCAATGCGAAGAACATCGGAACAAGAGCGTATTCGGCAAACCAGAATATCGATCCTCTGATGAAGGCATCATTCCTGGTCAGCAAAAACGAATGGGTCAAAACGATAGAAAAGGCGAGCCCAATTCGAAGAAAATCAAATCCCGGACCGATTCCCTTATACTTATCCAGGACTTCCCCGAACGACTTGGTCATTTGCGGACCTCGCTTCTGTTTGGATCGCGAGGACCCTATCGCACTGCAATATGGATTGCAACACGCAGGGTGATCTGTTTCGGTACAGTCGGCCCGGTTGTGTCCGGGCCGTTTTTCGCAAGGTTTAACGTTCGGCTATTGGTCTTAGCGGATGCGCTTGGCGGCCGGCTCGGGCACCAGTTCGCCGTTCAGACGGCGATCGAGATAGTCCTCGCATTCGCCCATCAGCGTTTCCACCTGACCGTTGAAGAAGTGGTTGGCGGCAGGCACGGTGCGGTGCGTGATGAGGATGCCTTTCTGGGTCTTCAGCTTCTCGACAAGGCCATTCACATCCTTTTCCGGCGCCACCTTGTCGGCTTCGCCGTTGATGATCAGGCCGGAGGAGGGGCAGGGCGCCAGAAACGAGAAATCGTAAGTGTTCGGCTGCGGGGCGATCGACATGAAGCCTTCGATCTCCGGCCGGCGCATCAGGAGCTGCATGCCGATCCACGAGCCGAAGGAATAGCCCGCGACCCAACAGGTCTTGGAATCGGGATGCAGGCTCTGCACCCAGTCGAGCGCAGAAGCCGCATCCGAGAGTTCGCCTGCGCCGTGGTCGAATTCACCCTGGCTGCGGCCGATGCCCCGGAAGTTGAAGCGCAGCGTCGTAAACCCGCGCTTCTGGAACATGTAGAAGAGCTGGTAGACGATCTGATTGTTCATCGTGCCGCCGAACTGCGGATGCGGATGCAAAATCAGAGCGATGGGCGCGCTTTTTTCCTTGGAGGGCTGGTAGCGGCCTTCAAGACGACCGGCAGGGCCGTTGAAAATAACTTCGGGCATTGGTACTCCGGGTTTTATTTCGCGTTCGCGCTGCGCCGGACGACAACATGACTTGACTAATGTTGTCAGCTTTTCTAAAACGCAGTTTAGAACAATTCGAAACTTGCATGGCGATCCACGCATCGTGGAACGTGTCATAAGGCAAGCCCGGCGGAAATTTCAAGAAAAATGAACCGCGGGTGCTGAAGCAAGCTCGTTAAGCGCAGGACTGAAGATCATGGCGCCGCCACGCCTTTATCTCGACTGGAATGCCACAGCGCCGCTGCACCCGGCTGCGCGCGAGGCGATCATGCGCGCGATCGACATCTTCGGCAATCCAAATAGCGTCCACGGAGAGGGCCGCGCCGCGCGCGCCGCCATCGAAGGCGCGCGGCGCAAGGTGGCGGCACTCGCCGGCACCGATGCCGCCAATGTGGTCTTCACCAGCGGTGCGACGGAAGCTGCCAATCTGGTGCTGACGCCTGAATTCAGCATGGGCCGCACACCGCTGAAACTCGGCCACCTCTACTATTCCGCTATCGAGCATTTGGCGGTGCGGGAAGGGGGACGCTTCCCCAGGGAGAGCACGACCGAAATTCCGGTAACGGACGCCGGGATCGTCGACCTGAATGCGCTCGCCGCACTTCTCGACGCCCATGACAAGTCGACGGGCCTTCCCGTCGTGGCGATCATGCTCGTCAACAACGAGACCGGCATCGTCCAGCCGGTGGAGGAAGCGGCCAGGATCGTGCACGCCCATGGCGGTCTCTTCATCATCGATGCCGTGCAGGCGGCCGGCCGCCTGTCGATCGAGATCGAACGCGTCGGCGCGGATTTCATGATCATCTCCTCCCATAAGATCGGTGGGCCGAAGGGTGCGGGCGCGCTGATCGCCCGTGGTGAGGCGCTGATGCCGAAGGCGCTGATCCGCGGCGGCGGGCAGGAGAGAGGTCACCGATCAGGGACACAGAATTCGCTGGCGCTGATCGGATTCGGAGCAGCGGCGGAAGCCGCACTGGAGAACCTCGGGGAACGTAACGCTGTGATTGGCGCGCTACGCGATCGGCTGGAAGCCGGCATGCGCGCTGTCGCGCCCGATGTCATCATCCACGGGGCCGGCGGTCCGAGGGTCGCCAATACCATTTTCTTCACGCTTCCCTGCCTGAAAGCGGAGACCGGCCAGATCGCCTTCGATCTCGAAGGTGTTGCGCTTTCGGCAGGCTCTGCCTGCTCGTCCGGCAAGGTCGGTGAAAGCCATGTTCTGGCGGCAATGGGACGCGACGCCAAGCTCGGAGCCTTGCGCATCTCGCTCGGCTTTTCCACAACGGACGAGGACATCGATCGGGCAATCGCGGCTTTCGGCAAGATCGCCTGCCGGCGCAGGTCGGCGGGCGAGGCGGCCTGACCGCATCATAAACTTGCGGAAACGCAAATTTCCGCTTGCCAATCGGGCTGAAAAGTCCCTTTTGGCCACTTACATACTGGGCAAGCAATTGCCCGACATGAGGGGCAAGTGAATTGCCCAGACGCTACAAGCTGCCGGACCTTGTATCCGGCGAGATTGGAGAATGAAATGGCTGCGGTGCAGGAAACAATCGACCAGGTTCGCCTGATCGATGTCGACCAGTACAAATACGGTTTCGAGACCGTCATCGAGATGGACAAGGCGCCGAAGGGCCTGTCCGAGGATATCATCCGCTTCATTTCGGCCAAGAAGCAGGAACCGGAATGGATGCTGGAATGGCGTCTGGAAGCCTATCGGCGCTGGCTGACGCTGGAAGAGCCGACCTGGGCGCGCGTCAACTATCCGAAAATCAACTTTAACGACATCCACTATTACGCCGCGCCGAAGAGCACGCCCGGTCCGAAATCGCTCGACGAGGTCGATCCCGAGATCCTCAAGGTCTACGAAAAACTCGGCATTCCGCTGAAGGAGCAAGAGATCCTGGCGGGTGTCGAGAAGCCGAGGATCGCCGTCGACGCCGTCTTCGACAGCGTCTCTGTGGTCACCACCTTCAAGGAGGAGCTGAAGAAGGCCGGCGTGATTTTCATGTCGATCTCGGAAGCGATCCGCGAGCATCCGGACCTGGTGCGGAAGTACCTCGGCTCCGTCGTGCCGACGAGCGACAACTATTATGCGACGCTGAACTCGGCTGTTTTCACCGACGGTTCCTTTGTGTTCGTGCCCAAGGGCGTACGCTGCCCGATGGAGCTGTCCACCTATTTCCGCATCAATGAGAAGAATACCGGCCAGTTCGAGCGCACGCTGATCATCGCGGAAGAAGGCGCCTACGTCTCCTATCTCGAAGGCTGCACCGCACCGCAACGCGATGAAAACCAGCTGCATGCCGCCGTGGTCGAACTCGTCGCCCTCGACGATGCCGAGATCAAATATTCCACCGTCCAGAACTGGTATCCGGGCGACAAGGAAGGCAAGGGCGGCATCTATAACTTCGTCACCAAGCGCGGCGATTGCCGCGGCAACCGGTCGAAGATCTCGTGGACGCAGGTCGAAACCGGCTCGGCGATCACCTGGAAATATCCGTCCTGCATCCTGCGCGGCGACGACAGCCGCGGCGAGTTCTACTCGATCGCGGTTTCCAACGGCCATCAGCAGATCGACAGCGGCACCAAGATGATCCATCTCGGCAAGAACACGTCGAGCCGCATCGTCTCCAAGGGCATCGCCGCCGGTGTTTCCAACAACACCTATCGCGGCCAGGTTTCGGCTCACCGCAAGGCGTCGAACGCCCGCAACTTCACGCAGTGCGATTCGCTCCTGATCGGCGACAAGTGCGGCGCCCATACCGTGCCCTACATCGAGGCGAAAAATTCGACGGCGCAGTTCGAGCACGAAGCGACGACCTCGAAGATCTCCGAGGACCAGCTGTTCTACTGCCTGCAGCGCGGCATCCCCACCGAAGCGGCGATCGCGCTGATCGTCAACGGCTTCGTCAAGGAAGTCCTGCAGGAACTGCCGATGGAATTCGCCGTCGAGGCGCAGAAGCTGATCAGCATCTCGCTTGAGGGGAGCGTGGGTTAAGTACGGCTCCGTCATCCTCGGGCTTGTCCCGAGGATCTGCCGTGGCCAGAGGAGAAGATGAGCGGTTTCGTCTACATGATGTCCGACAAGCCACGTGGCGTGATCTATACCGGCGTCACTAGCGATTTACACGGACGCATTTGGGAACATCGCAACGAAATCCAGAAGGGTTTTACGCAGAAATACAGAGCAAAAAACCTCGTCTGGTTTGAGCACCATCCGAATATCGTGTTGGCGATCCAGCGGGAAAAGTCTCTGAAGCGCTATATGCGTGAATGGAAAATCAAGCTCGTAGAGGAACTCAATCCGACTTGGATGGATCTCTACGAGCGGATCGATGAGATCGAGAATATCTATCGACCGCATCCGAATACGCGGGAGTGGAGCGATTACAATTGACGGCTTAGATCCTCGGGACAAGCCCGAGGATGACGGATCGAGACCGGTGCGAACGGTCAATTAAGCGGCTTTTGAAACCGCTGAATGAATAGGAAAAACGAAATGCTTGAAATCAGAAACCTCCATGCCCGCATCGCCGAAGACGGCACCGAGATCATCCGTGGCCTGAACCTGACGGTGAAGGCTGGCGAAGTTGCCGCGATCATGGGGCCGAACGGCTCCGGCAAGTCGACGCTCTCCTATGTGCTGTCCGGCCGCAGCGACTACGAGGTCACCGAGGGCGACATTCTTTATAATGGCGAGAGCATTCTCGAACTCGATCCGGCCGAGCGTGCCGCCAAGGGCATTTTCCTTGCCTTCCAGTATCCTGTGGAAATTCCGGGTGTCGCCACCATGCAGTTCCTGAAGGTTGCGATGAACGAGCAGCGCAAGGCGCGCGGCGAAGACGAGCTGACGACGCCGGACTTCATGCGCCGTGTCAAGGATGCTGCCGGCAAGCTGCAAATCAATACCGAAATGCTGAAGCGTCCGCTCAACGTCGGCTTCTCCGGCGGCGAGAAGAAGCGCGCCGAAATCCTGCAGATGGCGCTGCTCGAGCCGCAGCTCTGCGTGCTCGACGAAACCGATTCCGGCCTCGATATTGACGCGCTGAAGATCGTCGCCGACGGCGTCAACGCGCTGCGTTCGCCGGATCGCGCCGTGGTCGTCATCACCCACTACCAGCGCCTGCTTGATTACATCGTGCCTGATACCGTCCACGTGCTCTACAAGGGCCAGGTGATCAAGTCGGGCGACAAGACGCTGGCGCATGAGCTTGAGGCCAACGGCTATGCCGACATCATCGGCGCGGCAGCCTAAGTTTCGGGCGGAAAGGACGATGTCCATGAACATGCAGACGACGAGCCGCCTGACCGCGGCCGAGGCGGCGCTGATCGAGGCCTTCAACCAGCAGATCGGCGAGCTGCCGGGCAATGGCGCCGTGACGGCGCTACGCGATCGCCTTCTCGACGACCTGAAGAAGGCCGGCCTGCCGACGCGGCGCATCGAGGCCTGGCATTATACCGACCTCAAGAATCTCCTGCGCACCGTCCCACCGCAGGCGGGTGACGCCGGCTCGGAGGCTTTGGAGCCGCTCGTTACGGGCTCCTCGGTGCTGGCGGTGATCCAGGGCCATTCCAGCCAGAAGGCTGCCGCCGACGGCCTCGGTATTTCGGCCTATTCCGAACATCTGATCAACGGCTCGACCGCGGACGGCCTGGATGCACTCGGTTCCGATGACGCGATCGGCCGTATCAACGGCAGCTTCGTGCGCGACGGCTATGTTGTGGACGTGCCTGCCGAAACCGTGCTCGAAGAGCCGCTCGAAATCCAGTTCATCCATGCCGGCGGCCAGATACATACGCGCCTTCCCGTCTCCTTCGGCCCCGGCGTCAAGGCGACCGTCATTGAACGTCACCGCGCGGTGACTGGCGATGCCGCTTTCGTGTCTCATGTCAGTGACATCACAGTCGGCGAGGGTACGGAGTTGACCTGGATCATCCTGCAGCAGCAGGGCGCCGAGGATACGCATCTCGGCCAGATCCGCGTCGATCTCGGGGCCGATGCCAAGCTTCGTCTGTTCGTCATCAATGCCGGCGGCAAGATGGTGCGCCAGGAGCTGCATATCAAGGTGACGGGCGAGGGCGCGGATCTCACGCTGCGCGGCATCAACCTGCTTGGTGCCGAAAGCCATACCGACGTGACGATGGTGCTCGGCCACGACGTGCCGCATACCGGTTCGACCGAAGTGATCCGCAACGTCGTCTTCGACCGTGCCAAGGGCGTTTTCCAAGGCATGATCCGGGTCGCGCCCGATGCGCAGAAGACCGACGCCAAGATGGCCTGCAACACACTGCTGATGTCTGATGATGCCGAGTTCTCGGTCAAGCCCGAGCTCGAGATCTTCGCCGACGACGTCCAGTGCGGCCACGGTGCGACGGTGACCGATATCGACGCCAATCATCTCTATTACATGATGGCGCGCGGCATTCCGGAGAACAAGGCGCGGGCGATGCTCGTCAACGCCTTCGTCGCCGAAATCGTCGAGGAACTGGAAGACGAGGCCCTGGTCGAAGCGCTGGAAGGCGTGATCTCGGCCTGGCTCGAAAAGCACGCCTGATCGGATATGTCGATGGACAAGACAACAGCGGCCACGCAATACGACGTCGAAGCCATCCGCCGGGATTTTCCAATCCTCGGCGAGAAGGTGTATGGCAAGCCGCTGGTCTATCTCGACAACGGCGCATCAGCTCAAAAGCCGCAGGTGGTGATCGACGCCATCTCGCATGCCTATAGCCACGAATACGCCAATGTGCATCGCGGCCTGCACTATCTGTCCAATGCCGCGACGGACGCATACGAGGCGGCGCGCGAGAAGGTTCGCCGCTTTCTCAATGCTCCTTCTGTGAACGACATCGTCTTCACCAAGAATTCGACGGAAGCGATCAACACGGTCGCCTATGGCTGGGGCATGCCTAAGATCGGCGAGGGCGACGAGGTCGTTCTGACGATCATGGAGCACCACTCCAACATCGTGCCTTGGCACTTCATCCGCGAGCGGCAGGGCGCGAAGCTCGTCTGGGTACCGGTCGATGACGAAGGTGCTTTCCATGTCGAGGATTTCGAGAAGAGCCTGACGGAGCGCACCAAGCTCGTCGCCATCACCCATATGTCGAATGCGCTCGGCACGATCGTTCCCGTCAAGGAAGTCTGCCGCATCGCTCGTGAACGCGGCATTCCGGTTCTGATCGACGGCAGCCAGGGTGCAGTACACCTGCCCGTCGACGTGCAGGACATCGATTGCGACTGGTATGTGATGACCGGCCACAAGCTCTACGGCCCGTCGGGCATCGGCGTGCTTTACGGCAAGAAGGAGCGGCTGCAGGAGATGCGCCCGTTCCAGGGTGGCGGCGAGATGATCTTCGAAGTCGCCGAAGATGTTGTCACCTATAATGATCCACCGCATCGCTTCGAGGCCGGCACGCCGCCGATCGTGCAGGCGATCGGGCTTGGTTACGCCCTCGACTATATGGAAAAGATCGGCCGTGAGGCGATCGCCCGCCATGAGGCCGATCTGGCTGCCTATGCAGCCGAGCGTCTCAGATCGGTCAATTCGCTGCGGATGTTCGGGACGGCGCCCGACAAAGGGAGCATCTTCTCCTTCGAACTCGCCGGCATCCATGCCCACGACGTCTCGATGGTGATCGACCGGCAGGGTGTTGCGGTGCGCGCCGGCACGCATTGCGCCATGCCGCTCTTGAAACGCTTCGGCGTGACATCCACATGCCGTGCATCCTTCGGGATGTATAATACCCGCGCCGAGGTGGATGCCCTGGCCGATGCGCTTGAATATGCGCGCAAGTTCTTTGCTTGAGGAGTGTCCGTGATGAGCCTGGACGACAGCGAACAAAAGATCGACGTGCGCGAAGGCATCGTGCATTCCAGCATCCCGGCCGATGAGCTGGCGCGGCTCAGCGACGACGTCATCAGCGCGTTGAAAACCGTCTACGATCCGGAAATTCCGGCCGACATCTTCGAGCTGGGTCTGGTCTACAAGATCGACATCGAAGACGACCGGATGGTGAAGATCATGATGACATTGACCGCGCCCGGCTGCCCGGTCGCCGGCGAGATGCCCGGCTGGGTCGAAAACGCAGTCGGTGCCGTCGAAGGCGTATCGGGCGTCGAGGTTGCCATGACCTTCGATCCGCCATGGACGCCGGACCGCATGTCCGAAGAAGCGCAGGTCGCCGTCGGCTGGTATTGAGGGAGCCGGTATTGATCCGTTTACCTCGGAAGACTACATTTTGAATCACGAAGCGCCGGATCTTGACCCCGGTTGCGGAAGGAGAATGAGCCGATGGGCTTTGCAGTGATGAGCATGACGGACGGCGCTGCGGCGCGCGTCAAGGCGATCGTCGAGAATTCGGGGCCTGGAGCCAAGGGTGTGCGCGTCGGCATCAAGAAGGGCGGTTGCGCCGGGATGGAATATACCATCGACCTGGTGACCGAGCCCAATGCCAAGGACGATCTGATCGAGCGCGACGGCGCGAAAGTCTGGGTCGAACCCTCAGCCGTGCTCTATCTGCTTGGAACCGAAATGGGTTTCGAGCAGACGACACTGCGCTCCGGCTTCACCTTTACCAATCCGAACCAGACATCGGCTTGCGGTTGCGGCGAATCGGTCGAGCTGAAACCCGCCGATCTCGCGGCCCTTGCCGCACAGCGCCAAAGCGAGCCGGTACATTCCTAGATCATGAGTTGGCGGGGGACACTCCGCCTGAGCTACACATATCGGTACAACAACCTGCCGAAGGGTGCTCAGTCGCGCTTGATGCTCATGAGCATTTCCCACATATCGGCGCCGGTCTCGAAGACTGCGGCGTTCGCCTGATAGCTCTGCTCGGCTTCTGTCATGTCGGTCAGCTCGGTGGTGGGATCGACATCCGATGCCGTCGGCTCGACGATGGCCTGAACGCCGGTCGGCTCTGTTGATGTGAGGCTGGTGTTCAGCCTCGCATAGCCTGGCGTGCTGATGTTTGCGACGTTATTGGCAATCGCACCGATCCGCGTGCTCTGTGCTCGCATTCCCGAAAGCGCCGTGCTGGTAATGCCCGATATACTCATCAGCCGTTTTCCCTGAACTGGACGAAATTCTTGTACATGCAAGGGCTTAGGGAATGCTGAAGCCGTTGCGTTAGCAAAGGCCTACAGGCTGCGCCTTTTACTGCTGCGCCTGTATCGGCTTGGCACGGAACAGGATCGGTGGGGCCGCTTTCGCTATCGCGTGGCCACCCAGTCGTGCCAGTCGCTTTCATTGCCGTTGAACACATTGAGATCGATCTTGCCGTCGACGCCGTCGGAGAGGCCGGAGCCGGAATACTGCCAGAAGAGCCATTTGCGGCCCGGATAGACCTTGGAAGGGTGGGCAGCGACCGAGCGCAGCCAGAAGGGATAATTGAGCAGTTCGCCCTTCAGATTGTCGCGGTAGAAATCCGGAGCGGTGTAGATGATCGGGCGTTGGCCGTAATGGCGCTCCACCTTGTCCAGGAATACCTGCATCTTCTCGAGAACGCGTGCGCGGGAGATCCTTTGCTTGCAGCTCGATTCGCCGTTCCATTCGACGTCGATGACGGGCGGAAGCGCGTTGGCTTCCTTGGGAACATTGCGAATGAACCAATCGGCCTGTTCGCCGGCGGTCCGGCACCAGTAGAAGAAGTGATAGGCGCCGTGCTTCATGCCGGCTTCCTTGGCGCGGCCCCAGTTCTTCTTGAACATCGGGTCGAGGTGGTCACCGCCGTCGGTCGCCTTGATGTAGACGAAGTTCGCACCCTGCTTTCGCAGCGTCTCCCAGTCGATCTCGCCCTGCCAGCGCGACACGTCGACGCCATGCACGGCAAGCTTTCTCGGTGAAGTCCTGCCGAAGTTGATCGGCTTTGCATCGCGGAAACGGTGGCTGTAGATTCGTGAGCGTGTCGGCGATTTCGTGTCCGCATCGGGATCGACATCCGGGGCATCGGGCATCAGCATCGCAACCGGCCGTTCCGTCGGCATCGGCATTCCAACCGGCCTGTCCGCGGGCACAAGCGCTTGCGGCTCCGGAACCGGCCCTGTCCAGCTCGGCGCCTGCTGCGGCGGGCTTGCCTGCGGCGCAGGCCCGCCCACGGCTGCCGCTGGTATCGGGCCGTTCGGCTTGCTGATGGCATTGGTGGTTTCCGACGACGCTACAGGGGTGAGCACATCTTCGGCGCCGGAGCTTGTGGAGCATCCCGACAGAATCAGGGCGGCGAGGAGAATTGCTGGCACAGCCGATGGACGCATGAGAACCTGCACGCAAAACAAAGATCGATGGCAACATCCATGCTGAATGGAGACCGCCTATTCTGAATTGCTAACAGAGACTTGCTAAGAAAGGTTAAATTTGAATCCAACGCCCTGAAACGGGGATTGTCGTGTCCGTCAGGCCCCGCTCGCGGGCCAAGGGACATATGCCGCAGCTTTGCGATTCCCTCTTCTCCCCGATGGGGAGAAGAGAATATGACGCATCGTTTCCGTTCCTCGCTGGCTCCTGCAGGGCACTAGTCGCGAACCGGACAGCCCTGACTCAAGGGCGAGAGTGACGCGGGAGTAAAGACGAGGTTTGTCAAAAGCCGAGCCGAATGTTACTCCGCGGCCTCCGCATAGCTTTCGACCGGCGGGCAGGTGCAGATGAGGTTGCGGTCGCCGTAGACGTTGTCGACGCGGTTGACCGGGGACCAGTATTTGTCAACGCGGAAGGCACCGGGCGGGAAGCAGGCCTGCTCCCGGCTGTAGGGCCGGTTCCATTCGCCGACGAGGTCTTCCACCGTGTGCGGTGCGTTCTTCAGCGGATTGTCGAGCTTGTCCATGCGGCCCTCTTCGATGGCGCGGGCTTCTTCGCGGATCGCCAGCATCGCATCGCAGAAACGATCGAGTTCCGCCTTGGTCTCGCTCTCCGTCGGCTCGATCATCAGCGTGCCGGCGACCGGCCAGCTCATGGTCGGCGCGTGGAAACCGCAGTCGATCAGCCGCTTGGCGACGTCGTCGACGGTGACGCCGGCGCTGTCGACCAGCGGGCGCGTGTCGATGATGCATTCATGCGCCACACGGCCGGTCTTCGACTTATAGAGCACGTCATAGGCGCCCTTCAGCCGGGCGGCGATATAGTTGGCATTGAGGATCGCCACCTTGGTCGCCTGCGTCAGGCCTTCGCCGCCCATCATCAGGCAGTAGCTCCAGGAGATCGGCAGGATCGAAGCCGAGCCGAAGGCGGCGGCTGACACCGCGCCCGGACGGCCGTCCGTCTCGGGATGGCCGGGCAAGTGGGGCGCCAGATGCGCCTTGACGCCGATCGGGCCCATGCCGGGGCCGCCGCCGCCATGCGGAATGCAGAAGGTCTTGTGCAGGTTGAGGTGGGAAACGTCGGAGCCGATGTCACCGGGGCGGGACAGGCCCACCATGGCGTTCATGTTGGCGCCGTCAAGATAGACCTGTCCACCATTGGCATGGACGAGATCGCAGATTTCCTTGACGGTTTCCTCGAACACGCCGTGTGTTGAGGGGTAGGTGATCATGCAGCAGGAGAGGTTTGCCGCATGCTCCTCAGTCTTGGCGCGGAAATCGTCGAGATCGATGTCGCCATTCTCGCGCACCTTCACGACCACGACCTTCATGCCGACCATCTGGGCCGAAGCCGGATTGGTGCCGTGCGCCGAGGTCGGGATCAGGCAAACGTCGCGGTGACCCTGGCCGTTCGCAATGTGGTAATTGCGGATCGTCAGCAGGCCTGCATATTCACCCTGCGCGCCGGAATTCGGCTGCATGGAGAAAGCATCATAGCCGGTGACGGCGCAGAGCTTCGCCGTCAGATCGTCGATCATCTCGCGATAACCGAGCGCCTGGTCTGATGGTACGAAGGGATGGATATCCGAAAATTCCGGCCATGTGATCGGCAGCATTTCCGCCGTCGCATTGAGCTTCATCGTGCAGGAGCCGAGCGGAATCATCGAGCGGTCGAGCGCGAGATCGCGGTCGGAGAGCCGGCGGATGTACCGCGTCATCTCGCTTTCGGCGCGGTTCATGTGGAAGATCGGATGCGAGAGGTAGTCGCTGGTGCGCAGGAGACCCTTCGGCAACCGATAGGACGGCTCGAAGTTGGCGACGGCGAAATTGCCGCCGAAGGCGCGCCAGACGGCTTCCAGCGTTGCGGGGCGCGTGCGCTCATCGAGCGACATGCTGATCTTCGTTTCGCCGACCTTGCGCAGATTGACGCCTTCGGCGACGGCGGCGCGCAGGATGAGACCCTGCATATGGCCGACATCGACGGTGATCGTGTCGAAGAAGCTCTCCGGTTCAACCTTATAGCCAAGCTTTTCCAGGCCCTTGGCCATTAGCACGGCTTTCTGGTGGACCTGCTGGGCAATTGCCTTGATGCCGTTCGGGCCATGGAAGACGGCATACATCGAGGCCATGACGGCGAGCAGCACCTGGGCGGTGCAGATGTTCGACGTCGCCTTTTCGCGGCGGATGTGCTGTTCGCGCGTCTGCAGCGACAGGCGGTAGGCGCGGTTGCCGCGGGCATCGACGGAAACGCCGACGAGGCGCCCGGGCATGGAGCGCTTGTAGGCGTCCTTGACAGCCATATAGGCCGCGTGCGGGCCGCCGTAGCCAACGGGAACGCCGAAACGCTGCGACGAGCCGATGGCGATATCGGCGCCCATTTCGCCCGGTGACTTCAGCAGCGTCAGCGCCAGGATGTCGGCGGCGACGACCGATATGGCGCCGGCCTGGTGCAGGCGCGCGATCAGGCCGGTGAAATCATGCACGTGACCGTGCGTACCGGGATACTGGAAGATCGCGCCGAAGACGTCGACCGGATCGAGATCGGTAAAGGGATTGCCGACGATGACGCTCCAGCCGAGGGGCTCGGCGCGGGTGCGGATGAGGGCGATGCTCTGCGGATGGCAGTCGGCATCAACGAAGAAGGCCTTGGCCTTCGACTTGGCGACGCGCTCGGCGATCGCCATGCCTTCGGCGGCGGCGGTCGCCTCGTCGAGCAGTGAGGCGTTGGCGACGTCGAGTCCCGTGAGGTCACAGATCATCGTCTGGTAGTTCAGCAGCGCCTCGAGACGGCCCTGGCTGATCTCCGGCTGATACGGCGTATAGGCCGTATACCAGGCGGGGTTTTCCAGGATGTTGCGCTGGATCACAGGCGGCGTGATCGTGCCGTAGTAACCTTGGCCGATCAGGGAGACCAGCACTTTGTTCTTGTTGGCTGTCTCGCGCAGCTTGTCGAGCGCCTCGCGCTCGGTCATCGGTGCGCCCCAGGCGAGCGGCGCCTTCTGGCGGATGGCGGGCGGCAGCGTCGCGTCGATCAGCCCGTCGAGGCTCTTATAGCCGATCACCTTCAGCATATCGGTCATCTCAGTCGGCGAAGGGCCGATGTGACGGCGATTGGCGAAATCGTAGGGCTGATAATCGGTGAACTGGAATTCTGTCGGCGTCGTCATTACGCGGTGAGCTCCTTGTAAGCGGCCTCATCGAGCAAAGCGTCGGCATCGGAAAGGTTCTTGAGCTTGAGCTTGAAGAACCAGCCGGCGCCCTGAGGATCGGAATTGACGAGCGAGGGATCGGCGACGATCGCCTCGTTGACAGCGGTAATTTCGCCATCGAGCGGACAATAGACTTCGGAGGCTGCCTTGACGGATTCGACGGTCGCCGCGTCATCGTTCTTGGCGAAGCTCTTGCCGACTTCCGGCAGTTCGACGAAGACGAGATCGCCGAGCTGTTCGACGGCATAGGTGGTGATGCCGACGGTCGCGACATCGCCGTCGAGTTCAAGCCATTCATGTTCAGCGGTAAATTTCAGCATGGAAATATCCTCTCGGGAAACTGGGTTTCAGCGTTTGTAGGTCGGCGTAACGAAGGGCAGGGCGGAGACGGTGACGGGCAAAAACTTGCCGCGCACCTCGGCATAGACAAGGCTTCCGACTGCGGAATGGGAGACGGGGACGTAACCCATGGCGACGGGGCCTTCGACACTCGGGCCGAAGCCGCCTGAGGTGACTTCGCCGATTTCGACCTTGCCCTCGGCATCAGCATAAAGCTTGGCATGGCCGCGCACCGGTGCCTTGCCTTCCGGCTTCAGGCCGACACGGCGGCGCGCAGCACCGTTTTCGAGTTCGGAGAGGATGCGGCCGGAGCCGGGGAAGCCGCCGGCGCGTGCGCCATTGCCGCGCCGCGCCTTCTGCATCGCCCATTCCAGTGCCGCCTCGACCGGCGAGGTCGTGGTGTCGATATCGTTGCCGTAGAGGCAGAGGCCGGCTTCCAGGCGCAGGGAGTCGCGAGCGCCGAGGCCGATCGCCTGAACGTCGGGATGTTCGAGCAACCGCATGGTGACATCCACCGCCTTGTCCGACGGAACGGAGATTTCGAAGCCGTCCTCACCACTGTAGCCGGAGCGCGAGACCAGGCAGGAAACATCGTGTAGCCGGCAGTGGCGCACATCCATGAATTTCATCGCGGCGACGTCGGCCCAGAGTTCGGCAAGAACCTCGACCGCGCGTGGTCCCTGCAGCGCAATCAGGGCGCGGTCGAGAACGGTGATGTCGCACTGGTCGCCGATATGGGCCTGGAGATGAGCGACATCCGCCGCCTTGCAGGCGGCGTTGACGACGACGAAGAGGTGGTCGTCAAGATGAGTGATCATCAGGTCGTCGAGAATACAGCCGCTATCGTCAGTGAAGAAGCCGTAGCGCTGGCGGCCTTCGGCAAGGCCCAATATGTCGACGGGAACCAGGCTTTCGAGCGCAAGTGCTGCGTCCTCGTAGCGGCCCGACTTCGCCTTCACGATGACCTGACCCATGTGGGAGACATCGAAGACACCGGCTTCGGCGCGGGTGTGAAGATGCTCCTTCATGACGCCGGCGGGATATTGCACCGGCATGTCGTAACCTGCGAACGGCACCATGCGGGCGCCGAGCGAAAGATGCAGGGCATGCAGCGGGGTTTTCTTCAGGGCAGCGGTATCGTCCAAAAGACGCCTCCGGGGTTTGCGCCTTCTCAATAGGGCGCGGGCTCAAATCTGAAGGCGCGGCTGCGCACTTCTCTCCTGAGCCCCCTCTGTCCTTGGCGCCTGAGATTGTTATCCCTTCGGCGAGCGTTTCGAGAACGCTTCTCTCCAGAGTTCCGTCTGCCCCTTGCTGGTCCTTTTGCCTGAGAGTTTCCGGGGCGGTTGCTCCTTCGGCACCGGTGGCGAAAGCACCGGATTCTCCCAACAAGGTTGGCGCAATTATCCGGCGAGCGCGGCACTTGGCAAGGCCAAATGTCGTGACCTGACAAATTTTTGTCGCCATACTGAGGGGCAAGCCCGATCCGCGGCAAATCTGCTTTTGCATTCAGCGGGGAAACCGGCTATCGCGACATGCTGTTGAAGGGGATCTCATGCGGCAGACTGAACTAAAAGCGAAGCTCTTCCTGCGCATGCTTTGCGCATTGAGCCTGCTTTTGCTCGGCTTTGCCCACCAGGCGCCGCAGGCCGTCGCCGGCGAGGGCTACCATGCCGCCGCCTATATGCTGCCGGACGGCACCTTTGCCTCGCTTTGCGTGACGATCAAGGATGAGGGCGGCAAGACCGTCGGGTTCAAGCCGAATTGCGAAGCATGCCGGCTATCGGCCTCAGTCATCCTGCCGACGCCGGATGCAGGCTCGTGGCTTGAGCGCAAGCTCGCCTCGCTCACCAATTCACCGATCGAAACCGCCGCGATCGTCGGCGCAAGCGCCGTCAGCCGGCCGAATTCCCGCGCGCCTCCGATTCTCGCCTGATCTTTCTCCGCAATCCGAACGCAACATGCCGGTCCGCCTGAGAAAAGTGCCGCGGCCGGCGAGGAGATATCCGATGAAAACGATCAAGACCGAGACTATCAAGACCCTGGGATTCGCCGTCCTCTTTTCCGCCACCGCCGTTGCCGGTGCCGAGGCGCATGTCAGCTTCCTCGACAAGCAGGCGAAACAGGAAACCACCATTCTCGCCACGCTGCAGATGCCACATGGCTGCGACGGTAAGGCGACGACGGAAGTGCGGGTCAAGCTGCCGGAAGGCTTCGTCTTCGCCAAACCGCAGCCGAAGGCCGGCTGGGAGCTCGAGGTGATCAAGGGCGATTACCAGAAGACCTACGACAATCACGGCGACAAGGTGAAAACAGGCGCGATCGAAATCCGCTGGAAGAACGGCAATCTCTCCGACGATTTCTACGATACCTTCGTCATCCAGGGGAAGGTTTCCGGCGTCGAGGCAGGCACCTCGCTCGCCTTTCCGGTGACCCAAATGTGCGGCGATACGGTCCAGCCCTGGGATCAGGTGGCGCCGGAGGGAGGCGACGCGCATAGCCTCAAGAGCCCGGCGCCGCTGTTGAAGGTCGTGGCCGGCGAAGATCATGGCCACGATCACGACGACATGGCCGGCATGGTAATGACCGGTAAAACCGGCATGGACATGACCGGTAAAACCGGCATGGATATGAGCGGTATGCCGGGGATGGCGGCGGCAGTGCCGGCTGGCGACACGGTCAAGGCCGGCGACCTCGAAATCTCCGGCGGCTTCGCCAAGGCGATGCTGCCCGGTCAGCCGGTCGGCGGCGGCTTTTTCACGGTGAAGAACAATGGCAAGGCGGATGACCGCCTGATCTCGGTGACATCACCCGCAGCGGGTGAGGTTCAGATCCATGAAATGGTGACGAAGGACAATGTCATGCGGATGCGCCAGTTGAAGGACGGCATCGCCATTGCCGCCGGCCAGACGGTCAAACTGGAGCCCGGCAACCTGCATCTGATGTTCCAGAAGGTGACGACGCCGTTCAAGCAGGGCGCCACCGTGCCGGTGACGCTGACCTTCGAGAAGGCAGGCAAGGTCGACCTCGTGTTGCAGGTGCTGTCGGCCCAGGGCAAGTAACAGTCATTCGATCCATATAGAAAGGCCCGCGGTTGCGATTGCAGCCGCGGGCCTTTTACTGAAAAGGCGATCGTCTCAGAAGTCTTCGTAGGATTGCAGCGCCTGCTTCAGGCCGGCCTGCGGCTGGCGGTTGCCCTTCGCCATCAGGTCCAGCGCCACTTCGGTCGATTGGATGATGCTGGAGGGCTCGTCGGCCTCCTCGGTGCCTTCTGCCTTCAATTGCCGGTCGGCGAGGCGGCGAGCATCGCGCGCGGCGGTGCTCGTCGCGATACGCTGGGGGATTCTCAGCGATTCGAAGGCAATGGCGGCGGTGTTCGCCGATATCGACAGGAGCTGGGTCATGTCATTGTGATAAAGGCATGATCTTGGCGCCTGCATAAGAAAATCATTCACATTTTACCGGATGGTAAGAATTCTCGGAGACGTGATTGGAATCGCTTTCGAACTTCGGTAAATCCAGCTCATGATCCAGGCTCTCCTCGTCGCCGTCGGCGGCGCTATCGGTTCCGTCCTCAGATATTATGTCGGCCAGTGGGCATTAAAGCTGATGGGCCCGGCCTTTCCTTGGGGCACACTCGCCGTCAATGTCGTCGGCTGCTTCGTCATCGGCGTCTTCGCCGAACTGATCGCACGGAAATTCAATGCCTCGATGGAACTGCGCCTGCTGTTGATCACCGGCTTTCTCGGCGGTTTCACCACTTTCTCGGCCTTCTCGCTCGATGCCATCTCGCTGTTTGAGCGCGGCGAGGCCGTCGCCGGCGGCGCCTATATCGTCGCCAGCGTCGGGCTTTCGATGGCGGCGGTGTTTGCCGGGCTCGCCATCATGCGCGCTTCGGTCTGATTCCGGTTTCCGTTTTGCATGAAAATGCTCTAAGGCTGCGGCAAGAACGCCGGCTTGGCCCGCGCTGCAATTTCCGAGAGACTATTCATGGCTGGCATAGAACATATCAAGGTTGAACCTGACGAGGCGGGCATGCGGCTCGATCGCTGGTTCAAAGTGCATTTTCCCGGGCTCGGCTTCGGGCCGCTCCAGAAGCTCCTGCGCTCCGGCCAGGTGCGTGTCGACGGCGGACGGGTGAAATCGGATGCGCGCGTGCAGCCCGGCCAGACGGTGCGCGTGCCGCCGCTCGATGTCGATGCGAAACTGAAATCCGGACCGATCGCCGGCAAGGATCTCAAGCATTCCACAGATTTCGACCTGCTGTCGCGCATGGTGCTGCACGAGGATGAAAAGGTAATCGTGCTCAACAAGCCGCCCGGCCTAGCCGTACAAGGCGGCTCCGGCGTCGCCAGGCATATCGATCAGATGCTCGAAGCCTGGACCAGCCCGAAGGGCGAGAAGCCGCGGCTCGTCCACCGCCTCGACCGCGATACATCGGGCGTTCTCGTCATCGCCCGCACCCGCGGCGCCGCGCAGAAGCTGACGGCCGCTTTCCGCGAACGCGACACGAAGAAGACCTACTGGTCACTGGTCAGGGGCGTGCCGCGCAAGCACGAGGACAAGATTTCGACCTGGCTCGTGAAGGAACCCACTGCCGATGGCGACCGCATGCGCATCGCCAAGCACGGCGAAGAAGGCGCCGATCACGCCGTCTCCTTCTACCGCGTGCTCGAAACCGCCGCCCAGAACCTCGCCTGGCTCGAGATGGAGCCCTATACCGGCCGCACCCACCAGCTGCGTGTGCACGCGCTGCACATCGGCCATCCGATCATCGGCGATCCGAAATATTTCATCGACGATCCGAACTGGGATTTTCCGGGCGGCATCCAAAAGCGCCTGCATCTGCATGCGCGTCACATCGATATTCCGCACCCTTCCGGTGGGCGCCTGCGCGTCAGCGCGCCGCTGCCGCCGCATATGGTGCAGACCTGGAATCTCCTCGGCTTCGATCTTTCCAACGCTGAAATGGACGACGAATGAAACTGGTCCTCTTCGATTGCGACGGCACGCTGGTCGACAGTGCCGGGCTGATCCACGAAACCATGCGCCGCACCTTCGAGAAATTCGGCAAGCCGGAGCCTCGATTTGAGGACACCAAGGCCATTATCGGCCTGTCCCTCGATATCGCAATCGCCCGCATGCAAGGAAGGCCGCATATCGAGCAGGACGATATCGACATGACGGCGCACTACAAATCGCTGTTTTCGGTCGTGCGTAGCGATCTCGATTATAGGGAGCCGCTGTTTCCCGGCATTCGCGAGATGATCGACGCGATCAGCGGGCGCGAGGATCTGCTGATCGGCGCGGTCACGGGCAAATCGCGGCGCGGGCTAAACCTCGTGATGGAGACGCATGGCTTCGACGAGCATTTCATCGTTGCGCGTACCGCCGACGATTGCCCCTCCAAGCCTCATCCGGCCATGGTGACGGAATGCTGCGACGAAACGGGCATGAATGCCGCCGACACCATTGTCATCGGCGATGCGGTTTACGATATGCAGATGGCAAAGGCTGCCGGCGCAAAGGCGATCGGCGTTGCCTGGGGCTATGCCAGTGTGGATGAGCTGATCGCCAACGGCGCCGACGCGATCGCCTATCATCCGAATGAGATATTGCGCCATTTTACCTGAGGTGAGCCCATGCGCGACCTGCTGAACGACCTTTCCGAAGGCCTGAGCCATCCCGATCCCATCCGCCGTGCGCAGATCCAGATGAAGAAGCCGCTGCCGAAGCGCTTCTATACCGAGGTCGGCATTGCCGAGCATGAGGGCGGTTTTGCGATCACGCTCGACGGCAAGATGGTGCGCACGCCGGCCCGGCAGGTTCTCGCCGTGCCGACCGCGGCGCTTGCCCGGCTCGTAGCAGCCGAATGGGAGGCGCAGGCCGAAGTCATCGACCCCGTCACCATGCCTGTAACGAGGCTGGTCAACACAGCGCTCGACGGTATCGTTTCCAACACGCAGGCGATCTTCGAGGATATTCTGCGCTTTTCCTCGAGCGACCTGCTCTGCTATCGCGCCGACGGGCCGGAACGGCTGGTGGAGCGCCAGGCAGAGCGCTGGGATCCGATCATCGACTGGGCCGCGAACGATCTCGGCGCCCGCTTCATCCTCGTCGAAGGCGTGATGCACCACGAACAACCGCGTGAAGCGACCGCCGCCTTCGCCGTCACGCTGGCGCGGCATGAGAGCCCGCTGGCGCTCGCCTCGCTGCACACGATCACAACGCTGACCGGCTCGGCGATCCTGGCGCTCGCTTTTGCCGAAGGCAGGTTGGACATGGAAGAGGTATGGTCGCTGGCTCATCTCGATGAGGACTGGACAATCGAGCATTGGGGAAGCGACGAGGAGGCCGAAGAACGGCGGGCGACGCGCTTTGCAGAGTTCAAGGCGGCGACGGACGTTTTTTTCGCCCTAAGCGCCTGAAACATATTGCCTTCCCAGACATTATGACGAAATCTGCGACTCCAATGGGGAATGCGGGATTTTGTAATGAATTGGCTGAGGTCGTGTTTTTGCCGAGCCGCACTCGTCTGTGTCATGCTCACGGCCTGCGTCAGCCTCTCGGCCAATAAACCTGAGGCGCCGGTCTACGATGTGCGAAGCGCCGTCGTCCTTTCCGGCCCAAACATGCCGGCCGAATTGCTTTCCGGCATCAACGACCGCGTCAATGCCGCAATCAACGCCACCGTGCGCGACACCGTGCTGCCGCGGGTGGTGTTGACGATCCGCGTGGTTTCCATCCAAAAGGGGCTCGGCTTCCAGAACGATCGCAACGTCACCAAGATCAGCATCGACGCGGCCTCGGTCGAAGACGGCTCGGTCATCGCGGTCAGCGCTTTCGACGTGACCAGCATTGCCGCCGATCCGAAGCTTGCCGACGAGATCATGGCCGAGGATGTCGCGGCCCGGATCCGTTCTGTATTTTCGCTCAGCGGACGTGGCCGCTAGCGCATTAGCGGCGAGGAGGGATCGCATGAAGGAAATTCTCGAAGAACTGGAACGCCGCCGCGGCGTCGCTCGCCTCGGCGGCGGCAAAGAGCGTATCGACGCTCAGCACAAGCGCGGCAAGCTGACGGCGCGCGAGCGTATCGACCTCTTCCTCGACGAAGGCTCCTTCGAGGAGTTCGACATGTTCGTCGAACACCGCTCCACCGATTTCGGCATGGACAAGAGCCGTATTGCCGGCGACGGCGTTGTCACCGGCTGGGGCACGGTCAACGGCCGTACCGTCTTCGTCTTCGCCAAGGACTTCACCGTCTTCGGCGGCTCGCTTTCGGAAGCGCATGCCGAAAAGATCATGAAGGTGCAGGACATGGCGCTGAAGAACCGCGCGCCGATCGTCGGCATCTACGATGCGGGGGGCGCCCGCATCCAGGAGGGCGTGGCGGCGCTCGGCGGCTATGCCGAGGTATTCCAGCGCAATGTGCTCGCCTCCGGCGTCATCCCGCAAATCTCGGTCATCATGGGCCCGTGCGCCGGCGGCGACGTCTATTCGCCTGCCATGACCGATTTCATCTTCATGGTGCGCGACAGCTCCTATATGTTCGTCACCGGTCCCGACGTGGTGAAGACGGTCACCAACGAAACCGTCACGGCCGAGGAACTTGGCGGTGCGACCGTGCATACGACGCGCTCCTCGATTGCCGACGGCGCTTATGACAATGATGTCGATACACTGTTGCAGGTGCGCCGGCTCATCGATTTCCTGCCGCAATCGAACACATCGCCGGTGCCCGAGATCGAATGTTACCAGTCGGTGACCGATATCGACAATTCGCTCGATACGCTGGTGCCGGCCAGCGCCAACAAGCCTTACGACATCAAGGAACTGATCCGGAAGGTGGCGGACGAGGGGGATTTCTTCGAGATCCAGGAAAGCTTCGCCAAGAACATCGTCTGCGGTTTCGGCCGCGTCGAAGGCTCCACCGTTGGTTTCGTCGCCAACCAGCCGATGGTGCTCGCAGGCGTGCTCGACAGCGACGCCTCGCGCAAGGCGGCCCGCTTCGTGCGCTTCTGCGACTGCTTCAACATTCCGATCGTGACCTTCGTCGACGTGCCGGGTTTCCTGCCGGGCACGGCGCAGGAATATGGCGGTCTGATCAAGCACGGCGCCAAGTTGCTCTTCGCCTATGCGGAGGCGACGGTGCCGAAGCTTACCGTCATCACCCGCAAGGCCTTCGGCGGCGCCTATGACGTGATGGCGTCGAAGCATCTGCGCGGCGATCTCAACTATGCCTGGCCGACGGCGCAGATCGCGGTGATGGGCGCCAAGGGCGCGGTCGAGATCATATTCCGCAAGGATATCGCCGATCCCGAGAAAATCGCCGCACATACGAAAATGTACGAAGACCGTTTTCTCTCGCCCTTCGTCGCCGCCGAGCGCGGCTATGTCGACGAGGTGATCATGCCGCATTCGACCCGGCGGCGGCTGGCGCGCGGGCTAAAGATGCTACGCAACAAGGACCTCGCCAATCCCTGGAAGAAACACGACAACATTCCGCTCTGACATTGCCGCCGAATAAAGCCGCGCGGTCAGGTGTTTGCCCACTGTCGAAAAAGTGAACGGCCGTCAGCGATCCGTGTGTTCAATCCCTGACGCGGACGGGCTAACGGTCGGCTCTTATTCTTTTAAAGGAGAGGTTTAATGTCAACTTTCGAGCGTCTTGCTGCCTATCGCCCCTATGGGCTGGCCGCTCTCAGAATCATCACCGCGCTGCTGTTCATCGAGCATGGCACGATGAAGCTTTTCGGCTTCCCGGCTTCGCAGATGTCTGGCTCGCTACCGCCGCTGATGCTTTTCGCAGCACTTCTCGAGTTGGTCGGCGGCATCCTCATTCTCGTCGGTCTGCTGACGCGGCCTATCGCCTTCCTGCTGGCGGGTGAAATGGCGGTCGCCTATTTCATGGCGCATGCTCCGAGCAGCTTCTTTCCGGCCGTCAATCAGGGCGACGCCGCAATCCTGTTCTGCTTCGTTTTCCTCTACCTGTTCTTCTCGGGTCCCGGCGCTTTTGCCGTCGACAATCGCAAGACGGCCTGATGCAAATCGGCTGCGGGGCGATTTAGCCCCGCAGCGTTTTCCTGCTCAAGCGGTGAGCTTGAGACCGGCGATTCCGGCGACAATCAACGTGATGCAGGCAAGGCGGGAGACACTTGCCGAATCGCCGAGCAGCCAGACGCCGAGAAGCACGGTGCCGACCGTGCCGATGCCGGTCCAGATCGCGTAAGCAGTGCCGATCGGCAGGTGCTTAACGGCAAGACCGAGCAACACGACGCTGACCACCATTGAAATAACGGTCAACGCGGTCGGCAGCGGCCGCGTGAAGCCCTCGGTATATTTAAGGCCGATGGCCCACCCACATTCGAAAAGACCAGCGAGAAAAAGCAGAAACCAGGCCATACGCCTCTCCTTGTTCAAGAGCGAGGCCGTCCCCGCGACGTTGCATCCCCAGGACGCCGCAGTCGTCTGCGATAGCGCCTATATGCGTTGGAGAACGGTCTTGTTCAAGGTAGGAATCGGCGTGGCTGCCATGCCACCCGTATCTTGCCGGCCTCTGAGGAAGATTACGGCTGGCTGCCGGCCTCAGCGGAAAGGTTCTTGGCGCGGCGGCAGAGGCGATCGAAGGTTTCGAGGAATCGCGAGCGGTCCTTCGGGCTGAAGGCGGCATTGTAGCCCTTGCTCTCGCCCGTCTCACGCAGATGCGCACCGAGATCCCGCATGGCGCTCGCCATGCCGATATTGGTCTCATCGAAGACGCGTCCGGTCGGACCGCTGACGAAGGCGCCGGCAGCGACGCAGCGCACCGCGAGCGGCACGTCGGCGGTGACGACGACATCGCCCGTCCCGGCATGCTCGGCGATCCAGTTGTCGGCGGCATCGAAGGCGTTGGAGACGATGACGTTGTGGACCATCGGGTCACGCGAGGGACGCAGGCCGGAATTGGCAACGAAGGTGACCTCCAGGCCATGGCGCTCCGCGACCTTCAGGACTTCCGGCTTTACCGGGCAGGCATCGGCATCGACGTAGATCATGGCGATACCCTCATGCCGGCTGCGTGACCGGCTGGCGGACCATATCGATATGGGAAATGCCGTCTTCCAGATATTCCTCAGACGTGCCGATAAAGCTGAAAGATTTCGTAGAAACGTCGCAGATGAGCCTGCGCCGACAAGGCGATCGGGTTTGCCGGAAAAAGCCGCTCGCAGGCGGTAATCGCTTCGCTCATCAATGCATCGCCAAGCCGCTTTCCGCGATGGGCGGGCGAGACGACGACGCGGCCGATCTTTGACGGATCCTGCGGTTCATGTGGCTTCAAAATCCGCGCCGAGGCCAGCAGTTCGCCGTCGTCCAGCAGGCGTAGATGCAGGGCATCGACATCCTTGCCATCAAGTTCCGGATAAGGGCAGTTCTGCTCGACGACGAAGACGTCGACGCGCATTCTCAGAAGGTCGTAAAGTTCGCGCGCGGAGAACTCGTCGAAACCCTTGAGGTCGGTCGTGTAAATCGTCGGAGCCATCGATAGAACCACGCTGCGGATGTCCTCGCCGGAACACATGGGCCGAGGTTGTTCGTATATGTACGACGGGACCGCTGACTTCAAGCGAGGAATGCTGGGGCTGACCCGCGCCTTGCCTCGGGGCGAACTCGTTCTGGCTCAGGCGAACTCCATGATCACGGCATCGACGGCCAGGCTTTCGCCGGGCGCTGCATTGATCTTCGAGACGACGAGATCGCGTTCGGCGCGCAGCACGTTTTCCATCTTCATCGCCTCGACGACCGCCAGCGTCTCACCAGCCTTGACCTCCTGGCCCTCGGCAACAGCGATGGCAACAACAAGGCCTGGCATCGGGCACAGCAGGAGCTTGGACGTGTCGGGCGGAAGCTTCACCGGCATCAACCTGTCGAGCTCCGCATGACGCGGCGAAAAGACCTTGGCGGTCACCGAAAGCCCCTGCCAGTCAATGCGCAAGCCGTTAAGAACGGGACGGATCTGCGCGGTGACATCGAGGCCGCCGACCTTGCCGTTCCAGACCGGGTCGCCTGGTCTCCAATCGGTGACGACACCTGAATGTTCGCCCTCTATCGCCATGTCCATGTCGAAGGGGATGGTGACGAGGCCGTCGAGCAGCTTGGCGGCGACATATCTTTCCCCTAACTTGATCACCCATTCCTCGTGCAGCGCGGCGGATGCGGCGCGCAGACGATCGGCGAAACGTTCCCGGCGGTTCGTCTCGATCAGGAGGGCGGAGAGGGCGACGGCTGCAAGTACCGCCTCTTCCGCTTTGTCCGGCTTCATCGGCGCGAAGCCCTCGGGATATTCCTCGGCAATGAAGCCGGTCGACAGTCGTCCCTCACGCCAGCGCGGATGTTTCATCAGCGCCGAGAGGAAGGGAACATTGTGCTCGATTCCATCGACGACGAAACCGTCGAGCGCACGGCCCATGGCGTCGATCGCCTCGCTTCGCGTCGGCGCCCACGTGCAGAGCTTGGCGATCATCGGGTCGTAATACATCGAGATTTCCGCACCTTCGAAGACGCCGGTATCGTTGCGGACGACGACATTGCCTGTCCTGCCTTCCGCCGGCGGGCGATAGCGCGTCAGGCGGCCGATCGACGGCAGGAAGTTGCGGTAAGGGTCTTCGGCGTAGAGCCGGCTTTCGATCGCCCAGCCATCGAGCCGGATATCCTCTTGCCCGAAAGGAAGCGGTTCGCCAGCGGCGACGCGAATCATCTGCTCGACGAGATCGATGCCGGTGACGAGCTCGGTCACGGGATGCTCGACCTGCAGGCGGGTATTCATTTCGAGGAAATAGAAATTGCGGTCGCGGTCGACGATGAATTCGACGGTGCCGGCGCTCTGGTAGTCAACCGCTCTCGCAAGCGCCACCGATTGCTCACCCATGGCTCTGCGGGTCCTTTCGTCGAGGAAGGGCGAGGGCGCCTCTTCGGCCACCTTCTGGTTCCGTCGCTGGATCGAGCATTCGCGCTCGCCGAGATAGACGACGTTGCCATGCGAATCGGCCAGCACCTGGATCTCGATGTGGCGCGGCTCGACGACGAACTTCTCGATGAAGACGCGGTCGTCGCCGAAGGAGCTTTTCGCTTCCGAGCGGGCGCGCTCGAATCCATCACGCACTTCCGCCTCGTTCCAGGCGATGCGCATGCCCTTGCCACCACCGCCGGCGGAGGCCTTGATCATGACGGGATAGCCGATGCCGCCGGCGATCGTTTCCGCATGGGCGGCGTCCTCGATGACGCCGAGATGGCCGGGCACCGTCGAGACACCGGCGGCATTGGCGAATTTCTTTGATTCGATCTTGTCGCCCATCGCCATGATGGCCTTGGGCTTGGGGCCGATGAAGACGATGCCCTGCTTTTCCAGTTCGGCGCAGAAGGAAGCACGCTCGGAGAGGAAACCATAACCGGGATGCACCGCCTCGGCGCCCGTCGCCTTGCAGGCGGCGATGATCTTCTCGGCAACGAGATAGCTTTCAGAGGCGGCGGCAGGGCCGATATGAACGGCTTCGTCGGCCATCTCGACATGCAGCGCGTCCCGATCGGCGTCCGAATAGACCGCAACGGTCGAAATGCCCATGCGGCGCGCAGTCTTGATCACGCGGCAGGCGATCTCGCCGCGATTCGCGATCAGGATTTTCTTGAACATCGAGACTCCACCCAGAAATGCGTTCCGAAGTTTTACGCACAAAACACCGGAACGCACAATCAGGCTTGAGGCGGGTCACGTTTCGAGGCGTCAGGCGACGGCGGCTTCCACGACGGGTTCCTCGTCGACGATGCGCAGCCAGCGGCTGCGCCGCGGCTCGGGACGGTCGCGCAGCTCAACGGCGGTCATGATGCCGTCCCAGTGCGGATGATTCGCACCGGACAGCGTTGCCTGCTCGATCTGTTGGAGCACACCATATTCGGCCGGCGAGACGGCGATGACGCCGCCGACGGAGGTGCGTCTGAAGACGCGCATCGCAAAGTCGACGTCCTGGCGGGTGATGTTTCTGCGGTCTGCGGCGCGCGACAGCTTGTAGCCACCGATGCTATCGGTGATCGCCAGTCGAAGCTGATCGAGGACAAGAGCTCTCAGTTCACCCGGGACATCGGCCGAAATCTCTGTGATGTGGAGAATGAGCTCGAGTTCCAGCGCCGAGTTGACGACGCCGTCGGTCGTGAACATGCGCATGATCCAGGCGACGTTGATTTCATCAAGCGAGCCCTGGGGATAGGTGTGATTGACGATAAAACCGGCGAGTTGCTCCACGAAGAAAGCATTCCACTCGACACATTTTTCAGGGCAGGAATTGTTGAGCGCCAACATCGCCACGACATCCTGGGATGTCCGGATACCTTCCTGAAAGGCATGTTTGCGCAGCAGCACTATATCTTCGGCCGTCAGCCGATGCTTACCGGCCACGACACAGGCCGGAAAAGCGAGACGGAATTCGCTCATGTTTTAACTCCAGGCTTCATCATGAAGCCGGAGATTGTTTTACCTTCTGCGAATTTACGATCCCTCAAGAAGGTGAGTTAATCCCGCATTTGCCGGTTCAGGAAGATTTTAGTGATCGTGCCTGCAGCCGCTCGCGCCAGATGATGAAGAGGCCGGATGCAACGATGATGAAGATGCCAATCCATTTGGAGAAGTTCGGGAAATCGTTGAACACGGCATAGCCGAGCACGGTCGCGGAGATGATCTCGAAATATTGGAACGGCGCAAGCAGCGACAGCGGCGCGAGCCGGAAAGCCCTCACCACCAACAGATGCGCATATCCCGAAATCGAGCCGAGGATGACAAGCAGAACGAGGCCGAGAACGGAGGAGGGCAGAGAGACGGCAAAATCGGCGCTGCCGGAACTGCTTCCGATCATAAGGGCAGCCGCCATGAAGACCGCTCCGCCGATGCCGGACATCGTCTGCATGGTCAGCGGCGAATCGGCTTCACCGATCGCGCGGTTGAGGAAAAGATAAAGCGCGAAGAGAAAGGCGCAGGCGACCGGCAGCAGGGCCTTCAGGCCGAAAATCTCGTAGCTCGGCTGAATGACGATCATCGCGCCGCCGAAACCGACGACGATCGCCATCCAGCGGCGCCAGCCGACCTTGTCTCCGAGAAACAGCGCGGACATGGCGGTCAGCATGAAAGGTTCGACAAAATAGATGGCGAAGACATCGGCGAGCGGCATGTATTTGACGGCGACGAAGAACAGCAGGCTTGCGGCACCATGGAGCACGCCGCGCAGCAGGTTCATCCATGGCCGTTTGGCCGAAAGCGCCTTCAGCCCGAAAAGGGCGAACAGAAACGGCAGCGTACAGACGAGCTGAAAGAAGAATCGATAGAAGGTGACCTGGCCCGGCGACATCGCCTCGAAGGTCGCCATGTATTTGGCGATAGCATCCATGGTCGGCAGGATGAGCATGGCGCCGGACATGATGGCCATGCCCTGCAGGGAATCTTGATGGGCTGAATGCTCTGACATGGCTGCCGATTCTTAAGGGGACCACGCCATCAATCACGCGAGAGCCGGGCAGATCAAGCCACGGTTTCGCCAAAAACGGCCTCGAAAGCGGCGCGTAGCAGGATATCGACATCCGACATCATTACCGGCAGGCCGAGATCGACGAGGCTGGTCACGCCATAGGCCGATATACCGCAGGGCACGATGCCGCTGAAATGATCGAGATCGGGATCGACGTTGAGCGACAAGCCATGGAAGGTCACCCATTTGCGCAGCCTGATTCCCAAGGCGGCGATCTTGTCTTCGGCCATCGTTCCATCGGGATGCAGCGGCTTCTCAGGGCGACGCACCCAGACGCCGACGCGATCCTCGCGCCGCTCGCCGCGGACATTCATCATGTCGAGCGTGCGGATGACGACCTCCTCCAGGGCGGCGACGAAGGCGCGCACGTCCTGGCGCCTGCGCCTCAGGTCGAGCATGACATAGGCGACGCGCTGGCCGGGGCCATGATAGGTATATTCACCGCCACGGCCCGTCGCAAAGACCGGAAACCGGTCCGGCTGGACGAGGTCGCTCGCATCGGCGCTGGTGCCGGCCGTGTAGACCGGCGGATGCTCGACGAGCCAGACGAGCTCATCGCCGCCATCCGAGATCGCTGCCACCTCGCGCTCCATCGTCTCCACCGCCTGCTCATAGGGAACGAGGCCATCGGCGATGCGCCAGCGCACAGGGCGGGAGCCGTGTTTCGGAAGCATGGAGAATTCGAGATCGGTGCGTAGCATGGGCATTCCTTGCCGTTCTCCCCGTATTGCCTGTGAAAAGGGGGGCGGCGGAGACCTATATGGACCCGTTTGGAGGGCAATTCAAATGCTGTGAAAGGTTTTGAAAAAAACTGTCACATCGCCCTTGTGCACCCCAAATGCTTTTGCTACATGCTGCCCCGCCGACGCAAATCGGCACCTACCACGATGCGGTCGTGGCGGAATTGGTAGACGCGCAGCGTTGAGGTCGCTGTGGGGCAACCCGTGGAAGTTCGAGTCTTCTCGACCGCACCATCTCCCTTCAAGGGGGAGCGCTCGCCGCGCGATGAAAGCGGCCCACCCTGAGTGAATCGATTGCTTGTGACAGTTGCCTGCCTGCCGGCCTGTCACTGCTGCTGCTTCGTGCGGCCGGATCGGGAACAGATAGCATCTGTCTCCCGAGATTTCAGCAGGCGCCTTAACGCATAATTAGCGACGGAAAATATAGAGATAGTTTGGGATCTGCGCATGCGAAAGCGATTGGGGACAATGAAAAAGCAGGTATCAAGCTGGTCGTTCCTCGACGTTCACTTTGCTCTCGATATCGTCGAGAAAGTCCTGATCGGCTATTTTTTCGTCGCCATTGTCATGCGTGTCGTGCCTCAGATGCAGGACAACCGGGCGATCATCGATTGCCTGCTGATAATTTCAGAGGGCGCCGCGGCCTTCCTCATTCTGACACGCCGTCCGACAAGAAATGCGTCGCTGCGCCTTTTCGACTGGATGGTCACCGCCGTCGGCACTCTCTTCCCGCTGCTCGTCTCGCCTTCCGCGCCACAGCCGCTTGCTCCCATCGCGCTCTGCGTCATGGTAATGGCGTTCGGTTTCGGCCTGCAAATTTCGGCAAAGCTGACATTGCTGCGAAGCTTCGGGCTGGTGCCGGCCAATCGCGGCGTGAAGATCGGCGGACCTTACAAGTTTGTCCGCCATCCGATGTATGCCGGATATCTGATGACGCATATCGGCTTCTTCCTGGCCCATCCGAGCTTTTGGAACTTTGCCATCTATGCAACGGCCCTTACGGCACAATGTTTTCGCCTACTGGCCGAAGAGCGCCTGCTCAAGCAGGATCCCGCATACGTCGCCTTCATGGCCACGACCCGATACCGGCTTGTTCCGTTCGTCTTCTGAGACTGCGAAGCGAATTTAAGTAAAAAGGGCCGACTTCCGGCCCTTTCCTTCAGCCAATCATCATTGCCGCATCAGTGCATTGCACGGCATGCGTCGGTGCGGGAAGCCCCACTGTCGGCGCCCTTTGTGTGGGAGCCGCTCGGGCCGATCATGCTGTGGCATGGGGGCAGGGGCTTGATGCTGGCGGTCGCCATCTTGTCGACCGCCGGGGCGGGCATGGCGCTCGGAGCGAAACCGTCGCTGTCATTGGTGTAATCGCTCGAATAGGCCGGAGCCTTGCGGTTGCTGTAATGCACAGGGGCGGGCTTTGACATCGGGCTCGGGGCGAAGCCGTCGCTGTCGTTGGTGTAGTCGTCGGAATATGTCGGCTGAGCGAAGGCAGCGCCTGCGAGGCTGACGGCGAACAGGGAGGCGGCGAGAGCAAATTTGATACGCATGGGTCTATCTCCTCAATCTGTTGTTGAATTCAACAACATAGGCCATCCCCGGCGAAGAGAAGTTCGCGCCCCAATTCTGGCAATTTTGTGAAATCAAAAAGGCTTGCTTCCGGGCTTTTGTTCAAATGAAATCACAGTCTTGTCAACGAATGTGACGCCTTCGTTACGGAAGCCACCTAAGAAAATGGGCGTGAAGTTGGCATGCACAAAACAATATTCTATACAATCGGAAATTGATGAACTTTTGGTAATATTGCGGTGGCCACTCGGGAGGCGCCAATCGGCCTCCCGCGCTGTGTTTCGGCCAAGTGCACTCAATCTTCGTTCGGGATATGCGCATCGACGCCGGTCAGCTGCAGCCTGTTGCGCACGTGGTGGACGCCGTCGACGGAAAGGGCACTGAGCTCGACCTTACGGGCAATGCCGATCGTTTCCACGGAGCCTTGCAGGGTGACGACGTGGCCGTCGGCATGGACATCGATGCTGTTTACGTCGACGTCGGGAATGTTTTCGAGGTTGTCGGTCACCCGCGCTTCCAGATCATCGCTTTCATCCCGATCGATCGTGTCGGCGCGTAGCGAATCCTTCAGACGGTTCTCGTTTCCGTCCCTGTCGATGCCGTCGAGCCGGAAGCCCTTGTTGGGATCAGTATCGAAATTGGCCGTGGTTTCGCCATAGGGGCGGTTCTCCGGGCCTTCCGTGCCGCTGCCGTCGGCATAGGGCCAGCCATCGTCGAGATTGCGTTCATCGAGGTCGCGATAATCCTCTTCGCGGGAGAGTTCCATATTGTTTCGGGAAACCCTGGGCTTCCCTGTAAGCGGTGTCTTGTCATCGGTCCTTGCCATTGCAGTCGCTCCTTGTTTTCTCTTTTGAGAACGCAAGCAGCGGCGAATGGTTCGGGCGCGGCGCGATTTGTCAGTCTTGCGTCTTCTCCCATTTCTTCACGAGACGTTCGCGCTTCAGCCGTGAGAGACGCTGCAGCCAGAAAATACCATCGAGCTGATCGATCTCGTGCTGGAGGCAGATTGCAAGAAAACCTTCGGCGGCATCCTTATGCACCGCCCCTTCGCCATCCTGATAACGGAAGCGGATCGCCCGTGGGCGTGTCACCTCATCGGTCGCACCGGGCATGGAAACGCTGCCTTCGGCATGGCTCATCGTCTCCTTCGAAACCCACGTGATCTCCGGGTTGACATAGAGGCGCATGCCGGCGGCCCTGTCGAGCTCCAACACCGTCACTCGGCTGAGGACGCCGATATGGGCGGCGGTGATGCCGACGCCGGGAGCGGCGCGCATTGTCGCAAGCAGGTCTTCGGCGAGCTCGGCGAGCGACGAATCGAAGGCCGTCACCGGCGCGCAGACGGCCTTCAGACCAGGATGCGGATAGCGCAGAATCGGACGGATGGGCATGGGACAGGCTTCCTCTGCTTGGACGGCTGCGGAAACTATCGCCGGCGGCAGGCATTGTCATCACGAAGCATGGTTTGCGGCTTTACGGCAAGGATGCTTTGGGCTAGCAGGAGCAGGAATTCCGGCTGCGGGAAGCTCGCTCGGGATTGACTTATCCGCTTGTTGACAATGTGTTTTTGGCCGACATTTGCGAATGGCGGCGCCAGTCGTTGAAATTCGAACCAATTGCGAGGCGGCAGATGACGACGACCGATGGCGAAGACCGCATTCGCAGGCGCCCCGATGACGAGGAAGCCGACATCTATGACGAGGACGGTAATGTCCGCAGCGATTTCCTGGCGCTCGTCGGCGCCGCGATCGCCGACCGGGACACGCTGTTCCTACGCCAGAACGTTGCCCGCCTGCATGAATCCGAAATAGGCGATCTGCTGGAGTCGATCCAGCCGGACCAGCGCCTGGCGCTGGTGCGCCTGCTCGGCGACGATTTCGACATGACGGCGCTGACCGAGGTCGACGAGGCGATCCGCCGCGAAATCGTCGACCAGATGCCGAACGAACAGATCGCCGCGGCGATCGGCGAACTCGATTCGGACGACGCGGTCTACATTCTCGAAGACCTCGACAAGGAGGATCGGGAAGAGATCCTCGCCCAGCTGCCGTTCACCGAGCGGGTGCGGCTTCGCCGGGCACTCGATTATCCCGAAAGTTCGGCCGGGCGCCGCATGCAGACGGAATTCGTCGCCGTGCCGCCGTTCTGGACGGTGGGACAGACGATCGATTATATGCGCGACGAAGAGGATCTGCCCTATTCCTTTTCGCAGATCTTCGTCATCGATCCGACCTTCAAGCTGCTCGGCGCCGTCGATCTCGACCAGATCCTGCGCACCAAGCGGCAGACGAAGATCGAACAGATCATGCGCGAGACCAACCATCCGATCCCGGCCGAAATGGACCAGGAGGAGGCGGCCCAGCTGTTCGAGCAATATGACCTTCTCTCCGCCGCCGTCGTCGACGAGAACGGCCGACTGGTTGGCGTATTGACCATTGACGACGTCGTTGACGTCATCCACGAAGAAGCGGACGAGGATATCAAGCGCTTGGGCGGCGTCGGCGACGAAGAACTGTCCGACAACGTGCTCTCGACGGCGCGCTCGCGTTTTCTGTGGCTTCTGATCAACCTCGGCACGGCGATGCTGTCGGCAAGCGTTATCGGCCTGTTCGACGCTTCGATCGAGAAGATGATCGCGCTTGCCGTGCTGATGCCGATCGTCGCCTCGATGGGCGGCAACGCCGGCACGCAGACGATGACGGTGACCGTGCGCGCGCTCGCCACCCGCGATCTCGATATCTACAATGCCGGCCGTATCATCCGCAGGGAGGCTGGTGTCGGCATCCTGAACGGGATCATTTTCGCGACGATTATGGGTGCCATCGCCGGCATATGGTTTCACGACTACCAGCTCGGCGGCGTGATCGGGGCCGCTATGATCATCAACCTGATGGCGGCGGCTCTTGCCGGTATCCTTCTGCCGCTGCTGCTCGACAAGATGGGGGCCGATCCCGCGATTGCCTCATCGGTCTTCGTCACGACGGTCACCGACTGTACCGGCTTCTTCGCCTTTCTCGGCATCGCTACGTGGTGGTTCGGCATCTGACCGGCCGCCGAAATTGACTATTACGTAAAAGTCAATATGATGACCCCGCAGATGGGGAAGGCATGCCGGTGAACAAATATTATAGCATCACGGAGCTGACGCGCGAATTCGGTGTATCCACGCGCACGCTCCGCTTCTACGAAGACGAGGGACTGATCCATCCGGAGCGGCGAGGACGCACCCGGCTCTTCCGGCCTGCCGACCGGCGACTGATCGCGGAAATCCTCCGCGGCCGGCGCATCGGCTTCACCATCGCGGAAATCCGCGAGATCATCCAGGTCTATAAGGAGCCGCCGGGTGAGCTCGGCCAGCTGAAGCTCCTGATGAAGCGCGTCGACGAGAAGCGCGAGGACCTGCGCCAGAAGCGCAAGGATATCGACGACACGCTGACCGAACTCGACAACATCGAAGAGGCCTGCCTCGGCCGCCTCGCCGAAATCGGCGTCACCACCTGAAAAACTGCCGCCGAGCGGCGGCGGCCTTTATTGCGCCTCGGCGCTGCATTCGGCCGCGATCGTCTGGACTCGCTCATCGTTTTGTACGTCGATCTCGCGCGCCTGCAAGGGCGCAAGCAGAGCCTGGGACTGCAATTTGCTCAAGGTGCACTGGCAGAAGCTTTGGCAGAGCGCTTCGCCCTGCTGCATCACGCAAGCGGCATTGCATTGCTTTAGGTAAGTTTCGACCGGATCAGGCTTCGGCGGCGGTACCACAAGGGAAAGTCCGTAGGCGATGGCAATCAGAACCGGCTGGTGAATGAGGTAGAAGGCGAGGCTGTGACGTCCGAGCCTGGCCGTCCACCAGGAGCCGGTGCCGATAGCGGCAAGCCGGTGGACAATCCCGGTTCTGAGGGCGATCGAGGCAAAGCTCAATCCTGCGAAAAAGGGCGTTGCCCAGGGAGAGAGCGGAACGTAGTCGTTGGAGCGCTCCGGCATCTCGGCAAGGCCGATCCAGGCAAGATATCTGGGATCGAAGAACGACGATCGAAGCAGCCCCGGTGTTCCGAAATTGTCGGTGATCCACGCGGCCAGTAGCGCAATCGTGACGATCAGCGTGCAAGCAAGCGGCAGCCTGACAAAGACAACGCCGATGAGCGTGAGCACCGCAATGCAATGCAGGATGCCGAAATAGATCCACTCGTTCGGCATTGCGATGCGCGTGGCGATCGAGATGAGCGCGGCCGCGGCGGCAATCATGCCGAAACGCTTCCAGAAAGCGGGCCAGCGCACTTCGGGCGTGCTCGAGAGCGCCAGGCTGATGCCGACGATGAAGACAAAGGTCGTGGCGATCGCCCGGGCATAGATTTTCAGCCAGCCGGTCTCGGCCGAGCCCGGCGCGAGATAGCCCATGAACTCCATGTCCCAGCTGAAATGGTAGGTCGCCATGGCGATCAGCGCGACGCCGCGCGCGGTATCCAATAGACCGATGCGCGGGGGTCTTGCCGCCGCATCGGCTTCAATTGCCAGCAATTTCATCAGAGGCCCTCAGGCAAATCGTTTCCGTCGCGCGACGGCATGTCGCGGCGAATAGCAGAAAGGTGGAGATTTGATGGCGAACCGGCATCCATGATCGCAAGACGCGCTTCGGAGAAGAATTGCCGACGGGCCAGCACGAAGATAACGATCGCCGTCGTCCCCATGAAGACATAGGGGTTGATGAACCAGCCGAGATAGCCGATCGACAGGAAGATCGCCCTCAGGCCCTCGTTGAAATTGCTGCCGGCGATGACGTTCATGCGGATGACGCGCTCGGCCGCCCGCTCGGCAGCGATAACGTCGTTTTCGGTGTCCCGCATCATCGGGATCGAGCCGAAGAGAATGGTGCAATAGTTGAAGAGCCGATAGGACCACCCGAACTTGAAGAAGGCATAACCGAAAAGCGCTGCCAGCCCGCCGACCTTCAGCTCGAAGGCGGCATGGCCGCCGTGGAAGACGAAGGGCAGGTCGGCGAAGACGGCATCGACCTTTTCTGTGGCGCCGAGCAGCGCGAAGCAGCTGCCGATCGCAAAGATCGAGGTCGAGGCGAAGAAGGCCGTGCCGTTCTGCAGGCCGGCCATGATCTGCGTGTCGATCATCTTCAGGTCGCGGCGCAGCGAATTGTAGATCCAATCCCGGCGCCGTTCGATCATCGCATGCGTCAGGCTGGTGCGCCCGAAGAAGGTGCGGCCCTTCAGCAGCCAGGAATAGCCCGCCCAGGCACAGGCAAAGAAGGCCAGTGCGATGTAGTCCGCCGTCGTCATCAGTGATTCAGTCTCCGCATGAATGCGCGCCACTCTACATATGCATTGAAATGCTGCAATGACTGGTAAGGCGGGTCACTTGGTTTTAGTCTGCTGTGTGGATGTCGCATCGACTCCATGCGATGTCGGTCAACCGCACAGGTTCGGAGCCGGCATCACTTAAGCTTGCATACTCGTGTTCAAAAGGCGCATCCATGTTTCTTTCGGTATTCGATGTCTTCAAGATCGGTGTCGGGCCGTCGAGCTCGCACACGATGGGTCCGATGTCCGCCGCCAACAGGTTTCTCGAGCTGATCCTGTCGAACGAATGGCCACGTCCGTCGTCGGGCGCGCAGGTCGCTGCGATCAAGGTCAGCCTGCACGGCTCGCTTGCCCATACCGGAATCGGCCACGGCACGGGCAGGGCGGTCATCCTGGGGCTGATGGGCGAGGCTCCCGACAGCGTCGATCCGGACAAGATGGACGGCATCATCGATACGGTGGAGCGCACCGGCAGCATCGCGCCGGCGGGCCATCCTTCCTATCAGTTCCAGCCGAAGACCGACCTGATCTTCGACAAGAAGCAGCCGTTGCCCGGCCATGCCAACGGCATGAGTTTTTCCGCCTATGACAAAGACGGCCGGTTGCTCCTCAAGCGCATCTATTATTCGGTCGGCGGCGGCTTCGTCGTCACCGACACCGAACTGGAGCAGATGCGGGCGAAGAAGAACTCGGCCAGTGGAACGCGCGTTCCCTATCCCTTCTCGACCGCCAAGCAGATGCTTGACATGGCGGAGCGCTCCGGGCTTTCGATCGCGCAGATGAAACGGGCAAACGAGGAGAGCCAGCGCTCGCGCGAGGAACTCGACCAGGGGCTCGACCGCATCTGGGAGGCAATGCGCTCCTGCATCGAGCGCGGCCTCAAGGTGGAAGGCATCATGCCCGGCGGCCTCAACGTCAAGCGCCGGGCGCGCAAGATCCACGACAAGCTGGAAGAGGAGTGGCGCAGCAACCGCATCAATCCGCTTCTCGCCAACGACTGGCTGAGCGTTTATGCGATGGCCGTCAACGAGGAGAATGCTGCCGGCGGGCGTGTCGTGACGGCGCCGACCAACGGGGCGGCAGGCGTCATTCCGGCGACGATCCGCTACTACGAGCATTTCCACGAGGACTGGGACCAGGAAGGTATCCGCGATTACCTCCTGACCGCCGCCGCGATCGGCGGCATCATCAAGCACAATGCCTCGATTTCGGGCGCCGAAGTCGGCTGTCAGGGCGAGGTCGGTTCGGCGGCCGCCATGGCCGCCGCCGGCCTTGCGGCCGTCATGGGCGGCACGCCGGAGCAGATCGAGAACGCGGCCGAAATCGCGCTCGAGCATCATCTCGGCATGACCTGCGATCCGGTCGCCGGCCTCGTGCAGGTGCCCTGCATCGAGCGCAACGCGCTCGGCGCGGTCAAGGCGGTCACCGCGGCATCGCTCGCAGTCAAGGGCGACGGTCAGCATTTCGTGCCGCTCGACGCCTGCATCGAGACGATGCGCCAGACCGGTCACGACATGAGCGAAAAATACAAGGAAACCTCGACCGGCGGCCTTGCCGTCAACGTCGTCGAATGCTGAGTTTGCACTGAGATCTTTGGTTCGTGGATGTGGTGATCGCAAAACCGCTGCACACTTTTGTGCGACATGCTTTAGACGCTTGACGCTCGCTGCCAAAAGGATTTCAACGGCAGCATGGCATTGCATCTCATCAAGCTCTGTGTCGGGGCCGACTCGATCGAGGATCTGCGCGAATGGGTGGCGGAGCGATCGCTGCGGGCCATCGCCGCCGGTCTTGAGCCGCATTCGGTGCACACGACCCGCATGGTACCGAAACGGACGGAGGAGTTGCTTGCCGGAGGCTCGCTCTACTGGGTGATCAAGGGCCAGGTGCAGGCCCGGCAGAAGCTGCTCGACATCGAGACCTTTACGGACGGCGACGGGATTTCTCGCTGCCAGCTGGTGCTGGGTCCCGAGGTCATCGAGACGGCCGTGCAGCCGAAGCGCCCCTTCCAGGGCTGGCGTTATTACACCCAGGACGACGTGCCGCGCGACCTGACGAGCCTTGGCGACGGTATTACCGAAATGCCGGCCGATCTTCGCCGCGAACTTACGGAACTCGGACTGCTCTAACGGAAGACCCCGAAAACCGGAATCGATCTTCGGGGTCTCGCATGCATTGAAAGCGATAGTGCGGCCGGTCGGACGCTCTGCGGTTCAACGCAGACGCAACTGCACCGGCGCACTGCCATCAGGCGAGGTCACGTGCAGGTGGATGCGCGCCTCAGGCTGAGAATAGCGCCAGGCGCGGGCGCCATGGCAAAGCAGCAGATTGATGAGATCCCGGGTCTTCGCAGACTTCGCCTTCGGCCGCTGCAGACCGAGTTCGGCGAGGCGCAAAGCGGCCTCGTGCAACGGATGCAAGGAGGAGCGCATCTTGGCCGCGGCGCGGCGCTCTGAAGGCGTTCCCGGAACATTCTCATTGATCGCCATTGTTTTCCCCGTAAGCAATACTGATCGAGTTCAAAAATGGTGACCGGAAACGCAAACACCGATTCCGGTCGTCACCGATGCCGCCAGCACTTGCGTGAGCAGCATCGAATAGGTCATTGGGCGGCGGCCCAGCACTTGACGCCGGCCTTCTTCAAGGCCTTGCAGGCGTTGACGGCGTCGCGCTGATCGTCGAAGCCACCGAAGCGAGCGCGGTACACCTGATCATTGCCGGCCCCATAGGCGACTGCGAAGGGTTTCGCCGAGGCCAGCGCCTTGCCGCCCTTGTTCTTGGCGCTATCCAGGAGGTCCATGGCCATCTGCCGGCTCGGCGAAACGCCGACCTGCACGACCCAGCCGGCCGGCCCGTCTTTGGCCGTGGTCGGGCTGGTCGACGCGGTCGTGACGTTGTCGACGGCGTTATCGCTGTCTTCGGCTGGGGCCGCGGCAGCAGCCTGCGGCTTGAAGGTCTTGGTCTTGACTTTGGTCGGCGCGGGCATTGCCTGGGTCACCAGCGGATTGTCGGTCTTCGGCGCAGCGGTTTCGGTGTAGGCCACCTCGGTCTCGGCGACCTGATAGCGCGCATCCGGCTGCGGTCCCTTGTGCGGCAGGCTTAGATCAGCGACGGCGGCCGAAACCGGCGGCTGTGCTGGTGTGATCGTTTTTGCGACCTGCTGCGGAGCCTTCGGCGGCTCGACCGGAGCGGGCGTTTCAATGATCGCCGGCGCCGGGGCAGGGGCTGCCTGGGCGATCAGCGCCGAGGAGCCGCCGCGGCTCGAAGCCTTCGGCAGGTAGGTCGCAATCAGGTTGCGCATCTGGGTGTCGCGGGCGGGCGTCGATGCGCCGCCGAGGACAACACCGACGATCGACTTGCCGTCCACCTGCACCGAGCTCACAAGATTGAAGCCGGCAGCCCGGGTATAACCGGTCTTGATGCCGTCGACGCCGCGCACGGAACCGACCAGGCGGTTATGGCTGCGGATCGTGCGGGTGCCGAACTTGAAGGCGCGGGTGGAGAAATAACCGTAATATTGCGGAAAATGCTGGCGAAGAGCGATGCCGAGACGCGCCTGATCGCGCGCCGTCGTCATCTGCGCCGTGTTCGGCAGACCGTTGGCATTGCGGTAGGTGGTGCGCGTCATACCGAGCGCATGCGCCTTGGCGGTCATCAACTGGCCAAAGCGATCCTCGCTGCCGCCGCCGAGCATCTCGCCGAGAGCGGTAGCGGCATCATTGGCCGAAAGCGTGACGAGACCGAGAATACCTTGTTCGACGGTGATTGTGCCGCCGGCGCGCACACCAAGCTTGGTCGGCGCCTGGGCTGCAGCATGAGCGGAGAAGGGGACCGGCGTATCGAGACGGATGCGACCCTGCTCCAGCGCCTCGAAGGTCATATAAAGGGTCATCATCTTGGTCAGCGAGGCCGGATATTGCAGCCGGTCGGCATTCTCGCTGTAGAGAACGTTACCGGTCTTGGCGTCGACGACGATGCCCGCATATTTCGGATTTGCCGCTTCCGCTTCGGCACTAATCGAATCGACCAGCACGATGCTGACGGCCACCGAAAGGACCGCTAACAGCCTTGCGAAAACGCTGCCAGATCGGGACGATGATACGGAGGAGACTGACCTTGACACTATTCCACTCTTCGCTTTGCATTTCAGATATTTGGCACTTCAGATATTCGGCCGGAACCGCACACCTCCCGCCGCACAGTCCGTCGTTCAAAACTAACGGTTGGGCGTTACCAATCCGTTTATGATGAATCGTTTATTTCGCCGCTTAGCTGCATTTTAGGAACCCGTCGCGGAACGGTTCACCAGACGCGCCTCCACAAAGGTGCGGATAGCGGCATCAATATGTTCCCAGTCATCGAGATGGCTGCTGGAGAAGCGGTAGAGAACGCTGAGATCCCTGCCGACCTTGATATCGCGCTGACAATCTCCGCTTGCCGCCTTGTCCGGGGCTGAAGGCAATATGCAGCGCACGACGTAGTCCGGTCCGCCTTTCACGGGTGCCGTCAGCAGCACCTCGTCGCCGTAGCCCGCGTCGGCGCGAAGACGATGCAGCGTCAAGCCGTCGCGAAAGGGCTCGGGCGTTCCTTCCAGCAGATGCGAATAGATCGGCTCCAGCCGCCCGGACATGTCGCGCGACATGGTGCTCTGGGTGACCTGCAGAAAGATCAGACCGGAGGATTGTGCAATATCGTCGAATCGAAGGTGGTTGGCCTTGCCATAACCCTGCAGATCAGGCCAGGCGAGGTAGAGATCGACGCGCTCGGCGGCACCTTCATGTCTCTGGCTCGGGAAGCGGATGGCATTCTCGGGAAATTTCACCGTATCGCGGCCGATGGTCAGGGTGATTTCAGCAGTGCTGTCGGTATTGCCGGCGAGCGAGATATGCCGGCCGAACCAGCGCCCGCCAATGCTGATCGCGACGGTCAGAACCGCAAGGACGGCGATCACCGTCATTGTGCGGAGCAGGAAACCCATGGAAAGGAGCGGTTGCTCCTCCGGTGCGCTGTGCACGGCGTGGCTCATGGCGGTTCTTCGCGTTTCGGTCCGCCGCAAGATGAACATGAGCCGCCGGTGCCGGTGATGAATCTGGTCGTCATCATCGGGCCGGTAGGGTTAATAATTCACTAAAAATATAGCCGGTGTGCTGTCCTGGGACAGCGTCACCGAGAGGTGAGCTAACGCTTGCCCAGGCTAAAAATGGGCGAGCCGTTCCCGGGACAGCGGGAACGGCTCTTGGGCACCGGTCGGGGACGGGATGCGGGGACTGACCGGGCCGAGGCCTGTTGCCGGCAAGGCCGGCGGGCCATTTTACTTGACGCTACCAACCGCGACAGCGCGGCCGTCCTGAAGCTTCGACCAGCGAGCCGGATCGTCGGCGGACTGGCGCTTCAGAAAGGTGTATTCGGTATCCGACCACAGCAGCACCTTGTTGCGCATGTTGTCGAGGATGAAGTCGCCGTGATCGGTGCGAACCGTCAGCACGGCATGACCTTCGCCGTTTGGCTGCAGCACGACCGTCATCAGCGTATCGGACGGCGAGAAGCCGTCGTCGATCAGCATCTTGCGCTTCAAGAGGGCATAGTCCTCACAATCGCCGACGGTTGTGGGATAGGCCCAGCGCTCTTCGACGCCGTAGATCTGTTCATCCGTCTCCGGTTGAATCGTCGAATTGACAGTGTAGTTGACCTTGAGGATTTCCTTCCAGCGATCCTCGGTAAGAATGGCCGGACCGGCATCGCCGCCGGCATAGGCGCATTCTTTCGGATTCGCCTTGCAGAATTCGTAGTGTCCGATCGGCGGGCTGGCATTGCCTGCCAGTGCCATGCTGGCGGGCATCGCCTGTCCCGAACCCGCCATCGCCATCATGATGGCACCGGCCATAAGGCCGCCTTTCAGGATATTCGCAGTTGTCATTGCCGTCTCCCCGTGAGATGGAGCGACAATGGCATAGACGTTTTTATCTCACGCAAAATTACGTAATAGAATTAAAGGCTTAGTTGATTCAAATGCCGATAAAATTTGACTCAAAACAATCTCGAATGCGCATAAAATTTGACGCGGATTTGTCTCGAAATCGATTAAAATTATAATTCACGCAACAAGCCTTTCGCCCGCAAAAGGCTTGGGCTGCCGTCCTGGCGTTAAGGATTTTCGTTGAGCCGGATAAATTCCGCTGCACCAGCTACGGCGAGCCGCGGCGCGTAACCGACGGGCGATGCCCCAGAAGTCGGCCTATTCGACCGGTTCAGAACCAGAATATCGCTCACATCCGCGGGTTCGGCGGAAAAATTATTTTTGAGGAAAGTCGCGAAATCGGTCGGTGGCGGCAACGATCGCCGCGCTCATATCGGGATTTGAAGTGGAATGGGCGGCGCGCGCGATGATCCTGAGTTCGCTTTGCGGCCAGGCGCGAGCCAGTTCCCAGGCGGTGACAAGCGGCGCCTCGATGTCGAACCTGCCCTGCAGCAGGACACCGGGAATACCGCTGAGTCGCGCTGCATTCTTCAACAGCACGCCTTCCTCAAGCCAGGCGCCGTGTACGAAATAGTGGTTAATGATGCGGGCGCGCGTCAGCAGATAGCCGGGATCGGACCAGCGGCGCGGCAGGCCTACGGGATCGGCGAGCAGGATCGAGGCCGCCTCCCAATCATGCCAGTCGCGTGCCGCCTTGAGGCGCGTTTCCGGATCCGGATCGTTGAGAAGACGATGATACGCGGTGACGATATCCTCGTCCTCGGTGTGCATGCCAGACGGAATCGCCTGACGGAAACGGTGCCATTCCTCGGGAAAGAGAGGCGCCATGCCACGATAGAGCCAGTCGATCTCCGAGCGGCGCGTGGTAGTCACGCCAGCGATGACGATTGCGCGGACCCGATTCGGATGGGTTTCGGCATAGGCGAGCGCCAGCGTGGAACCCCAGGAATTACCGAGAAGGAGCCAGCTGTTGATGCCGAGATGGGTCCGCAGCCGTTCGATATCGGCGATGAGATGCCAGGTGGTGTTGAGGGAAAGATCGGTTTCTCGATTGGCTGCGCTCGGCAGGCTGCGGCCGCAATTGCGCTGATCGAACAGAATGATCCGGTAAGCATCGGGATCGAACTGGCGCCTGGCGGCGGTCGAACAACCGGAACCCGGCCCGCCATGCAGCACAAGCGCCGGCAGGCCAGCCGGGTTGCCGCAGGCCTCCCAATAGATCATGTTGCCGTCGCCCGTATCGAGCAGGCCATGATCATAGGGTTCGATTTCAGGATAAAGAGGTGACATCGGCGCACCCGCGACAGATGCGGGTCATATCCGATACTTTGATGACGAATGGAAGACGGCCTAAAGAAATTCGCGCAGCGTCTCGCGGGACTGGATCGAGAGGAATTCGATCGCGACACCTTCGACGAAGTGGCGAACGACACGGCCGCGCATATTGCCGAGACGCACCGCCGTTCCGATGGAGGGACGCATTTCGACGTCGATGGCAGCGCCCGACAGCGAAAGGTCCATGATGCGGCAGGAATAGCGCGTGCCATCCTCGAGCGTGAGTTCGGTCTTGACGTCTCGCGGTGTCAGGCGGTCGTGGCGGCGATCTTCGGGCAGGCCGAGCTCGTGTTTATTGGCAAGCCAGGTGAGTTGAGCGGCAAGCTTCTCGCGTTTGCGGTCGGTGGCGTTGATCGACATGGTGAAGCCGCGGCCGTCAATCGTCTGAACGTAACCTTCGACGCGACCGAGATGATCGATATAGGCGACCACCCGTTCGCTGGCGCGGGGTCGGCCGAGGCAGGTGACGTACATGTCGCCAGGCGACATGTCGATCACCATGCATTCGAATTCCTCGTAATTGGCAAGCATCAGCCGGCCCTGCATATTGATGGGCACACGCTGGAACACGCCCTGTTCAGGGCGCGGCGCAGGTCTTTGCGTCTGAGCTGACTGGAACGAGTGCATCAAAGGGCTTCTTCATGAAAATGGCAGAGCTCGATCTTTACCCGCAATCCATTAACAGAAGGTTGTTCCGCCCCATCCCAGCCTAGCCGAAAACGAGTATCCCTGTTGTCTCAAAACGGGACCGTCAGCGCGCCTCCACGCTCGTCAGCAACTGCGACACCATACGGCGCATGATCTCGCCAAAACGGGCGCCTCTGCCGGCGACGACCTCGTTGATCGGGCGCGGGACGGCCGGCACGGCCTTGCCGAAATGTGTCGGCAGCAGGCGGCTGCGGTCCAGCGCCAGGAATTCGAGCGGCACGATCTCCAGCCAGCTCGCGGCCGCCGCTGGTGCGATCGCGCCGAGCAGCCGATCGCAGGCGCCATCTCGTGAGCGTAGCGGCATCATAACGATCTCGAAAGAAGCCTGATGGCCGACGGTGCTGTAGCCGGTGGCATTGAACAGCGCCGGCATTGCATGGTCCATCACGCCCATCGCCGTGCGTTCGATATCGGTATGCTGGCCATTCGCCCAGAGCGAGGAAAAGCGTTCGCCGCGCAGATCTCGCCCGAAGAGATCGCAGATGCGGGTGCCGGCAAGCCGGAAACCGATGTCTCCGCCGTCGCGTGTCTCCAGAATAAAGAGACTCTGGAGAAGATGGGGGACTGCAGAAGGTTCGACCTGGGATTTCAACGGTGCATCCGCGGTGCCGCGGATACGGTTCCAGTAGTCAAATATTTCGATGGTCGTCTGTAAACGCATTTCACACCAGCCTGTCCCATTCCGGAGCAATTTCAGGCCGTCATGGCCCTCACAGGCTTTACCTTGCGGATTTCATGCCAAATCCCGGCGGTTAAGGTTAAGAAATGGTTTCGGTTGAGATGGGGCGTCTCTCATGACACTGTCCCTCCATCGCTTCGACTTTCGAAGTTCAGCACAACCTCCCCGGGCCAGGTCTTTCCAGGAGTTCCGGGTTACGCCGCCCGACACTGCGGGCGGCTTTTTTTTTGCCGGGCGCTCCTGTATGGCTGTGGCCTCAACGAGGCAAAACACAGATGAACGAGCAGACGGCCGAGCCGAACAAGGCGCCCGAACCTCCCGAGGTCCAGCCGCCGGCACGGCCACCGCGTGTACCGGTCTTCAACCTTCCGCCTGCGCTGTTCTTCAGCCTTTGCCTGCTGGTCCTCATCTATGCGGTGCAGACGCTGGTGCTGTCCGACGATGCGGTAAGCTGGCTGCTCTTCACCTTCGGCTTCGTTCCCGCCCGCTACGTGATTCCGCTGTCGCAGCAGGGGTGGGAATTGTTCTGGACGCCCGTCACCTATTCGCTGCTGCATGGCAGCGTCCAGCACATCGTCTTCAACGGATTCTGGCTCATGGCTTTCGGCGCACCGGTCGTGCGCCGGATCGGAACGCTGCGTTTCGTTCTCTTCTGGATTCTCTCCTCCGTCGCATCCGCCGCCGTGCACACCGCGCTCAACTGGGGCGACATATCGCTGCTCATCGGCGCATCTGGCGTCATCTCCGGGTTGATGGGGGCTGCCTGCCGATTCGCCTTTCCGGCCGACCAGCGGCTGATGCTGTCCATGCCGACACATCTCAATGCGCGGCTTTCCATCTTCGAAGCGCTGAAGAGCCGGACTGTCGTGATTTTCATGCTGCTCTGGCTCATCGGCAACGCGCTGATCGCCGTCGGCATACCGCTCGCGGGCGATAGCGATCAGGCGATCGCCTGGGACGCGCATATCGGCGGCTTCGTCTTCGGCTTCCTGCTTTTTTCGCTTTTCGACCGGGCGCCGCGCCCGCCTGTGGAACCGGCCATTACCGGGAAGGATATATTGCAATCCTGAGCCGGGCGGTGCACCATCGACCTATATTCGCGCTGGGGGGAGAAAACCGCCGCGGATGCCTGTGACAAGTGTTACACGGACATAGGAGGTTCGAATGACCAGTTCAGTCAAAGCAATCCTCGACCTGAAGGGCAGGGACGTCGTCACCGTCGGGCCGAACACCACGGTCGCCGAGGCGGCCAACGTCCTGAGCAAGAAGAAGATCGGCGCCATCGTCGTCGTCGGGATGGAAAACCGGATTTCGGGCATGTTCACCGAGCGCGATCTCGTCCACGCCATCGCCAAACATGGTAAGGAGGGCCTCGATCAGCCGCTCTCTCAGGTGATGACGTCAAAAGTCTATCGCTGCCACGAAGAAACGACCGTCAATGAGTTGATGGAACTGATGACCAGCCGCCGTTTCCGTCACGTACCGGTGGAAAGCCACGGCAAACTCGCCGGCATCATCTCGATCGGTGACGTGGTGAAATCGCGTATCGCCGAAGTCGAGCGCGAAGCCGAGGACATCAAGGCCTATATTGCCGGCTGAGGTTTTCGCCGGCCTTGTTTGAGGCATGTCGCCGTTCGAAAACCTCGATATGCATCAGGGAGGGCTCGCGTAGACTTCCTGCATACGCTGGATTTCGGGGAGCCGGGCTCTGGCTTCCTCGTAGCCGCGTTCGATCGCTTCGCCGGCCCGGTGGAATTCGGAAAGGCCGATATAGCTGAGACGCGGCTGCAGCGAAATATCAGGGGGATCGCCGGCAAGGCGGGCGCGGGCAATCCGGTCCTGGATGATATTGAAGGCCTGGACCATGACGCCGGTCATGCCGAGGCGCGCATAAGGCGCCTCTTCCTGCTTCTGCACCTCCTGTGGCGAGAGGCTGGCATTGTGCCGGACGACGGCGGAGCGGCCGTAGAGGTCGTAGTTGAGATTGACGGCGACGACGAGCGGCTGCTCGTAGGCGCGGCAGACGGAGACGGGCACCGGATTGACCAGCGCACCGTCGACCAGCGTGCGGTGGTTGCTGCGCACCGGCTCGAAAATGCCGGGCAGGGCATAGGAAGCGCGCAGCGCCGTGATCAGCGAACCATTGGCGATCCAGACCTCGTGGCCGGTATTGACCTCGGCTGCAACGGCGACGAACGGCCGGTCGAGGTCTTCGACGTTCAGGCCTTCGAGATGCTCCTGCATGCGCTTGGTCAGCCGCATGCCACCGAAGAGGCCGCTGCCGCCGATGGTGAGATCGAGAAGGCTTGCGATGCGGCGCATGGTCAGCGAGCGCGCGAAGCTTTCGAGTTCATCGAGCTTGCCGGCGAGATAACAACCGCCGACCAGCGCGCCGATCGAGGTGCCGGCAATCATGCCGATCTCGATTTTTGCCTCGTCAAGGGCGCGCAGCACCCCGATGTGAGCCCATCCTCGGGCGGCACCGCCGCCGAGCGCGAGAGCGATCTTGATCTTATTGGCAGGCGCCGGAGGAGGGATTGTTTCAAGTGTGGTAGATATGCCGGAACCGGAACCCTCGCCCTCAGAGCTTTGACGATGCAGACTCCAGCTCAGCATGGCGCTCTCCCCTCCCAGCAGAACACTTGGTTTCCGATAGTGTGTCCGATCCGTTTCCAAATGGTATATAGAAGCGGCTTTTGGCGCAATAAGGGGCAAATCCCGAGGAAATCGGGCTATTTTCCGTAAACGTCCTGCGGATCGAAATGAAGCTCGTCATCGACGATATCAAGCATCGGCTTTCCGTCCCGAAGCGTGATCGTCCGGTAGAAGCAGGAGCGGCGGCCAGTATGACAGGTAGCGTCGTGACCGGCGACCTCGACCTTCAGCCAGATGGCGTCCTGATCGCAATCGGTGCGGATTTCCTTGACCGTCTGGAGATTGCCCGAGGTCTCGCCCTTCTTCCAGATCTTGCCGCGCGAACGGCTGAAATAATGGGCCGTGCCGGTCTGGATGGTCAGCGCCAGCGCCTGGGCGTTCATATGCGCCACCATCAGCAGTTCGCCGTCGCCGGCATCGGTCACGATCGCGGTGATCAGGCCGCGGTCGTCGAAACGCGGTGTGAAATCACCGGCGTCCTCCAACGCGGACTTGTCCTCGGATGGTTGATTGAAGATCAGTTGACTCATCGCGGCCCTCCTGTGGGAGCCGGTATCAGCGGCTCCGCACCATGCTCATGAAACGGGCCTGATCGGCCGGTTCGGTCTTGAACGTTCCCGTAAATGTCGTCGTCAACGTGGTCGAGCCCTGCTTCTGAACGCCGCGCATCGCCATGCACATGTGTTCGGCCTCGATCATCACGGCGACGCCGCGCGGATTGAGTGTATCGTCGATGGCACGGGCGATCTGCGCGGTCATCGTCTCCTGCGTCTGGAGGCGGCGGCCGTAGATCTCTACGACGCGGGCAATCTTCGACAGGCCGAGCACGCGGCCATCCGGCATATAGGCGACGTGGGCCTTGCCGATGATCGGCACCATGTGGTGTTCGCAATGCGAATAGAACGGAATGTCCTTGACGAGGACCATATCGTCGTAGCCGGCAACCTCCTCGAAGGTGCGGCCGAGCACGTCTTCCGGCGCCATGTCGTAGCCGGCGAAAAGCTCGCGGTAGGCTTTGGCTACGCGCGCCGGCGTCTCGAGCAGGCCTTCGCGCGCCGGATTGTCGCCCGCCCAGCGCAGCAGAACGCGCACGGCTTCCTCGGCCTCCTGTTGGGAAGGCCGATCAGACTCGCGGTTCGTCTGCGGAAAGTTCTTTACGATGGCGTCCATGATCAATGGTCTCCTGGTCCGCATCGCGGACCCGTCTGTCGGAATCGCCACTGGTCAGTCCCATGCGGGAATTCATGCACCTTTGGCAGGCTCCGGGGCTTTCAGGGCTGATTCAATACCCGTCCGGCACGGTTTCCCAATCAAACTTACACGAGGCCATTGCATTTTCATGGCCTTCGAACGACATACATATAGGAAGACCGTCATGGTATGTAAGTATTCTTAGGCGACACGGTGTGTTTTTTGTTTCGACGACAATAACAGGCCGATGGGACCGATCCGCAGCGATTTTGGAGCGGAATCCAGAATGGACGACATCTACAACAGCAAGATCCTCGAATTCGCGGGCAATATTCCGTTGACCGGCACGCTTGCGGATGCGGATGCGAGCGCCCAGGCCCACTCCAAGCTCTGCGGCTCGAAGGTGCGTATCTGGCTCAAGATGGACGGCGATATCGTCACCAATTTCGCCCATGACGTGAAGGCCTGCGCGCTCGGACAGGCCTCGTCCTCGATCATGGCCCGCCATATCGTCGGAGCCACATCGGCCGAACTACGCCAGGCACGCCAGGACATGCTCGCCATGCTGAAGGCGGACGGAGCGGGCCCCGCCGGGCGATTTGAAGACATGCGCTATCTGCTGCCGGTGCGGGACTACAAAGCCCGCCACGCATCGACAATGCTGACTTTCGATGCGGTGGTCGACGCGCTCGGGCAGATCGAAGCGAAACGGGCGGAAGTTGTCGAGGCGTAACCGGGATGTGCGAGTTCTGCGCCCTGCAGGCCAGCGATGAGGACGACGGTGGTGCCGCCGGCTCGGCAAAACCGCGTAGAATCACGGCACGCCGTTCCCGCAACTATACCGGCCCCTTCCGCAAGACTCCCGACCGTCTGCTCGGCATGGGGCTCATCCGTTTTTATCAGCTGACGCTTTCCGGCTTTATCGGCAATTCCTGCCGCCATATCCCGACCTGCTCCGAATATGGCTACGAGTCGATCGCCCGCCACGGGCTCTGGGCCGGCGGCTGGATGACACTTTTTCGCGTCGGCCGATGCGGCCCGGGCGGCACCAGCGGCCTCGACCAGGTGCCTGAGGCGCTCGGCGCCGAGTTTCGCTGGTGGACGCCGTGGCGCTATATTGCCCTCGGACGCAAAAGAGGGTGAAGCGCCATGACGATGCCCGGCAGACATAGTCGCATTTCGGGGATCCGGTCAGCGGCGACGCGTGAGACGCAGTCACCACTTGGTGACTACGGCATCGAGTGCGAAGGAGCGGAGGAGAGTGAATGGCTATGAGCATGTTCGTCGCGCTCCTCCACAGCATCGTCCTGACGCCCGATCGCCGCGTCATCATGGAAGATTTGCGCGCGCTTGCCGAAGAGCTCGGCTATCGCGAACCGCGCACGCTGGTTTCAACAGGCAATCTCGTCTTCGAGGCCGACGAAGTCAGGCCGCACGAACTCGAGGTCGCGCTCGAAGAGGGTTTCGAAGAGAAGTTCGGCAAGCATGTCGATATCATCGTGCGCAGCGACTGCACCTGGATGGCGCTTTGCAGCACCAATCCCTTCAAGGATGGTAGCGGTGATCAGGTCATCGTTCGGGTGATGCGCCTGCCGGTGGATCCGAAGAAGGTGGAGGCGCTGAAGCCGCTGTTGGCGCAAGGCCAGCGCCTCGCCGTCGTCGGCGGCGACCTCTGGATCGATTTCGCCGGCAAGCCGAGCCAATCCAAGCTGCTTTCGGCGCTGACGACCAAGCGCCTCGGCGTCGGCACGATGCGCAACTGGAATACAGTGTGCGGCCTTGCCGAAATGATCATGTAGGCCGGCTTCTTCTTTACTCACGAGGGAAATCTGAGTATCAGGCGGCAGCGCATCCTGGCGGGATGACGCTTCCGTTTCAACCACCCGCATTCGTTGGCGGGACTGGACAAGGAGAATTTCGATGTCCCAATCCGTTTCCGTGACATTTCCCGATGGTTCGGTGCGCAGCTTCCCGGCTGGCGCGACCGGTAAGGATGTCGCCGAATCCATTTCCAGGTCGCTTGCCAAGAGCGCCGTCGCCATTGCGATCGACGGCGCCGTGCGCGACCTTTCCGATGCCGTGACCGACGGCAAGATCGAAATCATCACGCGCAAGGACGGCCGCGCGCTGGAACTCATCCGACACGATGCCGCGCACGTCATGGCCGAAGCGGTGCAGGAGCTTTGGCCCGGCACCCAGGTGACGATCGGTCCTGTGATCGAGAACGGCTTCTATTATGACTTCGCGAAGAACGAGCCTTTCACGCCTGACGATCTGCCGAAGATCGAAAAGAAGATGAAGGAAATCATCGCCCGCAACGCGCCCTTCACCAAGCAGATCTGGTCGCGAGAGAAGGCCAAAGAAGTTTTTGCCGCCAAAGGTGAAAACTACAAAGTCGAACTCGTCGATGCGATTCCTGAAGGACAGGATCTGAAGATCTACAATCAGGGTGAATGGTTCGACCTTTGCCGCGGCCCGCACATGGCCTCGACAGGCCAGATCGGCACCGCCTTCAAGCTGATGAAGGTTGCCGGCGCCTACTGGCGCGGCGACAGCAAAAACGCCATGCTGTCGCGCATCTACGGCACGGCATGGGCTGATCAGGCCGATCTCGACAATTATCTGCACGTGCTCGCCGAAGCCGAAAAGCGCGATCACCGCAAGCTCGGCCGCGAAATGGACCTGTTCCATTTCCAGGAAGAAGGCCCGGGCGTCGTCTTCTGGCACGGCAAGGGCTGGCGCATCTTCCAGACGCTCGTCGCCTATATGCGCCGCCGTCTTGCCGCCGACTATCAGGAAGTCAACGCGCCGCAGGTGCTCGACACCGCACTCTGGGAAACCTCAGGCCACTGGGGCTGGTACCAGGAAAATATGTTCGCCGTGAAATCGGCCCATGCCACGACGCATCCGGAAGACAAGGAAGCGGACAATCGCGTCTTCGCATTGAAGCCGATGAACTGCCCTGGACATGTGCAGATCTTCAAGCATGGCCTGAAGTCCTATCGCGAACTGCCGATCCGTCTCGCCGAATTCGGCCTCGTGCATCGCTACGAGCCCTCGGGCGCACTGCACGGGCTGATGCGCGTGCGCGGCTTCACACAGGACGACGCACACATCTTCTGCACGGACGAGCAGATGGCGGCCGAATGCCTGAAGATCAACGACTTGATCCTGTCGGTCTATGAAGACTTCGGTTTCAAGGAAATCGTCGTCAAGCTTTCGACACGTCCGGACAAGCGCGTCGGCTCCGACGCACTCTGGGACCGTGCGGAAGCAGTCATGACCGATGTCTTGAAGACGATCGAGGCGCAATCCGAAGGACGCATCAAGACCGGTATCCTGCCGGGCGAGGGCGCTTTCTACGGGCCGAAGTTCGAATATACGCTGAAGGACGCAATCGGCCGGGAATGGCAATGCGGCACGACGCAGGTCGACTTCAACCTGCCGGAACGCTTCGGCGCCTTCTATATCGACAGCAACTCCGAAAAGACGCAGCCGGTGATGATCCACCGGGCCATCTGCGGCTCGATGGAACGCTTCCTCGGCATCCTGATCGAGAACTTCGCCGGTCACATGCCGCTCTGGGTATCGCCGCTGCAGGTCGTCGTTGCGACGATTACCTCGGAAGCCGACGCTTACGGCGGGGAAGTGGCGGATGCGCTGCGCGACGCGGGGCTGCATGTCGAGACCGACTTCCGTAACGAGAAGATCAACTACAAGATCCGCGAGCATTCCGTCACGAAAGTTCCCGTCATCATCGTCTGCGGCAAGAAGGAAGCCGAAGAGCGCACGGTCAATATCCGCCGTCTCGGCAGCCAGGACCAGGTTTCGATGGGGCTCGACGCCGCCGTCGAGAGCCTCGCTCTGGAAGCAACGCCGCCAGACGTCCGCCGCAAGGCCGAAGCAAAGAAAGCCAGGGCGGCCTGAAAACCGTTGGCTCCGACAGCGCCGCGCTGGCGCTGTCGGAAATCTGTCATGAAGCCGCAATATTCTCGTCACGAACGTGGAGCGGGCTCGTACCGACGCCGAATTGCGCTTTGAAGAATTATCCTATGCCAATGACCGGGATCCGCGGCTAAAGCGCTGGCTGATCCGCTCGATCGAGGGACTCTCGGGCCGCGATCGCTTTGTCAGGCTCTACGACATCTGGCGCAGCGACATCATCGGCAAGAGCGACCGCGTGTTCGGAAAGTTGCTCGATCTCATCGACGTCGAGCTCGATGTCAGGGGCAGCTGGCCGCTCGAGCGCGTTCCTGCAGGGCCGATCGTCATCGTCGCCAACCACCCTTTCGGCATCGGTGACGGGGTGGCCGTACTGGCGCTTGCCGAGCAGCTCGGTCGCCCCTTCAGAGTACTGATCCACAACGACCTCTTGAAGGTGCCGGAGATGGAGCCCTATTCGCTGCCGATTTCCTTCGAAGAGACCAGGGAGGCGATGGTCATCAACATGAGGAGCCGGCACGAGGCCGTTCGGCTGCTGAAGGAGGGCACCACCATCATCGTCTTCCCGGCGGGTGGTGTGGCGACCGCCAGGAACGGCTTCGGCCGCGCTGAGGATCTGCCGTGGAAGATGTTTCCGGCAAAGCTCGTCCAGGCGACGCACGCCAGCGTGTTACCAATCTATTTCGAAGGTCAGAACGGCCTGCTATTCCATCTGGCGAGCCGGGTATCCATGACGCTGCGCCTATCGCTCCTGATCCGCGAATTTCGCCGGCTATCCGGCAGGACGATCACGGCGCATGTCGGCAAAGTGCTGACTTGGGAGACCCTGAGAAGCGGCGGCGACCGCAAGAATCTGCTTGAGCATCTCTACGAGGCCGTTTTCTCGATGGCGCCGCCAAAGTGCGCGCTGCAAAAAGGCTTCGGCTAGGCCGAAACCGCTTGCGGGAAATCAATCCAGGCTGGAGCCGTCGTCGCCCTGCGGCGCGAGTTGCTCGTAGGAGGGCAACGGCTGTTCCGGAGCCGGCTGAACGCCCGGGGGCGGTGGCGTGCCGGCCGGAGCCTGCTGCACCGTGCGGGCCGCGCTCACCGGCTGCTCCGGCTGCTGGTCCTTCATCAGGACCTCTACATCGGTATTCTTGCCGGCGACGACGGTGAAATCACGCTGGTAGATCTTATCCTTGTTACGGGCGACGGCGGAATATCCGCCCTCTGCGAGGACCATCGTCGGAAAGGCGCTGACGCTTTCGCCGACGCTGTCGCCGGCTGCCGTCAGGATCGACCAGGCCGTATCGGCGATCGCCTCGCCGCCGGTTTCGGAGACCAGTTTGAAGGTGATCTGCGCGGCGCGGTGCTGGATCGTCGCCTCGGTCAGCTTGCCGGCCTCGACCTGGATGTCGGCGCGGATGACGGCGTTGACGCTGCCATATTCGGAAACGATGTGATAGGTGCCGGCATTGAGACGGACGACCGTATTCGGTGAGACATCGGCCATGACGAGCCCGCGCTCGCCGTCGTCACGCACTTCCGAGGAATAGATCGAAAAGCTCAGCTGATCGGGACGGATGCGGGCATCGGTGCCGGAGACTGCGTTGAGCAGCAGGCCACCCGCATCGAGCACCATCACTTGCTTGTCGACCTCGCCGTCGACAGGCACGGTCAGTTTCTTGGTGACGCCGGCGCGGCCGAAGGAGACGTTGACGAAATAATCGCCGGGAGCGAGCTGGAAGGCGGCAGGCCCACCCTTGGCGCTGGCGATCAGTGGCAGCTTGCCGTCAGTTCCGGCAATCGGGCTGAAAACGTACCAGGAAAGGCCGTCCTCAATCGGCGCACCGTCCGATGTCAGCTTGGCCTCCATTGCGACATCGCGCAGCTTGGCGACTTCAGGCGCCGTGCCGGGCGCGATGAAGGCGTTGAGCTTCGGCATCTTTGACGTCGATTCGAGCTGCTTGAAGTCCTTGAAGGCCTCCTGGGCGCCGGCGCCGCAGGTCGTCAATGCCAACAGTGTGATGGCGAGGGCGATGCGTGCAAAAGGCGAAATGCCAAACATCTGTTTCGTGAACCGATTGACTTCTGAAATCGCAAAGGCCACTTCAAGACCAACGCGATGGCAAATTCAAGACCCACGCTTTGCAGCAGCCTAAAAATGAAAGCTTCTCCCGCATGAAATCCGATATCAAGCTGATCGACTACCTTGCTGTGCGCCGCTCCATCCCCGCTTTTCAGATGTGCGAACCAGGCCCAGAGAAGGCCGAGATCGAGGATATTCTGCGTCTTGCCTCGCGTGTTCCCGATCACGGCAAGATCGCCCCCTGGCGCTTCATCGTCTATCGCGGAGAGCAGCGAGCCCATCTCGGCGAAGCGCTTCTGAAGCTCGCGCTGGAAAAGAATCCCGAGCTTTCCGAAGAGATGATCCAGGTCGAGCGCACCCGTTTCACCCGCGCGCCGGTGGTCGTCGCCGTGGTCAGCAAGGCGGGGCCGCATATCAAGATCCCGGAATGGGAGCAACTGATGTCGGCAGGCGCGCTTTGCTTCAACGTCATTCTCGCCGCCAATGCGAATGGCTACGTCGCCAACTGGCTGACGGAGTGGTTCGCCTATGACGAACGCGCCTATCCGCTGCTCGGCGTTGGGCATGACGAGAAAGTGGCTGGTTTCATCCATATCGGCTCGACGACATTTCCGGCAATCGAGCGTCCGCGGCCGGAGCTTGCCGACACCGTGACCTGGGTCGGCGGAGAGGACTGATGTTCTACACCACCGACAACAACCAGCACGGGCTCGCGCATGACCCCTTCAAGGCGATCGTGTCGCCGCGCCCGATCGGCTGGATCGGCAGCAAGGGCAGGGACGGTTCGATCAACCTCGCGCCCTATTCCTTCTTCAATGCCGTAGCCGACCGGCCGAAGCTGGTTATGTTTTCTTCCGCCGGGCGCAAGCACAGCCAGCGCAACGCGGCTGAAACTGGCGTTTTCACCTGTAATTTTGTCAGCCGTAACCTTGCCGAGAAGATGAACCTCTCGTCGGCGGCACTGCCCTACGGCAGCAACGAATTCGACTTTGCCGGCCTGACACAGAAGCAGGCCGAACTGATAGACGCGCCCTATGTCGGCGAGGCTTTCGCGGTTCTCGAATGCCGGGTCACCGAGATGATTGAGCCAAAAACCCTGTCGGGCGCCCCTTCCGAAAACGTCCTCGTCTTCGGCGAGGTGGTCGGCATTCATATCGATGAGGCGATCGTCAGAAACGGCCGCCTCGACATGTCGATCGCCCGGCCGGTAGCGCGCATGGGCTATATGGATTACAGCGAAGGCAGCGATGTTTTCGAGATGCTCCGACCCCACGTCGAAACCCAATCGGCATGACACACAAAGGCTTAAGAAACATGGTGAACGAATCTTAAACCTTTTGCCGATACGGTCGCAGCAGTGAATGGAACGCGAGGGAATCGCGTTCGAGTGCTGGGGCATCGCGTGATCGTAGAAGCTTTCCTTCGTTGGATCGAAACCGCCAAGACCGGTGACCGGGCCAGGGCGGCAAATGCGCTCGGTCGGGCCTACCTGCAGTCAGCTATGTCTGCGGACGAGCGCAAGGCGGCCGAGATGGCGATGACCTTTCTTCTCGACGATCCGTCGCCGCGTGTGCGGCTTGCGCTTGCCGAGGCGATCGCCTGGTCGCCCGATGCGCCGCGCAGCCTGATCCTTTCGCTTGCCGAGGACCAGCCCGAGGTCGCCTGCCACGCCGTCACCTGTTCGCCGCTTTTGAGCGATGCCGATCTCGTCGACCTTGCCGCGCGCGGCAACGGCGCGACCCGCATGCTGATTGCTGCCAGAGCCCATGTGACGCGCCCGGTTTCCGCCGCTCTTGCCGAGGTCGGCGACGAAGAGGAACTTCTCTGCCTGCTTGAAAACGACGGCGCGGCGATCTCCAGCCAATCGCTGAAACGCATCGCCGGACGGCTCGGCGACAATTGCGACATCCGTAATCTGCTTCTCGACCGTAGCGATCTTCCGGCGGACGCTCGCCAACTGCTCACCCAGCATGTCAGCAATGCGCTGGTCGGTCTGCCGCTGGCGCAAGCTGCAATCGGCCTGCAGCGGCTCCAGCGCATCAGCCGGGAGGCGACCGAAGCTGCCATCGTTGCGATTGCCGGCGACATCGCGCCGCGTGAAATACCCGATCTCGTCGAACATCTGCGCCTCAACGGCCGGCTGACGCCATCCTTCCTGATGCATGCGCTCTGTGCCGGCAAGGTGGATTTCTTTGCTGCCGCGATCGTCGACCTGAGCAGTTGTGGCGAGCGCAGGGTGCGGTCGATCCTGGCGACCGGGCGCATGCATGCGGTGCGCGCGCTCTACGAATCCGCCGGCCTGCCGAGGGACATCAGCGTCATCTTCGTCGAGGCGACGCTGCTCTGGCGCGACGCCGCCAGGAAAGCTCCGGGCAGCCTGCTCGGCAATGTCTGCGGCCGTCTCCTCGAAAAATTCCGCCATCACGACGGCAACCACGGTGCTGTTGGCGAGTTGCTCGACATGGTGGAAAAACTGAGTGTCGCTGAACAGCGGCAATCAGCCCGTGTCTATGCGGCGCTTGCGGCGGCCTAATCGTTCAGCCGCGTCACCACCCAGGAATAGCTGGCGGATACGAAGTGCACGGGTTTGGACAGCGTCTCCTTGACGTCTCGGCCTGATGGAAGATGCGCGCGGACCTGGCCGGCGATGTTTTCAGCGAAGCCGGCGAGCCTTCCCACCGGTTCTTCGGCGTCCGCGGTGGGCACCGGAGCGGTCTCGGCGGTAGCCGCAGGCAAAGGTGTCGGCTTCGGCGGTTCGGCGGCGGCGAGCGCTTTCGGCGCCTCGCACACGGCGATCACCGAGGGATAGCTGACATTGGCATAGGCTTTCAGCCGGTTCTCGGCCTCGGCATCGCAGGCGGCAACGGTTTCCCAGCGCTTGTCGACCGTCGCGACATAACTGCATTGGCTGACGGAATCGTCGCAGCCGAGAATGGTCATGGCAATGAGCACCGCTTGCATATTCCGCCCCCTTGGCTATTGAACCTGACATCGCCGTAGATGGCGCAATTCCAACCGAAAGAAGGCGAAGGCATTAACTCTTCGTCATGTCGGGAAAAATTTGCGCCTCTTGCAAGCAACGGAGCCAGCATGTCCGTCACCATCGCCCAGGAGCCGCCGCGCCAGCATGGCATCATCCGCCTTCTCGATCTTTCCGATGCCTATGCGCAATCGCTCTATCCGGCGGAAAGCAACCATCTGGTTGACCTTTCATCGCTTGAGAAGCCTTCGGTGAGCTTCTTCGTCGCCCGCAATGACGGTGCGATCGTCGGATGTTGCGCGCTGGTCGAAGCCGGCGACGGCACGGCGGAGATCAAGCGCATGTTCGTCGACCCCGAAGCGAGGGGACTGAGGATCGCCAGCAGCCTGATGAACGCGATGGAGGCGATCGCCGCAGAAAAAGGACTGACGGCGATCCAGCTCGAAACCGGCATCTACCAGCCCGAGGCGATCGCCCTCTACCGCAAATACGGATATCGGGATATCGAACCTTTCGGCAGCTACCTGCCGGACCCGCTCAGCCTGTTCATGGAAAAGCGGCTGGGATAAGGTTCGGCGAACGCTCAGCCTTCGGCGACGCGAGGGATCGTTTTGGCCGGGGGAGCCTGCTCGTCGATGACGATCTGCGGTCCCGTTTCCATCTTTTCGACACTGCGGGCCTCGTGAATCCACTCGCGCCAGATGGCGACGATCAACGCCATCAGCACCGGGCCGATGAAGAGGCCGAGGAAACCCATCGTCTTCACACCGCCGACGAGTCCGAAGAAAGTCGGCAGGAAGGGCAGCTTGATCGGTCCGCCGACGAGCTTCGGCCGCAGCGTCTTGTCGACGATGAAGAGTTCGACGGTACCCCAGACAAAGAGGCCGATGCCGGCCACTTGCGAGCCGCTCGCCAGCAGATAGATCGAGACCAGCGTGAAGGAGAGCGGCGCACCGCCCGGTATCAGCGCCATAACGCCCGTGAGCACGCCGAGCGTCACCGGCGAGGGGACGCCGGCTATCCAGTAGGCGACACCGAGCACGATGCCTTCGCCGATCGCAATCAGCGTCATCCCCATGACGGTGGAACTGATCGTCGCCGGCACGACGCGGGAAATCCGCTCCCAGCGGTTCGGCAGGATGCGCTCACCCAGCATGTCGATCTGCTTGGAGAAAGAGAAGCCGTCGCGATAGACGAAGAACAGCGCGATCAGCATGAAGAGCAGCGTCAGGAGAAGATGGAAGGCGCCGCCGCCGGCCGCAAGGACGGCGCGGTAGATGTTGCCGATATGGGCGCCGCTGACAGCCTGGATGAGCTCGCCCAGGGCGCCAGGACTGCCGATATACTTGGTCCAGACTTCATCGAGATAGGAACCCGCAAGCGGCAAGGCGACGATCCAATCAGGCGTCGAGGCGCCGGCGCGGTTGGCGTGGATCGCCCAGGTGAGCCAGGTGCGCACTTCGCCCGTCGTATAAGCGACTGCCAGCCCGATCGGGATGACCAGGAAGGTGACGATCATGACGATGGCGATGGTCGCGGCGATCGTCGTATTGCCGCCGACGCGGGCAAGAAGCTTGCGGTAGAGCGGCCAGCTGGCAAAGCCGATGACGAGGGCGGCAAGCACCGGCACGAGGAAGCCATAGAAGAAATAGACGCCGGCCGCGACGATCAGGACAAGCAGCCAGCGCGCCGCCGAGATAGAAGGGATCAGCGGCGTGCGTGTCGGCGTCGACGACCCCAGCCATCGCGGCTCATGATTGGCTTTCTGACGATCGAACACACCCACACGCGCCTCTTCTTATTCTTGTACTCTGGTTATGGGCCATGATCCCGGCGGTTTCAAGGTGCGCAGCGTGAAAGCGTATACAAAGCGTCGCTATTCGACCGTCAGATGCCAGCATCTTACTGCTGCGGACGTCGTTGAATCTTGAAGGCGTAGAATTGCGTCTTCTGGTTGGCCGAGAAATTATTGTCCGAGCCGAGAATGAGGACGTCGCTGCCGTCCTTCGCCTTGCCGAGTGACATGGCCTCGATATTATCGGGAACGAGACCGATCGCTCTCAGATCGAGAACCTGGCTCTTGCGGGCGGGAACGACGCGCTGGTCGTTCTTGGCGAGCGAGGCGATGGCGGATACGTCAGTGGCGTCGGCGAGATCCATCATCATGATCTTGACGTTGTTTCCGAAGCCCTGGGCATAGCTGCGTTCGACGGCGAGCAGGCGGTGATCGTCGAGGGCGAGCATCTCGGACATGCCGTTGTCATTGCCGCCGTCGGCCTTGGTCGCCGCCTGCGGGATCGGCGAAACCGGGTAGACGTACTGAGCCTTCGGCTCGCCGGTTGCCCCGTCATAGCGGATGATCCGCGACAGGCTGCCCGATGTCAGCGAGGGGTTCGGGCCGTCCTGATAAAGGGCGGCTTCGACACCGACGAAAACATCGCCCGAGGGGGCTACGGCGAGATCTTCGAGGGCGAGGTTGTCGCGGATACCGCTCGACTTGTCGGCGGTCGGCGCGAAGCCCTCCGGCAGTTTGAATTCGCGGATGAAGGAACCATCAGGCGACGAAACGCGGATGAAGGGCGGCAGCAGCACCTTGGCATCGCCTTCGCTACCCCAGTAGATGCCGTCCTTGCCGAGGCGGATCGATTCCGGATCGACGGTCTTTGCGGCGAAAGGCTCGCCGTTATTGTCCTTGAGGGTGACGTGCTTGAGGATGGAAACGCCCTTCAGGCTTGAGGCATCGACATCGACGTCGAGTTCATAAAAGCGGGCCGGGGCTTTGTCCGAGCGATCATCGCTGATGGCGATATAGTGGCCGGTAGCGGCATCGAAATCGAGGCCTGAGATGCCGCCGAATTCAACGCCGTTTTCCATCTGACCTGTCGGGATAACGAATTCACCGAGATAGGAGAGCGAAATGCCGGCGGCGCAATCGCCGAAAGGGCAGGCGGTCTCGAAGGTGGCGCCGATATCGGTGGCGCTGACGGTGACAGTGCTGGACAGGAGAACGAAAGCGGCAGTCGCGAGAAAACGCTTGGTCATGGCAAATATCCGGCAAGGTTGAAAACGGTTGGAACAAGCGCAGGCGTTCCTCTCTCAGGAGAGGTCGCGCGCCGACCGCTTCATGCGCCGGTTGTTTGACGGAGTTGTTACGGTTCTTCGTCAGTTCCGTGAAATCGTGAATGCTGAAATGCGGCGCGCCGGACTGGATCAACCCGACCGTTCAGCGCGCCCGCACATGCCTTAGATGTCGAGGTTCTCAGCGAAGGCCGCGCGCTCCTGGATGAAGCGGAAACGGGCTTCCGGCTTGGTGCCCATCAGATCGTCGACGGCGCTGCGGGTGCCTTCGAAATCCACCTCGTCGATCAACACCTTGAGCAGCGTGCGCTTGGATGGGTCCATCGTGGTTTCCTTCAGCTGGGCGGGCATCATCTCGCCGAGACCTTTGAAGCGGCTGATCTCGACCTTGGCCTTGCCCTTGAACTCCGTCTGCATCAGCTCGGCGCGATGATTGTCGTCGCGGGCATAGGCGGATTTCGACCCTTGGGTGATCTTGTAGAGCGGCGGCACCGCGAGGAAGAGATGGCCGCCGCGCACCAACTCCGGCATCTCCTGATAGAAGAAGGTGATAAGCAGTGAAGCGATGTGGGCGCCGTCGACATCGGCATCGGTCATGACGATGATGCGCTCGTAGCGCAGATCTTCGTTGCGGTATTTCGACCGCGTGCCGCAGCCAAGCGCCTGGATGAGATCGGCGAGCTGCTGGTTGGCGCCGAGTTTTTCGCGGCCGGCGCTGGCAACGTTCAGGATCTTGCCGCGCAGCGGCAGAATTGCCTGGTTGGCGCGGTTGCGCGCCTGCTTGGCCGAACCGCCTGCCGAATCGCCCTCGACGATGAAGAGTTCGGCGCCCTCGGCGGTGTTCTGCGAGCAGTCGGCGAGCTTGCCGGGCAGGCGCAATTTCCGTACGGCCGTCTTGCGGTTGACTTCCTTTTCCTTGCGGCGACGCAGTCGCTCTTCGGCGCGCTCGATCACCCAATCGAGCAGCTTGGCCGCTTCGTTCGGATTGTCGGCAAGATAGTGATCGAAGGGATCGCGGAGCGCATTCTCGACAAGGCGCTGAGCCTCGACTGTTGCAAGTTTGTCCTTGGTTTGGCCGACGAATTCCGGCTCACGGATGAAGACCGACAGCATGCCCACAGCCGAGATCATCACATCGTCGGTAGTGATCTGCGCGGCCCGCTTGTTCTGCGTCAGCTCGGCGTAGGCCTTCAGGCCCTTGGTCAGCGCAATGCGCAGGCCCGCCTCATGCGTGCCGCCTTCGGGGGTCGGGATGGTGTTGCAGTAGGAATGGACCTGCGGGTCGCCGCCGTACCAGGTAATTGCCCATTCCATCGAGCCGTGGCCGCTCGTCTTCTCCGTCTTGCCCGCGAAGATTTCGCGGGTGACGGTGAATTCCTTGCCCATCGTCGCCTGGAGATAGTCCTTCAGACCGCCGGGGAAGTGGAAGACGGCTTTATCGGGGACTTCCGAACCTTCGGGCAAAACGCCCGGCTCGCAGCTCCAGCGGATCTCGACGCCACCGAAGAGATAGGCCTTGGATCGCGCCATGCGAAAGACGCGGCCCGCGTCGAATTTCATGTGATCCCCGAAGATCTGGGGGTCTGGATGGAAGCGCACGCGCGTGCCGCGGCGATTGTGGACATCGCCCAATTCCTCGAGCCCGCCCTGCGGCAGGCCGCGAGAGAATCGCTGGCGGTAGAGCTTGCGGTTTCGCGCGACCTCGACTTCGAGGAAGTCGGAGAGCGCGTTGACAACCGAGACGCCGACGCCGTGCAGACCGCCCGAGGTCTCGTAGGCCTTGCCGTCGAATTTACCGCCGGCATGCAGCTTGGTCATGATGACTTCGAGCGTCGACTTGCCCGGCACCTGCGGATGGTTCTCGACCGGGATGCCGCGGCCGTTGTCGGAGACCGAGAGATAGCCCTGCAGATCGAGATGCACCTCGATGAAATTGGCATGTCCAGCGACGGCTTCGTCCATCGCATTGTCGATGACTTCGGCGAAGAGGTGATGCAGCGCCTTTTCGTCGGTGCCGCCGATATACATGCCCGGGCGCATGCGCACCGGCTCGAGACCTTCGAGAACGCGGATCGACGAAGCGCCATACTCATCCGCGTTCGAAGCGGCAGGCGCGGGGCGAGGGCTAAGGGGCGGTGCAGCCACAGGCGCACGTTCGGCCGCAGCGGCGGGCTTCTGTGCCTCCTCGCGCTTTTCGAGGGGCAGTCCGGAAAAAAGGTCGTTGCTGTCGTCCATGGAGCCGTTCAGATCTTCCTGTCTTGGGCGGGCATCCGCCGCGGACCCAAAATCACCGCATTTTACGTCAGGTTTGCGAATCAGGCAGATTCTGCCAGAAAGCACCTCTTTACGCGACACCGCCTGTTTCGGCGGGCTTTTCAGACATGGTTTGCGTTGCCGGGCGCGGAATGGCAAGCGGCGGCAGGCCTCAGGAAACCATCCGCATGCGAATGTCCACAAGTCATTGCACCGTTATATCAGCAATTGCGGCCTTTTTGCTGTCCGCAGCTACGCTTTCCCTAGGCGGACCGGCAAGAGCGGGGGATGCGCTGCCCCCCTTCAAGGACGATCTGTTCTCGAAGCAGGCCGTGCTCCAGACAGGCGACGACGGCGCCCTCGAGGTGATCGACTATGACGAGATGCGCGATATCAACGGCCGCGACCAGATCCCCCAGAAGCGGGTCCAGCAGAAATATGTGGCGCTCGGCATCCGCAAGGCCCAGGCGGACGAGACTCTTTCCCTCGACGGCATGAAGCTCGATGTCACCAGGGTGGGACCGGCTCAGAATGCCGCCTTCACGGTGATCTTCATCCACGGCCGCGACGGCGACCGCCGGCTTGGGGCCAATGACTACAGCTTCGGCGGCAATTTCAACCGACTGAAGAACCTCGTCGCCGGCAATGGCGGCGTCTATTATTCGCCGACGGTGAGAAGCTTCGACAGTGATGGCGTTGCGGCGATCGAAGGCCTGATCCGCTATGCCAGCGCCCAATCGCCGGGCCGGCCGATCATCCTTTCCTGCGCCTCGATGGGCAGCCAGGTCTGCTGGGGCGTCGCGCGCGACGGCGACAGCGTCAAGCGGCTGAAGGGCATGCTTGTCATGAGCGGGGTGACCGATCCTGATTTCATCAAGAGCCCATTCTACAAGGCCAAGCTGCCGCTCTGGTTTGCGCATGGCAGCCGCGATCCGGTCTATGCCGCAGCCGACCAGCAGGCACTGTTCGAAAGCCTGCACAAGGCGAAATATCCGACGCGCTTCACGCTGTTTCAGACCGGGAACCACGGAACGCCGATCCGGATGATCGACTGGCGCCAGGTGCTCAACTGGATTCTCGCCGGCTGAGGCGTAATTTCGGCAGAAAATATGCTTGAGACCGCGGAGATTCCCCTTACGTCAAGGGCATGATGCTTTTCTTTGCTGCAAGCTTTTGATAATGCGGCCAAGGGCATGAATTTTGTGGAAGGCCGGTATGACACCTGACGTGCGCCCGCTCGTGGCGGGAAATTGGAAAATGAACGGCACGCGTGCCTCGCTGGATCAGATCAAGGCGATCGCCGAGGGCGTTCGCGCTCCGCTCGCCAATAAGGTCGAGGCGCTGATCTGCCCGCCGACGACGCTGCTCTATGTGGCGACGGCGCTGTGCACCGACAGCCCGCTTGCGATCGGCGCGCAGGACTGCCACCAGAAACCGTCAGGCGCCCATACCGGCGATATCTCGGCAGAGATGATCGCCGATAGTTTCGGGACCTATGTGATCGTTGGCCATTCCGAGCGGCGCACGGATCATGCCGAGACGGATCATCTGGTCCGCGCCAAGGCGGAGGCGGCTTTCGCCGCCGAATTGACCGCGATCATCTGCATCGGCGAGACGGCGGACGAACGCCGCGCCGGTCAGGAACTCGACGTTATCAAGCGCCAGCTTTCCGCCTCCGTTCCCGATGCCGCGAACGCCGAGAACACAGTCATCGCCTACGAGCCGATCTGGGCGATCGGCACTGGTGTCACGCCAACATCAGGCGATGTCGAAAAGGCGCATGCCTTCATGCGCGCAGAACTCGTGGCCCGCTTCGGCGATGAAGGTCGCAAGATGCGCCTTCTCTATGGCGGCTCGGTGAAACCGGCCAATGCCACCGAATTGCTTGGCATCGCCAATGTCGACGGAGCGCTGATCGGCGGCGCGAGCTTGAAAGCCGCCGACTTCCTCGCCATCTACCGGGCCTATGAAGGGCTGCTCGCCTGAGGCATTGTTCATTCCCGGGTTTATTCCTGGCCGAAGGGCTTGGAATAGATCAAAGCCTCATGTAAAGAGCCGCCAGAATTCTTAACTTTGCCCGTCTCCGGACGGGCAGGACTGGACCCATGCAGACAGTATTGATTGTCATCCATCTCATGATCGTGCTCGCCCTCGTCGGCGTTGTGCTCATTCAGCGCTCGGAAGGCGGCGGTCTCGGCATCGGCGGCGGCTCGGGCTTCATGTCGGCCCGCGGCACCGCCAATGCGCTGACGCGCACGACCGCGATCCTGGCGACCTTGTTCTTCCTCACCTCGCTCGGCCTGGGCATCCTGACCCGTTACGAGCGCCGTCCGACCGACATTCTTGACCGCATTCCGGCCACAGGTGGCCAGGGCAACGGCATTCTTGATTCGCTTGGCGGCGGCGCGCAGGCTCCGGCCCAGCCGGCCGGCAATGGTGTTCCGAACGGCGGCGCTGCCGCTCCGGCACCGGCTGCCCAGGCTCCGGCTGCAAATGCACCTGCGACGACTGCCCCGGCAGCTCCGTCGACGACTGCTCCGGCAACGCCCGCGGCTCCGGCCACGCCGGCGCCGGCTCAGCCCGCCGGCGTCCCGACGGGGCAGTAAGCCGGTCTTCGACATAAACCGCCGGCAGGCCCTCGGGTCTGCCGGTTTTCTTTTGTTCAGATTCCCGCGCGACGCTCCGAAAGTTCCGGAAAAGAATTTTTGGGCTGGTGGAATCGTTTTTGAAAAGGTATCCGGTGAATCCCATGGCGCGATACGTATTCATCACTGGCGGCGTGGTTTCCTCTCTCGGAAAAGGAATTGCGGCCGCGGCTCTCGGAGCATTGCTGCAGGCCCGTGGATATCGGGTGCGGCTTCGCAAACTCGACCCCTATCTGAACGTGGACCCGGGCACGATGAGCCCGACCCAGCACGGCGAGGTCTTCGTCACCGACGACGGCGCGGAAACCGATCTCGATCTTGGTCACTACGAACGCTTCACAGGGCGCTCGGCAACCAAGACCGACAACATCACCACCGGCCGCATCTACAAGAACATCATCGACAAGGAACGGCGCGGCGACTATCTCGGCGCGACGGTGCAGGTCATTCCGCACGTCACCAACGAGATCAAGGATTTCGTCACCGAGGGCAATGACGACTACGATTTCGTCATCTGCGAGATCGGCGGCACGGTCGGCGACATCGAGGCGATGCCGTTCATGGAGGCGATCCGCCAGCTCGGCAACGATCTGCCGCGCGGCACTGCCGTCTACGTCCACTTGACGCTGATGCCTTACATTCCGGCTGCCGGCGAACTCAAGACCAAGCCGACGCAGCATTCCGTCAAGGAACTGCAGGCGCTCGGCATCCATCCCGACATCCTGCTGGTGCGCGCCGACCGGGAAATCCCGGAAGCCGAGCGCCGCAAGCTTTCGCTGTTCTGCAACGTGCGTCCATCCGCCGTTATCCAGGCGCTCGACGTCGCCAATATCTACGACGTGCCGATGGCCTATCACAAGGAAGGCCTCGACGACGAAGTGCTCGCCGCCTTCGGCATCGAGCCGGCGCCGAAGCCGCGTCTCAACCAGTGGGAAGAGGTCTGCAACCGCATCCGCACGCCGGAAGGCGAGGTGACGATTGCCATCGTCGGCAAGTACACCGGCCTCAAGGATGCCTACAAGTCACTGATCGAAGCACTGCATCACGGCGGCATCGCCAATCGCGTCAAGGTCAAGCTCGAATGGATCGAGTCCGAGGTCTTCGAGAAGGAAGATCCCGCACCCTATCTTGAAAAAGTTCACGGCATTCTCGTGCCCGGCGGCTTCGGCGAACGCGGCTCCGAGGGCAAGATCCACGCGGCGCGCTTCGCCCGCGAGCGCAAGGTTCCCTATTTCGGCATCTGCTTCGGTATGCAGATGGCCGTCATCGAAGCGGCACGCAATCTCGCCGACGTTGAAGCGGCATCCTCGACGGAATTCGGCCCGACGAAGGAGCCGGTGGTCGGCCTGATGACGGAGTGGGTCAAGGGCAACGAGTTGCAGAAGCGCACGGCGGCCGGCGATCTTGGCGGCACGATGCGTCTCGGCGCTTACAAGGCGGCGTTGAAGAAGGGCACGAAAATCTCTGAAATCTACGGCTCGACCGATATTTCCGAGCGTCATCGCCATCGCTACGAAGTCAATATCGACTACAAGGACCGGCTCGAGAACTGCGGCCTCGTCTTCTCCGGCATGTCGCCGGATGGCGTGCTGCCGGAGACGATCGAATATCCCGATCATCCCTGGTTTATAGGGGTGCAGTACCATCCCGAACTGAAAAGCCGTCCGCTCGATCCGCATCCGCTTTTTGCCAGCTTCATCGAAGCGGCGACGGAACAGAGCCGGTTGGTTTAAAATTCGGCCGCTCCCTCTGAAACGAGGGAGCGGCTTTTTCTTTGCGTCACGCTGCTTCCGGCAACGGCCCGACGTAGACCGAGCGCGGGCGGATGAGACGGCCTTCCAGCGCCTGTTCGCGGGCATGGGCGATCCAGCCGACGGTGCGGCCGATCGCGAAGACGCCGGTGAAGGCATCGCGCGGGAAACCGAGGCTTTCCAGCAGCAGCGCGGTATAGAATTCCACATTCACATCCAGCGGCCGGTCGGGTTTGCGTTCTTTCAGAATCGCGAGGGCTGCCTGTTCCACTGCTTCGGCAAGCGCGATTCTGCTGGCATTGACCTGGCCTGCGGCAACGAGCGGCTTCAACGCATTCTTCAGGGCATCGGCACGGGGATCGCGCACGCGATAGACTCGGTGGCCGAAGCCCATCAACCGTTCACCGCGATCGAGCGCCTGATATAGCCAGGGGCCGGCATTGGCCTCGCTGCCGATACCGTCCAGCATATCGAGCACCGGTCCCGGCGCGCCGCCATGCAGCGGTCCCTTGAGCGCGCTGATCGCCGCCAGCACCGAGGAGGTGAGGCCGGCGCGGGTCGAGGCGATGACACGCGATGCGAACGTCGAGGCGTTCAGGCCGTGATCCGAGATCACAACGAGATAGGTGTCGAGGGCTGCGGTCTGCTCGACACTCGGCACCGCGCCTAAGAGCATGCGCAGGATGTCGGTCGACTGTGAGAGGCCCGCATCGGGCTTTACTGGCTTTTCGCCTCGCTGCAGGCGCAGAACCGCCGGCAGGAAGACGGCGGTTGCGGCAAGCAGACGAAGCACGGTATCTATATCCTCGCCGTCAGGTAGGCGGGCAACAAGAGCACGCATAGCATCGACCGGCGGCAGCTTCAGCAAGCGAGTATCGGCAGTCTTGACTTCGGCGAAAACTTCCATGCGTGCCTGGCCGAGCCGACGGCGCAATTCGCTTGCGTCGAGATGCGGCTCGATCAGGCCGTCCAGCAGCAGGGCGGCGACGTCCTCATAGGTGCTGCTTCCTGCCAGATGATCCAGCGATACGCCGCGGATGATCAGTCGGCCGGCTTCGCCGTCCACATCCGAGAGCTGGGTCTCAGCGGCAATGACATCTTCCAAACCATTTTTCATGGGTCTTTCTCCTTTACCGGATGAAAGATCGGATCTACTTTAGTTGACGTCAATCTTGACGCAATTGATCAATGTGAGACCGACATGAGCTGGCTGACAGCGGAAGAAGCGCTGGCCGAACTCGGCACCAAGCCGCAGACGCTTTATGCCAATGTCAGTCGCGGCCGCATCCGCGCCAAGCCCGATCCCGTCGACCCGCGCCGCAGCCTCTATCAGGCTGCCGATGTGCAGCGGTTGGCCGAACGCCATGCCGGACGCCGCAAGGCCGAAACGGTCGCCGCCGAGACGATTCGGTGGGGCGACCCTGTGCTCGCGTCGGCGATCTCGACCATCACCGGCGGGCGCCTCTTCTATCGCGGACGGGATGCTGCCGATTTCGCCGACACTGCGACGCTGGAACAGACGGCCGCCTTGCTCTGGAACGGAGCGGAAACACTCTCGTCCGGCATCGGGAATGCAAATGCCGCGCCATCCCTTGAGGCCGCCTTCGTGGCGCTGGCCGCGCGCGTGACGACTGATCTGCCGTCGCTCGGCCGATCGCAGGCGGCGCTTCGGCGCGAGGCGCTCGGGGTTCTCTCCACCATAGCCGATGCGCTGGCGCCTGGCCCTGCGAGCCAGCCGCTGCATCTCAGGCTTGCGGCAAGCTGGCAGCGCCCGGAGGCGGGCGATTGCCTGCGCCGCGCGCTGGTTCTGCTTGCCGACCACGAACTCAATGTCTCGACCTTTGCAGCACGAGTGACGGCATCGGCGGGTGCCGCCCTTTCGGCTGCGGTGCTTTCCGGTCTTGCGACGCTGACTGGACCATTGCACGGCGCCGCCTGGCAGAGTGTCGGGGCATTGATAGAAGTTGCTTCCGCACTTGGCGCAGAGCAGGCGATCCGCCGCACGCTTGCTCAGGGCAATCACCTGTCGGCCTTCGGCCATCCGCTCTATCCCGACGGCGATGTCAGGGCTCTTGCGCTGCTTTCGCATTTTCCTCTGCCGCCGCGGTTTGCCGAGGTGCGGGAAATCGGTGAGGAGATAGTCGGCGATAAGGTCAACGCCGATTTTGCGCTCGCGGCGATGACCGCCGCCTTCGATCTCCCGCGAGAGGCGCCGATCATCATCTTTGCGATTGCCCGCTCTACCGGCTGGCTGGCGCATGCGATGGAGCAGATCGACAGCGGCCAATTGATCCGGCCGCGGGCGCGTTATGCCGGACCGGCGCCCGAAGCCGTTACCGGCCGCTGAACGTGCCACGCTGCTTTTTTCGCATAGGGAAACATCCGAATTCGGCTATCATGCCGCAAATGGAAGAAGACGGTTGGCGAACACTCTCGCAAAAGCTGTTCCGCGCGGTCAAAGGGGCTTTCCATGCATACGATGCTTCGCAGTCTGCTTGCCGCCGCACTTGCTGTCGGCCTGTTTTCGCATGCGGCCGCCTTTGCCCAGTCTGCCGGTTGCGCGATGTCGCGCGATGCGGGCGCCCGCCAAGTGCTCAGTTGTCCGGGCGGCGTCAAAATCACGGCGGAAGCGGGCGCTTCCTTCCGTCTCGCCGACCGCAACCGTGACGGCAGCCCCGATTCCTTATCGCTGCGCAGCAAGGCTGTCCTGGTCGACGTCGACAGCAGCCAGCACGCCGGCGGTTTTCAGGTCGTGACGCCGCAGGCGATCGCCGCGGTGCGCGGCACGCAATGGGCCGTCGATGTAGCAAGCGGCAAGACGTCGGTTCTGGTCGTCAGAGGCAGCGTCGCGGTCCGCCGGCCAACCAGCGAACCGGTGGTGCTGTCGCCGGGCGAGGGCGTCGATGTCGGCAGCGGAACGGAGCCGCTCGTCGTCCGCCGCTGGCCGGCGCCGCGTGCCACCGCCCTTCTTGCCCGCCTCGGCCAATAAATGCCATGAACCACCGCCAGCAGACCGTGATCGCGCTGCTGCTCGCCGGTCTCTGGGGGGCAGTGCTTGGCTATATCAATCTCAATGCCGGCGGCGGCCTCCTCGACCGGATGGAAGCGTCGCTCGCGGATATCCGCAGCGCCATCGTCGGAGCGAAAACGCCGCCACCCATCGTCTCAATCGTCGCGATCGACGACCGCACGGCGGTGGCCCATGGTTACCCGCTGGATCGGGCGACACTGGCGCGCCTCGTCAATGCGATTACCGCCTTGAGGCCGAAAGCGCTCGCTCTCGACATTCTGCTGGTCGATCCCGGACCGGAGGAGGGCGATGCGGCACTTGCCGCGGCCCTTCGACAGGGCTCGAGCGTGATTGCCGCTGCGGCCACCTTTGCTCAGAGCCGGCAGCAGGTCACCGATGCGGCCGGCGATCCGCTTGCAGCCATTCCCGAGGCAAACCAGCTTCTGTTGCCGCTTCCCCGTTTTGCCGAGGCGGCCGCGGTCGGCATCGTCAATGTCGCCACAGACCAGACGGGCACGCCGCGCTTCATTCCGCTGATCTCACGCGCCACAGATCGGCTGGATCCGGCTTTTCCGCTACGCGCCGCGTCGTTGGCGCTTAGCGTCGATCCGACGATCGAACGCGATGCCATCATGCTCGGAACGCTGCGCATTCCCACAGATATCGGCCAGCGTCTGCCGGTAACTTTCTACGGTGGACGCGGCAGCATCGCTACGTTCAGCGCCGCCGATGCGCTGGATGGAGAACTTTCGGCGGATGAGGTGACCGGCCGCATCGTCGTCATCGGTTCGACGGTGACCGGCGGCGGGGACGTCTTCCCGACGCCGTTCGACCCCGTCATGCCCGGCGTCGAGGTGATGTCGACGGCGATTACTCATCTCATCGCGGGCGATGGCATGGTGCGCGACCACAGGATAAGGTTGCTCGATGCCGGCACGGCCGTCGGCCTGCCGCTGGTGCTCGTTTCGCTGATTGCCTGGCGACGGAGCGCCGTCGGCTACCTCATTATTGTGCTGATGCTGATCGTCTGGGCGATGATCAACCTGTCGGCCTATGCGCACGGCTACTGGCTGAGTGCGGCGCTGCCGATCGCCGCAGCACTGCCGCCGGCGCTGATCTTCGGTGCTGCCGAGCTCTGGCTCGACCGCAGCCGCGCCCGCCATTACGCCGAGCAGAGCGCGCTGCTACAGCGCATCGAGGCGCCCGGTCTCGGGGAGTGGCTGGCCCGCGATCCGAATTTCCTCACCGAGCCCGTGCGCCAGAACGCCGCCGTCGTCTTCATCGATCTATCGGGGTTCACCGGCCTCAGCGAAAGCCTCGGGCCGGTCAAGGTGAGCGAGGTGCTGAGCGGCTTCTTCGAGCTGATCGACGAGGAGGCCCGCGCTCACGGCGGCGCCATCACCAGCTTCATGGGCGATGGAGCGATGATCTTGTTCGGTCTTCCGGGGCCGGCCGATGACGATGCCGCACGTGCGGCTGCCTGCGCAGTCAACCTGTGCGACCGAACCCGGGCCTGGCTCGGAGTGCATGCCGGCTTCGCCCAGAAGAAGATAGGCTTCAAGGTCGGCGCCCATTGCGGGCCGATCGTCGCCTCGCGCCTCGGCACCGGCGACCGGCAGCAGATCACGGCGGCGGGCGATACGGTGAATGTCGGCAGCCGCCTGATGGAGGTCGCCGCCCGCCATGGTGTCGAGCTGGCGCTCAGCGCTGAAATCGTTCGTGCGGCGGGCCCCGACAGCGTGCTCCTCAAGTCCGGCCGGATCGAAGGGCCGTTGGAAACCGAGCTGCGCGGACGGGCCAGCCACATCGACGTCTGGCTGTGGCGAAGCCGCACGCTTTGACAATCGCCGCGGGAGCGGCTAGGAACGGCGCAAACACCCCGCCGGCTGGCTCCGGCCATGGCGTGAATAACGCGCCTGACAGCTCCGAAAGATCGAACCCATGACAGAATTCAACGGCGTCGTTCCGGCGATCGCCAAGGCGTTGCAGAAGCGCGGTTACGCCGAACTCACCCCGGTGCAGCAGGCGATGCTCGACCCGAAGCTTGCCGCATCCGACGCGCTGGTTTCGGCCCAGACGGGCTCAGGCAAGACCGTCGCCTTCGGACTGGCGCTGGCGCCGACGCTGCTCGACGGGAGCGATCGTTTCGGCACTGCCGGAGCGCCGCTCGCCCTCGTGATCGCCCCGACACGCGAGCTTGCCCTGCAGGTAAAGCGCGAGCTCGAATGGCTTTATGAGATGACGGGCGCTGTGATCGCGAGCTGCGTCGGCGGCATGGACATCCGTAGCGAGCGCCGCTCGCTCGAACGCGGCGCCCATATCGTCGTGGGCACGCCCGGCCGTCTCTGCGACCATATCCGCCGGCATGCGCTCGACATGTCCGAGCTGAAGGCCGCCGTGCTCGACGAGGCCGACGAGATGCTCGATCTCGGCTTCCGCGAGGACCTGGAATTCATCCTCGACTCGGCGCCGGACGAGCGCCGGACACTGATGTTTTCGGCGACCGTACCTGCCGCGATCGCCAAGCTCGCCAAGAGCTATCAGCGCGATGCCGTACGCATCAGCACGCAGGCCGAGGAGAAGCAGCATGTCGATATCGAATATCGCGCGCTTGTCGTGGCTCCGGCCGACCGCGAGAACGCCATCATCAACGTGCTGCGCTATTACGAAGCGACCAACGCCATCGTCTTCTGCTCGACGCGCGCTGCCGTCAATCATCTGACCGCACGCTTCAACAACCGCAATTTCTCCGTTGTAGCTCTATCTGGCGAGCTGACACAGAACGAACGTAGCCATGCGCTGCAGGCGATGCGTGACGGGCGTGCTCGCGTGTGCATCGCAACCGACGTCGCCGCCCGCGGTATCGATCTGCCGGGCCTCGATCTCGTCATCCATGCCGACCTTCCGACCAATCCGGAGACGCTGCTACACCGCAGCGGTCGCACTGGACGCGCGGGACGCAAGGGCATCAGCGCCATGATCGTGCCGCTGAATGCGCGGCGCAAGGCCGAGCGTCTGCTCGACAATGCCGGTATTTCGGCAGCCTGGGCGCGGCCGCCGTCGGCCGAGGAAGTAAACGAACGCGACGACGAACGGCTGCTCGCCGATCCGATCTTCAGCGAAGCGCCGCAAGAGGAAGAACAGGGGCTGGTGCAGCAGCTGCTTTCCAGCCACGGCGCCGAAAAGCTCGCTGCCGCCTTCCTGCGCCTTTACCGCACCAACCATTCGGCGCCGGAGGATCTGATCGAGGTCACCGTGCAGGACGGGGGCAGCCGCAAGCGCCGCGACAATGCAGAGCCTTACGAGCCGGCGCAGAAGGGACCGCGCGAGGATTTCGGCGCCAGCGTCTGGTTCTCCGTTTCGGTCGGCCGCAAGCAAAATGCCGAGCCGCGCTGGCTGATCCCGATGCTCTGCCGCAACGGCAATGTCACCAAGCGCGAGATCGGCGCGATCAAGATGCAGCCCGAGGAAACCTTTGTGGAGATCGCGGCGGCGAGTGCCGAAAGCTTCCTGGCGGCGATCGGGCCGAACAAGGCGCTCGAACGCGGCATTCGCGTGACCAAGCTCTCCGGCACGCCGGATTTCAGCCGCGCCCCGTCGCCGAAACCTTATGCCGGCAAGCCATCTCGTGACGAGCGGCCAGGCGACGCCTCCCGTGGCGAACGTCCAAAGAACAAGTTCGGCAAGGGTCCGGGCGGCGGATATGCTGCAGCCGACAATAGCGGCCAGCAAAGGCAGGATAGCAAGCCCTGGAGCAAGAAACCCGGCAAGCCCGGCTTCGATGGTCCGAAATCAGATAAGCCGAAGTTCGACAAGCCTAAATACGACAAGCCAAGATTCGAAGGCGGGAAATCCGAGGGCAAGGGTGGCGCCGGGCCGAAGAACAAGTTCTCGAAGAAGAAGCCCAGCTGATTTCGCCGCAGCCCTTCGCCGGTTCGGGCGGAGGGCTTTGTCTGACGATTGGCCGACAAGCGGAATGTCTCGACAGCGGCATGCCGCATCTCGCCATGAAGAACTCTTGAATCGTTGGATTTTATAGCGGGATGGGGAGCATGACGACGATGAAACGCTCCGGCCCGCCGCGTCCCGATCCGGCCGCCTTCATCCAGGCCTATCTGCCGATTTCACCCGTTCCCGCCACTCCCGAAATCCTCCTCCATACCGCGGGCCCTGCGAGCGGGCTCTGGCGGCTTGCCGGCCGCGGAGAAGCCGATCCGGCGCCTTACTGGGCCTATCCTTGGGCCGGCGGCGCCGTGCTTGCCCGCCATCTGCTCGATCGGCCGGAAGTGGTCGCCGGCCGCCGCGTCGTCGATCTCGGCGCCGGCTCCGGGCTCGTCGCCATTGCGGCGGCCAAGGCCGGAGCTGCCGCGGTGACGGCGGTCGATGTCGATGCCAACGCCATTGCCGCAATCGGTCTCAACGCGGCGGTGAACGGCGTGAACATCGTCGCCGTCGCCGCCGATATCATCGAGGCGCTGCCGCCAGAGGAGACTGATCTCCTCGTTGTCGGCGACCTGTTTTACGATTCCGCGCTTGCCTTGCGCGTGATGGCTTTCCTGCGGCGTTGCCAGGCCTCCGGCATCGAGGTGCTGATCGGCGATCCCCATCGCGCCTACTTGCCGCAGAAAGAACTTCAGCGGATTGCGGCTCATGCGGTTCCGGATTTCGGCGAGGGGCGGGGGAGTGGCGCGGTTCAGGCGGGCGTCTTTTCGCTTGTCAGCAATAGCTGAAAGGCGAGATCGACAATTCGTCTTGCTACCGCGTTATCCTCTACCTGAGCCAAAGGCTGCATGCTCGGTGAGGACGCAGTGCCTTTATTTTCCGTCATCGACGCAGATGCCGGCTGAACGACAGGATTCAGGATCAATGCCAAAGGCAGCTGAAAAAGACTGGTCAAAACATCTATTGTCGGATGAATAGTCCATCTCGATCAGAGCAAACCATTTCTTTGTGGCTCTCGTCGGATAATAGTCTTCGGTCTGGTAGTAATACCTTCCAAAACATTGGCGTGGCTGTGCCTCTTTCGGCAAAATTCCATATTTTATAAGATTCTGAAATTGATCTTGTTCTGCCGATATCTCCTTTTCGATGAAGTCAGTGACAATTGGCTGGAGTTCCGGGTAATTTGCAACGCAATTGCGTACGATCTGGTCCTCATTACCTTTATGCGCGAAGACCATGTAGCCGATGTCGGGTACTGGCTTGCGCGCCTCAAGCTCGCTTCCATCCAGGATTGTATGGCCTTTCAGCACACTGAGCTTTTCAATCAGCGACCGGTACCGCCTGAGATGCTCGGCCATGCTATCAGAGCAAAGAATAAGTGTTTTTGGCGTCGCTGCTTCTTTCAACTCGGGCGTTAGCCACTCAATCGCCCAGGGGGCATTCGCGGCGGAAGATGGTTCCAGTGCGGGGCTTCCTTGCACCGCCGCAACGGCGACCGAACAGGCTGCGAGAAGGATGACAGCCGACACCGTACACCTGGATAACATTAAACCTCACCTACAAATGTGGCTCCTGCTGCCCCGATCGGCGCGGGAGCGGAAAAAGATCGCCCAGAGATCGAAATAACTGAAACTGCAATATCAGCCGAGCAGGTCCGGCCGCAACAGCATGACCGGGCAGGGCGCTCCGGCTGGTAGCTCCGGCGCATGCGGCGGGCGGATGATGAGGCAGTCGGCCTGGGCGAAGACCTTCATCATCGAGGAATCCTGCTTGCCGAAGGGTTCGGCCAGCCAGTTTCCGGCGGCGGATTTCGACAGTTTCGCCCTGATATAATCCTGGCGGTGGTCGTTGGCGCGCAGCGTGACGGCCGCCTCCACCATTGCCTCGCGTTGCACCGGCGGCAGGGAGGCGAGTTTGCGGATCAGCGGCTCGAGGAAGAGCAGCGAGCAGACCAAACTCGAGACCGGATTGCCGGGCAGACCGAGCACATGGGTCTCGCCGAAGCTGCCGACCATCAGCGGTTTGCCGGGGCGCATGGCGATGCGCCAGAAATCGAGCTGCATGCCCGCCTCGATCAACGTCGCCTGCACCAGATCATGATCGCCAACTGAAGCGCCGCCGAGGGTGACAATAACATCGGCCTTGGCATCCCGCGCCTTGTCGATCGCGGCGGTGATCTTGGCTTTATCGTCAGGCACGATACCGAGATCGAGCACATCGGCGCCGGCTTTGCGGGCAAGGGCTGCGATGCCGAAGGTGTTGGAGGCGATGATCTGCGACGGGCCGGGCGTGCTTCCGGGCGGCAGCAATTCGTCGCCGGTCGCCAGGATGGCTATCAGCGGACGCCGGAGCACGTCAACATCGGGCCGGTTCATGCCGGCCGCGACGGTCAGCCGCGAAAAATCAAGCACCGCGCCAGCAGGGAGCACCGCTTCGCCTTCGGCGAAATCCTGGCCACGAGGGCGTACATGCTGGCCTTGCCGGACAGGGAAATTCGTTCGGATGCCGCCTTCAATCTTTTCGGCATCCTCCTGCAACAGGACGCTATCGGCGCCCGGCGGGACAGGCGCGCCGGTGAAGATGCGAACAGCTTCTCCCTTGCCAACGCTTCCTTCGAAGCCGTGGCCGGCGGAAGACGTGCCGATGACTTTCAACAGGACGCCAGGCTCAGGCGCGTCCTCGCGGCGCAGCGCGTAGCCATCCATGGCGGATGCATTGAAAGGCGGCTGGGTCAGGCCGGCCTTGAGATCGACGGCCAGGACACGACCTTCGGCCTCGGCGAGCAGCAGTGTCTCGGATGCCGTGACGGGCTTTGCGCGAGAGAGCAAACGGTTCAGGGCCTCCGGGACCGGTAGAAGGCTCATCTTGCCTCCGGATGTCTGAAATCACCGGATTTGCCGCCGGATTTTTCGAGCAGCCTGATGCCGCCGATCTCCATTGCCTTGTCGGCGGCCTTGGCCATGTCGTAGATCGTCAGACAGGCGACCGAAACGGCGGTCAGCGCCTCCATCTCTACACCGGTCTTGCCGGTCAGCTTTGCGGTTGCCGTGACGTGCAGGCCGGGCAGGGCGGCATCCTCCTCGATCTCGACCGTGACCTTTGTCAGCATCAGGGGATGGCAGAGCGGGATGAGATCGGCGGTGCGTTTTGCCGCCATGATGCCGGCAAGGCGCGCGGTGCCGATCACATCGCCCTTCTTGGCATTGCCCTCGCGGATCAGCGCAAGGGTTTCCGGCGCCATCTTCACATGGCCCTCGGCCGTGGCAATGCGCACCGTCTCGACCTTGTCGGAGACATCGACCATATGCGCCTCGCCGGAGGCATCGATATGGGTGAGGCCGGGCTTTCCGCCGCTCATATCATTCGGCCGCAATTGCGGCTTCGCCGAAGAGCAGCGCGCGGGTGGCGGCCGTTACGTCATCTTTTCGCATCAGGCTTTCGCCGACGAGGAAGGTATTGATACCGGCCGCCTGCAGGCGCTTGCAATCAGCATTGGTGAAAATGCCGCTTTCGCCGACCAGCAGCCGATCATCGGGCACCATGGCAGCCAGCGTCTCGCTGACCGTGAGGCTGACCTCGAAGGTGCGCAGATTGCGGTTGTTGATGCCGACGAGCGGTGAGGAAAGCTTCAGTGCGCGTTCCATTTCCGGCGCGTCGTGAACTTCGACCAGCACATCCATGCCGAGCGAGAAAGCCTCGTCCTGCAGACGTTCCGCATCGTCATCCGTCAGAGACGCCATGATGAGCAGAATGCAATCGGCGCCCCAGGCGCGCGCCTCGTGGACCTGATAGGTCTCGAACATGAAATCCTTGCGCAGCGCGGGCAGGGCACAGGCGGCGCGCGCTGCCGTCAGGAATTCCGGTGCCCCCTGGAAGCTCGGAATGTCGGTGAGAACCGAAAGGCAGGCCGCGCCACCGGCTTCATACGCCTTTGCAAGCGCCGGCGGATCAAAATCCGGTCGGATCAGCCCCTTGGACGGACTTGCCTTCTTGATCTCGGCGATGAGGCCCAACTGACCGGCATCGCGCTTGGCGACGAGCGCCTTTTGGAAGCCGCGCGGGGCGGACTGGCCGGCCTGCATGGCCTTCAGGTCGGCAAGCGAGGTCTTTGCCTTGGCGGCAGCGATTTCCTCGCGCTTGTAGGCTTCGATCTTCTTCAGGATATCGGTCATGAGGCGATCCTAGTCGATATCGTTGGAAACAGCGATGAGTTTGTCGAGCGCGGACGCCGTGGCGCCGCTGTCCAGCGATTCCGTCGCGAGCTTCATACCGTCGCGGATCGTCTCTGCCTTCCCGGCGATGACGAGCGATGCAGCCGCATTGGCGAGCGCGATATCACGATAGGCATTCTTTGCGCCGGCAAGCACTTCGCGAAGTGCTGCGGCGTTGACGGTGCCGTCTCCACCCTTGATATCGGCGAGCACGCAGGGCGACACGCCGAAATCGGCCGGCGACAGCTCGAAGGTGCGGATCTGGCCGTTCTCCAGCGCGGCGACACTGGTCTTGCCGGTCGTGGTGATTTCGTCGAGGCCATCACCGTGCACGACCCACACGCTTTCGGAACCGAGATCGCGCATGACTTCGGCAAGCGGCACCACCCATTGCGGCGCAAAGACGCCGAGAAGCTGGCGCTTGACGCCGGCCGGATTGGAGAGCGGCCCAAGCAGGTTAAAGATCGTGCGCGTGCCGAGTTCGACGCGCGAGGGGCCGACATGGCGCATGGCCGAATGGTGCTGCTGCGCGAACATGAAGCCGACGCCGGCCTCGGCGATGCAGCGGGAGATCATCTCGGGGGTGACCTCGAGATTGACGCCGAGTGCCGCGAGGCTGTCGGCAGCGCCCGATTTCGAGCTCAGCGCGCGGTTGCCGTGCTTGGCGACGGGAACGCCAGCGCCGGCGACGATGAGGGCCGCCAGCGTCGAGATGTTGTAGGTGCCGCTGGCATCACCACCGGTGCCGACGATATCGATCGCGTCGGCGGGCGCTTCCACACGCAGCATCTTGGAGCGCATCGTGGTGACCGCGCCGACGATCTCGTCGACCGTCTCGCCGCGAACGCGCAATGCCATCAGGAAGCCGCCGATCTGCGAAGGCGTTGCCTGGCCGGACATCAGGATATCGAAGGCCTGGCGGGCCTCGTCACGGGTCAGGGGCTCGCGGCTTGCTGCCTTGGCGAGAAGCGGCTTCAGATCGGTCATGCGGTTTCCAAGCCTCCTAGCGAACCGTCGCCTGCTCGGCGAGCTTCTGGTTGATCTGCGCGCCGTACTGCGTCTGCAGCAGGTTGACCATCTGATCGAGAATATCGTCGCCGGCGGCATTGGCCATGGCGGTGATCTGGGCATCGCGATTGTTCAGCACGTCGCCGGTCGGCTCAGCATTGACCTCAGTGACCTTCACCAGAATCTGCGTCGACGGATCGGCGCCGACGGCGCTCGCCACCGTATCTACCGGACCGGAGAAAGCCGCGGTGATCCCGCCGCGGCCGAGAACCGGATCGTCGGTGGAGCGGGTGAAGCCGCTCTTGCTTTCGACCGCGATGCCGAGCGGCGCGGCGATATCGGCAAGAGCGGTGCCCTTTGCAGCCTCAGCCTTCAATTCTTCGGCTTTCTTTGCGAGTGCGGCCTTCTGCTGTTCCGCCGTCCAGTCCTCGACGACCTTCTCGCGCACTTCGGCGACCGGACGCTCGCGATCCGGCGTGATTTCGCGGACGTTGAACCAGACGTAGCCGTCATTGCCCATCGGCAGCGGCGGCGCATCGACGCCGACTTCGGTCTTGAAGGCTTCGCCGAGCAACTGCTGCTTGATTGGAATATCCTTGATCTCGTTGCCGTCCTTGCCGGCACCGGTCATATCGACGGCATCAACGGGCACGGCCTTGAGCATCAACTGGTTGGCGATATCCTCCAACGTGGCGCCGCCGGCGCGCAGATCCTCGATGCGGTCGTGAACGTTGATCACTTCCTGAGAGGCGTTGGAAAGCGCCAGCTGCTTGCGGATATCTTCCTTCACCTCGTCGAAATTCTTGACCGTCTCCCGCTTGATATTCGTGATGCGCAGGATGACCGGGCCGAAGGAACCATCGACAACCGGCGAAGTGCCGCCATCGGTCGCCACCGCGAAGGCGGCGTCGGCAATAGCCTGATCGGGAACCTTGTCCTTCGTGAATTCGCCGAGCAGCACGTCGCTTGCCGTCTTGCCCTGATCGGAGACCAGCTGGTCGAAGCTGGTGCCGCTCTTCAGCGCCGTTGCGGCTGCTGCGGCGAGATCCTTGCTGGCGAAGGTCAGCTGCTCAATGGTGCGGCTTTCCGGCGTCTTAAAGGCATCCTTGCCCTTGTCGAAGGCTTCGCGGATCTGATCGTCGCTGACGGTCGCAGCATCGGCGATATCGGCGGGCTGCAGCTTGAGATAGATGAGCTTGCGGTACTCAGGTGCGCGGTAGCGCTGCTTGACCCCTTCGAACCACGTCGCCAGCACGTCGTCGGCCGGTGCCTTGATCGGCTCGATGTTGGCGTTGGTGAGCAGCAAGTAGTCGACGCTGCGGCTTTCATTGCCATAGAGCTTCAGGGCGTCGACCAGCGTCTTCGGCGCGGTGAAGCCGTTGGAGACGGCGTCGACGATCTGGCTGCGGACGGCAACCTTGCTGCGCTCCTTGATATAGTCGTCCTGGCGGATGCCAGCATTGCGCAGGCGCGAGATGAAGAGCTCGCGGTCGAACTTGCCGTTGACGGCCTTGAAAGCCGGGTCATCGCCGATCAGCTGGGCGAGGCGATCCTCGGAGAGGCCGAGATTCATGTCTTCGGCAAGCTGGTCGAGCGAGGCGCCGGCGACGAGCTGGGAGAGCACCTGCTGCTCGACGCCGAAGGCGCGGGCCTGCTCGGGGGTGAGGCGCGTGCCGAACTGCTGGCTGAGGCTTGCCACCTGGCGCTGGTAGGCGAGGCGGAATTCGTTGACGTCCACATGCTGATCGCCGACGGCCACGACCGTGGTGCTGTTGCCGCCCGTTATCAGCGACCGGGAAACACCCCAGATGCCGAAGGAGGCGACCAGCAGAAGCATCAGCAGCTTGGCAACCCAGGTCTGAGCGGCTCTTCTCAGAATGTCGAACATAGAAACGCAAACCTCACAGTATCATTGACCCGCACGCGGGCGGACATTCGACGTTCCTTAAAACAAACCCGACAGGAAATGAAGGGTTTGTCGCGCGAAAAGCTGCGTGGAGCGGCGGGCGGCGAGCAGGGGCCCGACGGGCAACAAAAGATCGGCTTCGGTGGAACCTTTCCGGCCGTCATTTCGTTGAGGCGGCATCCCATGAAACAGGAGCAGACCATGGCAGAATTGAAAACCGCTTCCGCCGAATCCACCGCTGCGCGCGTCAAGGCCGATATCGCAGCAGACGATCTGTCGGCGCAGGTCACGGCGCTGCGCGAAGATCTCTCCAGGCTAACCGAAAGCGTGCGGGCGCTGGGGCAGGGGGCAAAGTCTGTGGTTACCGATGAGGCTTCGCTGATGACGGAACGGCTGCGCGACAAGGTTCGCGAAGAACCGCTCATGGCACTCGCGGTCGCGGCTGGCGTCGCCTATCTTTTCGGCCTGCTGAGCCGCCGCTGAAATTGGAATTCGGACAGGGAAAAGCCGGACGTCATCAACGCCCGACTTGGAATTTCCAGTGCCCGACGACCGTCGCGACGGGCCATCCAGCGGAACCGGATTAGCGGCGAATGACGCGGCCGATTGCGATCAGAATGCAGGCGCCGATGAAACCGGTGATCAGATAGCCCAGCCAACCGGCCAGCGGCTGAATGTGCAGCAGACCCAGGAGCCAGTTGGCGACAATGGCGCCGACGATGCCGAGCAATATGTTCATGAGCACGCCCATATTGCTGCTCATGACCTTTTCAGCCAGCCATCCGGCAATACCGCCGATTATGATGGCCGCAATCCAACCCACTCCTGCGTTTTCCATGGTGTTTCCCTCCTGACAACACGACTCGAATGAATGCACAAAACGAAAAAAAGTTCCACTCCCGGAGGAACTTAAACAGCATTCACGGATAAAGCTGGGTGATTGGCGTCTCCAGCGCATAAGAGGCGAGCTGGAACAGAAGCCCGGCGATGGCAAGCATCGCGAAGCCGAAAGGCATGATCAGGCTTTTGCTGAACATCTTTTTCTCTCCCGTTTTGAGTAAATCATAAGCGGAAGCGGACGTTGCGCAAGATTATTATTAACAGATAGTTAAATGTGGAATTTAAGTAAAATTTTAAACATTACAAAAACCAATAGATCTGGCATGTGTTGAACAATAATACGCTCGTTAATGGTATTAGCTCTCTTAATTACAAGAAAACCTATTTCTTTACAGTCAAAATTTGCTTCAATGAAGTAAACTTGATCGATCAATACCAATTAATCCGCAAGCATTGCGTCCCAGGCTCGGGTTTGTGACGGCAGTTCAGGGTACCGCTTCAATAGCGCACAGATTTTCAATATAAATTCGCGTGGTGAGATTTTCGCACCATCCCACCGCCTTTCGGCGGATTGATTTTGGCGGCGATTGCATCATTGTTTTCAGATCGCAATTCAATCGGGGAAACATTGATGCCAAAAGCTGCCATCGCCCTTGCCTGCATTTGCCTGCTCACGCTTTCCGGCTGCGGCAACACTGCGCGCGGACTGAAGAAGGATGGGCAGGAGACAAGCCACGCATTGGACAATGCGACACATCGGGTGCTTTCTGCCGGCGCCAAGAAGTAGTCCAGCGACGGCGTGGCCGCCGATTATGTGGCCGGCCGCCCCTTTAATCGGGTAGGAGGGAGCCTTGCGGCACCCTCCTCCCACACCACCGTGCGAACGGTTCCGTACACGGCGGTTCATCGAGTGTGGTTTAGGCGTCGGAGTTCCTGTTGGAGTGAGACTAGCCCCAGCTGTTCGAAGAAGGCTTTTCGGAAGGCGTCGTTCATGTGGCTGGCCCCGGCATTCCACCAAGGGCCGTGGCCGTTCCCCGCCGAGTCACGGGCACGCTGTTCCGTCAGTCCTCGTTGCCTCAACCGCATAGCGCGCGTGGCCGGTTTCTTCCATTGCCGCCACAGGATGCAGCGCAACCTGCGCCGCAGCCAGCCATCAAGGTCCTCGAGAATCCCCTTACTGTCGGTCAGCCGGAAGTAAGCAATCCAGCCATGCAGGATCGGGGTAAGGTCTTTGATGGTGGCGCCAAGGGCGCGACCGCGCCCGGCACGGAAGGCAGCCTTCAGCTTGCCCCTGAACCGCGCCACGCTCGACGCCGCGATCCGCAGACGCGGCGCCTTGTGGGCGGTCATGGTGTAGCCGAGGAAGGTACGCTTCCATGGACGGTCCACGGCACTCTTCGCGCCATTGACCGTGAGCTTCAGCCGTTCGGTAAGGAAGCAGGTGAGCGAGGCCATGACCCGCTCGCCGGCATGCTGCGAACGTACATAGACGTTGCAGTCGTCGGCGTAGCGGCAGAAGGCATGACCGCGCCGCTCCAATTCCTTGTCGAGATCGTCGAGCAGGATATTTGACAGCAGCGGCGAGAGTGGACCGCCTTGCGGCGTGCCTTCGCTGCGTGCCGTTACGATCCCGCCCGTCATCAGCCCAGCCTGCAGGTAACGGCGGATCAACCGCAGCACCTGCGTGTCTCCGATTTTGCGTGCCACGCGTGCCATCAAGACATCGTGGTTCACTCGGTCGAAGAACTTCTCCAAATCAAGATCGACCACAAAGCGACGGCCGCCGGCCACATAAGACCGGGCGGCAAGAACCGCGTCGTGGGCGCTCCGCCCCGGCCGGAAGCCGTAGGAGGAAGCAGAGAAGTCCGGGTCGAAGATCGGCATCAGCACCTGATGCATCGCCTGCTGGATGAGTCGGTCCAGGACCGTCGGGATGCCCAATTGCCGCATCCCTTTGCCGCCAGGCTTGGGGATTTCCACCCCACGCACCGGCGTCGGTCTGTAGCGGTCCGCCAGCAGGTCTTCTCTGATGCGCGGCCAATGCTCCGCAAGGTATGGCTTCAATTGCTCGACAGACATCTTATCGATACCCGGCGCACCCTTGTTCGCCACCACCCGGCGGTAAGCCGCCATCATGTTCTCGCGGCTGAGGATCGCCTCCATCAGTCGCTCATTCGCCTCCGGTCGAGAGGATCCCGGCCCTGCCGTGGTGTCTGATGCACCCAATGCCTGCCCTCGCGGCTTCCGGCCGCTGCTCTCAGCATGGGCACGGGGCGTCTCAGCCCCGTCTTCTGCGTCTGTCCTCACCATCGAAAGACCGGCCTCCGTCCGGCACTCAATGTTCGGCCCTTCACCGCTTGGTCGGCTAATACGGCTTCTGCTGACCCCTGCCGCCCCATCCCGACGCCTCGCGACGCCGGTAGCACACCTGAAACCAGGGGCAGGTCGGCAGGTCTCCCAGGGTAAGACGCGTGACCTTCGTGCCATATACCTGTCGCATCTACGGCCGCATCCTCCGGGTGATATTGGACTTCAGGCATTTGTGCACCTTCGTCCGGATGCGGTCGCCTCATATGCGTTTCCTGTTCGTCAGGCCGGCACTTTGCTTACAACTTCCTTCAGACCTCGCCTTGCAACGACGCCCTTGTTGTTCGGCTAGCAGTTCCCATCACCAGGGCCTGCAGAGGACTTTCACCTCCAAGTCATCAACCGGATACCATCCCGGTCAAACGGTGCTCTCGCACCACGCGCCATGCCTGGCGCACACAAAAAAGACCCGCCTGGGGTAAGGCGGGCCTAAACTAACAGAGAGAATGACGGACAGAAGCCGTCTTTTTAGCAAGCAATGCACTGTGGGTGCATGACCCTACGTCGTTCTACGGGACCGTGACCGAGGGCGCCCGGGCAGCGGCCGCAGAAATCAAATCAGAAATTGCCCCAGTTCTGGGCGCGGGCACGGGCGCGAATGATTCGATATTCGCGACCGCCATAGAGCGAGCCGATGGTCAGCAGAATCGTCAGAAAGTCCCAGATGATATGCATCGTATCCTCCGTGGGGTGAATGTGTCTGCCGTCGATCGGTGAAGGTACAATAGCAATCTTTCGAACGTGCTTATATGACAAGAAATCGGGATGGGCGGAGCATTACCTCCTTCGCGCAAATCACCACTCTCCTCAACCAATCGCCGCGCAGGTGTCCCGAACACATTCGCGCAGCCAGCGATGCGCGGGATCGGCATCCATCCTCGGATGCCAGAGCAGCGAAACGGTGATATCCCGTGCGGAGACGGGCAGGGGGAAACTATGCATGCCCACCCGCAGCGCTTCGGTATGCCGTTCGGGAACGCTGGCAATCAGGTCTGAAGCGCGGACGAGAGCCAGCGCAGTCGAAAAGCCGCCGACGATCGTGGCGATCTGCCGTTCCAGCCCGAGCAGATCAAGAGCGTCGTCGATCGCTCCTCTGTCGAGCCCGCGTCGCGACACGGAGATGTGCCGGCCGGCCGCATAGCGAGACGGCGTGATCTCGCCTTGGCAAAGTGGATGTCCTGTCCGCACGACACCGACGAAGCGGTCGCGGAACAGGGCTTGCGCCCGCACCTCCGGCCCGGTCGTCTCGTCGACGACCCCGGTTTCCAGATCGACGGTGCCGTCGCGCAAAGGCGCGCTGTCCTTGTCCGGTTTCTGCATGAAGCACAGCCGCACGCCGGGCGCTTGTCTGTTGACCCGCTCGATGAGGACGGGTCCGAAGTTCTCGACGAAACCTTCGCTGGTGCGCAGTGTGAAGGTTCGGACCAACCGCTCAAGGTCGAGCGCCTCGGCCGGGCGGAGAACCGCTTGTGCCTCCTCGACGATCCGGCCGACCTTCTCGCGCAGCTCGAGCGCGCGGGGCGTGGGGACCAGACCGCGTCCGGCCCGGACCAGCAGCGGATCGCCCGTCGTTTCGCGCAGTCGCGCCAGCGCCCGGCTCATCGCCGACGGGCTGAGCCGCAACCTTCGCGCCGCGCGCGCAACGCTGCCTTCCGCAAGCAGCACATCAAGGGTGACCAGCAGGTTGAGATCGGGTGTCGACATTCGTCCGTCATAACATGGTTTGATCGTGATGTGGCGTCAAACGCATGAATGAAGTGCAAATAGTGCGGCTTCCGCCACACCAGATCGAGCACTAGGTTTTCGGCGGCTCCATCCAGGAGCCGCGAAAAAACAGAGGTCACGATGAAACCGATTATTGCGGAAGGCGACGAGGCAGATACGGAACGAACACGTTCCGTCCGATGGGCGCTCGCCAGCCTTTCCCTGACCATGCTGCTGCCGTCGCTCGGCACCAGCATCGCCAATGTCGCCCTGCCGTCTTTGGCGCAGGCGTTTGATGCCGCTTTCCAGGACGTTCAGTGGATTGTGCTCGCCTATCTCCTTGCTATTACCACCTCGATCGTCAGCGTCGGACGGCTCGGCGACACGATCGGCCGCAGACGGCTGCTGCTCATGGGCATCCTGCTCTTCACGCTGGCTTCCGTCCTGTGCGGTCTCGCGCCGACACTATGGACGCTGTTTGCCGCGCGCGCCTTGCAGGGCTTGGGCGCGGCCATCATGATGGCTCTGACGATGGCCTTTGTCGGCGAGACGGTGCCGACGGCGAGGACCGGCAGCGCCATGGGGCTGCTCGGAACGATGTCGGCGATCGGCACCGCTCTCGGCCCATCGCTCGGAGGCGTCTTGATCGCGGGATTCGGCTGGCCGGCCATCTTCCTCATCAACGCGCCGCTCGGCCTGTTGACCTTCGTCCTCGCCTACCGCCATCTGCCCGTCGAAAGCAGTAGAGAAAATACCGATCGGGCAGGATTCGACATTGCGGGCACATTGCTGCTGGCCCTGACGCTGTCGGCCTATGCGCTGGCGATGACGATCGGACACGGCAGGTTTGGTCCGCTGAATGCGGCTCTGCTGCTGGCCGCCGCCTTCGGCGCCGGTTTCTTCGTGTTCATCGAGGCGAGAACGACTTCGCCGCTGATTCGATTGGCGGCGTTCCGCAATCCGGTGATGGGCGCCAGCCTGACCATCAATGCACTCGTTTCGACGGTGATGATGGCGACGCTGGTGGTTGCCCCGTTCTACCTTTCGCGTTCGCTCGGTCTCGACGAAGCGCTGGTCGGAATCGTCATGTCGATCGGCCCTGTCATCTCCACCCTGAGCGGTGTTCCCGCCGGTCGCCTGGTCGACCGTCTGGGAGCGCCATTCATGGTTATCACCGGGCTCGCCGCCATGGCAGCCGGCTCCATCGCGCTCACCGTGCTGCCCGGTATTGCCGGCTACATCGCTGCCATCGCTATCCTGACACCGGGCTATCAATTGTTCCAGGCCGGCAACAATACGACCGTCATGATGGACGTCCGTCCCGAGCAGCGCGGCGTCATTTCGGGCATGCTCAACCTGTCGCGCAATCTCGGACTGATCACCGGTGCATCTCTCATGGGAGCCGTGTTTGCGCTCGCCTCGGCCACATCGGAGGCCACTATCGCGGATCCCGAAGCCGTTGCGTCAGGCATGCGGACCACCTTCGCCGTCGCAGCCGCGCTGATCGCCGCCGCGCTCGCCCTCGCGGCCCGGACTTACCTGCGCCGCCGGGCACTCGAGATCGGGTAGCTGGAGACGTTTCCGCTTACAGGACTGAGACCAAGGTCCGATCCATCCTGGACTTCGTGCCCATACCAAAGCGTCGGTCACTGCAATAGTTCTTTGCGCTCCGGTTGGCGTTTCGGAGTTTTTCAGTGACCAAGATTTTCGTTGTGGCAATGATACTTACGCCGCTTATATTCTGGGGCTCCATCGGCGCCCTGGTATATTCATACTTCTCATGATCAAGCTTCAACCGATCACTGCAGGAGGGATGCCCCGGCGCCGTATGGGACGCTTGAGAGATCGGCTGGGATCGAGACTTCACTTCAGGATGAAAATATAAGATAATTCAATCACTTATGCGCGATAAACTGGCGGAAGAGGTGGGATTCGAACCCACGGTACGGTTTCCCGCACGCCGGTTTTCAAGACCGGTTCCTTAAACCACTCGGACACTCTTCCAGGCAATTGGAAAGCCCAAAGAAATTCCGTTTCGGTGTTTCTTTTGGATCGGTGTTTCTACCGATTTGCTACCCATTCACTTGCTGGCGGGCTTTGTAGCAGCTTTGATCGCAGCGTCAACTTGTTCTGCAGCGTTCAACGTATCACCGCACAGAGGATCAAATCGGCTGCCTAACGCTCGGAAAGGCTGGAGAAACGGCCTCGACGGCCGCTTCTCGGCTATGGTCACACAAGGACGGTGAAGTTGTCGAAGGCGAGCTGTGGAAAGCCTGTAGGCTCCGTTTCAGGCGCGATATCGAAGCGGATGAAGTCGACGGCTCCGAGCGCCTCCAATGAAATATGCTGGCCATCGGCAATGGTGTCTCCATAGACCGTTACGGCCATCTCGCTCACCTTATTGCCACCGATGTAGCCCTCGAAGGTAACGAGAGCATCTACGCCTTCGTAACCGGCATCAAAAACGGTGGCGACGTCGACGCCCTCGACCGTGAAGAGCTTGCCGTCAACGCGGTCGAAAAAGGGATTGTAGGGATTGCTGACGACGTACTCGTTGCCACCCGCTTCAGCGACGGCCCATAGATTACCGTCGATCTTATCGCCAAACTTGAAGCCGGCATAACCCGAAGCAATATCCGATTGCCCTGGATATTCCTTGGGGGCGTTCTCGAAATCGATGGAATACAGCCCTTGCGGAGGCGCTTGGACGGCGATGTTGAAATCGGCGACGTCGGCACCGCCTTTTCCATCGGAGATCTTGAACGAGAATTTCTCTGAGAAGGCTTCACCTGGCTCAAGACTTGCTGGATCATTGACCGTGTAGGTATAGCTGCCGTCTGCCGAGATCGTCAGGGTTCCGTGTTCGCCCTCGATCGTAAGAAATCCGGGCTCACCGGCTTTGTTGGGAATTCTCAGACCGTTGACGAACTGAACCTGAAGCAGGTCTCCATCTGGATCTGACGCATTGTCGAGAAGGCTTCCTTCAATGGCTTCCATTGGTGAGTAGTCGTGGGTCAATACGCTAGGCACTGCTGGTTTGTGATTTGCCATGGCTCGTCCCCTAAAGATGAGCGTGGAAAGGACGCCGGGCTTCTACCCCGAACGCCCGCAAATAAACTTTCCACCTCCCTTTGAGTCAAGCAACAAAACACACGCACCAAGGGAACTCAGGCCGAGTTGGCTACTGCCTGCTCTAACTTAGACGTGTCAAATCCATCTGCAAACCACCACAGAACGAAACCCGCGCCGGCGACTGCAGCCTTGAATCTGGCGCTTTTCAGCTGTGCGAACGCGGCCAACCGTTTACCATGTGCCTCGCTTCGGCACGACGACTTCGAGCATCTTTGCGGCGGTGACAGGGCAGGGCGGCGGGACCGACGTTAGCAATTTATAAACCATAATCATTAGAATTGTTGCTATCGCTGCGAAATCGTTCGTAAATTTGCCACGATGACAGCAAGATTAAGCTATCGTTAGGCGGGTGGGAATAAGGCGCTATTGACCCATTATCGGGCAGCGTTCCTTAACCATATGAGCGGCGTGGGACATATGAAACTGGAATACGGGGCGGCGTCATTCGCAACGACAGCGCGGTGGCTGGCAATATCGGCGATGTGCGCGACGGTTGCAGCATGCGGCACGACACAGGCGGTTCCGAAGAAAAGAGCCCACGGCAAAGAATATTTTTCCGAATCCGAATATGGCGTGAAAGCGAGCCCGCGGGTCGCCACCGGCAACAATATCCCGAAGGGCGGCGGCCGCTACATGGTTGGCAACCCCTACGAGGTGAAGGGCAAGTGGTATTACCCGAAGGAAGACTTCGCCTATAACAAGGTCGGTGTCGCCTCCTGGTACGGGTCGGCTTTTCACGGGCGCCTGACGGCAAACGGCGAAGTCTACGACCAGATGCATCTTTCGGCCGCCCATCCGACTTTCCCGCTGCCGAGTTATGCGCGCGTCACCAATCTCGAAAACGGCTCATCCATTGTCGTGCGCGTCAACGATCGCGGCCCCTATCACGAAGGCCGTATCATCGATCTTTCCAACAAGACCGCCGACATGCTGGATCTGCAGCACAGCGGCACCGGCAAAGTGCGCGTGCAATATGTCGGCCGCGCCCGTATGGACGGCCATGACATGCCATATCTCATGGCATCCTACGCGCCGAAGGGCAGCCGCCTTCCGGGGATCAATCCGGAAGGCCAGATCGCAACCGGCGTGATGGTCGCCTCCAACAGCCGCAAGATCACCCGCGACCAACTGCAGAGCGCCGAAGATTACGAGACGCCCGCCAACGTACCGGTGCCGATGTCGGCGACCTCCTATGCAGGTTCGACGCCCAGCGCCCGCTACAATGCAGCGCCCGCACTCGCGCCGGCTGCCCACGTCCTGGTCGCGCCGTCTGCACCCTCGGGAAATGCGATGCAGGCCTTCGACCAGATGGTCGTGCTGCCGGAAATCGGCCCCATGCCCTATGAGCGCCCCTATGGCGGGGGATCGCTTGCGCTCGGCTATCAGAGCGAAGAGGTGAGGACGGTGACAGTCGATCTCGCTTTCGACGCGGTCATGGTGCGCAATGACGGGCTGACGCAGGAGTCGATCCTTGCTTCTGCAAAGCGCCAGCAGGCAAGATCCGCCGCGCGCTGAGCATGGCAATTGCATCGGATTCCCTCTCGCTCTAAGCTCCTTAAAGACGACGCTCGTTCGATGGGAATTGCGATGCTGAAGCCTTTGCTTCGCCTTCTTGCTTGCCTCATGCCGCTCGCCACCGGCGCGCTTGCAGCCGATGGCGGCACCGTCGGTTTCGCCACCAAGGCGACGCAGGCCTATATGATCGAGGCGTCCACGGGCACCGTGCTTCTCGCCAAAAACGAGGACCAGGGCTTTTCGCCGGCTTCGCTCGCCAAGCTGATGACGATGGATCTCGTTTTCGACGCGGTGACAAAGGGTCAGATCACGCTCGATACCGAATATCCGGTTTCGGAATATGCCTGGCGCACAGGCGGCGCACCGTCGCGGACGGCAACGATGTTCGCCGCGCTTAAATCGCGGGTGCGCGTCGAGGACCTGATCAAGGGCGTCGCCATCCAAGGCGCCAATGATGCCTGCATCGTGCTTGCTGAAGGCATGGCGGGAAGCGAACAGCAATTTGCTGAATCGATGACGCGCCACGCCCGCGAACTCGGCCTGGAAAAGGCCGTGTTCGGCAATTCCACCGGCCTTCCCGATGGCAGGAGCAAGGTGACGGCACGCGAAATGGTGACGCTCGCCGCTGCCCTTCAGCAGTCCTATCCGAGCCTCTATGCCTATTTCGCGCAGCCGGAATTCGAGTGGAACAAGATCCAGCAGCGAAACAGGAATCCGCTGCTGGGGTTCGATCTCGGCGCCGACGGGCTTGCGACCGGCTTCACCGAAGGCGAAGGCTATTCGATTGTCGCTTCGGTCGAGCGCGACGGCAGACGACTGTTTCTGGCGCTTGCCGGCATCGCTTCCGACAAGGAGCGGACGGAGGAAGCCAAGCGCGTGCTGGAATGGGGCCTGACGGCCTTCGAGAACCGCCAGATCTTCGCCGATAAGGAAGTCATCGGCGCAGCCAGCGTCTATGGCGGCACGGCGCGCACCGTCGATCTCATCGCCAAGGGGCCTGTCAGCGTCTATATCCCGATCAGCAATCCCGACCGGCTGTCGGCGCGCATCGTCTATCGATGGCCGCTGACGGCGCCGGTCAAGCCGGATTTCCAGGCAGGCACGCTCAAGATCTTTGCCGGCAGCAGGCTGCTCAGGGAAGTGCCGCTCTATACCGTGCAGGCGGTGGACGAGGGTTCGCTCAGCAGCCGTGCAGTGGACGCCATGCTGGAGCTCGGCGAGTCGCTGTTCTTCTCCTGGCTCTGGGACAAGTCTGCGCCCGGCTGAGCCCGCTTGCCATGCAATTTGCCGGGAAAGGTGAATATGTCGCCGCGGCTAAAGGTTTTCCTCCCTGATATCTTCGGATAGATAGAAGGGGCAGGGCGCGTGCGGCGCCCGGAATGCGGGAAGTTGTCATTGTCATCCGGTACGGGACTGTTCGTTACGTTTGAAGGCGGGGAAGGCGCTGGGAAATCCACGCAGATCCGCCGCCTCGCCGAGGCGCTGAAGGGCGAAGGTCACGATGTGCTGGTGACGCGAGAGCCGGGCGGATCTCCGGGTGCGGAGGCCGTGCGCCATGTGCTGCTCTCGGGCGCCGCCGAAGCCTTCGGCACACGAATGGAGGCGATCCTTTTCGCTGCGGCGCGCAACGACCATGTCGAAGAGGTGATCCGGCCGGCGCTTGCCGCAGGTAAGGTCGTGCTTTGCGACCGCTTCATGGATTCCTCCCGCGTCTACCAGGGCATTACCGGCAATCTCGAACCCGATTTCATCGAGACCCTGCAGCGTGTCGCCATCAACGGCGTGATGCCCGATTGCACCGTGATCCTCGACATCCCCGCCAGGATCGGGTTGGAGCGGGCGCAGAAGCGCGCTGCCGCCGACGGTCCGGACCGCTTCGAGAAAGAGCGGCTCGAAACGCACGAGAAACGACGCGAGGCCTTTCTCGACATCGCCGCCCGCGAGCCGGAGCGCTGCCACGTGATCAACGGCATGCAGGCGGAAGAAGCGATTGCCGCCGAGATCGCGGCGATCGTCAAGCAGCTGCTGTCGCCGTCAGGCCACGTCAGGACGCCGGAAGCCGCCCATCATGAGTGAGGAAAGGCCTGGACTGCTCGACGGCGCCATCTGGCCGGCGGAAAACACCCGGCTGTTCGGCCACGAGGAGGCGGAGGCGTTCCTCGCCCAGTCCTATCGGTCCGGCAAGGGCCATCACGCCATCCTGATCGAGGGGCCGGAGGGCATCGGCAAGGCGACGCTCGCCTTTCGCTTCGCCAATCACGTGCTCTCGCATCCCGATCCCGACGCCGCGCCGGAAACGATCGGCGATCCCGATCCGGCCTCTGCCGTCAGCCGGCAGATCGTCTCCGGCGCCTCGCACAATCTCCTGCATCTTGCCCGGCCGGTGGATGAAAAGACCGGCAAGGTGAAGTCGGCGATAACGGTCGACGAAGTGCGTCGCGCCGGCAAGTTCTTCTCGCAGACGTCGGGCACGGGCAACTGGCGGATCGTCATCATCGACCCGGCCGACGATATGAACCGCAACGCGGCCAATGCTATCCTGAAGATCCTCGAAGAGCCGCCGAAGCGGGCGCTGTTCCTAGTGCTTTCGCATGCGCCTGGACGGCTGCTGCCGACGATCCGCTCGCGCTGCCTCCCCTTAAAACTCGCGCCACTTGCCGACGATGCGCTGATCGCGGCCCTCGCCCATCTCGGGGTATCGGGGGAGGGTGAGGCGGTGCTTTCGGCGGCCAAGGGCAGTGTCGGTGAGGCTCTGAAACTGTTGAACTACGGTGGAGGCGAAATCATCGCCGCCTATGACGAAATGCTTTCCGCCGAAGGCCCGACGGCGCGCAAGGCAATGCATCGGCTGGCCGATGCCCTGTCCGGCAAGGAAAGCGACACGATCTTCGATTTCTTCGTCAGCCATGTCGGCGACGACATCATGAACCGCGCCCGCGCGGCGGCAGGCGAAGGGCGGATCGCCGCGGCGGAGCGCTTGGCGCGACTCTATTCCGAGATCACCGAGCGGCTCACCATCTCCGATGGCTACAATCTCGATCGCAAGCAAACGATCATCAGCATTCTTGCCGATATCAAGCAGCCGGGCCTTTGAAGCGCACCGAGATTTTTGACATCACGCTCTAATCAGCCGGCCAACAGCTTCCATGCGACGACGGCGAGCGTGGCGGCCAGGACGATGCGGATGGTGCGTTCGTGCAGCTTCGGCGCCAGAAGACTTCCGACGATAATGCCGGGAATCGAGCCGACGAGCAGGGCAAGCAGCATCGCCCAATCGATCTCACCGATTAACCAGTAACCCATGCCGCCGATCAGGGTCAGCGGCACGGCATGGACGATATCGGAGCCGACAATCTCGCGCACGTCGAGCCTGGGATAAAGGACCAGCAGGATCGTCACCCCCAGCGCGCCGGCACCGACCGAGGTCAAGGTGACGAGAACGCCGAGCAGGAAGCCGAGAGCGACAGTGAAGGCCACAATCGTCCCCGGCCGCGGCGGCGTGCGCTCTCCAATGGCGCGGCGTGCAAACGCGAGTATCTGGCCTCGGAAGATCAGCATGATCGCGGTCATGACGAGGAGCCAGCCGAGCGCCGTCGTGATGGTATGGGCGACGACGATGCTCTTGCGATCGACGCCGGCCAGCAGCCACAGCATCAGCAAGGCGGCCGGCACGCTGCCTGCGGCCAGGCCGCCGACGATCTTCCAGTTGATACGCCCGTGCATGCCGTGAACAGCGGTGCCCGCCGTCTTGGTGATCGCCGCATAGAGAAGATCCGTGCCCACGGCGGTTGCGGGGTGGACGCCGAAAAGCAGCACCAGCAGGGGCGTCATCAGCGACCCGCCGCCAACGCCTGTGATACCGACGAGCGCGCCGACGCAGAGGCCCGAAAGCGAATAGAGGGGTTCGAAGGTCAATCGAGCGCCTCCGACGGCGCGCGGCTACGATGCTTCCGGTATATATAAATTGGCACTTTGTTCTGTCCCGCCCTCTTTTTCATGACGGGTAAATTGCGGCGGAACATGAGTCAAGCTCACGCCGCCATGTCCGGAATCATCGACAGCGGCGAAACTTGATGTTTCGCTTGGCGGTGACATGCGCTAAGAGCGGCTGACCATTTTTATAGAGTTAGCCGGACATTGGCCGCCATGACAGACAAGACACCCTTCTACATCACCACCGCGATTTCCTATCCCAACGGCAAGCCGCATATCGGCCATGCCTACGAGCTGATCGCGACGGATACGATGGCGCGTTACCAGCGCCTGGACGGCAGGGATGTCTTCTTCCTGACGGGCACTGACGAACACGGCCAGAAGATGCAGCAGACCGCGCGCGCCGAGGGGATTAGCGCGCAGGCGCTTGCAGACCGCAACTCCGGCGAATTCGAGGCGATGGCGAAGTTGCTCAACGCCTCGAACGATGACTTCATCCGCACCACGCAGGAGCGTCATCACGAGACCTCGCGCAACATCTGGAACCTGATGGCCGAGAACGGCGACATCTACAAGGATAGTTACGCCGGCTGGTATTCGGTGCGCGACGAGGCCTATTACCAGGAAAACGAGACGGAGCTGCGCGCCGACGGCGTGCGCTACGGGCCGCAGGGCACGCCGGTCGAGTGGGTGGAAGAGGCAAGCTATTTCTTCAAGCTCTCCGAATATCAGGACAGGCTCCTGAAGCATTACGAGGAGAATCCTGATTTCATCGGTCCGGCCGAGCGCCGCAACGAGGTGATCTCATTCGTCAAGTCGGGCTTGAAAGACCTCTCGGTCTCGCGCACGACCTTCGACTGGGGCATCAAGGTCCCGAACGATCCCGCCCACGTCATGTATGTCTGGGTCGACGCGCTGACCAACTACATCACCGCGACGGGCTATATCGAAGACCGGAACGGCCCCCGGGCGAAATACTGGCCGGCGGATGTGCACATCATCGGCAAGGACATTATCCGCTTCCACGCCGTCTACTGGCCGGCCTTCCTGATGTCGGCGAAGCTGCCGCTGCCGAAGCGCGTCTTTGCCCACGGCTTCCTGCTCAACAAGGGCGAGAAGATGTCGAAGTCGCTTGGCAACGTCGTCGACCCCGTCAATCTCGTGAACCATTTCGGCCTTGACCAGGTGCGCTACTTCTTCTTGCGCGAAGTCTCCTTCGGCCAGGACGGCAGCTATAGCGAAGAGGCGATCGGCACGCGCATCAATTCCGATCTCGCCAACGGCATCGGCAACCTCGCCAGCCGCTCGCTGTCGATGATCATCAAGAATTGCGACGGCAAGATCCCGGAATGCGGGCCGCTGACCGACGAGGACAAGGCGATGCTGGCGCAGGCCGACGCGCTGTATGCCTCGACGCGCGAGGACATGGGCAAGCAGCTCATTCACCGGGCGCTCGCCTCGATCATCGCTGTTGTTTCGGAAGCCGACCGCTATTTCGCCGGCCAGGCCCCGTGGGCGCTGAAGAAGACGGATCCGGCGCGCATGGGCACGGTGCTTTACGTCACCGCCGAAGTCGTGCGCCAGATCGCGATCCTGCTGCAGCCCTTCATGCCGGAATCATCGGGCAAGCTGCTCGACCTCGTGGCGGCGCCCGCGGACAAGCGCGACTTTGCCGCCCTAGGAGAGGCCGGTCGCCTCGTTGCCGGAACGGCGCTCGAAGCGCCGGCGCCGGTCTTCCCACGTTACGTTCCGCCTGTGGAGGCGTAAGCCGTGTTGATCGATACGCATTGCCATCTTGATTTCGCCGACTTCGAGGCGGAGCGCGACGAAATTGTCACGCGCGCCCATCAGGCCGGTGTCAGGCAGATGGTGACGATCTCGACGCGCGTGCGCAAGCTCGACGGTCTGCTCGCCATCACCGAGAAATATCCATCCGTCTTCTGCTCGGTCGGCACGCATCCGAACAATGCGGGCGACGAGCTCGACATCCAGACGGAAGATCTGGTGCGTCTCGCCAATGCCCATCAAAAGATCGTCGCGATCGGCGAAGCCGGCCTCGATTATTTCTACGACACGCAGAAGCCCGAGGATCAGCAGACCGGATTTCGCCGGCATATTGCCGCCGCCCGGCAAACGCAGCTTCCGCTCGTCATCCACAGCCGCAGCGCCGACGAAGACATGGCCGCAATCCTGACCGAGGAGACGGGGAAGGGGGCCTTCCCCTTCATTCTGCATTGCTTCTCGGCAGGGCCGGAGCTGGCAAAGACCGGCGTCGAACTCGGCGGCTATGTCTCGTTCTCGGGCATCCTGACCTTCCCGAAATCGGAGGAGCTGCGCGAGATCGCCAAAACGATCCCGCATGAGCGGCTGCTGGTCGAAACCGACGCGCCCTATCTCGCGCCGAAGCGCTGGCGCGGCAAGCGCAACGAGCCGTCCTATGTCGTCAATACGGCCGAGGTGCTCGGCGAGACGATCGGCCTTTCCTATGCGGAGATCGCGCGGATCACGACGGAGAACGCTTTCCGCCTGTTCTCGAAAATGCCGAGGATCTAGCGGCGTGCTCTACCGGCGGCGTTTCACCATTCTCGGCTGTTCGTCGTCTCCGGGCGTGCCGCGCATCACCGGCGACTGGGGCGCCTGCAATCCCGAAAATCCGAAAAACCGGCGCACGCGCGCCTCGTTCATGGTGCAGCAATTTGCGCCGGACGGCGGGGTTACGACCGTCGTCATCGACACCGGGCCCGATTTTCGCGAGCAGATGATCAGGGCAGGGGCCGACCATGTCGATGCGGTGCTCTACAGCCATCCGCATGCCGATCATATTCATGGCATCGATGATCTCAGGGGCTATTTCCACAATACGCGCCGCCGGGTACCGATCTTTGCCGACCAATTCACGATGGACAGGCTGCGTGACGCCTTCGGCTATTGCCTGGAAACGCCGCCCGGCAGCAATTACCCGCCGATTGTACTGCCTGTTGTCATCGAAAATCTCGACGAACCCCTGGAAATCAGTGGTCCCGGCGGCAAGATAGCCTTCCATCCGCATATCCAGCAGCACGGCGATATCTACTCGCTTGGCTTTCGCATCGGCGATGTGGCTTATTGCAGCGATATCAGCGACTTCCCGCCGCAAACCGTCGAGAAGCTTCACAATCTCGATGTGCTGATCATCGACGCGCTGCAATACACCTACCATCCGAGCCATCTGTCCTTGGAACAATCGCTCGACTGGATCGGCCGGTTAAAGCCGAAACGGGCAATCCTGACCCATATGCACACGCCGCTCGACTACGATGCTGTGATGGCTGAGACGCCGGACCATGTGGTGCCGGCCTATGACCAGATGAGCTTCGAGACCGAGGTCCGAATCCCGGCCTGAGCCTCGTCCTCCGGGTAGGGGCTTCAAGTCCCAAGGACGGGCGCGAGGCCCGTTACTGCATATAGGGCAGAACCTCGACAGCGCCGCGATGGATCATGTCGAGCGAGACGTAGAGGATGATCAGCAGGCCGACATAGGCGATCCAGCGATGGCGGTTGAGCAACCGGGCGATGAGGTTTGCGGCGATACCCATCAGCGCGATCGACAACCCGAGACCGATGACCAGAACGCCGGGATGCTCGCGCGCAGCACCCGCAACGGCGAGCACGTTGTCGAGCGACATCGACACGTCGGCGATCACAATCTGGGTCGCCGCCTGGAAGAAAGTCTTTTTCGGCGCGCTTCCCGCATTCGCCGCATCGTGAGCCTCGCCATGGCCGGCGCGAATCTCGCGCCACATCTTCCAGCAGACCCAGAGCAGCAGCAGGCCGCCGGCCAGCAACAGGCCGACAATCGCCAGCAGATATACGGCGACGCTGGCAAAGAGGATACGCAGCACAGTTGCGGCCAGAATGCCGACGACGATCGCTTTGCGGCGCTGGGATGCCTCCAGGCCGGCAGCGGCAAGGCCAATGACCACGGCGTTATCGCCGGCGAGAACGAGGTCGATAGCGATGACCTGCAGCAAAGCCGTCAGAGCGGCTGCCGTAAAGAAATCCATAGTGATTACCCCCAATGCGTTAGAAGGGTGCTAGCCTCTCGAAAGTTTGACGTCAACCGCTGACAGGATGCGTTGAGCCGCAATCCGCTGCTGCGCATCGGGAGTGCCCAGGCGACAACGTTATGAAACTGAAGACGAGGGGCTGCGTCATCATCCGGTCCGTTGCCATTTCCCTGGAACATTCATCTCATCCGCCGGTTCTTCCAGTCAGGAAATCAGGCCGATCGACGGCTGTATCTGCATCGAGAGGAAAGCCCCGTGAGCAACATTTACAAGGATACCAACCCAGCCTTCTCAGGCCCGGCAGGCCGCAGCAGCCTTGCTGCGTTTTTTGACAGCCGATCGGAAGCCGAGTCCGCAGTTTCCCGTCTTGAAGACGCGGGCATTCCGACTGCGAGGATACGGCTGATGCCGGGATATGAAGCGGACGGAAAAAATGCCGGTATGATGAGTGACGACCGCAGCGGCTTCTTCGACGCACTGGCGGACTTCTTCTTCCCCGACGAGGATCGGGGAGTCTATGCAGAGGGATTGCGGCGCGGCGGCTTCCTCGTCCAGGTCAGCGACATCGATGACGCGCTCTATGAAACCGTCCATGACATTCTGGACGACGAGGGCAGCATCGACATGGACGAGCGGGCGGATCGCTGGTCGTCGGAGGGCGCATTTAAAGGTGCGTCGAATGCGGGCTTTGCAGGACCTGCCCACGGCGGCAAATCCTCGGAAGATCTCGCGGTATCGGAGAGCGCGTTCGAAGAGCAGGCTCCGGCTTCCGAAGACGCGCGCCCGGTTGCAATGCGCGACATCGCGCACGGAAGCGCCAAAGTGCGTGCCTACACGTTCACTGGTACCGATTCCGCGCCATCGAACGATGCCGATCGGCAATCGCAGAGCCAGTCGCAAGGCGGATTGCAACAGAGCCAGGGTTTCCGACGTGATCACTGACGCCCCAGAGGCGGTAAGAGGCCCGGCGGTAGCGCCGGGCCGCATCCCGTTTCGCTCAGATATTCGAGGACATGTCCATGCAATCATCCATCAACCGTGACGGCTTCCTTCCGCCCGACCCCGACGAACTGATCGAGGAGGGCGAACTGCCCTTTGCCGATGCCGCGCCTGACAAGGCCGACACTGGTTTGACTGCTTTGCAGCGGGAGCTAAGGCTGCTCCGCGCCCGCATCGATATACTGCGCGAGGATGCGGAGGCGGCGCTGAAGGCCAAGGCGACATCGATCGATGCAAACGCTCATGTCCAGCTCGGCGACTATCCCTGGCTGAAGCTCGCCGCGGCGACGAGCGCAGCCTTCGTCGTAGCCAGGATCGTTCGAAACCTTCCATTCCACGCGCTGTTTGCCGGCTTTGCCAGCCATCTCGCGGAGACGAGACGGCGGTGAAGGGCTGGCGCGCAAAAGCTTGACGGACAGTGTTGCGCCCATCACTGGAGAAGGGCGCCCGGAATTTTTGTCATAATAGTCAAATCTTATCTGAATGATGTGGTTGTTTCTTCAACCGTTTGTTTCGGCTACTGAAGATGCGGGAAATGACCGGTGGCCTGTGATAGCGGTTGATCGCACGATCTTGCCGTGGACTCGAAACCCATTTCCTTCCTGATGCAGACGTCTTTCTCCTCCAGATCACCTTAAGGCGTTTTCAGCCGGACGACCGGGCGCGACGACCGGCCAACGGTCAAGTATGCGTCCACCAGACAGGTCATCGATTGACGTTGATCGCACAACGTTTCACAAAGTCCCAAACCTCTACCAATCAAAAGCGATGACAAACCTGGGGACCACGAGTACATGCGCATCAACGACGCCCGTCATCCCTTGCGGAGAGTGTCCACGTTTCTGGCGGTCGTATTTTCGGCGCTTCTGCTAGCGAGCATAAACCCGACCTCGGCGGCCGAATCTTCTGCTTCCTCGGCGCCGATCCGCGTTATTGTCGAAGTGCCGAATGACGATTCCGGACGCGCGCTGGTCAATCGGATCGTTCCCGGCAATCAGGAGCCGGCCCAGCCGGTAGCAGTCGCTGAAGAGGCGGCACCGCCGTCGATTGCCACCTTACTGCAGGATTTGCGCCAAAGGTTATTCACACTCCTCGATGCGATTCCAACGCTTCCAAGGCAGATCCGATCGGCGATCCAGGTCTTCCAAACGGATAATCGCATCGACCCTCTCGGCCTGATCTTGGCGGTCATACTCTTCGTAGCAGGCGGATTCCTCGCGCAACGCCTTGCATGGTGGTCAGGGCGAGGGCTCCTCCATTTTGTGCTGACGGCGCCTGCTGACAGCGTCCGCCAGCGGATCAAGCTCCATGCGGCCCGGCTTTCAATGGGTCTTCTCGCGTTGGTCGGTTACCTGATCGGAAGCCTTGGCGCGTTTATCCTCTTTCCATGGCCTGCCGTGTTCCGCGATGTTGCACTCATTCTGCTGTCAGCCGCGCTCATGGTGCGCCTCGGTGTGCTTGTGGGCCGCGTGGTCATAGCGCCAGGCGCCCGCCTGCCGCATATGCGGCTGCTGACGCTTGTCACGTCGCTTGCGTGGTTCTGGTATTACTGGCTTCTCGGAATCGTCGCAATGCTGGCGGCTGGTTGGGCCACCATCGAAGTGATTGGGACGATCGGGGCTTCGCCTATCCTGATCGACCTCTTTACCGCCGCATGGTTCAGTGTCGTTTCAATCGCTTTGATCGTCATGATCTGGCTGCGGCACTTTCGGTCCGACGGACCGCCCGTCAGCCGGCTGGTCTGTGTCGGCTTCAGCGCGAGTATCGTGCTATCCTGGCTGTTGTGGGTGTCCGGGCTCCGCGGCGCATTCTGGACGGTGATCGTCATTACGCTTCTGCCGCTTACCGTTTCGGTGGCTCATGATATCATTCGCCGCATCATACAATCCGGGGAGGGGCAAGCGGTCGAAGATCCCGCCATCGTCGGGTGGTCTGTCGTCATCATGCAAACGCTGCGCAACGGCCTCATCGTGGTTGCTGCGCTGCTCATTGCCCGCTCGTGGAATGTCAATCTCAGTGACCTCGCCGCAGCCGAAACAGTGACCACACGGTTGATTCGCGCAGGAATCCGCATCGTTATCGTGCTGCTGGTGACCGACGTTATCTGGAAACTCGTAAGCACGCTGATCGACACTCAGATGGCAGTGGCGTCCCGAAATGCGCAGGCGGGACATCAGGACGGCCCCGACGCGCGCCGTCGTCAGCGGTTGAATACTCTTCTTCCCATTCTTCGCAATGTGCTGTTCCTGGCGATCGGAGCTGTTGGCTTCTTGATGATCCTGGATGCCATCGGCATTCAGATCGGACCGCTGCTTGCAGGCGCTGGTGTCGTCGGCATAGCCGTCGGCTTCGGCGCCCAAACACTCGTCAAGGACATCATCTCCGGCGTTTTTTATCTGTTCGACGATGCCTTTCGTATCGGCGAATACATCCAGGCGGCAAAATATAAGGGTACCGTCGAAGGCTTTTCGCTGAGATCGATCCGCTTGCGACACCACCGCGGCCCGGTCACCATCGTGCCTTTCGGTGAACTCGGCGCGGTGCAAAACCTTAGCCGCGATTGGGTTATCGACATCATTACTCTCACCGTGAACTATGACAGCGACCTTGAGGAGGTTCGCAAGACTATCAAGCGCATCGGCGTCGAGCTGCTGGAGGATCCTGAACTTGGGCACAACATCATCGAGCCCCTGAAAATGCAAGGGATCGAGCAGATGGCGGACTATGGCGTGCAAATTCGGCTGAAGTTCATGGCGAAACCCGGCGAGCAGTTCGGCGTTCGCCGAAAAGCTCTTGCCATGCTCAAGAAGACATTCGCGGAAAAAGGCATTCAGTTTGCAACACCGACGGTTCATGTTTCCGGCGGATCGGCCGACGCAGCGTTATCCGCCGCCGCGTTGGAACTGCAAAGACCATCGAAAGACGTTCCAACGCTTCAGGAATAGTGAAGTATCGCAGACATCTGGGATTGCAACGGATCAGATAGATACGCGCTCGAATTGGAAATCGAGCATGTCGTTGTAGCGTAACGACATTTTCTTGTTCCATAATCTGTCTTATGCGATTTTCTCGTGTAGCCGGGTGGGTTCAAGGATGAAGTGCGACTTGCGAATGATACCAATGGGTTATCACTCGCAAGGAAGATGCAATGAAACGGACCTACTCCCATATTGATCTGGATGAACGACGCAAGATCGCCCGGTGGCGAATGACTGGCCTGAGCGTTGAGAGTATTGCCGAGAAGCTCGGCCGGCATCGTTCGACGATCTTTCGGGAGATCAAACGCAACACGTTTATCGACAACGATGTTCCGGATCTCAACGGCTACTACTGCGTCACAGCGCATGATATCGCTTGTGACCGGCGTACGAAGCTGCGGAAGCTGGCGCGCTTCTCTGACGTCAGACAATCTGTCATCGACCGGATCGTACACGGCTGGTCGCCACAGCAGATTGCAGGACGCATGCGCCTGGAACGCCATCCGATCTCTGTCAGCCACGAGACGATCTACAAGTTCGCATATTCGCCCGACGGGCACGCCATCAAGCTGTGGCGGCACCTACCGGAGCATCGTGCGCGACGCCGACCACGACATGCCAGACGCAAGCATGGTCAACGGTTTAGCCCGGAACTCAACATCTTGCGGCGCCCCGATGTCGTTGCCGAGCGCAAGCAGTTTGGGCATTGGGAATGCGACCTGATCCAGTTTCGGAAAAAGTTCGGCAAGGCCAATGTGACGTCGCTGGTCGAACGAGTCAGCCGCTTCGCGATCTTCCTGCGCAACAATGACCGTCAGTCCCGTCCTGTCATGGACGGCCTTGTTCAAGCACTGCAGGCCCTGCCCCACCTTGCTCGCCGTTCCATCACCTTCGACCGGGGGACGGAGTTCACTGACTGGCCGTATCTGCAAGCCAGCATCGGCGCCCAAACCTGGTTTTGTGATCCGCAATCGCCCTGGCAAAAAGGCACCGTCGAGAACACCAATGGCCGGGTCCGGAAATGGCTTTCGAGAGAGGTCGATCCACTGTCCGTGACCGACGCCGACCTGATCGACGTCTGCAATCGGCTCAATGATACGCCACGCAAATGTCTTGGCTATCGAACGCCCGCAGAGGTCTTCCGCAAGAAACTGCTCGCCCAGATGCGGTATGCAGGTTAGCTTGACCAAGCCCGCAAGTCGCGGTTCAGCATGAACTCACACCCAAAGGACGAAAGTCTTGCTCGCTCCGAAGACGATATTGCTGGCTTGGGACTCCAGCGATGAGGCGTCGCGCGCAACACGCCAGGCGATCGCGTTCCTGAAGGCCGCCGCATCGGTGCATGTCACCCTTGTCGATCCACAGGCATCATCATCTGCAAATGGCGAAGAACCAGGTGCTGACGTCGCTACCTTTCTGGCGCGACACGGCGTGAAAGTCGACGTCGATCGCATCTCGAGCGGTGGTCGCCGCGTCGACGAAGTGCTGCGCCAGCATGCCGTGGATATCGCCGCCGACATGATCGTCATGGGCGCATATAATCATCCGCGGCTGCAGCAGCGTCTTTTCGGCGGCGTCACCCGATCGATGCTGGAGGAAATTCAAATCCCCCTATTCCTCGCCCACTGAGCAGGGTGCACAGGATCAATCCGAGCGCCCTTCCCTGACGATTCTCAATCGTCTGGAATTGCCGTTCGACCTGTCACCTCCCGAAGGGCTATGCCGTAAAAAATGTGCTCGGGCAGCGACCTCGGTGGCCGCGCCTCTGGCTTGAGCGAGCCGATTTCCCACCAGTCGAAGTGTTTCTGCAGCAACGACCAGGCCTGCAATCTCTCACTGCGCCAAAGGTCTGTGTCCGGAAACTCCTCGAACCGGCCATCGACGACGACGCTCGTCCAACCCCTGCCCGCGCCATGCTGCTCTATTTGCAAACACACATTTTCGTTCGCACGCATCCAGTCGACCTTACGACCGGGCATTGAAAAGCTGTAGATCATGCCCTTTGCATAGGCGAAATAGATCGGCACCACATAGGGCCTGTCCTCGTAGCAACAGGCCAAATGGCCAAATCGGGACTGCTCAAGAATGGCTGAGCATTCCGCCTGGGTCAGGTCTTTCAGGATATAGCTCATCGCCATCTCTCTCTGCCGCCAATCGACCATATGTTATAGTCTGATCACGACCCCGTCGTTGATCGAGCGCAACGAAGCAGATGAGGACGCCACAGGCTCGTGACCTCACCCGCCTTGATCCTCATCAAGGCGCAGTTCGCATGCGCGAGCGATACTCGCAGCATTCTCGCAAGGACATCCGCCGTGAAAGCGCAATTTCATTTGCCACTGGCCACCTATCCAGACGCAAGCTCCTTTTCGCTCCTCCAGAATGCCGTCGATCTATGCCTTCACCAGGGGGCGGATCTGACGGCGAGCGTACCGCTAGTCAGCCTGCCGGCTTGGCTGCACCTTTCTTCACTACCTGACATCGAAACGATGCGTGCCGTGGAGCAGTCCAGCAAGGCCAGTGGAGCCGCTCTGGAACAAACACTTCGCGACTATGCGGCGGCAGCCAATGTCGCGGTGGAGATCCAGCCATTCGCGATCGAGGAGCGGTTCGTCGGGCAAAGCCTGGCTGAGATCTCACGCGCATATGATCTTTCCATCCTGGAAGCATCCGATCCTATGAGGCCGCTGATCGAGAGCGTGCTGTTTGAAAGCGGAAGACCACTGCTGCTCTTTCCCTCTGACAATGTCTGTGGCCGGGTCGATGCCGTCGCGGTCGCCTGGGATGGAGGAGCTACGGTCGCCCGGGCCTTTACCGGTGCCCGGCTCTTCCTGGAGCAGGCCTCACGCGTCATCCTGATTTCCGTTGCCGACGACAAGCAGATCGACCAGCGAAGCCGCGACCGCTTTGCGGCCAGGCTTCAAAAGGCTGGCCTTTCCGTCGATGTGACGGCTGTACAGGCGAATGGAGAACCAATCGCCAGCGTCATTCAGGCAACCGCCCTGGAGCACAAGGCAGACCTGCTGGTCTGCGGTGCGTACGGCCATTCGAGATTGCGGGAATTCATTCTTGGAGGCGTCACCCGATCGCTGTTGACGCGCCTCGATATGCCCGCCCTTCTCTGCCACTGAAGTCTATCTCATGCGGCGCACGATGCCGCTGATATCACCAGCCAAATCCGACGAAAGCTCAGGCCGGGAACAAGCCCGCAATGCCGGCAAGGAAGACGCAATGGAACCCACCTACTCCCATTTCGCATACTCGGCTGACGGCCATGCGATGTGGCGGTTCAGCATCAACTCACACCCGGTACATTCCATTTGATAATGCGACAGTTGGGCCAGTTAGAGATGCGAGATGTGACAGTCTCGCATCTCGACGTTCTGGTCGGCGGCGTGCTCACTCCATATCAGACCGGGATTGGCGGACTGGTCGGGTCAGGCGGTCCATCAAAGAACAGATAGATTCCCGCAATCTTGCCGTCCCTTGCGACGATGAAATCTGTTCCCGCATAGGCCGGCGGCTCTCCGGGTGCTCCGGCCACCCACCTTACCCGGCCCGCGTTGTCGTGGAGAACCTCGGCGTCCGAAATGGTCGTGTAGCGGTAGCTCGGATGCATCGCGCGGATCTGACCCGCTATGCGAATGATCTCCTCGCGCCCTTGATAGACACCGCGCGGTTCGACGAAGAGCGCGTCGTCGTGAAGGATTTCTTCCGCCACCGTCCGACGGAGCGCCTCATCGCCCTCCCCGAAGATGCCCTGGAGGTTCCGCTCGAGCAGTGTTGCCATATCTGCCATTGTCATTCTCCCTAGAGGCTCGCCGCTTAGATCTGCACGTGGCCGCCGTCGACGAACAGTTCGACGCCGTTGATGAAGGAAGCATCCTCAGAGGCGAGGAAGAGGACGGCCTTGGCAATCTCTTCCGGCTTGCCAATGCGACCGGCGGGTATAAGGCTTGCCAGATAGTTCTTGGTGTTCTCGGCACTGTCGCCGGAGCCGAAAAGTTCATCGAGGCCGGCCGTGTCGGTCACACCGGGGCTGACGGCGTTGACGCGGATGCGGCGGTCCTTCAGATCAAGGATCCAGTTGCGAGCGAAATTGCGGATGGCCGCCTTGGTTGCCGAGTAGACGCTGAAGGCGGGTGTGCCGGAGACGCTTGTCGTCGACGAAGTCAGGATGATCGAGGCGCCGTCGCGCAGCAGCGGCAGCGATTTCTGGACGGTGAAAAGCGTGCCCTTGACGTTGATGTCGAAGGTCTTCTGGTAATGCTCCTCGGTGATTGCACCGAGCGGAGCAAACTCACCACCGCCTGCGTTGGCAAAAACGACGTCGATTTGCGAATGCTTCTGCTGTACCGCGTCATACAGGCGGTCGATGTCGGCGAGTTTGCTCATGTCGGCCTGGATGCCGGTGATCTGGCCACCAATCTCCTTGATGGCCGCGTCGAGCGCTTCCTTCCTGCGCCCGGTGATAAAGACGGCGGCACCTTCCGTAGAAAAGGCCTTAGCCGTTGCGAGGCCGATGCCGCTGGTACCACCGGTTACGATAACTACCTTGTTTTCGAACTTCTTGGTCATTGTCTTTCTTCTCCAAATCCGCGGCTTATTGCCGTCGAGGTGAACATGCCAGCAGAACGCTGGTGCAAATAGTCAGTAAAACTGTTACCCATCGTTCCACCTGGAGAACGATGATGAAGTACGACCTAAATGATCTTGTGTACTTTGCTGAGGTTGTTACCCACGGCGGGTTTGCCGCGGCCGGGCGCGCCTTGCGGCAGCCGAAGTCCAAGCTCAGCCGACGAGTGGCAGGCCTTGAGGCGCGGCTTGGCGTTCGCCTCATCGAGCGGTCGAGCCGACGTTTCCGGGTGACCGATGTCGGTCAATCCTTCTACGAGCGATGCAAGGCGATGCTGGCGGAGGCAGAGCGTGCTGAGGCGCTCGTGGCAGAGGCGCAGTCAGAACCACATGGCTTGATCCGGATGAGCTGCCCTACGGGACTGGTTGAACCAATATCGGGTCTCGTGACCAAGTTTCTTGCTCAACATCCCAAGGTCCGCCTGCAACTCCTTGCGCTGGATCGCCCAGTGGATCTCATCGAGGAGCGGATCGATGTGGCACTTCGCGTTCGAACCTCGCTTGAGGGCGATGCATCCCTCACGATGCGCTCGCTCGGCAACTCGATCCGAATACTTGTCGCAAGTCCGCAGATAGCCAGCCGCATCGGTAGCATCGAGGATCTCGGAAGGGTGCCGACGCTATCGACGACAGATGATCATAGCGAGGTGAACTGGTTCCTTGAGAGCGATGACGGCGGGACACATACGCTCATTCATGAGCCCCGCATTGGCTGTGCCGACTTCGCGGCAGTCAGGACGGCCGCACTCGCAGGCCTCGGTGTTGCACTGCTGCCAGACCACACCTGCAGGGAGGCGCTCGAACAGGGAAAGCTTGTTCGAGTACTCCCCGCATGGCGCGGCATGAAGGGTCTGGTGCACCTGGTATTCACGACACGGCGCGGTCTTCCTCCAGCTGTTCGAAAATTCATCGACAGCCTTGCGTCCGGTTTCCCGCGCGACGCTCTCGCATGATCGATTTCGCCACCAATATGGTCTGTCTGCAGTGTCATCAGGCCTTCCCTGCCCTTCTCTGTCCCTGAAGTCTATCTCATGCGGCGCGCGATGCCGCTGGTATCACCAGCCAAATCCTACGAGGAAAGCTCAAGCCAGGAACAAGCCGGCAGTTCCGGCAAGGGTACCTCGCTCCGGCACGATCTGATACCTGGACGATTGGCGCGGCAGGTCGGACCGCGGCAAAGCAACGATGGAACGGGATCGTCTCGGCTAATTAATCGCCTCAGTTACGAGCTTCGTATTGAAGAAGGCTTCCATCGCTTCGCTCCCGCCTTCCGACCCATAACCGGACTCCTTCGTGCCGCCGAAGGGCAATTCCGGCAGCGCCAGTCCATGATGATTGATCGACAGCATGCCGCTTTCGATGTCGCGGGCAAGGTCGGCGCTTGTCTTGGCGGAAGTCGTGTAGGCATATGCCGCCAGCCCGTATGGCAAGCGGTTGGCTTCCGCAATGGCAGAACCGTAATCCGAAAACGCACTGACGATCGCAATGGGACCGAAAGGTTCTTCGTTCAGCACGCGCGCATCTTTTGAAACGTCCGTCAGAACCGTCGGCTGGAAGAAATTGCCGAGATTCCCGATCCTTTTGCCGCCGGTTGCAATCCGCGCGCCGCGCATGATGGCGTCGGCGGTCAGCGCTTCCATGGCTTCGACCCTGCGCGCGTTGGCCAGCGGTCCCATTGTCGTGCCGTCGCTCAATCCATCGCCAACAGTGACTGACTCAGCCGCCTTGACGAAGCCGTCGAGGAATTTTTCAAAGACGCGCTCCTGGATGAGGAAGCGCGTCGGAGCCACGCAGACCTGGCCGCCATTTCGAAACTTCGCGCCGGCCAATATCCTGACGGCAAGATCGACATCCGCATCATCGAAAACCAGAGCCGGCGCATGGCCGCCGAGTTCCATCGTGACACGCTTCATGTGGGCGCCGGCGAGCGAAGCCAACTGCTTTCCGACCGGGGTCGATCCGGTAAAGGAGATTTTGCGGATGACGGGATGCGGGATGAGATGATTTGAAATATCGGCCGGAATTCCGAAAACCAGATTGAGGACGCCCGCCGGCAGGCCGGCGTCGGCGAAGGCGCGAACAAGTTCGGCGCAACTTGCCGGCGTCTCCTCCGGCCCCTTCAATATAATCGAGCAGCCGGCTGCAAGGGCCGCCGAGACTTTCCGCACGGCCTGATTCAGCGGGAAGTTCCAGGGGCTGAAGGCCGCCACCGGACCAACAGGCTCCCTGATCACCATTTGCCTGACATTGGTCGCTCTCGGGGGGATCAGGCGGCCGTAGCTACGCCGAGCCTCTTCGGCAAACCAATCGATAATGTCGGCGGCGCCCGCCGTTTCAGCCCTGGACTCCGCCAGCGGCTTGCCCTGCTCCAAGGTCATCAGTCGCGAGATTTCCGCCGAGCGGCCGCGCAGGATCTCGGCGGCTCGTCGCATAAGCTTTGCTCTCTCGAACGCACTGACTTGCCGCCATTGCTCGAACCCTGCGGTGGCGGCCGACAGCGCCTGATCGAGATCATTCCTGCCAGCATTTGAAACGCGGCCGATGACCTCACCCGTGGCGGGATTGACGATGGAAAGGCGGGCGTTCGAACCGTCCCTCCAGAGGCCATCAATGTAAAGCTGCGTATCCGGATAAGCCGACATTTCGCGCTCCATTGCCGTCAGTAGCCGAGCGCGCAACCATCTTTTCGATGATCGGAACCGCCCAGCAGAACATTGTGTTGATCGTCAATCCAGATTGCCTGGGCGCCGCCGATCGCCCAATTCGGCGCAACAACCTTGAAACCGCGCGCTTCGAGATTTTCACCAACGGAGGTTCGAAGACGCGCTTCGGCCTCGACCGTCGCCGTGCCGGGGAGCGGAAAGAGCCGAGGCAGATCGATCGCGCTCTGGATATCCAGACCGAAGTCGAACAGCTTGGAGAGGAAGTGGGCGTGGCCCATTGCCTGATAGTGCCCGCCCATGACGCCGAACGACAAAACGGCTTTGCCATGGCGTGTCACCAATCCCGGGATGATCGTGTGCATGGGCCTCTTGCGCGGTCCTATCGCGTTCGGATGGCCCTGTTTCACACTGAAGCTCTGCCCGCGATTGTGGAACAACACGCCGGAGTTTGGCGCCATCAGACCGCTTCCATAGGAATGGAAGATGGAGTTGATGAAGCTCGCAACATTTCGGTCCTTGTCGACAACCGAAATATAGACGGTGTCCGCATGCTCGACACCGTCAAAAGCCGCCGTGGCGTCTGCAACCCCGTTCATATTGATCTTGGCGGCAAGACTATCGGCGAGTTCATCGGACAACAGGAAATCGACCGGAACATCCGATACCGCGGTGTCGGCTATCCACCGATCGCGGGCTGCGTAGGCCAGTCGAGTGGCTTCGATTTCGATGTGCAGATTATCAGCGCCGAGCGGATCGCCCTTGCGTTCAAAACGCTCAAGGATCTTCAATATCATCAGAGCGATGATACCCTGCCCGTTCGGCGGGCATTCATGCACCGTCCAGCCTCTGTAGGTCGCGCTGATCGGCTTCACATATTCGCCGGCGGCAGACGCAAAATCCTCAAGCGTATGGAGCCCGCCGAGCGAATTCAGCCGCGCCACCATGTCTTCCGCCACAGGGCCGCGATAGAAGCCGTCACGCCCCAGGGCTGCTATCGTCTCCAGCGTTTGCGCCAATTCCGACTGTCGTTGAACCGATCCGACAGGCGGCACTTGGTCATCGGCCAGGAAAATGCGGCGCGTCGAAGAATCGCGCAGCAACAATTCGCGCTGATTGGAGATGTCGGCGGCTACTCGCGGTGTGATCCCGTAGCCGTCGCGCGCCAATGCTATCGCGGGAGCGAGAATTTCGGAGAGCGGCATCCTTCCGTGATCGGCGACCAGACGCGCCCATGCATCCACCGCACCGGGAACCGTCACCGCATGCGGCGACGATCGCTCGATGGAGGTGATGCCGTTGTCCCGATACCACTCGAAATGCGCCGCGGCCGGCGTGCGGCCCGAGCCGTTATAGGCAACGACATCATCATTGCCATTGGATGCGAGGAGCGCAAAACAATCACCGCCGATGCCGGTGGATCCGGCCTCGGCCACACATTGCACGGCACAGGCCCCCACCGCGGCATCGATCGCCTTGCCGCCGGCTTTGAGGATGTCGATCGCAGTCAAAGTCGCCATTGGGTGCGATGTTGCTGCCATCCCATTGCGACCGACAGCTATCGATCTTCCCGGCATTTCGAAATTTCGCATGTCGTCGATTCCCTTGCTCAGTAGAGGCCGGTCGCCCTGGCCCATGTGTAAGTGTCATCCAACGCACGGGCGGAGCGGTCGAACAATTCGTTGATCTGTGCTTCGGTAATGATGAGCGGCGGGCAAAGCGAGTAGTTGTCGCCAAGGGCGCGCGTGATGACGCCGTGGACCTGGGCCTGCTTGCCTGCGTGAATGGCAATGCCGTCCGTTGGCTTGAACGGCTCTTTGGTTTCCTTGTTGCGAACCAGTTCGAGGGTCCCGATGAGGCCGCGGCCGCGGGCGTTCCCAACGAGCGGATGGTCGCCAAGCTCCTTCAACCGCCTCTGGAATACCGGGGCGACATCCCTGACGTGACCGACAATGTCGCGCTCCTCATAGATTTTCAAGGTTTCCAAAGCGACGGCGGTTGCAACGGGATGGCCGCTATAGGTGAAACCATGTCCGAATGTTCCGATTTTCTCGCTCTCGGCAACGACTGCGGAATGGACCCTTTCATTGATCATCAATGCGGATATCGGCTGATAGGCGGCCGAAAGCTGTTTTGCCATGACGATCATATCCGGCTGAAGCCCGAAGCTTTCGGAGCCGAACATAGTGCCGAGTCTGCCGAAGCCGCAGATGACCTCATCTGCGATCAGCAGCACGTCGTATTTCTTGAGGATTGCCTGGATCTTCTCGTAATAGGTCGGCGGCGGGACGATGCAGCCGCCTGATGCCATCAACGGCTCGGCGAAAAATGCACCGATGGTTTCAGGTCCCTCGGCGAGGATCATCTGTTCGAGCGAATCTGCACAGCGTGTCGCAAACTCTTCTTCCGTTTCGTCCGGGCGGCCGTACCGATAAAATTCCGGGCAATCCGTATGCAGCACCCGGTCGATGGGCAGATCGAAATCGCGATGGTTGTTGGGAAGGCCCGTCAGGCTGGCCGAAGCGATCGTCACGCCGTGGTAGGCCCGCATCCGCGAGATGATTTTCTTCTTTTCCGGCTTGCCGATGGCATTGTGATAATACCAGACAAGCTTCATGGCCGTGTCGTTGGCCTCGGAACCCGAATTGGCGAAGAACACCTTCGACATTGGCACCGGTGAAAGCTGGATGAGCCGGTCGGCAAGCTCGACCGCGGTCTCATGCGTCTTGCCGCCGAAGCTGTGATAGAAGGGCAATTCCTTCATCTGGCGGGTTGCTGCATCTACCAGCCTTTGCTCGCTGAAACCCAGCGAGGCACAAAATAGCCCGCCAAGCCCCTCGATATATTTATTGCCGTCGCTGTCGATGATGTGGATCCCCTCGCCCTTGGCAATCACCAGCGGGCCGTCCTTCAAATGCTGCGAAGCGTTTGTGTAGGGATGAAGAACGAAGGCGGCGTCGCGGGATTCGAGGGAATTGAGAAGGATGGTCACAGTGGTTCTCCAAATGATGGGTGTGTTTCGATGGCGACGCTGGGCCGGTCAGCCGGCGCGACCTCTCGGTGCGCCGGCTGCCAATCGCTGCCGAAATGCGAGCGCTGCCGCTTGATCAATCAAGCGTCGTCTTCATCCACTTCTGTGCGAGTTTGTTGATCGTGCCGTCCGCTTCGGCAGCTTCGATCGCCGCATCGAACATCGACTTCAGGACGGTATCGTCCTTGCGGAGGCCCGCCGCGATGCCCTGTCCGAAGACCCCGCCTTTGAAGGTCGGTCCGGCGATCTTGTAGTCTTTGAAGTCTTCCTTGCCGAGCGTTGCATTCAGTGACGTCTTCTGGGCAACGACGGCGTCGATACGACCGGCCTGAAGGTCGAGGTCATGTTGTTCGACAGTCTTGTATTCCCTCGGATCGACGACGCCCTTGAAATAGGTATCGAGAAACGCAGTGTTGGCCGTCGACACCTGGGCGCCCACGGCTTTGCCCTTCAGGGCGTCTCGAAGCGGCTGCAATTCCTGCTCGACCTTCGCCTTGTCGCCGGCGAGGTCGACCGTCGTTCCGGTTCCCGGCAGATCTGCGAGAGGGCCAGTTTTATCGACCATGAAGGCGGCCGCCGTCGAAGCATAGGGCTTGCTGAACGAGATGACGGCAAGACGCTTTTCGGTAACGATCATCGACGCCATGATGGCGTCGAACTTCTTCGCAGTGAGCGATGGAATCAGCCCGTCCCAATCCTGGGCGACGATGGTGCACTTGATCTTCATGCGAGCGCAGAGGTCGTTGGCGAGATCGATCTCGAAGCCTGCGAGCTTGCCGTCGGGGCCGGTGAAATTCCAGGGCTCGTATGCGCCCTCGGTTGCAATGGTGATTTCCGTCGGTTTTGTCTCAGCGACGGCAACGCCAGCCGACAGCACGCCAAGCAGAGCGGACGTCAGCAAAAGTTTGGATAGTTGCATATTGGTATTCCCCTTTTTGTAGCGCCCTGCCCTTTTCCCAAGGCAAGGCTGTTGCAGACTCCGCGCATCCGGCGATTTGCTAGGACGCGCGAACCTTGATTGCCTCGGCCGCAAGGCAGAGGAGTTCGAATAAGACCTGAGCGGCAATTTGCGCCGTGTTCGAGGTAGGGTCGTATTGCGGAGCGATCTCCACGACGTCGCCACCGACGATGTTCAAACCTGAAAGACCGCGCAGAATTCCAAGCGCCTGGGCGGATGTCAGCCCACCGACCTCCGGTGTTCCGGTGCCGGGCGCAAATGCCGGATCAAGAGAATCGACATCGAAGCTGACGTAGGTAGGGCCTGATCCGGCGATTTCTCTCGCCTTTGCGATCACGCCGCTGATGCCGAGATCGCCGACTTCTTCTGCATGGATGACGGTCATGCCCGATGCATAGGAGAATTCCCACAGATACTCGGAGTTTCCTCGAATTCCGATCTGGATCGTCCGCCTGGGATCAAGCACGCCGTCGAGAACCGCCTGGCGGAACGGTCCACCATGATGGAATTTGCAGCCCTCAAATGAACCGCCCGTATCGCAATGCGCATCGATGTGGATCATCCCCACCGGCCGATGCCTGCCGACAGCCCTGAGGATGGGAAGGCTGACCGAATGGTCGCCGCCCACCGCCAGGGGCACGACTCCAGCTCCTATCAAGCGGTGGACAAATCGTTCGATATCCTGGTGAGACGCAGCAAGATCAAAACGGCTTTTGAATGGGACGTCACCCACGTCGGCAACGCGTGCATTTGCAGTCGGGACGGCTCGCAGAACATGATTGTAGGGACCAACGCGATCGACGTTGCGTAGAGCTCTCGGTCCGAACCGCGCACCCGATCGGTTCGTTACCCCGAGATCCATGGGAATTCCGAAAAGCGCGATGTCAATATCGGTGAAATCGGGTGCGGCATCGGGACGATACGGGGCCTTCAACAATGTTGGAAGGCCGCAATAGGGCGCCTGACGGCTATCGCCGTCCCCAAAGACCAGTTCGGCAACTTTTCGAAACTCCTCATCGAACATTTCACCGCCCGAAGCATTCAAATAGCGCTTCCGCAATTCGTCCAGACTGAGAATCTCCGACATCGGACCTCCATATGTTCCGCCCCATCAGGCCGCGATCAAAAAGCGGACAAAGAGCCATTGCTTGTTGTCGCCAACATTGTATACATAATCGTATTCTTCTTGATCGGGCAAGAGGAAAAACGTTATGGTGAGTTCGCCGGGACCCGGTGAATGGACCAGAGATGGAAGGGGAATTGATTGGCAGCGACCAAAACGGAACAGCGGGGATCGTTGCGCGAGAGCACTTATGCGCAATTGAAGGACCTGATTCTCAGCGGCCAACTTCGCCCCTCGGAGCGCCTTTCTGAAGTGACGCTTGCCAAACGCTTCGGCGTCAGCCGAACGCCGCTGCGCGAAGCGCTGATGAAGCTCGAAGAGGAAGGGCTTGTCGTCGGGCAGCGGAATTTCGGTTACACGGTGACCGATCTCGACGTCACCAAATTCTGCAATCTCCTGGTCGTTCGCGAAGCGCTCGATGTTTGCGCGGCGCAGCTCGCCTGCGAGATGGCGACCGAGGAAGACCTCGATCGGCTTCGCGGCGTCATCGTCCAGATGGTGGAACTCAAGGAAACGACCAACGAGGCGCCGTCGGACGCCGCGCGCAATCTCGATCTTGGACTGCACATCCATCGGGTGATCGTCGAATCGACCCGAAACGAGGCCCTCGTGAGGGCGACGGATCAAATTTACCAGCAGCTTCGCCTGGCGCTTTGGCTCGAGGTGCTTTGGGTTGACCTGGAGCACACCGATCTCGACGAGCATCGGGCAATCGCGGACGCCATCTGCGCACGCGATAAGGAGGCTGCCGCGATCGCAGCTCGCGCGCATGTCCAAAGCTCGCTCAAGAACATGTCGAAGCTTCAGCGCATTTGGGCGCACCGGCGCGCTGCCGAGTGAAGCAACCCTGATCGGTCATCAAGAGGTCCACGCATGGCATTTATTGGTAGTTACCTGACTCTCATCGGTTTCGGACCGACCGGTTGGGGGTGGCTGCTTCTGACCGCGGCGGCCATGACGATCGGAGTATCCGTCTGCGGCTTTCTGGCTGGAACGGTGATCGGCTCGGTCGTCACCTTCATGCAGCTGTCCCGCCACATGGGACTCCGCTGGCTTGCCGACTGCTACACGACCGTCCTTCGCGGCGTGCCTGACCTTCTGGTCATCTACCTCTTCTATTTCGGCGGCAGCGCCTTCCTCGGGACTGTCGGCGGCCTTTTCGGGTATCAAGGTTTTATCGGAATGCCGGCCTTTTTGACCGGGACGCTAGCGCTTGGCGTGGTTTCGGCGGCCTATCAGGCCGAAGTATTTCGCGGAGCCTACAGATCGGTTGCGCGCGGCGAAATCGAAGCCGCCAGCGCCGTCGGCATGCGGCCGTGGCCCAAATTCAGGCGTATCGTCGCGCCGCTCGTCCTTCGTTACGCCATTCCCGGCCTTGGAAACACCTGGCAACTCGTGCTGAAGGAGTCGGCATTGATCTCCGTCACGGGCCTCGTCGAACTACTGCGCCAGTCGCAGATCGCCGCCGGCTCCACTCGCCGGCCCTTCGAGTTCTACCTGTCGGCGGTCATTCTCTACCTCGTCGTAACCTGGTTCTCCTCGATTGTGTTCAAACGAATGGAAGCTCGAACGACCCAAGGCGTGAGGAGAGCGCTATGACGGATATCGGCTTCATGTGGGATACGTTTCTCACGCTTCTGACCGGTGTGCCGCTAACCCTCGAGCTTGCGGTCACCTCCATCCTGGCAGGCAGCATCCTGGCGCTTGCGATCTCGCTGCTGGCGGTGACCGGCGGTGCGATGGGACGAAACATAGCCGGTGCCTACGTCTTCGTCTTCAGAGGTTCGCCTCTGCTCGTCCAAATGTTCCTGATCTATTATGGCCTCGGCCAGTTTCGGCACGGGTTGCAAGACCTCGGGCTCTGGTGGTTCTTTCGCGAGCCCTATTGGTGTGCGGTGCTGGCGCTTACTCTGAACACGGCCGCCTACTGCAGCGAAATTTTCCGCGGTGGCCTCAGGGCCGTCTCCAGCCAGGAGATCGAGGCGGCACGCGCCTGCGGGATGTCGGGCGTTCTGCTCTTCAGACGGATCATCCTTCCGATCGCCATCAGGCATGCGCTGCCGGCCTATGGCAACGAGATCATCCTGATGCTCAAGGCGACGGCGCTCGCGTCCGTCATCACGATCATGGAAGTCACCGGCCTGGCCGGAAAGTTGATCGCCGACAGCTTCCGCGCCTTCGAGATCTTCATCGTCGCGGGGGCGATCTACCTCGCAATCAATTTTATCGTGACGCGCATGCTCTTGCTGGTCGAATTTTGGCTTTCGCCGCACATGCGCATGCGGTTGCAATCTTAGATGGGAGTATGCATGTCTGGCAGGGGAACATTTTCGGCTAGCGACAACAAAGACAAAAACGCTGCCGTTTCAGTCAAAGATCTTCGGAAATGCTTTGGCCCGCTGGAAGTCTTGAAGGGCGTTTCGTTCGAAGCGCACGAGGGCGATGTGGTTTCCATTCTCGGTTCGTCCGGATCGGGCAAATCGACGATGCTCAGATGTCTCAATATGCTCGAAGTTCCCGACAGCGGGGAGATCCGTATCGGCGGTGAGGTATATGGTCTGAAACGATCAGGGCACAGAACGGTACCTGCCGACCGCAGACAAGTCGATCGGATGCGCGAGCACATCGGCATGGTGTTTCAGAGTTTCAATCTTTGGTCCCACATGACGATCCTGGAGAACCTGATCGAAGCGCCGGTGCACGTGCAGAAACGCAACCGCGCGGAATGTATTGCGGAGGCCGAAGCCCTGCTTGAGCGGGTCGGTATCGCCGACAAGCGAAACTTCTATCCCGCCCACCTGTCCGGAGGGCAGCAACAGCGCGCCGCGATCGCTCGCGCGCTCGCGCAGCGCCCGAAGGTCATGCTGTTCGACGAGCCAACCTCCGCCCTCGACCCCGAACTTGTCGGCGAAGTGCTGAAGGTGATGCGCTCACTTGCTGAAGAAGGTCGCACTATGCTGATCGTGACGCACGAGATGGCGTTTGCGCGCGACGTTTCCAATAAGGTGGTGTTTCTTCACAAGGGTGTCATCGAAGAAACCGGCGCGCCTGCCGAGCTTTTCACGCAGCCGAAGTCCGAACGATTTCGCCAGTTTCTCTCAGGGCGAGGCGACGCCGTTTGACGTCCCGCTTCAGATCCCGTTCGCAGCCCGCATTCAACGCTGTCACGTCGCCCCCGCCGCTTGTTTAATGCTTGCAGGCAAGTGGCAGCAGGTTCATGCTTGTCTTCGCTTTTGAAGCCTGCCAGTAGCGGCTGACCAGCCGAACGAAGTGGGCTCTTCGTGAGACGCGTGCGATGGAGTGCGCCGGCTGCGGTTTCGATATTCAAAGCGGTTTTGCTTTCTGTCCGCGATGCGGCGCAAAGCAGCCGCTCTCATGTGCCGGCTGCGGCTACGCATGTCAGCCCGATTTCGCTTTCTGCCCTCGATGCGGCACGTCGCTCGCCGGCACGGCGCAGCCCGTCCTGAAGCCAATTGTCGAGGTGGCTGCACCGGAAAAATCAGATAGCGATGCGGACCGGCGGCCGGTGACCGTGCTCTTTGCCGATCTCTGCGGCTTCACCACCCTGAGCGAGCAGATCGACCCCGAAGTCATGCGGGTGCTGCAGAACGAATTGTTCGAAGAAATGACCCAGGCGGTTGAGACTTATGGGGGCTTCGTCGACAAGTTCGTCGGCGATGCGCTGCTGGCGTTGTTCGGCGCGCCGGTGGCCCATGAGGACGATCCGATCCGGGCGCTTAACGCCGCGCTCGACATGATCGATCGAGCCACGGAGGTCGGCACGCGCTGGCATTCACGCGCCCGCGTGCCGCTGCGGCTGCATATCGGCATCAACAGCGGCCCTGTCGTCACCGGCGGTTTCGGTGCGGTCGGCGCTAAGTCCTATTCCGTGACCGGCGACACGGTGAATACGGCACAGCGCCTGCAATCCATGGCCGGCGAAAACGACATCCTCGTCGGGCCGCTGACCTATCGCCTCACCCGCCATGCCTTTGCCTTCGATAGTCTCGGCGCACAGACGCTGCGGGGCAAAAGCGGCAACGTCCATGTCCATCGACTGACAGGGCTCCTGGAAGCGCCGCATACGGCGCGGGGGCTCGAAAATTTCGGCCTGCAAGCGCCGATGATCGGACGGGATGCGGAGCTGTCGCGGTTGCTGACATGCCTCGATCTTGCCTGCGGGGGCGCGGCACAGCTTGTTCGCCTGATTGGCGAAGCGGGCATCGGCAAATCACGGCTGGCGAATGAATTCGTGACAATCGCCGGCAATGCCGGCCGCTTCCCGGGCCTCGCCATTCGCAAAGCCACCTGCTCTCCCCTCGGCGAACAATCCTATGGCACGCTTGCCGCGGTCGTGCGCAGCGCCTACGGCGTGGGCGAGCGGGATGATCCCGACAGGACGCGGCAATTGCTGTCGACTGGGTTTCGCGCGTTGGATTTCACACAGGAGGATGTCGAGGGGCTACTACCGCTCTTCCTGCACGTCCTCGGCCTCGGTGATCCCGACGGCGCGTTGCGGCATATCGAGCCGGAGCAGTTGCGGCGGCAGATCTTCTATGCGGTCCGCACCGTCTTCGAGCGGCGGCTGGGGCAAGGCCCTCTGCTGCTCGTCATAGAGGATCTGCATTGGGCGGACGCCGCCTCGCTGGAAGTGCTTCGCTTCATGATGGACCGGCTGGAGCGCAGCCGGCTGATGCTGCTTGCGATCTACCGGCCGACATCGCAGACCGACCCGCTGAATTCCGATCGTGTCAGCGTCACCGTGCAACGCCTTGGTCCGCTCATGGCAGCCGACGGGCAGAAGCTGCTTGCAGCCTTTTTCGGCGAGGCTCACGGCAAGCTGCCGGTCTCGATGCGCAAGCGCATCCTCGATCGAGCCGGCGGCAATCCGCTTTTCATCGAAGAAATCCTTCGGGGACTGATCGACATGGGCACGTTGCACCATGACGGTCAGCACTGGCATGTTGCGACCGAAGACACGGATGTCGATATCCCGGTCAATCTGCAAGCGCTGCTGCTTGCCCGCGTCGATCGTCTGCCGCAGGAGATAAGACGATCGGCGCAAGAGGCGGCGGTGGTGGGACCGAAGTTCGATACCGCGCTCTTGCGCACCGTCGCCACCGATCCGGCCGGCATCGATGCTGCATTGGATTACCTCTGCGACGCCAATATCATCGAGGAACTGCGCGGCCCCGACGCCGCTGTATCGCCGGGCTACCGATTCAGCCAGACGCTGATGCATGACGTCATCTACCATAATCTCCTGCTGCAACGACGCATGGAGCTTCATCGACGGATCGGCCAGGTTCTGGAACGCCAATATGGCGCCTCTCCCGACCGGCCCGAGCAACTGGCGCTGCTCGGCCACCACTTCAGCCTGACCACCGAAAGAGCCAAGGGAGCAGCCTATCTGATGGCGGCGGGGGATTTGGCGCGCAAGACCTACGCCAATGACGATGCGATGCGCCTTTACCGCCAGGCGCTTGCTACCTTTGCAAACGAGGCGGAGGTGACGCCAGAGCAATCGGCTCTTCTGGAGCGCCTTGGCGATCTCTGCGGCCCGGCCGGCCTGCGCGACGCTGCTTTGAGCCATTACCAGCGCGCACTTGCGATCCATCGCTCCAAGGACGACCCTATCGCCGCAGCGAGGATACTGCGAAAGATCGGCCGCCTGCATCTCGATGCGGGGCGCCGCGATCAGGCGGAGACACATTGCGCCGAGGCCGAAGCACTGATCGCGGCAATCGATGCGCCGGTCGAGCATGCGCATCTTCTGCAGGAACGCGGTCATCTAGCCTTCCGCATGGGGGATCAGGCCGCTGCCGCCGACTGGGCGACGCAGGCGCTGCAACGCCTGCAGACGCTGCCGATCGACGGAACGACCGAGGCCGGACGGGAGGCAGCGCGAGCGATGGCGGAGGCGCTGAACACCAAGGGTGCCGCACTTGCGCGGCTCGGGCGGCGGCGCGATGCCGTGCAGGAAGTGGAACACAGTCTTTCCGTCGCCGAAAAGGCCGATCTGCAAAGTGCCGCCTGTCGCGCCTACTCCAATCTCGGCGTTCTCTACACGATCGTCGATCCGGGCAACGCCATCAGGATCTGCCGGCGTGGACTGGAAGTGGCGACCCGTATCGGCGATCTCGGCTTCCAGGCGCGCCTTCTCGCCAATCTCGCAGTCTCCTGCTGCACTTTCACCGATCGCTGCGCTGCCGAAGGCGTGCCGGCGGCGGAAAAGGCCGTCGAAATCGACCGGGCGCTCGATCAGCGCGATCATCTCTCCGTGCCGCTGATTGTGCTCGCCCAGATTCATCAGTGCCATGGGCAGCCGAAGCTAGCTCGTAAGTATTACGAGGAAGCCCTTGAGGTTGCGAAGGAAATTGACGAGCCGCAATTGCTCTTTCCGTGCTATGATGGTCTCGCGACACTCAGCCTCGAGCATGACGACATAGACGAGGCGGAACGGTATTTCACGCTGGCACAGGATGTATGCATCCGCCACAACCTCGATCCAGCCACGCTCGTCGTATTGCCGTTCCTCGACTGACTGTCCCTGTTGCAACGACTGCAGGAGATCGATGAGAAGAATCGACTATATAGGGAGGAATGAAAGATGCAGGAGAACCACCTAGGAAAACCATTGCAGCCAGGAGATCGCGCGCCGAACGTGGTGCTGGATGCGATCACCCGCCAGGGCAAGATCGCCATTGACGATTTTCGCGGTCAGAAGCCGGTGCTCGTCGGGTTGTTCCGCGGACTGCATTGCCCCTTCTGTCGCCGGCAGATCGCCGCCATGGCCGAACTCACCGGTGCCTTACAGGAGAAAGGCATCGATAGCCTGACCGTCGTCAACACGCCGATCGATCGCGCCCGCCTCTATTTCCGCTACCACCCGCTTCCCAATCTGCTGGCGGCTTCAGACCCGGAACGGGTATCGCACAAGGCCTTCGGCCTGCCGAACCTTCAGTTCACGGAAAACGAGAACGACTGGCCGCACAAAGTCAGCATGAGCACTGTATCCTCGATGCAAATCGACATGCCGGGCGAGCTTCCAGCGCCGATGGGCGTGATGGATGCGGTGGAATATCTCGACAAGGCTGATGGCTATGAATTCACCGAGGACGACACACAGATGATCGCCACCGGCCACGGTCAACTTGTCGGCGAATTCCTGCTCGATCGGGATGGCGTCGTGCGCTGGTGTTTCACCGAAGTCGAGGATGGTGGCCGCCATATGTTCGGCGGCCCCGCCCCGCGGGAAGTGATGTCGGCAGCATCGAATATGGCAGTTTAACTTTTAGTTCGGGGATCATTCCTGCCTTGCTGGCGTGACAGAGCGCCAGCTATAGCTGCTGCATGAAGAAATAGGACGCACCTTCCATCTGCCTATCTCGCCCGGCGCGACCAGCGACGACAGGATCATGTCGTCGCTTGAAGGACTGGTGGACACCGATCTTCTGGTTACGGAGAAAATGGATGGGGAAAACACGACCATTCATCGTGGCATCCGTCGCGGGATTGGCTGAAAGCATTTGCGTCGAGTATCTCGCCTCAACTTGCCGAGGACGAACGCATTGTCGGTGAAAACTTGTATGCCCGGCATTCCGTCACCTATGACGCGCTCCCCTCTTATTTTCTCGGTTTCGCATGGGTCAACGGCGACGAGATCCAGCCATGGGACCTGACGCTGCTCCGGTTCGAAGAACTGTTGATCATAGCCGTGCCGACACTCTATCGCGGGCCGTTCAGGGCCGGCCTTTTCGAGGATTTGGCTGCGTCACTGGACAAGAGCCGCCACGAAGGCTTTGTCGCAAGGGTCGCTGGAGCATTCAGCGAGGCGGACATGCCGGTTCGCATGGGCAAATATGTACGGGCCGGCCATGTCCAAAGCGAAATACATTGGATGAAGGCAGATTTGATCCCTAACCGATTGGCAGATGCCTAACGTTACGGCAGTTTCATCTCGACGCAGGGCTCAACCGAAATGGCTTGCCGTTATCGCCGCTCTCCCCGATCAGCGGCCGAGTGTCAGATCACTGTCATCGAAAGCGCCTAAGGGATCGCGCCTGATGCTGTCACCAGGAGGTGTCTTCCATGGCCACATTGCAACAGGTCGCGTTCCGCGCCGGCTGTTCGCTGGCGACCGCAAGCCGCGTTCTCAACCGCAACGGGCCGGCGAGCGATCTGATGGTGCGTAAGGTGCGGCGGGCCGCAGCTGAACTCGGTTATCGCGCGGCCGGCCCCTCCGTCGGCCGGCTCGGGCGCAGGCCCGTGGTCGGCGTGCTGATCCCCAGCATCACCAATCCGGTCTTCGCCTCGTCGCTGTCGAGCATTCAGAACCGCATGCTGGTGGCGGGCCATGGCGTTTTGATCGCTCAATCGAACTACGATCCGGCGCGGGAGGCCGATGCGGTTGCAGCACTCCTGAACGATCGCCCGACCGGGCTGATCCTCACCGTCTGCGATCCATCGACGAGCGAGGCGCTGCTTGCAAAGCTCCCGCCGACCGTCCTGCTCAACAACTTGCCGACGGCGCAGTTTCCGGCGGCGGTCACTGCCGACAATCGAGGCGCCGGCCGCGAGATCACCACCTTCCTACTCGGCATGGGCCACCGCCGCATTCTCTTCCTCTCCGGCAATTTCGCCGCGTCCGACCGCGCGCGCCTTCGCTATCAGGGGTATCTCGATGCCATCGCGGAAAACGGGCTGGCTCCGCTCGATGCCGTGCAGATCCCCTTCGTCAACGGTTATGACCAGCTCGATCTCAGTGGTGTGATGAACGCACTTTCTCCGACGGCGATCATCGCCTCCAACGATCTTCTCGCGCTCGGTGTCATCGGCGCCCTGAAGCGCGATGGGCTCTCGGTTCCAGGCGATATTTCGGTCGCCGGCTTCGACGGCATCGCCATCGGCCGGCTGATCGACCCGCCGCTGACCACCATCGAGATGCCGGATGCCAGCATGGGGGCGACGGCCGCCTCGCTGCTTCTCGACATGGCGGAGAATGCCGCCCCTGCCCGCCATCTCGATGTCGCCTATACGCTCCGTCGCGGCGGCACAGTGCGCGCTATCTGAAGCTTGCGAAACAGAAAGGCCGCCAAGCGCTCAGCACGGCGGCCTTCCCTGTTATTCGTGATCGAGCAATCAGCTGCGCGGCAGCATGCCTTCGACGTCAGCGGCTGCGTCGTCGAGTGCTTCCTTCGGTTTGGCAGACTGGTCGACGATGCGCGAGAGGTTATCGACGATGGTCTGGGTGACCTTGACGCCGTTCGAACCGGGGAAGGCATACCAAGGGATCATGACCGGCATCTGGCTGAGGCCTGCCTGGAACAGCGGGTTCTGCTTGTAGAAATCGCCGAGATATTCGGGCGACTTGGCGGCAAGCTCGTTGTTCGGGACATAGCCGGTGCCGGGCACGACGACGGAGGCGCCGTAGGGGCCGGCGGCGAACTTGGCGAACTTCCAGGCGGCGTCCTGCTTGGCGGCGTCATGAGTCAGGATGACGACGGCGTTGCCGCCCGTCGGCAGATGACCGTTCACCGGATCGATCAGCGGGATCTTGGCCGTGCGCAGGTCGAACTTGTTGCCGACGTTCTTGATGGTGTTGCGCAGCGCGCCCGTCGTCTGGAATTCGAAACCGACCTTGCCGGCCGCGAAAGCCTGCTCACCGGCGGGCTTGGTGAAGACGGGCATTCCGCCTTCGGTGACCATGCGATGCAGGACCTCGACAGCCTTCTGACCTTCCGGACCATTGAAGGTAACCTTGCTTTCGTCATCGCTCAGCATCTTGCCGCCGGCGCCAAAGAGCAGTGCTGAGAACATCCAGTCGTCGCTCTGCCAGCGGAAATCGATGCCGTCGACGCCATTGCCGAGCGCCTTGATCTTGCCGCCAAGAGCGATGACTTCATCCCAGGTCTTCGGCGGATTGTCAGGGTTGCCGCCGGCCGCTTTCACGAGATCGGCATTGTAATACATGATCGGGTTCGAGGTCGCGAACGCGAGGCCGACCTGCTTGCCCTTGACCTGGGCGAGCTTGAGGATCGTGTCGGAGAAGCCCTGCTCGGCCATGTTGCCGTCTTTCTTGACGAGCGGGCCGAGATCAACGGCGACATCGCGCTCGTTGAGCATGCGCAGGCGGTTCAGGCCGATGAAGGTGATGTCGGGCATTTCGGTGGTGCCGGCCTGGCGAAGGATCGTCTGGATGCCTTCTTCATAAGTTGCCGAGGGGCTGGCGAACTGGATCTTGATATCGGGGTTTTCTGCCATGAACTTCTTCGAGATCGTGTCCATCACGTCCTTGAAGAAGCCCGGCATCGGGTAATGAACCGTCAGCGTCGTCTCGGCATGCGCGGGAAGCGCGATTGCCAAGGATACGGCCGCTGCGGCGAGAAGCTGGGTGATAGGTTTCATCGCTCGTTCTCCTGGTTGAAGCCGGTCAGCCTTTGAGACCGGTCATGGTGATGCCCTCGACGAAACGCTTCTGCGCAAGCAGGAAGGCGGCGACGAGGGGCAGGGTAATGATGAGGGTCGCCGCCATCAGCGCGCCGTAGTCGTCGCCGGCTTCGGCGGCCCGGAAATACATCAGGCCGAGCGGCGGTGTGGCGTAATCCTGCTTGCTGATGACGATCAGCGGCCAGTAGAGGTCGTTCCAATGGGCGACAACCGAGAAGATGGCGAAGGCGGTCACAGCAGGCCAGGCATTCGGCACGATGACGCGGGCGACGATGCCGAGTTCCGACATGCCGTCGAGACGGGCGGCATGGATGAGATCGTCCGGCATGGCGCGGAAGAACTGCAGGAACATGAAGATCGCGAAAACCGAAATGGTAAAGGGCGCTACAAGCGCGGCATAGCTGTTCAGCAGCGAGGCGCTATCGAAGGCGACGTAGAGCGGCAGCGCGGTCGCATGGATCGGCACGAGAAGGCCGAGCATGACGAGCACCATCATGGCGCGGGCTGCGGCGAAGCGTAGCTTTGCCATGGCGTAGGCACAGGGTATCGCCACCAGCACCTGAAAGAAGAAGATCAGTCCGCAGACGACGACACCGTTCCATAGAAGCCGCGCCATCGGCACCCGGCTCAAGGCCTTGGCGAAATTCTCGACATAGGCGAGATGCGCGGGGATCAGCGACAGCGACGAGGTGAAGATGTCGCTCTGCGTCTTTCCGGCTGCCGAAATCATGAAGAGGTAGGGCGACAGGAAGACGATCGCACCGAGGAAAAGCAGGCTCAGGCGAATGACCCTGCCGAGGGAAAAATTGCTCGCCATCATGTGTAATGCACCCGGCGGTCGAGAATACGGTATTGCAGGAACATCAGCACCACGAGGATCAGGAGGAAGACTACCGTCATCGCCGAGGCGTACCCGACGCGCAGATAGACGAAGCCTTCCTGGTAGATCGTGAAGAGCAGCACTTCGGACGCTTTGTTCGGGCCGCCATCCGTCAACATCTTGACCGTCTCGAACACCTTAACGGCATTGGTGATGCTGATGGTGATGACGAAGAGCGTCGTCGGCCCGAGCATCGGCCAGGTCACCAGCAGAAAGCGATCAAAGGAGGATCTGGCGCCGTCCACTTCAGCCGCGGCGTACAGCTCGCGCGGGATCGCCGTCAGGCCGGCGAGGAAAAGCACCATGTTGAAACCGGCCGATTGCCAGACGCCGATGATCGACAGGCTGTAGAGGACCGTGCCGGAGCTGCCCAGCCAGTTCGGGCCGGGAAGGCCAGCAAGCGCCAGTAACGCATTGATCGGGCCGATGGTGGGGTGAAACATATATTGCCAGACCGTCGCCATGGCGACGATCAGCGAGGCGACCGGCAGGAAATAGGCGGTGCGGAAGAAGCTGCGCGCGGCCGTCTCGCTCTCGATCAGCATGGCGATGCCGAGGCCGAGAAGGATCGAGACGGGCGCGACGATCGCCGTGTAAACCGTGGTGTTCCAGAGCGACGTGCGGAAGGTGCGGTCGGTGATCAGATGCGCGTAATTCTCGAAGCCGACGAAACGGAATTTGCCGTAGCCGAGTTCGAAATCGGTAAAGCCGAGAAAGATGACAGCCGCGACCGGCAAAAGCACAAAAAGGAAAAGCAGGATCATTGCCGGCAGCACCAGCATCCAGGCAATGCGGGCTTCGCTGCGTCGATGCGCCATGGCGGGATTGCCTGGCACGGACATGGAGACGACACTAGCCATGTGCCGTCTCCCGCTCAGCGTCGTTTGCTGCAAGCCCGCTGCCGGCCTCGGCGCGAACGGCCAGTCGGCCGCCAGTCTCGGCAAAGGCCATCGTTCTGCCCGGCGCCAGCTTGAGCCCGACCGGGTCGCCAGCCGTGAGGCCCGCGGCTTCGGGCGGCTGAACCTTGGCGATCACGGTCTCGCCGATCGCATCGAGGCGGCAATAGAGGATGACCTCCGACCCCAGGAACTCGACGCGCTCGATCCGGGCTGCAAGCCCGTCCTTGCGGCTCCGGTCCAGAAAGACGAACTCGGGACGAATGGCGAGCGTGACCGGCGCTTTGCCGGCTGGCGGGTTTTCGAGCGTCAGACGCAGGTCTCCAAAGGCAACCACACCGTCCACAGCCTCTGCCGGCAGCAGATTGATGCGCGGTTGGCCGATGAAGCGAGCGACCTCGATATGGGCGGGATCGTCATAGATGACCTCGGGGCTTGCGATCTGCAGCAACCGGCCGCCCATCATCACAGCGACGCGATCCGCCATCGAAAGCGCCTCTGCCTGGTCATGCGTGACATAGAGCGTCGGCACGCCGGCGCGGCGATGCAATTCGACGATCTCGCCGCGGGCGTGGACGCGCAGATTGGCGTCGAGGTTGGACAGCGGCTCGTCCATCAGGAAGATGCTCGGCCGGCGCACCATGGCGCGGGCGAGCGCCACGCGCTGGCGCTGGCCGCCAGACATCTGGCCGGGTTTGCGGTCAAGCAGGTGGTCGATCTTCAGCGACGTTGCCATTTCCCGGACGTCGCGGGCGATCATCGCGCAGGTGGCGCGCTGGCCCGGCACCAACGAGCCGATGAAGGGCAGCCTTTGCATCGTCGACAGCCGGCGCATCGCCAGCGGCACAGCGATGTTCTGAGACGCCGTCAGATGCGGATAGAGCGCGTAGGACTGAAAGACCATGGCGATGTTGCGATCGGCGGCCGCCACACCGGACATATCTTTCCCGCCGATCAGAATCTCACCGCTATCGGCATGGTCGAGACCGGCGAGGACGCGCAGAAGCGTGCTCTTGCCGCAGCCGGAGGGACCGACCAGCGCGATGAATTCGCCGGCGCCGACCTCGAGGCTGACGCCATTGAGGATATGGTTGCCGCCAAAAGCCTTGGTGATGCCGCGAAGCGAGAGCGCACTCATTCGACGGGCTCCCGCAGCTTGACCGCCTGCGGATAGACCTCGTGCACGACGTCATCGAGCACATGCGCGGTCATGCCGGGAATAGCGACGATCCTGCTTGCGACCGACGTATCGAACTCGTGGACGACGGCGCCGATCAGGCGCTCGCCCGGCATTTCGCGTTCCATCTTGTCGATGATGAAGGCGGCCGAGGGACCCCATGTCAGCTCTGTATTGCCGAAACGCCCCTGCCAGGCCCAGTGAAGATGGCCGCTTGCGAAAAGCGCCACGTCATGGGCCGCGATCAGATCATAGAGCCGCCTGCGCTGGGCGGGACGAACGCTCCAGTATCCGGTATCGCCTTCATCATGCGCATCGACGAACAGCGGCTTATGAGCGAAAAGCGCCACGCGCCGCCCTGCCCTTTCGGAAAGCGCCCTGGCGAGCCATTCGAACTGGGCCTCTTCTTCGTCGTCCTCATGGCCGAGAAGCAGAGAGTTCAACCCGATGAAACGCCAGCCGGCAGTATCCTCCAGCCAGCGGTCGTCGCCGGCAAGGCTGCGCCAGCGCGCCAGCCGCTCGGCGTTGACGGGCTGATCGGATTCCTTGAAATGACCGACGTCATGATTGCCGGGGACGATCAGCATCGGGATCGACACCTGACGCATCAGATCCATCGAGAAGGTGATGTCCTCGTCCTTGTCGGCCCCGTCGACGGTGAGATCGCCGGTATGGACGATCAGGTCGGCGCCTGTCCCCTCGATCCACGTCAGGAGCGGCGCCCAGTTGCCGTTGAAATGCGGCTTGTTCGGGCTGAAATGGGTGTCGGTGATCTGAATGATTTTCATGGGGCGCGCGCATCTCCAAGACAGGGAAGCGCGAGTGTGGTCACTTGCGTCCCTTCCTTGGCACCTCTCTAGGAGGCTCCCATGTCAAACAGACACCTGATGTTTTCAGCTGTTTCTCAGTTTCGACATCAATCTGTCATGCGGGCGGACATGCCGTCCACGGATTAGCGGCGCGGCGCGTTGGCCGGGATGGATGAAACCGTTGCCGAGACGGGGTCGCTTGCTGGAAAGGTATCCTCAAGTCCCTCCTCGAGTTCGTCTTCCAGCGTGTCCCGATCCTTGCTTGAGCGCGCGCTGGCCTGGCCGATCAGACCCTGACTGCCTTCATCGAAGTTGCCGTTGCTCAGGGCATCATAACGGTTGACGCTGCCGTCCGTGCCCGGTCCGGTAAAGGCCGTCAGCTGCACCATCATGACCTTGGCATGATCCACCGCCGCTTTCTCATCGAGTACGCCATCGGAGTTGTCGATCCTGACGGAAATCGATTCCCCTCCCTCACCCAGGAATTCGACGGTAAGGAAGCCGCCGGCCTGTGTCACACGAGTTTCGATCAATTGCATGGAAACCTCCTCTGCTCACCGAGATGAACGGCGAGCAAGGTTGCGAGTTCCATCGAGACGCCTTTGGACGCCGCCGGAGGCATCCAGCCGAAATGCGCCCTTCGCCGGCGCTTATGGTTAATTTATTAATAATTCAGGATTTATAAATGGAACCAAGCGGTCTGTCCGAATGTTGATGGTGCGCCGTGGAGGAACCCCGATGATCCTGAAAATCCTTGCCCCGAAGATCGACGCAGATTGCCATGACACCGGCACCTATGCCGATGGGATCTTTGCCGAAAACCGCATTGATCTTTCCACCCGCCGCGACGGCCGTCGCCGCTCTCCGCATGAACGCGACTACGGCGCCGACAGAAAGCCGGAAAACCTGCCGCTCGGCTTCGCGTGACGTTTTGGCCGCATCATTGCGCGGCGCGTGTTACAGCCTGCGGAAGACCAATACACCTGCTGCAGGCAGTACTGCATTGAGCGCTCCTGCCGTGGCCCTGATCTTTCCACCGCCATTGCCGACGTTCCAGCCGCCATATCCTTCAGCATCGGAATTGAAGACTTCCTCCCAGAGGGCATCTCCCAGTCGTTCGCTATGCAGCCAGTAGCCGTCTTCGAAGGGAGCATCGTTCAGCGATCCCACAACGAGGAAATCCTCGCCGTCATTCCATCGATGAAACGCGATCACTCGGTTTTCGTCGTGAACCACGGGGATGGCGATGTTGCGTGAGCGAATGGCGTCCTGATGGACGCTGAGTGCGATCAGGTCGCGATAACAGCTGAGCATGGCCGCCCCGCCATTCGTGGCCTCATCCAGAATATTCTCACGGTGCTGAAGGAAATCATTGTAGCGATAAGGCTTCTGAGCACCGATTTCCTCGCCCATGAAAAACATCGGCGTTCCGGCCGACAGCAGCGTCATCGCCGCAGCGAACCTCGACCGTGCCTCGGCCCACTTGCGGGTTTCGCCGACGATCGGCGCGAAGTTAACAGCGATGACGGCGGTTCGCGCCGATCCCTCGCGATTTCCGCAATCATCGTGCGACTGGTTGTACACCACCTTGGAGCGCGCGCTCGTTCGCAATGCGCCGGCGAATGAGGACATGGTCAGCGCCCGCTCGTCGCCGAAACCGGCATTTTTCAACAGCTGCGCCTGCGCGCCGCCATGATATTCGACGAGATTGTGGTGAAAGTCGCCGTACCAGGTCGCATCGAAGCCGAGCCCGTCGCCAGTCAGGCTCGGCTGCGTCATCGCCGGCCAGTCGGAATAATCCTCGGCCGTCAGGAAGAGCTGCGGCTTGATCAGCCGCATCGTACGGGTCCACTGCTTCAAGAATTTAGCGCCGAAGGCTGCGGCTCGATCGGCGCGCCGGCCGTCGGCATGCAAGACCGGGTATTGATGAATCGAACTCGTCTGATCCAACCGAAAGCCGTCGATATGGCAGACGGAAACGAGAAAGGCGGCGCTCGAGATGAAAAGCTGCCGTACGGCTTCCTCATCGAAGGCAGGCGCCCATCCCGTGGATATGTTGTCGATATATCCGCCTGTAGGATCGGCATAATCCTCGGGATGTCCCTCGTACCAATAATAGATATTGCGCGTGTGGTCGTTGGAATCATAGGCCCATTGCGCGCGCTCGCCATCGGGATCGAAGTGGTTGTAACAAACATCGAGGATGACGGCGATGCCGTGCTGGTGGCAGGTCTTGACAAATAGCTTCAGCCGGTCGGTGCCGCCTGCGCCCTGATCGGCGGCAAAGAAATGCGACGTGCCGTAACCCCAGTTGGCTCGTGTCTCGAATTCCGCGATCGGCAACAGCTCCACGGCATTGACACCCAGCGTGGCGAGATGATCGACGAAGGCAATGGCGTCATCGAGCGTACCGGGCGCAGGCTTGCCGAAACCGAGAGCGCCGACATGCAGCTCGTAGATCACCAGATCCTCAAGCCGATCGGGAAGCTTTCGACCGCCGGCGAATTCGTCGGCCCAGAAAGCCTCGGCGGCCACCTCTTGTCCCGACGGCAGCACCACCCGTTTGGGATCGCAGACGACCGAGCAGCTTTGCGGCCCGTCCAATCCCGCCGGCGACCCGCGATAGACTGCACCATCCGGATCGAAATCTCCCGCACCGATCTGCATGAGCGACCACATATCGGTCCGATAGGCGAGCGATCCGTCGTCCTTCCTGACGCGGTACATATAGGGCGCGCCGACCATGCTATCGAAATCGGCCAAGCGGTCGTCGTCGCCGGTTCCAGCGACCCAGAACCCATCCGTGGCCATTCGCATGGCGATGGTTGCAACCGTGCCGGTGCCATCATCGGCGACATAGCCAATGGCGGGATCGGCAAGCACGAGCGAAAGCTCTTTCGCGTTCGGCGCCCAGACCGAGAAGCGGATGCCATCGGCGGCGCCGGGCCTTTGAAACCGGTTCGCTCCCAGACGGCCGATCCATGTCAGATAATAAGCCTGCGGAGGCATGTCCCGCTCAAGGTCGAAGGAGCGCTCGCGACACGAGGATGTCTCGTCGTCCACTTCGGCTGCAATCGCCCAGAGGTTTTGGGCGCCTGGCCGGTCCAGCTCGATCCCCCAGCGAAAATTCGTGCCGATCGCGGCATCGGGAAAGGAAACATCGGCGATGAATACTTCCTGTCCGTCTTCGTCCTGGGCCGGCCGCATCGGAACGGAGGTCCAATCGGTCGAAGGCCGGCGTTCATCATCCCAACTGCCACGAAGGCGGACGTTGTCGAACGCAACTGATGGCAGGCCGCTGCGAAACCGGAATTGAACATTGACGGTCATCGGATCCTCCAAACCTGCATCGGACTAGGTCATGCAATGGGATATGCGGCCGTCTCATACGGCATGATCAGCAGGCTGAATGTGAAAAGGCAAGCGGCAATTCCGCGGCAACCGTGAAGCGAAGCAGGTCACATTCAGAACAATCTATCATGATTAACGGGCAATGTTGCACGGCCCTCCCCGTGTATTAAATCGAGTCGGCACCAGCAAGTGGGGATATATTCCCATCGTCGATTCCTTCTTAAACTGGGAGAAAATCTTATGGCTCAAGCCGTTAGAATAAACGATATTATTCGCTCCTTCGGCATCGATACGCATATCGACTACACCGACGGAAAATATTCCAATGTCGGGGAAGTTGTTAAGGCTCTCGACTATCTCGGCCTCGAAACGGTCCGCGATCATGCCCCCAACGCCGCGTCCGATCCCAACGGTCAAACGCATCTCGGCGATGCGGCCGCAGCCGGCGTGCAATTCGTCTTCAGCGCTCAGCGCGAAGTGGGCCCCGCGACCGTCGCCCAGCGGCTGCATGCCTTCGTGCAGGCCCATCCGGGTTCGGTCGTCGGCATCGAAGGTCCGAACGAAGTCAACAACTGGCCGGTCAGCTATCACGGCCTCAGCGGCCAAGCAGCCGCGCTCGCCTATCAGAAAGACCTGTTTGACGCCGTCAATGCCGACCCCCTGCTGAAGAACATACCGGTTCTCGGCTTTACCGGATATACGGTCGCTTCCGCCTCCGATTACACGACGATCCACACCTATGCGAAGGATGGAGACCAGCCATATTCCTGGCTTTCCCGCGAATCCGGCGTGCAGCGCAATGCCGATCCCGGCAAGCCGCTTGCGATCACAGAAACCGGTTATCACACTTCGCTGACCGCCGACAGCAATGGCGGCTGGGAAGGCGTCAGCGAAGCAACGCAGGCAAAGCTCGTACTCAATACGCTGATGGACGGCGCGGCGCTCGGCTCGAAAAACACGTTCATCTACGAGTTGCTGGACGCCTATTCCGATCCAGGGGGCGCCAACCAGGAAAAGCATTTCGGTCTTTTCCACCTCGACTATTCAGCCAAGCCGGCTGCGACGGCGATCCACAATCTGACCACGATCCTTGGCGACGATGGCGCTGCAAAGGCGAGCTTTGATGCGGGAACCCTCAATTATTCGATCGATGGCCTGCGGTCGTCGGCCCGCAGCCTGCTGACGGAGAAATCGGACGGCAGCTACCAGATCATCATCTGGAACGAACCCGATATCTGGAACCAGTCGTCCGACACCGCCATTCAGGCGGCGGCGACAAGCGTCAAGGTCAATCTCGGAGCATCGTTCGGGTCCGTTCAGGTCTTCGATCCCCTGAGCGGGACGACCGCCGTCAAAAGCCTCAGCAACGTCTCGTCGCTAACACTCGATATCGTCGATCATCCCGTTATCATCGACATCGAACGCGGCAGCACCAGCACGCCGCCGGCCACCGACCATCTCTACGGCGGCCCCGGCAACGACACATTTACCGTGACCAGTCCGACACAAATCGTCGACGAAAGCCGGGGCGGCGGAACGGATACCGTCGTGTCTTCGATCAGTTTCAGCCTCGCGGACACGGCGCATGTGATCGGAAACGTAGAGAACCTCAAGCTCACCGGCACGTCCGATCTGAATGGTACGGGCAACAACGCGGCCAACGTTCTCACAGGTAATGACGGCAATAACTCCCTCACCGGCGGGAAAGGGGCTGACCGGTTGATCGGCGGCCTCGGAGACGACAAGCTGGTCGGGAAGACAGAAGCGGACACCCTCACCGGTGGAGGCGGAGCCGACTCCTTTGTCTTCAATACCAAACCCAGCAATACCAGCGTCGACAAGATTGTGGATTTCTCTTCCTCAGCGGGCGACAAGCTGTTGTTCGACCACACGATTTTCCCAGAACTCAGCCTATCCAAATTTTCGGATGAGAATTTCGTTCTGGGAACGAAAGCGCTCGAGGCCGATGATAAATTGATCTACGATCAGACCAGCGGCACTTTATCCTTTGACGCGGATGGAAGTGCAGCGGGCAGTGCAGTCCAAGTCGCCCATCTCGACAAGTCTCCCGCACTTCACTTCAGCGATTTCCAGCTTCTCTGATCGGGATAGCGGTCCGGCCGCTTCCACCACCATCGAATAAAACGAATTTCCGCGGCGTCATGGGCAGCCGGCTTTCCCGCGCCCCTCTTGCCGCCACGGATATCCGCCACATTCTTCCGTTGATGCCACTCGTGCAGCAGCGGAGAAGCCTTTGCCCTGGATCGCTTATATCGCCCACTTCATTGCCGCAGCCTTTCTGACCAACGGCGTCCCGCATTTCGTCAACGGCGTCAGCGGCCGCCGCTTCCGAATCCCTTTGGCGCGGCAACCCGGCTCGCCGGTGGTGAACGTCGTCTGGGGCTGGGCGAACTTCCTGATTGCCTTCCTGCTCTTTGCCAATATCGGGCCGCTCTATATCGGCACGCCGGGCGATACGATCTTCGCCGCAGCCGGCATGCTCGTCACCGGGGTTCTGCTTGCCCGGATTTTCGAAAGTGATCGGCAGTAACTTGCATGATGATAGTTACTGCTATAGTGACTATCATCATGCAACGGACAAGCTTCAGCCATTTCAAATGCCCCGCGGCGCGCGCGCTCGACAGCGTCGGCGACTGGTGGAGCATCATGATCCTGCGCGACGCCTTCCAAGGGCTTTCGCGTTTCGACGAATTCCAGAAGAGCCTTGGTATCGCGCCGAACATCCTGACGCGGCGGCTGAAGCATCTGATCGATGAAGGCCTGTTCGAGCGGCGCCTCTACCAACAGCGCCCTGCCCGCTACGAGTATCTGCTGACCGAAAAAGGCCGCGACTTCTTTCCCGTCCTGATGACGCTGTTTTCCTGGGGAAGCCGGCATATTCCGGAAGAGGATCTCGCCTTTCTGCTGGGGGATGCCGCCTCTGGCAAAGAGCGCCAGACGAAGCTGGTCGATGCGCGCACCGGCGAACAAGTGACTCCCGAAAATACGAGCCTGCTTGCAGGTCCCGCCGCCGACGACGAGGTGCGTGAGCGGGTCGCCCGCATGCGCACCTGGTATCTCGGCATCGACGCATAGAGAGGAAAATGAAATGGATCGCATCGTTGTCACCGGCATGGGACTTGTCTCGCCACTCGGCACCGGCGTCGAGTCCGCCTGGAAGCGCCTTCTCGACGGCCGGTCGGGCCTGAGGGTGCTGGCGGAAGATATCGTCGGCGAGCTTTCGGCCAAGGTCGGCGGTGTCGTTCCTGATATCACCGAGGATGCGCAAGCGGGTTTCGATCCCGACCGGTACGTGCCGCCGAAGGACCAGAAGAAGATGGACCGCTTCATCCAGTTCGCCATGGCGGCGACGGAGGAAGCGGTAAAGCAGGCCGGCTGTATGCCGAGCGACGAAGACGAACGCGAGCGCACGGCGACGATCATCGCCTCCGGTGTCGGCGGCTTTCCTGCTATCGCGGAAGCAGTGCGGATCGGCGAGACCCGTGGCGTCCGGCGGCTGTCGCCCTTCACCGTGCCTTCTTTCCTCGTCAACCTCGCCGCTGGGCAAGTCAGCATCCGCTACGGCTTCAAGGGGCCGCTCGGCGCTCCTGTGACCGCCTGCGCGGCAAGCGTTCAGGCAATCGGCGATGCGGCGCGGCTGATCCGCTCCGGCGAAGCGGATGTGGCAATCTGCGGCGGCGCAGAGGCCTGCATTGACAAGGTGAGCCTTGGCGGCTTTGCCGCTGCGCGCGCCCTTTCCACCGGCTTCAACGAGAGGCCGGAACTTGCGTCCCGGCCCTTCGACACCGCGCGCGACGGTTTCGTCATGGGCGAAGGCGCTGGCATCCTGGTCATCGAAACGCTGGAGCACGCGCTTGCCCGTGGCGCCACACCGCTCGCAGAACTCGTTGGCTACGGCACGGCGGCGGACGCCTATCACATGACGTCGGGGCCCGAAGACGGCGATGGCGCGCGCCGGGCGATGGAAGCCGCACTCCGGCAGGCAAAGATCCCCGTGTCGGAGGTCAAGCATCTGAACGCGCACGCGACCTCGACGCCAGTCGGCGACAGGGGCGAGATCGCGGCGATCGGCACCGTCTTCGGCCGCAACGGCGGCATTGCCGTCAGCGCGACGAAATCGGCGACCGGTCATCTGCTCGGCGCAGCCGGCGGGCTGGAAGCAATCTTCACCATCCTGGCGCTGCGCGACCAGATCGCGCCGCCGACCCGTAATCTGGATGAGGCCGATCCCGCCGCCGACGGCATCGATATCGTCGGCAAGACGGCTCGACCGCTCACGATGGATTATGCCATCACCAACGGCTTCGGCTTCGGTGGCGTCAACGCCAGCGCCCTCTTCCGGCGCTGGTCGTAAAGTCCGCTTTTCTTGCGCGGAAATTGGCCTACACTTCTGCTCCGCCAGGGATCATTCCCTGGCGGAGCCGGAGACCAATCCATGCGCGCCTTTTTCGCAGTTTTCATTCTGTGTGCCGCGTCCATCCTCTCCTCCGTATCGGCGCACGCCGAAGATCCGATCGACACGACGCGGACGATGATCGAGGAGCAGATCAAGGCCTTCCTCAAGGACGATGCCGAGACCGCCTACTCCTTTGCCGCCCCCGGCATCAAGGCGATGTATCCCGACAAGAACCTGTTCTTCGCCATGGTCAAGAAGAGCTACGAGCCGGTCTATCATCCCGGCAACTACGCCTTCGGACGCAGCCGCTCGATCGACAATGGCGCGCTGATCTATCATGAGGTGCTGATCTCAGGCCGCGACGGCAAGGACTGGACGGCGATCTATCAGCTCACGCGCCAACCGGACGGCAGCTACAGGATCAACGGCGTACAGATCATGCCTGATGCGGACAGCAAGGGGATCTGACGCGCAGACCACACGGAACAGTTGCTAATGATTTCGAAATCCTCCTCAAGTAAGAAAGTGGCAGCGGAGGATTGTTAGGTTGAATTCTGGCAAGCAATTTTTCACGGCTCTTGAGGCGCTGCGCGGAGTTGCAGCTATCATGGTCATCTTCCGGCACACGGAAGGCGCACTTGGTCCGATAAGTCCAAATATCAGTTACCTTGCTGTCGACCTCTTCTTTCTTTTGAGCGGCGTTGTTCTTGCCAACTCCTATGAGAGGCGACTGATAACAGGGGAGATTTCGCCTGCCGGATTTCTGCTGCAGCGTATCATTCGGCTCTATCCTCTTTATCTTCTTTCGCTTCCGATTGGCCTTGTCAGCTATGCAATTCAGATTGGCTTGGACTACTCCGCCCTGGCGGGCCTTGTGCTGAAGGGGATACTCTTCATTCCAAGCACGAGCCTCGGAAGTCTCTTCCCATTCAACGCACCTAGCTGGTCGCTCTTCTTCGAGCTTTGGGCCGGGGTACTGTTCTCCATACTCCTGATACGACTGTCACTCAGAAGCTTGCTCGCCATCGCGCTAGCGGCTGCCGGCATGGCTCTGTACGGAGCATTGTTAGAAGGAAACCTCGATATCGGTTTCCAGCCGAGCTATTTCATCTTTGGCTTTTCAAGAGTGCTGTTCTCGTTCTTGCTCGGGATCTGCCTTTACAGGTTGTACGAGGTCCGAAAACCAAACACTGTCAATAATGGCAACATTATCGGCCTTCTTCTCTGCGGTTGTCTGATCCTGATTGTAAACATACCAGCCGCCACATTCTTCGGCTTCCCCTATTTCGATCTCTTCATATGCCTTGTGGTTTTCCCGGCCATTGTCTGGATTGCCATGCGCACGACGCAGACCGGCTTTGTCGAGCTGATGTTCCGGTCGTTGGGGAGGCTTTCCTATCCGATTTATATCTTGCACGGGCCGATCTTCAGCCTGCTGCAGACATTGCGGCAAAAGGGCTACGACCTTCCTGCCTCTCCGGCAGCCGGTATGGTTGTCGTTATAGCGATTTTCATTGTGGCGGGCATTGCCGCCGTTCGCTTCGACGAGCCGGTGCGCAAAAAGCTCAAAATGATGCTTTCGTCGAATCCGACGTCTACAGCCCCCGCAACCGGCAGCGCAGGCAGCGCTTAGACCGGCTCGAGATCACCCCTCGCCCATTCCTCCATCGTCTCCGCCATGAAATCGGCGAAGCGGCCTTCGGCGATCGCCTTGCGGATGCCCTGCATCAGTTCCTGGTAATAGGCGAGGTTGTGCCAGGAGAGCAGCATGCCGCCGAGCGCCTCGTTGGAGCGGACGAGATGGTGCAGATAGGCGCGCGAATAATCGCGCGAGGCCGGGCAGTTCGACTGTTCGTCGAGCGGGCGCATATCCTCGGCATGGCGGGCATTGCGGATATTGACCTTGCCGCGGCGGGTGAAGGCCAGGCCATGGCGACCGGAACGGGTCGGCATGACGCAGTCGAACATATCGATGCCGCAGGCGACCGATTTCAGGATATCGTCTGGCGTGCCGACGCCCATGAGGTAACGCGGCTTTTCCAGCGGCAGGACGGGAAGCGTCTCTTTCAGCATGCGCAGCATCACTTCCTGCGGCTCGCCAACCGCAAGACCGCCGACGGCATAACCCTTGAGATCGAGCTTGGTGAGTTCCTCAGCCGACCGGATGCGCAGCGCCGGGATATCGCCGCCCTGGACGATGCCGAACATCGCCTTGCCGGGCTGTTCGCCGAAGGCGACCCGGCAGCGCTCGGCCCAGCGCAGCGACATTTCCATGGCGCGCTCGATCTCCTTCGGCTCGGCCGGCAGCGCCACGCATTCGTCGAGCTGCATCTGGATATCGGAGCCGAGCAGCCCCTGGATTTCTATAGAGCGCTCCGGCGACATGTGGTGCAGACTGCCGTCGACATGCGACTTGAAGGTGACGCCCTGCTCGTCGAGCTTACGCAGGCCGGACAATGACATGACCTGGAAGCCGCCCGAATCCGTCAGGATGGGATGCTCCCAGCGGATCAGCTTGTGCAGGCCGCCGAGACGAGCGACGCGCTCGGCTGTCGGGCGCAGCATCAGATGATAGGTGTTGCCGAGGATGATGTCGGCGCCGGTCTCGCGCACCTGGTCGAGATACATGGCCTTGACGGTGCCAACGGTGCCGACAGGCATGAAGGCCGGCGTGCGGATCGTACCGCGCGGCATGGAAACCTCACCGAGGCGTGCGCCGGCATCGGTCTTCGTTAGGGTGAACTGGAAGTTCTCGGTCATTGATCTTTCCGGAAAAGAAGGCTGGCATCGCCGTAGGAATAGAAGCGGTAGCCTGTCGAAATTGCGTGTTTGTAGGCCGCCTGCATGGTTTCGAAACCGGCAAATGCCGAGACCAGCATAAACAGCGTCGAGCGCGGAAGGTGGAAGTTGGTCATCAGGATATCGACCGCCTTGAAGCGATAACCTGGTGTGATGAAGATGCCGGTGGCGCCCGCCCAGGGCTTGATCTCTCCGTTTTCCCCGGCCGCACTCTCGATCAACCGCAGCGAGGTCGTACCGACACAGACGATTCGCCCGCCGCTTTGCTTCACCCTGTTCAGCCGCGCGGCAGTCTCGGCGCTGACATAGCCGCTTTCGAGATGCATCTTGTGGTCGTCGGTATCATCGGCCTTGACTGGCAGGAAGGTGCCGGCGCCGACATGCAGCGTCACGAAATGGCGTTCGATACCGGCCTTGTCGAGCGCCTCGAATAGATCAGGTGTGAAGTGCAGGCCGGCGGTAGGCGCTGCGACGGCGCCTTCCTCGCGGGCATAGATGGTTTGATAGTCGGCGCGGTCGCGCTCATCCTCCGGCCGCTTGGCGGCAATATAGGGCGGCAGCGGAATGTGACCGACTGCGGCGATCGCTTCATCAAGCACAGGGCCGGAGAGGTCAAAGGCAAGCGTCACTTCCCCTGCCTCGCCCTTCTCTTCCACGGTCGCATCAAGCGAGCCGATCATGCAGCTTTCGCCGCTATGACCGAAGGCGATGCGATCACCCTCCTTGATGCGCTTTCCGGGTTTGGCGAAAGCCTTCCATTTGTTGGCGCCGATACGCATATGCAGCGTCGCCGACACCTGCTGGCCGCCCGCACCCTCGCGATGGCGAATGCCTTCGAGCTGGGCCGGAATGACCTTGGTGTCGTTGAATACAAGTGCGTCGCCTGCCCGCAGGAAGGACGGCAGGTCGGAGACACGATGGTCGGAAAGCATTGTCTGCCCATTCGGATCGACGACGAGCAGGCGTGCGCTGTCGCGCGGCTCGGCGGGCCGCAGCGCAATGCGTTCATCCGGCAGGTCGAAATCGAAAAGGTCTACGCGCATAAGGGCACTTTCAGGCAAAGCGAAACCCGCCCCGCGCTTTCGCGCAAGGGCGGGTTCCAGCAGAAATCACAATCAGACGTCGGCGGCAACCCGCATGGAGACGATCGAATCCGGATCGGAGACGGGTTCGCCCTTCTTGATCTTGTCGACGTTGTCCATGCCTTCGATGACCTGGCCCCAGACCGAATACTGCTTGTTCAGCCACGGAGCGTCGGTGAAGCAGATGAAGAATTGGGAGTTGGCCGAATTCGGGTTCTGCGAACGGGCCATCGAGCAGGTACCGCGGACATGCGGCGTCGCGGAGAATTCGGCCTTCAGATCATCCTTGGAGGAGCCGCCCATGCCAGCGCGGCTCGGATTGAAGTTCTCGCCGCCCTTCTTGCCGAACTCCACGTCGCCCGTCTGCGCCATGAAATCGGCGATGACGCGGTGGAAAACGACGCCGTCATAGGCGTTTTCGCGGGCGAGTTCCTTGATGCGCTTGACATGCTCGGGTGCCACCTGCGGCAGAAGCTGGATGACAACCTTACCCTTGGTGGTTTCCAGAATGATGGTGTTTTCGGGATCCTTGATCTCGGCCATTGTCTTTTCCTCTGTTTCTTCTCGTCGGTTACTTCTTGCCCAGCGTGACCTTGATCATGCGGTCGGGATTGCTGACTTCGCCGTTCTGGCCTTCGCCCTTCTTGATCTTGTCGACGTTTTCCATGCCGGAAACAACCTTGCCGACGACCGTGTACTGGCCGTTGAGGAAGGAACCGTCGGCGAACATGATGAAGAACTGCGAATTGGCAGAATTCGGATCCTGAGCGCGTGCCATGCCAACCGTGCCCCGAACAAACGGGGTCTTGGAGAATTCGGCTGGAAGGTCAGGCAGGTCGGAGCCGCCAGTGCCGGCCAGGCTGGCGTCGAAATTCTTTTCCATGTTGCCGTATTTCACATCGCCGGTCTGGGCCATGAAGCCGGGGATGACGCGATGGAAGGCAACATTGTCATATTCGCCCTTCTTGGCCAGCGCCTCGATCTGGGCGACATGTTTCGGCGCCACCTCAGGCATCAGCTGGATGACGACGGGACCGTTCTTCAGCTGGATGGTGAGATAATGATCGGCCGACTGGGCGAAGGCATCGCCGGCAAAAGAGGCGAGATAAAGCACGCCGGCAAATGCGAGATAAAAGAGTTTCATGTGAGCTCCATTGGGCGTTATCCGCCTAGTCTTTGGCTAATTTGGGCGCTTGGAAGTGAGGGCTTGCAAGACGGCGGCCGGCACGAAAGCGCTGACGTCGCCGCCCATGGCGGCGATCTGGCGAACCAATGTGGCGGTAATGGGCCGCGAAGCCGTCCCCGCCGGCAAAAAGATGGTCTGGATATCGGGCGCCATTGTCCTGTTCATGCCAGCCATCTGCATCTCGTAGTCGAGATCGGTGCCGTCGCGAAGGCCGCGGATCAGGAGCGTCGCGCCATGGGTGCGGGCGGCATCGACGACCAGATTGTCGAAGGCGACGACTGAGATGTCGCCGGTCTTGCCGGGCAGGACTTCACCAAGCGAACGGCGGATCAGCTCCGCGCGTTCCTCGAAGGAGAAGAGCGGTGCCTTGCCGGGATGAATGCCGATCGCGACGATGACCTTCTCGGCGACATTCAGCGCCTGAACCAAAACATCCACATGTCCATTGGTGATCGGGTCGAAGGACCCCGGATAAAAAGCTGTCGTCATCTGACCCGGCCGTTGGTTTGACGCCTTTTGTCATGGATGCCGCCTTCTCGCAAGTGATTTGGGCTGGACGGCCCCGGGCGACTGAACGGTGGATGAATAGACCATTCAAGGCCGTTTCAGATGCGATCTGCTTAACTCGGATCGTCAAGTCGGCCGTTGCCATCCCGGCATCCGGCGCTCTCCGAAAGACCAAGTCCATGCTGATCGTGCTCGTTGCACTTGCCGTTGTTTTCTCCTTCGCCGCCGAGATGGCCTATGGCTATTTCGCCGATCGCTACGAGGTGAATTGGGTCCGACCGGAGCTTGCCGAGCATGCGGCGATCGTGCGCGCCGCGCAGGGCCGGTTGCCCTCCAAAACGCGCTTCGAATCTGAACGCCAGATGAACGAGACATTCAAAGTCGCTTCAGATCTGGCTTGGTAAACACCCGCTCAACATCCGGCGGAACCAATTTCACACGGATGCGTTCATTCAACCGAGACATAGATGCGACAAGCGCGCCAGGAAGGACCGAAGATGCCCGGCAAGATTACGATGATTAACGTGCTCTGGATGGCAATGGTCACCGGCATGCTCACCGCAACCGTCGCGCTCTATGATCAGAAGGTCGATACGTCCAAGGTTTATGGCCCCTATGCTTCGGCCCGCACGGCCGTGGTGGGCCAGTACTGAGGGGCGAGAACGCAACTCCCCAGGAAAGGAATGCCTATGTTCACGATCTTGACAGTGCTCACAGCCCTCATCAGCGTCATGTTCATAGTGTCCGTGGCCTCGACGATTTCAGCGCTCAGACGTGAGACCGAGGAAGTCAAGGCGCTGAACGAAAAACATAGCGCATTCTGATATCACTCTCTTCCCCACCTCAGGCGACACCCTTCCGTCGCCGAGGCCATTCAAAGCCGGATGCACCCAGCCTCCGGCTTTTTTCTCAGCTCGATGCCGGGCGAAACGCCAGGCAGCCGCCCTTTCGCACCGGCAGAACGAGAAATGCGCCGTTGACATAAAGCGCCCTGATATAATCGGCCCGCTCGCCCGTCACCACGGCAAAACCTCTATCCCATCGAAGAATGGCGACTCCGTCCGGCAAGGCGGCAGGGTCCATGCCGCGCACGGTAAAGACCATGGCGGCCGGCGCCTCGCCCGTTGCCGCAAAGACGACCGCAAACAGCATGAAGACCGCGGCAACGACCGCAATCGCAATGCTCGTCCCGCGTGCCAGTCGCCTCATCATGGCGTCACCCATCCGATAGGTCAGAAATCGAATATATGCTCGAGGCCGGGATCGGCAATCTGCCGGTCCCGCAGCAAAAGCGAGAGATCCGCCATGTCGACTGACAGAAGCAGGCGGTCGCTAGCGAAGCCGGCCCGCGCGAGGCGTGTAATCACCTCGCCGGGCAGATCGTTCTGCACAGAGCCGGAAGGTACGATTAACGACACCATGATCTCGTCATTGCCAGCAATCTCGCGGATTGTGCCGCCGGCTCTGGTGATTTCGGCGAGGATATGGGTGAAGCGATCGTATCGCGGCGTCTCGATCAGCACGCCGTCAGCTCCGTCTGATATGACAGACACATCGGGTATTACAGAAAGCGTATTGGCCGGCAGGCCTGAGATAACCGATCGGATCGTCAGCTTCGCCTCGCCGGTTGCGGCCACGGCACCGGCAATCATGCCGGCATAGGCGATCTTGGTGCGCCATTCACCACCGAGCGCCAGCCGCCGCTCCCAGCCGCGCATCGCCTCCTCCATCGAAGCGGCCCAAAGCCTGTCGATCCAGGGCTGGAAGGGATATTTGTACCATGGGGTCTGACGCAGGAAGGCCGCGTAATCGATCGCCATCTCGCGGGCAACGATGTCCTGCGGCGTCTTCTCGCTGCCGCGCCAAAGCGCCAACGCCCGCCCCACGGTTTCCTCATAGGCAGCTTTCAGGCCCATTTCGAGCGTGAAGCTGACGCCGATGGTGGCGATCATCATCCGAGTCTGACTATCGGCGCCGCCGTGACGATCGGCGATCCGGGTCAGCGCGCAATCAGCGGCCCAGAAATCCCGAACGCTGGAGATATAGTCGAAGCCATATTCATCTCCGGTCTTCAGGGTCTCGGCGAGGCCGTCATAGGCATAGACGATATGCCATTCCGGATAGGTGAGATAGGTATTGGCCTCCGGCCGGCGGAATTCCGGCTCCGATATCAGCGGCTTGTAGCTATCGGGCTCCGGATCGGCATGGCAGGCGGTCTCGACGTAGGCGACCGGGCTGAGCAGCAACAGGATGACAACGACTGGGAAGGCCAGAAGCCAGCCGATGATTTTCAGCAGGCGCCGCATCAAGGCGCCTCGCGACGGAAGATGTAGCTGGAAGCGATCGCGGCACCGCCGAGAAAGAGATGCGGCAGGTTTGCCAGGATCTTGAAGGTGAAGGGAATATCCTGGATGCCGTAATTGACGATGCCGAGGTCGAGGTAGCCCGATCCAGTGATCAGCCCGAGCAGGCCGTCGCTGAAATAGAGCAAGCCGAAATAGAAGAGGAAATTTCTCGAGGCCCGGGCTGATATAAATGCCGCGATGCCGGCCCAGGCGGCCGAGGCAAGGTGCAGACTGTCATCATAGATATCGAGGGCGAAGATGCCGAAAGACCGCCCCTCGGCATCCGTTAGTCCTGGAATATAATTCAACGCCGCCGCAAAAAGCAGGGCTACGGTATAAAGCACAGCGATCAGCCGAAGCCTGGACATATGATCTCCTTAGAGGCTTCCGAGATAGCGATCCCAGAAATGATTGCGGAAGGTGAGGCCGGGATCCAGCCGCCGCTTGGCCGCTGCAAATTCCCCGGCGCGCGGATAGGCACGTATGAACTGATCCGGCCGGGCATGCGGCCGATAAGGCAGATAATAGCTGCCGCCGATGTCAAGCACGCGCTCGATCAGCGCCTCGGTCATCCTGTGCATATCGGCCTCGCCCCTCACCGTTTTTTCCTGCGAGAAGAGCATGACGGCGGCGATCCGGGATTCCGTAGCGTAAGCCAGTATGCTGTCCCGATCGGTATTCACATAACGCAGCGTAATGTTCAGGAGCTGCTGGTAGGATGCCGGGATAACATCGCGGCAAGCCGCGACGAAATCGGCAAAACGCGCCGGCGATACGAAATATTCATGCAGGATATCCGTGCGGGACGGATCACGGTCGTCGAGCGTGATGACGGGTTCGTTCATCAGGCTGTTGCGCGTCGCTTGCCTCGCGATCGGCGGGCCGATGACAGCTTCGGTCCACCAGCGGAAATGCTTGGCAGCGTCCGAGCCGAGCTGCGCCCGAAAGATTCCGCGCGAGACATGGCTGACAATACCGGAACCGGCAGCCGCAGGTATGTTCGTCTGATCCGGCGTGGCGCGATAGGTAATCAGCAGCGCATCCTCGAAGAACCGGTCGAGCGAAACATCCATGCGGCCATAGGCCATGTTGATCGAGCCGTCGCTCTTGAGCATCTCGGCAAAGCGCCGCCCAAGATCCTCGCCGGCAAGATGCTCGAAGGTCGGCTGCAACAGCACGTTGGGCACCATATCGAGCTCAAGCTCGGTGATGACCCCGAAAAGGCCGTATCCGCCCATGGCGTGATTGAAGAGTTCGGTGTTTTCCGTGCGCGAGCAGGTCAGCAGATCGCCATCCGCCGTCATCAGCCTGATGGAGCGAACCGTGCTGCCGCAACCGCTGAACGGCACCGGCCAGCCATGCGCATTGACCGAAAAGGTGCTGGCGACTCCAAAGTCATTGTTGGACTGCATGACGGCGGGCGAAAAGCCAATGGCATCGAGCCTCGCTATCACCGTCGACCAGCGCGTGCCGGCAGCGACGCGATAAGTCCGGGCTGATGTATCGGCCTCCAGCCAATCCTGATCGAGCGTCAGCGCCGTGCCGCTCTCGACAAGACTCTGGCCGCCCATCGAATGGCGCGCGGCGCTGGCGATGAAGGGCCTGTTTGCGTTGACCGCCGCCGAAAGCGCGCTACGCAACCGGTCGATCGTCGCCTCCTGCGGCGGTTCCCTGACGGTCATATGGGTGGCGACCCGCGTCGGCGTCAGCTCTCCCGCATCGTTGAGAATGGTTGCCCCGTCTTTGGCGGGAATTTCCGTTGGAAAGACCGGTCCTGCATCGCTCTCGGGCTGCATGAGATAACCGCCCGCGGCAACTCCCGCGGCGGCCGAAATGCCCGCAAGCACCCCTCGCCTTGTCCACCTGCCCACAACATTCCCCCTCGGATGAATCGGCAAGTCCTTCATAGCGCATTAAAAAACCGGGCGGCAGGGGCCGCCCGGTTCAGAATGAGAGTGTCGCGAATTATTCGGCCGACGAGGTTTCGTCGGTTTCGCCGGCAGGAGCCGCGCCTTCGGAAACCGCAGCCTCCTCGCCCGCCTCTGCCGCCTCGTCGTCTTCCGGCTCACTGATGCGCTCGACGGAGACGACCTTCTCGTCCTTGGCCGTCGAGAAGATTGTGACGCCCTTGGTGGCGCGGCTGGCGATGCGGATGCCGCCGACCGGCACGCGGATCAACTGGCCGCCATCGGATACGAGCATGATCTGGTCGCCGTCATCGACCGGGAAGGCCGCGACCAGTTCGCCGATTTCCCCCGTCTTCGACGTGTCGGTGGCGCGGATACCCTTGCCGCCACGGCCGGAGATGCGGAAGTCATAGGAGGACGAACGCTTACCGAAGCCCTTTTCCGAGACTGTCAGCACGAATTGTTCGCGTGCCTTCAGTTCCTCATAGCGTTCGTCGGAAAGTTGTCCCTCCTCGGTGACTTCTTCACCGACCAGCGCGATATCCTCTTCGTCCACGCCGATCGCACGCCGCTCGGCGGCAGAACGCTTCAGATAGGCGGCACGCTCCCACGGCTCGGCATCGACGTGGCCGACGATCGTCATCGATATGATACGGTCGCCGTCGCCGAGATTGATGCCGCGCACCCCGATCGAGTTGCGGCCGGCAAAGACGCGGACGTCGTCGACGGAGAAGCGGATGCACTGGCCGAGCGCGGTCGTCAGCAGCACGTCGTCCTGATCCGTGCAGGTCTCGACGGAGAGGATTTCATCGCCCTCCTCCTCGAGCTTCATGGCGATCTTGCCGTTGCGGTTGACCTGAACGAAGTCCGACAGCTTGTTGCGGCGAACCGTGCCGCGCGTCGTCGAGAACATGACGTCGAGATTGTCCCAGCTCGCCTCGTCCTCGGGCAGGGGCAGGATGGTGGTGATGCGTTCGCCGGGTTCGAGCGGCAGCATGTTGATCAAGGCCTTGCCGCGCGACGTCGGCGTACCGATCGGCAGGCGCCAGACCTTCTCCTTGTAGACGATTCCGCGCGAGGAGAAGAACAGAACCGGCGTATGAGTATTGACTACGAATAGCCGGCTAACAAAATCTTCATCGCGGGTGGTCATGCCGGAACGGCCTTTGCCACCGCGGCGCTGGGCGCGATAGGTGGTGAGCGGCACGCGCTTGATATAACCAAGATGCGAGACGGTAACGACCATGTCTTCGCGGGCGATCAGATCCTCGTCGTCCATTTCGAGACCGCCATCAACGATCTCGGTACGGCGCGGCGTGCCGAACTCGTCGCGGACAGCGGAAAGCTCATCCTTGACGATGGTCTGAATGCGGACGCGCGAGGAGAGAATATCGAGATAATCCCGGATCTCCTCGCCTATCTTATTGAGTTCATCACCGATTTCGTCGCGTCCGAGTGCGGTCAGGCGGGCAAGACGCAGCTCGAGGATGGCCCTCGCCTGCTCTTCGGAGAGATTGTAGGTCAGGTCGTCGTTGATGCGGTGGCGCGGATCGTCGATCAGTCGGATCAGGCTTTCGACATCTTCCGCCGGCCAACGGCGCGTCATCAGTTCTTCACGGGCCGACTGCGGATCGGGCGCCTGGCGGATGACGCGGATGACTTCATCGATATTGGCGACGGCAATTGCAAGACCGACCAACACATGCGCGCGCTCGCGCGCCTTACGCAGGAGGAATTTCGTTCTCCGGCTAACGACTTCCTCGCGGAAGGAAACGAAGGCGCGCAGCATGTCGAGCAGCGTCAGTTGCTCCGGCTTGCCGCCGTTCAGCGCTACCATGTTGCAGCCGAAGGACGTCTGCAAAGGCGTGTAGCGGTAGAGCTGATTGAGGATGACCTCGGCATTGGCGTCGCGCTTCAGCTCGATGACGACGCGATAACCCTGGCGGTCGGATTCGTCGCGCAGGTCCGAGATGCCCTCAATGCGCTTTTCGCGCACGAGCTCGGCCATCTTCTCGATCATCGTCGCCTTGTTCACCTGGTAGGGAATCTCGGTGATGATGATCTGTTCGCGGTCTCCGCGCATCGGCTCGATGGTGGCGACGCCGCGCATGATGACCGAGCCGCGGCCGGTCTCATAGGCGGAGCGAATGCCGGCGCGGCCGAGGATCTTCGCGCCCGTCGGGAAATCGGGGCCTGGAATGATCTGCATCAGCTCCGGCAGCTCGATTGCCGGATCGTTGATCAGCGCGATGCAGCCGTCGATGACTTCCGACAGGTTATGCGGCGGGATGTTGGTCGCCATGCCGACGGCGATACCGCCGGCGCCGTTGACGAGCAGGTTCGGGAACTTGGCGGGAACCACGACCGGCTCGGAGAGCGTGCCGTCATAGTTGTCGCGGAAGTCGACGGTTTCCTTGTCGAGATCGTCGAGCAGCGAATGAGCGGCCTTTTCGAGCCGGCATTCGGTGTAACGTTCAGCCGCCGGCGGATCGCCGTCGACGGAGCCGAAATTGCCCTGGCCGTCGATCAGCGGCAGCCTGAGCGACCAGGGCTGTGCCATGCGGGCAAGCGCGTCATAGATCGCGGCATTGCCGTGCGGATGGTATTTACCCATCACGTCACCGGTGACGCGGGCGCATTTGACGTATTTCTTGTTCCAGTCGATGCCGAGCTCGGACATGCCGTAGAGGATGCGCCGGTGCACGGGCTTCAGGCCGTCGCGCACGTCAGGCAGCGCGCGGCTGACGATGACGCTCATGGCGTAATCGAGATACGACCGCTGCATTTCCTCCATGATGGAGATGGGCTCGATGCCTGGCGGGAGCTTCCCGCCGCCGGGGGGTGTTTGCTCAGTCAAAACAGATCACGATCTCTTCTAGAATCACTTGAAGATTTATAGCGGAAAGCCTGTTCCCGCGCCAATTTCACACAGCGTTTTGAACAGGCTTTTGCGGCTTAAAAAGGGTAAAACATGCGGTTTGCGCGGCTGGACCCGAAGATCCGCCGCGGCGTATTTGCCAAATCAGAATCCCCGCTTCACAATCACGAAAACCCAGCCATGCATATGGGGTTCAGGAGAGACGATGGCAAGCGCCGACCAACTGATCAACGCCTTCACGACGCTTATCGTCACTATCGATCCGCCGGGGCTCGCACCCATCTTCCTGGGGCTGACGACGGGCATGAGCCGAGCCGAGCGCACGCAAGTGGCGCTACGCGGCTCGACCATCGCCTTCATCATCCTGGCCGTCTTCGCCCTGTTCGGTGCAGGCGTGCTTGGCGTGCTCGGGATCTCGATCGGCGCTTTCCGCGTCGCCGGCGGTCTTCTGCTCTTCTGGATCGCGTTCGAGATGGTCTTCGAGAGACGGCAGGAGCGCAAGGAGAAGGCCTCGGAGGTGGCCGTCACCAAGGACCATATCGAAAATATCGCCGTCTTCCCCCTCGCCCTGCCGCTGATTGCCGGCCCCGGCGCGATCTCGGCAACGATCCTGCTTGCCGGCACGCTGGCGACCACCGTGGAAAAAGCGCAGTTCATCGCCGTCATCGCCGCCAACCTGTTGCTGACGTTGCTGATGCTGCTGGTCGCAGAGAGGCTCGACCGTTTCCTCGGCGTTACCGGCCGGGCCATCCTGACGCGGCTTCTCGGCGTCATTCTCGCCGCGCTCGCCGTGCAATTCGTCGTCGACGGCGCGAAAGCAGCGCTCAATCTCATCAGCGCGACGCCGCACTGAAAAAGCGCGGTTGCCGCGAGATCAAAGAAAAAGAGCATGACGCCCGCAAAGACGTCATGCTCTCTGGTACTCGTAAAGCCAGTAACGGCCGATCAGAACGGAATGTCGTCGTCGAGATCGCGCGAGAAGTTGCCGCCGCCACCGCCGCCACGGTTTGATGATGAGGACGATGACGGGGCGCCGTAATCGTCGCCATAATCGTTGTTGCTGCTACCACCGCGGCCGCCGCTGAAGCCGGAGCTTGCACCGCCGCCATCGCCGCGGCCGTCGAGCATCGTCAGCGTCGAGCTGAAGCCCTGCAGCACGACTTCCGTCGAGTAGCGGTCCTGGCCCTGCTGATCCTGCCACTTGCGGGTCTGCAGCTGGCCTTCGATATAGAGCTTGGCGCCCTTCTTCACATATTGCTCGACAACCTTGCAGAGGCCTTCGTTAAAGACGACGACAGTGTGCCATTCGGTCTTTTCGCGGCGCTCGCCCGAATTACGGTCGCGCCAGGTCTCCGAGGTCGCGATACGAAGATTGGCGATCGGCCGGCCATCCTGAGTACGGCGGATTTCGGGGTCTGCACCCACGTTTCCAACCAGAATTACCTTGTTTACGCTACCAGCCATGCTTTTCACCCTGCCTGCCGCCCTGCCCGGCGGCGTTAATCGATCACCGCACCTTAAACCATAGGGACCGCCGATGCGCGTGAACGGTCTTTAATCCACATGTTTATCCCATCAGAAAGCCGCATGCATTCATCAGGAATTTTGTTCTTTATTTGTTCTAATTTATCCGTATGATCCTGTCAACAGAATCGAAAACCTTGAGCCTTCCAGGATATTCAGCCTCGACTCGCCGGTCGGCATCACTAAATAAGGGCTGTTATCCAGAAAACCAAAGCAGAGACGATGAGCGAACTGAAGACGATCTCCATCCGCGGCGCGCGCGAGCACAATCTGAAGGGCATCGATCTCGATCTGCCGCGCAACAAGCTGATCGTGATGACCGGTCTTTCGGGTTCCGGCAAATCCTCGCTCGCCTTCGACACGATCTATGCCGAAGGCCAGCGGCGCTATGTCGAAAGCCTGTCGGCCTATGCCCGTCAGTTCCTCGAAATGATGCAGAAGCCCGATGTCGACCAGATCGACGGACTGTCGCCGGCGATCTCGATCGAGCAGAAGACCACATCGCGCAACCCGCGCTCGACGGTCGGCACCGTCACCGAGATCTACGACTATATGCGCCTGCTTTTTGCCCGCGTCGGCGTTCCCTATTCGCCGGCGACGGGCCTGCCGATCGAAAGCCAGACCGTCAGCCAGATGGTCGACCGCATTCTCGATTTCGGCGAGGGAACCCGTCTTTACATCCTCGCGCCGCTCGTGCGCGGACGCAAGGGCGAATACAAGAAAGAACTGGCGGAGCTGATGAAGAAGGGCTTCCAGCGCGTCAAGGTCGACGGCCAGTTCTACGAGATTGCCGAGGCGCCTGTTCTCGACAAGAAATACAAGCACGACATCGACGTGGTGGTCGACCGCATCGTCGTGCGCTCCGACGTCTCGGCGCGCCTCGCCGACAGCCTGGAAACCAGCCTGAAGCTTGCAGACGGGCTGGCGGTCGCCGAATTCGCCGACAAGCCGCTGCCGCCGGAAGAGACGGCGGCCGGCGGCTCGGCCAACAAGTCGCTGAACGAAACGCATGAGCGCGTACTGTTTTCGGAGAAGTTCGCCTGCCCGGTCTCGGGCTTCACCATTCCGGAGATCGAGCCCAGGCTGTTTTCCTTCAACAATCCCTTCGGCGCCTGCCCCACCTGCGACGGCCTCGGGGCGCAGCAGAAGATCGACGCCGATCTGATCGTGCCCGAGCCCGAGCGGACGTTGCGCGACGGGGCGATCGCCCCCTGGGCCAAGTCGACGTCGCCCTATTACAACCAGACGCTGGAAGCACTCGGCAAACATTACGGCTTCAAGCTCGGGACCCGCTGGAACGATCTGTCCGACCAAGCCAAGGACGTCATCCTCAACGGCACCGACGACAAGATCGAGTTCCACTACGCCGACGGCGCGCGCTCCTATACGACCCACAAGAATTTCGAAGGTATTATCACCAATCTCGAGCGCCGCTGGAAGGAAACGGATTCGGCTTGGGCGCGCGAGGATATCGAGCGCTTCATGTCGGCCGCTCCCTGCCCGGCCTGCAACGGCTATCGCCTGAAGCCGGAAGCGCTCGCCGTGAAGATCAACAAGCTGCATATCGGCGAAGTCACGGAGATGTCGATCCGCATCGCACGCGACTGGTTCGAGGCGCTGCCGGCGACCTTCAACGCCAAGCAGAACGAAATCGCCGTGCGCATTCTCAAGGAGATCCGCGACCGGTTGCGCTTCCTCAACGATGTCGGCCTGGAATATCTCAGCCTGTCGCGCAACTCAGGCACCTTGTCAGGCGGCGAAAGCCAGCGCATCCGTCTTGCGTCGCAGATCGGCTCGGGATTGACGGGCGTGCTCTACGTGCTCGACGAACCGTCGATCGGCCTGCATCAGAGGGACAATGCCCGGCTGCTCGACACGCTGAAGCACCTGCGCGACATCGGCAATACCGTCATTGTCGTCGAACATGACGAGGATGCGATCCTGACGGCCGACGACGTGGTCGATATCGGCCCGGCGGCCGGCATTCACGGCGGCCAGATCATCGCGCACGGCACGCCGCAGGATATCATGGCCAATCCGAAGTCGCTGACCGGCAAATATCTCTCGGGCGAACTCGGCGTTCCCGTTCCCGATGAGCGCCGTAAGCCGAAGAAGGGCCGCGAGATCAAGGTGATCGGCGCGCGCGGCAACAATCTGAAGAATGTCACGGCCTCGATTCCGCTCGGCGTGTTCACGGCGGTGACCGGCGTTTCCGGCGGCGGCAAATCCACCTTCCTGATCGAGACGCTTTATAAGTCGGCGGCACGCCGTGTGATGGGCGCGCGTGAAATTCCTGCTGACCACGACCGGATCGACGGTTTCGAGCATATCGACAAGGTGATCGATATCGACCAGTCGCCGATCGGCCGCACGCCGCGCTCGAACCCCGCGACCTATACCGGTGCCTTCACGCCGATCCGAGACTGGTTCGCCGGCCTGCCGGAAGCCAAGGCGCGCGGCTATCAGCCCGGCCGTTTCTCCTTCAACGTCAAGGGCGGACGCTGCGAGGCCTGCCAGGGCGACGGCGTCATCAAGATCGAGATGCATTTCCTGCCCGATGTCTACGTCACCTGCGACGTCTGCCACGGCAAGCGCTATAACAGGGAAACTCTCGACGTCACTTTCAAGCAGAAGTCGATCGCCGACGTGCTCGACATGACGGTGGAGGAAGGCGTCGACTTCTTCGCAGCGGTGCCTGCCGTGCGCGACAAGTTGCAATCGCTGAAAGATGTCGGTCTCGGCTATATCAAGGTCGGCCAGCAGGCCAATACACTCTCGGGCGGCGAAGCGCAGCGCGTCAAGCTCGCCAAGGAACTGTCGAAACGCTCGACGGGACGCACGCTCTACATTCTCGACGAACCGACGACCGGCCTGCATTTCCACGACGTCGCCAAGCTGCTCGAAATGCTGCACGAACTGGTCAACCAGGGCAATTCGGTCGTGGTGATCGAGCATAATCTCGAAGTCATCAAGACGGCCGACTGGATCCTCGACTTCGGGCCCGAAGGCGGCGATGGCGGCGGCGAGATCGTGGCTGTCGGCACGCCGGAGACGATCGTCAAGGAGAAGCGCTCCTACACCGGGCAGTTCCTCAAGGAGTTGCTGGAACGGCGGCCGGCCAAGAAGGCGGTCGCGGCGGAATGACGATGAGGCTGGCGTCGCCCGATGATCTGGAAATGATCGCGACGCTGACGTCAGCCGCCTATCGGCCCTATACCGAACTTCTCGGCGCTCCGCCGATCCCGGTGACCGAGGACCATGCGCTGCGGATCGAACGCGGCGAGGTTCGGCTGCGTGACATCGGCGGCGATATTGTGGGTCTTCTGGTCGTCGAGCGGCACGCCGATCACCTCATGCTGTTCAGCATTGCGGTCTCGCCGGCCTTTCAAGGGGCCGGACATGGGCTTGCGATGCTGCGCTGGCTGGAGGGCAAGGCGCGGGAATGGGCCATGCCGGAAATCCGGCTCTATTCGAATGCCCGAATGGAACGGAATATCGCGCTTTATCGCACATTCGGATTTCAGGAAACGGGTCGCCGGCCGAACCCTTATCGGCCAGGATGGACGCTCGTCGACATGACGAAAGAGATCGATGTGGCCTGAACGGCCGCCAACAGGGAGGACGACATGACGAAATCCGGCACTATCCGCACCGGCATCGGCGGCTGGACCTTCGAGCCCTGGCGCGGGCATTTCTTTCCCGACGACCTGAAACAGAAGGACGAGCTGCATTATGCCAGCCGCCAGTTGAAGGTCATCGAGGTCAACGGCACCTATTACAGCACGCAAAAGCCTGCGGTCTTTGCGAAATGGGCGGCGGATGTGCCCGACGGTTTCATCTTTTCGCTGAAGGCGACGCGCTTCGTCACCAATCGCCGGGTGCTCGCCGAGGCCGGTGAATCGATGGAGCGGTTCCTGACCTCGGGCATCAGCGAACTCGGCGCCCATCTTGGACCGCTGCTTTGGCAGTTCGCGCCGACCAAGAAGTTCGATGCGGAAGATTTCGAAGCCTTCCTGAAGTTGCTGCCGGCAAAACAGGACGGGCTGGCGCTGCGCCATGTGGTCGAGGTGCGGCACGATTCCTTCAAGGTGCCGGAGTTCGTCGCGCTGCTCGCGAAATACGGCGTGGCGCCGGTCTGCGCCGAACATTTCGAATATCCGATGATTGCCGACGTCACGGCCGATTTCGTCTATTCCAGGCTGCAGAAGGGATCGGACGAAATTGCGACCTGCTATCCCGAAAGGGAGCTGAAGGCTTGGGCAAACCGGCTCGAGACCTGGGCTGAAGGCAAGGTCCCCGATGACCTGCCGCTGATCGACGGGGATCGCAAGGTGAAGGCCGAACCGCGCGACGTCTTCGCCTTCATGATCCATGAGGGCAAGGTCAACGCGCCACATGGGGCGATCGCCCTGCAGCAGGCGCTGGAGAAATAAGTGACACGAGGCTAAAACGGCAATACCTCGGCTGCAAGCTCTTCCGCCGTCAGCCCCTTGCCGACGCGACGGGCGGCCTCTCCATGCAGCCAGACGCCGGCGGCCGCGGCCTCGAAGGCGGGCAGCCCCTGGGCGAGCAACCCGCCGATAATGCCGGCGAGTACGTCGCCGGAACCAGCGGTGGCAAGCCAGGCCGGAGCATTGGTGTTGATAAGCGCGCGACCGTCAGGCGAGGCAATGACGGTATCGGCCCCTTTATAGACGATCGCTGCATTGGCGCGGCGGGCGGCGGCTACTGCCTTGTCCACTTTCCCGAGCGCATCGTCGGCGGCGATATCAGGAAAGAGCCGCGCGAATTCGCCCTCGTGCGGCGTCAGCACCAGGCGCAGCTCTCCCCGGAACAGATCAAAAAGCTGCTGCGGACCGTCCTTGAACGAGGAGATCCCGTCGGCATCGAGCACGAGCCGGCGTTCCCGGAGCGCCGAGACGAAACCGCGCGCCCTTGCGCCAACGCCGAAACCGGGACCGAGGACGAACGTCTGCAGCCGCTTGTCGGAAAGCCAGTCTGCAAGCTCGGCCTCGCCGTCGACGGCATGCAGCATAACCGCGGTGAGATGCGCGGCGTTGGCGGCCATCGCGGCGCGAGGAGCTGCGATCGTCACCAGGCCGGCACCGATCTTCAGGCCTGAGATCGCCGACATGCGTGCGGCGCCCGTCTTGTCGGCTTCGCCTGAGAAGACGACCAAATGGCCGCGCTTGTATTTGTGGGTTTCGAGCTGCTCGGCCGGCAGCACGCCTTTCCACGCCTCAGGCGTGTTCTCGGCAATGGCGCCGCTCGCCTCGGCCCTGACGATGCGGGCGGGAATGCCGATGTCGAAGACCTCCAGTTGACCGCAAAGCTCCCTGCCCGGCATCAGAAGATGGCCCGGCTTGCGCGTCATGAAGGTGATGGTGTTATGCGCCCGGAAGGCGGCCCCCAGCACCCTGCCGGTGCGGCCATCAAGGCCGGAGGGCAGATCGATGGCGAGCACCGGAATACCCGCCTCGGCGACACGGGCAATCAGCGTGCGCACCTCCGCCGGCACCTCGCGGCCGAGCCCCGCCCCGAACAGGCCGTCAATGGCGACGTCACCGTCTACGGGCCGATAGCGGCCGAGTTCCTGCGCTTGGAGCGAGCAGCCGGCGTGGGCGCGCGCGGCGTCGCCTTTCAGCCTGGCGGGGTCTCCGAGATGAAAAAGCGCAACCGCCGCCCCGCTCTCCTGCAAATGTCTTGCGGCGACATAGGCGTCGCCGCCATTGTTGCCGGGGCCGCAGAAAACGACGAACTGCCGAGCACCGGGATGCAGCCGCAGCGCGGCTGCGGCGGTAGCAGAACCCGCCCTTTCCATCAGGCTGAAGGAATAGATCCCCGATGCAGCAGCAGCCGCGTCGACGGCGGCCATTTCAGCGGGCGTGAGAAGAAGGTCGGAGAGAGCGCTCATCACCCTATTCAATTCAAAAAACGCCTAAAAAACAACCGCCTAATGCGGCAAAGAGAAGAGTATAATTTAGGCATTCGCCTATATTTTCATCGAATCGAGATGTGTTTTCGCAATTGCGAATGCACATGCTTTTTTCGGTTTTCGATGAGATTTTGATCCCAGGGCGATGTTTTTCCATTTATCCGTCACCAAAACGACGCAGATTTCCCTGCAAACGCGCCGGTTTCGGTAAAATCGGCGTCTTTTTTCGATAAGACGGATTTCAAACTGGCACGATATCTGCATCATATTCGCGAGCGGGAACATTCCTGCCATATCAGGAGAAGCGGAGAGACATTTTCTCATGAAAAAGATCGAAGCGATCATTAAGCCCTTCAAGCTGGACGAAGTGAAGGAAGCCCTTCAGGAAGTCGGCCTGCAGGGTATCACTGTCACGGAAGCCAAGGGCTTCGGTCGTCAGAAGGGCCATACGGAACTCTACCGCGGAGCCGAATACGTCGTCGATTTCCTGCCGAAGGTAAAAGTCGAGGTCGTGTTGGCCGACGAAAACGCGGAAGCCGTCATCGACGCGATCCGCAAGGCGGCGCAGACCGGTCGCATCGGCGACGGAAAGATCTTCGTCTCCAACATCGAAGAGGTTATCCGCATCCGTACCGGCGAGACCGGCATCGACGCCATCTGACCCACTTTGCCAACCGCGCAAAGTCCGATACCGTCATCGCACAATCGAACACCTACCTATTGTCATTGCAAATCGGAGGAACGTATTTAATGGCGACCGCAAGCGAAATTCTGAAGCAGATCAAAGAGAACGACGTGAAGTTCGTCGATCTGCGTTTCACCGACCCGAAGGGCAAGCTGCAGCATGTGACGATGGACGTTGCCTGCGTCGATGAAGACATGTTCGCTGACGGCGTCATGTTCGACGGCTCCTCGATCGGCGGCTGGAAGGCCATCAACGAGTCCGACATGGTGCTGATGCCCGATACCGAAACGGTGCATATGGACCCGTTCTTCGCTCAGTCGACCATGGTTATCGTCTGCGACATCCTCGACCCGGTCTCCGGCGAAGCCTATAACCGCGATCCGCGCGGCACCGCCAAGAAGGCCGAAGCATATCTCAAGGCATCCGGCATCGGCGACACGATCTTCGTCGGCCCGGAAGCCGAGTTCTTTGTCTTCGACGACGTCAAGTACAAGGCCGATCCCTACAATACCGGCTTCAAGCTCGATTCCACCGAATTGCCGTCGAACGACGATACTGACTACGAAACCGGCAACCTCGGCCATCGCCCGCGCGTCAAGGGCGGCTACTTCCCGGTTCCGCCGGTCGACAGCGCCCAGGACATGCGCTCCGAAATGCTGACGGTGCTCTCCGAGATGGGCGTCGTCGTCGAAAAGCACCACCATGAAGTCGCCGCCGCCCAGCACGAACTCGGCATCAAGTTCGACACGCTGGTGCGCAACGCCGACAAGATGCAGATCTACAAATACGTCGTCCACCAGGTGGCGAACGCCTATGGCAAGACGGCAACCTTCATGCCGAAGCCGATCTTCGGCGACAACGGCTCGGGCATGCACGTGCACCAGTCGATCTGGAAGGGCGGCAAGCCAACCTTCGCCGGCGACGAATATGCCGGCCTTTCCGAAAGCTGCCTGTTCTACATCGGCGGTATCATCAAGCATGCCAAGGCGATTAACGCCTTCACCAACCCGTCGACGAACTCCTACAAGCGTCTCGTTCCGGGCTATGAGGCACCGGTTCTGCTGGCCTACTCCGCCCGCAACCGCTCGGCTTCCTGCCGCATTCCGTTCGGATCCAACCCGAAGGCCAAGCGCGTCGAAGTCCGCTTCCCGGACCCGACCGCCAACCCCTACCTCGCCTTCGCCGCCATGCTGATGGCCGGCCTCGACGGCATCAAGAACAAGATTCATCCCGGCAAGGCCATGGACAAGGATCTCTATGACCTGCCGCCGAAGGAACTGAAGAAGATCCCGACCGTCTGCGGCTCGCTGCGCGAAGCGCTTGAAAGCCTCGACAAGGACCGCAAGTTCCTGACAGCCGGCGGCGTCTTCGACGACGACCAGATCGATGCCTTCATCGAGCTGAAGATGGCTGAGGTGATGCGCTTCGAAATGACGCCGCACCCGGTCGAATACGACATGTATTATTCGGCCTGATAGGCCTCAACGCCGAAAGTCCCGGTTCGCCGGGACTTTCACCTCCCCGGGTCATGGACGCCACAAGGAGGATATGACGTTCATGTGACGAGCTGGTGCAAAAATCTTGATTTGCACCGCACCAATCACCAAATTCGGTGATGAAAGGAAGTCGTACCATGAAAGAAAGAATAGCAAAGTTCAGTATCGGCGAAGTGGTTCGGCACAAGGTCTTTCCGTTTCGCGGCGTCATCTTCGACGTCGATCCCGAGTTCGCGAATACGGAAGAATGGTGGAATTCCATTCCCGCCGAAGTGCGTCCAAGCAAGGACCAGCCCTTCTATCATCTGCTCGCTGAAAATGATGAAAGCGAATATGTCGCCTATGTCTCCGAGCAGAACCTGGTGAATGACGAGAGCGGAACGCCGCTTCGAAACCCGCAGATCTACCAGATTTTCGATCAGGCCCCGTCAGGGCAGTTCAAACCCAAGATGAGCTTCGCCCACTAAGATCGGTCTGACCGCCGCATGCATCGAGGCCTCGTTTCCAGCGAGGCCTTTTTCTTTGCGCAACAAAAAACCCGGCCTGAAGCCGGGTTTTCCGTTCAAAAATGATGGCAGGATTACTGCGCCTTGGCTGCCTTCTGGGCGTCTTCCAGCTTCTTGCGAGCTGCTTCAGCCTTCTTCTGCATGCCTTCCTGCAGGCTGCGCTGGCTTTCGGCAAGCTTAGTTTCGGTAACCGGTTCGCCGTCATAAGCGCCGGTGAAGCCTTCGAGCGAGATCTTGATCGGGTTCGGAGCGCGGCGGAAATTGATCGAGGTGAAGATCACGTCGCTGCCCTTCTTGAGGCTGGCGATCATCGCGTCGGTCAGCGGAATTTCGGCCGTGCACTTGTCCGGCAGGCAGACAGCGTAGTCGAGCTTCTGGCCCTTGCCGCCGTCGATCTGCATGAGGATGCCCGGGGGGATAAGGCGGGCCGTGGGAACCGAGACCTGCAGGAGCTTGCGGTTGATCTTGCCGGTGACCGAGATCAGGCCGACGGCCGTGACGAGCTGGCCGCCATTAGCAAGGATCAGGTTCTGGACGACGCAGATGTCGTTGTCTTCCTGCTTGCTGCAGGTCTTGTACCAGCCGAGCTTCGGTGCGCCGGCGCCCTGCCCCTGGCCATCGGCGGGAGCCTGTGCTGCCGCATCCTGCGCGAAGGAGGAGACCGGAGCCGAAGCGGCGCCGAACATCACTGCCAGAACGGACAGCGCTGCCCGCATTTTCTTTTCAGACTTGAACATCATAACGAATTCCGTCTCCTGATATCCGCTTCAGGGCAGCGATTTTGCCGCCCCAACCATCGGGTCGTTCAGCACTCCACCTCTTAAAAAAATAAGGCAAATGCATGACCCCAAACTTCGGGTTCACCTGTTACATCGCAGCGTTCAAGATATCCAGCATTTCTTTGGCAATTTGGGGAGCAATTTCGCCGCCGAGCCAAAGAAATGGCGCCCACGTGTTGGAATCGGTCGACCAGATGATAATCTCGCCCGTGAATCATGCCCGTTTCGCGGATCAAGGATTGCCGAATGCTCCGGATCGTCGTCCCCCTCGTCCTCTCGCTGCTTTGCGGCACCGTTGCCGCCGAGCCGTTGCATGGCATTGCGATGCATGGCGAGCCGGCCTTGCCGCCGGATTACAAACACTTCCCTTACGTCAATCCCGACGTGAAGAAAGGCGGTAAGATCATCTATGGCGTCGTCGGCACCTTCGACAGCCTCAATCCATTCATCTTGAAGAGCATGCGCACGACGGCGCGCGGCATGTGGGATCCGGAATATGGCAATCTCGTCTACGAATCTCTGATGCAGCGCTCCCGGGACGAGCCCTTCACGCTCTACGGCCTGCTTGCCGAGACCGTGGAATGGGACGACGACAGGAGCTTCGTCCAGTTCAACCTCAATCCGAAGGCGAAATGGTCCGATGGGCAGCCGGTTACGCCTGAAGACGTGATGTTCACCTTCGAACTGATGCGCGACAAGGGCCGCGTACCCTTCTCCAACCGCCTAAATGTCGTCGCCAAGATGGAGAAGGTCGGCGAACACGGCGTGCGCTTCACCTTCAACGACAAGGCCGATCGCGAGACGCCGCTGATCTTCGGCCTTTTCCCAGTGCTGCCAAAACATGCGATCGACCCTGATAACTTTGACCGCACGTCGCTGACGCCTCCGGTCGGCTCCGGTCCCTACAAGGTGAAGACGGTGAAGCCCGGCGAGAGCATCACCTACGAGCGCGATCCGAATTACTGGGGCAAGGATATTCCCTCCAAGGTCGGCACCGACAACTACGACCAGATCACCGTGCAATATTTCCTGCAGGACACGACGCTGTTCGAGGCCTTCAAGAAGGGCGATGTCGATATCTACCCGGACGGCAATCCCGGCCATTGGGCCAATGCCTACGATTTTCCCGCCGTCGCCTCGGGCGCTGCGGTGAAGGACACGTTCACGCCGAAACTGCCGAGCGGCATGCTCGGCTTCGTCTTCAACACACGGCGGCCGATCTTTACCGATCCGAAAGTGCGTGAAGGCTTGTCGCTGGTGTTCGATTTCGAATGGGCGAACAAGAACCTCTATTCCGGCGCCTATAAGCGCACCCAGAGCTTCTGGCAGAATTCCGAGCTCTCGAGTTTCGGTGTTCCCGCCAATGCTGCCGAGCTTGCCCTGCTGGGGCCGATCAAGGATAAAATCGCGCCCGATATTCTCGACGGCACCTATAAACTGCCTGTTACCGACGGGTCCGGCCGCGACCGCAATGTGCTGAAGCAGGCGGTCGGGCTGCTAAAGCAGGGCGGCTATACGATACAAGGCGGAAAGATGGCAGATGCTTCCGGTCGCCAGCTCGGCTTCGAAATCATGACGCAGAATGCCGACCAGGAGAAGCTTGCCGTCGCCTACCAGCGTTCGCTGCAGGCGATCGGCATCGCCGCCTCGATTCGCACCGTCGATGATTCCCAATATCAGAGCCGGACGAACAGCTTCGACTACGATATGATCATGAAGTCCTACACGTCCTCGCTTTCTCCGGGGAATGAGCAGCTTGGCCGCTGGTCTTCGGCTGCGCGCACGCGCGAAGGGACTGACAGCTTTGCTGGCGCCAACGATCCCGACCTCGACACGCTGATCGATCACGTACTGCGGGCGCGTTCGGCGGACGATTTCACCGCGGCGGTGCGCTCCTACGACCGGCTGCTGCTTTCCAGCCACTACGTGCTGCCGCTCTATCATATGGACCAGCAATGGGTTGCCCGCAGCAAACGCATCGGCCATCCCGATACAGTGCCGCTTTACGGCTACCAGCTGCCGGTATGGTGGGATACGAGCGTGCAGTAGGAAGAAGCCGAACCACCACGGCACAATGTCTCTTCGGAGACGCGTAAAATAAGGAAGACCCTCATGGAGCGTATCACCATCGACGTCGTCTCGGATGTCGTCTGCCCCTGGTGCTATCTCGGCAAGGCGCGGCTGGAACTCGCCATTGCGGAAGTGCAGGACGAGATCGGCGTCGACATCAACTGGCGGCCTTATCGCCTCAATCCCGATTACCCCAAGGAAGGCGTCGACCAGAAGAAAGCGCTGGCGCAGAAGCTCGGCGGCGAGGAGCGCGTGGCGCAGGCGCACAAGATGCTTACCGACCTCGGCCGCGAGGTCGGCATCGCCTTCGATTTCGAGGCGATCAAGATCGGCCCGAACACGCTCGATGCTCATCGGTTGGTCCACTGGGCGATGATCGAGGGCCGCGAGAAGCAGGACAAGGTCGTCGCCGCCTTGTTCAAGGCGAATTTCGAAGAAGGCCGCAATGTCGGCGACCACGCGGTGCTGCTCGATATCGCCGAAAAGGCCGGCCTCGACCGCTCGGTCATCGCCTCGCTGCTGACCTCCGATGCCGATAGCAATCTCATCACCAGTGAAATCATGGCGGCACAGGAGATGGGCGTCAACGGCGTGCCCTTCTTCATCTTCGACCAGCAATATGCCGTCAGCGGCGCACAGACGCCCGACGTGCTGGCGAATGCCTTGCGCGATATCGCCAAGGCGAAGGCCGAGGCGCGGTCGGGGCTAAACTGAGAGGCCGATGCGAATCGAGATCGAAGAGCCGCGACAAAGTTGGGGCGAGGATTTCGCTGCGCTCAAGCGCGTCATCATGCGCGTGGCGCCTGCCGGAGCCTATCTGCATCACATCGGCTCGACGGCCATTCCCGGCCTTCCCGCCAAGGATATCATCGATCTTCAGCTGACAGTGAATGATCTGGTTGACGTCGATGCCGACGCGTTGGAACAGGCGGGCTTTGAGCGCAGGCCGATCGTCACCGATCATTGCCCTCCGGGCTTTGATCTGCCGGAAGGCGACCTGCGAAAGGCTTTCTATCGCAGCAAGGGGCGTCCGGCCAATCTTCACGTCCGCGAAAGAGGCCGTTTCAATCAGCGTTACTCTCTTTTTTGCCGCGATTTCCTGCGCGCCCACCCAACGCGGCAAGCGCCCATGCGATGATCAAGCAAAGGCTCGCTCAACGCTTTCCCGATGACGTCGATTTCTACTACGACATCAAGGATCCGGTGTTCGACATCATCATGGACGGCGCCAATGAATGGGTAAAGCTGATCGGCTGGTCGGAACCGCCGTGTGACTAAATCTTTCCTCTAAGATTGGATACTGGATAACGCATCAAGGAACTTCCACAGTTTCCATTATACGCGTGACAACCAATTTATTTCATCTATCCAATTACTTCCAGTATCAGATAGTGACAATTAGCAGGACCTTCGATTGAACTCTCCAGTGTTTTCTCCAAATGAACCTGCTCCTAATTCGGACTCGATGATCGCGATCATATTTATGGAAGACGGCGATCCAGATTGTCTGTCGTCCATTTCCCATGCGTTACCGCAAACCTGGCCCGACTCGAGCATAGATATATCTCACAACAGCGAGAGTAAGCCACTCTTCGTCTTTCACGACAGCACCTTGGGCGGCAGCGTGATGTTCATGGATGTCAAAGCTCCTTTGGCCGAAACCGACCCGGAAATAAGAAACGCATGGTTTTGGCCGACCGCTTGGAAAGAGATCAGCCGGCACCAGTCCCATATCATTGTAGCTATTTTCGGCGGGGATGGCGCAAAACAAAAAGCTTCAGCCCTTCAAAGGATGCTGCAGTTGATCCTGACAAGCATTCCCTCCGCAATCGGCGTCGGCTATCCGTCCTCAGGGACGTTGCTGCCGACGTCAATGGCCCTGTCGGTGCTTGAGAAGAATGACGAGGTCGCCGTTCCGCTTTTTGTTTCCTGCTTTTTTGCGAAAGAAAACGCATCGCGTTTTTCGGTGCCTTCAATCTTTTGCTCGACGGAAGGTTTGGGCAACTTCGGTTTAAAGGAGATCGAAGCACGAGGCTACCCTGACACGATTCAGAGCTTGCATGAATTCATGTTTGGCTTCGCAACGTATTTGATCGAGTGCCGACCAAATATCGCGGATGGTGATACAGTTGGATCAGATCAGCAGAAAATTCTTGTCAGAATTGAGAAATCTCTAATCCGCAAGAAACAGGTTTACAGTCTATATTTCCAAAGAATGACTCGGAGAGCGAAACTGTGGAGTCTCCTGTTCGGCAAGCGGCCTTAGTCAGCCTAGAACCGGAACGCAGCGCACTTCAGTCTTCACCGAATTGGCAATGAAGCATTCGTCGTGCGCGAGATGGTGCAGGGCTTCGATCTCGCTCAGCGAGGGCTGCTTTTCGCCAGTGAAAACGGCATGCGGACGAAGCGTCACGACAGTCATGGCGAGGCGGCCTTCGGCATTCTTTTCCATGACACCTTCGGCGGCATCGGTGTAGCTGTCGACGCAAAAGCCCTGTTTCGCGGCGATCGACAGGAACCAGAGCATGTGGCAGCTGGAGAGCGAGGCGACGAAGGCCTCTTCTGGATCGACGGCATCCTCCGCGGAATAGGGCAGCGGAACGACATGGGAGGATGAGGATGCCCTCACCTCGATGCCGCCGTCGAATGTCCAGCGGTGGACGCGGCTGTAGCGATTGTCGGTGAAGGTTTCGCCGTTTCGCTGCCAGGCGATCGTTGCGCCGTATGTCGCCATGCCCGTCTCCTCCGGTTTACTTCGCCATCTCGGCCAGTTGCGTCATGATCACGGCGGCACCCTGCAGGCGCTTTTCCGGCGTCGGCAGGTCGCGGGTCAGGAAGAGGCTGTGATCGGGGCGGATCTTTGCCATCGTGCCCTGCTTGCCGATATAGCCGACGAGATTTGCCGGGTTGGGGAATTCCTTGTTGCGGAACTGCACGACGACGCCCTTCGGGCCGGCGTCGAGCTTTTCGACATTGGCGGTACGGCAGAGCGACTTGATATAGACGATCTTTAAGAGATGCTGGACTTCGATCGGCATCGGGCCGAAGCGGTCGATCATCTCGGCGCCGAAGCCATCGATTTCCTTGAGTTCGGTAATTTCACCGAGGCGACGGTAGAGCGCCATGCGGAGATGCAGGTCCGGCACGTAACCGTCCGGGATCATCACCGTCGTGCCGACGGATATTTGCGGCGACCAGCCGGTGTCGTGGATCTCGTCGACGCCCTTCACCTCGGCGACGGCCTCTTCCAGCATCTGCTGGTAGAGTTCGAAGCCGACCTCCTTGATATGGCCGGACTGCTCCTCGCCGAGCAGATTGCCGGCGCCGCGGATGTCGAGGTCGTGGCTCGCCAGCTGGAAGCCGGCGCCGAGCGTATCGAGCGACTGCAGCACCTTGAGCCGGCGTTCGGCCGTCGCCGTCAGCACCTTGTTGACAGGCAGGGTGAAGAGCGCGAAGGCGCGCACCTTTGAGCGGCCGACGCGGCCGCGCAGCTGATAGAGCTGGGCAAGGCCGAACATATCGGCGCGGTGGACGATCAGCGTATTGGCTGTGGGCACATCGAGGCCGGATTCGACGATGGTGGTCGAGAGCAGCACGTCGTAGCGGCCCTCATAGAAGGCGTTCATGATGTCTTCGAGTTCGCCGGCCGGCATCTGGCCGTGAGCGACGGCAACCTTTAGCTCCGGCACATCCGATTGCAGGAAGGCGTGTACATCCTCGAGATCAGCAAGCCTGGGGCAGACATAGAAGCTCTGGCCGCCGCGATAGTGCTCGCGCATTAGCGTCTCGCGAATGACCAGGCTGTCGAACGGCGATATGAAGGTGCGGACCGCCATGCGATCGACCGGCGGGGTGGTGATCAGCGACAGTTCGCGCACCCCGGTCATCGCGAGCTGCAGTGTGCGCGGAATCGGCGTCGCCGACAGCGTCAGCACGTGCACGTCGCTCTTCAGCTCCTTCAGCCGCTCCTTATGCTTGACGCCGAAATGCTGTTCTTCGTCGATGATGAGCAGGCCGAGATTGGCGAAATTAATGCCAGCGCCGAGCAGCGCATGAGTGCCGACGACGATATCGGTCTTGCCTTCAGCCACTTCCTTTTTGGTCAGCGTCAGTTCCTTCGATCCGACAAGGCGCGAGGCCTGCTGGACGCGAACCGGCAGGCCGCGGAAACGCTCGGAGAAGGTTTTGAAATGCTGGCGGGCAAGCAATGTCGTCGGCACGACGACAGCGACCTGCACGCCATTCATCGCCGCGACAAAGGCGGCGCGCAGCGCCACTTCCGTTTTGCCGAAGCCGACATCGCCGCAGATGAGGCGGTCCATCGGCCGGCCGGCGCCGAGATCGGAACGCACCGCGTCTATGGCGTTGTCCTGATCTTCGGTCTCGTCATAGGGGAAGCGGGCGGCAAACTCGTCGTAAAGGCCGTCCGGTGCCGTCAGCATCGGCGCATGGCGCGTCAGGCGCTCGGCGGCGATGCGGATCAGCGCATCGGCCATGTCGAGCAGGCGCCGCTTGAGCTTGGCCTTGCGCATCTGCCAGGCACCGCCGCCGAGCTTGTCGAGCTGGGCATCAGTACCCTCGCCGCCGTAGCGCGAGAGAAGATCGATGTTTTCGACCGGCAGGAAAAGCTTGGCCTCGTCGGCATATTGCAGTTCGAGGCAGGCATGCGGGGCGCCCGCCGCTTCGATGGTCCTGAGCCCCACGAAGCGGCCGATGCCATGCTCGGCGTGAACGACGATCGAGCCCTCGTCGAGGCCGGCGACCTCCGAAATGAAATCAGCGGCGCGCTTGCGGCGCTTGGAGCGGCGCACCATGCGGTCGCCCAATATATCCTGCTCGCCGATGACGACGAGATCACCGGATTCGAAACCGGATTCGAGGTTGAGCACGGCCGCGGCCGCCTCGCCTCTTCCCAGGGAGCCAAGATCTTTCAGCGCCTCGACAGGCTTCACCTTTTCCAGGCCGTGTTCGTTCAGCACCTGCAGCAGACGCTCCAGCGAGCCTTCGGTCCAGGCGGTGACGAGCACCTTCGCCCCGCCGGCGCGGCGGTCGGCGATATGCTTGACGACGGCGTCGAAGACGTTGACACGCTCCGCGTCGCCGCCCTCGGCATTCGAGCGAGCCCAGCGCTGGCCCTGGTGGGCTTCGACATTGATCACCCGCCTCGCCTCGCCCTCATGCTCGTTGAAGGGACTGATGCGGATCGCACCGAGCGCATCCAGGGTCTTTGCGAACAGCTTGCTGTCGAGGTAGAGCTGGCCCGGCGTCACCGGCTTGTAGGGCGTGCCCTGCGCCATCTGCCCCTTGGCGGGTTGTCCTGAATTCAGGCGGGCATCGTAGTAATCGAGGACGAGTTTGGAGCGCTCCTCAGCCGCCTCGCGCACCGTATGATCGGTGACGATACGGAAGCCGCTCAAATAATCGAAGACAGTATCGAGCTTCTCGTAGAAGAGCGGCAGCCAGTGCTCCATGCCGGGATAACGGCGGCCCTCGGAGACAGCGAGATAGAGCGCGTCGTCGCGCGTCGTCGCACCGAAAGCGGAGAGGTAGTTCTTGCGGAAGCGGCTGATCGTATCGGGCGTCAGCGTCACCTCGCTCATCGGGTTGAGATCGAGGGAGCGCACCTGTCCTGTCGTGCGCTGGCTGGCGGGGTCGAAGCTGCGGATCGATTCCAGCGTATCGCCGAAGAAATCAAGGCGGACCGGTTCTTCCGAACCCGGCACGAAGACGTCGAGAATGCCGCCGCGCACAGCATATTCGCCGACTTCTCTGACGGTCGCGACACGCTCGAAGCCGTTGCGCTCGAGACGGCCGGCGAGATCATCCATGCGCAGCTGGTTGCCAGGACGGGCCGAAAAGCTCAGGCTTTCGATGACATCCTGCGGCGCCACCTTCTGCAGCATCGCATTGGCCGTGACGAGCACGATTGCGGCATGCGGTTTCTTGCGATGGGCGATGAGGCCGCCAAGTGCGGCCAGCCGGCGTGCCGAGGTATCGGCGCTCGGCGAGACGCGGTCATAGGGCAGGCAATCCCAGGCCGGTAGGGTCAGAACCGGAATGTCGGGCGCGACGAAGCCCAGCATCTGTTCGAGATCGGCCATGCGGTGGCCATCGGACATGACATAGGCGACCGGCTCTCCCGTCCGGGCGAGCTCTGCAAGCAGCAGAGGTTCCAGACCGGCAGGCGTATTGCCGATCGTTAGCGGCTCGGCAACGGCCGCAAGCTTCTTCGCATCGAAACCAGGGATCATTCCGGCGTCCTGAGGGGCTTGTCGAAATCGGGCTTGTAGGCGGCGATGCGGGCAAACATCGGTGTCTGGAAACGTTCGGGGACCGGCCAGGTTCCCATGATCCAGCGGACGAGATCATTGTCTTCTTCCGCCATGATCGTCTCGAACTCGTCGAGTTCGGCTTCCGACAGCGTCGCGATCTCGGCTTCGGCGAACTGGCCGAAAACCAGATCCATCTCGCGGATGCCGCGATGCCAGCAGCGGAAAAGGATCCGGCGGCGGCGCGGGTCGAGACCGGCACTCGTGAGCGTGACACCTGTCATGGCAGTACCTTCCTGTTGATGCGCCTCTATAGACCCTCGAAAGCGGCTTGTCAGCCTTGCCAAGGCCGCATTGTTCATCGCATTTTGGCCGCATGCGCCCCGCCATTCTCGATCCCCTGTTTTCTCCCGTTTCGGGCCTTCCGGGCGTCGGCCCGAAGATCGCCGAACTGCTCGTCAAGCTGCTCGGACGGGAGACGCCGGAGGATTGCCGGGTCATCGATCTCATCTTCCATGCGCCTTTTTCGCTGATCGACCGCCGCAACCAGCCGGGAATCGCCCGCGCGCCACAGGGCGCGATCGTGACCATCACTGCGCGTGTCGACCGGCATCAGGCGCCGCCGCGCGGCAAAAGCAACATCCCCTATAGGGTCTTCCTGCATGACGAGACCGGCGAGCTGACGCTGGTTTTCTTCCGCGGACAGGCGGCCTGGCTGGAAAAGCAATTGCCGATCGATGCAGAAGTGACGGTCAGCGGCAAGATCGACTGGTTCAACGGCCGCGCCTCGATGGTGCATCCCGACTATATCGTCAAAGCGGAGGAGGCTGAGAGCCTGCCGCTCGTCGAGCCGATCTACCCACTGACAGCAGGGCTTTCGCCGAAAACGTTGCGCAAGATCATCGACGCCGCCCTACCGCGATTTCCGGAAATGCCGGAATGGATCGATCTGGCGCTGACACAGAAGCAGGGCCTGCCGTCTATCCGCGACAGCTTCCATATGCTTCACGAGCCGCGCGATCCTTCAGATGTCGATCCGCAGGCCCCTGCCCGGCGGCGCCTCGCCTATGACGAGTTCCTCGCCGGCCAGCTGTCGCTGAGCCTCGTGCGCCAGAGGCTGCGCAAGGTGGCGGGCCAGCCGGTGCATGCAACCGGCGCCGTCAGCGGCACGATCCTGAAGACACTGCCCTTCTCGCTCACAGCAAGCCAGAACGAGGCGATCGCCGACGTTCTGAAGGACATGGCCGGCACCGACCGCATGTTACGGCTGCTGCAGGGCGATGTCGGCTCCGGCAAGACGCTGGTGGCGCTGATGGCGATGGCAGCAGTGATCGAAAGCGGCGGCCAAGCCGTGCTGATGGCGCCGACCGAAATCCTGGCGCGACAGCACCACGCGACGATCTCGAAATTCGCTGCCTCCGCCGGGCTCGGCATCGAGGTGCTGACCGGGCGCACTAAGGGACGCGAACGGGAGGACATCCTCGAGCGTATCGCCTCCGGCGCGGCACAGATCATCATAGGCACGCATGCGCTGTTCCAGGACAGTGTTGCCTACGCCAATCTGATGCTCGCCGTCGTTGACGAGCAGCACCGTTTCGGTGTGCATCAGCGCCTGAGGCTGACGGCCAAGGGCATCTCCCCGCATATGCTCGTCATGACGGCGACGCCGATCCCGCGCACGCTGGTACTTGCCGCCTTCGGCGATATGGACGTCTCCAAGCTCACCGAGAAACCGGCCGGCCGCAAACCGATCCAGACGATCACCATCCCGATGGAGCGGACAGGAGAGATCGTCGGGCGGCTACAGGGGGCGATCGCGGAGGGCAAGAAGGCCTACTGGATCTGTCCGCTGGTCGAGGAGTCTGAAGAGCTCGACCTGATGTCGGCCGAGGAGCGGCATGCAACGCTTGTCTCCGCACTCGGCCCCGATATCGGCCTCATCCATGGTCGCATGAGCGGGCCGGAGAAGGATGCGGCGATGATGGCGTTCAAGAATGGCGAGACGCGGCTTCTCGTCGCGACCACGGTCGTCGAGGTCGGCGTCGACGTGCCGGATGCGACGATCATGGTGATCGAACATGCCGAGCGCTTCGGCCTGGCGCAATTGCATCAGCTGCGCGGCCGCGTCGGGCGCGGCGACGAGGCGTCGACCTGCATCCTGCTTTACAAGGGACCGCTGGGCGAAACCGGCCACGCCAGGCTTTCGATCATGCGGGAGACGGAGGACGGTTTCCGTATTGCCGAAGAGGACCTGAAATTGCGCGGCGAAGGCGAATTGCTCGGCACAAGGCAATCCGGCACGCCGGGCTTCCGCATTGCCAGCCTCGAGGCCCATGCGGACTTGCTGGAGATCGCCCGCAAGGATGCGGCCTACCTCATTGAACGCGATCCGGAACTGACCAGTGAAAGGGGACAGGCGATCCGCACCCTGCTCTATCTCTTCCGCCGCGACGAGGCGATCCGGTTCTTAAGAGCGGGATAAAGCGCGCTGCGGCGCGCTTCAAGTCTTTGTTTCATGCATGTCGTTATCCCAAAACCGCTGACACTTTTGGGCGACATGCATCAATCCGCCTTTGAAACCGCAACCGGTTTCGGCCGTGGCAGGTGCTTCTGCTTCGGCTCGGACGGCTTATGTTCGGGGGCGACGAGGCCGCCCGAAATCAGGAATTTGGCGGCGTCTTCCGGGCTCATGTCGAGCAGGACGATCTTCTCGCGGGGGACGAAGACAAGGAAGCCAGCCGTCGGCACGGGCGTCGGCGGCAGGAAGACGGCGACCATGTCCTGGCCCATGGCATTGAACTTCGAGGCGATCTCGCCCTTGGCGTCGGTGGCGATAAAGACCAGCGCCCAGAGGCCGGGACCCGGATATTCGATGAGGCCGACCTTCTTGAAGGAATTCGCCTGCTCCTTCAGCACTGTTTCGAAAATCTGCTTCACGCTTCTGTAGATCGTACGCACCAGCGGCATGCGCTGGACGACCGATTCGCCGAAGCGGACGATGCTCTGGCCGATCAGGTTCTTGCCGAGGAAGCCGACGACGGTGATCAGCACCACGGCGATCAGCAGGCCGAAACCGGGAATGGCGAAATTGAGATAACTTTCCGGATTCCAGCGTGCCGGAATATAGGGCCTGACCCAGCTGTCCGACCAGTGGATGAAGGTCCAGGTCAGCCAGATCGTGATCGCGATCGGCGCACAGATGATCAGGCCTGCTAGAAAATTATTCCGCAGCCGGGTCGCGACCGGCATTCGGGGGGTATTGTCGGCCATCGCTTCCAGATGAACTCCATTTCCGTCCTGGACAGGCCGGTATACCGGCCTTTCCCCCTTTGTCCGCATGGTAAAATTGCCAGAATTCGCCACGCCGCACAATACGTTTCAGCGTGAAGTCCCAGCTAACAAAGGCTTACTCCACCGTCACGGATTTCGCCAGGTTGCGCGGCTGATCGACGTCGGTGCCCATGAAGACGGCCGTGTGATAGGCGAGCAACTGGATCGGCAGCGAGAAGATCATCGGCGCGATGATTTCGTCGACCACAGGTAGGGTGATCGTTGCCACGGTCGGCAGTTTCGTGGCCGCCGCTCCCGCTTCGTCGGTGATGAAGATGATGCGGCCGCCGCGGGCTGCGACCTCCTGCATGTTCGAGACGGTCTTTTCAAAGAAGCGGTCATAGGGGGCGATGACGATGACAGGCATGTTCTCGTCGATCAATGCGATCGGCCCGTGCTTCAATTCGCCGGCGGCATAACCTTCGGCATGGATATAGGAGATTTCCTTGAGCTTCAGCGCACCTTCCATCGCAAGTGGGAAGCTGGTGCCGCGGCCAAGATAAAGCACGTCCTTGCACTTGGAGAGTTCCCGCGACAGGCTTTCCATCTGCGGTTGGATGAGGTTCAGCACCCGGCTCATGATGCGCGGCATCTCGGCGAGATGGCGCACCAGCGCCTTCTCCTCATCCGCACTCACCGTGCCACGCGCCTTGCCGGCGCCGATCGCCAGAGACGCCAGCACGGCAAGCTGGCAGGTGAATGCCTTGGTCGAGGCGACGCCGATCTCGGGGCCGGCCATGATCGGGAAGATCGCGTCGGATTCGCGGGCGATCGTCGATTCGCGGACGTTAACGATCGCGCCGATCTTCAGGCCGTTCTCCCGGCAATAGCGCAGGGATGCCAGCGTATCGGCGGTTTCGCCTGATTGTGAGATGAAGAGTGCAGCCTGCGATGGCGACAGCGGCATTTCGCGGTAGCGGAATTCGGAGGCGACGTCGATTTCAACAGGCAGGCGGGCATAACGCTCGAACCAGTATTTGCCGACAAGGCCGGCGAGATAGGCGGTGCCGCAGGCCGAGATCGCAAGGCCGCTCGCCGCCTTGAAGTCGATCGCGGCGGCATTGATGCCGATCGTGTTCTGGGCGAAGTCCACGTAATGGCTGAGCGCATGGGAGATGACCTCCGGCTGCTCATAGATTTCCTTTTCCATGAAATGGCGGTGGTTGCCCTTGTCCACGACATAGGCGGTCGCCTGCGAAATCTGGCGCGCGCGCTTGACCGGCTTGCCGGAAAAATCGACCACCGAGACGCCGTCGCGGTCGATGACGGCGCAATCGCCGTCGACGAGATAGGTGATCTCGTTGGTGAAGGGCGAAAGTGCGATCGCATCCGAGCCCAGGAACATCTCGCCGCGGCCGTAGCCGACAGCGAGCGGCGGGCCGGAACGGGCGGCCATGATCGTGCCGGGCTCGGCCTTCAGCATAACGGCGAGCGCATAGGCGCCGGTCACCCGGTTCAGCATCTTCAGCATGGCGGCGCGCGACTCTAGGCCTTCGCGCAGGTATTTCGCCATCAGTTGGGCGACGACTTCGGTGTCGGTCTGGGTCTCGAAGACCGATCCCTCCTCGGTCAGTTCGTCGCGCAACTCGGAGAAGTTCTCGATGATGCCATTATGCACGACGGCGACACCCTCGACGAAATGCGGATGGGCGTTGGTCTCATTGGGAATACCGTGCGTCGCCCAGCGTGTATGGGCGATGCCGATCGTGCCGGGCAGCGGTTCGCTGTCGAGGCGTTTCTCCAGATTGAAGAGCTTGCCCTCGGCACGGCGGCGATCCATCACGCCCTGATGGATGGTGGCGACACCAGCGGAATCATATCCGCGATATTCGAGACGCTTCAGCGCATCGACCAGGCGCCCGGCCACCGGCTGAGTTCCGACGATCCCCACAATGCCGCACATGCAATATCCCCATAAGCCTCTAATAACGAGGCCAGTCCTAACGATTTTCGCTTATTTCTCAATCGCCTCGGCGGTCACTTTGAATTTCCGCCGGTTACGCAAAGCGGCCTCAAGCCTTGGCCTTCTTCGCCGCCTTGATGGCGAGCGCACGCTCGCGCAGCAGCGTCGCGCGGCCCGGCTTGATCTCCTGGCGGGCGCGGCCGAGCGCCAGCGCATCGGCCGGCACGTTGGCGGTAATGACACTGCCGGAAGCGATATAGGCGCCGTCGCCGATCGTCACCGGCGCGACCAGCGAAGAGTTGGAACCGATGAAGGCGTTTTCGCCGATCACCGTCTCGCTCTTGTTGACGCCGTCATAATTGCAGGTGATCGTGCCCGCGCCGATATTGCTGCCGGCGCCGATGACAGCATCGCCGATATAGGTGAGGTGGTTGACCTTGGCGCCCTCGCCGATCCGGCCGTTCTTGACCTCGCAGAAATTGCCGACCTTCGAACCGTTGGCGAGATCCGCGCCCGGCCGCAGCCGCGCGAAGGGGCCGACAGTCGCGCCCTCGCTGACATGGGCGCCCTCGATGTGCGAGAAGGCATGAATGACAGCGCCGCTGTCGATCACAGCACCAGGGCCGAAGACAACGTTCGGTTCGATCAGCGCATCCTGGCCGATGACGGTGTCGTAGGAGAGAAAGACCGTTTCCGGTGCGATCATCGTAACGCCCGCCAGCATCATCTCGTGACGACGGCGTTCCTGCCAGAAGCGCTCGATGACGGCGAGTTCGGCTCGGGTGTTGCAGCCGGTCATCTCGATCTCGGGAGCATCGACGGCGGTGACGCGCCCACCGAGCGAACGGGCGATCTCGACGAGATCGGTCAGATAGAATTCGCCCTTGGCATTGGCATTGCCGATGCGCGAGAGCATATCGAGCGCCTTGCGGCCGTTGATGGCCATTAGCCCGCTGTTGCACCAAGTGACGGTGCGCTCGGCATCAGTTGCGTCCTTCTCCTCGCGAATGGCAATGAGTTCGCCGTCCTTGACGAGCAGACGGCCATAGCCGGTGGGGCGGTCGGTGTGGAAGCCGATGACGACGACATCGCTGCCATCGGCAAGACCTTGGCGGGCGGCCTTCAGCGGTCCATCAGTCTGGAGCGGCACGTCGCCATAGGTAACGAGGATGTCGTCATAGCCCTTGGCGATCGCTTCGCGCGCCGCCAGCACCGCGTGGCCAGTGCCTAGACGCTCTTTCTGCAGATAGGATTCGACGCCGACGCCGTTTATGGTTGCGGCCTTAGCGACCTCCTCGGCGTCGCGACCGACGACGAGCGCGACGGACGAGATGCCGGCGGAGGCGACCGCCTCCACGACATGGGCAATCATCGGTCGTCCGGCGACCGGATGCAGCACCTTCGATTTCGAAGATTTCATCCGCGTGCTGTCACCGGCGGCAAGGATGACGGCAAGGCAAGTACGTTCCATGATCTGCTCCGCGAATCCGCGCCATAAGGCGGCTTTGTTGCCTCATACTGCATAATTCCTGAAATCGGAATCGATTTTCGGAAAGCATGATGCGCGGATTCAAGGTGCTGTCTCGCGCTTGCGAAGGTTAAATTGCGGGAGAAATCGGCTCCATGACTGCAGGAGATCCATGGGCTGCAAAGGCTTCGTGGACGTGATGGCGGCCATCCAGGATGACGAGTTCCATCGCGCGGCGCGCGGCCGCGCTATCGCCGGAAACGATGGCATCGACGATGCGCATGTGGGTGTCGGCGATGTTGGCGAATCCGTTTTCCGAGGGCGGCGTGCTTATGCGGAACATGCCGACGAGAGCCGCTTCGATCAGGCTGCCGAGGGTGCGCATGAAAGGATTGTGCGAGGCCTCGGCGAGCGCCAGGTGAAAGCGCAGGTCGGCAAGCGCCAGGCTGTCGGCGGTGTGGCCGCTTGCCGCCATGTCGAGCGCCAGTGCGCGGAGCGTCTCGATATCCTCGGCATTGGCCCGTTCGGCGACGAGACCGGCGGCGAAAGGTTCGACGGCGAGGCGGATATCATAGAGCTGCAGCAGAAACTCCTCCGTCACACCGTTGTCGAAGTGCCATGCGATGATCTCGCTGTCGAACATGTTCCAGAGGTTCTTTTCGGTCACGCGAGTGCCGACCCGCGCCTTGGCGACGACCATGCCCTTGGCGGCGAGTGTCTTCATCGTCTCGCGCAGCACGGTGCGGGACACCTTGAAGCGTTGCGCCAGCTCCGTATCGCCCGGCAGGATCGAGCCGACCGGATAGGTGCCGGCGACGATCGCCTTGCCGAGCTCGTCGACCACTTGCGCGTGGCTCGTCCGGGTTCTGCGCCCTGTCTTGCGTGCCTCGGTCAGTTTGTTGCGCAAGCGACCCTCCCCTTCAGGCATACCTCTTGTTCAGACTGGAAAGGAACAGGATGGCCTTCTGCATCAGGATGAATGCAAATAGCAGAAGCCCGATCAGGATCTTTGTCCACCAGCTCGACAGCGTGCCGTCGAATGTGATGTAGGTCTGAATGAGCCCCTGGATCAGGATACCGATCAAGGTTCCAGCCACGAATCCCGCTCCTCCCGTCAGCAACGTCCCTCCGATAACGACTGCAGCGATGGCGTCGAGTTCGACGCCGACTGCCGCAAGCGAATATCCGGCAGAGGTGTACAGCGAAAATACGATCCCGGATAGACCCGCCAGAAAACCACAGAGCGCATAGATCTGGATCGTCGTGCGACCGACCGGCACACCCATGAGCCGCGCCGTCTGCGGGCCACCACCGAGTGCATAGACATTTGTGCCGAAACGGGTGCGGTGTGCAATGAAGATGCCGGCGGCAAAGACCAGAAGCATGATGCCGCCGATCAGTGTCAGCCGCCCGCCGCCGGGCAGACGATAACTGAGGCTCGTCAGCGTCGCATAATATTCGTGATCGATCGGGATGCTGTCGATGGAGAGCACGAAAGCCATGCCGCGCGCCAGGAACATTCCGGCGAGCGTGACGATGAAGGCCGGCATTTCGAGATAGTGGATGATCGCGCCCATGATAGCGCCGAAGGTGGTGGTAATGACGAGAACGAGCGCGAAGGCCACCAGCGGATGGATCGAGGTCTTCTGAAGGATCACTGCCAGGAAGACACCGGTGAAGGCGATAACGGAGCCGATCGACAGATCGATGCCGCCGGAAATGATGACGAAGGTCATGCCGACGGCGGCGATCCCGAGAAAAGCGTTGTCGGTCAAAAGATTGCCGATGACCCGCGTCGACAGCATGTTCGGATATTGCAGCGTGCAGCCGGCATAGGCGAGCACGAAGATGACGATGGTCGCAAGCAGCGGCAGATATTTGGAGTTCATTTCGGCTACTCCCTTCCGCCCTGCCGACGGCTGGCGAAGATGGCGAGCGATTGCACCGCCGGCGACTGGATCACGAGGATCACAATGATGATGACGGCCTTGATGATCAGGTTGAATTCGGGCGGGAAGCCGGAGGACAGGATGCCGGTATTCACCGCCTGGATGATCATTGCGCCAATCAGCGATCCGAGAATGCTGAAGCGACCGCCGAGCAGCGAATTGCCGCCGACGACGACGGCAAGGATGGCGTCGAGTTCAAGCCAGAGGCCGGCATTGTTGGCGTCGGCGCCCTTGATATCGGCGGCGACGATGATGCCCGCGATCGAAGCACAGAGACCGCTCAGCATATAGACGGCCATCAGCAGCACCGGCGTTTGAATGCCTGACAGCGTGCTGGCGCGGCGATTGATGCCGACGGCCTCGATCAACATGCCGAGCGCCGTGCGGCGCACGAGCAGCATGACGAGCAGGCCGACGAGCAGCCAGATAACGACGGGCATCGGCAGGAGGGCCATGGAGCCGCTGCCGAAGAAAATCAGGCCGTCATCGTTGAAGGTCAGGATGGCGCCTTCGGTGATGAGCTGGGCGATGCCGCGGCCAGCGACCATCAGCACCAGCGTCGCGATGATCGGCTGGATGTTGAGGACAGCCACCAGGAAACCGTTCCAGACGCCACAGGCAAGCCCGACCGCCAACGTAAGGAAAATTGTGTAGGGGACTGAATTCCCTGCAACAATCGACGATGCGGCGACGGCGCCACAGATGGCGACGACCGCGCCGACGGAAAGGTCGATGCCCTTGGTGGCGATGACCAGCGTCATGCCAATCGCCAAGAGCGCCACCGGGGCGCCGCGATTCAGCACATCGATCAAGCTGCCATAGAGGCGCCCGTTTTGAACCATGACATTAAAAAACTGAGGCGACGTTATGAAATTCAACAAAAGAATGACAACTAGCGCGATCAATTGCGGCGCCAGGCGATAGGCCTGCGCATTCATCGAGGACTTCATGCATCCTCCTTCTTGTGTTCGGCGGCTGCAATGGCTTCGACGATGCCAGCCGCCGTGATGCGTTCGCCTGTAAGTTCGGCGACATGTTGCCTGTCGCGAAGTACGATGACACGTGAACTATAGGCGACAAGCTCTTCAAGCTCCGAGGAAATCACGATCAACGACATGCCATCGGCGCAGAGCTTTTCGATCAGTCGGATGATTTCGGCATGAGCGCCGACATCGATGCCGCGAGTCGGCTCGTCGAGGATCAGGAACTTCGGATTGGTCGCGAGCCAGCGGGCGAGGATCGCCTTCTGCTGGTTGCCGCCGGAGAGCAGCCTGATCGGCTTCTCGCGATCCGTCGTGCGGATATCGAGCGCCCTGATGTAACGATCGGCGAGCGCATTCTGCTCGGCGCGAGAAAGCGGCCGCGTCCAGCCACGGCGGGCCTGCAGGGCGAGCGCAATGTTTTCCCTGATCGACAGGTCGCCGATGATGCCATCGGTCTTCCGGTCCTCGGGGCAGAAACCAAAACCCTTTTCGATTGCCGCGCGCGGGCTCGAAAGCGTGGCAGGCTGACCATCAATCGTGGCGCTGCCACTATCGGCATGCTCGATACCAAAGAGGAGTTCGGCTGTTTCCGTACGACCGGAGCCGAGCAGCCCGGCGACGCCAACAACCTCACCAGCGCGCACCTCGAGATCGAAGGGTTTGACCTTGCCGCGTTTGCCGTAGCCTGCGAAACGGTATCTGACATCGCCCGCCGGGAGGCTGCGTTCCTTCGCCGCCTCCTCGACATGCGCCAGTTCGCGGCCGAGCATCATGGCGATCAGGCCCTGGCGCGGCAGATCGGCGGCGTCGCGGGTGCCCACAAGCTTGCCGTTGCGCAGCACGGTAATGCGATCGCTGATCGCATAGACCTGCTCGAGAAAATGGGTAATGAAGACGATGCCGAGCCCGCGTTTCTTCAGGTCCTCGATGATGCGGAAGAGCAGCTCCACTTCATGACTGTCGAGGCTTGCCGTGGGCTCATCGAGGATCAGCACCTTGCCGGAGAGATCGACGGCGCGGGCGATGGCAACCACCTGCTGCACGGCGACGGAGAACCGGCTGAGCTCAGCAGTGACGTCGATATCCACGCCGTAGCCGGCGAGCAGGTCGCGCGCCTTGCGGTTCATCGCGCGGACGTCTGTCATACCGAAACGCCTCGGCTGGCGTCCGAGAAAAAGATTTTCCGCCACACTCAGATTGGCGAGGAGGTTGACCTCCTGGTAGACCGTACCGATGCCGAGCTTCTGGGCGGCGAGCGTATTGGCTGGATTAATCTCCTGGCCGTCCAGCGTCAGGCTGCCGCCGTCACGATGGTAGGCGCCGGTAATGCATTTGATTAGTGTGGACTTGCCGGCGCCATTTTCGCCAAGCAGCGCATGAACCTCACCACGGCGCAGCGTGAAATCCACCTTGTCCAGGGCGACAGCGCCGGGGAAGAATTTCGATATGCCGGAGGCTGCGAGAATATTCTCGAAATTGTGAACCATGAGGGCTGCGGTTTCCTGATATTGCGCCTTACGCCCATGCCGAGTCCGGGCATCACGCCCGGCCCGACACCGGCAGTTCCGCACCGGTCCATAATGGGCCGGTGCGGTTCCAGGTTCAAATCAGTAGCCCTGACCCTTCTTTTCTTCGTAGACCTTCATCGGGTTGTCGGAAGGCGTGTAGAGCTTGGACTCGGTCTGGATCCACTTCGGCGGAGCCTTCTTGTCCTTCAGATAGGCGTCGAGCGCATCGAATGCCGGGCCTGCCATGTTCGGCGTCAGCTCGACCGTGGCATTGGACTCGCCTTCGGACATAGCCTTGAAGATATCAGGCACGGCGTCGATAGAGACGACGAGAATATCCTTGCCGGGCTTGAGGCCGGCTTCCTTGATCGCCTGGATGGCGCCGACGGCCATGTCGTCGTTATGGGCGTAGAGAGCGCAGATATCCTTGCCGCCATTCTCGGCCTTCAGGAAGCTTTCCATGACTTCTTTGCCCTTGGTGCGGGTGAAGTCACCGGTCTGGCTGCGAACGATCTTCAGGTTGTCGTGGCCGGCAAGAGCCTCTTCGAAGCCCTTCTTGCGGGCGATGGCCGGGGACGAACCGGTCGTGCCCTGCAGCTCGACGACATTGCACTTCTTGTCGCCGACGGTCTTGACGAGGAAGTCGCCTGCAACCTTGCCCTCATGAACCAGATCCGACGTAACCGCCGTCAAGTAGAGATCGTCGGGAGCCTTGATGGTGCGATCGAGAAGGATGACCGGAATCTTGGCTTCCTTGGCTTCCTTGAGAACATCGTCCCAGCCGGTTTCGACAACAGGAGCAATGAGGATGGCATCAACGCCCTGAGCAATGAAGGAGCGCAGCGCCTTGATCTGGTTTTCCTGCTTCTGCTGTGCATCGGCAAACTTCAGATCGATGCCACGCTTCTTGGCCTGCTCCTTGGTAACGGTCGTTTCAGCCGCACGCCAGCCCGATTCCGAGCCGATCTGCGAGAAGCCGACAGTCAAGCCGCCGGCCGAAGCCGAACCGAACATGCAGGCAGCAAGAATCGTGGCACTCAAAAGTGCAGTCTTCAATTTCATGATTTCCTCTCCCAATGCCGCATCTCGCGGCGCAGGGTCAAAAAATCATATAGTATTACTTTTGTAAATCGGAATCTTCGCATGCACCGCGAAAAAAAGAGCGCCCACAAGGGGCGCTCTTCGCAACTGCGAATTGAAAGTTGTTTATTGCGCCGGCAGCTTGTCGTCGACGCCTTCGACATAGAAATTCATGCCAAGAAGCGTGCCGTCATCGGCCTTCTCGCCGGCCTTCAGCCAGGGCGTTCCGTCCTGCTTGTTGATCGGGCCGGTGAAGGGATGCAACTCGCCTGACTTGATCTTGGCTTCGGTTTCCTCGGCCATTTTCTTCACGTCGTCAGGCATGTTGGTATAGGGCGCCATCTTCAGGATGCCGTCCTTCAGGCCATCCCAGCTCTGCTCGGACTTCCAGGTGCCGTCCAGAAGCGCGTGAACGCGCTTGGAGTAGTAAGCGCCCCAAGTGTCGACGATCGCCGTCAGCTGAGCCTTCGGGCCGGCTGCGATCATGTCGGAGGCCTGGCCAAAAGCATGAATGCCACGTTCTTCGGCAACCTGCATCGGCGCGGTCGTGTCGGTATGCTGCGTCAGCACGTCGACGCCCTGATCGACCATTGCCTTGGCGGCATCGGCTTCCTTGCCGGGATCAAACCAGGTGTTGACCCAGATGACCTTCAGCTTGAAGCTCGGGTCGACCGACTTTGCGCCCTGCTCGAAGGAGTTGATGCCCATCACGACTTCAGGAATCGGGAAGGAAGCGATGTAGGCAGCGCCATGATTCTTCGAGGTCTTGGCGGCGATCTGACCGAGGATGTAGCGGCCTTCATAGAAGCGCGAGTTGTAGGTCGCGAGGTTCGGGCCCGACTTGTAGCCGGTGCCGTGCTCGAACTTGACCTTCGGGAACTTGGCAGCCACCTTGACGGTCGCGTCCATGAAGCCGAAGGACGTCGTGAAGATCAGCTGGCAGCCGGAGCGGGCGAGACGCTCGATGGCGCGTTCGGCGTCCGGACCTTCCGGCACGTTTTCGAGGTAAGGCGTGTCGATCTTGTCGCCGAACTCTGCCTGGACCTGCTGGCGGCCGAGATCGTGCGCCTGCGAATAACCGCCGTCGGTGTGCGAACCGACATAGACGAAGCAGACCTTCGTCTTGTCCGCAGCCTGGGCGGCGGAGGAGATGCCGATCACGGCAGCAGCCGATGCGGCAAGTGCGATTGCGTATTTCTTCATGGTAACCCCTGTTGGTTTGAAGTTATTCCGGAAACCCGTCCTATATTCTTGTTCTATCGCTCCGGTACGAATGCTTTTCCGAGCGACGCGGGCGTATTGATCAACGTCGTGCGCCGATTATGGGAAATGATGATGAGAACCACAATAGTCGCGGCGTAGGGCAGCATCGAGAGGAACTGCGAGGGAATGCCGAGACCGAAGGCCTGAGCGTGAAGCTGGAGGATCGTGACGGCGCCGAAGAGATAACCGCCGGCGAAAACCCGCCACGGCCGCCAGGAGGCGAAAACCACCAATGCCAGCGTGATCCAGCCGCGGCCGGCCGACATGTTTTCCACCCACTGCGGGGTATAGACGAGCGAAAGCTGCGCGCCGGCAAGACCGGCACAGGCACCGCCGAACATAACAGCGAGATAGCGCGTGCGGATGACGTGAATGCCGAGCGCGTGGGCCGAAGCGTGACTGTCGCCGATCGCACGGAGCTTGAGCCCCACCCGGCTGCGGAACAGGAACCAGCTGACGCCGACCACCAACGCGATCGACAGATAGAAGATCAGGTCCTGTTTGAAGAGAACCGGGCCGATAACGGGAATATCGGACAGAACGGGAATAACGATCTCTCCCAGCCGGATACCTGGCACGCTGACGAAGGGCTCCCCCAGCTGGCCAGATACGCCAAGACCGAGAAGGGTCAGCGCCAGACCGGTGGCCACCTGGTTTGCCACCAGGGTCAGCGTCAGAAAGGCGAAGAGCAGCGAAAAAAGCGCCCCGGCGACGATGCCGCAAATGATTCCGACATAGGGGGAGCCCGACATCTGCGCGCCGGCGAAAGCGGCGACCGCCCCCATGATCATCATGCCCTCGACGCCGAGATTGAGGACGCCGGAGCGCTCCGTCACCAATTCGCCGAGTGCGGCGATGACGAGCGGCGTGGAGGCGGTGATGACGGTCAGGAGAATGGCTTCGAAGATGCTCATGCCGCGCCGCCCTTTACCCGCGACCAGATGATGCGGATTTTGTAGTAGATCAGCGTATCGCAGGAGAGCACGAAGAACAGCAGCAGCCCCTGGAAGACGCGGGTAACCTTGTCCGAAACGCCGATCGAAAGCTGCGCCGCCTCGCCGCCGAGATAAGTCAGCGCCAGCACCAGGCCAGAGGCGATGATGCCGAGCGGATTGAGGCGTCCGAGGAAGGCGACGATAATGGCGCTGAAACCATAGCCGGGCGAGATCGCCGGCTGCAGGTGGCCGATCGAGCCGGAGACCTCACAAATGCCGGCAAGGCCCGCGAGCGCGCCGGAGAAGAGGAAGCTGAACCAGATCATCTTCTTCGAAGAGAAGCCGGCGAAGCGCCCTGCCCGCTCCGACTGGCCGAGCACGACGACCTCGAAGCCCTTCAGCGTGTAGCGCAGCATGAACCAGACGCCGATCGCCGCAACGATGGCGAAGATGAAGGCCCAATGGGCCCGGCCCGATTCCTCCCAGATCGCGGGCAGCACCGCTTCCGGCGCGAAATCGCGAGAGACGGGAAAGTTGAAACCCTTCGGATCGCGCCAGGCGCCGCGAATCAGCCAATCGAGGAAGAGCTGGGCGATATAGACCAACATCAGCGATGTCAGGATCTCATTGGTGTTGAAATGCGCCTTCAAAAGAGCGGGAATGGCCGCAAAAAGCGCGCCGCCGAGCGCACCTGTCATCAGCATCAGCGGCAGTACCAGCGGCGAATGCCAGTCGTAGAAGACGATCGGGATATAAGAGCCGGTGATGGCGCCGATGGTGAACTGGCCTTCGGCGCCAATATTCCAGTTGTTCGAGCGGTAGCAGACGGCAAGGCCGACGGCGATCAGGATCAGGGGCGCGGCCTTGATCGCCAGCTCGTGCAGCGACCAGACCTCAAGGAGCGGCTCGACGAAGAAGGCATCCAGCGCCTCGACCGGATCCTTGCCAAGCATGGCGAACATGATGGCGCCGAAAATCAGCGTCAGGACAAGGGCAAGAAGCGGCGAGACGACGCCGAAGAGTTTCGAGACGTCGGGGCGTTTTTCAAGTTCAATGCGCATGGGCTGCCTCCGCCGCGGAACCGCTCTCGTGCAAGCCGCCCATCAGCAGGCCGATCTTTTCACGTGTCAGTTCGCTCGCCGGAAACGGCCTCGAAAGGCGGCCTTCGGAGATGACGGCGATATCGGTCGCCACTTCGAAGATCTCGTCGAGATCCTGGCTGATGACGACGACGGCCGAACCGCTTCTTGCGAGATCGACCAGGGCCTGGCGGATGCGGCTCGCGGCGCCTGCATCCACACCCCAGGTCGGCTGGTTGACGACGAGCACCGCCGGCTGGCGGTCGAGCTCGCGGCCGACGATGAATTTCTGCAAATTGCCGCCAGAGAGCGAACCGGCGGCCGGATCTTCGCCGCTCTTGCGGACATCCATGGCCTCGGAAATGCGCCTGGCGGCGGATTTCACCGCACCGGAGCGGATGATGCCGAATAGGCCGAGAAATGCCTTGCGATCCGATTGGCTGCGGGCAAGGACGAGATTATCCGACAGTTTCATAGCCGAGACGGCGGCATGGCCGTGGCGCTCCTCCGGCACGAAGCCGGCGCCGAGAAGGCGACGGGCATTAATGCCCTGATTGCCCACGTGTTTCCTGCGGATGACGATCGCCTCGGCCGAGGCGACCGGATATTCGCCGGAGAGCGCATCGAAGAGCTCGCTTTGCCCGTTGCCCGCCACACCGGCAATCGCAAGGATCTCGCCCGAGCGCACGGTCATCGACACATCCCGAAGCGGCATGGCGAAAGGCGTACGCGCGGCGACGGAAAGATTCGCGACCGCGAGCTGCACCTCGCCCTTGTCACTGCGCTCCGGATGGGTAACGGCCGCTACCTCGCTGCCGACCATCATGCGGGCGAGCGAGGCCGGCGTTTCCCGCTTCGGATCGCAGGCGCCGGTCACGCGGCCATGACGCAGAACGGTCGCCCGATCGCAGATGCGCTGAACCTCTTCCAGACGATGGCTGATATAGAGAACAGAACGGCGCTCGGCCCGCAGTTTGAAAAGAGTTTCGAACAGCCTGTCGGCCTCCTGCGGCGTCAGCACCGAGGTCGGCTCGTCGAGAATAATGAGCTTGGGGTTCTGCAGCAGCGCCCTGACGATCTCGATGCGCTGACGCTCGCCGACCGAGAGATCGGCGACATGGGCATGCGGATCGAGCGGCAGGCCGTAAGCGACCGACAGCGCCCTCGCCTCCTCGGCGATTCTGTCGATCGGGATGGCGTCATCGAGCGACAGCGCGATGTTTTCGGCAACCGTCAGCGCCTCGAACAGGGAGAAATGCTGGAAAACCATGCCGATGCCAAGCTTGCGGGCTTCGCCTGGCGAGGTAATCGAGACAGGCTTGCCCTGCCAGAGGATATGCCCATGCGTCGGCTCCAGAACACCGAACAGCATCTTCACCAGCGTGGATTTGCCTGCGCCGTTTTCGCCGAGAAGCGCATGAATTTCGCCCGGCGCAATATCGAGATCGATTTCATTGCAGGCGGCGAAGCTGCCGAAAAACTTGGTCAGCTTCTGGACCGATAATAACGCACCGGAATCCGGTACATTCAATGGCGACACGTTCCCCTCATTTTCTTCTGCCGATCGGTCCGTTCGGATCTCATGGGATCAGCAGCGTCGTTCCTGTTGTTTTTCTTGCTTCCAGATCCGCGTGAGCCCGCCCAACCTCACGCAACGGATAGGTTTGGCTGACATTGATACGCACTTTGTTGCTTTGCACAACATCAAATAGCGCGTTTGCACTGTCGATCAGGTCCTGGCGGGCGGCGATATAGGTGAAGAGGGTTGGCCGCGTCGCAAAGAGGGAGCCCTTCTGCGCCAGCATGGCGAGGGTAAAATTCTCGATCGGCCCGGAGGATTGGCCGAATGAGACAAAAAAGCCGCGCGGCTTCAGGCAATCGAGCGACTGTGGAAAAGTATCTCGGCCGATCGAATCGTAGACGACATTCACGCCCTTGCCGCCCGTGATATCACGGACGCGGTCGACGAAGTTTTCGCTCCTGTAGTTGATCACATGGTCGTAGCCGTGGGCGAGCGCGAGCTCGATCTTATCCTGCGAGCCCGCAGTGCCGATGACGGTCGCGCCAAGTGCCTTGGCCCACTGCCCGGCGATGAGCCCCACGCCGCCGGCGGCGGCATGGAACAGGAGCACCGTCTCAGAGCCAACCTTGAAGGTGCGATTGAGCAGATATTCGGCGGTCATGCCCTTCAGCATCATCGCCGCCGCCGTTTCAAGTTTAACGCCGTCCGGCACATGCACCAGGTGGCGCGTCTCGATGTTGCGCTCGACGCTATAGGCGCCGTCGGCGCCGGCATAGGCGACACGATCGCCAACTTTAAAATCCTCGACACCGGGCCCGACCGCCGTCACGGTGCCGGCGCCCTCCTTGCCGGTGACGAAAGGCAGGTGCGGCGCCTTATAGGAGCCGTTGCGGAAATAGACGTCGATGAAATTGAGGCCGACCGCCGCATGCCTGATCTGCACCTCACCGGCCGAAGGCTTGGGAAGATCGACGTCGACATATTCGAAGACCTCCGGCCCACCCGTCCTCGAGAATGAAACCACCTGCGTCTTGGTCATCGTGCCTCTCCTAAGCTTCACGTCCGAGGGCGGGGAAAAATTGCAGCACCGCGCCGATCACGTAAAGATAGATACCGCTCGCGATAAAGAGAATGAGCGCCCATTCGGGCGTGTCGAAATGCAGCAGCAGCGAATAGATGCCGAGCGCGGACCACAGCAAAAAGACGCCGAGATTGAGCGGGCGCAGCCGTTTCACGCGGACAGGATGCAGGAAATTGATCGGCAGGAAGGTCAGCACCACCGAAACGGTCACGACGGCAAGCGCCGTCGTCGCGCTCGCATCGATGACGAACAATGTGAAGACGATCATGTTCCAGACCACGGGGAAGCCGGAGAAGAAATACTCGTCCGTTTTCATGCCCATATCGGCATAATAGATGGCGCTGGAGACGACGATCATGCCGGCGGCGGCGAAGGACCAGGGTTCGCCGATCATGCCGCTCTGATAGAGCGCGAAAGCCGGCAGCAGCACGTAGGTGACATAATCGATGATATTGTCGAGCGTGTCGCCCGACCAGTTCGGCAGCACTTCCTTGACGCGCACCTTGCGGGCAATCGGACCGTCGATACCATCGACGAGGAGGGCGAGCCCCAGCCACCAGAACATGTCGATGAAGCGGTGCTCGGCAGCCGCGACGACACCGAGAAAGGCAAGAAAGGAGCCGGAAGCCGTCAGAATATGGACGGAAAAGGCGCGCATCTCCGCGTAAGGAACACGTTTGTAGTTGAAAATTTTCATATTCCCCCGACCGCCCTATCGCGCTTGCCCGGCAAGCGTCTCTTTTCGCCATCATCGCCGAACTCTGTGCAGGGGTCGGCGCCGTAGGTCCTTGTTGTCGCACCGTTTTCGCCGAAAACCGGCGTCCGCAACAGGCACGCCGCTCTAATATGCATCCTTTGCCCGCCTTCGCCAGCGGGAAATACGGCATTCCCCTCGTCGTCTGGCCTGCCATTGAATCCTGACAAGGACATGCATATTTCCCTTCATGAGCGTTGGATGGAATGGAATGCCTTTAATTTCGGCCGGATATGTAATATCTGCCTCGCATTCGACAGTGCATCCGACGAAACGGGATCCTCTACCGCAATGAACGCGCCTGCAAAGACCGAAGACTTCGCTCCGTCCATCCCCGCCGGCGTCTACGCTGAGACGGTGCTTGCCGTGACGCATTATACCGACCGGCTCTTTCGCTTCACGATGACCCGGCCGCAGGGCTTCCGTTTCCGTTCCGGCGAATTCGCAATGATCGGCCTGATGGTCGAGGGCAAGCCGGTCTTCCGCGCTTATTCGATCGCCAGCCCCGCCTGGGCCGAAGAACTTGAATTCTTCTCGATCAAGGTGCCGGACGGTCCGCTCACCTCGCACCTTCAGGCGATCAAGCCGGGCGATCAAGTGCTGATGCGCAAGAAGCCGACCGGCACGCTGGTGCTCGACGCGCTCACCCCCGGCCGCCGTCTCTACATGTTCTCGACGGGAACGGGTGTTGCGCCTTTCGCCAGCCTGATCCGCGATCCCGAGACCTATGAAAAGTTCGAGGAAGTCATCCTCACCCATACGACCCGTGATGTCGCCGAGCTGAAATACGGGTTCGACCTCGTGCACGAGATCCAGAATGACGAGTTGCTGAAGGAAGTCGTCGGCGACAAGCTGCGCCACTATGCGACTGTCACGCGCGAGGATTTCGAATATCGCGGCCGTATCACCGACCTGATCTCCTCCGGAAAGCTGTTCACCGATCTCGGCGTGCCGCCGCTCGATCCGGCGATCGACCGAGGCATGATCTGCGGTTCCTCGGCTATGCTCAAGGACACCAAGGAACTGCTCGAAAAGGCCGGCCTCAACGAAGGCGCCAACAGCAAGCCCGCCGAATTCGTCATCGAACGCGCTTTCGTCGGCTGACGTTTTATTGAGACAATCCGATCTGACAACGGCTCCGGAAACGGGGCCGTTTTTATATGTGTGCGAGACAGTCGATCAGCGCTATCATGGCGGCGCGCGCCTCAACCGGCTTGCCCTCATGGATGGCGCGGATAACCGCGACATGCAGCGCGATTGAACGATCCATGCCTTCCGGACTTGCGGTGGAATACCAGAGACGGCGCGAATGCGTCTGCACCGGGCCCAGCGCTGCCATGATGAAGCCGTTCGGACAGGCATCTTCGAGGATTTCGTCGAAGGCTTTGTCAGCGGCGAAGAAGCCGGCGAGGTCTCCCGTGACGGCGCATTCTTCCATCGCGCCTGCGCATTCGACGAGGCGCGCACGCTGTTCGTCGCTCGCATGCTCGGCGGCAAGGCCTGCTGCGATCGGCTCCAGCTCCCGGCGCACCTGCATGACGTTGCCATGATCCGCAGGCGCGATCTCCGCAACCTGCAGCCCGACGCGCGCTTTCACCAGGATCAACCCCTGCCAGGCGAGCTTCTGGATCGCCTCACGCACCGGCGTACGCCCATGGCCCGCCATATCGATCAGCTGCTTTTCAGTGACAAGCGCGCCGGGTTTCAGCGCCAGCGTCACGATCAGATGCTCCAGCGCAAGATAGGCGCGATGGCTCTGGGAAGTCTGCATGCCTGAAAATCCAAACCTGATATATTACATCCTGAAATGCCTGAAAATCCCAAGCAGGCCAAGCTGATATATCATCATGGAGACAGATAGATAACAGGCTTTCAGAATTAAACGCCTGTACCCTTTCGAAATGCTCGGCTGGAAACAGAGATCGAATTTTGACAGGGGTCCTTTGCATTGGCGAATATATAGCCGTCAGCTTGATGAAGAGCCCCGAACTCCAGACCGTTCTCCGCGCATCGCTTGCAAAAGGCTTCAACATCTTCCACGTCAAACACAAGCTTGATGAGGGATTGGCCGCTCCGCTGCCTCTTGGCGGCCTGATGGAGCATTATATTTGCGCCGCCATCCTGTGCGATGAGTTCAACGATCCTGTCGCGGGGTAGGCTCATCGCCTTGAAACCAAAGTGTTTCTGATAAAACTGCGCCGTTTCCTCGACGTTCTTGGCGTAGATCACCAGCCTGTTGAGCGGCATGATGGCGCCCTCCGAAGCCTTGCGTTCGGTTTAGAAGAGTAGAGAGGTATAAAGCGTTTTACCACGGCGGAGCGGCCTTTTATTCATGCCGCAGCGCCTCGATGGGATTGAGCTGCGCTGCCCTTCTTGCCGGGAAATAGCCGAAGATCATGCCGATCGCTGCGGAGAAGAGGAATGCGACGGCGATCATCGTTGGGCTGAAAACGAAGGGGACTTTCAGGAGGGTCACGGCGCCAAAGCCGAGGCTCAGGCCAAGCATGATGCCGGTGATGCCGCCGAACAGCGACAGCGCCACGGCTTCGACCAGGAACTGGGTGAGCACCTGGTTTTCGAGTGCGCCGATTGCCAGGCGGATGCCGATCTCGCGGGTGCGCTCGGTGACGGAGACCAGCATGATGTTCATGATACCGATGCCGCCGACGAGCAGGCTGATGGCCGCGACCGCGCCGAGCAGGCCGGTCAGCAGCGTCGTCGTTCCGGTCATTGCCTGGGCGATCTGGGTCATGTCGTTGACGTTGAAATCATCCTGCCGGCCGGGAATGATCTTGCGCCGCTCGCGCAGTAGATTTTCGACATCGGACTGCACTTTGGCGGTCGACACGCCGTCGCGCGCGGAAATGATGATGGTCGGGACATTGGAACTGCCGCTGATGCGGCGCTGGAATACCTTGACCGGCATGATGACGACATCGTCCTGATCATTACCCATCCCGGATTGGCCGCGCTTGGCGAGCACACCGATAACGGGACATGACACCTTGCCGACGCGAATCTGCTGGCCGATCGGATCGGCTCCGCCAAAGAGCTGGTCGCGGACCGTGCCTCCGATAATGCAGCGCGACTGGCCGCGTTCCTCGGACGGGGTGAAATCGCGCCCGAGCGTCAGATTCCAGTCCTGGGCGACGAGATATTCGTTGGTCGTACCGTAGACGGTGGTGGAATGGTTCTGCCCGCCGAAGATAACGGTCGCCGTCGACTGGTTCGACGGCGCGACCGCCCGCAGGCCGGAAACCTGATCGCGGATCGCCGCTACATCCTTCAGCGAGAAGCGCCGCGCCTCGGAACTCGCCCGGCCCGGGCCGAACTGGCCGGGGCGGACGAACAGCATGTTGGTGCCGAGCCGCGACAGCTCGGTCGAGACCTGCGCGGTCGTGCCGTTGCCGATCGTCACCAGCGCGATGACGGCGGCCACGCCGATGACGACGCCGAGCACGGTCAGGAATGAGCGCAGCATGTTGCGGCTGATGGCGCGCAGCGCGAGCTTCAGCGTCTCAAAGAACATGATCCGCCCTCCTCCGGTGCTCGACCTCCGTCTCGAGCTTGCCGTCGACGAAACGCAGCAGGCGCTGCGCATAGGCAGCGATATCGGGTTCGTGCGTGACCATGACAATGGTGATGCCCTGCTCGCGGTTCAGCCGCGTCATCAGGTCCATGATTTCGACGCTGGTCTTCGTGTCGAGATTGCCTGTGGGTTCATCGGCCAGAAGCAGCGCCGGTTCGGTGACGATTGCCCGCGCGATGGCGACGCGCTGCTGCTGGCCACCTGACAGTTCCTGCGTCTTATGATGCTCGCGGCCGGTGAGGCCGACGAGCGCCAAGGCCTCGCGCGCCCGCTCTCGCCGCTCGCGCACGGCCATGCCGCGATAGATCAGCGGCAGCTCGACATTTTCGACGGCCGAGGTGCGTGACAGGAGATTGAAGCCCTGGAAAACGAAGCCAAGCATATGGCGACGCAGCAGCGTCAGCTGGCTGCGGTCGAAGCCGCTGGTCGGGATACCCTGGAAGATGTAGTCGCCGCCACTCGGTACATCGAGGCAGCCGAGGATGTTCATCGCCGTGGATTTGCCCGAACCTGACGGCCCCATGATTGCGACAAACTCATGGGCATTAATCGCAAGGTCGACATGATCGAGCGCACGGATCGCCGCCTCGCCTTCGCCGTAAACTTTCGAGACCTGCCTGAATTCGATGAGCGGCTGGCTTGCCATCCGTCTCTCCGCCTAATTCGTCCGCACCGAGGCGTCGGTCACCAGCGCGTCGTTTTCCTTGATTTCGCCGGAGACGACCTCGGTAAATTGGCCATCGGACGAACCGACCTGTATGACCGTTGGTGCCGGGCGACCGTCGCGCAAAACCCAGACACGGCGCTGGGTGCCCGTCAGCGCTGGGCCGGACTCTCTGTTGCGCTGGCGCGGTGGGCCGAAGATGCCTAGGATGCCGCGGCCGCGCCGTTCGGCCTGTGGTGGGGCGTAACGCAGCGCGGCATTCGGCACCATCAGCGTATTCTTGATGGCCTCGACCGTGATGTCGGCCGTCGCCGTCATGCCGGGACGCAGCAGAAGGTCGGCATTGTCGACGGAGAGTACCGCTTTGTAGGTCACGACGTTGTTGACCACTTCGGAGGCAAAGCGGATCTGCTCGATTTCGGCGGGAAAGGTCCGGTCGGGATAGGCGTCCACGGTAAACTTCGCCTTCTGGCCGACGGCGATATGGCCGACATCGGCCTCGTCGACATCGACCTGCAACTCCATCTTTTTCAAGTCGCCGGCAATGGTGAAAAGGATCGGCGCCGACAGCGAGGCTGCTACCGTGGCGCCCGGATTGACGGAACGGGTGAGGATCACGCCGTCGATCGGCGAGACGATCTTCGCCTTGGCGAGATTGACCTCGGCAAGCTGCAGATCGGCCTCCGAGGCCAGCACCTCGGCCTCGTTGATCTGTTTGGCGGCGACGGCCGAATCATACTTGTAGGTGGCGTCGTCGAGGCTCTGCTGGGTGGAGACATTGCTCCTGACCAGGCTCTTCAGTCGCTCCAGCGAAGTGCTTGCCGATTCCAGATCGGCATTGGCCTTGGCAACGTTCGCCTTCGCCGAATTGAGCTTGGCGCGCGAGCTCTTCACGTCCGCCTCGAGCTTGTTCGTATCGAGGAGCGCAAGCACATCTCCCGCTTTGATCGCGCTGTTGTAATCGACGTTGACGTCGCGGACCGTGCCGGAAAGTTCGCTCGATATATCCACCTGCTCGGTCGGCTGCACGGAGCCGGTGGCGGTCACGAGAACCGTCAGATCGCCGTGCTTTGCCGGCAGGGTGGTGTAGCTGACCTCACTGCGCTCCCTGCCCAGGTAGACATAGGCAGCGACCGCGGCAGCAGCGAGAACGAAGAGAAGAACGAGCAGGCGTCCGCGCCAGCGGCGGCGTTTGCCCTGCTTTCCCGAGGCGGCAAGAACCGCCGCGAGGTCAGGCGTTGCGCCAGCCTTTGCTCCGGTTTCGTTGCCGCTTACGATCTTGTTCATGTCGTCCTCGATCAGTCAGTGGCCATCCCGGCCCCGCAGCGAAATAATCACAGCGCAGATGAACCGGCGATTAGCGTTGCCGCCGAACTGGCACGGAATTGCGGATGGGTGAAATGAAATATTGGTAAGAAAAGTCAAGTTTCGATGCACCGGAGCATCTTGCACAAAAAAGTGCGGCGCTTTTGCAATTACCACCTGCGGCAAATCAAAGACCGAGAGCGTGGCAAGCCATCCCGATCGCGACGGCGCTTTTGCGCCCTCAATCCGCATCCTCGGCAAATTGGCTGGCGCCGGGCAAAGGATACAGCCAAAGTTCGCGCCGCTTGATCCAGACCTCGTAGCTGGGCGTAAGGTCGGTCGGCGGAGTGTCGAGGGAGCCCAGACGGACTTCGGCTTCATCATCCCTGAGGCAGAAAAGCCTGCCGCCGCAGGACGGGCAAAAGCTGCGGCCTGCGAAAGTGGCGATCTCGCCGCTGTGGGAAAAAGCCGCGCGCGGCCAAACTGCGAAGAAGACGAAGGCGGAGCCGCTCGTTTTGCGGCAATCGGCACAATGGCAGAGGCCGACACGAAGCGGCTCGCCTTCCACCCTGTAGGCGACCGCCCCGCAAAGGCAGCTTCCGGTTCGGATCTTCATGATGGGCCGTCAGGCGTCGAGACTGGTCGGCAGGCCCGGCGGACGCCGCTTTGCCGCCATCAGCAGGTCGAGTTCGGTAGCAGAAGGGCCGAACTTCTCATAGAGCCGTTTCGCCTCCTTGTCGTCGAGCCGGTATTTCCTGGCAAATTCGCTGATGCTGTAGGGGCGGCCGCGCAACACTCTTCGCGCCGGGGTCGCCGTATTCGGTGCGTCGGTCATGGTTTTCTCCTTTCATCAGGTGCATCTTAAGCTAGAGCGGCATGTCCATTTGGAAAGAGCCGGCGAACCGCAGCAAGACTTGCGGCTCTGGGGATGCATTTGATTTTCCTGGAACCTTTCGCCAGCCGGCACATTTTCAAAATGAGGTTGCGGACCGCGCCAAGCGGACGTGGCGGGGCTGGAGAACATCAGGATTTTTCCGCTTTCTCCCGATGGCCAACGAAATGGCAGGCGAGCTCCCTACCCACCCGGCCCGCTTCCTCGTCCCGTATCCGGCCCACGGATCACGAAATATTAAAACACGGAACGCATGCGCTGGAGCGGGATTGTTTTCATGAGGTCGACGTGGCCTCGAATTGAAGAAACCAAGGAGAAACCAAATGGCAAACCAAGGTGGAACCCACGAACAGCACGTCAAGGCCGGGCAGCAGAGTCACAAGAACGACTCCAACACCCGCAGCGCCTCAAGCGACCGCGACGCGCAGTCCAGCGGAACCCGCGGCGGCAGCCATGAACAGCATGTAAAGGCTGGTCAACAAAGCCACAAGAACAGCCACTAAAGCTGTCCTGATCGTGAAATTCGGCCCGCGCTTCGGCGCGGGCCTTTTTTGTGTCCTCAAGAAAGACGGCGGCCATCCTCGCTGAAGAGATGCAGCATCTCAGGGCCGAGACTGAGCGGGAGGCTGTCGCCCGATTTCATCCGTTGCTGGCCGGCAAAGACCGCGATCAGCTTCTTACCGGCGGCGTCGGCATGAACAACCGTCTCGGAACCCAACTCCTCGACAAGGGTAATGCGGGTGTCCAGCCTGCTCGCGGCACCCGCATCGGCAAGGGTGATGTGCTGCGGCCGAATGCCGATGCTGACCCTCCCGCCCGCGGGGGGCGCCTCCCGCGCAACGACGGAAAGACGATGGCCGCCGACGGTTTCGACCTGCACGAGATCCCCCTCATGACCGACGATCGCTCCTTCCAGAAAATTCATGTGCGGGGCGCCGATAAAGCCGGCGACGAAGCGATTCGCCGGCTTGTTGTAAAGTTCGAGCGGCGTTCCAATCTGTTCGATCCTGCCGCCTCTCAGGACGACGATACGGTTGGCCAGCGTCATCGCCTCGACCTGATCATGGGTGACATAGATCATCGTCGCCTTCAGACGGGCGTGGAGGGCGGCGAGTTCGGCGCGCATGCTCACCCGAAGCTCGGCGTCGAGGTTGGAAAGCGGCTCATCGAGCAGGAAGGCGTCCGGCCTGCGGACGATGGCGCGGCCGATCGCTACGCGCTGGCGCTGGCCGCCGGAGAGCTGTCCTGGACGGCGCTGCAGGAATGGCTCGATCTCGAGCATGCGTGCAGCATCGGCGATCCGCGCTTCGATCTCGGCCTTCGCCACCTTGGTGTTTTCGAGGCCGAAGGCCAGATTCTCCCGCACGCTCATATGCGGGTAAAGCGCATAGGACTGAAAGACCATGGCAAGGCCGCGGTCAGCGGCGGTGATAGCGGTAACATCCTTGCCATCGATGAAAATGCTGCCGCCTGTGGGCTTGTCGAGACCAGCGATAAGACGCAGCAGCGTCGATTTCCCGCAACCGGACGGGCCGACAAAGGCGACGAACTCGCCGTCGTTGACCGCAAGCGAGACATCGCGAATGACCTCGACGGCGCCGAAATTCTTGACGATGTTCCTGAGCTCAAGTCCGCTCATGCACTCTCCTGTTTCATATTATTTCAGTCCGGAGCCGGCGATACCCGTCGTGATGAAGCGCTGCAGGAAAACGAAGATCAGCACGACAGGGATCATCGACACGACGGTCATGGCGAGGATGTAGTGCCATTGGACATTGAGCTCGCCGGCATAAACGTTGAGGCCGACCTGTAGCGTGTAGAGTTCCTTGCGCGAGAGCACGATCAGCGGCCAGAGGAAATCATTCCATCGCCAGACGACCGAGAAGATCGCCAGGACCGCAAGTGCAGGCGCCGACAGCGGCAGGATGATGCGCCAGTAGATCTGCCATTCGCTGGCCTTATCCATGCGCGCGGCGTCGATCAGTTCGTCGGGGATCGTCAGCATGTATTGCCTGAGCAGGAAGACCCCTGTCGGCGTTGCGACCGTCGGCATGATGACGCCCCACAGGCTGTCGAAAAGATCCAGCGTGCCGATCACGGAATAGAGCGGAACGACGATGACCGAAAGCGGCACCATCAGCGTCGCAAGGATCATCAGCATGACGGCGGCACGACCGGGAAACTGGTATTTCGACAGCGCGAAGGCTGCCATTGAATTGACGAGCAAGGTGATGATCGTCGCCACTACGGTCACGAAGACGGAGTTGCGGAGGTACAGGAAGAAATCGAAGCGCTGGAAGGGTTCAGTATAATTGCCGCTGGCGAATTCGACCTTGCGCACCGGCGTGCGGTCCTTGATGTTCGCCTTGACGATTTCACCGGGCTGCTTGGGATCGACCATCTGGCCGATGATGCCAATGCGGCGGACTTCGGCAAGCACGCGGCTGCTGCCATCCGGCATGGCGACGGTGTAAAGCGGCAGCGGCTTGTCATAGCCCGGCACAACAGCCTGTTCGGTAACATAGGGCAGGAAGGACGGCGGGAATTCGGCAAGGGCGGCCGGTGTCTTGAAGGAGGAAAAGACCAACCAGACGGCCGGACCGAACATCAGAAAGACGCCCGATATCAGCCAGATCCAGGTGACCACATCCGTCCAGTGCCAGCCGCGGCCCCGTCGACGGAGTAGAAATGCACCGACAGCACTCATCGTCGCATTCCCTTCTTCTCGTTGCGGGCGCTCACGCCAAGCTGGATCAGCGTCAGAACGACGAGCACGATGCCCATCAGGATTGAGGCGGCCGATGCAAGCCCAGGATTGCGCAATGAACTCGCAAAGCCGGTCTCATAGATATATTGGGTCATGTACATGGTGCTGGTGCCCGGCCCGCCGCCGGTCAGCACGAAGACCTCGTCGAAGATCTGCACGGCGCGGATCAGCGCCAGCACCAGAACGACAATGAGGTTCGGCATCAGCAGCGGCAGCGTGATACGCCGGAAAATGCGGGTCGGGCTCGCCTTGTCCATCGCCGCCGCCTCGTAGAGGTCTTTCGGGATCGCCTGCAGACCTGCGAGCAGGATAAGCGCGTAGAAGCCCATATGCGCCCAAACGGAAACGAAAACGGCGAAGAAGAAGGCCCAAAAACGATCGCTAAGCCAGGAGAACGGTTCGAAGCCGAAGGGGCTCAACGCATAATTCAAAAGCCCCTCGCGCTGCAGGATCCATTTCCAGATCAGCCCGACGACAACGGGAGACAACAGCACCGGAAAGAAGAATACGGCGCGCCAGAAGCCGCGATGGGAAAGCTCGCGATTGAGGATCAACGCCGTTGTCAGCGCTGTGATCAGCATCGCGGAGACCTGGAAGACGACGAAGACGGCTGTGTTGCGCACCGCCGCCCAGAATGTGTCGGCCGCGCAGGTCGAGGGGTCGAGGTAACTGCGGCAATCGAAGAGGATGCGGTACTGGTCGGCGCCGACATAGGTTCTGTTCGGAAGAAAAATGGCGCTGCCGCTTGTCGTCGAATAGATGAAGTTGATGACCAGCGGCAGAAGCACGAAGACGGTAAAGATCAGCATGTTGGGCGCCAGGAAGATGCCCGCCATGCCGTTCAGCCCCGTCAGCTTCTGCCAGGCCCGCATGGGAATATCGACGATCCCCATGAGGAGCCGGACAGGCGCGTGGAGCGCCTGCCGCAGACCGGCTTTCGCCGGCGGTTCGGAAGAAACCGTCTTCGGAGCCATCTGTTCTTCCGTCAGTTGCCGGCGACCTTCGCCTTGATGTCCTCGTCGATGCGGGCATAGGCGTCGTCGAGCTTCATTTCGCCGGCGACCACCTGGCTGATGCGGGCGACGATAGCGCTGTAATAGGCGTCCGACCACTTCCAGCCCGGCAGCTTCATGGCGGGTGCGGCCGTCTGACCGGCCGCTTCGACGAAGGCCTTCAGCGCCGCCTTTACATGCGGATTGTCGGTCTTGAAATCCAGCTGGCCGGCTGCGACGCCCTTATGCGCCGGAATGAACAGGCTGCGCTCGGCGAACTCTTTCTGCACGTCGGCGCCGGCCAGGTAATCCATCACCTTGGCGACATCCTTCGGATTCTTGGTGTATTTGACGGCCACCAGGCCCGCACCGCCCTGCATGCCGGAGCATGCAACCGGTCCGCAGGGGCTTCCCGTTACGACCCAGTCGAAATTATCGCCAATCTTCTGGGCGAAGCCCGAAACCTGCCAGCTGCCGGAATAGAGATAGGCGAGCCCACCATTGATGAAGTCCTCGGCGCCCGAGCGGTAGGTAGAGCCGGCGGCGCTGACCCAGACGTCCTTATTGATGGTGCCGTCCTCGTTCCACTTGACGAAGCGGCTGAGGAAGTCCTTCGCACCCTGGTCGATCGGCGCAGGCTTACCATCGGCGGCGATATAGTTGGCGCCATAGGAGATGTTCGGGCCGGAGACGCGGTGGCCGGAGCGGTCGATCGCCATGGCGAAGACCTTCTGGCTGTCCGCCACCTTCCTGGCCGCCGCCGCCCAATCGTCCCAGGTGGCTTTCGGGCCGGGGATTTCGACGCCCGCCTGTTCGAAGAGCGTTTTGTTGGCAAAACCGCCGGTCAGGGTCAGCTGCGTCATGAAGCCGGTGATGGCGTTCGAGCCATCGGGACGCATCCAGTCAGCCTGGGCGCCGAAATTATCGTCCCAGTATTTCGCGTCGGCGAGGTAGGGACGAAGGTCGAGCCAATGTTGCGCCGGCGCCTTCAGATTGGTGACACGGGCGATATCTGGCCCCTGCCCGGCTTCAAGCTGCACCGGCAGCTGTTCCTTGACGACATTGTAGGAGACCTCGTCGAGGATGACGTTGACGTCGGGATTGGCTTTGGAGAAGCGCGACAGCAGGTCCTTGATCACCTCGCCTTCGCCGCCGTCGGAATACCACATGATGCGCACGTCGCCGGCGTGAGCCGCAACGGAACTCAATAGAACCGCAGCGAAAGCCGCGCCGATCGATTTCATTCTGGTCATTTTCTCCTCCTCCTGACCGATGAATTCCTGCGCCCGGCCGGTCCTCCACCTGCCGGACACCACATTTATGAGGCCGCGCGCCGAGACAGCCTGCCCGGTATCTTGAGATGTACCGCGTCCCCCTGCACCGACCAGTCCGAGGGACGAAGAATACGGCCTTCCGCGCGCACCGTGCCGTCCTCTTCGAAGACGACCTGGCCATAATCGGGATCGACGACGAGCAACGCGCCCTCGCTGTCCCGGCGAGCCGAGAGCCTGCCGAAACGCGACTGCATGCCGTCAAGACCGCCCTCGCGCTTGAGATCCGAGAGACGGACGATCCAGCGGCTTTTTCGACCGGCCAGCTGTAGTTCCATACCGGCGGTCGGACCATTCTTCACCGGCGTCAATTCTCCGCTGCCGATCAGCATCGCCAGACCGCTGCCCGAGCGGGCAAGCGCCAAGTTGTCGTCAACTGCGGTTTCATCGAAGGCCTCGACCGGAAACCATGCATGGGTGAAATCCGGCTGGCCCTCATGGATATCAAAATCGAGGATCGCCAGATCCCGATATTGGTGCACGCGCGGCAACGTTCCACAGCCGCCCCAAAGGCTCGGCCGGCCGTAGCCGAACTGAATGGTTTCCCCAGGATGGTTGATCCAGATCTGCGCTTCCGGCTGGTCGCCGAGGCGCAGGTGCAGTACCGTTTCCTGATAACCCCAGGCGCCGGGGCGATAATGCGCAATCGTGCCGAGCGCGGTATCGCGCGTCTTGTAATGATAGAGGGCGGCGAAGCGGTTCTCGCCTTGGGAAAAGGCCCATTCCTGCGCATCATCGGATTGGTGCATGGCGATGTCGGCAAGCGCCTCGGGGAAACGCAGGCCGTGGTCGCGGATGCAGACAGCAAGCTGCGGCAGAGCGTGGACGCGCCTGCCGTACCAGCCGCGGCCCCAGAGCAGCCGGGCAATTGCAGACAGCTCGACCGAGCGGCCGGGGCGCAGCGTATGTTCGTAGGAGCGGCCCTGGCTGCCGGTCAGCATGCCGTGATGGGCCGAGCGTGCGACGATCTCCATCAGGCGGACGATGCTGGCGCTCGCGCGAGCGCGGATCGTCTCATCCGGCGCGCAGGCGGCAAGCGTCGTCAGGCCTTTGAGGTCGATCGGGAAATAGGGAACGGAATTCCACTCGGCCATTTCCCAGTGCTCGAAATGATCAAGCCAGGCGCGGACACGCGCCTCGCCGACCTGCATCTGTTCGGCGCCGCTGCGGCCGGAACGAACGAAGACGGCATCGGGGAAAAGCCTTCCGCCGAGATAGGCGGCCGTATGGAAAAGAAGCGCGTGGTTCTCCGAGAAATACCACTGGACGTCGTTGCCGGGCTCATCCATCCAGTAGCGGTAGTTGAGAACGGCGTGCTCGATCCTTCCCCGCAGCGCCGGCGACAGTAGATCGCTCCAGCGCGTATAGGCAAAGAGCAGCGGCACCAGCACGAAATCAGCGCAGTCGTGGCAATCCTCGATAACGGGCAGCATGGCCGAGATCATTGCCTCGGTTTCCTCGCCGCCCTGCCCCAGCGCCAGGCGCGCAAATGCGCAGACCGTGTCGGGCTCGGAATGTGCTGCGACCTCGGCAAGCGCCTCGGCGACGCGGTCATCCAGCGCGGCAGGCGCTTCTCCCTGGGGATGACAAACTTCGACGCCGAGCGTGCGGCCGACAGAAAACTCGCCGGCCCTTAATGCGATCCGGAAATGACGGAAATCTGCCGGCATCCGCTCCGAGGTGCCAAGATCAAGCTTCGTCGCCCCTTTCTCCAGCTCGAAATCAAAATCGAAACGTTCGGTCGACATGAAGTCCCCTTCGATCTCGACATGGCAGGTCAGCGATACCGGCAGCGGCTTGGGAAAAAGGATCGTGACATCCTCGCCGAAATAAGCGGTACGGTCGAACCTCATCCCTTCGAGGATCGTCTCCAGCGCGTCCGTATCACCGGCCGCCACGGGAACGGGAACTGATGTTTCGACTTCAGGCCCTTCGAGATAATCCAGCTGCAAATAGAAACGCGCGTCGCGCTCGGCGAGATCGTCGAAATAGACGCGGATTTCGTTGAGGCCCGCAGACAGCTCGACCTCGAAGACTTGCTGGGCTTCGAGATTGCGCTCGTATGGCGCCACGAAGCCCTGCTCGCGGCCGTTAACAAAGAGGATCGCGCCGCCGCAAGTCGACAGCCGGAGCGTCGCACGTCCCGCCGAGCGGGCATCGAGGAAGGTGCGCGCCCAGCAGCCGATGCGCGTCGGGCGAAACCAGAAGCCGGACAGATCGACCCGCGGTGACCCGAACGGAAGCCACCAGCGGGTGGCTTCGAACCCGGCAGCCGGCTTCGGCCGGCGGCCGGAGAAGGATCTCTTGAACTCGGTGCGGCAGGGATATTCATGCGGAATGAAATTCTTCGTCTTGGTGACGAAGAAGAAGGGATCCATTCTGCCTTCCATCGGACGGTCGGCGACGTCATAGCGTTCCTGCCACAGGCTGGAGAGCTGCCAGTAGACGATCGGGCTGTTCTTCGCAGTTGCGCGACGGATATAGGATTGCTGCTCGGCTGCCATGCTTCAGCCCGCGTTGGAACAGTGGGAGCATAATGTCGTCCGAAGATCGCTGACACGTTTCGGCATCATGCGCAAACCTTCAGAATCCGGGCGAAACGCCGGCGTTTTGACTGCCCGTCAAGCCGCATCTTCAGCCTCCCTGCTTTGTTGCGGACTCCTCGCGGCAATTGTGCATAGGCATTCCATTTGCGCAATCTGAAAGATTTTTGCATAAAGGAAGAGGGAGCGAGGAGACGCGATGGCAGCGGAGCAGAAAAAAGGCAGGCGCACGCGCCTCGATGACATCGCCGCCAGATGCGGCGTTTCGATCAGCACCGTGTCGCGGGCGCTCGCCGGCGAAAAGGGTGTGAGGCCCGAAATCCGCAAGCTGGTGCTGGAAACGGCAAGCGCTGTCAGTTACGCCCTGCCGGCAAGCGTTGCGGGCAAGAAGGTCATGCTGGTCGCCTCTGGCGCGGCAATGATCGATTATGTCCGCAATCAGTTCACGCTCTACGTTCTCGAAGGATTGAATGCGCGGGCGGCCGCTCTCGGCATCGAGGTGGCGATGCGCCCCGTCGCCGATCGGGCGGATGAAGCGCGTGTCGTTGCCGAGATGCGTGATGATGCAAGCTTCGGCGGCATGCTGATCCTGACTGTCGACGAGGAGGATATGCTTGCCGCAGCCGCCGATCTCGGAAAGCCCGTAGTGCTCGTCAACAGCGACGATCCCTATATGCGGCTTTCAAGCGTGACGCCTTGCAACCGTTCGGCCGCCTTCATCGCCGCGGAGCGGCTGATCGAAGCCGGTCACGAACGCATCCTGTTCATGCTGCGCCCGGGGCGACGGACGATCGAGCGGCGTCTGGAGGGATGGCGCGACGCGCTGCAGCATCACCGGCTGAAAGCCGATGCCGATCTGGTGCTCGAGGTCGACGACTGGCTGCCGGATCTCGGCGCCGAGGCGATTATCCGGCTCGTTCGCCAGAAGGGGCTGTTTTTCACCGCCATCCTGACGGCCGGCGATAGCCTTGCCGACGGCGCCGTGCGCGGATTGCAGGCGATGGGTTACGCTGTGCCGCATGATATCTCCGTCATGGGCATAGACGACCTGCCGCAATCGGCCTTTCTCAATCCGCCGCTGTCGACGGTGCATATTCCAATGCGAGAACTCGGCGCCACCGCGCTCGATCTGCTGCGCGACATGATGCTCGGCCTTGCGATGCCGCGGCGGCGGGTCGAGCTCTCCTGCCATCTGGTCGAAAGGGGCAGCGTTGCCGCCATCAGCCGCCTAAAGCCGGAGGTTAGGCCAACACCATGAAATTCCTGGCAATATCCGGAAGTGCTCGCAGAGCCTCTACCAACACGGCCATGCTATATGCTCTTCAGTCGGTTGCCGGCCCGACACATATGGTCTCGGTCTACGATCGCATCGGTGAACTTCCGGTCTTTTCTCCCGATCTGGAGTCGGAGCCGCCGCTCGAAGTGGCGGCGCTTGCAGAAGCCATTGCGGATGCGGATGGACTGATCCTGGCTAGTCCCGAATATATCAGGTCAATCCCCGGCGGGCTGAAGAACGCCATCGACTGGCTCGTCTCGCGTCACGAGGTGATCGGCAAACCGATCGTGCTTGCGCACGCCTCCCATAGAGGAGATGACATGCTGCGCCAGCTTCGCGTCGTTCTCGCGACACTCAGCGATCGGTTCAACGAAGATCTCTTCCTTCGGATTCCTTTGATGAAGCTTTCGCCGAACGAGATCTCCGAGCAGCTTTCGGAGCCTCGGCACCAGAATGAGATGCGCCAGTTCCTCGACGCTTTCGCAAGCTATTGCGAAGCGGCCTGATGTAGCAGCTCGATCCGTCAAGCTTCCATGAAACTCGCCTCGAACAGCTCCCGCGCATAAGCGTCATGCGTCGTGCCGGTCTGCAGATCCTCTTTGGAGAGTTCGTCCACGAAACCGCCGTTCTTCATGATCAGCACCCGGTCGCACATATGGGCGATCACCGCGAGGTCGTGACTGACGAGCAGATAGGTCAGTCCTTTCTCCTCTCGTTGGTCGGCAAGCAGGTTCAGGATTTCAGCCTGGACCGAGACATCGAGCGCCGATGTCGGCTCGTCGAGCAACAGGATCGGCGGTGACAGGATGAGCGCGCGGGCGATCGCTACACGCTGCCTCTGACCGCCGGAAAGCTCGTGCGGAAAGCGAGTTGCAAAACTCGCCGGCAAGCCCACCTGGATCAAGGCTCTTTCAACCTTCGACCAGATATCGGAATGGCGCATGGCGCGCAGGGGCTCGGCCAATGCGGTGCCGATACGATGACGAGGATGCAGAGATCCGTAAGGGTCTTGAAACACCATCTGGGCGATGGTCAGTTCCTCGCGGGAACGCTTCTTTCCGATCGGCTTTCCGCCGAGCTCGATCTGGCCCGTCCAGCCACTCTCCATCCCGGCGAGGCAGCGCAGCACCGTCGATTTGCCGCATCCGGACTCACCGACGATGCCGAGTGTTTCGCCAGGGTTGACCTGAAAGCTGATGCCCCTGACGACATGGTTCCTGTTCTTGCCTGAGGCGAAGGCGACATCGAGGTCACGCACATCGATCATTGCGCCGTCTCCAGATCGAGTTTCGTCCTGTCTAGAACCGCAAGCCGGCGAACCGGATTCTTCGGATCGGGCAGCGCTGATATCAGCCCGCGGGTATAGGGATGGCGGGCCTCTTCAAGACTGGTCAGGGTTTCGACGATCCGACCGGCATACATCACAATGATGCGCTCGCAGAATGCCGCGACCATGCGAATGTCGTGGCTGATCAGGAGCAGGCCCGAATTGTGCTCACGCACCAACTCATCGAGCAGCAGGAGCACGTCCTTTCGGACGCTGACATCGAGCGCGGAGGTCGGCTCGTCGGCGATGACAAGCTTCGGCCGCGCCAGCAGCATCATCGCGATCATCACACGCTGGCCCATGCCGCCTGAAATCTGGTGAGGATAAAGCGCCGTGACCCGCTCCGGATCGCTGATGCGCACGCGCTCCAGCATGGCCCGGACAGCTTCCTGCGCCTGAGCGCCGCGAAGGCCGAGGTGAAGGCGCGCGGCTTCCGCGATCTGCTTGCCGATCGAGAGCACCGGGTTCAGGGAATAGCGCGGATCCTGCATGATCAGCGCGATGTCCTTGCCGCGAAGTGCGCCCATCTGACGCTCTGTCTTCGAGAGAAGCGAACTGCCTGTCAGATCCAGGCACTCGGCAGAAACCACGGCGGCCGGCGGCAGAAGGCGCATGACGGCGCGGCCGGTCGTGGACTTACCGGAACCCGATTCGCCGACGATGCCGACACGTTCGCGCCCGACGTCGAAACTGACGTTGGAGACGGCGGGAACCGCCCCTCGCCCGAAACGGACGCTCAAGTCCTTGACTGAAAGCACAGGCCGGAGATCACGGTCTTGCATGTCATGACCTTGCATGGCGGGGATCCAGAATGTCGCGCAGAGCATCTCCGGCGATGTTGAAGGCAAGGCTCGTCAGCAGGATTGCGATACCCGGCATGACGGCGACCCACCAATAATCGAGCATGAACTTGCGGCCGTTGGAGATCATCGCGCCCCATTCCGGTGCCGGCGGCTGGGCGCCGAGCCCGAGAAAGCCGAGCGAGGCTGCCGTCAGGATGATGCCCGCCATGTTGAGCGTCAGGCGAACGATGACCGACGGAATACACATCGGCGCGATATAGAGAAGAAGAATGCGTATCGGTGACGCCCCGTAAAGACGGGCGGCAACCACGTAATCCGCATTTCGCACGACAAGCGCCTCGGCGCGGGCAAGTCTTGCAATCGGCGGCCATGCTGTGAGCGAGATGGCGATGATGGCTGTTCCGAGCCCCGCGCCGAGGGCGGCGGCAAAGGCGAGCGCCAGGATCAGCGACGGGAAGGAAAGAACGATATCGGTGGCGCGCATCAGCAAGGCGTCGGTATTGCCGCCGAAAAAACCGGCGACGACGCCGATCAGGAGCCCGATCGGTCCGACGATCAGGGAGACCGCAAGCACGGTCTGGATGGTGATGCGCGTGCCGAATATGAGGCGGCTGAGGATATCCCGGCCGAATTCGTCGGTGCCCGCCGGATGAGCGAGGCTCGGAGGCTGCAGGGCATCACCAAGCGCCTGAATGGTCGGATCGTAGGGCGCCAGAAGCGACGCGAAGATCGCGACCACGCAGAGGATGCCGAGGACGGCGAAGCCGGCAAGACCGAGCGGCTCGTCGGCCAGTTTCCGGCCGGCTCGCGCAAAAGAGGTAGCGACGCGGCTCGGTACGCTTGGCGGTCGGATGCGGATTTCACTGTGGATGGCATCACTCATCGGGCTGCCTCCCTCATGCGCGGATCAAGGACTGCGTAGGCGACGTCCGCCAGGAAGTTGAGGAACATGAAGATGAATCCCACGATGATGGTGGCTGCGACAATGGCGTTCATATCGCCGATCATCAGCGCGTTGGTCATATACTGGCCGATGCCCGGCCAAGAAAAGACGATCTCGGTGACGACAGCGCCTTCGAGAAGCCCGCCATAGGAAATGGCAAGGATGGTGATCAGCTGAACCGCGATGTTCGGCAGGACGTGGCGCAAAATCGTGCCGGTCGGGCTGACACCCTTGGCGCGGGCGGCAATCACGTAGTCCTGGCTCAGCTGCTCCAGCGTGAAGCTGCGGGTCATGCGGGTGATATAGGCCATGGCGGCGTAGGCCAGGATGAAGGCAGGCAGGATGATGTGGCCGAGCGCATTCCAGAAGATTTCGGTCTCGCCCTGCAGCAGGCTGTCGATCAGCAACAGCCCGGTCTGCGGCGTGACGAGACCTTCGTAGAACACGTCGACCCTGCCCGGCCCGCCGACCCAGTTCAGGCCCGCATAGAAGATGACGAGCCCGACGATGCCGAACCAGAAGACCGGCACCGAATGCCCGACAAGGGCGATGATTCGGGCAAACTTGTCGATCAGGCTGTCGCGAAAAAGGGCTGCAGCAAGCCCCAGCGGAACACCGACGAATGTCGAGATGATCACTGCCAGCGTTGCAAGTTCGAACGTCGCCGGAAAGGCCTGGGCGAGGTCGGTAGACACCGGGTTGCCGGTCAGGGCGGCCGTTCCGAAATCACCGTGAGCAAGCCCAACGATGTAAAGATAGAACTGGTGGTAGATCGGAAGATCGAGGCCGAGGCGCGCCCGCATCGCCGTATAGGCGGCCGGATCGGCAAGCTCGCCGACGATCGCGCCGACGGGATCCGTGGGCAGGACGCGGCCGATCACGAAGGTCACACACAAGAGGATGAACAGGCTGACGAGCAAATGCGCCAGACGTCGGCCAAATTCGGCTACAGAGAGTTCCTTCATGATCGGCTGCCTCGGGAGTATTACTGGGTTTCAGACTTCGTGACGTCCTCGAGGCGCGTCAGCTGTGTCGGATGTCCCACATATCCCTCAACCTTGCTTGACAGGACGATCGGCTCGAAACGCTCGAACATCGGAAGCACCGCCGGCTTCTGCTCAACGAACATCTTCTGCATTTCGACGTAGAGCTCGCCGCGCTTCTTCGGGTCCGGCTCCATCGATGCCTTTGCCGTCAGGGCCGTGAGTTCGGGAATGTCCCAGGCCGAGCGCCAGACGAAGTTGCCGGCATTGTTGGCTTCCTTCGAGTTGTCCGGATTGGAGGAGAACTGCTCCATCGAGCCGAGGACATTCGGCATATAGGCGCTGGTCTGCGGGATCAGCAGATCGAAATCGCGGGCGCGGTGGGCGGCGATGATTTCCGAGCCATTACCCTGCTGAATATCGATCTTGATGCCGACCTGGGCGAGTGATGCCTGGATCGCCGTGGCAAGATCGATGCGCGGCGTCTGGGCGATGGTCTTCAGCGACAGCGAGAAGCCGTCCTTGAACCCTGCCTCGGCCAACAGCTGCTTGGACTTTTCGACGTCGAGATGCCAATCGGGATTGGCGATCGAATATTCGAAATTCTCCGGAACGGGAACGTTTCTCGCCCGCCCGTAAGGTCCCATGATCGTCTTCTCGATGCCCTTGTAGTCGATACCGTAGGCAATTGCCTCGCGAACCTTCGGGTTGGAGAGGTACTGGTTGCCGGCATTCATCGACAGCACGTAGAAGCCGCCTGTGGGAATGCGCTGGATCGTAAAGCCCTGCTTGTCCTTGAAGGTCGCAAGATCGGATGCGGTCAGCGCGCTGGCGATATCGATATCGCCGCGTTCGAGCATCAGCCGCTCGACCTGGCTCTCCGGAACATGCCGGACGATGACGCGCTTCATCTTCGGAGCGCCGGCCACATAATCCTTGTTGGCGTCGAGAATGACCAGTTCGTTCGGCGACCAGCGGTTGAGGGTGAAGGGACCGGAGCCGGCCGAATGCGTGCGCATCCAGGCATTTCCCCAGTCATTGTCGGCGACATGCTTCTGCACTTCGACACTGTCGATCACGCTGGTGGTCGAGGTCGTGAGCCGGTAGAGCAGCATTTCGGCCGTCACTTGGCCGGAGAAATCGATGCGCACCGTCTTGTCGTCGATCGCCGCCACAAGCTTGTCGACATTGGTCTTGTCGTACCCGATGCGCTTGAGGTTGGCGGCAGCGGCTTGGTCGAGCTTCAGGAGTCGCCCCAGCGAATAGACGACATCCTTTGATGTCACCGGATTGCCGGAGGCGAAATTGGCCTGGCGCAGCGTAAAAGTAATGCCCTTGTCGTCGACCTTCCAGCTTTCAGCCAACTGCGGCACGATTTTGCCATCAGGTGTGCTGTTGACCAGCCGGTCGTAGAGGTTCGACATGATCTCGACCGCTTTCCCCTCGGTCGCCTGATGTGGATCGAGGGACAGGACCTGCGCCAGCGAAGTTCCGATCACCAACTGATCTTTCGGCGTGGCGGCCTGCAACTGCGGCGCGGCGATCGTCAGTGTGCCGATGACGGCGCCGACGAACAAGCCTTTAGAAAAATGCTTCATTGTAGCTCCTCCCTGGACTACTATTAAGAGACATATTATGTCGTCCGTATGTCATATTATGATTTAGCGAAGTCCGATACGATTTGCAAGGCCCGAGCGGACGACTTGAGGTAGGCGGATTGGGGAATGGAAATGACAACACTCAGCCGGGGTCGGCAAAGACTGGCGCAGCAGGTTATCGATCAGTTGCGGGCGCAAATTGAAACGGGAAAGCTGCGCGTCGGCGATCAGCTGCCGACCGAGCCGCAGCTCGAAGCGACATTCGGGGTCAGCCGCACGGTGGTGCGCGAAGCCATTGCCGATCTGAGAGCGGCGGGCTTCGTCAAGCCGATCCAAGGCAAAGGCGTTTTCGTCGCCGATCCGAAGGCCCATTCGGTCCTGTCGCTGACGCCGGTGGAAATCAAGAGCATTCCGGAAACCCTGGAATTGCTGGAGTTTCGCATGGCAGCCGAGGGCGAAGCGGCGGCCATCGCCGCCTATCGCCGCACGGCCGAGCAGGAAGCGGCTATCCGTGAGGCCAACCGCAGAATGGCGCAACTCATCGAATCGGGACAGCAGACCGTGGAGGCTGATTACGCCTTCCACATGGCGATTGCGGCAGCTACGAACAACCGGTTCTACGTCGATGTTCTGCGCCATTTCGGCCCGAGAGCCATCCCGCGAGGCCAGTTTCCGACACTTCCGGAAGCCAATGACCGTGACTATCTTCAAAAGGTTTATGCCGAACACGTGGAAATCCTGTCTGCCATCGCGGACCAGGATCCGGAACGCGCTCGCCAGGCCATGCGCGCTCATATGATGGCAAGCCAGCGTCGCTATCGCATGCTCGCCGAGCAGCAATAGGGCTCGACACTCTACAAAATTCATATTATGTCATATGACATCGCTGAATTTTGAGAGGGACTGGAATGTATCTGGGAACACAGGTCGCGGCGCGGGATGACGACGATTATCGCATCTTTGCGCAACTGGGCGTGAAGCACATCAGCGCCGACCCGCCGGGAAAGCCGAGCAGTTGGACGCTCGACGATATCGAGCGCCATCGCGACAAAGTCGAGAGCTTCGGCCTGATCCTCGACATGGTCCAGCTACCCCTGCCCTCGCAGCCGATCGAGAAGGCCTCCTATCCCGACATCCTGCTTGCCGGCCCCGAACGCGACCGGCAGATCGACGCCGTCTGCAAGATGATCGAGAATGTTGCGAAGGCCGGCATCCCCGCCGTGAAATATAACCTCAACCTGATCGGCATTCCCCGCACGCCTGACGAACCCGGCCGCGGCGGATCGATGAATGCCAGCTTCCGCTGGGAGAAGACCGACCAGCAGGCGGCACCCGGTCTTGCCGGCGTTCTCTCTGAGGATGAAAACTGGGAACGGATTGACTATTTCCTCGAGCGGGTCGTCCCTGTCGCCGAGAGCAATCGCGTCCGGCTCGCCTGCCATCCACACGATCCCTATACTCCACCCGGCTATCGCGGTGTCACGCGCGTGCTCGGCACGGTCGAAGGCCTGAAGAAGTTCGTGCTGATGCGCGAAAACCCTTATCACGGCCTCAATTTCTGCCAGGGCTCGATCGGCGAAATGCTGGAAAATCCCGGCGAAGAGATTGACGACGTCATTCGCTGGTTCGGTCAACGCGACAAGATCTTCAACGTTCACTTCCGCAATATTCGCGGCGGCAAGCTTTCCTTCATGGAAACCTTCCCGGACGAAGGCGACATGGACATGGTCCGCTCGGCCAGGATCTACAAGGAAGTCGGCTTCAAATACATGCTGATGCCCGACCATGTGCCGACCGTCAGCGGCAAGGACCCTTCTGCCACCGCATTCGCCTTTTGCTACGGCTATATCGCGGCACTTCTGCAGGTGCTCGAGAGCGCCTGAACGATCGATTTTCAACACCTAAGGAATAGGACGTCATGATGAACCCGACTGAATTGAAGAAGGCCGTCGGCAGCGGTCTGCTCTCGTTTCCGGTGACGCATTTCAATGATGAGCTCAAGTTCGACGAAGCGAAATACCGCCGTCATGTCGAATGGCTCGCCGGTTACGACGCCGCTGCCCTCTTTGCCGCCGGCGGCACCGGCGAATTCTTCTCTCTCAATCCCTCCGAGATTCCCCAAGTCGTCCGGGCCGCCAAGGCGTCGGCTGGCGATACGCCGATCATCTCCGGAACCGGCTACGGCACGTCGCTTGCGATCGAAATCGCCAAGGGGGCGGAGAAGGCCGGTGCGGACGGTTTGCTGCTGCTGCCGCCCTACCTGATGTTTGCCGAACAGGCGGGCCTCCTTGCCCACGTGAAGGCGGTCTGCCAATCGGTCGGCATCGGCGTCATCGTCTATAACCGCGACAACGCCATCCTGACGGCCGACAGCATCGCGCGGCTCGCCGAGGAATGCCCGAACCTGATCGGTTTCAAGGACGGCGTCGGCGATGTCGACAAGGTCATAGAGATCACGACGCTGCTCGGCGACCGTCTCGTCTATGTCGGCGGCATGCCGACCCACGAGGTCTATGCTCAAGCCTATTTCGCAGCGGGCGTGACGACCTATTCGTCGGCCGTTTTCAACTTCGTCCCCGCGCTTGCCCAGCGCTTCTACAGCGCCCTGCGCGACGGCGATCAGGCGACCGTCAACGAGATCCTGAAGAACTTCTTCTTCCCCTTCGTCGCCTTACGCAACCGCAAGAGAGGATACGCCGTCTCCATCATCAAGGCTGGCCTTCGTGTCCTCGGCCACAACCCCGGCCCCGTCCGCCCACCGCTGACGGATCTCACCCCGGAAGAGCTGGCGCTGCTGGAGAAGATCGTCCAGGCCAACGGCGTCGAACGGATCGCGGCGGAGTAACACGTCGGAGATCAGAGGCGGGGGCGCCGCCACGGATTGCAGCGCGCCCCCGCGTCCCTTCAGATGTGCGAAGAACGCTTGAACCCTTTGAATCAATGAGAATCTCGCGCTTTTCTCGGCATCATCCTCGACCTTGTCGCGAGGATCTGCACCGGGTGCAGCAGATGCTCGGGACGAGCCCGAGCATGACGAAAGGGAAGTTTGCCGGCTTCTCGGCGCCCTCGGCTACCGGCGGTTTGATTACGCCTATAGCGCCACGCCGGTCCCGCGGTCGAAGACATGCACCTGCTCGCTCGTGATACTTGCCTCGAACACCGCGCCGTAACGGGCGGGGTATTCGCCATCGACAACAGCGGTAATCTGCTGCCCCGCGAGGTCGAATACGACATGTGTCTGAGCGCCTGTCGGTTCCACCAGCATCGTCCGGCCGGCAAGTGGCGTATCGCCTGATAGGCCGGGAATGAGATGTTCGGGACGCAGACCGATGGTGACGGCCTGGCCTGATTTGACCTTGCGGTCGGGCGCGATGCGGATCGCCGTGCCGTCGCTGAGGCGGGCGGCGGGATGACCGTTTTCACCTTGCACCATGCCCTCGAGCATGTTCATGGCCGGCGACCCGATGAAGGCGGCGACAAAGAGATTGGCCGGCTTCTTATAGAGTTCGAGCGGCGTACCCGCCTGCTCCACCCTGCCATGATTGAGTACGATGACGCGATCGGCGAGCGTCATTGCCTCGATCTGATCGTGAGTGACATAGATCGAGGTCGTTCTGACCTTCTGGTGCAGCGTCTTGATCTCCGAGCGCATCTGTACACGCAATTTGGCATCGAGGTTGGAGAGCGGTTCGTCGAACAGGAAGACGGCCGGGTTGCGCACGATGGCGCGGCCCATGGCGATACGCTGGCGCTGGCCGCCGGAAAGCTGGGCAGGCTTGCGGTCGAGGAGTTGGGCGAGATCGAGCATGCGAGCGGCCTCGGCGACGCGGGACTCGATCTGAGGTTTCGCAATACCGGCAAGCTTCAGGTTGAAGCCCATGTTTTCAGCCACGTTCATATGCGGATAGAGCGCATAGGACTGAAAGACCATGGCGATGTTGCGTTCGCGCGGCGTCATGCCGTTGACGACCTTGCCGCCGATCGCGATCTCGCCATCGGTGATTTCCTCAAGGCCGGCGATCATCCGCAGCAGCGTCGATTTCCCGCAACCGGACGGGCCGACGAGTGCGACGAATTCCCCATCCTCGATATCAAGCGAAATGCCGTGGATGACGTCGACGGCGCCATAGGTCTTGCGGATATCGTTCAGTTCAACGGATGCCATGATCGCACCTCCAATGTTTCGGCTCAGGACTTCACGGCGCCGGCGGTCAGTCCGGCGATGATGTGTCTCTGGGCGATGAAAAAGACGATGATTGTGGGAAGGATGGTGAGCGTGATGAAGGCGAGCACCAACTGCCACTCCGTGCCGTATTCGCCGCGATAGATCATGATGCCGAGCGGCCAGGGATATTTGGATTCCGAGTTCAGCATGATCAGCGGCAGGATGTAGCTGTTCCAGCTGCCGACGAAGGAGATGATGCTGACCGTGGCGACGATCGGGCGCGAAAGCGGCAGCGAGACGTGCCAGAAGAACCTGAGATAGCCGCAGCCATCGACAAAGGCCGCCTGGAACAATTCTTCCGGAAGGTTGCGGAAATAGTTTCGAAACAGCAGGATGCTCATGCCGAGGCCGAAGGCCACCTGCGGCAACACCACGCCCCAATAGGTATCCAGCAGGCCGAGATCGCGGATACGGATGAAGAGCGGCAGGATCGCAGTCGCCGCCGGAAACATCAGGCCGAGCAGGAAGTAATTCAGCAGGAAGGATGAGCCGAAGAAGCGCACATGGGCAAAGGCGAAAGCCGCCATCGACGATACGATCAGCGTCAAAAGGACTGTGAGTGCGGCGATCACGAGCGAATTGCCGATCTGCAGCCAATAGCGCTCACCGAAAAGAATGTCGGTGTAGTTCGCCCATTGCCACTCTGTCGGCAGGCCGAACGGATTGGTGCGCAGGTCCCCCAGCGTCTTGAAGCCGCCGAGCGCCGTCGTCAGCAGCGGGATAAGCACGATGGCGGCAATCAGGCTCAGCGACACGTAGAGATAGATACGCGTCGCGGCCCGCATGCGGATGGAAGAGCTCATATCAGTCATGGCGCATGAATATCCTTTTGTAACCGAAGGCGAGCGTCACGCAGATGATGAAGAGCATCACGCCGACGGCGCTGCCCAAGCCCACCTGCATGCGCATGACACCGTAGGTAAAGAGGAAGGTAACCATCGTCTGGGTGGAGTTGGACGGCCCGCCACCGGTCAGCGGCATGATCATATCGAAGAGCTGCAGCGAGCCGACGACGGCAAAGAAGATCGAAAGACGCAAGGTCGAGCCGAGCAGCGGCAGCGTGACGTAGCGAAATTTCTGCCAGCCGGTGGCGCCGTCGATCTCTGCCGCCTCCAGCACGCTCTTGTCGACCGATTGCAGGCCGGCGATAAACAGCATCATGTGAAAGCCGAAATATTTCCAGACGATGACGCCGAGCACGGCATAGATCGCCACATCCTTGTCGGCGAGCACATAAGGATTGGCGAAGCCGAAGAAGTTGGAAATGGCGGCAAACAGACCGTAATCGCCGTCGTAGACGAAACGCCAGATCAGGCCTGCGGCGACGTCTGCCAGCACGTAGGGCAGGAAGAAGATCAGACGGTAGCCGACCACGCCTGGAATGCGGTGGGCGAGCATGGTGGCAAGCCAGATGGCGAGCGGCACCTGGATGCAGATCGAGATGACGATGATCAGGCCGTTATTGACGAGCGCCTGGGTGAAGGCCGCATTGCGGAACAGCACCTGGAAATTGCGCAGGCCGATGAACTCGGTTGGCGTGCCGTAACCATTCCACTTGTACAGGCTGTACCAGGCCGCCTCGCCCATCGGCATGATGACGAAGAGCGTGAACAGCAGCAGCGCCGGCGGCAGAAAGAGCAAGAGCACCGTCAACCGATCATGGGCGACCGAACTTTTCCTGTTTGCCGCTCGCCTTGCCGGCCTTGCAGCTGCTGTCATCGAGGGAACTGAGATATTGGCCATGGGTCCTGCTTTCGTTCGTCGGCAGCGATGCCGGCGCTCGGCTTGATTGGGAGCGCCGGGAAGGCTCTGCGGGCGGCGCGCTGGTTATTGTTCCAGTTCGAAAGCGTCCTGGATCATCTTGGCGCCGTCCTTGGAATTCATCTGGCCGGAGACGATTTCCACCGAGACGTCGTTGACGACACGGCCGACGGCCGCGCCGAGATCCTGGTCGAAGAAGTTCTGATGCCAGGTCGAACCGGCAAGCTGCCTGCCCGATTCGGCAAGCAGCGGATTGACGACGCCGTCATCGGCGCCGACGGCAACGGGAAGCAACATGCCGGCCTTGGCCATCGCCCGCTCATTCTCGGCATTCGTCAGGAAAGCGAGGAAATCGATCGCCTCCTTGGAGGCCTTCTTGGTGACGGCCCAGCCGTTCAGGCCGCCGAGCGTATCCGTCGGCTTGCCGGCGCCGCCCTCGACCGTCGGGAAGACGAAACGGCCGATATTATCGGACGAAAGCCCCTTGCCGTCGCCGGCATTCTTGCGCTGGTTCGCTTCGGTGCCTTCAAAGCCGAGGATCATCGCCGCCTTGCCGTCACCGAAGACACCGAGCGTCTGGGGCCAGGTGGCGCCGAGATAGCCGGGCTGGAACGGCTCGAGCTTGCCGAGTTCCGCGAGGTCGTCGCCGGCCTTGATGATGGCGGGATCCAGAAAACCTTCGCCTTCGCCCTTCTTTGCTGCTTCGAAGACCTTCTGCCCGCCCTCGCGCATAACGAGATAGCTCCAGTAGAAGTGGATCGGCCACTTCTCGCCGCCGCCACCGGCAATCGGCACGATGCCGGCCGCCTTGATCTTCGTCACCGCAGCAAGGAAATCGGCCCAGCTCTTGATGTCTTCGGCCTTGACGCCAGCCTTGGCAAACAGCGCCTTGTTGTAGAAAAAGCTGACCAGACCGACCTTGTAGGGAATGGCCCAGGTCTTACCCTCGAAGGTCAGGCCATCGACGGATGCGGGTGTGTAAGCCTTGCGCAATTTGCCGCCATCGGCATCAAGCGCCGCCGTCACATCCTGGAGCGCGCCGGTCTCGGATTGCTGCTTCAACACGCCGCCGCCCCAGCTGAAAAAGAAATCCGGCACGTCGTCGGACTGCAGCAAGGTCGGAAGCTTGGCCTTGAAGGCCTCGTTTTCGAGAAACTGCATCTGGATGTCGACGTCGGGATGCTGGGCTTCGTATTTCTTGGCGATGTCCTCCCAGACGGCGACGTTTTTCGGGTCGAGTTCGAGATGCAGCCATTTCACCACTGTCGTCGCGGAGGCCGCACCTGCTCCTGCCAGCAACATGCCGGCTGCCGCGGCCAAGGATACGATGCGCCTGCCACCGAAAGCGGCGTTCTTCAGCATAAAATTCATGATTTTCCTCCCAGGGGACCTATCCTCACAATTTTTCCCCTATGCGGATTAATTCAACGGAGCTTTGGCTCAATGTCAACCCGACTGCCTGTATTTTTATCAAATGCGCTTGACAGAGCCCCGCAATTGCCTGCTATTTATTTCGTAACCCGTTAAAAATATTGAGTTCCGCCCAACGAAACGACCGCCGGCTAATTTTCATGAAGACTGCAGATCCAGAATTGATGCGCGCGATCAATCGCTTGACCGTGCTTGACACCATCCGGCGCCATGGTCCGATCTCACGGATCGAGATCAGCGAGCGGACCGAACTTTCCACCACGACCGTTTCCGCCATCACCGCCTCGCTGCTCGACGACGGGCTGATCCTGCCGCGTCACGAAGGCGATATCCGCAACGAGGCGGTTCGCGGGAGACCACGCGTGGCGCTGGAGCTCAATCCCGATGCCGCCCGGGTGGTCGGCGGCAAGATCGCCGCCAACAGGATGGTCTTCGTCGTCACCAATTTCCGCGGCGACGTGCTGTCGAAGCTCGCCTTGCCGATCCGCATCGACCGGCAGCCGATCGGCGTCATCGCCGATCTCGTCGAGGATGGCGTCAGGCGTTGTGTCGTCGATGCCGGGCTTTCGCTGGAGGATGTCGACAGCATCTGCCTCGGCTTTCCCGGCGTCATAGAGCACCGCACCGGCTATATCAGAAGCAGCCCGATCTTCCGCGACACCAATGTCGATTTCGCCGCCGAGATGTCGACGCGGCTATCGACGCCGACCATCGTTGAAAGCGACGCGCATGCCATCACGCTCGGCCATCACTGGTTCGGCAAGGCCCGCGATCTCGAGGATATGGTACTGATTTCCCTGGAACAAACGCTGGGTCTCGGCGTCCTGCACGGCAACAGCCTCTTCCGCGGCGCCGGCGGCCTCAGCCACAATCTCGGTGACCTCGTGCTCGGCATGGGACCGCAGGGCGTAGTGCGGCTTTTCAGCCAGGCCGGTGAAAGCGCGATCCTCGGCGAACAGCAGGCGGACGGGCGTTTTGCCGAAGCGATCCGGCTCGGGCGAGGCATGACTCATGCCCAGGCGCTGATCAAGGCTGATGACGACCGGCTGATCGCCGCCGCCATCCGCGCCGGCGAAGCTGTGGGATTGACCATTGCCAATATCGTCACGCTGTTTGCGCCGCCGCGCGTCATCCTGGTCGGCTCCAGCCTGGCGCTCGGCGAGCCCTTTTTGAACAGCCTGCGCGATGCCTACGCGCTCGCTATCCCCCCTTCCCTGCGCGGCGTGAGCGAACTCGTCTTCGACGATTCGAGCGATGATTTCTGGGCGCAGGGTGCCGCTGCGGTGGCGCTCTACGAACTCTACGAATCGCCCTGGAGCACGACGGGGCCGGCGCTCTGACGAGCGACACATCAATCAACGGAGGAATTCATGGACAAGGTCGGTATCGGCATCATCGGATGCGGCAATATTTCGGGCGCCTATCTCACGGCGATGGCATCCTTTCCCATTCTCGACATCCGCGGCGTGGCCGACCTCAACCGGGAACTGGCGGAAGCGAAGGCTGCCGAATTCAATGTTCCCGCAAGGACAGTCGAGGAGCTCTTCGCCGACCCCAAGGTCGAGATCATCGTCAATCTGACCATCCCGAAAGCCCATGTCGCGGTCGCGATGCAGGCGCTTGATGCCGGCAAACACACCTACTCCGAAAAGCCGCTCGGGATTAATTTCGCGGAAGGGAAAAAATTGGCCGAGGCTGCCCGGGCAAAGAACCTGCGCATCGGCGCTGCACCCGATACCTTTCTCGGTGGCGGTCATCAAACCGCCCGCGCCTTGATCGATCAGGGCGTGATCGGTCAGCCGGTGGGCGGCTCGGCGACCTTCATGTGCCCTGGCCATGAGCGCTGGCATCCGAATCCGGCCTTCTACTACGAAGTCGGCGGCGGACCGATGCTCGATATGGGCCCTTACTATATTACCGATCTCGTCAATCTTCTCGGGCCGGTTTCTCAGGTGGCGGGTTTTGCGACGACGCCGCGCGCGGAGCGGCTGATATCAAGCGAACCGCGCAATGGCGAGCGCATTCCTGTCCACGTCCCTACCCATGTTGTCGGCATGATGGCCTTTGCAAACGGCGCCGTCGTGCAGACCGCCATGAGCTTCGACGTCGCCGGCCATAGACACGTGCCGCTCGAAGTCTACGGAACCGAGGGCACGCTCATCGTGCCCGATCCCAACAAGTTCGCCGGTCCTGTGGAATATCTGAAGATGGGCGGTGCGTTTGAGGACCAGCCGGTCACCGCGCCCTATGCCGAGGGCAATTTCCGCTCGCTCGGCGTCGCCGACATGGCCCATGCGATCCGTTCGAACCGCCCGCACCGCGCCAATGGCGACCTGGCACTACACGTGCTCGAAGTCATGGAAGCGTTCCACACAGCGTCCGAGACCGGCCGGATGATAACGATCACCACGGCGACGGAGCGCCCTGCCCCCTTGGCCGATTCCATTGTCGACGGCCGGCTGGCGAAATAAGTTTCAGGAGGAAAGAGAATGCGTGAAGCACTGATCGTTTGGGGCGGCTGGAGCGGCCATGAGCCGCAGGAATGCGCCGAAATCATCAAGACCATGCTCGAGGAAGACGGCTTCAAGGTCTATTCCGAGCACGGCACAGAGGCGCTTGCCGATCCTTCCGTTCATGACCTCAGCCTCGTCGTGCCGATCATGACCATGTCGAAGATCGAGAAGGAGGAGGTCAAAAACCTTGCCGCCGCGATCGAAAGCGGTGTCGGCATTGCCGGCTATCATGGCGGCGCGGGCGATGCCTTCCGCGATTCCGTCGACTATCAGTTCATCATCGGCGGCCAGTGGGTGGCCCACCCCGGCAACATTATCGACTACACCGTCAACATCACCCGGCCCGACGACCCGCTGATGGAAGGGATTGCCGATTTCCCCTACACGTCAGAGCAATACTACATGCATGTCGATCCCTCGAACGAGGTTCTGGCGACGACGAAATTCACCGGCGAGCACGCCTACTGGATCGATGGCGTCGTCATGCCCGTCGTCTGGAAGCGGAAATACGGCAAGGGCCGCGTCTTCTATTCCTCGCTCGGCCACCAGGCCAAGGAATTCGACGTCCCTCAGATGAAAACCATCTTCCGCCGGGGCGCCAACTGGGCTGCACGGTAGAGCGAATGAACGGGAGCTGGATGAGACCCAGCTCCCGGCTTCAGCGAATGAGCAAGGCCGTGCCGTAGAGTCCCAGCGCGAAAACCGTGTGGGCGACGAGGTTGAGAAACCGTACCTTGTTGGGGGTCGGGTGCTTGGAGGCGGCCCAGCCGATGCCGAGGCCCGGCTGCAGCAGGAACCATCCTGCGCCTACGGTGACGATACCGAAGATCCAGGCAGGAAGAAATGCCGGCGCAGCCAACCACCCCGCCCCCATGATGATTGCAAAAAACAGGCCATAGAGAATGCCGACGGCGTAGTGGCTGATCCAGCCGAGCGCCAACTCATGCGCATAGGGCTCGGCGTCGGCAATGGCCTTATGGAACACCTTGCCGCGGCCGAGGTGCCAGAACCACCGGCCGACCGGCGCCCAATTGGCCGGCGGCTGGTGGAAGACCTTTGCGAGGACGACCGCCCAGAGGTCCATAAGAATGGTTGCGCCGGCGCCGATCACGAGGCCGCGCCAGAGAATCTCGAACATTGAAAATCACCGGAAAGCGTTGAATTGCAGGAGCCTTACCAAACCACTGTAAACGCGCCGGCGCAATACTCCGGTGAAGGCATTCACCGTACATCAATGCTACGGATGCACGTCGCATAACCGAGACGGCTGTCGCTCGCCCTCACCCGCTCTCTCCCTTCGTTTCAGACGCGCCCGTCATGCTGCTATGGATATCGCCGCTGATATCGTTTGCGAACTTTCGCATGAGCCGCGCCAGTTCGTTGAAGTCGTGGTCGTCCCAGGTCGCAAAGATCGCGCGGCCCATCCGCTCGCGGGCGGCGTCGATGCGATCGGTCATCGCCTTGCCCTTCGGGCTGATGACCGCTTCGCGCACGCGCCGGTCGGCAGGACTTCCGCGGCGCTCCACCAAGTCGAGGCTCTCAAGCTTGGCGACCTGGCGGCTGACGGTGGTGTAGTCGCGCCCAGCGCGGTCGGCGAGCTCGACTACCCCGATGGGGCCAAGGCGTTCCACCATGACCAGCAGCGGAAACAGCGCGCGATCGAGCGAGATACCCGCCTCGCGGACCATCTGCTCATCGCGCTGCGGGCGATTCATGACGCTGACAATTTCGATCAATGCCCCGTGAAGTTCACGCAGTTGATTGCTGATATGTGTATTTTGCACATTCTTTATTGACATTATCATTCCCACCCTTCAATTATGTGCATAATACACACATAGAGGCGACAATGACAGAAAATTCTACGGTTGACGTACTGATTTGCGGCGCCGGCGCGGCCGGCCTGACGATGGCGATCGAATTGGCGCGCCGCGGCGTGTCCTTTCGTTTGATCGAGAAATTGAACGGTCCGTTTCGCGGCTCCCGCGGCAAGGGAATTCAACCGCGGACACAGGAGGTCTTCGAGGATCTCGGCATCCTCGACCGGATCGTGGCAGTGGGCGGCGCCTATCCCAAGCAGCGGAAATATCGCGACGACGGGAGCTTCACCGAAGCAGACGTCGTGGTGCATGAGCCTCCGACGCCCGCCGAGCCCTATCATCTTCCCCTGATGGTGCCGCAGTTCCTGACCGAAGGCGTCATGCGCGAGCGGCTGCTCGAATTGGGGCATCGCCCCGAATTTGGATGCGAACTCACCGGTTTCGAGCAGGACGAGACGGGTGTGACCGCTCGGCTCAATTACCAAACCGGCGAAGAGACAATCCGCGTGCGCTGGCTCATTGGGGCGGACGGAGGCCGCAGCTTCGTGCGTCGTGCGCTCGATATCGGTTTTCCAGGCAAGACGCTCGGCGTACGGGCCATTGTTGCAGATGTCATCCTAACCGGGCTGCCGCGCGATGCGTGGCATCGCTTTAGCGAGGGCGATATGGAGAAGCAGATTTCCGTGTGCCCGCTCGCCGGGACGGAGATGTTCCAGATTCAGGGGCCAATTCCGCTCGAGGGCGACATCGATCTTTCCGCCGAGGGCCTGAACGCCCTGGTGGCGGAGCGCAGCGGCCGCCGAGACATTACCATCCATTCGGTGTCCTGGGCATCGGCCTTCAACATGAACGCACGGCTTGCCGACCGCTACCGGCACGGCCATGTATTCCTGATCGGCGATGCCGCGCATACGCATCCACCGACCGGCGGACAGGGCCTCAATACCAGCGTTCAGGATGCCTATAATCTCGGGTGGAAACTGGCGGCGGTTGCTGCAGGCGCGTCCGACACGCTGCTCGACAGCTACGAGGAAGAGCGACGTCCGATCGCAGCCGCAATGCTCGGGCTCGCCACAACGTTGCTCGACGCGCTGAAGCGCGGCGAGATGCGGCGCGGTCGCGAGGTCCATCAACTCGACCTCGGCTATCCGGAATCCTCTTTCGCGCTGGAAAACCCGGAACGAAGCGGCGGCCTGCTTGCGGGAGACCGCGCGCCTGATGCGCCCCTGAAGGGCGCCGCCGGCCAGTCGACACGTCTGTTCGAACTGTTCAAAGGGGCGCACTGGACGCTGCTGGGCTACGAGGTCGAGCAAGCGGCGGTGCTGCCGCGCCCGGGGCTGCACATCCATAAGATCGGCTCGCGCGGAGATATGCTGGATGAAGGCGGGTATTTTCGCGATGCCTACGCCCTAGCGCCGGGAGACTGGGTACTCGTGCGTCCTGACGGTTATGTTGGCGCCATCGTCTCGTCCGCCTATGCCTGGGTGCTTGAGGCTTACTTCACCAAGATCGGCCTTGGCCCGACTCCGGGACAATCGGCGTGACGAATTGGGTTCAGGAGACCGTAAGGCCAATCGCCGCCCCTCGATATTGACAGGCGACGACGCTGCCCTGGTATTCAGAGAACGTCCCGCTCATATCGCGGCTTCCATCCGCGCGTCATGCCGCGGCTCATCGCCCTCTCCGCCAACGCCAGTTGCTGGCGGAGATGTTTACAGTCATCGAGAAGCGAACGTATCGCCGCTTTGGCATTGTCGTCATGCCAGGCAAGCACGGCTTCGACTTCCCAGGCGTGATCGGACAGAGCCTGATCATGCCCCGGCAGATTGGCCTCATTCAAATCGGATGAAGCCTGACCGGGTTCCAAGGTCTTTGCCGGTTGCATCAGTTCAGCGCCAACGGCAATTGAACCGGGCGCGGCAAGGGCGGCAGCGGCCGGTTGAGTTCGACCTTTTTCTGCCAGGCAGCGCGCCGCAACTGATCCCGCTCGCGCGCCGCGCGGGACGCTTCGACAAGGGCTAGGGCGTTGGCGATCACCTGTTCCGTATGCGTCATGATCATCTCCAATGTTCCTGTTTTGTTCTAATTTAAAACTTTGGCGGAGGAAGTCAAGCGCCGCGACGATATTGTCGCTTAAAGCAAGCGGCAAACCCGATGCATCGATTGTCAAACCGGAGGTTTTGATGGTGAAATCGGGGACTGAAGTATGGCTGGCATTCAGCCCGCAGCTTCTATCACGGCAATGCCGGCCTCCTGCGCAGCCCTGATGAACGCCACCCTAACGCACTCCGGGGAGAGATCGCCGACAATGGCATCGAGACACGCCTTCACGGCTTCGAAGTATTCCTCGCCATCGTCGACAGGCCAGTCGTGGAGGAGCGCGCGCGCGGCATCCCATACAGAGTTAACAACGGCATAATGAGCAAGCCCCACAGAGGCCAAGCCGACCGGTCGAAAGTTTGCCGCCTGTCTCACTTTGCTACAGCTTTTCCCAATTTCCGTGAGCCCATCAGTATCTTTGCAATTTCCGTGCCGGATGGGAAGCGATGTCGAAGCTTCGGAGCCTGGCGATATTCATTTTGATCGGTGATAGCGGCAGGCACGATTCCAGTTCCCTATAGACCCTTGTCGTCGGCACTCGAGAAAGCATGGGCGATGCGTGGAACGCCTTCGTCATGCTTCGGGTTCCATGCTCGATAGACGCTTTCTGATTAAAATTCAGGCTTTCATCCAGAGCTTGCGACAACTCACGGATCAGCCCTGTATCAATCCACTCAAGGTCGCATTTCGCATGTAGTTCATCGGCGAACGCGAAGAACTCCCTGCAGGCACCCCCGTGCTATTTGCTTCGCAGAATAGACCTCCCATAGTTCAATATTATTACTCGACTGTACCAGAGGTGGACGGAATAGCCTCCGGTCCGTACAATACCGCATGTCCACACGCGGCGGATCTGGGAGGAACGCGCGATGCCCATCTTCATGGACCGGCACTATCTTGAGGGAACGTCAGCCGCCGAGGTTGCTCAGGCGCATCGCATGGACCTCGATATTCAGGATCGCTACGGCGTCAAATTCCTCACCTATTGGTTCGATCAACGGCGTGGTACCGCCTTTTGTCTCGTGGATGCACCAGACAAGGAAACCGCACAGTGCGTCCATCGCGAGGCCCACGGTTTCGTCGCCAACGAGATCGTCGAAGTCGCTTTGTCGGCCGTCGAAGCTTTTCTAGGCCGAATTCACGATCCTGACCCGGGGCCCGGCCAATCCTCGGGTGAAGTCGATCCCGGCCACCGGGCGATCCTCTTTACCGATATCGTCGGGTCGACCGAGATGACATCGCGCCTCGGCGACCGCATGGCGACCGAACTCGTTCGGGCGCACGACGCCGTGGTGCGCCGATGCCTCAGCCACAATTCAGGCCGCGAAGTGAAGCACACCGGCGACGGCATCATGGCGGCCTTTGCCGACACGACTGCGGCGGTCGAATGCGCCATGGCGATCCAGAAGGAATTCAAGCATTACAACGGCGGCAATGCCGAGCCCATTCATATCCGCATCGGATTGGATTGCGGCGAGCCGGTCGAGGACAGCAACGACCTCTTCGGCTCGACCGTGCAACTTGCCGCGCGTCTCTGTGCCGCCGCCTCCAGCGACCAGATCCTCGTCTCCGAGAATGTTTTCCGGGAATACGGCGCCGCCGATCTATTTGCCCATGCGACGCGCCGGCGGCTCAAGGGATTTTCCAAGCCTATGCTGGTCTTCCAATGCGACTGGGCCGGCGCCGGCCTCAGCTAGGCGCCCGTCGAGATCGATACCTATCGTCATGCGGCAATGGTGGAATGCAAGCTGCGCGCAAGTGGTTCCGGGCCACGAGTGACAGATCTGCCGTCAACTGGCCCGGAAGCCGCCTTTCTCAGGCATTGCCGATATTCTGATCGCTGAGCACTCGATCGAATTTGGGGCCGCCCTCCAGCACACCCGACATCTTCAGAAAACGCCGGAAATTTTCGCGCGCGGCGCTGAGCGGGAAACGGCCATTCGCCGTGTCCCTGCACGCCTTCAACAGCGTGTCATATGCCAAGCCTCGTTTGTCCTCCGGCCATTCATCCAGAACATCGAAAATTTCATCGAGACACGTGATCTGATCGATGAAATGTTTTCTATGAAGAAAAACCGGGTCGAACCGAGCTTCTGACATAGTATCCTCCCATTTATAATACTTTTTATGCTATAAATTTACTGAAAAAACGTGATTTATTCAACAAAAAATTGGTTACAACAGATCGCCGTCACTATTGAAATCACTTCCACAGCGAGAGAATAACCCCATTAGATTATTGAAACGATTCATCTTGGCCGCATTCCCAGGCAGCACCAGTTGAACTGATCAATGTGCGGCTGTTTCGGATCAAATGAGCATGATCAACGCATGCCGCCGGTTTTCGTGTAGGTTTGTGATTCCATGGTCTCGCACCACTCTTCAAGGAGAGGCTGAAATGAACCGCTTTCTCACATTGGTCGTCGCCGGAACACTGCTCGGTGCGTCCGCGCTTACTTCTGCCTGTACCTCGCCTGCAAAGCACGACCATGAGGATTTTCAGTATCAACGCGATACCTCGATAAATCCGGCATGCGCGGACGGGTTCAGACCCAGCAACGCCCGCTCATGCAGCTATTGAAAAATTCGCGACGCCGATGCGGCGGTATTTGCTGCTTCGTGAGATCGTCGCCTGCTCTCATTTGGCCGAGTATGAACCTCAAGCATTTCATCGAAAAGCGGGCCTGACCGGCCAATCCGTTCGGATGGACCAGCCCTAAAAGGCTAGGTACGGCCGGATTTGCGAGAGGAGTCGGGCTGCGGCAATTGCTTGATCGGGAACCTCAAGCCCTGCGCCGCAGTTAGTCATCGGGCCACGGATGGCCCAATCGAACGGGAGAACGGTTTCCATGAACAACTTGATCTGGCTTGTCGGCGCTGTCGTTATTGTCCTCGCGATTCTGAGTTTCTTCGGCTTTCGCTGAGTGCAGAGTTTGCCGAAGCAAATTCAGCCGCGCCTTCCATTTACGGCGCACGGATAGAGGCGCCGAATTTCGATATCCCAGGTTGCTGCTCGACGGGTTGGAACTCCGAGCTGACCGGGGTGCGCAAGGCGGCAGACTTATGAGTTTCGCGGCGTTACGTTGCGCAATCCTGGTTTGGTCGCCACATGGCTGGTGTCAATATTTCCGTGAAGGTTGTTCAGGTGACCCGCCACTTACGGAACGATCGGTGCCGGATCTGGTTTTACCTATATTGTCGTCCCTCTGGCGGAGGCCACCATGTGGGCAATCCTGACTGGCGCCGCTCTTATCATCGGCGGACTTCTCTTTCTGTTTTCCTCGGCGCTTGGTCGAAAACCGAGCAATCCGCATCAAACGCCGCAAGGCGGCAGCACGCTCGAACCAAGGCATCAAGGCCTCAGGTTCCTGGGCTTATCTCGAAACTGGCCAGCCCTGTCCCTTATCGCGGTCGGCGCACTTCTATTGGCTTTCGGTGGATATTCATGAGATCCGACAGCGCTTGACCGTTCCAAGACGTTTTCATTGCCGCCCATCCATCCGCGCATCGCGGCTGGTTGACGTCGTTCAGAAAAGTGAATTTAGATTATGGTGAGAGCGTCGGGGTTCGAACCCGAGACCTACTGATTAAAAGTCAGTTGCTCTACCGGCTGAGCTACGCTCTCCCTCTCCGCGGGTGTGACGCACCCCGGCTGGAAGTGGGCGGAACATAGGCAGGCGACCCATTGCGGTCAACCGAAAAATTTGTCTTTTCCAAACGTTCGGCACATTTCTTGCGGGGCAACGGCGCATTTCCGCCAAGCTCAAAAAGGTGATTGGCAATGTTGAGCCCGCAAAGCTAGGAAGACCAAGCTGATTGCAGCTGGAGAGAATGCGTGTCGATTGCCGATATTTCCCTGTGGAGTGCGCTGATTGCCGGGGCGCTTTCCTTTCTGTCGCCTTGCGTGCTTCCCCTCGTCCCGCCCTATCTCTGCTACATGGCCGGCATTTCCGTGGAGCAGTTCCGCGGCGGCGGCGCGGTTGCGGTGGCGCCCGACATCAGGCGCGGCGTCCTGTTCTCCGCGCTGCTCTTCACGCTCGGATTCGCCACCGTCTTCGTGGCGCTCGGGGCCGGTGCTTCCAGCATCGGCATGGCGCTCCGCCAGCATCTCGACCTTTTGTCCAAGATCGGCGGGCTGATCATCATCGTCATGGGGCTGAATTTCCTCGGTCTCTTCCGAATCGGGCTGCTTGCCCGCGAGGCGCGTTTCCAAGGCGGCGGCAAGCCGGCGACGCTGACGGGCGCTTATGTCATGGGTCTTGCCTTCGCCTTCGGCTGGACGCCTTGTATCGGCCCGGTGCTCGGCGCGATCCTCGGCGTTGCCGCCTCGCGCGAGACGGTCGGCTCCGGCGCCGGGCTGCTTGCCATCTATTCGCTCGGGCTTGCCATTCCCTTCTGGATCGCCGCCGGCTTTTCCGGCGCCTTCATGCGGTTCCTGTCGCGCTTCCGCCGCCATCTCGGCACTGTGGAAAAGGTGATGGGTGTCTTCCTCGTGCTGACCGGCCTCGCCTTCCTGTTCGGATGGGTCAGCGATGTAGCGATCTGGTTCCAGCAGACCTTTCCGATTCTGATGCAGATCGGTTAGTTGAATTCGCTGCCTCTGATCGATTGCTTCCGCGCTCAGCACGCCATGGCGAAGAAAAGGGACCGGGACCTATGCCCTGGTATGGCTCGCCCTGTCCCTCGGCCCCACCCGCCTCTATCCCTCGACCCAATCGATCGCGAACACGCCTCCATGTAGCGTCGGCACTGCCGTGTTTAGGGCGGCGGTCAGAAGGAGACGAACATGAACGTTGAGACAAAGATGAGTCTGGAAAACACCGGACACCCCGGCAAACCTCGGCTCGACGAGCTGGTTCCGTCGCGCTACGCGCTTAATATCGGCGAGATTGAGGTGCTGGTGGTCAGTGATGGAGTGCTGCCGCTCCCAACCGCGATGCTGGGCCACAACGCCGATCCGGCCGTTCGGGCGGCCTGGCTGAAAGAAATGTACCTGCCGCAGGAGGCTTTCGACTGGGCGCTGAACGTCGTCGTGGTGCGCAGCGGCGGCCAGACGATACTCCTCGACGCCGGGCTGGGGATCGATCCGGACTTGCACCTGCCGCGAGCCGGGCAGTTGATCAAGCGACTGGAGGCCGCCGGCATCGATCTTGCGTCGGTGACCGACGTGGTGCTGACCCACATGCACATGGACCACATTGGCGGGCTGCTCGTCGACGGAGTGAAGGACCAGCTGCGTCCGGACCTCCGGATCCACGTGGCGGCCGCCGAAGTCAAGTTCTGGGAGGCGCCCGACTTCTCCCACGTCTCCATGCCGCCGGGGTTCCCGGACGCGCTTCGGGCAACTGCCAAGCGGTTCGCGAAAGAGTACAGCGGCTATCTCAGGCTGTTCGACGAGGAGTACGAAGTGGCGCCTGGTGTGGTCGTCCATCGCACTGGCGGCCACACCCCCGGGCACAGCGTCATCCGCATAGCGTCCGGCGGGGACCGGCTGATGTTTGCCGGCGACGCCGTGTTCGCCGTCGGGTTTGAACACCCCGACTGGTACAACGGCTTCGAACACGACCCCGAGGAGGCGGCCCGCGTTCGAGTTCGTCTTTTGCGTGAACTGGCGGAGACCGGCGAGCAACTGGTGGCCACGCACCTGCCGTTCCCGTCCGTCGGCCGGGTCGCTGTCGACGGCGATGCCTTTCGGTGGGTAGCAGCCTTCTGGGACTACTGACCGCTATCGGGTCAGAGCCGCAATAGAATTAGAGCGTTTCCGTCTTTCTTCGAATGATGAAAACGCTCTATCTCTTTGTTTTCACCGGATTCCAGCAAAACCGCTGTGCACTTTTGCTGGAATTGCTTTAAGTCAGGTCCCTACCCGCCTTTCACCTCCGTGCACTGGAAGACACTTGGCCGATATCGTCAGCCTGCTATTACCATTCTTCGGCCTGATCCTGATCGGTTACATCGCCGCCAAGGCGACCAAGCAGCCAGCTGAAGCGCTCGGCTGGCTGAACATCTTCATCATCTACGCCGCCCTGCCCGCCTTGTTCTTCAAGCTCGTTTCACGGACGCCGATCGAAGAACTGACGCGCGTCGATTTCATCGTCACCGATATCGCGGCGACCTATGCAGTCTTCATCCTGCTGTTCGCCATCGGCCGGATCTGGCGGGGCAATTCGCTCGCCGATTGCACCATCCAGTCCTTTGCCGGCGCTTACGGCAATATCGGCTATATGGGACCCGGTCTGGCGCTCTTGGCGCTCGGTGAAGGTGCGGCCGTGCCGGTGGCGCTGATCATTTGCTTCGAGAACGCGCTGCACTTCATCGTGGCGCCGGCATTGATGGCCGCAGCCGGTGACGACAAGCGGTCAGCCGGCCAGCTAACCGCCGATATCGTGCGGAAAGTGGCTCTGCATCCCTTCATCCTGTCGACGGCGGCAGGCTTTGCCGTTGCCGCCCTGCATATCGACCAGCCGCTGGCGTTTCAGCGCCTCGGCGACTATCTCGCCCAGGCGGCGGCTCCCTGCGCTCTCTTTGCCATGGGCGTGACGCTGGCGCTTCGGCCGCTGAAGCGTATCCCTGCGGAGATCTCATATATCGTGCCGGCGAAGCTGATCCTGCACCCGATCGCGGTCTGCGTTGCGCTCACAGCGGTCGGCGGTTTCGACGCGGTGTGGATCCACGCCGCCGTGCTGCTCGCCTCGCTGCCGACGGCGACCAATGTCTTTGTCATCGGTCAGCAATATGGCGTCTGGCAGGAGCGCGCCTCGGCGACGATCCTGATTACAACGGTGCTTTCGGTGGTGAGCGTTTCGCTCTGGCTGATCCTGCTGCGGTCAGGCCTTCTTCCGCTTCAGCTTTTCCCGTAGGGCACCGGGAATATCGCGGAATCCGCCGCCCGGCTCGATTCCTTCGCGCATGACGATGTTGCGCAGAGGCGGAATGGCCGAGAGTATATGCAGGCCAGCGGCGCGCAGCATCTGCACAGGCAGGAAATCCGATAGCAGCGAGCGGTTGAGAAGGTCGACGCTCGCCGTGCGCGTCATGATATCGGCGCGGCGGCTGCGATCGAAACTGTCGCCGGCATCGGCCGGCACCGGCAGTTCGGCCCTATCGCAGAGGATATCGGTCAGCGCCATGATATCGCGCAGGCTCAGATTCAGCCCCTGTGCCCCGATCGGCGGGAAGACGTGGGCCGCCTCGCCGATCAGCGCGATGCGGCCCTTGCCGAAACGATGCGCCATCATGCCGGAGAGCGGCCAGACCTGGACGCCCTCTTCGACACTCACCTTACCGAGCATGGACTGCATCTGAGCCTCGACAAGGCTGTCGAGTTCAGCGAGTGGCAATTCCACGCGGGCCGCCGCCTCTGCGGGATCCTGCACCCAAACGAGGCTGGAGCGGCTTCCCGGCAGCGGCACCTGAGTAAGGGGGCCGTGCTTGGTATGGAATTCCGTCGAGATGTTCTGGTGCGGCAGGGAATGGGCGAAATTCAGCACCATGGCCGATTGCGGATAGGACCAGTTGCGCACGCCGATACCTGCCGTCTCGCGCAGCTTCGAGCCGCGGCCGTCGGCGCCGACGGCAAAATCGGCCGAGAGCGCCTCACCGCCGGCAAGCGTGATCGAAATCGCCTCGCCTGAGACCTCGATCGATTCGGCCATGTCCGTGAAGCGGGTGATATTGCCCTCGCCAGCAGCGGCCTCTTCGAGGATGTCGACCATCACCTTGTTGGGAAAATTGTAGCCGAAGGCATCGAGGCCCACTTCGGCCGCGCGGAAGGTCGTCGTTGGCGCACGCAGCAGCCGGTCGGTGCCGTCGATGATGCGCATACTGTTGAGAGGAGCGGCTGCAGGACGCAGCCTTTCCCAGAGCGTCAGGCGGTCGAGGAAGCGGATCGACTGATCCATCAGCGCCGTGGTGCGCCGATCTTCCTTCGCCGCGACGGGCGCTATCAGCGCAACGCTGCGGCCGCCGCGGCCAAGCGCGATTGCGGCGATCATGCCGGCGAGACCGCCACCGATTACCGCCACTTCGAATGTCTTCATGCTACTGTTCCGCCATCGTAAAAAGACGGAGTGGTCGCTTATGCGGCCGGCTTCGCCTGACGACGCCAACTATAGCCTTTGCCGGCGTCGGCGTCACGCACCGCCGGCTGATAATGATGGGGAATGGCCGGAAGACGGTTTTCGGAAAGCCGCTTCAGGGCGGTGACGTTGCTGACCGAAAAGCTGTCGATGCCGACGCGCAGCATCAGCGGGATCTGGTCGATCAGCACGTCGCCGACGGCGCGCAATTCGGTGGTATAACCCAGGCGCTGGCGCAGCAGCGAGGCGTGGCTGAAAGCGCGGCCGTCGTTGAACGCCGGAAAGGCGACGGCGACGACTGCGAGGCGATCGAGATAGGGCTCGAGTTTCCGAACATCGTCGGCCGGCTTGATCAGCACGCCAAGGCCGATATCGTTGCTTTCATCGGCCTTGGCGATCAGTTCGTCGAGGCTGAGCAGCGGTTTCTGCTCTCCGGTCGCCTTCACCTCGTCGGTTTCGATCACCCAGGGATCGTTTTCGACAAAACCGGTTTCTCTCCAGATCTTCGTCATCATCCCCTCCTTATGCCGCTTCGGCGGCCGAGCCGTAGAGCGCGGTCTTGAAAGGCTGCGGTCCGACGCGGCGATAGGCGGCGAGGAAGGTTTCGGAATGATCGAGGCGCAGGCCGAGATAGGTATCGACGATCGTCTCGATCGCATCGGTCACCCGGTCAGGCTCGAAGCCGCGGCCGATGATCTCGCCGATCGAGGTATGTTCGTCGCCGGAGCCGCCGAGCGTGATCTGATACAGCTCGGCGCCTTTCTTCTCCACACCAAGCAGGCCGATATGGCCGACATGGTGATGGCCGCAGGCGTTGATGCAGCCGGAGATCTTGATCTTCAGCTCGCCGATCTCGGCCTGGCGCTCGGCATTGCCGAAGCGCCGGGAGATCTCCTGCGCCAGCGGGATGGAGCGCGCATTGGCAAGCGCGCAGTAGTCCAGCCCCGGACAGGCAATGATGTCGGTGATGAGACCGGCATTGGCTTCCGCCAGACTAATGGCGACGAGGCCGCGATAGACGGCTTCAAGATCGGCAAGCGCAACATGCGGCAGAATGAGGTTCTGCTCGTGGCTGACGCGGATTTCGTCGAAGCCATATTCCTCGGCGAGATCGGCGATCGCATCCATCTGCGCATCCGAGGCATCGCCCGGAATGCCGCCGATCGGCTTCAGAGAGATCGTCACCATGCCGTAATCGGGGTTCTTGTGCGGCTGCACGTTCTGCTGCACCCAGCGGGCGAAGCCGGCATCGGCCTTCTTCCAGCGGGCGAGATTCTCCCAGCCTTCGGCACGCTCCGGCAGAGCAGGCGGCGCGAAATAGGCGGAAATCGCCTCGACATCGGCGACCGGCAGCTTGAGTTCGCCATCCTTCAGCGCGGCGAATTCGGCTTCCACCTGGCGCGTCAGTTCCTCGGTGCCGGTTTCGTGCACGAGGATCTTGATGCGGGCCTTGTACTTGTTGTCACGGCGGCCATGCAGATTGTACACGCGCACGATCGCCGTGGTGTAGGAGAGCAGGTCTTCCTCGGGTAGGAAGTCGCGGATCAGCTTGGCGATCATCGGCGTGCGGCCCTGGCCGCCGCCGACGTAGACGGCAAAGCCAAGCTCGCCCTTGTCGTTCTTCTTCAGGTGCAGGCCGATGTCATGGACCTGGATCGCGGCGCGGTCGCGCTCGGCACCGGTGACGGCGATCTTGAACTTGCGCGGCAGGAAGGAGAATTCCGGGTGGACCGACGACCACTGACGCAGGATCTCGGCGTAAGGTCTGGGATCAGCGACCTCGTCGGCGGCAGCACCGGCGAAGTGATCGGCCGTGACGTTCCTGATGCAGTTGCCCGAGGTCTGCAGCGCGTGCATCTCGACGCTCGCAAGATCGGCAAGCGCATCGGGAATGTCCGACAATTTCGGCCAGTTGAACTGCAGGTTCTGGCGCGTGGTGAAGTGGCCGTAGCCGCGGTCATAGGTGCGGGCGATATGGGCGAGCATGCGCAGCTGGCGTGCGCTCAGCGTGCCATAGGGAATGGCGATGCGCAGCATGTAGGCGTGGAGCTGCAGGTAGACGCCGTTCATCAGGCGCAGCGGCTTGAATGCATCCTCGGCCAGCTCGCCGGAAAGGCGGCGCTGGACCTGGTCGCGGAACTGCTCGACGCGCTCGGTGACAAAGGCATGATCAAATTCGTCGTAACGGTACATCGTCTTCCTCAGACTGCAATGAATTCGGGATCGGCAGGAGCGTAGCCCGGGGCGTATTCCATGGTCGGACCCTGTGCGCGGATGCGCTCACGAAGGCGAAGCGGCCAAAGAACGCCGTTGGTTTCCTGAACTTCGACAACAGCGACGTCAACGACCTCGTTGTCGGCATAGGATTTCTTGCCGATCGCTTCCAGCGCCGCAACGGCTTCGGCATGGCGGGCAACGAGCGCCTCCTGCAGCGAGGTGGACCACTTCCCGTTCGCATCCAGCCAGACGGCAATGCCGTCCGTCAGCCGGTTGGCGGTCAGAACCTTGTCTACCATATTCAGCTCCTTGCATGTTCCGCGAGCCGGGCGTTCGCACGCACCAGCGGCTCGGACAGTTCGAAATTGGCGCCGGCGACAGCATCGCCGATAATGACCATGACCGGTCCGGTCAACTCGTCGCGGTGCTGCAGATCGGGCAGATCTTGCAGGGTGCCATGCAGCAGGCGGCGGTCGGCACGGCTGGCATTCTCGATGACGGCGACGGTCGTCTCTGAGGGAAGACCGGCCTGCATCAGCCGCTCGGCGACCGAAGCGGCAACCGTGCGGCCCATGTAGACGGCGATCGTTGCGCCGGAAACGGCAAGGCTTGCCCAATCAGGCAGCACGTCGCCGGTCAGATCGTGGCCGGTGGTGAAAACCAGCGAGGAGGCGACACCGCGCAGGGTCAGCGGCAGCTCGAAATCGGCAGCGGCGGCGAAGGCCGAGGTGATGCCGGGCACGACCTCATAGGTGATGCCGGCAGCGCGCAGCGCCGCCATCTCTTCCCCTGCCCGGCCATAGACCAGCGGATCGCCTGACTTCAGCCGGACGACGCGCTTGCCCTGGCGGCCGAGATCGACCAGCAGATCGTTGATTTCTTCCTGAGACTTCGAATGGCAGCCCTTGCGCTTGCCGACAGAAAGCCGCTCAGCGTCACGGCGGCCCATATCGACGATCGCCTGCGGCACAAGCGCATCATAGACGATGACGTCGGCCTCCATCATCACGCGCTGGGCACGCAACGTCAGCAGATCCTCGGCACCCGGACCGGCGCCGACCAGCCAGACGTGGCCTGCGACCTTATCCATCCCGCCTAACAGCCGATCGGCGGCATGGCGGGCCTGCGGCAGGTTGCCGTTGGCGACCGCATCGGCAACGGGACCGGAGAAAAAGCGGCGCCAGAAGACCCGGCGGGAGACGCCGCGCGGAACGAGTTGTTCGACGGCCTTGCGATAGCTCGTCGCGAGCGCCGCAAGCCGGCCGAGCGAGGGCGAAAGAAGCTGGTCGATCTGCGCACGGATCATCTGCGCCAGAACCGGCCCCGCCCCTTCGGTGCCGATGGCAACGGCGACGGGGGCGCGGTTGACCAGCGCCGGTGTGAAGAAATCGCAGTAATCGGGCTGGTCGACGGCATTGGCCGGAATTCTGCAAGCGCGAGCGGCATCGACGATATCGCGGTCGTCCGCGTCATTGCCGGTTGCGGCGAAGATCAGCGCTGCCCCCTCGACCTGTTCGGCGGAAAAGGCGGAACGCACGGTTTCGATGTGGTTGGCAATCAGGAAGGCGTGGTAATCGGCTTCCGGCCGGTCGGCATACGCGACAATCCGAGCCCGCGTGTTCAGCAGCAGACGCACCTTGGCGAAAGCTTCGTCGCCATTGCCGAAGACAGCCGTCTTCTGGCCTTCCACGCGAAAGAAGGCGGGAAATACCGAAAGCTGTTCAGTCTTGGGAGGCATCGTCAATCCACTTCGAAGTAGCCAGAATATGCCCTTGTTCGGCAAGGGGTTGAAGGAACAGAAATTCGAAAGCCCAAGCAAGCGCGTATTCTTTTGCTCGCGCCATCCAAGATTTGAGAAAAGTCACCCATGCTGACCAAAACAGCACATCCTCAGCATTTGCTGCAGCGCACTATAAAGCCTGTGGCAAAGGGCGTCCACCGGCGACTCACGCATTTCACTTGCGCCGCCAAAGCGATAGACTGAAAGAAAACCGGAGATATCAATGCCTGACAAGACCATCGCCTCCCGCCTTCTGTCGGTCCTTGAAGATGATATCCTACCGCTGACGGAGCGCGGCGTTTCGCTGGGGAATAAGGTGTTCGGTGCGGCGATCCTAAAGAAATCCGATCTTTCACTCGTCGTCGCCGAAACCAACAACGAATTGGAAAACCCGCTCTGGCACGGCGAAGTGCACACGCTGAAGCGCTTCTACGAGTTGGGCGAGAAGCCCGCGACCAAGGATCTGATCTTCCTTTCGACGCACGAACCCTGCAGCATGTGCATGTCGGCGATCACCTGGGCGGGCTTCGACAATTTCTATTATTTCTTCAGCCACGAGGATTCCCGCGATGCCTTCGCCATTCCGCATGACCTGAAGATCCTGAAGGAGGTCTTCGGGCTTGAACCCGGCGGCTACCGAAGGCAGAACGCCTTCTGGAACAGCTTCGCCATCGCCGATCTCGTCGAGACCGAAGAGGTTCCGTTGAAGACCGCGCTGAAGGCGCAGACCACCCGCATCAAGGCGCGCTACGACGCGCTATCGGCCACCTACCAGTCGTCGAAAAGCGCCAACGACATTCCGCTCAATTGAGGCCGCTAAACTGAGGTAACATGGAACCTTCCAAAGACATTTCGCGGCTGATCGAGATCATGGCGGCGTTGCGCCATCCCGAGACCGGCTGCCCCTGGGACATCGAGCAGAATTTCGAGACGATCAAGCCCTATACGATCGAGGAGGCCTATGAGGTCTCCGACGCGATCGAGCGCGGCGACATGGACGATCTCTGCGATGAGTTGGGCGACCTGCTGCTGCAAGTGGTCTTTCACGCGCGCATGGCCGAGGAGGCCGGCGAATTCTCCTTCGGCGACGTGGTCAATGCCATCACGACCAAGATGATCCGCCGGCACCCGCATGTCTTTGCCCGCTCGGCGGCCGATACGCCCGATGCGGTGAAGAGACAGTGGGACGAGATCAAGCAGGCGGAGAAACGCGAACGCGCAGAGCACCGGACAAGGCGCGGGATCACCGAGGATTTCAAGGGCGGATTCCTCGGTTCTGTTCAGCGCAGCTTCCCGGCCTTGACGGAGGCGCTGAAGCTCCAGGAGCGCGCTGCCAAGGTCGGCTTCGACTGGTCTGCACCCGAGCCTATCCTCGACAAGATCGAGGAGGAGATCGGCGAATTGCGGGTAGCGCTAAAGGAAGGCGATCGAGCGAAGGTCAGCGACGAGCTCGGCGATTTGATCTTCGCGGTCGTCAATATCGGCCGGCATGTGAAGGCCGATCCGGAACAGGCGCTGCGCGGAACGAATACCAAATTCCGGCGTCGATTCAATCACATCGAGCACGTTCTTAAAGCGGAAGGCGAAACGCTGGAGGCGGCCAGCCTTGAGCGTATGGAAGAAATCTGGCAGGCGGCAAAGGCGATTGAAAGAGCTATCGTGGTTGGGACGGAGTGAGCTATTGCTATCCGTTCGCTGATATCCCCTCACCCTAACCCTCTCCCCGTAAACGGGTAGAGGGAACGTGCCATGCGCGTGAGGGGTGCAGGGATTGGAAAGGTCGCGGCTTGTCCCGTCGCCCCGTTTACGGGGAGAAGGTGGCGGCGGCCGGATGAGGCGCTAGTGTCGCCGCCCTCACCGCTCCCAATCTTCCTTGTCGGGCTTCGGGCCGTTGCCGATGCGGCGCTCGAGTTCGGCGGCTTCGGTTTCAGACAGACGCAGGTCGAGGGTGATCGAGCCGTCTTCATTGTCCTCGCGGCTGTCGACGATCGCGTGATCGTAGAGCCACGGCAGCAACGCCAGCTTGTCGACGGCAAGGCGTATCGTCGTTTCGGTCATCACGCCTGACAGTCTGCGGCTGATCTCTTCCATCAGCGTGTCGACGCCCTCGCCGCTGACGGCGGAAACTGCGACGACGTTGCTGGCGCCGGCGGATTTCTGGACCATAGCGTCATGGACTTCAGGCTCCAACCGATCGATCTTGTTCCAGACCTCGATCAGCCGCTTGCCGGCTTCGGCCTCGTCGATGCCGAGGTCGTTCAGGATGCGCATCACATCGGAGCTTTGGGCCTGATTGTCGGCATCGGACATGTCGCGGACATGCAGGATGAGATCGGCTTCCAGCACCTCTTCCAGTGTCGCCCGGAAGGCGGCGACGAGATGGGTCGGCAGATCGGAGATGAAACCGACGGTGTCGGACAGGATGACGGTGCGGCCGTGCGGCAGCTTCATGCGCCGAAGCGTCGGGTCGAGCGTGGCAAAGAGCATGTCTTCGGCCAGGACGCCCGCACCGGTGATGCGGTTGAAGAGCGTCGATTTGCCGGCATTGGTATAGCCGACGAGCGCCACGATCGGGTGCGGCACCTTGCGGCGCTTGGCGCGGTGGAGCTGGCGGGTGCGCACGACCTGCTCCAGCTCCCGTTCGAGTTTGATGATGCGGTCCTGCAAGAGCCGTCGGTCGGCTTCGATCTGGGTTTCGCCGGGACCGCCCATGAAGCCGCCGCCGCCGCGCTGGCGTTCAAGGTGGGTCCAGCTTCTGACCAGGCGGCCCTTCTGATAGTTCAAGTGGGCGAGATCGACCTGCAGCGTACCTTCCTTGGTGGAGGCGCGGCGGCCGAAGATTTCGAGGATAAGGCCCGTCCGGTCGATGACCTTGGCGTTCCATTCCTTTTCCAGATTGCGCTGCTGCACCGGGGTCAGCGGATGATCGACGATGACGAGACCGGAATCGCGCTCGTCAAGTAGCGCCTTGATCTCCTCGATCTTGCCGGTGCCGAGCAGTGTCGCCGGCCTTGGATCGTTGACCGGGACGACCTGGCCGTTGACGACATCAAGGTCGATCGCCTGCGCAAGGCCCGTCGCTTCCTCGAGCCGGCTTTCCGGCGTACGGGTGGACGCCGATTCGGTCTGGCCGCCGCGACTGCGCGATTTCAGAACCGGCACGACGACGGTCGCGCGCATGTCGTCCCTATGCTTGGCGGCTTCAGGGATGATCGAATCGTTCTTGGTATCGCGTGTCGAAATGACGGCTGATCCTGTTAGGACGCGGCTTCTTCGCTCTCGAACATCTGCATGGGCTGGCCCGGCATGATCGTCGAGATCGCATGTTTATACACGAGCTGCGAGTGGCCGTCACGGCGAAGAAGAACACAGAAATTGTCGAAAGACGTAACAACACCCGTGAGTTTCACGCCGTTGATCAGAAAGATTGTCAGGGAAATCTTTTGTTTGCGAACAGTATTGAGAAATAAGTCCTGCAGATTCTGAGAACGTTCCGCCATCGCGCCGCTTCTTTCTTTATTGCCGGCCTGATCTGGCCGGTAGAATATCAATCAAGCTCTCCATGCAAGACCGGCGGCACCCTCATTCCACCAGTCCAGCAAATCTTGGTATCAAATCGCAATCTTTTCCGCAACGTCGAAAAAGGCTTCGCGGATTTTCTGCGAGACGCTGCCCGGATGACCGTTGGCGATGCTCTGGCCATCGACGGAAACGACCGGAAAACAAATACTTGTGGCTGCGGTCAGGAAGACCTCGCGGGCCGCGAGCATTTCGGAAACGGAGAAGTTCCGCTCCTTGATCTTCAAGCCAAGCTTGGCGCCGACATCCATCAAAGTGGTGCGGGTAATGCCGCGCAGGATGCCGTGTTCGGCCGGCCGCGTCACCAGCGCTCCCTCCGAATCGACGATCCAGACATTGGTCGCCGCCCCTTCCTTCACCATCCCGTCACTGTCGACATAGATCGCCTCCTGGGCGCCGGCTTCCTTAGCCTGCTGGCGGGCCATGGCGTTCGGCAACAGACCGACAGATTTGATGTCGACGCGGTCCCAACGGTTGTCGGCAACGGTAATCGCCTTGATGCCATTGGCATTCTTGGCGGCGATGATCCTTGGGTCGGTGCTCTTGGCTGTGATGACAAGGGACGACGGCGTTCCCTCGGCCGGGAAAACATGATCGCGTCGGGCGACGCCGCGTGTCACCTGCATATAGAAAAGCCCGTTGCGAACGTGGTTGCGGCGCAGCGTCTCGCGAATGACCTGCGTCAGCGCCGCCCGGCCCATCGGCCAAGCGATTCTGAGCTCACGGAGCGAGCGATCGAGACGGTTCAGATGGCGCGTGAGGTCGACGATAAAGCCGTGACGTACCTCGCAGACCTCGTAGACACCATCGGCAAACTGATAGCCGCGATCCTCGATATGCACGCTCGCATCGGAATGCTTGACGTAGCGGCCGTTCACATAGGCAATTCTCGGCATGGGAAACCTGATCTTCGGGGAGCAATGAGAGGGGCGCGACCACACCCGCGCCAGCAGGATCAGACGCCGAGCGACTTCAGCTTGCGGTGCAGCGCCGAACGCTCCATGCCGACGAATTCGGCGGTGCGCGAGATATTGCCGCCGAAACGGTTGATCTGTGCGATCAGATAATCCTTCTCGAACATTTCGCGGGCTTCGCGCAGCGGCAGCGTCATAATGTGATAGTCGTTCTTGGCGGAAACCTTTGGCAGCATGTCGCCGAGGTCGGTCGGCAGCATGTCGGCGGTGATCGGCGCATCCGGCCCATCGGTGCGGGCCAGAATCATCAAGCGCTCGATGTTGTTGCGCAACTGGCGGATATTGCCCGGCCAATCGTGTGCCTGCAGCACGGCCATGGCGTCGTCGCCGATGCGGCGCGGACGAATGCCGGCCTGCTCGGAAATCTGGCGCATCAGCTGGTCGACGAGGAAGGGAATGTCCTCCCGCCGCTCCGCAAGCGCCGGCACGCGCACCGGCACGACCGCGAGGCGATGATAGAGATCCTCACGGAACCAGCCTTCGGCAATGCGGCTTTCCAGATTATAGGCCGTCGAGGAAATGATGCGGACATCGACCTTGACGCGCTTGGAGCCGCCTACCCGTTCGAACTGCTGATCGACGAGCACGCGCAGGATCTTATTCTGCGTCTCGCGCGGCATCTCGCCGACCTCGTCGAGATAAAGGATGCCGCGATGAGCCTCCTCGAGCGCGCCGATCTTGCGCGCCTGGCCGGGCGTACCCTCGGTGCCGAAGAGCGCGACTTCCATGCGGTCAGGCGTAATATTGGCAGCATTCAGCGCGACGAAGGGGCCGTTGGCGCGGCTCGACTTCTTGTGGATCATCCGCGCCACCAGCTCCTTGCCGGAGCCCGACGCGCCGAGGATCATGATGCGGCTGTTGGTCGGAGAAACCTTTTCGATCGTCTGGCGCAGCTGTGAAACGGCAACCGAGGTGCCGATCAGTTCCAGTGCGTCACCGGTGCGGCGCTTCAGCTCGGATACCTCGCGCTTGAGCTTGGAATTTTCCAGCGCGCGTTCGGCGATGAGGATCAGCCGGTCGGCCTTGAAAGGTTTCTCGATGAAATCGAAGGCGCCGCGCTTGATCGCCGAGACAGCGGTCTCGATGTTGCCATGACCAGAAATCATCACGATAGGCAGATCAGGATGGCGGGTCTTGATTTCGTCGAGCAGCGACAGACCGTCGAGCTTGCTGCCTTGCATCCAGATATCGAGGAAGATCAGCCGCGGCACGCGATCGGAAATCGCCGCAAGCGCGCTGTCGCTGTCATGGGCCGTGCGCGTCTCATGGCCCTCGTCCGAGAGGATGCCGGAAACGATCTCGCGAATATCGTGCTCGTCATCGACGACGAGAATATCAGAGGCCATAAACGCTTTCCTTGTCACTGGCTGAGGGGGTGGCGGGCGTCGGATCCCGGCGTGGCAGATGCACGCGGATCATGGCCCCTCTTCCCCGGTCAAAATCGGCGGGCGCGTCGTGCAGCTCGAGCTGCCCGCCATGTTCCTCGATGATCTTCTTGACGATGGCGAGACCGAGGCCCGTGCCCTTCTCGCGCATCGTCATATAGGGTTCCAGAATGCTGTGGCGGTTTTCCACCGGCAGGCCGCGGCCATTGTCGATCACATCGACGGTGAAGCGGTCGCGGCCGGTATCGAGTGCTGCGCGCACGAGAACCTTGCGTTCGTCGCGTTCTTCGCTCGGAACGGCCTCGAGCGATTCCACCGCATTCTTGATGAGATTGCCGAAAGCCTGGCCGAGCATGCGGCTGTCAAACAGGCCTTCCAGCGGCTGGTCGCCGAATTCCTGCGCAAAGGTGACGTGATGGTTTCCCATCTCGCGCAAGAAGATCGCATCGCGCAGGATATCGCGCAGGTCGCTCGGCTCCTTGGTCGGTTTGGGCATGCGGGCGAAGGCGGAGAATTCATCGACCATGCGGCCGATATCGCCGACCTGGCGGATGATGGTGTCCGTGCACTGGTCGAAGACGGCCCGGTCCCCCTGGTCGATCTGCTTGCCGTAGCGGCGCTGGATCTCGCTCGGCGGAAAGCTGGATCGGCGTCAGCGGGTTCTTGATTTCATGGGCGATGCGCCTTGCGACGTCCCCCCAGGCGGTCGAGCGCTGAGCGATGACGAGATCGGTAATGTCGTCGAGCGTGATCACGTAGGATTCGCTCATATCCCGCACTTCCTCGCGGGTAACCTGGACGCTCAGCGTCCTGACCGTACCGCCGCGCACCAGCGCAATCTGCTTGCGGAAATCGCCGCGATGGCGCGCCGCCGCTTCGGTCAGTACCTGATCGACTTCAGGCGCGATATCGGCCAGTTGCTTGCCGAGCATCTCGTCGGCCGACAACGCCATCAATGTCTCGGCCGAACTGTTGACGATCGCAATGCGCCGGTCCTGCTCGACACCGATGACGGCGGCGGTAACGCCCGACAGCACCGCTTCGATAAAGCGGCGGCGGTCGTCAACCTCGTCCTTGGCTTCAAGGATCTCATCACGCTGGGTGCGGATTTCAGAAATCATCTTGTTGAAGGTGCGCGAGAGATTGGCGACGTCGCCATCGACGGCATGCACTGGCACGACAATGTCCATATTGCCCGATGCAACGCTGTCGGCCGCCGTGATCAACAGCCGGATCGGCCGGACGATGCGGTCGGCGACGGCAATCGCCGTCCAGATCGCCGCCAGCAGCACGATCAGCGCGAAGCCGATGTAGAGAACGGCGAAGGCGATCTGCAGCGAGAAGCGGTTAGCCTCCATCGAGCGGTATTCGGTGGCATTTTCCTCCATCATGCGCATGGCGCCCATGACCTTGGGATCGACGGCGCGCACCGTATAAAGGAATGTGCCCTGGATGGCGTCGAGCTTGATAATGGCACCGACGAGGTTGGTGACACCAGGCGGGATCAGCGTCGGCTGGCCGGCGGCGGCCTTTTCCAGTGCGTCCTGCGGAATGGCCGGCAGCGGCTTTTCGGTGGCGATATCAGCCTGCACGATCACCGAGCCGTCACGCTCGACGAGGAAGGAGCCGAGCAGACCGCGGCCCCTCGCCTGGCGCGTCATCAGCTCGGCGAAACCTGTCCTGTCGAGACTGTAAAGGGCGCGGTTGCGCTCCAGGTCGTTGGCCATGGAGACCGTCTGTCCCTGCAGGTAGCTCGCATTCTCCATCATGTAGGCTTGGCCGATATTGCGCGACGAACTGACGATCGACTGTGTGCGCAGCGCAAACCATCGGTCGAGGCCGGCGTTCAGCGTGATGCTGGCGAAGATGGCGACGAGGATCGCCGGCGTAATCGCGACGATCGAGAAGAGCACGACAATGCGGATGTGAAGGCGTGCCGCCGCGCGGCCTCGGGTGCGCGCCTTGAGAAGCCTTGCCACCTCACGGCCGATCAGGGCAATCAACGTCAGGACGAAGAAGGAGTTGACGATCACCGAGGTGATGACGACATGTGACGTCGGCGCGATCGGCGTCAGGCCAAGCAGCACGAAAAGCGTGATCGTAGCACAGAGAAGCGCGCCGCCGGCGAGCACGAGGCCAGGCACGGCAAAAAGGGCACGGCGGTCGGTCACCGTCGTCACCGCCTCGCCCGCCGCCGCCGGCGATACCCCATCCTGCGTCATTCGGCCTCTCTTCAGACGGCGCTTGCCGCCTTCGCCTTCCGATCGAAACCAATCAACGCCGGCTCAAGAAGCCAGCGCTGCAACGACTCGATCGGGAGCGAAATGTCCAAAACCCTTGCGTGACCTTTAAGCAACGCAATGTGGCGAAAATGCAACGCGCTTCGCCACATTGTCAAGCCGAACCGGCCTTCCGTTTGCGCCGGCCGGAAAGAAAAGGGCGCTCCCAGACTTCGCCGGAGCGCCCCGTAGCATGCGGTCGACAATGTTTGCGGCGGAGGTCGACAGCAGCAACGGCACAATGACGAGATTCGGAACGTATAGGCAACATGCGATCCGCTTTCGGAAGGTGTATCGCCCGCTGAAGACGGTGTCATCCACCTTATATCCACAGCTTATCCACAGGGAACGGCGACGATGAACGCAGCAACTTCAATGAGATTTGCCCGACAGCAAACCATAGCTCACAAGTGCTATGTGACCGTTGAATGACACTGCGCCTTTGTTTCTCGGCACAGATACAAATGGCGAGGCTGCTCGGATAGATTCAGTTCTGTTCCGGACCGTGGCGGCGGATGCTGGGGGAGATGGCGGTGGGCAAACACGAGGGGCCCGCCGCCTTTTCTCAGGCGGTGCGGGAGCTCCTGTAGACGGAGACGCCGAGTTCCCTGATCTTCTTGCGCAGGGTGTTGCGGTTGAGACCGAGAAGATCGGCCGCCTTGATCTGGTTGCCGCGTGTTGCCGTCAGAGCGGCGAGGATCAGCGGATATTCCATTTCCGTCAGCACACGATCGTAAAGGCCTGGCGGCGGCAGATTTTCGCCGAAGCCTGCGAAATAGGTGCGCATGTTCTCTTCGACCGCCTGGGCTATTGTCATCGAGCCGTTGCGGATCGGCCCCTTGTCGATCGGGCTGTCGGGCACGTCGGAACGCAGCTCGGCATCGATAATCTCGCGGGTGATGACGTCCTGCGGATAAAGTGCCATCAGGCGGCGGATGAGATTTTCCAGCTCGCGGACGTTGCCTGGCCAGGCATAGGCCTTCATCAGCTCCAGCGCCTCCTGATCGAAGCGCTTGGAACCGAGGCCTTCCTTTTCGGCCTGCTGGATGAAATGGCGCACGAGATCGGGAATATCCTCAGCGCGATCACGCAATGGCGGCAGGCGCAGCGGCACGACATTGAGGCGGTAATAGAGATCCTCGCGGAAGAGGCCCTGGTTGATCGCCTGCTTCAGGTCCTTGTTGGTGGCGGCGACGATGCGCACATCGGTTCGGATCGGCGTGCGGCCGCCAACAGTGGTGTATTCGCCCTGCTGCAGGACACGCAGAAGCCGGGTCTGTGCATCCATCGGCATGTCGCCGATTTCGTCGAGGAACAGGGTGCCGCCCTCGGCCTGCTCGAAACGGCCGGTCGAGCGGGTCTGCGCTCCGGTAAAAGCGCCCTTCTCGTGGCCGAAGAGCTCCGATTCGATCAGGTCGCGCGGGATCGCCGCCATGTTGATCGCAACGAACGGGCCGTTGCGGCGCTTGCCGTAATCATGGAGCGCGCGGGCGACAAGTTCCTTGCCGGTGCCGGATTCGCCGGTGATCATCAGCGTCAGGTCCGTCTGCATCAGGCGGGCGAGAACGCGATAGATTTCCTGCATTGCCGCCGAACGGCCGACGAGCGGCATACCGTCCTGCATGTCCTCCTCAAGCTTGGCTGGCTTGCGCTTCGGCTCGGCGAGCGCGCGGCCGATGATGCCAATCAGCTCGGTAAGATCGAATGGCTTCGGCAGATAGTCGTAGGCACCCTTCTCGGAAGCCTTGATGGCGGTCATGAAGGTATTCTGCGCGCTCATGACGAGGACCGGCAGGTCGGGGCGCGCTTTTTTGATGCGTGGCAGCAGGTCGAAGGCGTTCTCGTCGGGCATCACCACGTCGGTAACGACGAGATCGCCCTCTCCCGCCGAAATCCAGCGCCAGAGGGTAGCGGCGTTGGAGGTGATGCGAACGTCATAGCCGGCGCGGCTCAAAGCCTGGTTGAGCACGGTCCGGATGGCCGCATCATCATCTGCAACGAGGATCGTGGCTGTCATCGAGAAGGTCCTGTCGAGCTTGCGGTAGAGGCGTCTTCAAGCGAGGCATCCTTCGATGCCGGCATGAGGACGCGGAATGTCGTGCGGTTGGTCTGGCTGTCGCATTCGATGATGCCGCCGTGATCGCCGATGATCTTGGCGACCAGCGCCAGACCGAGGCCGCTGCCGTTCGTCTTGGTGGTGATGAAGGGATCGAAGAGATGCGGCAGCAGATCGGCGGGAACGCCGGGGCCATTATCGTGAACGCAGAATTCCAGGGGCAGCGAGATCTTTTCGCGCGTGCCGGCGACTGAAAGACGGATGCCCGGTCGATAGGCCGTCGTCAGCACGATCTCGCCATCCGGCCGGTCGCCGACCGCTTCGGCCGCGTTCTTCACCAGATTGAGAAAGACCTGAACGAGCTGGTCGCGGTTGGCAAAGACGGCCGGCAGCGACGGGTCGTAACTCTCGGTAATGCGGATGTTGCGGGCAAATCCCGCCTTGGCGACGGCCTTCACGTGATCGAGCACCGAATGGATATTGACCGGCATGCGGTCGACGGGACGCTCGTCGGAAAAGACTTCCATGCGGTCGACCAGCGAGACGATACGGTCGGTCTCGTCGCAGATCAGACGGGTCAGCGCCCGATCATCGTCAATGACGGACTGTTCGAGCAGCTGGGCGGCGCCGCGAATGCCGGAAAGCGGGTTCTTGATCTCATGCGCCAGCATCGAGGCGAGCCCGGTCACCGAGCGAGCGGCGGCGCGATGCGTCAGCTGCCGGTCGATCTTGTCGGCCATCGACCGCTCTTGGAAGACGATGACGACGGCGCCGGGCTCGCTCAGCACGGGTGCGACGTAGAGGTCGACGAGCTTATCCTGGCCGAGGCGAGGCGAACTCAGGTCGACGCGATATTCGTTGACCGGCGCCTTGCGTTCGCGCACCTGGTCGACGAGCGCCAACAGCGGGCTGCCGAAGGGAATGAAGGTCGAGATCTTGTAACGCGCCAGGTGCGAAGCACTGGCGCCGAAGAAGGCCTCCGCCTCCCAATTGGCAAAGACGACGAAGCCGGATTCGTCGACCATCACGACGGGGTTCTGAATGGCGTTCAATACGGCCATGGCGACGGTCCCGCCGGCCTGATCGGACGCAGATACCGTATCCTTCGTCATGCCGCCTCCCGGCTGTCGAGCGCACCTGCCGCTAGCGCATCGTAAAGGCGCGCGGCCACCTCACGCGGGTCGCGCGAGGTCATGATGTCAGCCTTTTCGCCGCCAGTAAGCGTCGGGGCGAAACGCTCCAAATACCAGCCAAGATGCTTGCGGGCATGGCGGATCGCCACCGCTTCGCCGTAGAAATCGAGCATCATCCGGTAATGTTCGACGACGATGGCGGCGATCTCGTGCGGCGGCGGCTCGGCGGCGCCTGCGATGACGCCGGCATGCCACGGCCTGCCCTGGCAGCCCCTGCCGATCATGACGGCATCGGCGCCTGAGCGGCGCAGTATTTCCTGTGCGTCCTGTGCCGTCTCCACATCGCCATTGGCGATCAGTGGAACGGAGATCACGTCGCGGACGGCGCGGATCGCGTCCCAATCGGCGCGGCCTTCGTAGAATTGCATGCGAGTGCGCCCGTGGATGGTGACGAGCTGGATGCCGGCGGCCTCGGCGCGGCGTGCAATGTCAGGCGCGTTGATGGAGTTTTCGTCCCATCCTAGGCGCATCTTCAACGTCACCGGAATATCGACGGCCTTGACCGTCGCCTCGATGAGGCCAAGCGCATGATCGGGATCGCGCATCAGCGCCGAACCGGAATAACCGCCGATCACTTTCTTTGCCGGGCACCCCATATTGATGTCGATAATATCCGCACCATGGTCGGCGGCGATCTTGGCCGCCTCCGCCATCCAATGCGCCTCGCGCCCGGCAAGCTGCACCATATGCGGCCGGAAGCCCGCAGCCCGCAGCCGCGACCAGGATTCAGCCGTGTCATTGACGAGCTCGCGGCTCGCCACCATTTCGGTGACGACGAGGCCAGCGCCGAAGCGCCACGCAAGCTCGCGGAAGGGCATGTCCGTGACGCCGGACATCGGCGCCAGCACAACGCGGTTCCGCACGGACACGGGACCGATTCGGAAAGGCGCTGCGAGGTCCTTGGAAATCAAATGATTATCTTTCAGGCACACGATAGAACTGCATTATTTTTAGCCATTGTTCTCTGGCTTGCCAAGAGGGCTAGGAGCGGAATCGATATTTTTCGGGCAGATGCTGGAAAAGGCCAAAGCAAGACGTTAGAGCACTCGGGGTCAGTTCCGGATAATTTGGGGATTTATGCTGCAAATGCCTTCCAAGCAACCGATATCGGCCGGAATTGTCATCGTCGCCGCCGGCCGCGGCGAGCGCGCTGGATCCTCCACGGAAGGCCCCAAGCAGTATCGCATGATCGGCGGCAAGCCGGTTATCGTGCATACGCTTGAAAACTTCATGACATGGGAGCCGGCAACACAGATCGTCGTCGTCATCCATCCCGATGACGAGGCGCTGTTTGCGAAAGCCTTCCGCCATATCATCTCGGCAATCCCGATCGAAACGGTGCATGGCGGTGCGACCAGGCAGGAATCCGTGCTCGCCGGCCTCAGATATCTCAAGGACAAACGTGTCAGCCACGTCCTGATCCATGATGCCGTGCGGCCGTTCTTCGACCATGTGCTTCTCGACCGCATCGCCGCGAACCTTAGCGACGGCGCACCAGCGGTCCTTCCCGCGATACCTGTCACCGACACGTTGAAACGCACCGACAGCGCCGGCACCGTACTCGCGACGGTCTCGCGCGAAAGCCTCTACGCGGCGCAGACGCCGCAATCCTTCGCCTTCGAAACGATTCTCGACGCACATGAGAAGGCGGCTGCGAGCGGACGCACCGATTTCACCGACGACGCCTCGATCGCCGAATGGCTCGGCATTCCGGTGACAATCGTCGAAGGCACGGCCGACAACGTCAAGCTGACCGTCAAGAGCGATATCGCCAAGGCCGACGACAAGCTGTCGGCATCGCTGCTTCCCGACGTGCGCACAGGCAACGGCTATGACGTGCACCAGCTCGAAGCCGGCGACGGCGTCACCCTTTGCGGCGTCTTCATTCCGCACGATCAGAAACTCAAGGGCCATTCCGACGCCGATGTGGCGCTGCACGCGCTCACCGATGCGCTGCTCGCCACCTGCGGCGCCGGCGATATCGGCGATCATTTCCCGCCGTCGGACCCGCAATGGAAGGGCGCGGCCTCGCGGATCTTCATCGAGCACGCCGCCCGGATCGTGCGCGAGCGCGGCGGCACGATCATGAATGCCGACGTTTCGCTGATCGCCGAGGCGCCGAAGGTCGGGCCGCATCGCGAGGCCATGCGGGAGAAGCTCTCGGACTATCTCGGCATCGATATCGAGCGCTGTTCGGTCAAGGCGACGACCAACGAGAAGATCGGCTTCGTCGGCCGGCGTGAAGGCATCGCCGCGATCGCCACGGCGACCGTCGTCTATCGCGGGACGAAGCGATGAGCCTTTTTCCCCAGGATATCCTTTCAGCGGCGGAGGCGATCATCCGTGACTTCACGGCGGCGGGGCTGATGGTCTCGACGGCAGAATCCTGCACGGGCGGACTGATATCAGGCGCATTGACCGAAATATCGGGCTCATCAGCCGTCGTCGATCGCGGCTTCGTCACCTATACCAATACCGCCAAGGTCGAGCTGCTCGGCGTGCAGGAGCAAACGCTGCTCACGTTCGGAGCTGTCTCCGAGGAGACCGCGCGGCAGATGGTGCACGGCGCCCTCTTCCGCTCGCGCGCCGACATCGCCGTCGCCGTCACCGGCATTGCCGGTCCGGGCGGGGGATCTGCCGAAAAACCCGTCGGCCTCGTGCATCTCGCCGCCAAGGCGCGCACCGGCACGCTCGTTCACCGGAAAATGCTCTACGGCGATATCGGCCGCGCCGAAGTGCGGCTGGCGACAGTCAGAACGGCACTGCAGATGATCGTTTCGCTCCGCTGACGACGTCAGGCCGTCGCATAGATCCTGCCGGCGCGCGTCTCGAAGGCCTCGGAGAACATGCGGAAGGCGCGGTCGAACATCGAGCCCATCAATGCGCCGAGGATACGGCTCTTGAACTCGTAATCGATGAAGAAATCCACGGTGCAGCCGCCAGTGGGCGTCTCGGCGAAGTGCCAACGGTTGTCGAGATATTTGAACGGACCGTCGATGTATTTGACCTCGATAACGCGCTCGGGGCGGTTCAACAGCACCTGTGTGGTGAAGGTCTCGCGGATCGCCTTGTATCCCACAGTCATATCGGCGACGAGCAGGATCTTGCCGTCGCGCTCCCGGCGGCTTTTGACGGAGAGCGCTTCGCAGAGCGGCAGGAATTCCGGATAGCGCTCGACATCGGCAACGAGGTCGAACATCTGGTCGGGCGTGTGCGGGACGGAACGGTGCGTTTCGAATTGCGGCATGCAGCGCAGTTAAGCCGGGACACCGAGAAGATCAAGAAGCGCGCGCATCTGGTGGCGGGATTTTAGCTGCAAAACCGGCACGTCAGGGCCATGCGTCGCAATCGCTGCGGTTACAAGCGGCGCGAATTTCTTTTCGAAAGTCCAGATATATTGCAGAAACTCCCAATCGACCTTCTCGATGCAACCAGGCGCCATTTCAGGTCGTGTGCGGCCGATGTGCTTCAACCAGCGTGTCAGGGCGCCCCAGAGGCAAAGCAGGCGGGGCATCCGCACCCAGATGACGATATCCGTGCGCGGGAGGCGAATATCGAAGGTGGAGGGATTGGTCCCGTCCATGATCCAGCGGTCCGCAGCAATCCTCTCCACGATCCGCTGGCGCTGCTCATCTTTGCTTCGCTCTACCCAACCCGGCAGCCAGCGAATATCTCGATCGATGGAGAGATAGGTCAGGCCGAAATGACGCGCCAACTTCTGTGCAAGCGTCGATTTGCCGCCGCCCGAACAGCCGATGACCATGATGCGCCTTGCACCTCGGATCTGCCCGGTGGCGAAGGCATCATCGACGTAGTTGATCGCCTCGTCTGGTTCTCGATGCACGACAAGCTCCCTCACCCGTTTACAACAGGCAAAAGGGAAAACAGTTCGTCGCTCTCCCGGAAGGACCTCAGCGTCAAGACTGGTATGCCGGCGCCGTGATGTGCCAGCACCGACTCGAACTGCGGCGCCTCCCTCCTTTCGAAGGTCCAGATGTAATGCAGGAATTGCAGGTCGATCTTTTCCGGGCAGCCCGGCGCCATTTCCGGCCGGGTCCGGCCACGATATTTCCACCAGCGTCCAAGCACGCCTCGAATGGCGACGCTGCGTGGCGGCCGGCGCCAGAGCACCATATCGGCGCGCGCAAGGCGGATCGCCAAGGTGCTCGGGCTATTGCCGTCCATGATCCAGCGGTCGCCGGCAACGGCATCGCGAATACGCTGGATGGCTTCCTCGCGTGAACGCAGCTTCCAGCCCGGAAGCCAGAAGATGTCGCGGTCCATGGACAGGTAAGTCAGCCCGAAACGCTGCGCGAGTGCCTGGGCAAGTGTCGACTTGCCGGTGCCGGAACATCCGAAAATTACGATGCGCTGAATATTGGGAAGGATATCGACCGCTTCTGCAATTGAGACCGCACGAATGGGTTCAGGCGGCGTCGTCACTTGATGCATGGCAAACTCGCTTTCGACAGGATCACCTTCGCAAAAGAGCCGCCCGGCAACGGGCGGCGTGCTGGCTAGCTGCTTCGCGTGACCTGATGACGACAGTGAATATCCAAAGAAAAACCGCGGCTAAGATGGCCGCGGTTCGATCACAAAGCAAGCCGCCGATCTTACTCGGCAGCCATCAGTAGCTTCTTTTCGCGCGCCGCACGCAGCCTTGCGAAATCGTCGCCGGCGTGGTGGGAGGAGCGGGTGAGCGGGCTGGAGGCCACCATCAGGAAGCCCTTGCTGTAGGCAACCGTCTCGTAGGACTTGAACTCGTCGGGCGTGACGAAGCTTTCGACCTTGTGGTGCTTGCGGGTCGGCTGCAGGTACTGGCCAATCGTCAGGAAGTCGACATCGGCGGTGCGCAGATCATCCATCAACTGCAGCACTTCGTTCCGCTCCTCGCCGAGGCCGACCATGATGCCCGATTTGGTGAACATGGTCGGATCGAGTTCCTTCACCCGCTGTAGCAGCCGGATGGAGTGAAAATAGCGGGCGCCGGGGCGAACCGTCAGATAGTTGCCGGCAACCGTTTCCATATTGTGGTTGAAGACGTCGGGCTTGGCGGCGACGACGCGCTCCAGCGCGCCCGGCTTCTTGAGGAAGTCGGGTGTCAGGATTTCGATGGTCGTGGTCGGCGAGGCAGCGCGGATTGCCCAGATCACCTTTTCGAAGTGTTCGGCGCCGCCGTCCTCCAGATCGTCACGGTCGACCGAGGTGATGACGACGTGGCTGAGGCCCATCTCCTTGACCGCCTTGGCGACGTTCTCGGGCTCGGCCATGTCGAGCGCATTCGGTTTGCCGGTTGAGACATTGCAGAAGGCGCAGGCGCGGGTGCAGATTTCGCCCATGATCATGAAGGTCGCGTGCTTCTTGTCCCAGCACTCGCCGATGTTAGGGCAGCCGGCCTCCTCGCAAACGGTGACGAGCTTGTGCTCCTTCACGATTGCGCGCGTTTCGGCATAACCCTTCGACGTCGGCGCCTTGACGCGGATCCAGTCCGGCTTGCGCATGACTTCCGTATCGGGCCGGTGCGCCTTCTCGGGATGGCGCACGCGTTTGGCGTCGGGATTGATCGTGTCGAGAATGGTCACCATTGCAGTATCAGCTTTCCGCCGCTCCTTAAGCGGCACAGTCTCTAAAGCGCGTCGCGACCCTAGCGCCGCACCAGCCGCGCAAGGAATATCAGCAGGCAGGCGCCGAGGAAACCCGTCACGAAATAGCCGAGCCGTCCACCGGCGAGTTCAACATGGAACTGGGCGAGAATGGCGGTGGCGACGACCGAGCCGACGATACCGAGCACGATGTTCAGGAAAATCCCGTATCGCGCTTCCATCAGCTTGCCGGCAAGCCAGCCTGCAAGACCACCGATGATGATTGCCGAAATCCAGCCGACGCCTTCCATTCCCTGCCCTTGCCCCTCAGTTACGCCTCAAGCGACCACCCTTGCGATCAGTACCACGATGATGGCGCCGACGGTGGCGTGGATGATCTGCACGACCAGCGCATTTTCAATGCCGAGTGAAATCCCCAGCGCGCTGAACAAATAGCCGCCGACGAAGGCGCCGATGATGCCGCTGAGCAGGCATCTGATCAAACCGCCGCCACCGACAACGAGACTGGCGAGGAAGCCTGCAACCAGACCGATCAGCAAAAATACCAGCAACGCCTGCGTCTCCATAGACATGATGATTTCCTTTCGTTTTTTCCACCCGCCTGAAATGGCTTTCCACTCCGGGCAAAATGGGCAGTCTCGGAAATTATCAAGCGTTCAGCACGCGGCCATAGGCATCGAGCACGGCTTCCTTCATCGTTTCGGACACGGTCGGATGCGGGAAGATCGTGTGCATCAGTTCTTCTTCGGTCGTTTCCAGGTTCATCGCGACGACGAAGCCTTGGATGAGCTCGGTGACTTCTGCGCCGACCATGTGGGCGCCGAGCAGCTCGCCGGTCTTCTTGTCGAAGATCACCTTCACCATGCCCTGGTCTTCGCCGAGCGCGATCGCCTTGCCGTTTGCGGCGAAGGAGAAGCGGCCGACGCGGATGTCGCGGCCCAGTTCCTTGGCCTTGGCCTCGGTGAGACCGACGGAGGCGACCTGCGGATTGCAGTAGGTGCAGCCCGGGACCTTGCCCTTGTCGGTGGGATGGACGTTGGGCAGGCCGGCGATCTTTTCGACGCAGACGACGCCTTCATGCTCGGCCTTGTGTGCCAGCATCGGCGGTCCGGCGACATCGCCGATCGCATAGATGCCTGCAACATTGGTCTTGCCGTAGCCATCGGCGATGACGCAGCCGCGGTCGGTCTTGATGCCGAGCGCCTCGAGGCCGAGATTTTCGATATTGCCCTGAACGCCGACGGCGGAGATCATCCGGTCGGCGGTGATCTGCTGCACCTTGCCGTCTGACGTCTCGACATGGGCGGTGATGCTGTTGGCGCCCTTCTCGACCTTGGTGACCTTGGCGCTCGTGAAGATCCTGAGGCCGCGCTTTTCCAGCTGCTTGCGAGCGATGGCGGTGATTTCAGCATCCTCGACCGGCATGATGGTCGGCATGACTTCGACAACAGTGACATCGACGCCCATCGAGCGATAGAAGCTGGCGAATTCGATGCCGATCGCGCCGGAACCCATGACGATCAGCGACTTCGGCAGCGCATCCGGCTTCAGCGCCTCGAAATAGGTCCAGATCAGCTTGCCATCGGGCTCGATGCCCGGCAGCGCGCGCGGACGGGCGCCGGTCGCGATGATGATGTGCTTGGCGGTATAGGTGCCCTCGCCCTTGACGTTCTTCGGCAGCGGGTGCTGCGGCTCGACCACGGGTTTCGACGACTTGCCGACGACGATCTCGCCGGGCTTGGTGATTTTTCCTTCGCCCCAGATGATATCGATCTTGTTCTTCTTCATCAAGAAGCCGACGCCGGCGTTGAGACGGGCCGAGACAGCGCGCGAGCGGCCAACGACGGCCTTGGCGTCCGGCTTGACGGTGCCTTCGAGAACGAGGCCGAAATCCTTGAAGTGATTGGCATGATCGAGGACCTCGGCCGAGCGCAGCAACGCCTTTGTGGGGATGCAGCCCCAGTTCAGGCAGATGCCGCCCATATGTTCGCGCTCGACGATCGCGGTCTTGAGACCGAGCTGGCTGGCGCGGATGGCGGCGACGTAGCCGCCGGGGCCGGAGCCGATGATGATGACGTCGTAGGATTCAGCCATGTGTTTCCTGCCCTTTTGTTACGCTGCGCTGCGGGTCATGAGCACCCACGCGTGCCTCTTGCTGTTTTCGAAGAGCGGCACGGCATTGGCGCGCGCAGCCTCCAGGAATCCGTTTCTTCCATAAAGCGACAAAGCCGCTTCGTTATCGCTTGCGGTGATCAGGCTGACGGGCCGCCGATCTGCCCTCTCGATCTGATCCTCCAGCAATCTGCGTCCGATGCCGATGCCGCGCAGGTGGCTGTAGACACCGAGACTGCCGATGAACCAGCTTCCCACAACCGTCTTCTGCAAGGCGAGCATCGGCTCGGTCGCCGACATCGTCGCCTCGATATCGCGTATGCTCTCGTTCAGCTCGTGGCCGATCGCCACACCTGCGACCTCGCCATAGGCCTCGGCAATGACGGCATCCCGCCAACCGCCGACGGTCGCCTCCTCGCTCATCTTCAGCCTGCCCCGCTCCAGCGGCGTGTCGCTTACGCCATTCGCCACATCGGCGAACCAGAGCCAGGAGGCGAAGCCATGCGAGGCGATATCCGCCAAAATCGCCAGCTCCGAAGCATCCCGCCGTGATGCCTGCCGCAGCGCGACGAAGGAGACCATCCTCAGATCCCCAGCATCATCCGCACGATCGATTCCAGCCCCCGCCCGAGCGCGCGCGTATTCTCCGCATCGAGATGGATGCCATCGAGCGGCGTGGTCCTGGCGACAGAATTGCCGTCGAAGAAACCACAACCGAGTTCGTCGGCAAGATCACGGTAAAGCGTTGCAAGCTTTGCCGATTCCTCGATGCCTCCCGGGAACGACGCGGCGAAGGGCACATTGCCCGTCGCGCAAATTGCAGGCGGCGCCACGATCAGGATATCCGGCCCGTCGAACTCGAAGGGCCAGGCATGATTGCGGATCAGCCGCACGAGCCTGCCGATCCCCTGGCATGCGGCAAAGGCCGAACCGGCGACGACCGGCTTCATGTCATTGGTGCCGAGCAGGAGGATGACGAGATCGAGCGGCGCGTGCGTCTGCAGGATCGTCGGCAAGACGCGCGCACCATTGCGGTCGCAATCGGCGAGATGGTCATCGAAGGCGGTGGTTCGGCCATTGAGGCCCTCGGGAATGATGCGGGCCTCGCTTCCGAGCGCTGCCTGAAGCACACTCGGCCAGCGATTCTGGTAGTCATGACGGCCGATCGTCTCGGCGTCATAACCCCAGGTCAGCGAGTCGCCATAGCAAAGAACGGTCTTGGTCATCTCCGCCTCCGCTTCGCTATCAGACGAGCATGCCCATCGGGTTTTCGATGTAGCCCTTGAAGGCCTGGAGCAGCTCGGCGCCGAGCGCACCGTCGACGCAACGATGGTCGGTCGAGAGCGTCACCGACATCACGGTGGCGATCGCCATTTCACCGTTCTTGACAATGACCCGCTGCTCGCCGGCGCCGACCGCGAGGATCGTTGCATGCGGCGGGTTGACGACGGCTGCGAAGTTCTTCACGCCCATCATGCCCATGTTCGAGACCGAGCTGGTGCCGCCCTGATATTCCTCGGGCTTCAGTTTGCGGTCCTTGGCCCGCTTGCCGAGATCGCGCATCTCGTTGGAGATAACAGACAGCGTCTTCTGCTCGGCCTTGCGGATGATCGGGGTGATCAGACCGCCAGGGATCGAGACGGCGACGCCGACATCGGCGTGCTTGTGCTTGACCATGTTGCTGTCGGTCCACGAGACGTTGGCGTCCGGAACATCGCGCAGCGCCAGCGCCATGGCCTTGATGACCATATCGTTGACCGAGAGCTTGTAGGCCGGGGCATTGTCCTTGCGCGGAGCCGCGTCGTTCAGCTGGGCGCGCAGCGCCATGAGAGCGTCGAGCTCGCAATCGACGCTAACGTAGAAATGCGGGATCGTCTGCTTGGATTCGACCAGGCGTCTGGCAATCGTCTTGCGCATGCCGTCATGCGGCACGAGCTCGTAGGAGCCGGGTTCGAAGAGCTTGAGCACGGCGTCATCCGAAGCGCCCTTCGGCGCTGCAGCCGGAGCAGCGGCCTGCGGAGCCGCGGCTGCGGCGGCCGGTGCGGGAGCAGCCTTGGCGCCTCCGCCGGCAACGGCAGCTTCGATGTCGCTCTTGACGACGCGGCCGTGCGGGCCGGAGCCTGCGACGGCTGAAAGATCGATACCGGCTTCCTTGGCCAGACGGCGTGCGAGCGGGGAAGAGAAGGTGCGATTGCCGCCTGCAGAAACAGACGCCGGCGCGCCGTTACCGACCCGCTCACCGTTGTTCGGCTTCTCAACGCTGGCAGGCGCAGGTGCGGCGGCTTCTGCCTTCGGGGCGGGTGCTGCCTCAGCCTTGGCCGGCGCAGCGGAACCCGCGCCGCTGGCGGCAGCGGAAACATCCTCGCCATCGGCGGCAAGAACCGCAATCAGCGCATTGACCTTGACGCCTTCGGTGCCGGCCGGAACGACCAGCTTGGCGACAGTGCCCTCATCGACGGCTTCGACCTCCATCGTCGCCTTGTCGGTCTCGATCTCGGCGATCACATCGCCAGACTTGACCGTATCGCCTTCCTTGACCAGCCACTTGGCAAGGTTGCCTTCCTCCATGGTCGGAGAGAGGGCGGGCATCGTGATATTGATCGGCATCGAAATACCCTCCCCTTATTTGTAGCAAACGGCTTTCACGGCATCGACAACTTCGCCGACGTTCGGAAGCGCCAGCTTTTCGAGATTGGCGGCGTAAGGCATCGGCACGTCCTTGCCGGCGACAGTCAGGATCGGCGCATCGAGATAGTCGAAGGCCTGCTGCATCACGCGGGTGGCGATTTCGGTGCCGACCGACGATTGCGGATAACCTTCTTCAACAGTGACGAGGCGGCCGGTCTTCTTCACCGATTTGATAACAGTCGGCAGATCCATCGGGCGGATGGTGCGAAGGTCGATCAGTTCGACGTCGATGCCGATCTTTTCGAGTTCGGCAGCGGCCTTCGTCGCATAGGTCATGCCGATGCCGAAGGAGACGACCGTGACATCCTTGCCCGGGCGATGGATGCGCGCCTTGCCGATCGGGAGCACGAAATTGTCGAGCTTCGGCACGTCGAAGTGCTGACCGTAAAGGATTTCGTTTTCGAGGAAGATGACCGGGTTCGGATCGCGGATCGCAGCCTTCAGAAGACCCTTCGCGTCAGATGCCGTGTATGGCATGACGACCTTGAGGCCGGGTATTGCGCTATACCAGGCGGCATAGTCCTGGCTGTGCTGGGCGCCGACGCGGGCCGCAGCACCGTTCGGACCGCGGAAGACGATCGGAGCGCCCATCTGGCCGCCCGACATATAGAGCGTCTTGGCAGCCGAGTTGATGATGTGGTCGATCGCCTGCATGGCGAAGTTGAAGGTCATGAACTCGACGATCGGGCGAAGGCCGGCCATGGCGGCGCCGACGCCGACGCCGGCAAAGCCGTGCTCGGTGATCGGCGTATCGATGACGCGGCGTGGACCGAATTCCTGCAGCAGTCCCTGCGTGACCTTGTAGGCGCCCTGATATTCGGCGACCTCCTCACCCATGACGAAAACATCGTCACTGGCGCGCATTTCCTCGGCCATGGCGTCGCGCAGCGCTTCGCGGACGGTCATCGACACCATTTCGGTGCCGGCCGGGATTTCGGGATCGTTCGGAACGACGGCCTTCGGCTCGGCCGGAAGCGGTGCGGCGGCGGAGCCGCTATTCGTCGATTTCGCTTCCTGAGCGACCACGGGGGCTGCGGCAGCGGCCGGCTTGGCAGCGGAAAGATCGGCGGCGGATTCGCCGTCCTGCAGCAGCACGGCGATCTTGGTGTTGACCTTGACGCCTTCGGTGCCGGCATCGACCAGCAGCTTGCCGATGATGCCTTCGTCGACGGCTTCGACTTCCATCGTCGCCTTGTCGGTTTCGATTTCGGCAATCACGTCGCCGGAGGTGACCTTGTCACCTTCCTGCTTGAGCCATTTGGACAGCGTGCCTTCTTCCATCGTCGGAGAGAGGGCGGGCATGAGGATATCGATAGGCATGGGTTCCCTCCCCGATTAGAGCAGAATGTCGGTGTAGAGCTCGGATGCATCCGGCTCCGGGTCGGCCTGGGCGAAGTCGGCGCTGTCGGCGACGATGTCGCGGACATCCTTGTCGATCGCCTTCAGATCGTCTTCGGAAGCCCAGCCCTTTTCGATGAGGCGTGCCTTCACCTGCTCGATCGGGTCCTGCTCGGAGCGCATCTTCTGAACTTCTTCCTTGGAGCGATACTTCGCCGGATCGGACATGGAGTGACCGCGATAACGATAGGTCAGCATTTCGAGAATGATCGGGCCTTTGCCGGAACGGCAGTGTTCGAGCGCCTCGTCAGCCGCGGCCTTAACGGCGCGAACGTCCATGCCGTCGACCTGAATGCCGGGGATGCCGAAGCCGGACCCGCGCAGGGAGTAGTTCGATTGCGCGGTGGCACGCGCCGTCGAAGTGCCCATGGCGTAACGGTTGTTTTCGACGATGTAGACGATCGGTAGCTTCCAGAGAGCCGCCATGTTAAAGCTTTCGTAGACCTGGCCCTGGTTGGCGGCACCGTCACCGAAATAGGCAATGGAGACATTGCCGTTGCCACGATAGTGGTTTGCGAAGGCAAGGCCTGTTCCAAGCGAAACCTGGGCGCCGACGATGCCGTGGCCGCCGTAGAAATGCTTCTCTTTGGAGAACATATGCATCGAGCCGCCCTTCCCGTGGGAATAGCCGCTGCGACGGCCGGTCAGCTCGGCCATGACGCCGCGCGCTTCCATGCCGGTCGCCAGCATATGGCCGTGGTCGCGATAGGCGGTGATGACCTGATCGCCTTCCTTCTGCGCCATCTGCATGCCGACGACGACAGCTTCCTGACCGATGTAGAGATGACAAAAGCCGCCGATGAAACCCATGCCGTAAAGCTGACCGGCCTTCTCCTCGAAGCGGCGGATCAGCAGCATCTCGCGATAGGCCTTGAGCTCTTCATCGCGGTCGAAGTCGGCTACCGGGCCGCCATTCGATGCTTTCGCTGTGGGTTTTGCTGCTGTCTTGCGGCTGGAAACCGTCGCGGTCTTTCGCGGCGCCATTCAACCCTCCCTATGGTTTGTCGGTTCTCGGTGCCGCGTACCATAGGCAAGAAATATGACCACAGCAATGCCATAATTGCATGGCTCATATTCTGAGTTAAATATCTGAAAAATATACAAAAATTCGAATTAACTTGATTTCAGTTAATTCGAATAGTGATTGAATATGACGATCTCGTCTGCGCGCGACATATTAAGCTGGTAACGCGCCTTTTCGTCCAGCATATCCTTGTCGAGCGAGCCGTCACTCAAGAGCGCGACCTGACTTTCCAGATGTTCGCGCTTCGCCTTCAACACTGCAAGCTCTTTTTCGCGCACAATACGCTGGCGCTCGAACGTCTCCGTCGCGCGCAGGCCGTAATCGCCATGGATGCAATGATAACCGAAATAGGAGAGGAAGGCGACCGTCATGGCCGGAATGACGAAGCGACCGATTCTTCTCTTCTTATGATGCTTTGTCCACATACACGCATGCTCTTGAACGCATTACCAATTCGTTCAATCTACCGCGCAGAGATTAACCGTTCGTTGACTCTAAAAAAGAGCAACAAAAAACCCGCGCCGATGGAAGGCGCGGGTCAAATCGCAGAAAATCAGATGCAATCAGCCGCGGATGATCGAACGGCCGGCATACTGGGCCTGAGGGCCGAGGCCTTCCTCGATACGGATCAGCTGATTGTACTTGGCAAGACGGTCGGAACGCGACAGCGAGCCGGTCTTGATCTGGCCGCAGTTGGTGGCAACCGCGAGATCGGCAATGGTCGAATCTTCCGTTTCGCCGGAACGGTGAGACATGACGGCCGTATAGGCAGCCTTGTGCGCCGTGTTGACCGCGTCGAGCGTTTCCGTCAGCGAGCCGATCTGGTTGACCTTGACGAGGATCGAGTTGGCCACGCCCATGCGGATGCCGTCGCGAAGGCGGGCAGAGTTGGTGACGAAGAGATCGTCGCCGACGAGCTGCGTCTTCTTGCCGATGAGGTCGGTCAGCGTCTTCCAGCCGTCCCAGTCGTCTTCGGCCATGCCGTCTTCGATCGAGATGATCGGGTACTTGGCGGCGAGTTCGGCCAGATATTCGGCCATGGCGCCCGGCTCGAGCGTGCGGCCTTCACCTTCGAGAACATACTTGCCGTCCTTGAAGAATTCTGTCGAGGCGCAATCGAGGCCGAGGTAGATGTCCTCGCCCGGCTTGTAGCCGGCTTTTTCGACCGACTTCACGATGAAGTCGAGGGCTTCCGAAGCGCTCTTCAGGCCTGGTGCGAAACCGCCTTCGTCGCCGACGTTGGTGTTGTGGCCCTGTGACGCAAGTTCCTTGCGGAGCGTGTGGAAGACTTCCGAACCCATGCGCACGGCTTCGGCGATCGTATCGGCGCCGACTGGCAGGATCATGAATTCCTGGAAGTCGATCGGATTGTCGGCATGAGCGCCGCCATTGATGATGTTCATCATCGGCACCGGCAGCAGGCTTGCGGAAGCGCCGCCGACATAACGATAGAGCGGCAGGCCGGAAGCCTGGGCGGCAGCCTTGGCGACAGCGAGCGAGACGCCGAGGATGGCGTTGGCGCCGAGGCGCGACTTGTTCGGCGTGCCGTCAAGCTCGATCATGATGCTGTCGATCTGGATCTGGTTTTCGGCGTCGATACCGCCGATCGCGTCGAAGATCTCGGTGTTGGCGGCATCGACCGCCTTCTGGACGCCCTTGCCGAGGTAGCGCTTGCCGCCGTCGCGCAGCTCGACCGCCTCATGCGCGCCCGTCGAAGCGCCCGAGGGAACCGCCGCGCGGCCCATGCTGCCGTCTTCGAGATAGACATCGACTTCGACGGTGGGGTTGCCACGGCTATCAAGAATCTCGCGGGCAATGATATCGGTGATTGCAGTCATGGGTTCTTCCTGCTCGGGTGGGTGATAAATCGTTCGAAACCTGTCTTAATCGAAGGTGCGCAAATTACAATGCTGCATGACGGCACCTTCGATTGCGTATCCAATCGTGGCTATAGCACGATCATGTCAGGCCTTTGACTGTCAGCTCTTGGCGACGGCGTCGAAGGCAAGCAGCTTTTCGAGGAGTCGCGGCATATCCTTGAGATAGACCATGTTCGGGCCATCGGAAGGCGCATTGTCCGGATCCTGATGAGTTTCGAGGAAGACGCCCGCGATGCCGGCAGCCACCGCCGCACGCGCCAGCGTTTCGACGAATTCCCGCTGACCGCCGGAGGAATCGCCCTGCCCGCCCGGCTGCGCCACGGAATGGGTGGCATCGAAAACCACAGGCGCGCCCATCGCCGCCATGATCGGCAGCGAACGCATGTCGGAGACCAGCGTGTTATAGCCGAAAGAAGCGCCGCGCTCACACAGAAGCACGTTCGGATTGCCGCTGGCGTTCAGCTTCTTCAGGACGTTCTTCATATCCCAGGGCGCGAGGAACTGGCCCTTCTTGACGTTGACGACGCGGCCGGTTTTAGCGGCGGCAATGAGAAGGTCGGTCTGCCGGCAGAGGAAGGCCGGGATCTGAAGGACGTCGACGGTCTTTGCCACCTCCGCGCATTGCTCGGCGGTATGGACGTCGGTCAGGACGGGAAAGCCGAATTCCTTCTTCAGGTCAGCAAAGATCTCCATGCCCTTTTCAAGCCCGATGCCGCGTTCGGCCGAGAGCGAGGTACGGTTCGCCTTGTCGAACGAGCTCTTGTAGACGAGGCCGATGCCGAGCTTTCCGCAAAGCTCCTTCAGCGTGCCCGCCACCATGAAGGCGTGATCGCGGCTCTCCATCTGGCAGGGCCCGGCGATCAGCGACAGGCGGCCGGTATTGGAAAAGGTGACCTGAGCGTCGCCTTGGCCGATCTTGACTTCGGAATTCGTATTGGTGCTCATCATCTTTCCTCGAAGGCGAAGAGCGTGCCCTGGCCGGGCGCGGGCTTCACCAGAATGCGATTGTTCTTGCGTGTGTAGGTCACCCCGTTAGCAGCCAAATGCGCTTCTGTCACGGCAAGATCGCCGACATTGAAGAGGATCGCCCGGCCGCGCAGCCCCCGCTCGGCGGGCGAGACGGCAATCTCGAAATAGGCTTCCAGCCCTTCCGGCGTCATCAGGCTGATTCTCGCATTCGACGCCGCGATCTTGACGCCAAAACCGGTTTTCTCAATTGCCGACTGCGCAGCGGCAAGGCTGACGAACGGGCCGAACGTGGCTGGTTCCGGCGCACAAAGCGCCACCTCGGCAATGCCGGTGACGCCATTGGCATGTTTCTCCAGCGCATCACGATCGGCGGGAAGCGGGTTGATGCGCTGACAGGTGAAGAGCAAGAGATCGGGCGCACGCAGATCGCCCGCGAAGGCCAATTTGAAGCTGCCGACGCTCTCGGAACCATCCGGCATCTTCATCGGCCGGCTGAACTCCAGCATCTCGCCGGCGCTCGATCCCGTGCTGGCGAACTTCTCATGGTCGCGGGCAGAATCTTCCGTGGCGAAGACGATTGCCGAAAGCCCCTCGTCTCCGCAGCGGAAGCGGAAGGCCTGGTTGCGGGCGGTGAAGACATTGCCTTTTCGCGCTGATGCGTCGCTCTCCTCGACGCTCGCGACGCCGAGCGGCTCCAGATAGGTTTTGTCGGCAAAGAAGACGCAGGCGTTTTCCGTCCCGAAGGGATGACGGGCATCGGCGGCGACGGTGAAGCCGAGCTTGCCGAGCCTCTCGCGCGCCAGGTCGATATTGACGACGGGAAGCACGACATGGTCCAGCGGGTGCGGCGTGGCGGAGCGCTCGTTCATGATATCCCTCTCCCTGAAATGGCTAGAGATGTGCAGCAGCGATCATCTGAATTCAAGATTGCCTGCCGATTGGGCTATGAAAATAAAAATCTCAACGAGTTGATGCGAAGTTTTACGGAAATTTAGCTACTTGCGGAACACATATGGAACATATAGTGTCCGTTCTGGATTTGTTTCAATCACGGGGTCTGACGTCGATGCTCACGCGCAAACAACAGGAGCTTCTCCTTTTCATTCATGAGCGCATGAAGGAATCCGGCGTTCCACCGTCTTTCGACGAGATGAAGGATGCCCTGGACCTGGCCTCCAAATCCGGCATCCACCGCCTGATTACCGCACTCGAGGAGCGAGGTTTCATTCGCCGCCTACCGAACCGTGCTCGCGCTCTCGAGGTCATCAAGCTTCCGGAAGCCTACAGCCCCAGCATTCAGCCCCGGCGCGGCTTTTCGCCGAGCGTCATCGAAGGCAGCCTCGGCAAGCCCCAGCCGGTCGCCGCTCCTGCTTCGGTAAAGCCCGTCGCCGACAATGGTAACTCGATCTCCGTGCCCGTCATGGGGCGAATCGCCGCCGGCGTTCCGATTTCGGCTATCCAGAACAACACGCATGACATCGTCGTTCCGGCCGACATGCTCGGTTCTGGCGAACATTATGCGCTGGAGGTCAAGGGCGATTCGATGATCGACGCCGGCATCTTCGACGGCGACACCGTGATCATCCGCAACGGCAGCACCGCCAGCCCCGGCGACATCGTCGTCGCTCTCGTCGACGACGAGGAAGCGACGCTCAAGCGCTTCCGCCGCAAGGGCGCCTCGATCGCACTGGAAGCGGCCAACCCGGCTTACGAGACCCGTATCTTCGGGCCGGATCGGGTCAAGGTTCAAGGCAAACTCGTCGGCCTTATCCGCCGCTATCATTGACATCGGCTGTGCCGGAATCGGTAAAGCTGTCGCTGCGCCAGTCATAGGCGCGATGGCGCATCCATGGCCTCGACAAGGTGTCGAATGCGGTCGCGACTTCAAGGCCGCCATCCGTAAAGCGCAGCTCGAGGGAGCCAGTCCTGCGCAGCGTTTCACCGGTGAAGAGTGATGCGCCTGTGCGGCAGCGATCGAAACGCAGCCGTACCGAAGTCACGATGATATCGGCGGCATCGCAGGCGGGGCCGAGATAGGCGGCATTGTCGATGACGGTCACGACTTTTCCATTGCCAAGTCGCGATACGCACCAGGCCTTCTTCACGCAGGAAAAGCGGTTTGTTTCACCACCGGTCGCCGCCGCCCGCATCGCGACCCTCGCTTCGTCCTGCTGATCGCCGGAAAGCCTGACGCGACGACCGTCTCCCTCGGGAATGGCGGGGCCGTCCAGCATCTTCGGCGGATAGTGGGTCGGCAGGACAAGTGCTCTCTGCCACTGGTCGAAGATGAAATCCGGCGGCCTTTCACGATTGGAGGCCAATGCCGCCCTCTCGGCGATCGCGACAAGTCCGCCATCTTCCGAAATCACCAGATCAGGCGATCGGGGGACCGGCAGGACGATCAGGGTCAGCGTCGAAGCCGCGATAATGGCGGTGCCGATATGGCGCAGCCGGGTGCGCAGCAGCATCATGAGCAGGAAGCCCGCAACCGCCACGGCGAAATACCAGCCGGGCAAGCGGCCGACGCCGATATCACCGCCCCAACCCGATACCGTCTTGGCGATCTTCATCACCAGCTCAAGGCCGAAGCCTGCGACCTGCCAAAACGGACCGTCGAGGCCAAAGGGCATCAGCAGCATCGCCATCATTCCGAATGGCATGACAATGCAGGAGATGACTGGCATGGCCGCAAGGTTCGCCGGAAGTCCATAGGCAGTCAGCCGATGGAAATGCTCGATCGAAAACAGTGCGGTCGATAGACCGCCAATGAGCGAGGTCAGGAAGATGCCGCCAAAGAAGCCTCCGACCACGAAGACGGGCTTCATGACCGGCAGCTTGGCAAACGCATTCTCCCGCATCGATCGCCTTTTCCAGAGATCGTAGCCGGCAACCAGGGCAAGCGTTGCCGCAAAGGACATCTGGAAGCTCGGTCCCAGCACTTCCGACGGCGAGATCGACAGGATTACGAGAGCTGATAGGGCCACGTTTCTCAGGCTGATCGACGGCCGGTCGAAGAATACGGCAATCAGCATGATCGCCATCATGATGAAGGCGCGTTCGGCAGAGACCGCGAAGCCGGAGATCAAATAGTAGGCTGTTACGGCGGCAAGCGCACCGGCTGCGGCGATTTTCTTTGTCGGCCAAGCCTGGGCAATGCTCGGAAGCAGGCTGAGGATGACGCGCAGTCCGACAAAGAAGATGCCGGCCGACAATGCCATGTTGAGACCAGAGATGGCAACGATATGGGCAAGGCCGGACTGCCGGAGCGCCTCCGTCGTCTCATCCGAGATCGCACGTCTCTCATCAGTGACAAGAGAGGCAGCAAAGGCGCCGGTATCGCCGGGCAAGACCAGCCGTATGCGGTCGCCGATGCCGCTGCGCAACCGGTATAGCCATTCGAGCAGAGCGTCCGATATCGATCCGGCGCTTTCCGGCTCCGCTTGCGCATCGACCTTCGTCGGCGCGCCGTAGAAGAAACCATTCGCGCCGATGCCATCGAAGTAGGCTCCGAAGGAGAAATCGTTGAGCTCGGGAAGCGCCGGGCCTGCCGGCGGTGTCAGCCGAGCCCTGCCTGATATGATGTCACCGATCTCGAAGGGAACATCCGCACCGCGGACGATCGCGGTTATGCGCTCCGGCGGCCGCTTCACCTCCGGTGCCTCGGTGTCGCTGACGGCAAGAATGTAGCGCCATCGCCCGCGACCATCGCCTTCGCGCCGCTCGACGCGGCCGGTCACGGTCGTCGTCACAGATGAATCGAGGATTACCGTCGAGGCTCGCCATGTCTCGAACTGCGCCGAGAGCATGCCGCAAATCACGAGCGCAAGCGCAAGCAGCGTCGCCCGCAATGCAACTCTGCTGCTGCCCACGACGAAGACCATGACCGTCAGGACCAGCAGGCAGACGAGCGAGGCGACCATCGGCATGTCCGATGCCGCCAGAAACCAGAAGGCTGCGCCTGCACCGATGAAAACCGGAGAGAACAGCAGCAGGCGACCATGATCCACCTCCTCGCCCAGCATACCAATGCCGGCACGCAGCGATCGCGAAGCTTCGACCGGCAGCCGGTAGCGCAAGGGCGTGGCCAACTGCGTTCTTGCCGGCTGCGTCGGCACGGCATGCGGAGAAAAGCCCAAGGAATCGGCAGCGCGGGCATCTGTTTCCGGCCTTATTTCGACTGTTGTCAATTCCTGCATGTGTCGCCCGAGATCTCCCGCGGAGGTAGCCAGAATGCAACCTCCAATCAAATCCGGCAAGAATAATCGATTGAAATATGAGGGAAAATCGGGAGCGCCAAAAATCCAGTTGAATCATCGGCTTCCGCTATGCGTGCGGCTCATCGCTGCAGTGCCTAAAAGGTGATGCCGCAATGCACAAAATGCCGTCACAGTAACTTGGCATTAGCTTCGCGATCATATAGCTATCGGTGAGGACGCTTAACCCCTATGGCGCTTTTAAGGCGCTACCGACATTTCGGAGGATCAGCATGACGGATCAAAGCGCTACAATAAAAATCGGTGACAAATCAGTCGACCTTGCCGTCAAAAGCGGCACGATCGGCCCAAGCGTCATCGATATCGGTGCCCTGTACAAGAACACCGCTTCCTTCACGTACGATCCGGGTTTCACCTCGACCGCATCCTGTGAATCGAAAATCACCTACATCGACGGCGACGAAGGCGTTCTGCTGCATCGCGGCTATCCGATCGAGCAGCTCGCCGAGCATGGCGACTTCCTCGAGGTCTGCTACCTGCTTCTCTACGGCGAACTGCCGACGGCCGCGCAGAAGAAGGATTTCGATTACCGCGTCACGCACCACACCATGGTGCACGAGCAGATGAGCCGCTTCTTCACCGGCTTCCGCCGCGATGCGCATCCGATGGCGGTCATGTGCGGCTGCGTCGGCGCGCTGTCGGCCTTCTATCACGACTCCACCGACATCACCGATCCGCACCAGCGCATGGTCGCCAGCCTGCGCATGATCGCCAAGATGCCGACGCTTGCCGCCATGGCCTACAAGTACCATATCGGCCAGCCCTTCGTTTACCCGAAGAACGACCTCGACTATGCGTCGAACTTCCTGCGCATGTGCTTTGCCGTTCCTTGCGAGGAATATGTGGTCAATCCGGTGCTTGCCCGCGCCATGGACCGCATCTTCATCCTGCATGCCGACCACGAGCAGAACGCCTCGACCTCGACCGTCCGCCTCGCCGGTTCGTCGGGCGCCAATCCGTTCGCCTGCATCGCCGCCGGCATCGCCTGCCTCTGGGGCCCCGCTCACGGTGGCGCCAATGAAGCAGCGCTCAACATGCTGAATGAGATCGGCACGGTCGACCACATTCCGGAATATATCGCCCGCGCCAAGGACAAGAACGATCCGTTCCGCCTGATGGGCTTCGGTCACCGCGTCTACAAGAACTACGATCCGCGCGCCAAGATCATGCAGAAGACGACGCATGAAGTGCTCGGCGAACTCGGTATCAAGGACGATCCGCTGCTCGAAGTGGCGATGGAGCTGGAGCGTATCGCGCTCACCGACGAATATTTCATCGAGAAGAAGCTCTATCCGAATATCGACTTCTATTCCGGCATCACGCTGAAGGCGCTGGGCTTCCCCACGACCATGTTCACCGTGCTCTTCGCGCTCGCCCGCACCGTCGGCTGGATCGCGCAGTGGAACGAGATGATCGAGGATCCGGAACAGCGCATCGGCCGTCCGCGCCAGCTCTATGTCGGCGAACCGAAGCGCGATTACATCCCGGTTTCGAAGCGCTAAGCGCTGAAACCAGACAAAAAGAAAACCCGGTCAGAAACGGCCGGGTTTTTTATTGGCAAGAACATCGAGCAAAATCTGCGCCGCATGCTCTCCAGGCGGTCTTTCCGTCTGCATCCGCTGCCAGATGAGCTCGTAGCCTTCCTTCATCGCCTTGAGTTGGTAAGTGTCTGTTGACAGTCTTTCCATCCAGCGCGCTAGGCTTGCGCCGCGAACGATATCGTTCAGATATTCGGGCACGATCGCGTAGTCGGCAATCAGGTTTGGCAGCGCACCGGTCCAGGTCTTGATGCTCGAGGTCAGCATACGCATGATCCAATCGACCTTGTAGGCGGAGACGACGGGAACCCCGGCAAGCGCCAGTTCGAGAATAACGGTTCCGGACGCCGCCATGGCTGCATCGGCTTCAGCGAAGGCTTTCCATTTTGCCTCCGCGCCGATAACGATCTCGGGCTTTACCGACCATCCCGCTGTCATTTCGCGGACAAGCGCCTGCTTGTGCGCCACCGTCGGCAGAATGAAGCGCATCGGTCCATTGCGGGCGACAAGCTCGTTGGTCGCGGCCTCGAAGTAAGGCAGGAGATTCTTGATCTCGGAGGAACGAGAGCCGGGAAGAAGAAGGATCGTGCCGTTTCCGGGCTGCCTGCCGGCCCGCAGGCGCCGGGTCTCCAGCAGCGCAGGGTCGGCGGTCAGGCGATGCCCCACATAGGTCGTTGCCGGTCCACCGAGCGTGCGCATCGTCGCCGGCTCGAAAGGAAGAACGGCGAGCACATGATCGACATAGCCGAGCATGCGCGTGGCGCGGTATTCCTTCCAGGCCCAGACGCTCGGGCAGACATAATTGACCACCGGCAGATCAGGCAGCGCGGTGCGAACCCGCTTGGCAACGCGATGGGTGAAATCCGGGCTATCGATGATGAGAAGAATATCCGGCCTTGCGGCGACGATATCAGCTGCCGTTCGACGGATCAGGCTAAACAGCCTCGGCAGCCGGCTCAGCACCTGAGTGATTCCCATGATCGACAGCTCGGAAAAGTCGAACAGAGATCGCAAGCCCTCGGCCTGCAGCCCCTCGCCGCCGACACCGACGAGTTCCACCGGCCCGCCATGAATACGCTTCAGAGCGGCGATGAGATCGGCGCCGAGCAGATCACCCGACACCTCACCGGCGATCACGGCGATCTTCAGCGGCGTTCCGCTCATTCGAGCCCCCATGCCGGCAGGCCGCGGTCGATGCCGCAGACGAAAAGCCCGGCCTCGTCGGCGGCCTTGATAACGCCGGCGCGATCGAGCACCAATGAACGGCCGGCTTCGATGGCGATGCCGCCAAGACCGGCCTTTCTTGCGTTCAAGACCGTGGAAACGCCGATCGCGGGCAGGTCGGCGCGAATATCCTGCTGCGGCTTGCAAAGCTTGACCAGCGCGCCCCGGCGGCGCGGCGAGATCCGCCCGGCTGCTCTGAGACCTGTCACGCGCTCCAGCATCTCGTCGGTGCCCTCGAGACCCTCCAGCGCAACGACGCGCCCGCCGATGCTAACGGCCCCCTGCCCGACATCGAGCCGGCCGAGCATTTCGGCGGCTTCTGCCGCACGGGTGATATCGCGCCGGTCTTCCTCGCCGGGCGCCACCGCGCCAAGCGGGCCGACGGCCGCAAGCAGATCGGGAGCAATCTCATGGGCGCCGACGACGCGCCGGCCGTTTCCCTCGATCAACCGGATCACCATCTGCAGAACTGTATCGTCGCCGCCGGACAACAGGGTGCGGATAGCAGCCGGCACCTTCATCAGGATACGCAACGTCGGGCGCACCTCGCGCCATTCCGGCCGGCGGCGCACGCTGCCCGACATCACGACACGACCGATGCCATAGCGATTGAACAATCCATCAAGGGCCGCGAAATCGCCGATACCGACGACGGCGTGGTCATACTCTTCCCAACACCGCTCGCTTTCGTCCTTCAGCGCGACGATGACGGGATTTTCGCCGGCGGCGCGGGCGGCTTCGGCGACATAGGAAGGCAGAAGGCCGCCGCCGGCGATGATCGCCAGCCGGCCCGCAGCGGTGTCGCCAGATAAAGCCACGGACTAGCCCTTCTGCCCCCGGGTGGGCGAAGACAGGGCGCGGTCGCTATCGGCAGCGATGAAATCGAGGATCTGGATCACCTCCACGCAATCTGCATATTCCTCGCGGATGGCGGCGGCGTTTTCACGAACGGAGGCCGTTCCTTCGAAGATCGCCTTGTAGGCGCGGCGCACTCTGTGGATGACGGCGCGGTCGACGCCGGCGCGCGTCATGCCGACGACATTGAGGCCGCTCAGCAGACCGGGATTGCCGTTCAGCATACCATAGGGAATGACATCGTAGCTCACCGCCGAAAGGCCGCCGACGAAGGCCTGGCGGCCGACGCGCGTGAACTGGTGAACGGCCGAGCCGCCACCCAGGATGACGCGATCCTCAATGACAACGTGGCCGGCAAGCATAACATTGTTCGACATGATCACGTGGTTGCCGACACGGCAATCATGCGCGACATGGGAATTGGCAAGGAAGAGGTTGTTGTCGCCGACGATCGTCTCACCGCCGAAATCGGCCGTGCCGGTGTTCATCGTCACGCCTTCCCGGATCGTGCAGTTAGCGCCGACCGTCAGCGTCGTTTCCTCGCCGCCGTGATGCACGCTCTGCGGATCGCCGCCGACGACAGCCATCGGGAAGATGCGCGTGCCCTTGCCGATCGTGGTGCGGCCGGTGACGACCGCATGCGCGAGAAGCTCGACATTCGCATGCAGGACGACGTGCGGCCCGACATGGCAGAAGGGACCGATTTTGACGCCCTCATCGATAACAGCCCCGTCTTCGACAACGGCCATCGGATGAATACGGGCGCTTTCGGCGATATTGCTCATGCCTGATCCCTATGAACGATCATCGCGCCGATATCGGCTTCGGCGACAAGCGCGCCATCGACTTTGGCGTCGCAATGGAATTTCCAGATATTGCCGCGCTGCTTGTGCTTCTTGACATGGAATTCGACACGATCACCGGGCACCACGGGCTTGCGGAAGCGCGCATTCTCGATGGTCATGAAGTAGACGAGATTGCCGGGCTGACCTTCCTTCTTGGCGCAGATTGCGCCTGCCGTCTGAGCCATGCCCTCGATCAGCAGGACCCCCGGCATGATCGGAGAATCCGGAAAATGGCCCGTGAAATGCGGTTCGTTCACAGTCACATTCTTGATGCCGATCGCCGAATTGTCACCGTCGATCTCAATGATCTTGTCGACCATGAGAAATGGGTAACGATGCGGCAGCAGCTTCATGATTTCGATAATGTCAGCCGAAGAAAGCGTTGTCGTGGCTTCCTCAGTCATCTTGCTTGCCTCCAGGGTTCCTTCCGCGCAGCTTGCTCTTCGAGACTTGCTGCGCGGCCTCTCTCAGATAGTCTTTTAGCGGACGTGCCGGGACACCGCCATATTGTCCGCCGGCGGCAAGGTCGGTCATGATACCGCTTTTGGCGGCGATCTGCACGCCGTCACCGATCGTCACATGCCCCTTGATGCCGACCTGGCCACCAATCTGCACGCCATTGCCGATCTTCGTACTTCCAGCGATGCCAACCTGGGCGACGATGGCACAATGGCGGCCGATCTGCACGTTGTGGCCAATCTGCACCTGGTTGTCGATCTTGGTGCCCTCGCCGATGACCGTGTCATCCATGGCGCCGCGGTCGATCGTGGTATTCGCGCCGATCTCGACATTGTCCTGGATGATCACCCGGCCGATCTGGACGATCTTGATCATGCCGCGAGGACCCGGCGCATAACCGAAACCATCCTGGCCGATGCGCACACCATTGTGGATGATGACGCCATTGCCGATCAGCGCGCAGAGAACGCTCGCGCCGGCAGCGATCGAGCTATCCCGACCGATCTTGACATTCGGGCCGATGATGGCGTGCGCGCCGATGCGCGTGCCTTCGCCGATCTCGGCATGCGCACCGATCACGGCCAACGGCTCGACAATCACGCCTTTTTCAAGCTTGGCGGTCGGATCGATCACCGCGCTCGGCGCGATCTCGGTTTCGTCTGAAAGGCGAACGGGACGCAGCGCCGCGGGGTAGAACAGGCCGCCGGCCATTGCGAATGCCGCATGCGGATTGGACGACAGAATGACCGGAATATGCGAAGGCACGAGATCGGCGAGCGCCTTGTCGCAGATCACCGCCGAGGCCTCACATGTCGTCAGTTCATCGCGGTTACGACGCGACAGGATATAACAGACATCCCCCGCCCGCGCCCGGCTGATAGGGGCCACGGACCTAACAATGACATTGGCATGGTCGGAATTGGCAAGTTCCGCCCCAAGAAACTCTGCCAGCTCAATGAGCTTCAGACCTTCATGGGGCAGAAAAAAAACGTTTTGCTCCATCGGCAATGCTCCAGAACGGAATTGAGTCTTACAGTTCCGGACTGCCGATATCAGAATTGGTTGTTGATGCCAAACTTGAAGTTTTGCGTCTTGTCGAAGTCTTCCTTGAGAACCGGGATTGCGTAATCCAGGCGCAATGCACCGAAGGGAGACTGCCAGACGACGCCGACACCGACAGAAGCGCGCAGGGAGGCATCTTCGCCATCAATGCCGTCGCCCCTCAGGTCAACGTCGTTGCCGAACAACGTGCCGGCGTCGGCGAAGACCGCGCCGCGCAGGTTGAAATCGCGCGGGAAGCCGGGCATCGGGAAGGTCGCTTCAGCCGATGCCGTGAAATAGGTCGTGCCGCCCAGCGGATCATCTTTGCTGCCCGAAACACGCGGGCCAATGCCCTTGTTTTCAAAGCCACGAATATCGCCGTTGGTCAGAGTGAACTGGTCGAAGACATTCAGGTGATCACCGAAGCCGACGACGTAACCTGCCGAGGCCGAAACAGAGCCAATGATATCGGCATCGTCGGCGAGCAGGCGGTAATACCGTGCCTTGCCGTAGATCTTATAGAATTGCGAGTCGCCGCCGAGGCCGGCAATTTCCTGCGTCGCCGTCGCATAGATGCCTTCGCGCGGCAGGACCATATCGTCAAGCGTGTTGTAGGTCAGCGTCTGCGAGACGGAGGAACGCGTCCACGGGCTATCCTCGACGAGGTGCTGATATGGAGCGGACAGATCGGCAAGATCACTGTTGCTCGCATCATACTTCATCTGCTTGTAGTTATAACGGAAGGTCGTCGCCAGATCCTCGGTGATCGGCGCAGTGACGCGCAGGACGACACTGGTTTCCTCATAGTCGTAATTGCTGTTGCTCGACGTTTCGCTGCGATTGACGTCGAAGCCTGCCGCGAGACGATAGCCAAGGAAATAGGGCTCGGTGAAGCTCACGCCGTAGCTGCGCGAACCTTCTTCGCCGCCGCCGGCAGAGATGCGGATGTACTGGCCGCGGCCGAGGAAGTTCTTTTCCTCGATCGATGCTTCGAGCAGCAGGCCGTCGCCACCGGCCGCATAACCCGCACCGACGCCGAACGAACCGGTCGACTGATCCTGCACGTCAACGACCACAACAACACGGTCCGGCGAACTGCCAGGCTGAGTGGTGATGTTGACGGAAGAGAAGTAGCCGAGCGCTTCAAGGCGACGCTTGGCCTTAGTAATCATCTGCTGATTGAAGGCATCGCCTTCGCTCATGTCGAATTCGCGGCGGATAACGTAGTCGCGCGTGCGGCTGTTTCCGCGAATTTCGATACGCTCGACATAGGCGCGCTCGCCCTGGTCTACCAGATATTCGACGCCAATCGTGTTGTTGTTAAGGTCGCGATTGCCGCGCGGCGTTACGCGCGCAAAGGGATAGCCGGCAGAGGCCACCTGATCGGAGATCGCTTCGATCGACTTCTGTACTTCCTTGGCGCTGTAGAGCTGGCCTTCCTTCGTGCGCACCAGCGGCTGCAACTGATCCGAGCCGACGCCTTCGACGGTCGATTGGACGGTCACCGGCCCGAAATCGTAACGCTGGCCTTCCTCGATGTTGAAGGTAAGCGTGTATTTGTTGGTCGCCTCGTCGAACGTGGCATCGGAAGAAATGATGCGCATGTCGGCATAACCGCGATTGTAATAGAACTGCCGCAGCGCTTCTTCGTCGGCATGGAGCTTGTCTTCGTTGTAGACGTCCTTGCGGGTCAGGAACGAAAGGAAGTTCGAGCGCTTGGTCTGGATGACGGCAGCCAGGCGGCCGGCGCTGTAGGCATTGTTGCCGACGAAATTGATCGCGTCGATCTTGGTGCGGTCACCCTCGTTGATGACGAAAGCGAGGTTAACGCGACCTTCGCCGAGCGGCACGACCTGCGTCGTCACTTCGACTTCGCTGCGGCCGGTGGCGGCATAGGCATCCTTGATCGCCTGAATGTCGGACTGAATCTGAGTGTCGCTATAGGGGCCGGCAGCATGGGTCTGGACGAGCGTCGCGAGCTTGTCGTCCTTGATCTTGCGGTTACCGTTGAAGACGACCTGATTGACGAGCTGGGCTTCCTGAACGTTGACGACGAGCGTGCTTCCGGAAACCGAGATCTTCACATCTGAGAAGTAACCCGTTCCGTAGAGCTGCTTCACGGAGTTATCGATATCGGTGTTCGAAAAACTTTTGCCGGGCGCGATGGTGAGGTTCGACCGGACGGCTTCCGCGCCGACACGGCTTGCGCCGCGCACATCGATGCGCTGGATAACCGCGGCCTCAGCGGCCGTAGCAGAAACGAACGTCAAAGCACCTGCGCCCGAAGCAACAACACTAGCAGACAGCGCAACCGCCGATACTGCGTTCAAAAACTTTGAACCAGCCTTCATTTCACCTATTACCTTTTTTCCCTCGTCCCCGTCCCCGGGAGAACCCGATTCCGGTCACGTGTGTCGTTTTACCCGCTTTTGACATACAAGCAAGGGAGGTCGTTAATTTCTGTTTACTTCATTTCCAAGCGTGACCCATTCGCCACTACAGCCTTGAAACATCGTAAATAAATAGTAATTACCTCACCTTGCGCGTTTATCCTATGAGCGCGCTAATGTCGTTCCAAGTCGCAAAAACCATCAGTGTCAGTACCATCGCCAGGCCGATGCGAAATGCAATTTCCTGGGCCGCGGAGCCGAGCGGTTTCCCCCTCACGGCCTCCACCGCATAGAACATCAGGTGGCCGCCATCAAGTACCGGAACCGGCATCAGGTTAAGCAATCCTATCGAAACCGAAAGCACCGCAGCGAGCTGCAGCACGGCACCTATTCCAAGCGTAGCCATCTGGCCCGAAGCTTGCGCCACGCGGATCGGTCCGCCCAATTGATCGGCCCGCATCGATCCGGTCAGAAGATTGCCGATATATTTGAAGGTGCCGGTCACGATATCCCGGGTCTGGATCACGCCTTCGCGCAGCGCCTGGAGCGGCGTATAGGTCTGAAGACGGAAGTGGCCGACTTCCTGATTGGTGACGATCCCGATCAGCCCCACCTCGATCTTGTTGCCGAACTGGTCCGTCATATCGGTGCGTTGCGGCACCATCGGCAGGTCGAGTTTCTGGCCGCTACGCTCGATCGTCACGACGATCTTCTGGTTCGGGCGGATGCTGACATACCGGCGCACGTCGTCGAACGTCTCAACCTTGCCGCCGTCGATGGCGACCAGCAGATCGCCGGGAAGGATGCCGGCGGCCGACGCGGCGCTATCCGGCTTGACCTCGGCCACGACGGGATCGGCGACGGTGCGGCCATAGACCGCAAAAAGAATGGTGAAGATGGCGATCGCCAGCAGGAAATTGGCGATCGGGCCGGCCGCGACGGTTGCCGCACGTTTCCACAGCTTTGCGCCGGCAAAGGAACGTGCCCTGTCCTCCTCGGACATGGCAGCGAGCTTGTCGGCGTCGGGTTTGCTCGAGGCATCCTCGTCGCCGAAGAACCGGACGTAGCCGCCGAGCGGGATCAGCGAAATCTTCCAGCGCGTTCCGTGGCGGTCGGTGAAGCCGAAAATTTCAGGACCGAAGCCGACCGAAAAGGCGAGGATGCGGATTCCGCTCCAGCGCCCGACGAGATAGTGGCCCATCTCATGCACGAAGACGAGCAGCGAGAGCACGAGGACGAACGGAACGATATAGCCCGTCAAAAATCCGAATATGCCGGTCACCGCTTCCATGGGGTCCTTCCGTCAGGCTGCCGCGTCGTTAGAGGCCGAACAACGCCGCACCGAGCGACGTCATTCCGTTTCCCTTTATCACGGAAAAAAGCCCAGCAAGCAAGAACGCCGAAAAGCAGGCGAAAATCAGTCCATCGACCCGGTCCATGACGCCGCCATGCCCCGGAATGAGACGGCTCGAATCCTTCACGCCGAATTTCCGCTTGATGAACGATTCAAAAAGATCACCCGACTGGCTGCAAACCGACAAAACAAGCGCCACGCAAGCGGCGATGATTTCAGCGCCGGGAAGAAGAAAATGCACGAGAAAGACGCCGGCCGCGACCGCTGAAACGGCGCCGCCTATTGCGCCTGACCATGTCTTTCCTGGTGAGATCGAAGGCGCCAGCTTCGGACCGCCAAGCGCCCGGCCGACGAAATAGGCCAGGATATCGGTTGCCCAAACGACGGCGAAGACGAAGAGCATGGCGTATAGGCCCGGCCGATCGTCACTTCTGATCGCGGCAAGGGCCAGGCCGGTGGCACCTGCATAAAACAGACCTGCCGGAAACCAGCGGCTCGCGCCATGTACGATAATCAGAGCGATGCCGACGGCGGTGACGCCGACCAGCATGCCGGCGGCAAATTCGAAATTGCCGACAAGCACGAGAAAAGCAATCGCCGCCTCGCCGATCCAGCCGACGGCATTGACGACCCAGTCACGCGCGACGCCCGTAATCCTGGACCATTCATAGTAGATCAGCAGGCCGATTACCGCCGCCAGGGCGCGGAAGGCAAGGCCGCCGTACCAGGTGGCCGCAAGAACAATGACAGCAAGAATCAGTCCCGAAACGATGCGGAGCTTCAATTCCCTCTGCATCAGGTGCCGACCGCAGCTGCTTGCGACGACAGGCCACCGAAGCGCCGGTCGCGAGAGGCGAATTTTTCGAGCGCAGAGCGAAAGACATCGGGGCTGAAATCCGGCCAATATTCCGGAAGAAAGACGAATTCCGAATAGGCGGCCTGCCAAAGAAGGAAATTGGAAAGCCGCTCCTCGCCGCTGGTGCGGATGATAAGATCGGGATCGGGGATACCGGCCGTGTCGAGCCGGGCGTTGATCAGCGCGGGCGTAATGTCCTGCGCCCTCAGCCGGCCCTCTTCGACATCTCTAGCCAAGCTCACCACGGCGCGTGAAATCTCGTCACGCGAGCCGTAGTTGAAGGCGATGACGAGCGTCAGCGCGCTATTCTCTTTGGTCGTTTCCTCCGCCTCCAGCAGCAGGCCGAGAATGTCGCTTCGCAGGGTGTGGCGGTCGCCGATGACCTTGATACGCACGTTCTGGCGATGAAGTTCGGCAAGGTCGCGCCGAATGAAGGCCTTGAGCAGGCCGAGCAGATCGGAGACCTCGGCCTCGGGCCGTCGCCAGTTCTCCGAGGAGAAGGCAAAGAGGGTCAGATATTTGATGCCCGCGGCGGCGGCGGCGCGCACCGTCTCGCGCACCGTCTCGACACCCTTGCGATGACCCATCGTGCGCGGCAGACCGCGCTGCTTGGCCCAACGGCCGTTGCCGTCCATGATAATGGCAACATGCTCTGGCACAGTTACAAATGCAGCTTCCGACATTTCCCGTCCGGTCTTTCCAGGCAAAGGCACAGATCCCTTAGACCTGCATGATTTCCTTTTCCTTCTCAGCAAGCAAGCGGTCGATGTCGGAAATCGTCTCGTCCGTCATCTTCTGTACGCGCTCCGACTGCGCCCTGCCCTCGTCCTGGCCGATCACGCCATCCTTTTCGGCCTTCTTGAGGCCGTCCATGCCGTCGCGGCGGACGTGACGAATCGCAACCTTGCTCTTTTCGGCGTAATCATGGGCCACCTTGACGAGCGACTTGCGGCGCTCCTCGTTCAGTTCCGGCAGCGGGATACGCAGGTTCTGGCCATCAACGATCGGGTTGAGGCCGAGATTGGATTCGCGGATGCCACGATCGACTGCGCCGACCATCGACTTGTCCCAGACGGAAACAGTCAGCATGCGGGGCTCGGGTACGGTGATGTTGGCAACCTGGTTCAGCGGCATGCGCGAACCATAGGCCTCGATCGTCACCGGGTCGAGAATATTGGCCGAGGCGCGGCCGGTGCGCAGCGATGCAATGTCGCTCTTGAACGCGGAAACCGCGCCGTCCATGCGGCGCTTCAGTTCCTTGATGTCGATACCTTCACTCATGTCGATACTCCCGTCTGGAGAGGACTGCGCCGAATACGCGGCGCAGCTCTTATCAATTGTCGGAGACGATGGTCTTGAGGCCACCGCCCGTCAAGATTTCAGCAAAACCGCCTTTCTCGTGGATCGAGAAGACGATGATCGGAATGGAATTTTCCCTGGCAAGCGCCACGGCGGCAACATCCATGACCGCAAGTCCCCTGTCCAGAACTTCCTGGTGGGTCAGGCGATCGAAGCGGGTCGCATCGGGATATTTCTTGGGATCGGCAGTATAGATGCCGTCCACCTGGGTGCCCTTGAAGATTGCTTCCGCGCCCATTTCGGCGGCGCGCAGTGCTGCGGCAGAATCGGTGGTGAAGAAGGGATTTCCGGTGCCGCCAGCAAAGATCACCACGCGACCCATCGACAGATGATAGAGAGTTGCGCGCTGCGAGAAGCTCTCGCAGATCTCAGGCATGGAGATGGCTGAAAGCACCACCGTATCGATGTTCAGCTTGCGCAGCGAGGTCGCCAGCGCGAGCGCGTTGATGATGGTGCCGAGCATGCCCATATGGTCGCCGGTCACCCGATCGCCGCCCTTGGACGCTACCGCGACGCCGCGGAAAATGTTGCCGCCACCGACGACGACGCCGACTTCCACGCCCATATGCCTCGCTTCGGCGATATCAGATGCTATGCGGTCCGCCACCGTGACATCAATCCCGAAACCCTGGCCACCCATGAGCGCTTCGCCGGAAGCCTTGAGTAGAACGCGTTTATAGACAGGCTCTAAAGACATCTTGGCTCCTCGTAAATTGCCGTGAATGCCCGATACACGAAGGGCATCGCGTTGTCACGCGATGCCCTGGCGTTTTCCAAATTATGGCTGGAAGATCAGCCCTTGACGGCAGCCGCAACTTCGGCTGCGAAATCGGTCTCTTCCTTCTCGACGCCTTCGCCGAGCAGAAGGCGGGCCATGCCGGCGACTTCGATCGGCGCGCCAACGGCCTTTTCAGCTTCCTTGATAGCAGCAGCAACCGTCAGGTCAGGATTGATGACGAAAGCCTGCGAGAGAAGTGCGACTTCTTCGAAGAACTTGCGCATGCGGCCTTCGACCATCTTCTCGATGATGTTGTCGGGCTTGCCGGAAGCGCGCGACTGCTCGATGAAGACGTTGCGCTCGCGCTCGGCGACGGCGGCATCGACTTCCTCAGGGCGGATCGCCAGCGGCGCGGTCGCAGCGATATGCATGGCCACCTGGCGGCCGATCGCGTTCAGGGCTTCCTTGTCGCCGGTCGACTTCAGCGCAACGAGAACGCCGAGCTTGCCGAGGCCGTCGGAAACGGCATTGTGGATATAGGTTGCGACGACACCGTCTTCGACGGAAAGCGCAGCCGAACGGCGCAGGTTCATGTTCTCGCCGATCGTTGCGACCGCGTCCTTGATCGTGTCGGAGACGGACTTGCCGGATGCCGGGTAGGTCGCAGCGGCAATGGCATCGACGGTGCCGTCGGTGGATACGGCGACCTTGGCGATGCCGCGGACGAGATCCTGGAAGGCGTCGTTACGAGCGACGAAGTCGGTTTCCGAGTTGACTTCGACGACGACGGCCTTGGTGCCGGCGCTCGCCACGCCGATGAGGCCTTCGGCAGCGGTACGGCCAGACTTCTTGTCGGCCTTGGCGATGCCCTTGGCGCGCAGCCAGTCGATCGCCGCTTCCATGTCGCCGCTGGTTTCAGCAAGAGCCTTCTTGCAGTCCATCATGCCTGCGCCGGTCTTCTCGCGCAGTTCCTTCACCATTGCAGCCGTAATCTCGCTCATTAGCTTCCTCTTGTCGGTTCATACGGTGGGCCGCAAAGCGCGGCGCGGCACCGGATTGACGCACGAAATGTACCTGTATGTATGACAGCGTGATGAAGACGCGTCATATCGAAACTTATCTGGCGAAGCGCCTGATGCCTTCGCCCTGAAACAGGCAAGGCCGCCGAACTTCGATGAGTCGCGAGCGGCCTTTCCCAGTCTCTGCAAGCTTTGGCGGATTTTTCGGTCCGCCCGCTTTCATCAGCCTTCGGCTGCTTCCTCGAGAGCCGGCTCGACCGGAACTTCGGAGGATGCGCCGAGATCGCGGCCGGAAGAGCTCTGCTGACGCGCGATGCCATCGATGGCGGCGCGGGAGATCAGCTCGCAGTAAAGAGCGATCGCACGCGATGCGTCGTCGTTGCCCGGGATCGGATAGTCGATCAGGTCAGGGTCGCAGTTCGAATCGATGATGGCGACGACCGGGATGCCGAGGCGCTTGGCTTCGTCGATCGCGATCTTTTCCTTGTTGGTGTCGATGATGAACATCAGGTCGGGAGTGCCGCCCATATCGCGGATACCGCCGAGAGCCTTGTCGAGCTTTTCACGCTCGCGCTCGAGGTTCAGACGTTCCTTCTTGGTGAAGCCCTGGGCTTCGCCGCCGAGGATTTCGTCGAGCTTACGCAGGCGCTGGATCGAGTTGGAGATCGTCTTCCAGTTCGTCATCATGCCGCCGAGCCAGCGCGAGTTGACGTAATACTGGGCCGAGCGCTTGGCGCTATCGGCGATGATCTCGGACGCCTGGCGCTTGGTGCCGACGAAGAGAACGCGGCCGCCGCGAGCAACGGTGTCGCTGACGACCTGAAGGGCGCGCGACAGCATCGGAACGGTCTGGGCCAGGTCGATGATGTGGATGTTGTTACGGTCGCCGAAGATATACGGCTTCATCTTCGGGTTCCAGCGGTGCGTCTGGTGGCCGAAGTGGACGCCTGCTTCGAGAAGCTGGCGCATAGAGAAATCGGGCAATGCCATGCCTTTTTATCCTTTTCCGGTTGAACCTCCGCAAGGCGAACAGCACCCTCTTCGAGGATGCCACCGGGCGGAACAGCCCGGATTTCTCCCGGACGATCCCATGCCTTACGTGTGGAATGGTGGTGCCCATACATTCGATTTGGCGCAAAAGCAAGGCTTATGCCAAAAAATCCGACCTCATTCGCCTCAGCTTGCCAACATCGACAGCAGCGACAGCATGACACCGGCGTCGGGCGTCGGGAGGACGGCATCGATCTCGGCCGGCAGCAGGCCCGATACGGCGCTGTCTGCATTACCCGTAGCTGTCCCGAGCGGACCGCGGAACCCATGCTTCGTCCAGGCAAGCTCCTGCAGCCTTGGGCTGGTCAAGGCCTCGATCAGTCGGTTGGCGGTCTCTTCGACGACGATCAGCGGATGCGCGGAATAGACGGTCGGGCGCGGATAGAGCACCACCGGCTTTGCGCCTGCGCTCGCCTTGATGCGCTCCCAGCGCGCGGGATCGGCGAGGATCCACTCGACCAGCTGATTCTCATAGCCGACGATCATCGGCTCGCCGCCGAGGCCGCCAGCCAGATACTGATCGAAAAGCTTGCCTGATGACGGCGACTTGAATCCCATGTTGCGGAAAATGGCCTGCACTTTGCTGCTGAACGTGGCAAGATCGGTTGAAGTCGCGACATTGCCGCTGAAAAGGCTGAGCACGAGGCCTGCGAACATGAAACCGGAATTGGAGCGGTTCGGATCGGTCGAGACAATGCGAGCACGGCCGTAGAGCGAATTGACGCCAAGTTTCGACCAGTCGGCACCGGCAAGGATGGCATCGAGCAGCGCCCTGAGATCGAGCTGGTGATGCCCTTCGTTCGTCACCGTTACCAATCCTGCTTTCATCAGTCCGTCGACGACGGGCTGCCAGGAATAGACGACAACAGGCGTGTTCAGCACGACGCGGTCGTTGCGGATGCCAAGGCCGTTCTGCCTGGCGATATCGACCATGATCGAGGAGGACGGCCAGAGAAATTGCGGATGCTGCGACAGCAGCGCCTGTTCGCGCACCATTTCCACCGAGCCGGCCACCCGGCTGTCAACCGTCAAGCCATATCCGCCGAGCGCCCTGATGACATCCGGATCGGCCAAGAAGGCCTCCTTCTCCCCGCCCACGAAGCCGAACAGCGTCGTGCGGCTACCGAGCAGGCCCTTTAGTTCCGGCCGATCACGCACGGCGAAATAACCGCCCGTGCCGACGACACCGGCTCCGAGCAATCCCACCCCAAAGGCGCGACGAGAAAGGGCCATCAGCGTCCGATATCCTCTTTGAGCGATGCCTGAATGAGGCGCAGATCAGTGTCGAGCGTGCCGAGCGACTCATCGACCAGGCTATCGGCATAATGGACGAAGGCGTCTTCGAGCTTTACCAGCACGGCGCGGACGTCTTCCAGCTGCTTGGGGTCGGGAGCGCGCTTGGCCTCGATGACGGCAAAACCTTCCGCCACCTCAGCAGCGCGCGGCAGATAATAGGAAAGGAACCGCCGCACAGCGTTCGCGCTTTCGGGTTTGGCCTCAACCTTGCCAAAGACATCGGCAGCGATTTCGGCAAGATGGCGAACAGCGATTGCGGTCTGACGATCGCTGATCGTGTCGGCGGCGGTCTCCAGCCGCTGCGCAAAGGGAACGGCGGCCTCCAGCAGATCGCGGGCGAAGGCGATGCGTCCGCTGCCGATGCTCCTGATATCGAGGCCTTCGAACAGCCGGCGCGGCGCCAGCAGAATAACGAGACCGGCAAAGACCAAAGCGGCGATGATGGCAGCGATCCAATAGGGCATGCCGGCAGCAAAGCTCAGAAGGGGCACGATAATTGCCGCCGCCAGCCCCGCCACGATCCAGTTACCGTCATTGCCGAGCCAGTTACGCATGCCCGTCCTAATTATAACCGCGCGCGGTGCGGAAGGCGGCAGCGAGATCCGAACCGCCGTCGAATACGCGCGCCGAGGTCTGCTTTGCAAGTGCGTCGAGCTGGGTCTTGTCGGCGTCGCCGAAGGTGATGCCGAAGATCGGTACATGCGGCTCGGTCGCGTTCCATTCGCTCATGAAAGCCTGGCTTTGATCATCGGACTTGCCATCGGTCATGATGACGATCGCCGGCAGATAAGTCGAGAGCCTGTCGGTTCTGGCGATCTGCTGCAGAGCTCGCTCGGCACAAGCATACATATTCGTGCCGCCATTCGCCCTTTGCCGGGAAATCTCGTTCAGCAGGCCTTCCTGCTCCAATGGATTTCCGCTCGCCATGAAGGTGCTGCGCACCGTTCCATCGAAGGGAATGACGATGATCTGGTCGGCAGGCGACCATTGCACCAGCACCTTGCTCGCCTCGTCGGGCGTCAACAGGAAGCGCATCGCCTGCTGCAACTGGTCCTCGCCATTGCCCTGCATGGAGCCTGAAAAATCCAGGCACAGCGCAGTCAGCGACGGCTTGCGTAGCGCCGCCTGATAAAGAGTGAGCGCCTGGCGGATGACGCCCGCCTCCGGCATACGGATGGCGGTCACGAGCCGGGAGGGATCGAAATTCCAGTTCGGTTCCGGTTTTGCCGCAACGCCGGTCAGCGGGATGCGCCGGCCGGTATCAGCAATGCGTTGCTGTACGGGAGCCGAACGGAGGTAGGCGAGCAGATCGTTGAAGAAGGTCTGGACTTCCGCACCGCGGCCGTGATCGACGAAGCCGATCGGCGAATCCGCCATGGCGACGCCATCGGCCGGATAGATCGCGTAAAGCGGCTCCTGCGAGAGGGCGGCGAGCTTATCGTTGGTCTCCTTCAGCACCGCTTCGTAGTTCCACATCGCATCGTAGAGCTTACCCTTGCGGGCGGAATCGACATAGAGGTCGGCGAGCCAGCCGGAAGAGCCTGACGAACGCTCTACCCCTGAAAGCAGCGCCCGGACGCTTTCCTGGACGTTTTTGTCGTCGAGATCGCCGGGTTCGATCACCGGCTTGTTGCCGAGCGCGCTCGACAGCATGGCGAGATAGGCGCTGGCGCCCGAGTTGGATTGCGTCGCCGAGGTCATCAGGAATTTCAGCGATCCACTTTCGACCGCGGCAAGAATGTCCTTCATGAAGACGTCCTTGCCGATCCAGCCGAGCTGTTGCGCCTTCGACTTGCGCACGCCCAACACCACCGGCGTCTGCGCGATCGAAGTGAGGCTCTTGACGCGGCGCCTGGTGTCAAACATCTCGACCCACACGCTGGAAGCCGGCCAGACAGCATCCTGCTCGACGCCCTGGTCGCTTTGCAGCGCCAGGCCGATATCGAGCGTGCCTTCATATTTGAAGGTGCAAGTGGCGTTCTTCTGCTTGCAGAATTCCTCGACGATCGGCTGCAGGACGGTATTTTCCGATCCCGATACGATCGAGAAATCCGGCCCCCTGCCGAAGGGATCGCAGCCCGAAAGAATGAGAGCGGCAAGAAGTGCCAGGCTCGAAAACAGCGCTCGCATCGTCATGTTGCCGATCACGCCTGGGTCATCGCCTTCTTGAGCTCGATCGTCATCTGCTCCATCTGCTGCTCGGCGAGCGCCCGCTTCCGGCGCCCCTCTTCCTGAACCTGAAGCACGCCCGATATGGTGTCGATCAGATCCTTGTTCGCCTTGGCAAGCGTGTCGATATCAACGATTCCGCGCTGCGATTGCTGTTCGATAGCGATCGCCTGGTCCTTCATCATCTCCGACGCCTGACGGATCATGTCATTGGTGGCGTCGGTCACCGCCTTCTGAAGATCGAGCGCCGATTTCTGCCGCGTCAGGCCGAGCAGGATGACCATCTTCTGCTTCCAGGCCGGCACTGTTAGCGCCGAGGTCGCCTGCAGGTTCTCGATCAGAGTCTCGTCGCCCGCCTGGACGATGCGGATCTGCGGCAATTGCTGGATGCCGAGCTGACGGGCCTGCTGCAGATAGAACACCCGCTTCTCCAGCCGGTCGAGCGCCTGCAGGCTGTCCTGATAGGTTTGCGCTTCCAGTATGCCGCCGCCGGGACCGGTCGCTGCTGCTTCGGCCTCAGCCTTCAGCTTCGGCAGCTCGACGCTGCGGAAATGCTCGGCGAAATTCTTACCGGCCTGCACATAGGCGTCGAGCCGTGTGATCGACTGCCTGGTTTCCTCGTGAAGGTCGTCGAGCAACGCGATGTCGCGTCTCAGCGTATCCTTGTGACGGTCGAGCTCGAGGCCGATCCGATCGATTTGGCCGGCCACATCCTCGAACGCCTCCTTGAAGCGTTCGAGCCGCGCTTTGGCGGAGAGGAACATGCGGCTGAGGAAACCCTGCTCCTTCAGCGATGCCGGATCGAGGCTCTTCGACTTGAGGATGATGTCGGTCAGCAGGCGGCCCACGTCGCCGAGATCCTTGTTGCGAACCTCGCGCAGGATCCTGTCGGCATAGTCGCTGACAGTCTGCTGGGCACGGTCGCCATAGACCGAGATACCGGCGCGGTCGCTGATGTTGATGTTATCGGAAATGCGGGCAATTTCCGCCGGATCGGCGGCGACGACCGGCAGGGCGGCGTTCTGAACAGTCGCGAGGTCCGTGTCGGCCATAGGTCGGGCTTTCCAAGCTTGCAGCGCAGGATGGTCTTCAAGGCCTATCTTCGAACAAACAGGCTTGATCGCAATGGCTTGGTAGCAAGGATCGCGGCTCGAAGAGCACGACGACGCGCCGGCGACTCAGCCATTGCCGGTCGCCGAACCATAGTGAATTTTATGATACAGTTTTATGACGGCTGAGAAATCCTGCGCTTACTTGCAGGCCTCGGCCTTACGATCGAGCAGCTCCAGCTTGGCGAGCTTTCCGGTCAGGACGAAATCGCCGTAATCCATCGTGAGATCGCGGGTGATGCCGTTCTCATAGAGCTTGAAGGACATGCGGTAGACAGGCAGCGCGTCCGATTTCGCATTCTCATTGAAATAGGCGATGGTCACCGGCCAGAAGGCGGCCTTGGAGAAGGCGCCTGCATTGCCGGAATCGGCCTCCTCGGCAACAGGGATTTCCTGTTTGCCGACGATCGTCGTCGTTACCAGCGACTTGTCGCCGTCATCAGAGCCGTCGAAGACGCGGGCCTCGAAGAAGCGCTTGCCGTCCTTGGCATGCTGGATCACGTCGAGCATGTGCTCTGTGGGAAAACGGCTTTCGGCAAGCTGAAGCTCACGGCTTGCCGGCTGCGTGAGATCGACCTTCACGCCATCGGGCTGATCCTGGGCAGCACCGTTGACCTCCTTGTCGAGTTGGTCGTCGGTGAAGGATTTGGTATCGAAGGTGAACTTACCATCCTTCAGATTTTCGAAGGTCTTCGTCTGCTGGTCGCTGACGCGCACGCTGTCGCCGGTGTTGATCTGCGTCACGAAGCGGAAATTGGTGGTAAAGCCCTGACAATAGTTGCCGTCGAATTCATAGACCATGCGACCGTACATGCCGGCGATGCCAGAGCGGTCCGAGGCGTCCTTCAGTTCCAGATCGTAGACGGCGCGATGGGCGACGAGGCCGGTCGCGATCGCCGCGCTCACCGCAGGCGCGGCCGCCCATGCATTGGCGGAAGCGCTGACGAGAAGCAGAGCGGCAAGACTCGATCGGAACATTCATTAACTCCTGTTGGACTCGGCCGCGATGTTATAAGAACTCTTTCGGCCAAATCGAGGCTCGAAGCTGTCATATTAAAGATTCTAGTCTTGATGCATAATTTTTGAAACATTGACAACAAAAGCGGAGACGAAAATGTCCGATGAAATTGCAGCGCGCCTGACTGAGATGGGGATAACCCTGCCTGAAGCTGCGGCACCCGCCGCAAACTACGTTCCCTATGTCATCAGCGGCAATCTTCTCTACATCTCCGGACAGCTGCCGCTCGAAGGCGGCAAGGTCGCCGTATCAGGCCATCTCGGCAAGACGGTCGACGTTGCGGGCGGCCAGCGCGGCGCCGAACTCTGCGCCATCAATATCCTTGCCCAGGCGAAGGCGGCACTTGGCGGCGATCTCCGCCGCATCCGTCGCGTCATCAAGCTGAATGGCTTCGTCGCTTCCGCGCCCGACTTCATCGAGCAGCATCTCGTCATCAACGGTGCTTCGAACCTGATTGCTGGTGTGCTCGGCGAGGCCGGCAAACATGCGCGCGCTGCCGTCGGCATGGCCGCCCTGCCGCTGAACGCCGCCGTCGAAATTGACGCTATCATGGAAATCGCAGAATGACCAATGCCGACTGGATCAAGGACGTGCCGGTCGCCCATCGCGGCTATCACGACCTCAACAAGCATGTCTGGGAAAACACGCTTTCGGCCTTCTCGCGCGCCGTCGAAGCCGGCTTTGCGATCGAATGTGACCTGCATTATGCCTCCGACGGCGTGCCGATCATCTTTCATGACGAGGATCTGCAGCGCCTGTGCAACCTCAACGGCGACATTCGCGAACGCACGTCGAGGGAACTCGGCCTGATCGCCGTCGGCGGCACTGGTGACAAGGTACCGACGCTCAGCCAACTCCTCGAGCTCGTCAAGGGCAAGGTCCCGTTGGTGCTGGAGCTCAAGGGCCGCGAGGCCGATGACGAGGGCTTTGCCGAATCCGTGCTCGAAGTGCTCGACGGCTATGAGGGCAAAGTCGCCCTGATGAGCTTCGACCATTGGCTGCTGCGCGATCTGAAGGCGCTCGGCTCGCCCTACCCGCTCGGCCTGACCGCTAACGGCAACACGCCGGAGGAGTTCGAGACCCATGCGAAGGCAATGGAGATCGGCCTTGATTTCATCTCCTATTATTATGGCGACCTCCCGAACGCGTTTATCACAGGCGAACGCGAAAAGGATATTCCGGTCATTACCTGGACGGTGCGCGATGAAGAAGCTCGTCGGCGTACTTTCGAAAATGCCGACCAGATGACCTTCGAGGGCTTCGACCCGCGTGTGGCGGTTTGACGCTCGCTTTTTGGCCAAGATCATGCGCAGACTGAGGTAGAGCCGAACCGTCCCCTCCCCACAGGCTTCGCATTTGCCCCATGACCGATGAACTATCCATTCGCGTAGAACGCTCCTTCACCGCGATTTCCCCGGAGAGCTGGTCCAGGCTTTCCGGGGCGTCGAAGGCCGGCAGCACGATTGCCTACAATCCGTTCGTTTCCCACGCTTTTCTATCGTCGCTGGAGGAATCCGGTTCGGCCACCGCCGAGACCGGCTGGCTCGGCCATCACCTGCTGCTCGAGACCGATCGCGGCGAACTGATCGGCGCCCTGCCCGGCTATCTGAAGAACCACAGCCAGGGCGAATACGTCTTCGACCATGGCTGGGCCGATGCCTTCGAACGGGCCGGCGGACGCTATTATCCCAAACTGCAATGCTCGATCCCCTTTACCCCGGCCACGGGCCCGCGTCTTCTCGTCGCCGAGGGGTTGCAGCGGCTGCCGATCCAGAACGCGATCGCCGAAAGCCTGAAGGAGGTCGTGCGAAGGCTCGGCATCTCCTCGGCCCACATCACCTTCGTGCCTGATGAGGAGATCGGCATCTTCGAGATGGACGGCTATCTGCACCGCACAGACCAGCAGTTCCATTTCATCAATGACGGCTATGCCAATCACGAGGAGTTTCTCGAAACGCTCGCCTCGCGCAAACGCAAGGCATTGCGCAAAGAGCGGCGCGCCGCTCTCGAAAACGGCATCAGCGTCGACTGGCTGACCGGCCGCGATCTCACGGAACGCATCTGGGACCAGTTCTTCAAATTCTACATGGATACCGGAGGCCGCAAATGGGGCCGGCCCTATCTCACCCGCAAGTTCTACTCGCTGATTGGCGAGCGCATGGCCGACGACATCCTGCTCGTCATGGCCAAGCGTGACGGGCGCTATATCGCCGGCGCGATCAATTTCATTGGCGGCGATACGCTTTACGGCCGTCACTGGGGGTGTATCGAGGATCACCCCTTTCTGCATTTCGAGGTCTGCTATCACCAGGCGATCGACTTCGCTCTTTCAAAGGGATTGAAACGGGTCGAGGCGGGGGCGCAGGGCGAACATAAGCTCGCCCGCGGCTACCTGCCGGTGACGACGCATTCCGCCCACTATGTCGCCCATGCCGGCCTTCGCCGGGCGATCGGCGACTATCTCGCGCGCGAGCGTGCCGATGTCGAACAGATGAGCGAACTGCTGAGCGAGCACAGCCCATTCCGCAAAGGCGAGCGTCAGCAGGAGGATTGACGCCGCCCTGCCGGCCGCGCTACCCGATCAACAGGAACTGAGGAGATTTCGCGATGACCAGCCCGGCAGCCTATGACGACAACAATATTTTCGCAAAGATCCTGCGCGGCGAAATTCCCTCGCACCGAGTCTACGAGGACCAACATACAGTCGCCTTCATGGATGTGATGCCACAGGCGCCGGGACACGTGCTCGTCGTTCCGAAGACGCCTTCTCGCAATATCCTCGATGCCGATCCCATCACCCTGACCCATGCCATTACCGTCGTCCAGAAGGTCGCCAAGGCGCTTGAGGAGGTCTTCGACGCCGATGGCGTATTCATCGCACAGTTCAACGAACCGGCCGCTGGGCAAACGGTGTTCCATCTGCATTTCCACATCATCCCTCGCCATGAGGGCGTGCCGCTCAAGCCGCATTCCGGCAAGATGGAGGATGGCACCGTGCTTGCCGCCAATGCCGAAAAGATCAGGGCAGCGCTCGCTTAACACCGGTTCTGCTGATGCACCAAAACAAAAAGGCCGCTGTCGAGCGGCCTTTTCCAGTTCAGTGATCAGATCTCACTTCTTGCGCGGAACCTTGGGAACCGTGCTTCCCTTTTTCGGAGCGTCGCGGACCTCCGGCTCGGCCTGCGGGACCGTCTTGGCGCGGGTCTTGCGGGCCGTCTTCGTCTTCAGTTCGCCGTCATCCTCGTCGTCGACTTCGGGATGAGCGACCTCGGCTTCCGGCTTCGGCTTGATCGGGGCCGTATCCGGAATGGCTTCCAGCACGATGCCGGGCTTGCCGTCTTCCTTCGGGCCGACGGTGACGTTGACGACGCCGCCTTTCTTCAGCTTGCCGAAGAGGATTTCGTTGGCAAGCGGCTTCTTGATCGTGTCCTGGATCACGCGGGCAAGCGGGCGGGCGCCCATCTTCTCGTCGTAACCCTTTTCCGCCAGCCAGGCGATCGCGTCCTCATGCAGGTCGAAGGTGACGTTCCTTTCGGAAAGCTGAGCCTCCAACTGCATGATGAATTTCTGCACGACCTTGTGGATAACAGCCGTCGGCAGCGCCGCGAAGGGAATGATCGCGTCAAGACGGTTGCGGAATTCCGGCGTGAACAGACGGGTCAGCGCCTCCTCATCCTCGCCGGTGCGCTTGGACGAGCCGAAGCCGATCGCGGCCTTGGCCATTTCCGAAGCGCCCGCATTGGTAGTCATGATCAGAATGACGTTGCGGAAGTCGATCTTCTTGCCGTTATGGTCGGTCAGCGTGCCGTGATCCATGACCTGCAGCAGGATATTGTAGATGTCGGGGTGTGCCTTCTCGATTTCGTCGAGAAGAACCACGCAATGCGGGTGCTGATCGACGCCATCGGTCAGGAGACCGCCCTGATCGAAACCGACATAGCCGGGAGGTGCACCGAGCAGGCGCGAAACCGTGTGCCGCTCCATGTATTCGGACATGTCGAAGCGCAGAAGCTCGACGCCAAGCGACGACGCCAACTGCTTCGCCACCTCGGTCTTGCCGACGCCGGTCGGACCGGAGAAGACATAGGAGCCGATCGGCTTGTTCGGTTCACGAAGGCCGGCACGCGCCAGCTTGATCGAGGTCGACAGGGCTTCGATCGCAATATCCTGGCCGTAGACGACCGAACGCAGTTCCTGCTCGAGATTGGCAAGTACCGCTTCGTCGTCCTTGGAGACGGTCTTCGGCGGAATGCGGGCCATCGTGGCGATCGTTGCCTCGATCTCCTTTTCCGTGATCAGCTTGCGGCGCTTCGAGGGCGGCAGCAGCATCTGCGCCGCACCCGTTTCGTCGATCACGTCGATCGCCTTATCGGGCAGCTTGCGGTCGGAGATGTAGCGGGCCGACAATTCGACGGCCGACTTGATAGCGTCGTTCGAGTAGCGCAGATGGTGATACTCTTCGAAATAGGGCTTCAGGCCCTTCATGATTTCGATCGCATCGTCGATCGACGGTTCGCTGACGTCGATCTTCTGGAAACGACGGACCAGCGCCCTGTCCTTCTCGAAGAACTGGCGGTATTCCTTGTAGGTGGTCGAACCGATGCAGCGGATCGCGCCTGACGACAGGGCCGGCTTCAACAGGTTCGATGCATCCATCGCGCCGCCTGACGTGGCGCCCGCACCGATCACAGTGTGGATTTCGTCGATAAACAACACCGCACCCGGATATTCCTCGAGCTCCTTGACGACCTGCTTCAGGCGTTCCTCGAAATCGCCGCGATAGCGGGTGCCGGCGAGCAGCGTACCCATGTCGAGCGAGAAGATCGTCGCATCGGCGAGCGCTTCCGGAACCTTGCCTTCGACGATACGCTTGGCAAGACCTTCAGCGATCGCCGTCTTGCCGACGCCGGGATCACCGACATAGAGTGGATTGTTCTTCGAACGCCGGCACAGGATCTGGATCGTGCGGCTCACCTCGGCGTGACGACCGATCAGCGGATCGATCTTGCCGCCCTTGGCCTTCTCGTTGAGATTGACGCAATAGGCCTTGAGCGCATCCTGCTGCTTCTTGGGGCCGCTTTCCTCCTCGCCGCCACGGGCCGTCGGCTTGCTTTCCGATTCCTCCTCGACGCCGCGCGGCGTGCGAGCCTCCGAAGCGCCTGGCCGCTTGCCGATGCCGTGAGAGATATAGTTGACGGCATCGTAGCGGGTCATCTCCTGCTCTTGCAGGAAATAGGCGGCATGGCTCTCGCGCTCGGCAAAGATCGCGACGAGCACGTTGGCGCCGGTCACCTCCTCGCGGCCGGAAGACTGCACGTGGATGACGGCGCGCTGGATGACTCGCTGGAAGCCGGAGGTCGGTTTGGAATCCTCGTCGTAACCCGTGATCAGATTGGAAAGTTCGTTATCGACATATTCGACGAGCGTCTTGCGCAGCGCGTCGAGATCGACATTGCAGGCGCCCATGACCGCGGCCGCATCGGCATCGTCGATCAGGGCGAGCAGCAGATGCTCGAGCGTGGCATATTCGTGGTGCCGCTCGTTGGCAAAGGTCAGTGCCTGATGGAGCGCCTTCTCTAAGCTAGGCGAAAATGTTGGCACGTTCAGATCCTCACTTCTTTTCCATGACGCATTGCAGCGGATGCTGGTGCTGCCGGGCGAAGTCCATCACCTGGCTGACCTTCGTTTCCGCTACCTCGTATGTGAATATTCCGCATTCCCCGACGCCGTGATTGTGGACATGGAGCATGATGCGGGTGGCACTTTCACGATCCTTCTGAAAAAAACGCTCCAGAATATGAATGACGAATTCCATGGGTGTGTAGTCGTCATTCAAAAGCAGCACGCGATACAGGTTGGGCTTCTTGGTCTTCGGCTTCGTGCGTGTAATGACCGAGGTTCCGCGATTTCCGTTATCCCCGTTCCTTTCGCTGTCGTTCTGCATCCGGATCGGCTTTGCGATCATTTTCATTCATTCCTCGATCAATCCGGCGGAGCATGGGAGGGTGCTTTTCCCGCCGAATATCTGAAACACTAACTTAGTTCATAATAGGCCGATTTTAAGCCCCCTGTCAGACACTGCAATCAAGAAATGGCCGGCATTCACGGGAAAGACCAAAAAAGTCCCTGGCCAATTCCACGCAGGCGCTGCAGCAAAAGCGGAAACAAAAAAGACCGGCCACAGATGCGTAGCCGGTCCTTGTTTTTCAATATGTAGCGCAGGTTGCGCTATCGAAGTCGCTTTATGCGGCGACGGATGCCGCAGGCTGCGCCGACTTCGGCGTCTTGGCGACGGCCGCGGCGATCGGAGCCTCATAGGGCTTGTAGGCTGACTTAGCGAGATCGGCGTACATTTCGCCGAGCTTCGTCGTTTCGGAGACGAAGTTCTCATAGGCGGATTTGACATAGCTGGTCTGGAGTTCGAAAGCGGCCTCGAAGCTCTTGGCGCCGGCCAGCGTTTCGAAATGCGTCACCGCGTCCTGAAAGGATTTCTTCGAATATTCAGCGGCTTCGGCAGCGATGGCCTGAAAACCCCTGGCCGTCTCAGAATAAGTTTTCAGCGCCGTGTCGACGGCTTCCTTGCTCTTCTTGTTGGCATCGTCAAAGTTGAACATGGCCGTCCTCCGTTGGGGCTGTTGGTGGCGGCAGGGTAGCTGCAATGCACAAATAGTCAAGTAGTCTTGTGCGCCGCAAAACATCCATTGGTTGCATTACAATTAGATAACAAAGCATGCGCGCCGGGGCACGTACGTCTTTAATTGATTTTGCTAATATATATCACAATGCCGCAACCGCAGGCTTTAAAAAATTTTCGCTCGAGCAGCAGAAAAACAAAAAAGACCGGGCGGATTGCGCCGCCCGGTCCCCTTGAAGCTTTCGGATGCGATCAAAGATCGACGTCGAGGATCGCCATCGAAAAGTTGTAAGAGCGGTCGCCGTCCTCGTCATCGACATAGACAACGCCCAGAAATTCTTCGCCAAGATAAACTTCCGCAGAATCGTTCTTGCGCGGACGCGCCTTGACGACGATCTGCGGGTTGAGCGTACGTTTGAAATAGGCGTCGAGCTTCTTGATTTCTTCTGGCTTCACTCTGTCATCTCCGTGAGCGGTCTTGATTGGCCGCTTCTTGCACAGGAAAAGCAGCGGTGTAAAGGCAAGGTTGCCACTTGGCGTGGTCTGTCCCCGCCCCGTTCCTGCCGACCTTTCCTATCCTATACCTCATAAGCGCTCAGATATCGGCGCCGATTACCTGGTCCATGTTGCGCGACGGCTCCGAACAACCGGCCTCGCCGACGACCTTGGCCGGAACGCCTGCCACCGTCTTCTTCGGCGGCACCGCCTTCAAGACGACAGAACCGGCGGCAACACGCGAGCAGTAGCCGATCTCGATATTGCCGAGGATTTTCGCGCCGGCGCCGATCATGACGCCGCTGCCAATCTTCGGGTGACGGTCGGCACCCTCTTTGCCCGTGCCGCCGAGCGTGACGCCATGCAGGATCGAGACATTGTCGCCGATGACGGCCGTCTCGCCGACGACAAGGCCGGTCGCATGGTCGAGGAAGATGCCTTTGCCGATGCGGGCGGCCGGATTGATGTCGGTCTGGAAGACGCTGGAGGAGCGGCTCTGCAGATAGAGCGCGAAATCACGCCGGCCGCGATTCAGCAGCCAGTGGGCCAGACGGTGCGTTTGCAGTGCATGAAAGCCCTTGAAATAGAGCACCGCTTCCATGAAACGAAGGCAGGCGGGATCGCGATCGTAGATCGCCTGGATATCGACGCGCAGGATAGAACTCCATTCCGGCCAGTCGAGGAGCATTTCCTCGAAGGTCTGACGAAGCAGGTTCGCTTGCATATCGGGATGATCGAGGCGCTCGCAAATGCGGTGAATGACGCATTCCTCAAGCGAATGGTAGTTGATCACCGTCGAGTAGAGGAAGGCGGCGAGAACAGGGTCTTGTTCGGCGGCGATCCGCGCTTCCTCGCGCAGGCTATCCCAGATGGGATCCATCGCCTTTACGGGATGGCCTGTCTCAAAAGCACGAATGTCTGTCTTTGCGACCATTGCCGCTCTCCTCGCTGCCTTCAGGAATGCCGGTTTCGGAATGCCGATATATAGAGGAAAACGGCAATAACATAAATGGGTGCCGCCGCCATGGTTTTTTAGCATGGCTTTTCGGCATCACGATTTTGTCACCGGCTGGAGATCTTTCCGTAGAAAGCCAGCACCGCCTGTTTGAAAACCTTGTCGCCGACCGCGAGCATATGATCGCGGCCCGGAATATCGAGAGCTTCGGCATTGGGCATCAGCGCCGCCAATTCCTGCGGCGAACCGGCAATATCGTCCTTGGTGCCAACGCCGATCAAAGTCGGCATGTCGAGCTTGCCCATATCCGCGCGCGCGACGAGATCGCGCGAGCCACGGATACAATCGGCAAGGGCGACGCGGTCGCTCTTCGTCTGGTCGGCGAACGCCCGGAACATCCGGCCTCGGGCATGCGTCACCTCATCCAGCGAGGGAGCAAGCAGCGCATCGGCAATCGGGTCCCAATCCCCGACACCATCGGTCATGCCGATGCCGAGGCCGCCGAGCACCAGTGAACGGACACGATGCGGATTGGCGAGTGCCGCAAAGACGGAAATGCGCGCGCCCATGGAATAGCCCATGACATTGGCTTCCGGAATGCCGAGATGATCGAGCAGCGCGATCGCGTCGCCGGCCATGATCCATGGACGATAGGCTTCGGCATCGTGCGGCTTGTCGCTTGCACCGTGGCCGCGATTGTCGATGGCGATCACCCGGTAGCCGGCGTCGCCCAGCGTCTTCAACCAGCCCGGATGCACCCAGTTTACGTTTGCCGTCGAGGCAAAGCCGTGGATCAGCAGGACCGGCACGCCGGACGGATCGCCTTCGTCGAAAAAGGCAAGCTGCAATCCGTCATGGGTGAAGCTTGAAAATGCTGGTGTATTCAGGTTCATCGGCCCTTCCTTTTTGGCGCGACCATAATGGAGCCGCCCGTCAGCGTGAAGCCAAAAACTGTGGCTAAAAACTGTGTCTGGCGCGGCGCTTTGGCTCTACACATTTGCAGCGAAGGCTTATAAGGTCCGCGCACGTTTCAAAGCATTCGGAGAGCGACATGGCCGGCCACAACATTCCCCACTTCCAGAACGACGGCGGTCACCGCGTCATCGAAGTCGGTGTCAAGGAATTCATGTGCACCGGCGCTTCGGCTCCCTTCGACCATCCGCATATCTTCATCGACATGGGTGACGACAACGAGAAGGTCTGTTCCTACTGCTCGACGCTTTACCGCTTCAATTCTTCGCTCAAGCCGAGCCAGACCAATCCGGCCGGTTGCGTTTTCCACGTGAAGGCGGCGTAACCCGTCCAGGATCGGACGGATAATGCCGGTCGAACATGCCGCCATCATCGGCGCCGGAATTGCCGGGCTGACCGCTGCCCTTTCGCTTTCGCGTCGCGGCATCAGCTCGGAGATTTTCGAGCAGGCAGGCGAACTCACCGAGGTGGGCGCCGGATTGCAGGTGTCGCCGAACGCCTCCCGCATCCTTGCCGAACTCGGCATCCTGGAAAGGCTGTCGACGGTTTGGCTGGAACCGGACGCGATCCGGCTGATATCAGGTAGTTCGCTCCGCCAGCTCGCGGCCGTCCCGGCAGGAAAATTCGCGCGGGAACGCTGGGGCGCTCCCTACGGCGTCCTGCATCGCACCACATTGCAGAAGGCCCTTCTGGCCGCCGTCGAGGCCGATCCGCTCTGCCGGCTTCACCTCGGCGTGCGGATGGAATCCGGCCTGCCGTCTTTCGAGCGCGCGGCCGATCTGGTCATCGGCGCGGACGGCGTCTGGTCGAAGCTCCGTGCATCCATTCCCGGCAGCCCCTCGCCGCGTTTTTCCGGCAATGTCGCCTATCGCTTCACTATTGACGAAGATGAGGCGCCCGGTTTTCTCGACCGGACAAGCGTTTCCGCCTTCCTCGGCGGGGCGGCGCATCTCGTCTGCTATCCCTTGAAAGAGACGAGAAGCTTCAACATGGTTGCGATCACGGCCGGCAACCTTGCGCCGCAGGCCTGGCAAAGCGAACCGACGACCGAGCAGCGCGCGCAGTTGCGGACGCGCCTTTCCGGCTGGAACGCCGCAATCCTTTCACTGTTCGAAAAACAGGGAAGATTGACTTTCTGGCCGTTGTTCGAAACCACAGCGGGCGTCTGGCAGGACGGCCGCAAGACGGTTCTGATCGGCGATGCCGCACATGCGATGATGCCCTTTGCCGCGCAGGGAGCGGCCATGGCGATCGAAGACGCTTACGAGCTTGCCGCATTTCTTTCGAACCGCTCCGCAGCGGAAGCGCTGCCGCTCTTCGAGAAGCATCGCGCGCCGCGTATCGCCAGGCTTCGCCAGCGTGGTGCCTTCAACCGGTTTGCCTATCATGCGAAAGGGCCGATCCGGATCGGCCGCGATCTCGTCCTCGGCCTCAAGCCGCCGCAAAGCCTCGCGGCGGATCTCGACTGGATCTACGGCTATCGGGCTCTGCATCTGCCGTAAGGCGTCGCAAGCGGTGGCAGCACCCTGCCCGTCCGCTTAGACCGCGCTTGCGGCGGCAAAGCCCCGTTCGATATCGGCCTTGAGGTCGGCCACGTCCTCGATGCCGATTTGCAGGCGGATGACCGGGCCGTCGGTCGGGGCTTTGGCGACCGTACGATCTTTGAGATTCGCATTCAGGGCAAGGCTTTCAAAGCCGCCCCAGGAATAGCCGAGACCGAAAATTCTCAGCGCATCGAGGAAAGCATGCGCCTTTGCCTTGAACTTGTCGGGGCTGTCTGCCGCGAGCACGAAGGAGAAGATGCCGCTGGCACCCTTGAAATCGCGCTTCCAGATATGGTGAGAGGGGAAACTCGGCAAGGCCGGATGGAGGACACGCGCGACATCCTCCCTGCCCTCCAGCCACTCCGCAATCGCCAGCGCGCTTTCGTAGTGCCGCTCGAGGCGCAGGCCCATGGTGCGCAGTCCGCGCAAGATCTGGTAGGCATCGTCAGGCGCGCCGCAAATGCCGAGTACACCGTTTGCCTCCTTCAGCCTCGGCCAATGTTCGGCATTGGCCGAAACCGTCCCGAGCAGAATGTCGGAATGGCCGGAAGGATATTTGGTCGATGCATGGATGGAGATGTCGACGCCATGATCGAGCGGCTTGAAATAGAGCGGCGTCGCCCAGGTATTGTCCATCATGACGACGGCGCCGTGGCGGTGCGCAACCGCCGAGATCGCCGGAATATCCTGCATTTCGAAGGTATTGGAGCCGGGAGCCTCGGTATGGACGAGCTTGGTATTCGGCCGGAACAGCGCTTCGATGCCGGCGCCGATCCCCGGATCGTAATATTCGACCTCGACCCGAGGCGCTTCAGCATCGTATCGCAGAAATGGCGCGTCGGGCCGTAGACCGAATCGACGACGAGCGCATGATCGCCGGCGGCGACGAAACCCAGGAACGGAATGGTGACAGCCGCAAGCCCCGAGGGCACGAGGATCGTGCCGGCCGAACCTTCGAGCGCGTCGATCGCCTCGCAGAGCGCGTCCGTCGTCGGGGTGCCCCGCGTTCCGTAGGTATATTTCTGTGCGTGCGTCTCCATCGTCCGCGCATTCGGAAACAGCACCGTCGAAGCATGCACGACCGGCGGATTGACGAAGCCGTGATAATCGAACGGGTCATTGCCGATATGGGTCAGGCGGGTATTGATGCCGGCGTTCTCAAGCAAGCTGTCTTTGTCTTTCATGTCGGAAATAGCCTTTGGCGAAGGGTCGCGAAACCAAACCTTTGGACGCCCGGCCCGCTCCGGTCAACCCCTCGGCGATGGCTGGCATGCGGCGGAATTTTATGATTTTCGCGTTATTTTTCCGCAACCGGACGCCTATTTCGTAGCCAGTCGCCCAGGAATGCAGCCCAATCTGCCAAAATTCTGAATTTTGCCGCAATTATTGATGGCGACACTTGACCATAGTGACATTTGCGACTGTGATAGACCTACTCGCGCCGGGAGGGTGTCGAGGCACATGGGGGCGGCAGGTTTTTCCGCCGGGACTCCCCACAAGAAAATATAAGACAACGGAAAAGGTTGGGAAAAAATGACGAACAAGCTTCTGTCCGCCGCTCTCGGCGCAGCAGTTTTGGCACTTGGCGCCTCGGCCGCCTCGGCCACCACTCTCGGAGACGTCAAAGCAAAGGGTTTCATCCAGTGCGGCGTCAATACGGGCCTGGCCGGCTTTGCCGCGCCTGACGCTTCCGGCAATTGGGCCGGCTTCGACGTCGACTTCTGCAAGGCAGTCTCTGCGGCCGTCTTCGGCGACCCCACCAAGGTAAAATTCACCCCCCTCAGCGCCGCCAATCGCTTCCCGGCCCTTCAATCTGGTGAGATCGATGTGCTCGCCCGTAATACGACCTGGTCGATCAACCGCGATACGGCACTCGGCCTGAACTTTCGCTTCGTCAACTACTATGACGGCCAGGGCTTCATGGTCCGCAAGAGCCTGAACGTGAAGTCGGCGCTCGAACTCTCCGGCGCGTCCGTTTGTGTGCAGTCGGGCACGACCACCGAGCTCAACCTCGCTGACTACTTCAAGGCAAACAACCTTCAGTACAATCCGGTCGTCTTCGAAAAGCTGGACGAGGTCAATGCCGCCTATGATGCCGGCCGCTGCGACGTCTATACGACCGACCAGTCGGGTCTCTATTCGCTGCGTCTGACGCTGAAGAACCCGGACGAACATGCGATCCTGCCGGAAATCATCTCCAAGGAGCCGCTCGCCCCGGCCGTTCGCCAGGGTGACGACCAGTGGTTCGATATCGTCAGCTGGGTTGGCTATGCCATGATCAACGCTGAAGAATTCGGCATCACTCAGGCGAATGTCGACGAGATGAAGAACTCGCCGAACCCTGACATCAAGCGCTTCCTTGGCGTCGAAGCCGATACCAAGATCGGCACCGATCTCGGCCTGACCAACGACTGGGCCTACAACATCGTCAAGAACGTCGGCAATTACGGCGAAGTCTTCGAGCGCAACATCGGCCAGGGCAGCCCACTCAAGATCGCTCGCGGCCTCAACGCCCTGTGGAACAAGGGCGGCATTCAGTACGCTCCGCCGGTTCGCTGAGCGGCATCACGCATGAAGCCGGAAAGGCGGGCGACCGCCTTTCCTCCTCCAAATAAAAAAGCTCCGAAAAGGAGCGCATAACGGGGAATTGGCCAAGCATGACGCATCAGGCTTTGGATTCGACACGTTTATCCAAGAGCGGCTGGAGCCTTCAGTCCGCCCTCTACGACCCGATGATCCGGGGCATTTTCTTCCAGGTTATCACCATCGTACTACTGGTCACATTCGTCTGGTGGGTGGCGCACAACACCGCCGTCAATCTGGCGCGTGCCAATATCGCATCGGGCTTCGGCTTTCTGAACGGCCGCGCCGGCTTCGAGGTCGGCCAGTCGCTGATCGCCTACTCCAGCGATTCGACCTATGGCCGCGCGCTGGTCGTCGGCCTTCTGAATACGCTGCTGATCGCCGTTACCGGCATCATCACGGCCACCATCATCGGCTTCATCGTCGGCATTGGCCGCCTCTCGCGGAACTGGCTGATTGCCAAACTATGCACGGTTTATGTCGAAGTCTTCCGCAATATCCCGCCGCTGCTTGTGATCTTCTTCTGGTATTCGGGCGTTCTCGCGGTTCTGCCCAACGCACGCGAATCGCTGCACCTGCCGCTCGGCTCGTTTCTCAACAATCGCGGCCTTTCCTTCCCCAAGCCGATCTTCGGTGAAGGTTTCTGGCTCGTCGGCGTCGCCTTCGTCATCGCGATCATCGCCGTCATCGCGACGGCCCGATGGGCGCATCGCCGACAGGCAGCGACCGGTCAGCCGTTCCACACGATCTGGGTTTCGATCGGCTTGCTCATCGGCCTGCCGCTCGTTGCTTTCCTGATCGCTGGGGCACCGCTCTCCTTCGATTATCCGATCGCCGGCAAATTCAACCTCACCGGCGGCTCCGTCGTCGGGCCGGAGTTCATGTCCCTCTTCCTGGCGCTTTCATTCTATACCGCAGCCTTCATCGCCGAGATCGTGCGTGCGGGCATTCGCGGCGTGCCGAAGGGGCAGACGGAAGCTGCAGCCGCACTTGGGCTTCATCCCTCGTCGATCACCCGCCTGGTCGTCATTCCGCAGGCGTTCCGCATCATCATTCCACCGCTGAGCAGCCAGTATCTCAATCTCACCAAGAACTCGTCTCTGGCGATCGCCATCGGTTTTGCCGATCTCGTCGCCGTCGGCAGCACGACGCTGAACCAGACCGGCCAGTCCGTGGAGGTGATCCTGATCTGGATGGTCGTCTATCTCAGCCTCAGTATCGTGACCTCGCTGTTCATGAACTGGTTCAATGCCAAGATGGCGCTGGTGGAGAGATAAGATGAGCAACAGTTTCGTCAGAACCGCGATACTGGCGCCGGAGCCTCCTCCCTCGGGAGAAAAAGGCGCGGTTGCCTGGCTTCACCGTAACCTGCTTGCGACGCCAAAGGACATAATCCTTACAATCCTGGCGCTGGTCTTTCTCGCCTGGGCTCTGTTCCACGCGATCGACTGGCTGTTCGTGAAGGCCGTCTGGAGCGGGCCGGACCGCACCTTCTGCGCAACGACAGTTCAGGGCGGCATCCAGCCGGACGGCTGGAGCGGTGCCTGCTGGGCCTTCATCAACGCAAAGTTCGACCAGATCATCTACGGAAACTACACAGTCGACCAGCGCTGGCGGCCGACGCTGGTCGGCATTCTCTTCGTACTCCTGCTCGTGCCGATGCTCATCCCTTCCGCGCCGCGCAAGGGCCTGAACGCCATCCTGCTCTTCGGCGTGCTGCCGATCATTTCCATCTTTCTGCTTTACGGCGGATTTGGCCTGGAAATCGTCGAGACTCCGCGCTGGGGCGGACTGATGGTGACGCTGGTACTATCCTTCGTCGGCATCGCGGTCTCCTTCCCGCTCGGCATTGTCCTGGCGCTCGGCAGGCGCTCGCACATGCCTGTTATCCGCACGGTCTGCGTCATCTTCATCGAAGTCGTTCGCGGCGTGCCGCTGATCACGGTGCTCTTCATGGCGAGCGTCATGCTGCCGCTGTTCCTGCCGGCCGGCTGGACAGTCGACAAGCTGCTGCGCGCAATCGTCGGCGTATCGATCTTCGCCTCCGCCTATATGGCCGAGGTCATTCGCGGCGGCCTGCAGGCAATTCCGAAGGGGCAATTCGAAGGCGCCGATTCGCTCGGCCTCGGGTATTGGCAGAAGATGCGGCTGATCATCCTGCCGCAGGCGATCAAGCTGGTGATCCCCGGTATCGTCAATACCTGCATCGGCATGTTCAAGGACACGTCGCTGGTGTCGATCATCAGCATGTACGACCTGCTCGGCATCGTTCGTTTCCTCTTCACCGATCCGAACTGGGCCAGCGCGGTAACACCTCTGACGGGCTTGATTTTCGCCGGCTTCTCCTTCTGGCTGTTCTGCTTCGGCATGTCCCGCTATTCAGCATTCATGGAACGTCACCTCGATACCGGCCACAAAAGATAAGAAAAGGAACACACAATGGCAGAAGCACAGACAAAGAAGATGGCCGTGTCGGCAACCGAGGTCGCCATCGAGATCATCAACATGAACAAGTGGTACGGCGATTTTCACGTGCTGCGCGACATCAACCTCAAGGTCATGCGCGGCGAGCGCATCGTCATCGCCGGTCCGTCGGGCTCAGGCAAATCGACGATGATCCGCTGCATCAACCGGCTGGAGGAACATCAGAAGGGCAAGATCATCGTCGACGGCACGGAGCTTACCAACGATCTGAAGAAGATCGATGAGGTCAGGCGCGAAGTCGGCATGGTGTTTCAGCACTTCAACCTCTTCCCGCACCTGACGATCCTGGAAAACTGCACGCTGGCGCCGATCTGGGTGCGCAAGATGCCGAAGGCGCAGGCGGAAGAGATCGCCATGCACTTCCTGAAGCGCGTCAAGATCCCGGAGCAGGCCAACAAATATCCGGGCCAGCTCTCCGGCGGCCAGCAGCAGCGTGTGGCGATCGCCCGCTCGCTCTGCATGAACCCGAAGATCATGCTGTTCGACGAGCCGACCTCGGCGCTCGACCCCGAAATGATCAAGGAAGTGCTCGACACTATGGTGGGTCTCGCCGAAGAAGGCATGACCATGCTCTGCGTCACCCATGAAATGGGCTTCGCCCGCCAGGTCGCGAACCGCGTGATCTTTATGGACCAGGGCCAGATCGTCGAGCAGAATTCGCCCGCCGAGTTCTTCGACAATCCGCAGCACGAACGCACCAAGCTGTTCCTCAGCCAGATTCTGCACTGAGAGCGGTGCGAGCTTCTTGAAGACCCGCCGAGCGATGCTCGGCGGGTCTTTTTTTGTTCATAGGCGCATTCAGCGGGAGGCCGTCGTCCGCAGGAGCTGGCAGAGACCGGCAAGACCGGCGTCGGAGCCACCCGAGGCGGAGATATCGACGCAACGGATGAGGATCTTGCGTCGCTGATCGGCCGGCATGCTGCGGAAGGCCTCGAGGGTGCGAGCCTCAACCGGATCGGCCGCGGTATCCGGCGCAGCTGCCGTTGCCCCCTCACCTTTCGCACCACCGATAGCGAGATTGGCGTTGATGCCGTTAACGCCGCCAACCGAAGCCGTGGCTTGGGCATCGATCCCGCGGGAACGGCCTGTGCGTGCGTTGATATCGGCATTGAGCCCACGCCCACCGCCAAGCCTGGCCTTGGCGTTCGCCCCGAGAGCATCGCTGCCGCCGACACTGGCATTGACATCGGCATCGATACCTTGACCGCTGCCAGCACTGACAGTCGCATCGGCATTGAAGCCGTTCGAGCCGCCGACGGATGCATTGGCCGTTGCATCAGCGCCGCTTCTGACGCCGAGCGAGGCCCCGACATCGGCGCTGACGGCATTGCCTGCATTCACTGACACGCCGACATCGATCGCGAGTGCCTGACCTGCCGGCATCACTAGGACAGAACAGGCGGATGCAAACAGGGCAAGCGGCAGTCTGAGGTGCATATAAGTCATGATCTTCCTCCGTTTCTGGGCCGAACGACCGGTCCGGCAGCTGAAAATCGAGGAACGCGCGTACCTTCGATCGATTGGGCGCCTGCAGCGGCAGGACGCTCATGCAAAAGCAACGTCACGGGATTACGAATGTTTCCCCTCTCAGCGCGGCAACAGGGTTCCGCGGCCGACAATGATGTCTGATGGTTATCGCCATGTCAGTGGCGGCAGGCCCGACTGTGCCAAAGCCGAGCATTCGGCCGATCGCGCTGCCGTTGGATTTCGGTTTTCTGTCTTCGATGGAGGAGCAGAAATAACCTTCTCCCGCCGGCTCTGTGACGTCACGGGGCGGCTTGCCTGAAAGCGCGGGAAGCAATAATCTCGCATCGATTACTTCGGATAATCGACCATGGGAGATTGGCATCCAATGAGATTGATGGCGGTAGTAGGTCTTGTACTGAGTGTAGGCTGCATTTCGGCGGCGGAAGCCCCCTCGAACTATCAATCCTACCATGGCGGCATCCGGGTCGATACCGATCCGCTCCTCCTAGCCCGATACGATAGAGCGCTTCAGCGCTGCGTGCCGGAAGCCAACTCGTGGTTCAGAGGCTCGCCGGACCCGCAAAGCCTCCAATACAACGCGGCTCTCAGAAGCTGCCTCAACAGGTACAGCTTCCTCGACAGAGGGGTCCACGCCTATCCGATCCCTAAGGTCTACTTCGATCATTTCCTGGATCGCTGAGAAGAGTAGCAAAGAATTTCCGACGGCGAGGATGCGAAGCATTATCCCGCGGGCGCTTTGGCACGGCTGTTGGGAGGTGGAATGAAGATGTTGCAGCAGCACCGCTTCACGCCGAAGACGGCATGCAAACCATCGACAACCCGTTCGGCACGCGGTCGTCATTCATGCCTTACGTATGTTTCGTTACCGTTGCGGGCCATATCGACGACAGCCCTGGCGAAGCCGATGCTTGTCGGATCACATCGTCGTTGCGGCGACCGTCGATAACCTTCTACACAACGTCGCGAGCAAAATCAGGGACCCCTGCGGGCGTCCGATTTATACGATAAATATGGTGCATGCATCTCCCGCACCGGGTCGATTCAGGCCGAATCAGCCGACGGAGCACGCTCGATTCCTAGGCTCACGCCCTCCCGTAATAGCAATAATTAAGCCGAAAGTGGACAAAATAGCCAATTTCGGAAAAAAAAGTCGATTCCGCCTTTAGCGGGGGAATCCACTTATGCCCGCCGTGTTTTTCTAATGTTTTCAATGGGCATGCGTCGCTATGGTTGTAGAAAGAATAATTCTCGGCACGCGAGATATATATTCCGCCCCATTTTGGGCGACTCGAAATTCACCAAGTATTTCAAAATGTAACTTCGGATACATTTGGATAATGTGGCAGCAATATGGCTATGATTCTCAAGCACTTACTGTCGCGTTGCTGTTGCGCCCTCCAGAACCTAGTCCTATAACCCGTCGCCGTAACGACTGATTAGCTAAAATTAGTGATTGGTTAAATACAACGCTAAGGTTGAGGAACAAGACCATGACGACATACTACGTATCGGCGAGCAGCAGCGGCAGCGGTAACGGCAGTGCCTCGTCTCCTTTTCACACGATCAGCGAGGCAATGTCGGCGAACCTTAAGGCGGGCGACGAGGTCGTGGTGAAGCCAGGGACGTACAACGAGAGCATCAACTTCGACAAGGGCGGCTCGGCGGCAGCCGACATCACGCTACGCTCGGAAGTGCCCGGCGCAGCACTGATCCGGCCGCCCGCAGGCTCGTACACCGGGATCAGTGTCAACGCCAACTACGTGACAATCGACGGCTTCGACATTAAGGGCGGCACCGGTGACGGCATCGAAGCGAACAACGTCCATCACGTCTCAGTTCTGAACAACAAGGTCCACGACAGCGGGGAGTCGGGCATTCAGTTCAACTATTCGGACTTCATCAAAGTCGAAGGGAACGAGACCTACAATAACGCGTCGTCCGGCTGGTTCTCGGGCATCTCGCTCTACGAGAACCGGAACATCACCGGCGATACCTCGACGACCGGCTACCGGAATATCGTACAAAACAACATCTCGCACGACAACATCACGAAGTCGGGTGCGCACACCGATGGCAACGGCATCATCATCGACGATTTCCAGAGCACACAGACGGATGGTCATCCGAACTATACGTTCAAGACCCTTGTCGACAACAACCTGGTCTACGAGAACGGCGGCAAGGGCATCCAGGTAACCTGGAGCGACTCCGTCACGGTGACGAACAACACCGCCTACCACAACAATCAGGACGCACAGAACACCGGCACCTGGCGCGGCGAGCTCAGCAACTCGGCGTCGAACAACAACACCTGGGCCAACAACATCGCCGTAGCGGACCCATCGCTGAACAAGAACAACACTGCGATCGATAACACCTCGACCGACGGCCCCAACAGCAACGTCGTCTGGGCCAACAACATCACCTACAACGGCACGGCCGGCCAGGCCTCGGTCAAGACCGACGGCGGCAACGCAATGCCAAGCACGACGAACGGCAACCAGCTCGGCATCGACCCGAAATTCCTGGGGGCAGCGACCGGCAACTTCCACCTCGCCTCCGGCTCGGCGGCGATCGACCACGGTACCACCCAGTATGGCGTTGATACGGTCGATTTGGACGGCCACGCTCGCGTCGTAGGAACTGTCGATGTCGGTGCCTACGAATCCGGCTCCAGCTCTGCACCGGGAACCCCAACCACGCCGACGCAGCCGGGGACGCCAACCACCCCCACGCAGCCTGGGACGCCAACCACGCCCACGCAGCCGGGAACGCCGACTACACCGACGCAACCGGGTACACCTACCACGCCGACGAAAGAATACATCGGCACCAACGGCAACGACATCATGCCACACACCGGTCAGTCCAACGGCGGCAATGAAACCTTCAAGGGTCTCGGCGGTAATGACGTAGTGAAGGGCGGCGCCGGCGCGGACGTGCTCGACGGTGGCACCGGCAACGACACGGCCACTTATGAAGGCTCCTCCAGCGCGGTCAACGTTAACCTGGCGACTGGGGCCGCATCGGGCGGGCATGCCGCCGGTGACAAGATCGTCAGCATCGAAAACCTGACTGGCTCCAGCTACGACGACGTGCTGACCGGCGGCAATGGCGGCAGCAATATTCTCCATGGCGGGGCCGGCGCGGACAAGCTGAACGGCGGTGCCGGCGGGGACGTGCTCGACGGCGGTACCGGCAACGACACGGCCAGCTATGAGGGCTCCTCCAGCGCGGTCAAGGTCAACTTGGCGACTGGGGCCGCATCGGGCGGGTATGCCACCGGCGACAAGTTCATGAGCATCGAAAACCTGACTGGCTCCAGCTACAACGATGTGCTGACCGGCAATAGCGGCAGCAACGTTCTCCATGGCGGGGATGGAAAGGACATCCTGACCGGTGGCGCCAGCTCTGATACGTTCGCCTTCAATACACCGGCGGAAGCCGGGTCCGGCACGAACCGCGACATCATCACCGACTTCCAGAAAGGCATCGATAAGATCGACTTCTCGGCGATGGATGCGAATGGCTCCTTGCAGGGCACTGGAACCTTCCATTTCCAGGCGCAGGAGAATGCCCTTTTCGACCATAAGGCTGGCGCGCTCGCTTGGCACTATGACGACAAGGCCGGTGCTACCGTTATCCAGGGCGACCTGAACGGCGACGGCATTCATGACTTCGAGGTTCAACTGCATGGCCACGTCCAGCTGGCCGCAAGCGATCTGATCCTCTAACTATGTCAGTTGCGGCGGTCGTCCGATCGCCGCAACAATCGTACTAACGGCGCGCGGATGATCCCGCCGGGAGGGCTTGGCCCCACCGGCGGGATCATCCGCGCGCTGCGATTTTCGACAGGTGTCAGCCGGCGTTTCGTGGCGCAGCTTTGCGCGGGGCGGTAGCTGTCGCAGTTTGGTGTCGCCCGGGAGCGCCAGTCAGGCGCTCGGATCCCAAGGTCTCCGTCTATTCGTCGAACGGAGGGTCGTGGTGATCAAGGTGGCACGTCGTTCGTAGTGTTGAGAGATCAGTTCGAACAACAATTCCGCACCGGTCTAGCGGCCCGTGCTCCGTTTCCAAAAACAGATGGCCGGCTGCAAGCTGCTGATGGTCGACAAACCTCGAGAGCGGTATGAAGCCACTGGTCAGCCATATGATGGATGTCCGTGACGGCGCGCCGGCCGGCTGCGGTACGCGGAGTTGGCCGGACAGCGGTCGAAATGTGAACGCCCCGTGGCCGGCCTCTTCGGACTGGTCACGGGGAGTGGCAGGAAGCGAAGGAGAAGAGCGAGGCGGATGGAGCGATCGTCGCCAACATCGCCAGTTCGCTGCTGCAGCCGACACGATTCTACCGCGGCTTCTCCAAACCGTCGGAATAGCGGCTACGGCCGGCTGAACCCCATGACCATGCCCGACACCGCCGCCCTCCTCGAAGACGCCGCCGATCGGATCGCCGATATCTCACGAGCGGTCTTCAGATCATGCTCCGCCGCGCCGCCCTGCTCGTGCGCAACTCCGGCTCGATTGCCTTCGACGACGACATTGAAGAAGCCTTCCGGGTCTGTATTCGGTCTTTTTTCATTCTGAATAGCAGTTTGCTGAACGTTCCGGAAACGCCCTCCATCGGCGCCTGGGCGAGATAGCGAAGTGGATGGGGACTGCTCGATTGTTTGTCGGTATTTAATCGGCGATGGCCTTGGACACAAAACGATCGACAGCTTCGTGAACCTGGGGCGCCCGTTGCCGGATATCGCATGGCAATGCATGGCTTCCGAGTTTCCTCATAACTGCTATTGTGCCCCGCATGGTATTTCACTGCTGGCATACCGGAATGAGATAAATGGCTACAGATCACTATATCCCACAAAGCGTCCTGAGGCGTTTCGTCGAACGGGGCAGCCGCAACCTAAATGTTTTGGACAAATTGTCGGGAGTGATGTTCCACCCTACGGTCAAGGACTTCGGTATTGAGAACTACAACACGCTCTCAAACGACATGCGAACAGAGTTCCAAGGCGAGGATTTGCCGAACATTGAAACCACATTGAATTTAGAGTTCGAGGATCCGGCCGCTCCGCTATTTGAAAGGGTGGTGGAGAATTCATCGCTGGATAGTCTCACCCCAGATGAACGACAGGTCATCATTCGGTTTGTTGCGCTGCAATGGGTGCGCGCGCCGGGCAGAATCTTCGACATGCGTACACATCTTGCCAGGTCGTTTGGACGTGAAGAACCGAAGAGAAATCTCAAAGTTTTTGGAACGCCAAGCATCCCAGATCCGATACGTGACGTCGGGCTGTTGGGCATTCCGGTCGATACTGAAGGTTTAGCCAACGTACTGCGCCGCGCCCACTTGGCGCTGGCATTAGCGCCGGGTGACATCGCCGTAGTTGGTGACAATCCCGTTATCGCCCTATCCACTCTCGAATTCCCTGAATTTCTCTATGCTGCATTTTTGGTATCCGCTCCGGGTAGCGATGCGTTTCTACCAATATCGCCTCGCCACATCCTCTATCTTCACACTGACGTGGACGCCATCACAGGTACCTGCGGAAAGACGCTTCCGACGCCGCTTGGGCTTTCGATTGACGCAATGAACTATCTAAATGGCCTCCAGGGCAAAAACGCCGTGAAGTTCGTGGTGTTGCCACGCAAGGACCAGATAGAGACGTTAAAGGTCGAAATTGCCGAGGAACAAGCGCTACGATTTAATTTCAAGCGCGCCTTCGACTGATGTTGTGGCCTAACTCACTCGACCTCAAAAACCTCGGCATTATCCTTCACCTCGCTAAGCCCTCTGTAAGACGCGTGGCGAAGCTTCCCGTCATGCGTCCAGGCCCGATACTCGATTCGCGATCTCGGGCGCCGCGAAACTGAACAAGAACAGCCTACCCCCTCAAACCAAATCCGATGAGGGTTTCAGGTCGAAAAGCGAAACAAAAACAACGATCTAAAAAAAATGGTGGCGACCCCTGCAGGAATCGAACCTGCGACAACCTGCTTAGAAGGCAGGTGCTCTATCCAGCTGAGCTAAGGGGCCGTCTGCTCATCGCACTTAGCAGTGCGATCGGATGCGGCATATGTGGACGAGAAATGTCAGTGCGTCCAGGGCTGCGTGCGGGTATAGCGGAAATTATCCGGATAGGCCACGACCTGACGAGCCGGGTCCTTCGGCGCGATCACACGATATTCGATGCCATTGCGCTGGGCATAGGCTTCGGCGAGCGCCTGCGTTTCGAAAGTGAGCTTCACCTGCTGGCGCATGTCGCCGGAGGAGGTATAGCCCATGATCGGATCGATCTTGCGCGGCGACTCCTGATCGAATTCGAGAACCCAGAGGTGGGTCTTGGCCTTGCCGGACTGCATGGCGGTCTTGGCAGGACGATAGATCTTGGCAGACATGACTGCGGCGTCTCCGAATATATGGTCTCAATCCCGTCACCGGGCCTTTGCTCCGTCCGAGGATAAAGCAAAGAGATGAATTTTGCTTATCCGCGAATCCCCCGCTTTTCAAGAAAAAAGGCGGCGCATGCGGCCGCTGCCGGCTTCAGGCTCGAGAGGAGCGATAGTGTATGGAAACAGCGAAATCGACGATCAGGGCGGCTGTGGACATCCCCTCGCCCGACCAGCTTCACCGCGGTTTGAAATCGAAGCTATTTTTCGTCTGGGTTGCGCAATGTTACCGATTGTCTCATGTTGTGATTGCAACCTGATTGCCGCATGTCGCGCTCGGCACTAGTTTACGGCCCAATCAAGTTCAGTGGATTTGCACTCATGATGAGACGTTCGGCAGAGTTCAATGCCATTGTGATCGGGGCGGGCATTACGGCTTTCTTCTACGTTGCCATCAGCTACGCCCAATATATCGGCCTGCTCGGCCAGGGCTGAAGCAGCGCTCGTCCTCGCGCCTAGTTGCGCTCGGCGGGACGAACTGTCGGCAAATCAAGTTTTATGGATGTATCCACATACCAGGCGAGGAATCTCCTGCCAGGGCCAGATTATGGGGTTGCGAGGGCGAAGTGAACCGTGTATTCCCCCTGCCATTCACGGCACGGAGTGTAGCGCAGTCTGGTAGCGCATCTGGTTTGGGACCAGAGGGTCGGGAGTTCGAATCTCTCCACTCCGACCATTCAATATCCCGATAATTTTTAATTCATTGAGATCGGCACGATCGACCGCGGGCTCGGACTCTGCCGGCGTCACTTCGCCTTGCTTGTCGTTGTGGCGCTGACGATCCTGTCGCCCGGCTTGATTCCGAGCTTGCCGGCGATGCCGGCGTTGAGTTCCACGACATATTTCACATCACCCATCGAATCGATGATGTCGCGCGAATAGGGCTTGGCGTTTTCCTTGATGTGGTGGATCGTGCCGGTGTCGTCGGCAAAAAGCATGTCGAGCGGCAGGATGGTATTTTCCATCCACATGGCGACGCGCCTGGATTCGCCGAAATCGAAGATCATGCCGGCATCGTCGGCCATCGTCTTGCGAAACATCAGTCCGCGGGCCCGCTGGGCCTCGGTTGAGGCGATCTCAACGGTGAAATGCAGCATCTTGCCAGTTGCGGTCTGAATGAGCAGCGGCTCCTTGTCGAAGCGCATCTGCTCCTCGGCCAAAGCAGGCAGAGCGACCATGAAAAAAAGCGCCAGGACGGCGCTTCTCATCGCATGAAACAGGACGAGGCCGCGCATATCAGTGCGACCGGCTTGCCGGACTCGGAACATCTGGATGGATCTCTGCAGCCATCAGGCCCTTTTCGCCGTCGCCGAAGCGAACGAGGACGACCTGGCCAGGGCGCAACTCCGTCAGGCCGAAGCGGCGGAGCGTTTCCATGTGTACGAAGATATCTTCCGTACCCTCGCCGCGCGTCAGGAAGCCGAAGCCCTTGGTGCGATTGAACCACTTGACGAGGGCGCGCTCGAGCCCGCTCGTCGCGGTGACCTGCACATGCGTGCGCACCGGCGGCAGCTGCGAGGGATGAACCGCCGTCGACTGATCCATCGAGAGGATCTTGAAGGCCTGGTAGCCGCGCTCGCGGCGCTGGACGAGCGCGACGATGCGCGTTCCCTCAAGGATCGTCTGATAACCGTCGCGGCGCAGGCACGTCACATGTAGAAGAACATCCTGCATGCCGTTGTCGGGTACGATGAAGCCGAAACCCTTGGCGACGTCGAACCACTTGACGACGCCGGTGATTTCAACAAGATCGACCGCCTCTGCCGACAGCTCGTCGAGATCGGAGTATTCGTTCGATGAAATCCTATCAGCCATTTCGCCAGCCCCTCGAATACGCGTCACACTGTTACGGTTAACTGATTCTTGAAATCAAGATTAACATCTTGGTAACGGATAAGCGCAAGTCCTAGTTTTCGGTTATTCCCAGCTGCCCATTTTATAAAGATGACTTGCCCGAAGCTGACCTCGGCTCGCCGGAAAAAGCTAGCCCCAATAAAGGAGTAGATAGAATGCGTTATCTCCACACAATGGTTCGCGTCAAAGACCTGGACGCTTCACTCGCCTTTTATACCACGCTGTTCGGCCTGGAGGAGATTCGCCGCCACGAAAACGAGAAGGGCCGCTTCACCCTGGTTTTCCTGGCCGCCCGCGATGATCTCGACCGCGCGCGCAGCGAAAAGGCTCCTTGCCTCGAGCTTACCTACAACTGGGATACCGAGGATTATAGCGGAGGGCGCAATTTCGGCCACCTCGCCTATGAAGTGGACGACATCTATGCAACCTGCCAGAATCTGATGGACAACGGCATCACCATCAACCGGCCGCCGCGCGACGGAAACATGGCCTTCGTGCGCTCGCCGGACGGTATCTCGATCGAGATCCTGCAGAAGGGCAGCGCCCTTCCGGCTGCCGAGCCTTGGGCTTCCATGGGCAATACCGGCACCTGGTAAGGCTTTTCGCCGCAAGGCTTTTGCGAAGCTTGCGGCTTTTGCGATTTCGGGTCCGGCCGGCGCCTTGGCGCTTGCCGCGATCCGGGCTCGCAGGCAATCTCCACCCGACTCGAAGCGGAATATGGCTTTTTGCCCGTTTTCCGCGTCCACTGGAGACTGCTCGCTTGCGTAATACTGAGCTGCGGATGCCCCTGGCGGGCGCTTTGCTGATCGCCTCCTCGGTGTTGGGGCTGTCCGGCTGCGTATCGGACAAAAAGACACTCGATTCCGCCGCGGCAACTCCGGCGGCACAGGCTGCAACGTCTCCGACATCTGAGCTCGCAACGGCTGCACCCGCAAAATCCGCCCCGCGCTCGGTCTATAGCGACCCGCAAGTCGTCAATGTTTCCGGCGCCCAAGCCGCGCCTCAGGTTGTCGCGCAAAACCCGAACGCCGCCTCGTCGGCAGATCCCGCAACTGCAGCGCCCGCCAATATCGGTGGGCTCGTCATGCAATCGACCCGGATCAACGCACAGGCGATGAGCATCTTTTCGGATCATCAACCCGCACCGCAGAACAACAGCACATCCACCATCATTCAGCCGCAGGCCTATGCGCCGGTGGGAGGTGCCGCACCTGGAAGAAGCAGCGTCTACAGCCAGCCTACCGCCCCAGCGCAGCCAACGGAACCGGTGCTGCCGCAGCAATCCTCGCAGAATACCAGCACGCAGGTTGCACCGATTCAAACCGCATCGCTGGCGACCGGCAGCATTCCGACCTCGACCGTGAATGCGCTCTACAGCGCTCCGAAGCAGAATTTGCTCGACAGCCTTTCCGGCCTCTTGCACAAGGCGGCCCTTCCCGGCATGACGCGCATCGCGCCGAACGGGCTGCATCTTCAGAACGACAATGTCGAGGTCGGCTGCTTCAAGCCCGACCTGTTGAAAGTGATCAAGACGGTCGAAACCCATTTCGGCCGGCCCGTCGTTGTCACCTCGGGCTATCGCGACGAGGAGCATAACCGCCTGGTCGGCGGCGCTGACGAATCGATGCACAAGAGCTGTGAGGCGGCCGACATCCAGATCGACGGCGTCTCGAAATGGGATATCGCCACCTATATCCGCTCGCTGCCGGACCGCGGTGGCGTTGGCACCTATTGCCACACGGATTCGGTCCATCTCGACACCGGCAAAACGCGCGACTGGAACTGGGGCTGCGGCGGCAAACGCGCGCCGATAGCGACTGCAAGAGCGATCTGATCCCAGAGGAATGGAAGGGCTAACGCAACGTCAGCCCTGTCTCATGGGCCTGCGGCAACTCCCACAAACTGTTGATTCGGCTATCCTAATCCCGAAAAATGTACCAGCCGAAATATATGTCATTTTTTTGAAAAAAATCGAATTTGCCGCTTGCGGGATCGGAAGTGCCTGACTATAAGGGCGCCACCACGAAGGAAGCGCCCTTCGTCTATCGGTTAGGACACCAGATTTTCATTCTGGGAAGAGGGGTTCGACTCCCCTAGGGCGTGCCACTTTCTCTCCCCACGGAAACCATCGCATCCGCTTGCAGAAGCTTATGCACGCTCCTATTTTAACGAAGTTGGCTTGCGCCCTTCGTCTATCGGTTAGGACGACAGATTCTCATTCTGTAAAGAGGGGTTCGACTCCCCTAGGGCGTACCATCTCGCCTGTGTAAACCTGTCAAATCTGTGCAGTGCGCTTGGCCTTTTTCAGTTTCGCCGCATGGCGAAACCATGATTTTCCACAGCAGCAAAAAAATCGGCGAAAACGATGATTTTTTCGCATCTTGGCGCTTGCGGCTTTCGAAGGTGCTGACTATAAGGGCGCCACCACGAAGGAAGCGCCCTTCGTCTATCGGTTAGGACACCAGATTTTCATTCTGGGAAGAGGGGTTCGACTCCCCTAGGGCGTGCCACTTCTTCTCTCTAAATCCCATATCTTTCAGATGCTTGCGTGACGATCCTATTTCGCAGGCGCTGCATCGCAGACGCGCAGCTGGATGCGGCGTGCGCCCTGGTAATGATCGGCGCCCAGGGAGCCTGCGACATGGAGACTTGCGCCTCGCGAATTGAGCAGCAGACCTCCGAGAGCCGTATCGGCGGCGCGAAAGGCGATGCCATCCAGCCGCGATCCGTCCATTGCCTCCAGCGTTACCTTCACATGCTTCTCGCCGACCAGGCGCGCGTCGCGCACGCGATGGGCCGGCACGGCAAAGAGCGGTTGTGCGTGGCCTGAGCCGTAGGGGCCGGCAGCCTCCAGACGATCGATAAGTTCGAGGGTTGCACCGCTCGCGCCGATCGCACCATCGATCTTGAGCGTCTCGTTGGCGACAAGGTTTGCCACCGTTCTTTCGGCCTTCTCCGTGAAAAAAGTCCTCAGCCGGCCGAGATGGTCGCGCTCGACCGTCAATCCCGCGGCCATGGCATGCCCGCCGCCCTTGACGAGTATTCCCTCGTCGACCGCCGCCCGCACCATCCTGCCCATGTCGAAGCCGTTGATGGAGCGGCCCGAGCCGGTGCCGCGGCCGGAAGGATCGAAGGCGATCGCGAAGGCCGGCCGTTTGAACTTTTCCTTCAACCGTGCGGCGATCAGCCCGACGATACCGGGATGCCATTTCTCATGGGCCGTGACGATGACGGACGCGCCCTCGCCGTCGCCATATTCGGCGAGCGCTTCGGCTTCCGCCTCCTGCAGCATCATCGCCTCCATCGCCTGACGCTCACGGTTGAGTTCGTCGAGGCGCTGCGCGATCATTTCAGCCTCTCCCGCATCGTCAAGCGTCAGCAGGCGGCTTCCGAGCGCCGCGTCGCCGATCCGCCCCCCGGCATTGATGCGCGGGCCAATGAGGAAGCCGAAATGATAGGGCGTGACAGGGCCGGCAAGCCCAGCCTTGCGGAAGAGTGCGGCAAGGCCGGCATTGCTCTGGTGCCGGGCGGCAACCAGCCCCTTCACGACATAAGCGCGGTTGAGGCCCTTCAAGGGCACGACATCGCAGACCGTCGCAAGCGCCACGATGTCAAGCCATTGCAGCAAGTCGAGCGCCAGGATGCGCTTGTTCCCGGCCGCGCGCAGCAGCCGCAATGTCGCGACCAGCACCATGAAGACGACGCCCGCAGCACAAAGATGCCCCTGCCCCGAGAGATCATCCTCACGATTCGGATTGACGAGCGCATGGCAGGGCGGCAGCTCATGTGTCACCTGGTGGTGATCAATGACGACGACATCGATATTGCGCGCGGCAGCGGCTGCAAGCGCCTCGTGACTGGTGGAGCCGCAATCGACGGTGACGATCAGTTGAGCGCCATTGTCGATCAACTGATTGATTGCCGCCGGATTGGGGCCGTAGCCTTCGAAGATGCGGTCGGGAATATAGATGTTCGCCTTGACGCCGAAATGGCTGAGAAAGCGGAACATCAGCGCCGACGAGGCCGCACCATCGACGTCGTAGTCGCCGAAGATTGCGACATTCTCCCCGCGCTCGATCGCGCGCACGAGACGGACGGCCGCCTTTTCGCAATCGGTCAGTGTATGGGGATCGGGCATCAGGCCGCGGATCGTCGGATCGAGAAACTCGATCGCCTCGTCCACCGTCACGCCGCGCCCCGCCAATACGCGGGCGATCAGATCCGGCAATCCGTGAATCTGCGACATGGCCAGCGCGCGATTCTGCCCGGCCTGATCGAGCCGCGCGACCCAGCGATTGTCGAGCGCGGATTTCTCCACGCCGAGAAACGCGCGCTGTACGGGATCGACGAGATCTGCCATGCCAAACTCCGCTGACTTTATCTGCTCTTTCTACAGGAGCAGCGGAGATAACATAGCGAGGAGTTCGCAGACACGGATTTTTACCAGAACACGGCCCAGACGATCAGGGCGATGCCGGCGAGTTGCACCAGCAGGACCGAAAACAGCGTCAGCAAAATGGCCCAGTTGCGGCCTGGCGTGTATTCGTCGCCGTCAAGCTCATCTTGAGGATCTTTGCGAATCTCACTGTGGATCGGCTCGAGGATTTGCTCAAGCATATTGGGATGGTCTGGCGGCGCCTCGCCCGGGCGGCCATACCCCTTCCCGGCATGGCTGTCCTTGCTCATGAAACTCTCCCGCCGACGACTCACCATCTCCGGTTTTATTTATATCAATATTTCGGTATCTGTTAATATAGACTTCCGTAAGGGAATGTTAAACAGATAACAGAAAAAACCGCCCTGCCAGAGACAGGGCGGCATCCGTCCCACTTCAGGATAAGGGCTCAGCCTTCCTCTTTGGGCCGCTCGATGCGAATAACCTGCGGCTCGCCGAAAAGATAACCCTCCGACTTGATCGAGGCGACGGCTTTGCGCACCGACTCTTCCGTCGTCGCGTGAGTGACGAGAATGATCGTCTGATGGTGCGAAGGCGCCAGATGCTGCTTGGAGCGCTGGACGATCGATTCCAGCGAGATGTGGTTTTCGGCCATGCGGGTTGCGACGCTTGCGAAGACGCCGGTGCGGTCGAGCACGGTGAGACGGATGAAATAGCCGCCCTCGTGGCTCTGCATCCGTGCCTTGCGGTAGGGCTCCAGCGCCGCTGCGGGATGGCCGAGCACCGGTACGCGCTGGGCGCCCGGCTGGCTCTTGGCAATGTCGGCGATATCGCCGAGGACCGAAGAAGCCGTCGCATTGCCGCCGGCGCCGGGGCCGACCATCAACAGTTCGCCGAGCACATCGGATTCGATCGCCACCGCATTGGTGACGCCGTCGACCTGGGCGATGACCGAATCGACCGGTACCATGGTTGGATGCACACGCTGCTCGATGCCGGTATCGGTGCGCTGGGCGACGCCGAGCAGCTTGATGCGATAGCCGAGCTCGGCGGCGGCGTGGATGTCCTCGATCGAGATATTGGTGATGCCTTCGAGATAGATGTCGTCGGCCGCAATGCGGTTGCCGAAGGCGAGCGTCGTCAGGATGGCAAGCTTATGGGCGGTATCGTTGCCCTCGATGTCGAAGGCGGGATCGGCTTCGGCATAACCCAGCCGCTGCGCTTCCTTGAGGCATTCTGCGAAGGGAAGCCCTTCCTTCTCCATCTTGGTCAGGATGTAATTGCAGGTGCCGTTCATGATGCCGTAGATGCGCGAGACGGCATTGCCTGTCAGCGATTCGCGCAGCGCCTTGATGACGGGGATACCGCCGGCGACCGCCGCTTCGAAATTCAGTAGCGAGCCCTTCTCTTCCGCGATCATCGCAAGCTCGACGCCGTGATAGGCAAGCAGCGCCTTGTTGGCTGTCACCACATGGAGACCACGCTGGAGCGCTGTTCGCACCGAGACGTTGGCGGCCCCTTCGGCCCCGCCCATCAGCTCGACGAAGACGTCGATATCGCCCTTTTCGGCCAGATCCTCAGGCCGATCGAACCAGGTGACAGCGGAGAGATCGACGCCTCGGTCCCGCGTTTTGTCGCGCGCGGAAACCGCGGTGATCGTAATCGGACGCCCGCAGGTGACGGCAAGCTCGTTGCTCTTCTGCTGAATGATGCGGACGAGTGAAGCGCCAACGGTGCCCAAGCCCGCAATGCCGATTTTGAGGGCATCTGCCATGGATCGATCCTGAAATGTGGTGAGAGACAGCCGCAGATCTGCGGCTGTCTTCGAGGTTGGAATTAACGGTGTGCGTTGAGCGAGATGACGTTGTGCATCGTCTCGTCCGCCGTCGACATGAACTTCTTGATGTTGCGCGCGGCCTGGCGGATGCGGTGTTCGTTCTCGACAAGCGCCAGACGGACGTAGTCGTCGCCCATCTCGCCGAAGCCGATGCCCGGGGCAACGGCGACGTCGGCCTTCTCGACCAGCAGCTTGGAGAACTCAAGCGAACCGAGATGACGGAACTTTTCCGGGATCTTCGCCCAGGCGAACATGGTGGCGGCCGGCGGCGGCACTTCGAAGCCTGATTTGCCGAAGCTCTCGACCATGACGTCGCGGCGACGCTTATAGACGTTGCGGACTTCCGCAATGTCGGAGCCATCGCCGTTCAGAGCGTGCGTCGCCGCCACCTGGATCGGCGTAAAGGCGCCGTAGTCGAGGTAGGACTTCACGCGCGTCAGGGCGGCGATCAGCCGCTCGTTGCCGACGGCAAAGCCCATGCGCCATCCGGGCATGGAGAAAGTCTTCGACATCGAGGTGAACTCGACGGTCACATCCATTGCACCCGGCACTTCGAGAACCGACGGCGGCGGAGCGCCGTCGAAGTAGATCTCGGAATAGGCAAGGTCCGACAGCACGATGATGTCGTGCTTCTTGGCGAAGGCGACAACGTCCTTGTAGAAATCGAGCGTCGCGACGAAAGCCGTCGGGTTCGAAGGGTAGTTGAGAATCAATGCCAAGGGCTTCGGGATCGAATGGCGGACCGCGCGTTCAAGCGGCGGGAAAAAGCTCTCGTCCGGCTCGACCGACATGGAGCGGATCACGCCGCCGGCCATCAGGAAGCCGAAGGCATGGATCGGATAGGTCGGGTTCGGGCAGAGGATCACGTCGCCCGGCGCAGTGATCGCCTGCGCCATGTTGGCGAAGCCTTCCTTGGAACCAAGGGTCGCGACAACCTGCGTGTCCGGGTTGAGCTTCACGCCGAATCGGCGGGCATAGTAAGCAGCCTGGGCGCGGCGCAGACCGGGAATGCCCTTGGAGGACGAATAGCGGTGAGTGCGCGGGTCCTGCACGACTTCACAGAGCTTATCGACGATCGCCTGAGGGGTCGGAAGGTCAGGGTTTCCCATGCCGAGATCGATGATATCGGCGCCGCCCGCTCGCGCGCTTGCCTTCAAACGGTTGACCTGTTCGAAAACATAAGGCGGCAAACGCCGGACTTTGTGAAACTCTTCCATTTCATTCCCCATGGAAAGGCGGCTTTTCGGCCGCGATCGAAGTTCGTTCCGTCTTCCGGCGGCTGCGACACGAACTTCAGAATCGCAGCGCCGTATTCATCAGACCCAAGCCACACGGCAAATCTTTGACGGAAACGCCGCGCAGCGCGCATTCTCAGGAAAAATGCATCTTCCGATCCATCCGGAAGGCTTTGCGTCCAAATTGCCTGAAAGGCAAGGTTTATTTGGAGATTTCAGAGAGCGTTTGCGCACCATGCTCGGCGGCAATGCGGCGCATTTCGGCGACTTTGGCCTGGTATTCGGCTTCCGTGATCGTGCCGGCCTTGCGCTGGCCGGCAAGCGCGGTCAGCTGATGCTGCAGTTCGGCTGCCTGTTCGTCGCTCATCTGAACGTTGGCGGCCGTCAGCGGCGCACCGAAATTCGGATAGCCGTCCGGGTATTTCGTAAGGCCACCTTCGACCGCCTCGCCCTTGGTGGCCGGCATGACAACGGCGGTCGGCGCCGCTCGCTTGGCGGCGGCGGCAGCCTTCTGCTCTGCCGTCAGATTGCATCCGGCAAGGGCCATCGCCGCCGCGGCGCAGATCAATGCGGTGCGGTTGAAGGTTGCGATGCGCCGAATGCCGTTCTTCGTCATGCCTCAAAATCCAGTTCTGACTGCTTCGACTGTTAAATTTGTCGCCGCCACAAAGCAATAGCATGAGCCGATGCGGGTGGAACTTGTTTTCTCGTTCGGTCACGATGTACAACGAATGGATAAAAAGAGTGCTGCCGCCGGAGGAAATGGTGACCGACAGCAAGCAGGAGAATGGCGGCCAGAAAAATGGCGGCAAAGCCGGTTTCGACGCGACCGATCTCGATCCTTATCTGTTGAAGGATCCCGAGGCCATGACGGTGAATTTTGCCCGGGCGCTCGAAAATCTCGGGAAAGCCGCCTCGGCCTGGCTTGCGCCGCGCGAACGCGGCGAGATCACCGACACAGTCGTCGATCCGATGACCGATATGGTCAAGACGCTATCCAAGGTCACCGAATACTGGATCGCCGATCCGCGCCGCACCTTCGAGGCGCAGACGCAGCTGATGTCCTCGTTCTTCGGCATCTGGATGCGCTCGATGCAGCGCATGCAGGGCGAGCCGACGCCTGCCGAGCCGGATATCCGCAAGGACAAGCGCTTTTCGGACGAAGACTGGCAGAAGAATCCCTTCTTCGATTTTCTGCGCCAGGTTTATTTCGTCACATCAGACTGGGCCGATAAGCTCGTGTCGGAGACCGATGGCCTCGACGAGCACACCAAGCATAAGGCCGGCTTCTACGTGAAGCAGATCACGGCAGCGCTTTCACCAAGCAATTTTGTCGCCACCAATCCGCAGCTCTACCGCGAGACGATCGCAACCAGCGGCGAAAACCTGGTGCGGGGCATGAAGATGCTGGCCGAGGACATCGCTGCCGGAAAGGGCGATCTTCGCCTGCGCCAGACCGACATGACGAAATTCGCCGTCGGCCGCGACATGGCACTGACACCGGGCAAGGTGATTGCCCAGAATGACATCTGCCAGATCATCCAATACGAAGCGTCGACAGAAACGGTGCTTAAACGGCCGCTGCTGATCTGCCCGCCCTGGATCAACAAGTTCTATATTCTCGACCTCAACCCGCAGAAATCCTTCATCAAATGGTGTGTCGACCAGGGTCAGACGGTCTTCGTCATTTCGTGGGTCAACCCGGATGCGCGCCATGCCGAGAAGGACTGGGCCGCCTATGCCCGCGAGGGCATCGATTTTGCGCTTGCAACGATCGAGAAGGCAACTGGCGAGAAGGAAGTCAACGCCGTCGGCTACTGCGTCGGCGGCACGCTGCTGGCGGCAACATTGGCTCTGCATGCCAAGGAAAAAAACAAGCGCATCAAGACCGCGACGCTTTTTACCACACAGGTCGATTTCACCCATGCCGGCGACCTCAAGGTCTTCGTCGATGAGGAGCAGCTTGCAGCGCTCGAGGAGCATATGCAGGCGGCGGGCTACCTCGACGGCTCGAAGATGTCGATGGCCTTCAACATGCTGCGCGCCTCGGAGCTGATCTGGCCTTATTTCGTCAACAGCTACCTCAAGGGCCAGGAGCCCCTGCCCTTCGACCTGTTGTTCTGGAACGCCGATTCGACGCGCATGGCGGCGGCAAACCACGCTTTTTACCTGCGCAACTGCTATCTCCGGAATGCGCTGACGCGCAACGAGATGATCCTCGACGGCAAAGCGGTGTCGCTGAAGGACGTGAAGATCCCGATCTATAACCTCGCCACCCGCGAGGATCACATCGCGCCTGCCAAATCCGTTTTCCTCGGCAGCCAGTTCTTCGGCGGCAAGGTGGAATTCGTTGTCACCGGCTCAGGACATATCGCCGGCGTCGTCAACCCGCCCGACAAGAAGAAATATCAATACTGGACGGGCGGCCCAGCCAAGGGCGAATACGAGGCCTGGATCGAGCAGGCAAGCGAGACGCCGGGATCGTGGTGGCCGCATTGGCAGACCTGGATCGAAACGCATGACGGCAGACGCGTGCCGGCGCGCAAACCCGGCGGCGACGCGCTGAACGCGATCGAGGAAGCGCCAGGAAGTTATGTGATGGAACGCGCCTGAGAGGGCCGCACGCCTCTCTTTTTGGGACATCCAGAAAAAGAGCAACGGCGCGTAAACAAATTAGAAACCATAATTCGTCATCCTTGTGAAACAGCCTGAAGTCGCGCTTGGTCCAAATTCGGCCCATTTGCGCCTTTACCGGCCCCGGCGAAGTTTAGTCAGTCAGTGCCGCCGGCCTGCGTAGCGAGTTTGAAAGACGAGTGTAGTATGGCGTTAGCGGTAGGGACGTTCGATGACGTCACCCCTCTTGGCGGGTCTGCTTTGCGTTTGCGCAGATCTCGCGGTTTTCTTTACGGTGTCGTCGGCGCCGGACTTCTGACCTCCACATGGCTGGTCGCGACCTTCGCGACGATGCATTCGATCGCCGCACCCGCTTCCCCGTCCGACGGCTTCACGCAAGTGGCACCGGCGCCGAAACTCAAGCCGGCGACGAACCACGAACGGTTGATCCATGTCGGCAAGGCTGACCGGCTGGCCGCTTTCGATGCCAAGCCGGTCGTGGCCCTGACGGCCGACCTCATTCATTCGCATGCGAAAAAGACAAATGCCGCCGCAATGGCGACGCTTGCGCTCGCGAAGAACAACCGCCTTGGAGTGGCGGTTGCAGCCGCAACGCCGGCCGCTCTCGCCGACAGCGCAAAGTTCGCCAAGGACGATATCGTCACGCCTTCGGCCGAGGTTGCTCAAATCGACGCGGACGAGGAAAACCAAGACCGCATCATCATTCCCTCCAAGGAAGCCGTCGCGGCCGTCCAACTCCCTGCCCTGCTGGCGCTCGCCGATGCCGGACCGCAACAGATTGCTCCAGGACCTGTCGAGCCGGCTGCCGCCACAATGAAAACGGCGTCGGCGCCTGCAGAAAAATCGGCGCCTATGGTCGTTGCAGAGGCTGAAGAGCAACAGCCCTTCGATCTCGTTCTGGCGCCGGACGCGGATTCGGTGCCGCTGCCGATGGCGCGGCCTGACGGCCTCGTCGGCAAACCTGCTCCGGCTTCCAAGGGGGAACAGCGCGCGGCCGAGCCAGTCCTTGCCTATGCGAAGCCGAACTCGCCGATCGAGGATGACGAGGACGATGCCGTGCCGCGCTACGACAAGCCGGTCTTCTCGCCCAAGCTGCGCGCAGGTGTCGCGATCTACGATATCGAGAACAGCACCGTCTATCTGCCGAACGGCGAACGGCTGGAAGCTCACTCCGGTCTCGGCAAGATGCGTGACAATCCGCGCTATGTGAACCAGAAGATGCGCGGACCGACGCCGCCGCACACCTATATCCTCACCATGCGCGAGAGCCTTTTCCATGGCGTCGCGGCAATCCGGCTGACGCCGGTCGAGGGCGCGGACGCCATCTATGACCGTGTCGGCCTGCTGGCCCATACCTATATGCTCGGCAAGAACGGCGATTCCAACGGCTGCGTATCTTTCAAGGATTACAAACGCTTCCTCGCAGCCTACAGGCGCGGGGATATCAGGCAGCTCGTTGTGGTGCCGCGGCTGAACGGCAAACCGGCTTCGACGCTCGCCTCGCTGTTTTCGTCGCGAAGCTGAGCGACGGATGGGCAAGCAGCCGCTTGCCCCCTACTACTTCAACCAGACTGCTATTCGCTCCACCGCCTCGGCGATCTCTGTTTGCGAACCCGCATAGGACAGACGCAAGGTTCGATGTCCCTCCAGCGGATCGAAATCCAGGCCTGGTGTTGCCGCGACGTTGATTTCTGCAAGCATCCGTTTGGCAAAACCCATGCTGTCATTGGTGAAGCGCGAAACATCGACATAGGCATAGAAAGCGCCATCCATCGGCGAAGCGGGTGCAAGGCCGATCTTGGGCAGTCGGTCGAGCAGCAGCTCGCGATTTGCGGCATAACTTGCCTTGACGCGATCCAGCTCGTCGCTTGCTCCGAGAGCGGCCGTGGCAGCAATCTGGGAGAGCTCGGGTGGCGAGATATAGAGGCTCTGCGCCACACGCTCGACCGGCCGCACCAGGCGTTCCGGCAGCACCATCCAGCCGATCTGCCAGCCGGTCATGCAGTAATATTTGGAGAAGGAGTTGATGACGATCGCCTCGTCGGTCAGCTCCAGCGCGCTCGCCTCCTCGCCAGCGAAAGTCAGTCCGTGGTAGATCTCATCCGAGATGAAGGCGATGGAATGGGCCGCACAATAATCCGCCAGCGCCTTCAGCCCGTCGCGGCCGGTCACCGTGCCAGTCGGATTGGCGGGGCTGGCGAGCAGTACGCCTTTCAGCCTCAAGCCGCTTTCCTTCTGCGCCGCCTCCAGGCTTTCCGGCGTCAGGGTGAAATGGGTATCCGCCGTGACCGGCACCTCGAGAACCTTCAGCCCCAGCGCGCCGAGGATATTGCGGTAGGCGGGATAGCCGGGCCTTGCGATCGCCACGGCATCGCCGGCATCGAAAAGCGTGAGGAAAGCGAGATTGAAACCCGCCGAAGACCCCGTCGTGACGGCGATGCGCGCCGGATCAATCTTTAGGCCATGCCGGTCCCTGTAGTGCTGGGCAAGCGCCGATTTCAGCCGTGCCGTCCCCAGTGCATCAGTATAGCCGATCCTGCCTTCGGAAAGCGCTTCGCGAGCTGCTTTCAGGGCGGCCTCGGGGGCCGGATGCGAAGGCTGACCCACAGCCATGGAGATAACAGGATGTCCGGCCGCGCGCCGCTTCGTCGCCTCCGCCAATACGTCCATGGCGTGAAAAGGCTCGACTTCACTGCGTTTCGATATGGAAAACAAGATCGCTTCTCGCTCGGCTTCTGAATGGTGGCCCGACAATTGCCGCAATAATCGGCTCATCACAATCCCGCGAGGGTCGCGCTGGGATGAAAAATCCTGTTTGAGGAGAAGAGAACGCGCCGTACCTTGACGCGAAGCATTCAAGTCCATTAACCCGGCGACGTCTCGACACCGAGACGATCATACCGCCGATGACGAGGATATCATGGCATTCATCCCGAAAACCTTCACCGCACTGGCGCTTGCCGCATCAATCGCTCTTCCGCTTCCGGCAGCAGCGCTCGACGATCAGCAGAAGAAGGAGTTCGGCGAGTTCATCAAGCAATATCTGATCGAGAACCCCGAGATCATGCTCGACGTTCAGGATGCGTTGCAGAAGAAGCAGGAAGCCGCGCGGCTGGTGAAAGCCAATATGGCGATCGAGGAAAACAGCAACAACATATTCGAGTCGAAGGATGACATCACGCTCGGCAATCCCAAAGGCGATGTGACGGTCGTCGAATTCTTCGATTATAACTGCACCTACTGCCGGCATGCGCTTCCCGACATGCAGGCGATGCTGAAGAAAGACAAGAACGTCCGCTTCGTGCTGAAGGAATTCCCCATCCTCGGACCGGATTCGGTCGCTGCCCATAAGGTGGCCGATGCCTTCCGCAGGCTGGCGCCCGAGAAATATGCCGATTTCCACGTTGCTCTTCTCAGCAACGAAGGCCGCGCCTCTGAAGAAAGCGCGATCGCGGTAGCAAACTCTCTCGGCGTCAAGGAAGACAAGCTTCGCGCCGAAATGGCCAAGAGCCCGAATGACGGAATCGTTCAGGCGACATACCAGCTTGCCTCCAGTCTCGGCATCAGCGGCACGCCCTCCTATGTGATCGGCAACGAATTGGTGCCGGGCGCCGTCGGGTTCGACGAGCTCGAAGCCAAGGTCAAGAATATGCGTAGCTGCGGCAAGACCGCCTGCTGAGCCGCGGGCGGTCAACCGGGCCGCTCACCAATTCGCCAAAATCGAAACGTTTCAGCCATGTGGACAAATGTGGCGCGATTCCTGCCGGCCAATCCGTAAGGGCTTTCATTCAGCCCTCGCGGAGTCTATAGGTTGCCGTCGTGCATTTTACGGAACATTCGATGACGCAAACAATTTTTGTCCTGAACGGCCCCAACCTGAACATGCTGGGCAAGCGAGAGCCCGGCATCTATGGCGGCAAGACGCTCAAGGACATCGAGGCGGACTGCAAAGCGGCCGGCCGCGAGCTCGGTTTCGATATCGATTTCCGCCAGAGCAACCACGAGGGCACGCTTGTGGACTGGTTCCACGAGGCGGACGAAAAAGCCGTCGGCGTTGCCATCAATGCAGGCGCCTATACGCATACATCGATCGCGCTGCATGATGCGATCCGCGCCATATCAATTCCCGTCATCGAGCTCCACATATCGAACGTGCACGCACGGGAAGAATTCCGCCACAAGTCGATGATCGCGCCGGCATGCAAGGGCGTGATCTGCGGCTTTGGGCCTCACAGCTACATCCTGGCGCTCCACGCGCTGAAGAACATCACGGCATAAGAAGAAGACAGGGCAACACCATGGCTGAAAAGAAATCGGGTATCGATCAGGCACTGATCCGCGATCTCGCCAACATCCTCAACGATACGGATCTGACGGAGATCGAGGTCGAGCAGGACGACCTGCGTATCCGCGTTTCGCGCGCCGGCGCGATGCAGTATGTTCAGGCGCCGATCGCAGCGCCGGCTTTTGCCGCGCCTGCAGCCGCCGCACCGGCAGCAGCCGCTGCCGCCTCGGCCGCAGCTCCCAGCCGCAACCCCGCCAACGTCGTCAATGCGCCGATGGTCGGCACCGTCTACATGGCCCCGGCCCCGGGCGCGCGTCCCTTCATTGAGATCGGCGCGACCGTCAAGGAAGGCCAGACGCTTATCATCATCGAAGCGATGAAGACGATGAACCAGATCCCCTCGCCGAAGTCGGGCAAGGTGACCGAGATCCTCGTCGATGACGGACATCCCGTCGAATACGGCCAAGCCCTCGTCGTCATCGAATAGGCCGATGCCCATGATTTCGAAAATCCTCATCGCCAATCGCGGGGAAATCGCCCTTCGCGTGCTTCGGGCCTGCAAGGAGCTCGGCATCGCCTGCGTCGTGGTTCATTCCACCGCCGACGCCGATGCCATGCATGTGCGCCTTGCCGACGAAAGCGTGTGCATCGGCCCGCCTTCTTCCCGCGAGAGCTACCTGAACATTCACCAGATCGTCGCCGCCTGCGAGATCACCGGCGCCGACGCCGTGCATCCGGGCTACGGCTTCCTGTCCGAGAATGCCAAATTCGCCGATATTCTCGAAGCCCATGGTATCACTTTCATCGGGCCGACGGCGGATCACATTCGCATCATGGGCGACAAGATCACCGCCAAGACGACGGCCTTGGAACTCGGCATTCCGGTGGTTCCGGGCTCGGACGGCGAAGTGAAGACCGAAGAGGACGCGATCAGGACAGCGGCTGAAATCGGCTATCCCGTGCTGATCAAGGCGACGGCCGGCGGCGGCGGGCGCGGCATGAAGGTCGCCAAGAGCGAGGCTGACCTGATCGAAGCCTGGTCGACGGCGCGCACGGAAGCGGCGGCGGCCTTCGGCAACGACGCCGTCTACATGGAAAAATACCTCGGCAAGCCGCGACACATCGAAATCCAGGTGTTCGGCGACGGCGAAGGCAATGCCATCCATCTCGGCGAGCGCGACTGCTCGCTGCAGCGCCGCCACCAGAAGGTCTGGGAAGAGGCGAATTCGCCGGCGCTCAACGTCGAGCAGCGCATGAAGATCGGCCAGATCTGCGCCGACGCCATGAAGAAGCTGAAATATCGCGGCGCCGGCACGATCGAATTCCTCTACGAGAACGGCGAGTTCTATTTCATCGAAATGAACACCCGCCTGCAGGTGGAGCATCCGATCACCGAAGCGATCACCGGCATCGACCTCGTGCACGAGCAGATCCGCGTCGCTTCCGGCGGCGGTCTGTCGGTGACGCAGGACGAGGTACATTTTTCCGGTCATGCCATCGAATGCCGCATCAATGCAGAACACCCGCGCACCTTCGTGCCCTCGCCCGGCACGATCACGCATTTCCACGCGCCGGGCGGCCTTGGCGTGCGCATCGATTCCGGCGCTTATCAGGGCTATAAAATCCCGCCCTATTACGACAGCCTCATCGGCAAGCTGATCGTGCACGGCCGCACCCGCGTCGAATGCATGATGCGCCTGCGCCGGGCGCTCGACGAGTTCGTGGTCGACGGCATCAATACGACGCTGCCGCTGTTCCAGGATCTCGTCTCCAACCAGGATATCGCCAACGGCGATTACGACATCCACTGGCTGGAACACCATCTCGCCAACACGCCGGCGGCATAGGACAGGAATGGCAGGATCGCGCAGGAAGTCACCAGGCATTACCCCTGAAATTCTCCTGCGCGCCTATTCCATCGGGCTCTTCCCGATGGCCGAATCCGCCGACGACCCGGAGATCTTCTGGGTCGAACCGGAATTGCGCGGCGTGCTGCCGCTTGATGATTTCCACATATCGAAAAGTCTCGCCAAGACGGTTCGCCGGAAGCCGTTCGAAATCCGTTTCGACCATGCTTTCGATGCGGTCATCGCCGCCTGCGCGGAAGAGACATCGGGCCGCCCCAGTACCTGGATCAACACAACGATCAGATCGCTCTATTCGACGCTTTTCGACATGGGCCATGCCCATACCGTCGAGGCCTGGGATGGCGACGAATTGGTCGGCGGCCTCTACGGCGTCTCGCTCGGATCGGCCTTCTTCGGCGAAAGCATGTTTTCGCGGCGGACGGATGCCTCGAAGATCTGCTTAGTGCATCTGGTCGGCCGGCTGCGGAAAAGCGGCTTCACCCTACTCGACACGCAATTCACCACCGAGCACCTGAAGACATTCGGAGCAATCGACGTTCCGAAGGCCGATTATGCCGTAATGCTGGCCGCGGCGATGGAATCGCCACACCTTCAGTTCTAAGCCGTTGCATTGATGGCGTCTATTCGACAGCCCCGCCTTAGCGAGTGGGCGCCTTGGCGTTATCGGGAGCCGGAACGTCCGAGGTCGTCTTGCAGTCTTTCAGCCAGACGTCGTAGATCGGGTGCTCGACGGCGTTGAGGCCGGGGCTATCGGCGAACATCCAGCCGGTGAAGATGCGGCGGATCTTGCGGTCGAGAGTGATTTCGTCGACTTCGACAAAACCATCGATCTTCTGTGCTTCGGTTTGATCGCGCGAGTAGCAGGCCTTCGGCGTCACTTGCAGCGCACCGAACTGTACCGTCTCGTTGACATAGACATCGAAAGTGGTGATGCGGCCGGTGATCTTGTCGAGACCGGAGAAGACAGCAACCGGATTGTCGATGCGGGCGGCATTTGCCGTTACCGTCGGAAGCAGAGCCGAGAGCGCCAGCAGCGATCCGGCGGCACGCAGGACCATGTTCCGCGTGAAGAGCTTCATGTACCCGTCTCCAGAATTTTCAACTACGGCCGCAGTCAAGCGCGGCCAACCTGCGGGTAAAGGTCAATTGTGGCCAAAAGCCGGGCTTGGGATCGCCCGGTCTGGCCGTCTCAGTTGCCCGGCGTCCAGGCGTCGTAATCGCCGGTGACGCGCGGCCGCTCGCCAGAAGCAGCAAGGGAACCCGGCGGGCGGTAGGCCTGCGGCGAACCCGTGAAGTTGGGACGGTGCGGCCGCTGCCATTCCTTGGCGGTGTAATTTTCCTTGGACGGCGGAACATCAGTGCGATGATGCATCCAGCCGTGCCAGCCCGGCGGGATCGCGGAGGCCTCGGCATAACCTTTGTAGATCACCCAGCGCTTCGCCAGCCCGTAGGAGGAAAGGCCGCCTTCGTAGTAGACATTGCCGAACTCGTCTTCACCAACGCGCTTGAAGCCGCGAAGGGCAAACAGCGTACCGAGAGTGTAGTTGTTCCACCAGGTGAAGGTGTGCAGCAGGAACTTGATCATGTCTTTTCCTCGTGGCCGCAGGACGCGGACGAAAGCAGAAAGGCTTTTTTCGCTTATGCCGCCGCCACGCCGAATTGTCCAGTGATTCCCGCCGAAACGACGGTCATTTCAGGGCCATCTTGAAACCGAGATGCGATGGCTTGAAGCCCCGCCTTTCGTAGAAACGGTGGGCATCCCTGCGCACTACATTCGATGTCAGTTGGACGAGCCTGATCCCGCGACCTTTCGCCTCGGCAATGGCGAATTCAATCATCAACGCGCCGATCCCCTGCCGGCGCATATCGGCGCGGGTCTGCACCGCTTCGATGATCATCGCCGAGGAGCCGCGGCCAGTGAGCGAGGTCGTCACCATCGTCTGGAAGGTGCCGACGACCTCGCCGCCGTGCTCTGCGACGTATAGCGTCTGATCGGGAGAAGCCTCGATAGCGGCAAAGGCCCTGACATACTCGGGAAAAGCCTCGGGATCCGTCGTGTCGCGGTGGCCGCCAAGCGCATCGGCGGCAAACAACGCCACAAGTGCCGGCAAATCATCCCTGCGCGCCCCTCGAATGAGAAGGTCGGACGACGCGACCGCCATAATCTCAATGGCCTCCAAGCGGTTTTTCGAAAATCAGCGACGGAATGCCGGATTGTCCGGATGCGTTATTTTCGCTGCGGCCGACCTCCGCAAAACCATGCGCCTGATAGAAGGCAATCGCCGCCGCATTTTGCGGCTCGACTTCCAGACGCATGATTTCCGCGTCCGGGAAGCAGGTTTCGAGCTCGGCGAAAATATCGCGGCCAATGCCCTGACGCTGCAGTTTCGAGCTGACATAAAGGAGGTGCAGCATGACCGTCTTTGTCAGCTTCTGCGACATCGCCGCATAACCCACGCCACCGATATTGCGGCCATCATCGGCAACAAGAAACTCCGCATCCTTGCGCGCCAGCCGCGCCTTCAGCGCTGCCGGCGTAAAGAGATGGGTGATCAGCTCATCCACCTTGGCTTTGCCGTGGAGGCCGTCATAGGTGGCGTGAAAGCTCTCCGCCAGAAGCGCGCGAACCTTCTCCAGGTCGTGCTCTCCGGCGGTGCGGACGAAATACACTGCTTATTCCTCGATGCCGAGCTTCGCCTTGACGAGCGCCTGGACGGCCTGCGGATTGGCTTTGCCGCCGGTCGCCTTCATCACCTGGCCGACGAACCATGCCGCCATGGTCGGCTTCGCCTTGACTTTTTCGACCTGTTCGGGATTGGCGGCGATGATTTCGTCGACGGCCTTTTCGATCGCGCCGGTATCCGTCACCTGCTTCATGCCGCGCGCTTCGACGATCTCGGCCGGATCGCCGCCTTCGGTCAGCACAATCTCGAAGAGGTCCTTGGCGATCTTGCCGGAGATGGTTCCCGCCTTGATGAGGTCGATGATGGCGCCAAGCTGAGCCGGCGAGACCGGCGTCTGCTCGATGTCCTTGCCGATGCGGTTCAGCGCGCCAAGCAGGTCATTGATCACCCAGTTTGCCGCCGTCTTGCCGTCGCGGCCCGCTGCCACGGCCTCGAAATAGTCGGCGATCGCCTTTTCGGAGACGAGCACGGAAGCATCGTAGACCGACAGGCCGAGTTCGCGCACGAAGCGCTCCTTCTTGTCGTCGGGCAGTTCCGGCAGGTCGGCTTCGAGCGCCTTGATGAAGGCATCGTCGAATTCGAGCGGCAGCAGATCCGGATCGGGGAAATAGCGATAGTCGTGCGCGTCTTCCTTGGAGCGCATCGAGCGCGTTTCGCCCTTGTTGGGATCGAAGAGGCGCGTTTCCTGCTCGATCTCGCCGCCATCCTCCAGAATGCCGATCTGGCGGCGGGCTTCGTATTCGATCGCCTGGCCGATAAAACGGATGGAGTTGACGTTCTTGATTTCGCAGCGCGTGCCGAAAGCCTCGCCAGGACGACGGACGGAGACGTTGACGTCGGCGCGCATCGAGCCCTCGTCCATGTTGCCATCGCAGGTGCCGAGATAGCGCACGATCGAGCGCAGCTTGGTCATGTAGGCCTTGGCTTCGTCGGACGAGCGCATGTCGGGTTTGGAGACGATCTCCATCAGCGCGACGCCGGAACGGTTGAGGTCGACATAGGACATGGTCGGGTGCTGGTCGTGCATCGACTTGCCGGCATCCTGTTCCAGGTGCAGGCGTTCGATGCCGATCTCGATATCCTCGAACTGGCCCTGGCGGTCCGGTCCGAGCGAAATGACGATCTTGCCCTCGCCGACGATCGGATCCTTGAACTGCGAGATCTGATAGCCCTGCGGCAGGTCGGGATAAAAGTAGTTCTTGCGGTCGAACAGCGAGCGCTTGTTGATCTGGGCTTTGAGGCCGAGACCGGTGCGCACGGCCTGCCTGACGCATTCCTCGTTGATGACGGGCAGCATGCCGGGCATGGCGGCATCGACGAGCGAGACGTTCGAATTCTGCGGCTTGCCGAATTCCGTCGCGGCGCCGGAGAAGAGCTTCGAATTGGACAGCACCTGGGCATGGACTTCCATGCCGACAATGACTTCCCAGTCGCCGGTGGCGCCGGGGATGAAGCGTTTCGGATCGGGCGTGCGGACGTCGACAAGGGTCATCTGATGCTCTTTGCAGGCTGTTCTTTTCCACTCGTGAGGTAAAGGAAATGGCGTGCCGGTGCAAGACTTTCGCGGAATTGTGTAACGGTTGCACCGCCCCCGCTTCTGCTTGAGCCGCGGAGCTATTTTGCGCCAGCAACGGCTAGGTTCCGCATGAGCACGGACCATCGACGCGAAATTCGACCGGCTCAGTTGCCGATGTTACAATGATCTCTATCTTCAGCCAAAATGTAGCTATGGATTTGAGACCCTCATCATATGGAGGCGCTTTTGAAGGGTTATCTGCCCTATCTGGTTGGGACTCTGGCGGGATTATTGGTCGCGCTTACCCTTTCCGGCCTGTTGACGTTACAGGGAATACCGCAGCTGATGCTTTTCGCATTACTGCCGGCCGCCGGCGGCGCGGTTGTCGAGCGGGTTTTCCAGCGTAAATCCGACTAGTTTTAGAAACGCCATGGGAAAGCTGAAAGAAATCGTCACTGACTGCGACATTCCCTCGCGCGTCGCTCGTTTCTGGGCGGCGGCGCTCGATGGCTACCAAGTGATGCCTTATGACGATGCGGAATTGGCCCGCCTTGCCGCGATGGGACTGACACCGGAAACGGACCCGACCGTGATGGTCGAAGGGCCGGGAACCCGCCTTTGCTTCCATCTTCGCCAGGGAGAGCGTCCCGCCCGCAACCGGGTTCATCTCGATATCGCCGCCATGGATCGGGAGAAGGAAGTGGAACGGCTCCTATCGCTTGGCGCGACATACGTCCGCGAGACGGATGCCTACACGGTATTGAATGATCCTGAAGGCAACAACTTTTGCGTGACGTCCGAATAGTTCGCCATGGGCCGAGAACCGCAGCTGGCGGCATTTGCTGCACATCAAAACTCTTGCCCGTATCCTCGGTCGCCGTCGGAAACGAGCTGTTTGGTCAGCCCGACCGAAGGCACGTCGCGGTCGAGCTTTGGATTATAGGCGACCGAGAGCCAGTGGATGCCATAGCCGTGCTTACGGAAGAAGCCGATCGCCTCGTTATTGCCGGAATGGGTCTGCATCGCCGCCTTCTCGAAGCCCTGCTCGGAGATATCCTTTTCGATGCGTTGGAGAAGCGCGGAGCCGAGCCCCTGACGGGTGAAGATGGGATCGATCCAGAAATCCGAGATGGTTTCGTCAAGTCCCTCGCGCGCCGCCCAGCCGGCGACCTGGCCGTTCTGCTCGATGACGGTGATGGTCAGCCAGTCATTTTCCACGAAATTGCGAAAGGCGTTGCGCGCCGCGTCGATCATCGCGTCCGATTCGCCGATTGACGCCATCGCCTTTTGCCAGGCCCGCAGCCCGATCTCGCTCAACAGTTCCGCTTCCCCGTCGCGGGCATTGCGAATGTGGATCAACGACACCTCCGCGTTACCCAGCAAATAGACCATTGAGTCGCGGAATTTACCAGTGGCCCCAAAGGGATGATGCGTGGAAACTGTGGTTTTTCGACCTGATTTGACCGGCAAAGGCACCCTTGACCACTTTTTCCGGCCTGAATAATAAGGCTTATCGAGGTGTTTTATGTTGAGCCTGCCTGAGACCCGGTAAAGGCCCTGCCCGCAAGTCTTCTTGCGCGCATGGGCCCGAAAAAAACGAAGCCCTGACGTTCGAATGAGCGCCAGATCGTTTTTGTGCGCCCTGCCGGGCGCAATACCGGATCTCACAACATGGATATTTCTCGCACGGAGCAGCGCATCCTGCATCTTATGGCCCAAGGTGGGCGCATCGAAATTACCCGCGACGACGACAGAAGGATCGGGGCAGTCAGTTGCTTCACCCGCGACGGCTGGCTTTATCCTGGCGTCGACCTCGATCTCTTCCGCAGGCTGAAGCGCCTCAAGGCGATCAAGTCTTCGGGCGGCCAGCCCTATCGGATCACCGAAAGAGGGCTGAGGCTGGTCAGATCGCAGCTGGACAACAGGTAATCAGGCAGTCCCCTAACCACGCGCCGGCATCGGCGCGTGGTTAGGGTTCACTTCAAGCCTTTGCAGACAATTCCGCCCGCATCGCCGACCACTCGTCCGCCATCGCGCCCGTGCCGCGGATCTTGCCCGCGCGGCGATACCAGTAATCGGCGTTCCAGTCGTCGCCCTCGATGCGATGGCACAGAGCATGCCCCCAGTCGAACGGCTGCTCGCCTTCGTGGCGCTGACAGATATCGTGAACCGCCTGCCAATCCGCGCCCATGGCAAAACCGCCGACAGCAAGCCGATCGATTGCCTCGATCAGCCGCACAAGATCATTGCTCGCCATAAGACCCTCCTCGGTTTCGGCGACCACTCAGACCAGCCGCTTCTCCATATGCACCTTTTCAAGCGGGACGCCCATGCTCTTGGAAAATTCGATGCCGTGCCAGATGATCGTGAAACCGCAACGTTCGTAAAGGCGGATCGCGCCCTCATTCCTGGCATGTGTATCGAGCCGGACAGTCGCCAGCCCTTCGGCTGCGATCAGGCCGCACAAATGCACGAGTAGAGCCCGGCCGATACCTCTGCCCTGATGATCGGGATGCACCCAGAGATCGGACACATAATTCGGTTCACCTTCGCGCGCTCCCCAGCCGACGATCTCAGAGTCCAGCTCAGCAACGAAAATCTCGCCTTTCGTCTTATGGGGAAAGACGGCGAATTCGTGCTGGACTTTGGCAATCACCTCGGGATTGCGATAGCTGTCCTCGAAGGCACCGCCTGCCGCCCAGGCGGCGAAACCGACGGCGCCGATCGCTTCTCGGTCGGCCGCCTCCATTTTTCGGGTCGTTAGATCCGTTACCACCATTTGGCCGGCGTGAACCTGCCGGCTGCCTGTTCGATAACGTAAGCGGTCTTAAAGAGGGTTTCCTCGTCGAAGGCCTTGCCGATCAGCTGCAGGCCGAGCGGCAGGCCCTTCTGGTCGAGGCCGGCGGGCACGGCGATGCCGGGGAGACCCGCCATGTTGACCGTCACGGTGAAAATGTCGTTCAGATACATCTTCACGGGATCGGCGGCGAGGTTTTCGTCGGCGATGCCGAAGGCGGACGACGGCGTTGCCGGGGTCAGGATGGCATCGACGCCGGCGTCGAAGGCGAGTTCGAAATCGCGCTTGATCAGCGTGCGGACCTTCTGGGCGCGGATGTAATAGGCATCGTAGTAGCCGGCCGACAGCACGTAGGTGCCGATCATGATGCGGCGCTTGACTTCCTTGCCGAAGCCGGCGGCGCGCGTCTTCTCGTACATGTCGACGATATCCTTGCCGTCGACGCGCAGGCCGTAACGCACGCCATCGTAACGCGCGAGGTTCGAGGAGGCCTCGGCAGGAGCGACGATGTAATAGGCCGGAAGAGCATATTTGGTGTGCGGCAGCGAGATGTCGACGATCTCGGCGCCGGCATCCTTCAGCCAGGCGATGCCCTGGCGCCAGAGGGTCTCGATTTCCTCCGGCATGCCGTCGACACGGTATTCGTTCGGAATGCCGATCTTCATGCCCTTCAGCGACTGGCCGAGGACCGCCTCGTAATCCGGCACCGGCAGATCGACTGATGTCGTGTCCTTGGCGTCGACGCTTGCCATCGACCTCAGAAGGATCGCGGCGTCACGCACGTCGCGGGCGATCGGGCCGGCCTGGTCGAGCGAGGAGGCGAAGGCGACGGTGCCCCAGCGCGAACAGCGGCCATAGGTCGGCTTGATGCCGACCGTGCCGGTGAAGGCGGCCGGCTGGCGGATCGAGCCGCCGGTATCGGTTGCCGTTGCGCCGGCGCAAAGATGCGCGGCGACGGCTGCGGCCGAGCCGCCGGAGGAACCGCCCGGGACGAGCTGCTGGTTGGAGCCCCCGGCCCGCCAGGGATTGATCACCGGGCCGTAGTAGGAGGTCTCGTTGGAGGAGCCCATGGCGAACTCGTCCATATTCAGCTTGCCGAGCATGACCGCGCCGTCATCCCAGAGGTTCTGCGTCACGGTCGATTCATAACGCGGCTCAAAACCATCGAGAATGTGGCTGCAGGCCTGGGTGTGGACGCCGACGGTGGCGAAGAGATCCTTGATGCCGAGTGGAATGCCTTCGAGGTCGCCCGCCTTGCCGCTAGCGATACGCTCGTCTGACTTCCGCGCCATGAGGCGGGCGAGATCCGGCGTCGTCTTCACATAGGCATTCAGCCGGCCATTGGCCGCGTCGATTGCCGAAATATAGGCTTCGGTCAGTTCGATCGCGGTGATTTCCTTGGCACGCAGCTTCTGGCGGGCTTCGGCGATGGTCAGGCTGGTGAGTTCGCTCATCGTGTTTTCGCTTCAGATCTGGAAATGACTATAAGGTCGGAAAGAGGCTTTCGAAGCCCTATTCGACGACTTTCGGCACCAGGAAGAAATTGTGGTCGGTGACGGGCGCATTGGCGACGACGTCGGCCGCCTTGTTGCCGTCGCTGACTTCGTCGGTCCGTTTCTTCATCGCCATCGGGGTCACCGATGTCATCGCTTCGACGCCATCGACATTCACCTCGGAGAGCTGCTCGACGAAGCCGAGAATGCCGTTCAGCTCACCGACCATGCGATTTGCCTCGTCTTCGGAAACGGCAATACGGGCAAGTTTGGCGACGCGCTTCACGGTGGCGAGATCGACGGACATGGCATTCTCCGGATGGGATTTTTCTACCCGCTATAAAGGCCATGTCCGCCTGACGCAACGGGGTTTCGTCAGATCGACAGGCTCTCGGCGGGCTTCGGCGCCTTCACCTCCGTCTTCGATCCCTCCATGCCGGTGATGAATTTATCAGCCGTCTGGTCGATGATCGGGAAGGTGCCATAGTGGCAGGGGATCGCGGTCTTGAAGCTGAAATAGCGCTGGCAGGCGAGTGCCGCCACCGCGCCGCCCATGGTGAAGCGGTCGCCGATCGGCACGAAGCCGATATCAGGCTGATGCAGCTCGTTGATCAGCGCCATGTCGGAGAAGATGTCTGTATCGCCCATGGCGAGGATCGAGGCTTCGTCGTCGAAATGCAGCATGAGGCCGTTGGCATTGCCAAGCGCGTGCGAGACGCCGTCCTCGGTGATCTGCGCGGAAGAGTGCAGTGCGTTGGTGAAGGTCGCCGAGAAGCCGGCGAAGGTGACCGTGCCGCCGGTATTGCCCATCTCGAGCCTGTCGACGCCCTTGGAACCGAGCCAGGCGGCGAGATCGGCATTGGCGAGCACGACAGCGCCGGTTTCCTTGGCGAGTGCTATGGTATCACCGACATGATCGCCATGGCCGTGCGTCAGCAGAATATGGGTGATGCCCGAGGAAACGTCCTTGATATCCTGGCCGCTAAAGGAAGCGTTGTGGGTGAGGAACGGATCGAGCAGGATCTTCGCCTTTGATGTCTCGATGCGGAAGGCGGAATGGCCGAGCCAGGTGATCTTCATGAAATGTCTCCTTTATTACGTGATGCAAAAGCCGATATCGATGGTAAGGACATATCTTATGTGGCCGCAGAGAAAAGCAACGGCGACTTCACTTTCTTTTGACGGGATGAAATTGCGATGACGGTGCTGACGATCGAGGAAATGGCCGAAACGCTCGCCCCAGGACAGGCGATCGCCGGCCTTGATCTCGGCACCAAGACGATCGGCCTTTCCATGTCCGATCTCGGGCGGCGTTTCGCCACGCCGCGTCCGGTCATCCGCCGCGTCAAGTTCACGAACGATGCGCAAGCGTTGTTGGACTTTGCGGCAGCCGAAAAGATCGGGGGCTTCGTCATCGGCCTGCCGATGAATATGGACGGATCGGCGGGTCCGCGCGTGCAGGCGACGCGCGCTTTCGTGCGCAACATGGAACAGAAGACGGCGCTGCCCTTCGTCTATTGGGACGAACGGCTTTCGACGGTTGCGGCGGAACGGGCATTACTGGAAATGGACGTTTCGCGCGCCAAGCGGGCCGAACGGATCGATTCGGCCGCGGCAAGCTTCATCCTTCAGGGCGCGCTCGACAGGCTCTCCTTGCTGGCAAGGTCGGCAGATGACGAATTCAGCGCCTGACGCGCCTTCCACCAGGCGATGATCGATTTGCGCTTTCTGAAGCCGATGATCGCGAAGACGACGAGGCTGTCGACGGCAATCGCGCGGGCAACGAGCGGCGGAATGGTTTCCGGGGGAATGCCGAGCACCTTGCCGTAAACCGCGAAGGTCAGATCATGCACCTGCCGCGTCAGCATGAAGATGCCGAAGTTCATGTCGTAATAGGAAAGCCAGTACCATCCGCCCAGAAAGACGATTGGGCCGGCCCAGAAGACTAGAAACCACTTCATGCGGCCTCTCCTCCATGCTTGCGCGCAACGGGCAGATCGAGAGATACCAGCCAGGTCGACAACGCCATAGTGCAAAGCACCAGCGTGGGAACTGCGATGTCCAGTGCCAGGATTGCGAAGAACATCATCGCCGTCACGAGAAACAAGACTCTAGCGATTTTGGCTCCCATGGACATCAACTCGGGACTCTACTCGTACCATCTCTGCTGCCTCCACAGTGGCGGGTTAACCCCGCCCACGCAACGTAAACCATCTGTTAAGGTTAATGCGGGCGACGCCCCTGTGGATGAAGGAAAGGTCAGCCGTAGACACCGCGCACGATGCGTTTGAGCGCCGTCGCCGCCTTCTCCCAGTCTTTCGGCGTCTTCAGCGACAGGCCGGCGCACTGCCCGCCGGCCGCGCCGGTAAGCACGAGATGCTGGATCGCGGCGATGACGACGGCATTGACGGCAGCGGCGTCCACGCCCTTCGGCGGCGCCAGCGAGCCGCGCATCCGTTCGAGCCAGAGAGCAAGCGCCTTCGAACGTGCCTCCGCCAGCCGCCTGACCTGTTCGGTATTTTCCGATATCTCCCACGCGAGGATGCGACGCATCAGCGGGTCATTTTTCAAGGCTTCGAGAAGGAGAAGCGCCAGCCGCTCCATCAGATCGCCATAAGTGAGCAGGAACATGCCGCCGGCGTCTTCCGGGATGCGATCCCTCACCCATGTACCGAGATCGGCGCCGATCGCCTCGACCAACCCGTCGAGGCCGCCATAATAGCGGTAGATCAGCTGCTTGTCGCAACCGGCGCGGCGGGCGACCGCATTGATGCCGAAATTCTGGAAACCCTCCTCGGCCAGCAGCGACTTGGCGGCGGCAAGGATGGCGCGCTCCGTGGCGCCGCGATCGCGCACGCGCCGCTCCGGCTCGGCGCCCGAATTTTCAAGTTTTACCGCTTCAATCAACATGACCGACCCTTCCCCGCTGTCACCAATCGGTGAGTAGCCGGGAGCCTCAAGCCAATCAATCCTATCCCGTTGGGAAGATTGTGGATATTCAAGCCCAGCCGATAATTCTGCATTCCGTCGGAGGCGGAAAGCCGCACGGGTGGTGGATGAGATCCAATCAGAAATGTCGCGCCGGTGGTTGATCGCGATGGACGAACCCGGCATAGCTGCATTATGAACTATTCTAATATTCTCGACTAAGGCCCTGCAATGGTGAACTATATCGAAGCCTCTTCCGCGCCCCCGAAGAATACGGGCGCCATCCGGCTTTACGACGCGGAAGCATTCGAAGGCATGCGCAGGGCGTGCCAGCTGACCGCGCGCTGTCTCGACGCGCTTGCCGATATCGTCAAGCCGGGACTGGTGACCGATGACATCGACCGGTTCGTCTTCGATTTCGGCATGGATCATGGCGCCTATCCGGCAACGCTGAACTATCGCGGCTATACCAAATCGACCTGCACTTCGATCAACCATGTCGTCTGCCATGGCATTCCGAACGACAAGCCGCTGCGCGAAGGTGATATCGTCAATATCGACGTCACCTTCGTGCTCGACGGCTGGCACGGCGATTCCAGCCGGATGTATCCCGTCGGCACGATCAAGCGGGCCGCCGAGCGTCTGCTCGAGGTTACCTATGAATCGCTGATGCGCGGTATTGCCGCCGTCAGGCCGGGCGCTCGTACGGGCGCGATCGGCGAGGCGATCCAGACCTATGCGGAGGCCGAGCGCTGTTCGGTGGTGCGCGATTTCTGCGGACACGGCGTCGGTCGGCTGTTCCACGATCTGCCCAATATCCTGCACTACGGCCGCGCCAACGAAGGGCCGGAGCTGCGCGAAGGCATGATCTTCACCATCGAGCCGATGATCAATCTCGGCCGGCCGCATGTGAAGGTGCTCGCCGACGGCTGGACGGCTGTGACCCGCGACCGCTCGCTTTCGGCGCAGTACGAACATACCGTCGGCGTCACCGCCAACGGCTGCGAGATATTTACGCTGTCGCCCGGCGGGCTCGACCGCCCCGGCCTGCCGCCGTTCAACGGGTGACGCTCCGATGGCGAAGGGGGCTGTTCCGAAATCTTCCGACGACGAACTGCCCTTCGAGGAGCCTGTTGCCTCTGACGAACGTTCGTTCTTCGGGCTGCCGGGAAAACCATCCGCGCCGAAAGCCAGAGCCGGCCTGCCCACCTCGCTGGCGGTGCAAGAGCATTATCACGGCCATCGCGAGCGCCTGCGGGACCGCTTTCGCGAGCACGGCGACACGGCGCTTGCAGACTACGAGATCCTCGAACTCTTGCTTTTCCGCCTGATCCCGCGGCGCGACACCAAGCCGATCGCCAAGGCGCTGATCGAACGGTTCGGCTCACTCTCCGGCGTGTTCGGTGCGCCTGCGGCATTGCTGACGGAGGTGAAGGGTGTCGGTGAGGCTGTGGCGCTCGACCTGAAACTGATCTCGACAGTGGCCCATCGCACTCTGAAGAGCGAACTCAGGAGCAAGCAAGTGCTTTCCTCCTGGTCTTCGGTGATCCAGTATTGCCACGCAGCCATGGCGCACGAGACCCGCGAACAGTTCCGGATCCTCTTCCTCGACAAACGCAATGTGCTGATCGCCGATGAGGTACAGGGCCGCGGCACGGTCGATCATACGCCGGTCTATCCGCGCGAAGTCGTGAAGCGGGCGCTCGAGCTTTCGGCAACGGCGATGATCCTGGTCCACAATCATCCGTCCGGCGATCCGACACCATCGCGCGCCGACATCGAGATGACGAAAGTCATCATCGACGCCGCCAAGGCACTCGACATCACCGTCCACGACCACGTTATCATCGGCAAGGACGGCCATGTCAGCCTGAAAGGGCTGAAGCTGATCTGAAAAGCACACTTTCGCCGGATTCAGCAGTCGTAAAACAATCTGTAACATTGACCGGCTACCGATGGAGGAGCGAAATTTCGCGTCGATGATTCCATTTCCAATCCGGGGCTAGATGATGTTTCAGTACGATCTCGTTGTGGTGGGCAGCGGCCCCGCGGGGCGCCGCGGCGCGATCCAGGCTGCGAAGCTCGGCAAGAAAGTGCTCGTCATCGAGCAGGGCAAACGCGTCGGCGGCGTTTCAGTTCACACAGGCACAATCCCCTCGAAGACGCTGCGCGAGACCGCACTCAATCTTTCCGGCTGGCGCGAGCGCGGCTTTTACGGCCGCAGCTACCGCGTGAAGCAGGAAATCAGTGCTGAGGATCTGCGTCGCCGCTTGCTGATCACGCTCGACCACGAAGTGGAAGTGCTTGAGCACCAGTTCGCCCGCAATCGCGTCCACCATATTCGCGGCAAGGCGAGCTTCGTCGATTCCACCACCTTGCAGGTCATCAAGGACGACGGCGAAGCAGTGACGGTGAGCGGCGCCAGCATTCTGCTAGCGGTCGGCACGAAGCCCTTTCGCCCCGATTACATGCCCTTTGACGGCAAGACCGTTCTCGACAGCGACGAGCTGCTCGACATGCAGGAATTGCCGCGCTCAATGATCGTCATCGGCGCCGGGGTCATTGGCATCGAATATGCGACGATCTTCAGCGCGCTCGACACGGCGGTTACCGTCATCGACCCGAAATCGACGATGCTCGACTTCATCGACAAGGAAATCGTCGAGGACTTCACCTACCAGCTGCGCGACCGCAACATGAAACTGTTGCTCGGCCAGAAGGCCGACAAGGTCGAGACGCTTGAAAACGGCAAGGTCGAGCTGACGCTCGACAGTGGCCGGCGCCTGACGACCGACATGGTTCTCTTCGCTGCCGGCCGCTTGGGGGCGACCGACACGCTGAACCTTCCGGCCATCGGGCTCGAAGCCGACAGCCGCGGCCGTCTCAAGGTCAATCCGGAAACGTTCCAGACATCGGTTCCGAACATTTACGCCGCCGGTGACGTCGTCGGTTTTCCAAGCCTTGCCTCAACCTCGATGGAACAGGGCCGCATCGCCGCCCGCGTCGCGATCGGCGCGGTCGCCAAGGAGCCGCAGAAATATTTCCCCTACGGCATCTATGCCGTGCCGGAGATTTCGACCTGCGGCCTGACCGAAGAAGAAATGAAGGAGCGCGGCATTCCCTATGAGTGTGGTATCGCCCGCTTCCGCGAAACTTCGCGCGGTCACATCATGGGTCTCGACACCGGGCTTCTGAAGCTGATCTTCTCGCTGAAGACGCGCCGCCTGCTCGGCGTGCATATCGTCGGCGAAGGCGCCACCGAACTCGTTCATATCGGCCAGGCGGTGCTCAATCTCAAAGGCACGGTCGAATATTTCGTCGAAAACACTTTCAACTACCCGACCCTCGCCGAAGCCTACAAGATCGCCGGCCTCGACGCCTGGAACCGCATGGGCGACATCAAATCGGAACTTTGAAGCACGCCCACAATAAAGCTGTCGCCCAATCCGGCAGCGAAAATGGAGCCGAACGAAATTGCGGATCATTTCGCTGAATGCATGGGGCGGCAGGCTGCATGAAGCCCTGATTGGTTATGTTAGGGACGCCGATCCGGATGTGTTGTGTCTGCAAGAGGTGCTGCGGGCATCCGATGCAGCCGTGGGGTGGGCGCTCTATCACGACGCGGGATTGGATCTGCCGCAGCGCCCCAATCTCTTCGAGGAAATCAGTGCCGCCCTACCCGGCCATGACGGCTTCTTCTGCCCTACATCGAGAGGCGAACTCTTCGACGGCGATACCGCGATTGCCGCCGAATTCGGACTGGCGACCTTCGTGCGCACATCGCATTCCGTCATCGCCCAGGGACTGGACTTCGTGCACGGGAGTTTTTCCAGCAATGGCTGGGGTGACCATCCCAGGCCGCGAAATGCGCATTGCATCCGCCTCTTCAGCCGCGAAAATGCTTCCACGCTGACCATCGCTCACATGCACGGCCTGCGCGATCCCGCGGGCAAGGGCGATACGGCGGCGCGCGAAGAACAGGCCGAAGCGCTGGTCGGACTTATCGAGCGCGTCTGGCCGGGCGATGAAGGGCTCGTTGTCTGCGGCGATTTCAACGTGCTGCCGGACAGCTCCACCTTCACAGCTCTCGCCAGACTCGGGCTTTCCGATCTCGTCACCGGAAACGGCCTTGCAGACACACGCACCTCCCACTATCTGAAGCCGGGCCGATATGCCGACTACATGCTTGTGACGCCGGGGGTGAATGTTGCCAAATTCAAGGTGGTCGAGGCGCCAGAGGTCTCCGACCACCGCGCATTGCTGCTCGATATCAGGTAGTATATTGATGGTTGAGAACCTGCGCGGAGCGTCGCGCCTTGGCGCGGATTTTCCTCGTAGAGCCTGGTCGTTCGCATCCCTACGCCGTGCCTGACATCTGCCTTCAACGCCATTTTGTCTTCGGGCAAAAGCTTCTAAAGAAAGATAGATACTCTTGTCCCAAATTCCGGAAGCCGTGCGCAGACGTTTTCAGCTCATCCTGATCAAGCCATCGCACTACGACGACGACGGCTACGTCATCCGCTGGTGGCGGGCGATGATCCCCTCCAACTCGCTCGCGGCACTCTACGGCATCGCCGCAGAATGCGCCGAGCGCAAGGTGCTCGGCCCCGACACGGCGATCGACATCACTGTTATCGACGAAACCAATACGCGGATCGACTTCGCCAAGCTGCTCGCGCAGTTCAGGCGTCACGACAATTTCGGCATGGTCGCGCTGGTCGGCGTGCAATCGAATCAATATCCGCGCGCGCTCGATATCGCCCGGCCCTTCCGCAATGCCGGCCTGCCGGTTTCGATGGGCGGCTTCCACGTTTCCGGCTGCCTGTCGATGCTCGACGGCAAGGCGGTCGGGCTTGATGCCTGCCGCGACATGGGCATATCGATGTTCGCCGGCGAGGCCGAGGGCCGACTGGATATGGTGTTGCGCGATGCCGCCGCCGGCGAGCTGAAGCCGCTCTACAATTTCATGAACGACCTGCCCGGCATCGGCGGTACGCCGGTTCCTTTCCTGCCAAGGGACAATATCCAGCGCACGCTCGGACTCAGCACCAGCTTCGATGCCGGACGCGGCTGCCCCTACCAGTGCTCGTTCTGCACCATCATCAACGTGCAGGGGCGCAAGTCGCGCTTTCGCTCGGCTGACGACGTCGAAAAGCTGGTGCGGATGAACTGGGCGCAGGGCATCCACAAATTCTTCATCACCGACGACAATTTCGCTCGTAACAAGGATTGGGAAGCGATCTTCGACCGCCTGATCGAGCTGAAGGAGCGGGACGGCATACCGCTCGGCCTGATGATCCAGGTCGATACGCTCTGCCACAAGATTCCGAATTTCATCGAGAAATCCAAGCGCGCCGGCGTCACCCGCGTCTTCATCGGCCTCGAAAACGTCAATCCGGATAATCTGACGGCCGCCAAGAAGAACCAGAACAAGATCACCGAATACCGCAAGATGCTGCTCGCCTGGAAGGCGCAGGGCATCATGACGCTGGCCGGCTATATCCTGGGTTTCCCCGCCGATACGCCGGAATCGATCCGTCGCGACATCGCCATCATCCAGGAAGAATTGCCGCTCGATGTCATTGAATTCTTTGTGCTGACGCCGCTGCCCGGTTCCGAAGACCATCAGGTCCTGTGGAAGAAGGGCGTCGAGATGGATGCCGATCTCAACATCTACGACGTCGAACACGTCTGCACCGCGCATCCGAAGATGAGCAAGCAGGAATGGGAAGACATCTATCACGAGGCCTGGTCGCTCTACTATTCGCCTGAGCATATGAAGACGCTGCTGCGCCGCGCCGTGGCAACCGGGGTTCCACTGGTAAGGCTCGCCAAGGTTCTCGTTTCCTTCGCCACCACAGTGCCGCTGGAAAATGTGCATCCGCTTCAAAGCGGCCTGCTGCGTCTAAAGACGCCGTCGGAACGGCGCCCGGAGCTGCCGCGCGAAAATCCGCTGGTGTTCTGGCCGCGCTTCGTCTGGGAAACCTTCAGCAAGCATGTCTCGCTCGCCGGCACGATCATCAGCCTGGCAGTCTCGGCATTCCTGATCGCAAGGGACGCCAAGTCGAAGACCTATATGGATCAGGCTTTGACGCCGGTGGCCGATGACGAGGAGGAAACGCTTCACCTCTTCACCCAGACGGCCGGCGGAACCGCGGCGGTCAGCCATGTCAGGAAAGTCGCGCAACTGACAGGGCATTGATTGCAACGGCGGCTGACGCCAATCGACCGGAAATCACGGGTGCCTAAATCGAGGCCCGGAGGCTCCGACTTTGGCGACTGTTTAGGCGAGCCGGATCATCCGGGTCGTCTCGGCCACTTGCAGCGTATCGACGAATTCGACGATCTTCACCGGTTTCCCATTGCTGAAATGAATCTTGTCGACGAATTCAGTATAGAACGTCGCGCCCGTCGGAATGTACCTGACCTCACCTTCGCGATGCGCAAAGACCACATGATGGTCCTCGTCCACATAGATGCCTGATGTATTGACCTTGGATAGATCCCAGTCAGTAATAAGCTGCGCTATCGTCTGGCGAAAAGCATGAGGCCCGCCTGATTCAGACGAAAAAGGCGCCAGCCGTGCATTGCCGGCCATGCGAAAAGTGCAATCGTCGCCGATCAGCGCCAGCGTGCCCTCGATATCACCGCGACCACGGACAGCGTAGATTTCTTCTACCAGCTTCTTCATGTCGAGTTTTGCAGTCATTTGCAGATCCTCCCGCTACTTCGTAAATCTGCATCTATTTATACTTCATTTCAACTATTTGTTGTTGCGAATGGCGAAGACACCACGATGAACACGACGTCCGAGAATGAACTGTCCGGACGAGCAGAAAAGAAAAGGCCCCGCACAATTGAACTGACCCCATAAAGTTGGACGGTTCATAGGCTGGGATGATTTGAGGGCTGGGTCCTGTATTTCACAGGGCTCAGCCCTTTGAGTTTCATCCTGATGCGATCGTTGTTGTAGTAGCGGATGTATTCGTCGATTCCGTCTCGCAGATTGTCGATGCTGTCGAACTGATTGGGATGGAAGAACTCGGACTTGAGCGTGGCAAAGAAGCTCTCCATGGCGGCATTGTCGAGGCAATTGCCCTTGCGTGACATGCTTTGGGCGACATTGCCTTGTTGGAGCATACGGCTCCACTCTGGCATCTGATATTGCCATCCCTGATCGGAATGCAGGATCGGCCTGTCATCGTCATCGAGCTTGGTCAATGCCTTGTTGAGCATGTCCCTGACCAGCTTGAAGATCGGCCGCCTCGCCATCTCATACGCGATGATCTCGCCATTGTGGAGGTCCATGACCGGCGACAGGAAGAGCTTCTCGCCGGCGACATTGAACTCGGTGACATCGGTTGCCCACTTCTCGTTCATGCGCCTGGCAGCGAACTGTCGTTGGATGAGATCTGGCGCGACGTGCCCGGCCTGGCCCCTGTAAGAGCGGTACTTCTTCGGCCGAACCAGGGACTTCAGCCTCATCTCGACCATCAGCCGCTGGACAGTCTTGTGGTTGACCGCCTCTCCGCGGCCACGGATCGCCGCCGTCACCCGACGATAGCCGTAGCGTCCCTTGTGTTCATCGAAGATCGATCGGATCGTCACCTTCAGGGCCGCATGTCGGTCGCCGGAGGAGAGCACCTTCTGCCTATAATAGAACGTGCTGCGCGCCAGGCCCGAAAGCGCCAGCAGCCCGTCGAGCGGATGCTGCGGCCTTAACGCCTGGACGGCTTGCGTCCGTTCGGCGCGTGACGCGCCTGCGTTAAGGCCTCCAGTTTTTTTAGGTAGGCGTTCTCCATGCGCAGATAGGCCAGTTCCGCCAGCAATTCCTCGCGGCTCTTGGCAGCGTCATCCTGCGCTCCATCCGTGCTGGTGTCCGTGGTAGGGGGCTCGGGCATCGATCGCGGTTTGCCTCTCCGGCGCGGGACAAGGGCCTCAAGCCCACCGCGCTCATATTGCCTCTCCCAGACTGAGAGGCTACCGGCGTTGCGAATGTCGAAAAGCGCGGCCGCCTGTCGACGGGACAGACCATCTTTCCACATACGTTCGAGGACCGATAGTCTGAACTGCGCATCATAGTGACTATGTTTACGTGCCAAGCCCGCCAAGCCATGCTCCGCGTGGCTGGCGACCCACCGCCGCACCATCGAATAATCAAGCCCGAAGCGCAGACCTACCTCCCGGTAGCTACGCTCACCACAACCGTAATACTCAATGACTTCTTGCTTGAATGCGCTGCTGTATTTGGACATGCAAAACCCCCGAAGTTGGGTGTCCAACTTTCGGGGGTCTGTTCACAATGGCGGGGCCTTCCAAACTTTCAGAACGGGCGAGTGATTACTCGGCGCTGTCCTCGGAAGCCTTTTTCTTCGGAGCAGCCTTCTTCTTCGGTGCGGCTTCTTCGCCTTCACCGGCCTCAGCAGCTTCGGTCTTCGCGGCAGCCTTCTTCTTCGGAGCGGCCTTCTTGGTTTCAGCCTTGGCTTCGCCTTCTTCCTCGGCGAGCAGCTCTTCCTTCGTCACCTTCTTGTCGGTGACGTCGATTTCGGTCAGCAGGTGATCGATGACCTTCTCTTCGAAGATCGGCGCGCGGATCGAAGCGGCCGCACCCGGCTGGCTGCGGAAGAATTCGAGGATCTGCTTTTCCTGGCCCGGATACTGACGCAGCTGGTCGTAGATGGCGCGCTGCATTTCGTCTTCGGTGACTTCGACACCGGCCTTTTCACCGATTTCGGAGAGAACGAGGCCGAGGCGAACGCGACGCTCGGCGAGCGTCTTGTATTCCTCACGTGCCTTCTCTTCGGTCGTGTCTTCGTCCTCGAAGGTCTTGCCCGACTGTGCGAGGTCGTTGTTCACCTGGCTCCAGATACCGTTGTACTCGGCATCGACGAGCGAAGCCGGGGTCTCGAACTTGTACATCTCGTCGAGCTGGTCGAGGATCTGGCGCTTCAGCTTCTGGCGGGTCAGCGAGCCGTACTGCGATTCGATCTGGCCACGGACGATTTCCTTCAGGCGATCGGCGGATTCAATGCCGAGCTTGGAGGCGAGTTCGTCGTTGATTTCGACAGCGCCGGGGGCTGCGACATCCTTGACCGATATGTCGAAGGTCGCTTCCTTGCCGGCGAGATTCTTGGCCGGATAGTCGGCCGGGAAGGTCACGGTGATGGTCTTCTCTTCGCCGGCCTTGACGCCGACGAGCTGGTCTTCGAAGCCCGGGATGAAGCGGCCGGAGCCGATCACCAGTTCGGCGCCCTGGTCGGTGCCGCCTTCGAAGGCTTCACCGTCGACCTTGCCGACATAATCCATGGTGATGCGGTCGCCGTTGGCGGCCTTGGCGGCCTTGCTCTCATAGGAGCGGGCGCTTTCGGCGACCTTCAGGACCTGCTCGGTAACTTCGTCATCCGAGATGTCGATGACTTCGCGCGTGACCTTGATACCCTTGACGGACTTCAGCTCGATCGGCGGCAGAACTTCATAGGAGAGCGTGAATTCGAAATCCTGCTCTGCAGCGAGGATCTTGTCGGCTTCGTCCTTGTCCTCGGTCATGGCGATTTCCGGCTGGGTGGCCGACTTCTCGCCGCGGCTGGACAGGATGGCGGCCGGCTGCTCGCGGACGATCTCGTTGACGAGGTCGGCCATGATCGACTTACCGTAGACCTTCTTCAGGTGAGCGGCGGGGACCTTGCCCGGACGGAAGCCGTTGATGCGGACCTTGTCCTTCACATCGGCAAGACGCTCATTCATCTTGTCTTCCATGTCCTTGGCCGGGATAACGACCTTGATTTCGCGCTTCAGCCCTTGAGCGAGCGTTTCGATAACCTGCATGTCTTCCTACCTTCATGTCGTGGCGGCCGTGCCCAGACGCCGTTCGTTTCTATGAGCACGACGCCGGCAGCGTGCCGCGCGTGGCTTTTCCCAATTCCTGCATCATTCCACCCAAGGGGGAACGGCACTCGCTTCCGGGTATCAGGGAACTAAATTCTTAGTCTCCCCCTGCATACAGCCTGGTGCGGGTAGAGAGACTTGAACTCCCACGCCTTGCGGCACCAGAACCTAAATCTGGCGTGTCTACCAATTTCACCATACCCGCGTTCACAGAACCGCATGCCTATGCCTGCGCATGAGGCCTTCCGGAGCGCGGCGTCTCTATATCACCCGATTTGGTCGAGGCAAAGGAAAAATGAACGGTAAATGACAGGGGATTTGCGGGTTCGGAGCCGCCCTCGGCTGACGCGTTCGAGGATCAGTAAAGCGGTTCCTCGTAAACTGGTTTGCCATCAACGAGCAGACTGCGGATCTGGGCGCTTCCATCAGGCGAGACGCGCACCGATATGGCGACATTGCCATCATTGCGGGCTTCCTCGATGGGCTTTCCCTCGCCTTCGGGAACATAGTAACGCTCGATACCATATTCGACGCGGATGTTATCGCCGGCGCCAGGCCCGCTATTATAAAACGGCAGGCTGCGCAGGACCACGGTCTCCGGCTGCGGCGGCAGTGACTGGAAAGCCGATTCGATCACCGTCCAGAAACCATCCTCCTGCTTCTTCAACCGGACCCACAGCGTAAGCTCGCCGGGCTTGACCGGAATGCCGCCAGCAATGGTCTGCACCGGCACAGAAGATATGTCGTAGTTCAGGACGACGTAGTCACCGCGCAGGAAATCGCGGGGATCGACGGGAGCCGTCTTCAGCAGCACCTCGGTGCCGTTGCTGAGGATCGCCGCGCGGCTCTGGATGATCGTGCCGAGGATCACGGTCTGCAAGCCGGCGACGATGATCGCCGAAATGAGATACCCCTTGCCGGACTGCAGCCTTGCTATCAACGCGCTCATGCGTGCTCTCCCCGTGCTTCGGCGGAAAAGCGCCGCTCGAGACGGATGACGATCCAGGCAACCAGCGCCACCACGAGGCCGGAGAAGAGGAAGAGGCTTGATGTGCCGAGGATCGAGCCGACAGTGACGGAGGCAAGATAGAGCATCTCCGCCGCAAAACTCGTATAGGCGAGATAACGCACCGCGCCGTTGTCTCGGCCATGCAGGGCGATCGCCAGCACGGAAGCGGCAAGCGTCGCCAGACCGAGGACCACCAGCCGCCAGCCGCCCTCGATTTCGATATGCAGCAGCAAGAAGCCAATCGTAGCAACGAGGAAGCTGTAGAAGGCCGGAGCCGCACCGGCGCTTCTGACCAGGGAGACGATGCGCGGAACCGGCAGCGCCGTCATGACGAAAGCCGCCATGCCGCCGATCGCGAAGGCAAGCGCTACGGCGATCTCCTCATAAAGAGTGTAGAGCCAGGCGAGCCAGCCGATCAGCAGAAGATAGGCCAGATGGCGCGCGCGGTCGGTGCCGGTATAACGCACCAGCGTGATGACGACCGCGGCCATCACAGGCGCCATCCAGGGGTTAAGCCCAATCCAATGATTGTCGTTGTTCTGCAAATAAACGGCGAAGGACGCCCAGGAGAGGAAGCCCGCCACGACGACGACCCCGCCCGAGCGAAACAGAATCGCCGAGACTGTCGCGATGGCGAACCAGAGATACATGACCGTCTGCTCGTCGCCAGAGAGGTGATACATCTGCCCGACCAGCGAAATAGCGCCACCGAAGCTCAGCGCGCCGATGATCAGCAAGCCGCTAGCAGCCGCCACCGCGCCACGAGCGAGCATCAGTGCGGCGGCAATGTGCGCTGCCCAGATCAAGGCAAGGATGAGACCGACGCGGACGAGACGCGGAATGGCCTCCCAATTCGATGAGACGACCAAAAGGACGGCAGCGGCAAGCAGCACCGCCGCCAGCGCCATCAGCACCCGGCCGAGGCTGAAGCTTGCGGGCCGGCTGTCATATTCAGCGAGAAGCGTGGCCGCCGTTTCCTCCCCGAGCAGGCCCTTGCCCACCCAGAGCGAGAGATCCCGCTGCAGTCTGCCGCGATACATGTTCCACCCCTCATTTCCGCGACGCTTACATGGCGTTGCGGCCTCCGTCGTTATAGACGCAGCGCAGCCCTTCGCAAACGCCCTTGCGACAAATATGCAAAATCCTCACTGGTCTAAATTGGGGCGGATGTTAACCGGCCGCTAACGTCAGAATTGCTAGTATGAGCGCATGCTCGAAGAGGCATGCGCATTACGCATACCCCTTATGAAGTTATTGCACTGCAAAATATCAATTAGTCATACTATTTACAGAGACATCGAAGCACGGGGATGGCGCCCCGGCCCGGCATCTGCCGGATGCCCGCGGATCGATTGTCCGTGACGAGATTCGCAGCCGCGCACTCCTCCTCCCAAGCGCGCTGCGATAGGCTGGCAACACTCCTCCTCCCAGTTGCCAGTCACTTTAATGCGCCCGCCGGATCCTCCCCCGGCGGGCGTTTTATTTGATTAACATATTGGAGACTTGAGCATTTTTATCGAGGGTTACTGCCGCGCCGCATTTGCCACGACGCCGCTCCCGACGGATCGCCCGAGCGGCGCAATCGTCTTTTGACCCGAAGCAAGATTCCTTCATGCGGGCTCAGACGCCGAAATGCCCCGAACAGACGCCATTTTCCGCAGCCACGCGTAGACGCTCGTTTCACCGGCTTGCTTTTCCGAAAACCATTTTGCCTATTCGTTGACCAGAAAGCGGTAAAACCGTGTCAAATACCCCAACAGCATTGCATGCTTCGCATAGGTGATCTGAAAACTTGGCTGTTTTCCTCTTTCGCACCGCAACATATATTCCGGTCATCAAATAGAGGTCAGCGCCGATAGGTGGCTGCTGGCAGATGAAACCCTCGGAAAGGGGCTTAACATGAACATCACTCGCTCTTTCAATAACTGGCGCAAGTATCGTCAGACCGTCACCGAACTCGGCCGCATGAGCAACCGCGAATTGCACGATCTCGGCATCGACCGTTCGGACATCCATCGCGTCGCTCGCGAAGCTTCTTCTCGCTAATTCAAGGCGATCGCTGCTCCCTCCCAGGCAGTATCGTCCTCGATCGAAACGCCCGCTGTATCCCAGCGGGCGTTTTCTTTTTGTCTAAGTGCAACCGCCAGTAACCGCACGTTTTCCGGCTTCCTTAGCCCGCTCAAAAAATATTCACCGCTTATTTGACGAGCATCATATTGCACAATTGCATGGCAGACGCCTTTTATTTGCACTGCACAATGGGACTGAGATCGCCTATATAAACATCAACCGCAGAGAGACAGGCGATCCCGCCGTCCAGCGGACATTTGTTCGAGGAAGAAGACAATGAACCCGATCCGCATTGCAAAAAGCTGGCTCAGCTACCGCCGTACGCTCAACGAACTCGGCAGCCTGTCCAACCAGACCCTGTCCGACATCGGCGTCAGCCGTTACGACATCCGCAATATCGCATCCCGCTCGTTCCGCTAATAACGAGCCCGATGCTTCCAAGACGGCGCCATGAGGCGCCGTTTTTGATTCCGGGTGTTGGATCATATCCGTCGACATGATATCAGCCCGGAATGAACACGACCTCTTCCTATTCTCCTATCCACGTTGTCGGCGGCGGGCTTGCCGGTTCGGAAGCCGCCTGGCAGATCGCCAGTTCCGGCGTTCCCGTCATCCTGCATGAAATGCGCGGCGTGCGCGGCACGGATGCGCACAAGACCGACGGCCTTGCCGAACTGGTCTGCTCCAATTCCTTCCGCTCCGACGACGCCACCAGCAATGCGGTCGGCGTGATCCACGCCGAGATGCGCATGGCTGGCTCATTGATCATGGCGGCGGCCGATCGCCACCAGGTGCCCGCGGGCGGCGCGCTCGCGGTCGATCGCGACGGCTTCTCGGAGGCCGTCACCAAAGCAATCCAGGATCACCCGCTCATCACCGTCGTCCGCGAGGAGATCACCGGCCTGCCGCCAAGCGACTGGGATCTTGCCATCGTCGCCACCGGACCGCTGACGGCGCCGTCGCTCGCAGCTGCGATCCAGGCGGAGACCGGCGAGGATCTGCTCGCCTTCTTCGATGCCATCGCGCCGATCGTCTACCGCGAGAGCATCGACATGGATATCTGCTGGTATCAGTCGCGTTACGACAAGGTCGGTCCCGGCGGCACCGGCAAGGACTACATCAACTGCCCAATGGACGAAGCGCAATACAATGCCTTCGTCGACGCGCTGATATCAGGCGATACGGTCGGCTTCAAGGAATGGGAAGGCACACCCTATTTCGACGGCTGCCTGCCGATCGAGGTGATGGCCGAACGCGGGCGCGAGACGCTGCGCCATGGGCCGATGAAGCCGATGGGCCTGACGAACGCGCATAGCCCGACGGTGAAGGCCTATGCCGTCGTGCAGCTGCGGCAGGACAATGCGCTCGGCACGCTCTACAACATGGTCGGTTTCCAGACGAAGCTGAAATATGGCGCGCAGGCGGAGATCTTCCGGCTGATCCCAGGTCTGGAAAATGCGGAATTTGCCCGTCTCGGCGGGCTGCACCGCAATACCTATATCAATTCCCCCACCCTGCTCGATGCGTCGCTGACGCTGAAATCGCGGCCTGGCCTGCGTTTCGCCGGTCAGATCACCGGCTGCGAGGGTTATGTCGAAAGCGCCAGCGTCGGGCTGCTGGCCGGGCGTTTCGCCGCCGCCGAACGCAAGGGCGAGGCGATCTCGCTGCCGCCGGCGACGACGGCGCTCGGTTCGCTGCTCGGCCATATCACCGGCGGGCACCTCGTCACCGACGAAGAGCCGGGCAAACGGTCGTTCCAACCGATGAACATCAATTTCGGGCTGTTTCCGGAGCTTGAGCCCGGCTCGATCGTCAAGCCCGAGGGTGTCAAGCGCTTCCGCGGCAAGGACAAGACGATCATGAAGCGGCAGTTGATCGCGCGCCGCGCGCTTGCCGACTGCGCCGCCTGGCTCGGCCAGACTGCGCCGGTTGCCGAAAGCGCCTGACCGGCGTTTCTACTGCTTGTTCGCCGCCGAGATATTGCTCGGCGGCAATTCCCTGTCCGGCTCAGCGATATAATTGCCGAGCAGCCAGAGCGCGACTTCCGAGGCCTCCTTGGGGGATGCGAACTCGAAATCGCCGTTGTGAGAGGGCGCATCGAGGAAATCGATCACCAGCCCCCTGCCCGTTGCCGAACTCACGACGCGCACGCGGCCCGGCTCGATCAGATGGCAGGCGAAGTGGCGCGACATGTTGCGCATGAAGCCGGCCTTGTTGTCATGCAGACGCACGAAGATGGCCTGGCCGTTTTCCGTCGCCTGCAATTGACGGATCGCCTCGTTCGGAAAGGCGCGGCCGAATTCGATGATGGCGAGGCCCATGTCGTGCAGGCCGTCTTCTTGGTTCTGCGCAGCCATGCGCGTTGCCACAAAGGCAAAGAAAATGACAATGGCGAAAAGAACGCACCAGACGATAATGCCCACGCCGAATCTCCGTTCCAAGGGGTAGCGGTGAAGCTTTCTAATGCGCGAGACTTGCGCGAATTTGACCGATATCAGATTTTCCGGCGGTATGCGGCCAGCGCCATGCTCAGCTGGCGGCGCCACTGCGGCGGCTGCAGGGGCCGGTCGAACAGGAAAGCGCCAAACTTCTGCGCCTTGAGGAGCACCGGTTCGGCAAGCGTTGCCGGCAAAAAGGCTGGAAAGACCGAAGGCGCGATCGGCCCGGCAGCCCTCGCCTTTGCCAGATGCTCGCGACCGAGGCCGGCGAAAGCCTCGATAGCGGCGGAAATGCGCGGCCTGTCTTCGCCAGCGAGGAAGGCATCGCGGTCAAGACCGGTCGCCGAAAGGATCTGCAGCGGAATATAGACCTGGCCGCGTCGGCGATGCAGCGGCATCAGCAGCATCAGGCCGGCGATCGCCTGGGCAACACCGGCATGGCCAGCGGCATTGGCTGACCGGGCAGCTTCTTCCGACGAAAGCACAAGGCTTGCGAGCTGGATCAGGGCGGATGCCGTTTCGCCGGCATAGCCTTCAAGAGAAAGCCGCGTTTCCATCGGGTCGTCATAGAGGTCGAAGGTGCGGGCCTCGATCATGTCGACCAGCGTCTTGCGCGGCAACCGATGGGTTTCGATCGCCGTCAGAAGGGCTGAGGCGACGGGATTGGCCGCCGTCGAACCATGCGCGCTGCCTTCCAGCAGATCGCGCCAATATTGCATGCGCACCTCGCCGGGGAGCGGCTCGTGAACGAGATCGCGGATACGGGCAAGCTCGGCATTGAAGGCGTAGAGGGCTGCAAGCGCCCCGCGCTTGTCCTCCGGTGAGAGGAGGCAGGCGAGATAGCGGTCGCGATCATTGTCGCGCAACATCGCCAGGCAGATATCCTGGTTCGTCGCAATATTGGCTTCCGTCATCATCAGACCGCAATCAATGCCGCGGCGACGGCGCGCTGCTCCGAGAGCATGATGTTGAAGGTGCGAATAGCAGCCCCCGTGCTCATCGGATCGGAGGAGATGCCTCGCGCCTTCAGCGCCTGCTTCAACTCCTCTGGCAAACGGCGAAGCTCGGTGCCGGTGCCGACGAGCAGAACCTCGATATTATCAGCTTCATCCAGCACCCGGCGGAAATTTTCGACCGACAGCGGCTTCGACATATCCATGTCCCAGCCGTAAATGCCGGAGGGCAAGCAAAGGATCGAGCCGCGATGCGACATGTCGGCAAAACGGAAGCCGCCATTGCCATAGGTATCGATCGGAGCGCGGCCGGGAAAATGCGCCGCGCGAATTTCTATGCCTTTTGCCATATTTTCAAACCACCGTGCCGGATCTTACACCAGCATCCGTCTTGTTGCTCTCTTCCCCGCCGGGAGTCTCGGGCCGCAGCCTGAAGACGATCAATACGGGAGCGGCGATATAGATCGAAGAGAAAGTACCGAGAGCGACGCCGAAGAGCATCGCGAAGGTGAAGGAGCGAATGACATCGCCCCCGAAGAGATAGAGCGCAAGCAAGGCGAGCAGCGTCGTCGCCGCCGTCAGGACGGTGCGCGACAGCGTCTGGTTGATCGAGGCATCGATCAGGATCGGCAGCGGCATTTTCCTGTATCGCTGGAGGTTTTCGCGCATTCGGTCATAGACCACGACCGTGTCGTTCAGAGAGTAACCGACGATGGTCAGCACCGCGGCGATGCTCGTCAGGTTGAACTCGATGCCGGTGAGGACAAAGAGACCGAGCATAATGATGACGTCATGCAGCGTGGCGATGATGGCGCCGACCGCGAACTGCCATTCGAAGCGGACCCAGATGTAAATCAGGATCGCCGCAAGGGCGGCCAGCACGCCGAGCGTCGCCATCAGCGTCAGTTCGCCCGAAATGGAGGGGCCGACGACTTCGACCCGGCGGAAATCATAATCCGCCTCGAGCTCGCCGCGCACCAGCGTCGCAGCCGATTGCTCGGCATTCTCGCCGCCGCCCTGGGAAGCGATGCGGATGCGCGCATTCGATGGCCCACCCGTGCGCTCGACCCTGACTTCGCCGAGATTGAGGTCGTTGAGGCGCGCGCTGAGATCGGCGATGTCGGCATCGCCCTGCTTTGCCGTCACCTCGATGAGCGAGCCGCCGGTGAAATCGATGCCGAGATGCAGGCCAACGGTGGCAAAGGCGGCCATGGCGATCAGCGAGACAACCGCCGACACCGTAAAGACGTAACGCCGAATGCCCATGAAGCGAATATTGGCATGCTCGAAAAGATGCGTCAGGACGCTTTTCGGCAAATGCCGGGGATGGCGCCGGTTCAGCCACACGGCGACGATCGAGCGTGTCAGCGTGAAAGCTGTGAAGACCGTCGTCAGGATGCCGACCGCCAGCGTCACCGCGAAACCGCGGATGGATTCGCTGCCGAGGAAAAAGAGGATGATGGCGGCGATGAAGATCGTGACATTGGCGTCGACGATCGTTGCGAACGCGCGAGAGAAGCCGCGACCGACGGCCTCCGCAAAGGAATGGGCGGTTTTCTCCTCTTCGCGGATACGCTCGTAGATCAGTACGTTGGAATCGACCGCCATGCCGACGATCAGCACGATGCCGGCAATTCCCGGCAAGGTGAGCGTCGCGCCGGCAAGGCTGAGCGCCGCGACGATGAGGACCAGGTTGAAGAACAGCGAGACGATCGCGATGATGCCAAGAATGCGATAGAGCGCAATCATCAATGCGGCGACCAGCACAACGGCGACAAGGCTGGCAACGAGCCCGGAAAAGATGGATTCGGCGCCAAAGCTCTGGCTGACGCTACGCTCCTCGACACTGGTCAGCGTCGCCGGCAAGGCGCCGGCCCGCAGCATCACCGCCAGATCGCGAACGCCATCCTCGGAGAAATTCGCAGAAATACTGCCCTCGCCGCTTGTGATCGCCGCATCGATGACCGGCGCCGACATCACCTGATCGTCGAAGACGATGGCCAGGTGTTTGCCGATATTCTGCCCTGTCACCTCAGCCAGCCGCGCTTTGCCTTCCGTATCGAGACGATAGGCAATCGAGGTATCCTGCGTCTGCGGATCGACGACCGGCTGGATATCGACCATGTTGCCGCCGTTGGCGAAGGCGGTGCGGTCGACGAGATAGGGAACCGGCGGATCATCCAGCGAATAGAGGACCTCTGACGTCACCGGCCAGCGGCCGTTCAGCGCCTCCTGACCCGACATGCTTTCATCGATCAAATGAAAGGAAAGCTTGGCCGGCTGGTTCAAGAGGTTCTTCAGCCGCTCCGCGTCGACCGATCCCAGCACCTGCACGACGATCCGGTCGGCGCCATCGGGGCGAACAAGGAAATTGTCGTAGCCGAATCCCGCGATGCGACGGCTGACGATATCGAGCGAGCGGCTGCGGGCCGAGGCAACATCGGTCGTAATGCCGGCATCGGAAATCTGCAGCGAGAGCTGCCCCTCCCCGCCCTGCTGCAAGGCGACATCGGGTACCGACCGTCCGCCCGCCGCCGTCAAAAGCTTCAGGAGATCGACTGCTTTCTGCGTCTCTGCCGGATCGGTGATCCGCACTGTGACCGTTTGGCCGTTGCCGGTCAACCCGGTATAACGGATGCCTGCGCCACGCAGAGCGTTGCGCACATTTGCGACCACCTCTTCCAGGCGATCCTTGACGATATCGGAGCGCTCGACCTTCAGGACGATATGCGAGCCACCCTGCAGATCGAGACCGAGGGTCAAGCGGTCATGCCGCAGCCAGCCTGGAAGGGAGGAGCGCTGCGCCTCGGTCAGCAGATTCGGCGCAGCGATGATGATGGCCGCAAAGGCGACCAGCCAAATCAGAAGTGTTTTCCAGCGGGAAAAATGCAACATTCTCTCGACGATCTTCCGATCCGGCGGTTGCCGTTATCGTTTGTTATGCAGCGTCGGCCTTGACCGGTTCACCCTTGACACGAACCTCCGAAATGCCGCTGCGGACGATGCGCACACGAACGCCTTCAGCGATCTCGACTTCGACTTCCTTGTCGTCGACGACCTTGGTAACCTTTCCGACGAGACCGCCGCCGGTTACGACCTGATCGCCGCGGCGGATCGCCTTCAGGGTTTCCTCGCGCTTCTTGGCCTGCGCACGCTGCGGACGGATCAGCAGGAAGTACCAGACGACCATCAGCGGCACGAACAGGATGATCATTTCGAAGCCGGAGCCGCCGAATCCGGTCGCGGTATCGGTCGCACTCTGGGCGAATGCCGGGGTGATGAACATGCTAAACTCCTCAGGCTTCTGCGGCGGAACTCCGCCTGTCTTTTCAGGTTGCCGGACTATAGTTGCCGCTTCGATGAATGCAACAGAAACAGCCGGGAACAGTACCGATTCCGCTGCCTCATAACCTTTCCGCCGGGAAAACGCCATGGTAGGCGGCATTGAAAGATCAAAGCCCGATTGCCGCAGCGAGAATTCAGGAGGCCCCGATGACCGAGGAAATCAACACCGCCCTTCTTGCCGAACTGAAACGGCTCGCTGACGCCGTCGAGCGTCTTGCCGGACCAGCGCCTGTCGTAAACGACTGGGACCTCGCCGACTGCTTCGTCTGGGCGCCTTTGCGCCAGCACCTGCAGCCTGTGAAGAAGCCGAACCGGGTGGCGCTGAAGCTCATCCGCGGCGTCGATCACGTGCGCGACATCCTGCATGAGAATACCGTGCGTTTTGCTGAAGGTTATCCCGCCAACAACGTGTTGCTTTGGGGCGCACGCGGCATGGGCAAATCCTCGCTTGTTAAGGCCGTGCACGAAGACGTCAGGCGCGAAAGCGGCGCCGCGTTGAAATTGGTCGAGGTCCATCGCGAGGATATCGCGAGCCTGCCCATTCTGCTCGACCTCCTGAAGGACACGCCTTACCGCGTGATCGCCTTCTGCGACGACCTCTCCTTCGATCACGACGACACCGCCTACAAGTCGTTGAAGGCGGCCCTCGACGGCGGCGTCGAGGGCCGGCCGGACAATGTGCTCTTCTACGCCACATCGAACCGGCGGCATCTGCTGCCGCGCCACATGATGGAAAACGAGCAATCGACGGCGATCAATCCGTCGGAGGCCGTCGAAGAGAAGGTTTCGCTTTCCGACCGTTTTGGCCTCTGGCTCGGCTTCCACAAATGCAGCCAGGAGGACTATCTCGGCATGATCGACGGCTATGCCGAGCACTTCAAGCTCGGGCTCGAACGCGACAAGATGCATGCCGAGGCGCTGGAATGGGCAACGACACGCGGCGCGCGCTCCGGCCGCGTCGCCTGGCAGTATATCCAGGATCTGGCCGGACGCATGCGCGTTCACATCGACAGGGCCTGAACTGAAAAAGCGCGTCGCCCGAACCAAGTTCGGTGCGACGCGCTTCCGCCAGGCTCAAGGCCTCGGGCAGTTGCAAGCAGTACCCGTAGGCTCGGACGATCAGCGCTCGCCCGACGCCATCAAGGGTTACTCTCCCGCTGGTCCGTAGAGAGCGAGCCGCTCGAGAAGTACTCGCTGCCGGCCGGCGCTTTCGACCAGCAGACCGGTGTAACGGTCGACGATCCGGTCGCGATGGTTCGGGTCGGAGACGGCGGAGAGCGCACCGACGATGGCCGCGACCTTTTCCGACGTCCGCCGCAACTCATCGAGCAGTTCCGACTTGTCGACGATCTCGCCAACTGCCCGCTTCGTCACCTTGCCGATTCCGGCCGGCGTGCGGCCGCCCGCCGAGACGTAAGCTTCGGGCAGGTCGCCCTTGAGATTGGTGACCGACTTGAAGCGGATGACGTCGAAGATCTGGTCGACCGCCTGCTTGGCGCCGGTGACCCGCGAGGGATGATCAGTATCGGCGGCGGCGTGCGGCAGCAGTTCCAGCTTGCCTTTGTGGCGCTCTTCAAGCGGCAGATAAGGCAGCATCGGTCCGCTGAGCCTGCCCGTCACGGCATCCTTGAAGAGGTCGGCGTCGATCGCCGCATGGGCGATCTTGCCTGATGCCAGTGCTCGATCGAGCGCCGCAGCATCAATGACCTCGCCCCGGTCGTAATTGACCAGCACCGCACCGTCGTTCATCGCCTCGAGGACTTTGCCGTCGACGACTCCGGCATTGGAGTAAACACCGGTTGAAGCATCCAGGCGGCCGAGACCGATATGGACGGAGAGCACATCGGCGCCGGTCGCCGCTTCGACGGGGTTTGCGGCATAACCGAAGCCTTCCGCCTCGATCCAGCGTTGGTGATGCTGGCGGGCGTAGATTGCCACGTTCATGCCGAAGGCCTTGGCGAGCTTGGCGACTTCGCGGCCGATATTGCCGTAGCCGAGGATAGCGATTTTCCGGCCCTCCAGCTTGGCGGTCGGGAAATCCTTGAGCTGGCGCCCGGTATCGAAATCGCCACTGGCAACCATCTGATGCAGCCTGTCGACCGGCAGATCGGGAACGACCTTGAGGATCGCCTTCACAGCCATCTGGGCGGTTGCCCGGCTGTTGATGCCGGGGGTATTCATCAGCGGCGCCTCACCGCCCTCACCGTTGCCTCCGCCCCAGGACGCAGAGCCCATGTTGCCGGTCCCCGCGCCGATGCGCACGCCGCCGAGCGGGAAGACGGAAGCCTTCGGGATGAAGGTCGCCGCCGCGATCAAGGCGTCATACTGGCCCTTGTCCGTCTGCGGCAGGATTTCCGCCTCGGTGCTGAGATCGGGTTGATAGAAGAAATGGATGCGACCCTCCTCCAGCGCCGAGCCGTCGCCGATCGGGCCGACATGGAAGACACCGCCCTTTTCCTCGACATAGGCGCGGATTTCGCTGTGGTCAGGCTTGCCGTCCGCGCCGAGGCGCAGGCCGACCAGATCGGCGATCAGCACCTTGTAGGCGCGTTGCGGATCGTCCTTGCGGACCGCTGTACCGGCGCTGACGGGTGCGTCAAACGTGACGCCCTCTTTCGCCAGTTCCTCTTCGAGAACGACTATCTTGGCGCGCAGATAGGCATATTGCAGGTTTTCCAAGAGGGCTGTGACATCTGCCGGCTCGCGGATGCCACCGACCCAAGCACGGTAGTCGCCGGGCGTTCCCGGGAATGCATTGACGTAGCGCGCCGCGTCGAGACCCGGCTCAAATTCGCCGTTCGGATGGGTGATACCCTCGTAGCCGAGCAACTGCTTCGAGCGGGCGATAATGCGGGCATGGACGGCGGGATCGATGATGCCGGCATCCTCGACCTTCAGCAGCGTCACCGCAGCACCGCGCCGCTCGGCATCGGTAACGGTCAGCGACAGCAGCGGATGCGATTTCACCCACTCGTCGATCACCGCCCGATTGGCGGCGGAGCGCCGGTTGAGCTCGACAACCGAGCCGACCCGCGCCTCAGACTGCAGGAGGCCGAACGTCGTTTCGGCAAAAGCGAGCGCGCTGTAGGTGTTGATGACGCCGCCGAGCATGCGGTCTTCCCCGGCATCGTAGAACGGCCCGGCATCCACGGAGCGCTTGGCTGACAGCGGTTGGCGCGCATCGATCGGCGGCGCGATCTTCAGCTGGCGCGGGATCGCCCAGGCAGGATCCTGCTGGTTCCTCTCGACAAGCGCCAGGGAATACGGGGTGAAGGAGGCGACGAAATATCCCGAGATCCCGCCGATCGCCTTCTGGAACGGCATGAACAGGCAGCATTTTGCCATCACCGCATCGACCAGCTCCGGTTCCCAGGGCATGGCGCCGAGCATCGACGTGGCGTCGAATACCGCATGGTGGTTTGCCGGGTCGCGGTCGATCCAGTTCAGCAGCTCGTGGATCTCGCGGCTCGTATAAGCATTGGCGCCGGTGGTCTCGTGGCCGACGCCGACGAAGATCGACACGCCGAGGTCGGAGAGCTCAGCGGCCGTTGGGATCACACCTTCGGAGGCAGCAAAATGGATACGGCTTTCGCAGCCTTTTTCGGCGAAACGCTGCATCTCGATCAGCTGCGTGGCCCAGGACTGACGGAAGAAACCGGCCGAGCGGGACGGATCGCTTTCCGGGCGCGGCGTATCGACGTAGACGCGCTGGTTGGCGTCGTTGGCGTTCATCAGATGCTGGACGCAGACGGTGTAGCCGCTGTGACCGCCGCCAAGCCCCACCGCCATGCGGTTCGTCTTCGGGAAATGGAAGTAGGTGTGGATCGCCCGCATCATGTCGGTCAGGATTTTATCCGCCGGGTAGCCGCGGTGCATGCTGCGGGAAATCTCGGCGGTTGTGAAGCCGCCGATATCATTGCCCTTGTCGTCGAACTTGCGATAGGTCTTTTCGATCCAAGCATCGAAGGCCAAGCGCCGCAGCCGGCTATCCACTTCGTCAGTGGTCGCATCCGTGATCGGGCCGACGCCGAAAAAGGGGTTGGACGGCAATTCAGGCGCACCCGAACGCGTCAGTCGGAGTGCTTCAAGCCGCTGTTCCTGCATCTTGGCGATATTCGTCATGGGCTGCCTATCCGTTCTAAAGAGGGTCTAGGCATAGTGAATTGAACTTTTGGGAAAGTAGACATCATATGCGCCGAACGTCAGGCAGAATGCGTCATCGGCCCATGTCCAATGCCCGCGATACCCATATGCGACGAAATTCCATATGCCCCAAATGACAAAAGCCCGGCTGGTGGCCGGGCTTTTGCGCTTCCTGGTACACTCTACCTATTCCAGGAAAGTCATCGGGTTGACCGGGGACGCATCCTTGCGCACCTCGAAATGGACCTGCGGCTGCTTGACGTCACCGCTCATGCCGGAGACGGCGACGGTCTGGCCACGCTGGATCTTCTGGCCACGGGTGACGCTCAGCGTATCGGCATTGCCGTAGACGGTCACCGTGCCGTCGTCATGGCGGACGAGAACCGTGTTGCCGAGTTCCTTGAGGCCGTTGCCGGCATAGATGACGACGCCGTTTTCGGCCGCCTTGATCGGCGTACCCTGCGGGACGGAGATATCGATGCCGTCATTGCGGCTGCCGTTGACGTTGGCGCCGTAGGCGGCAATCACCTGGCCGCGGACCGGCCAGCGATACTTGCCGATACCGGTCGATTCCGGTGCAGCGGAGCTGACGTCAGACTTCTTCTCGACATCATCGACCGTCTGGGTGGCGGTCGGCGCCTTGTACGGCCCAGGCTGAACGGAGGCCGTCTGCTGAGCAGGCGCCGCCTGTGCCGGCGTCGGATCGACCTTCTGGGTCGCGATCGAAGCGGTCTTGATCGTATCGGCGCCGCCGGCCGGAATCTTCAAGGCCTGACCAACACGCAGCGAATTGGCAGAAAGATTATTGGCAGCCTTGAGATCGTCGATATCCGAACCGGTCGCCTTGGCGATCTTTGCGAGCGAATCCCCCTGCTTGACGACATAGGAGCCGGCAGGCGCCTTCGGATCCTTGCCGGCGCCGGCAGGAAATTTGCCGGTGGAATCGGCGCTCGCCATCGTCTTGTCGCGGGCGGAATTTGCCCCGGGAACGACAGCGACGTTCTGCTCCGGCGCCTTGGCCGGTTCAGGCATCTTGCCGGGCTTGGAGAGGTCCGCCGTCTGGGATGCCGCCTTGGCGGCATTGCCGCCGTTGAAGGTCGGGATGAGGATCGCCTGGCCGGGCTTGGCGGCAGATGCCGTCTTCAGGTTGTTGACGCGCAGGATCTCATTTTCCGGAACACCGAAGCGTCTGGAGAGGATCGCAACACTTTCACCTGGACGCAACGTGACGGAAGGTGCGTTGGTCGCCGACCAGCCGGAAACCTTGGGCGTTGCGCCCGTCGTCATCTGATCGGGCGTCACCTTCGGCGCAGACGGCGCTACCAGCCGGGGCTTTTCAGCCTGGGTTGCCGAGGGGAAAGGCTGCGCAAGCGCGACTTCTCTTTCCCGCTGGCGGGAGGGCGCCACGGCCGTCGGCGCAGCAAGCTCGGAACGCTGCACCGAAACCGGCGCGGAAGCCATCCGTGCACTCGAATTCGAAGTGCGGATCGGATCATAGCTCGGACGCGACGGATAGGACTGCCCCATCGCATCGTTGCCGCCGCCGTAACCGGACTGGCTCGCCACAGCAGAGCCACCGAGATCGGCACGCGGAACCGGATCGCCCTGGGGACCGCCCCTGCGCGGAATGGAACTTGTGGTGATCTGATCCTGCCCTGAGGAGGCAAACAAGCCACCAAACCGCGTCACATCGGAACTGCAGCCCGTTGCGGCACTCGCCAGCAGGCCAACAATCAGAAGATTACCGGCCGATTTTCCGAACTTCGGCGAAAGACTGAAACACATGACTCGACCCACTGAGAACGCAACCATTTGTGAGTCTATTAAAGCGCGTTAGTGTTACCACGCGGTTAAGATGCTGGAATCAGTGCTATATTTTTGAGAAGTTGCTAACCATAGCTTACGGGTGAAAAATCGCAGTACTACAGCAGCGAGGCAAGCCGCGGAACGATCGGCAGGTAAGGCGCCTCGAACAGTTCTTCGCGCTCGAACCGGCTGCCGGTTTTCGTGAGCCGCACCATGCGACATTCATTCTCGGAAATCATCAGCGGCGCGATCATTGAGCCACCGGAAACGAGCTGGTCGGTATAGAAGCGCGGCATCGAATTGAAGGCTGATGTCACCAGGATACGGTCGAAGGTGCCCTCGCCCTGCATGCCGGCGCTGCCGTCGGCATGGCGGATGACGACGTTGCGCAGACCGAGCGATTCCATGCGCCGCTGCGCGGCCGAGGTCAGCGTCTTGTAACGGTCGATCGACAAAACACGCTCGGCGATGCGGCCGATAACCGCGGCGGTGAAGCCGCTGCCGGTGCCGATTTCCAGGATGCGCTGTCCCGGCTTGAGTTTCAGATGATGCAGGATGCGGACGGCAAAATCGATGCCTTCGAGGAAGGAGCCGCATTCGATCGGTATCGTGCGGCTCGAATAGGCATCGTCTGCGAATTGCGGCGGCACAAACAGCGAGCGCTGCGTCTGCTCGACCGCCGTCAAGAGGTCGAGGTCGGAAATGCCTTCGGCACGCAACCTGAGGACGAGCGCCGCAAAGCCCTCCTTCTCCGCCAGTCTTGCCGTCAAACCTGTGCTCCGTATCCCAGGGCCCGCGCCACGCGGTCCGTCACGGAATAATCGGTCAAATCCAGTTTCAAAGGCGTTACCGAAATCTTGTTATGCTTCAGGGCGTGAATATCGGTGCCTTCGATAAAGGCGCCGGCACGTTCGCCGAACTTCAGCCAGTAATAGGGAAAACCCCGGCCGTCGGAGCGGGCGTCGACCTGGAGGTTGAAGGCGAGCTTGCCCTGCATGGTCACCTCCGCGCCATCGACCTCGTCGGGGCGGCAGTTCGGGAAGTTGAGATTGAGGAAGGTGCCCTCCGGAAGGTCCAGGACCATCAGCTTTTCCAGAAGAGCCGGCGCATGCGTTTCACAGACCTCCCATGGCACGAGGCGCGCGCCGTCCTCGTGGAGATAGGCCTGGCTCAGGGCAAAGGAGCGCACGCCCTGCATCGTGCCCTCGATGGCGCCGGCGATCGTGCCGGAATAGGTCACGTCGTCGGCAACGTTCGAGCCCGAATTGACGCCGGAGAGCACGAGGTCCGGCTTGATGTCCATTACCTGCCGGATGCCCATGATGACGCAATCGGTCGGCGTGCCGCGCAACGCGAAATGCTTGTCGGAAACCTTGCGCAGCCGCAGAGGTTCGGAAAGGCTCAGCGAATGGGCAAGGCCGCTCTGGTCCGTCTCGGGCGCGACGATCCAGACATCGTCAGAGAGCGTGCGCGCGATCCGCTCCAGCGCGGCGAGCCCTTCGGCATGAATGCCGTCATCATTCGTAAGCAGGATGCGCATCGCCTCAGGCCGCCCGTTCGATCTTCGTCAATCCACCCATATAAGGCAGCAAAACGTCCGGAATCGTGACGGAACCATCTTCGTTCAGATAATTTTCGAGAACAGCGATCAGGCAGCGGCCGACGGCGGTGCCGGAGCCGTTCAGCGTGTGGACGAACCTGTTGGCCTTGTCGTCCTTGCCACGGTAGCGCGCATTCATTCGCCGCGCCTGGAAATCGCCGCAGACCGAGCAGGACGAGATTTCACGGAAGGCATTCTGTCCCGGCAGCCAAACTTCGAGATCATAGGTCTTGCGCGAGCCGAAGCCCATATCGCCGGTGCAAAGCGTCATGGTGCGGAAATGCAGGCCGAGGCGCTTCAGCACTTCCTCGGCGCAGGCGGTCATGCGCTCATGCTCGGCAATCGAGCTTTCAGCATCGGTGATCGAGACAAGTTCGCATTTCCAGAACTGGTGCTGACGCAGCATGCCGCGCGTGTCGCGACCGGCCGAGCCCGCCTCCGAGCGGAAGGACGGCGTCAATGCGGTGAAGCGGAGCGGCAGCTTTTCCTGATCGAGGATTTCCTCACGCACCAGATTGGTGAGGGTCACCTCGGCCGTCGGAATGAGATAACGTCCATCCGTCGTCTTGAAGAGATCCTCTTCGAATTTCGGCAGATTGCCGGTGCCGAAGAGCGCTTCAGCGCGCACCATCAGCGGCGAGCTGACTTCGATATAGCCGTGCTCTCTGGTGTGAAGATCGATCATGAACTGGCCGAGCGCGCGCTCGAGTCCGGCGATCTGTCCAGTCAGAACCGTAAAGCGCGAGCCGGAGAGCTTGGCGGCACGCTCGAAGTCCATGTAGCCGAGCGCTTCGCCGATTTCGAAATGCTCCTTCGGTGCATGGTTCCAGCGAGGCTTTTCGCCGACGACGCGGGTGACGACATTGTCGTGCTCGTCTTTGCCAACCGGGACGTCGTCGAGCGGCACGTTCGGGATGCGCGAAAGCGCGTCGTTGAGCTCGGCGGAAAACGCGCGCTCCTCTTCCTCGGCGGCAGGCAGCGTCTCCTTGATGTCGGCGACCTCTGCCTTCAGCTTTTCGGCAAGCTCGGTGTTCTTCTGTGCCATCGCCGCGCCGATCTCCTTGGAAGCGGCGTTGCGGCGGGAAAGCAGATCCTGCGCCTTCTGCACGGCGGAGCGGCGCTTTTCATCGAGGGCGACGAGACTTTGGGCCAGAGGCTCCGCACCGCGCTTGGCAAGGGCGGCATCGAGCGCTTCGGGATTCTCACGGATCCATTTGATATCGAGCATCGTCGTTCCAGGTCGTTACAACAGAAATGACCCGGTCGGAGAAAATCCGACCGGATGGAAAACGGCAGACTTCAGGGAAATGTCCGGAACCGGTCAGACACTATCCGTCTTGGCGACGTCGGAGGAATCAGAAGCCTCTTCAAGTGCCTGTCGGGAACGCTGACGCTCCACGAGTCGTGCCGCGTAGATGGAAATCTCGTAGAGAAGGATCGTCGGCAGCGCAAGGCCGATCTGGGACATCGGATCCGGCGGTGTCAGGACCGCGGCTACGATGAAGGCGAGCACGATTGCGAACTTGCGCTTTTCGGCGAGCCATTGCGACGTCAGAAGACCGACGCGGGCCAGAAGCGTGGTGATGACGGGAAGCTGAAAAACGAGACCGAAGGAGAAGACCAGCGTCATGATGAGGCTCAGATATTCCGAGACCTTCGGCATCAGCGAGATCGCCACCTCGTCATGACCCGGCGCCTGCTGCATCGACAGGAAGAACCACATGACCATCGGCGTGAAGAAGAAGTAGACGAGCGCGCCGCCCATCAGGAACAGGACCGGCGAAGCGATCAGGAACGGCAGGAAGGCCTGGCGCTCGTTCTTGTAGAGGCCTGGCGCCACGAATTTGTAGATCTGGGCGGCGATGATCGGGAAAGCGACCACCAGGCCACCGAACATGGCGACCTTGACCTGCGTGAAGAAGAATTCCTGCGGCGCGGTGTAGATGAGCTGGGCTTTCTCCACGTCGAGATGAGCCCACTGGACCGCCGTCTTGTAGGGAATGACGAGATAGTTGAAGAGGTGCTTGGCAAAAAAGAAGCATACGATGAAGGCGACGAAAAACGCGCCGATCGACCAGATCAGCCGCGTGCGCAGCTCCATCAGGTGCTCGATCAACGGCTGCGGCTTGTCTTCGATATCACCGCTCATGCCTCGTCCTTCTTCTTCTTCGTCTGCGCCGGCGTTTTCGGCGTTGCGGGCTTGCGGGCTGCCGTCGCACGCTTCGGTTTTTCCACCGGCACGGCAACTGCGGCCGCGGCATCGGCCTTATCGGCAGCCTTGGCGCGCGGCTTGCGCTGCACCTTCGGCTTGGCGGCGACCGTATCGGCCTGAACGGCGGCCGCAGCGGCAGGCTCGGGCGCCGGCATCAGTGGCGGCGTTTCCGGCAGGCTCATCGACGGCGTCGGAGCCGAAGCGGCGGCCGGCGGCACCTCGGTCTTGTTATCAGGGGCGACGGTCGCCTTTTGCAGGTCGGCCTTGATCTCGTTACCCATCTGGCGAAGGGGATTCATCGCTTCGCGCAGGCTGTTGACCGGGTTGAGCTTCTGGGCGTCGCTGATCGTCTGACGGACATCGTCAAGCTCGGCCTCACGCAGCGCTTCGTCGAACTGCGCACGAAACTCCCCCGCCACCTTGCGGGCACGCTGCGTCATCTTGCCGAAAGCGCGCAGCATCGGCGGCAAATCCTTGGGACCGACAACCACGATCAGCACGACCGCGATGACCAAAAGTTCGGTCCAGCCAATATCGAACATGCAAGGCTCCTGGACGGGAAGCGCGGGGGCAGCGCTTTTCCCGGACTTGGTTACTTCGTTTCGTCAGCCTTGTGATCGACGGTCTTCGCCGTATCAGGCGCATCTTCGTCCGTCATGCCCTTCTTGAAGCTCTTGATGCCCTTGGCGACGTCGCCCATCAATTCCGGAATCTTGCCGCGACCGAACAACAACAGCACGATGACCAGAACGATCAGCCAGTGCCACATGCTAAAAGAACCCATTACGCTAACTCCCTGTTTCTATGTTCCCACGATGTAAGGATTTCCCACACCGTTTCCAACATCAAGCCCTTTGAACTGAGCTTAATGTCACGGTATCGCCCTTTGTGACAAGTCATTGACCCATCGAAAAGTGATGGCCCCTATTGTTTTCGCCATGCATGGCAAAAGCAAGACGTAAGCCCCTCAATCTTCGGAGGTGCCGCGTGGCGCCAGCAACCCCAGTTCTTCGAGGTCCATCTGGGTGATCGGGTCTTCGTCCTCGGTCAGTTCGTCGTTCATCAACGGCGAGGGAATATTGAAATTCGCAGGGATACGGCCCGACAGCAAGCCTGCGCCCTTCAATTCTTCGAGACCAGGCAGATCGCGCAGTTCCTCGAGGCCGAAATGATCGAGAAAATCGCGCGTGGTGCCCAGTGTCACCGGCCGGCCCGGCGTGCGCCGGCGACCGCGAAACCGCACCCAGCCGGCTTCCATCAGCACATCGAGCGTGCCGCGCGAGGTCTGGACGCCACGAATATCCTCGATCTCGGCGCGCGTCACCGGCTGGTGATAGGCGATGATCGCCAGCACTTCCAATGCGGCGCGCGAAAGCTTCTTCACCTCGTTCTCGTCACGGCGGATGACGAAAGAGAGATCGGCGGCGGTACGGAAAGCCCAGGCGCCTTCTATCTGCACGAGGTTGACGCCACGCGGGGCATATCGCTCCTTCAGCCGCAGCATGATCGCGCGCACGTCCGCCCCCCTGGGCAGGCGCTCGGCGAGGAAAGCTTCGGAGACCGGCTGCGAGGAGGCGAAGACCAGCGCCTCGGCGGTACGCTCGGCCTCGATCTCGGCCTGAATGTCACGGCCCTCCCCCTCGAAATCCTCTTCGCTTCTGGGATCGATCAAGCCGGCCGCTCCTGTTCCACCACCTGCAGCGTGGCGTGTTTGGGACCGCGACGCATGTAAATCGGCTGAAAGGCACCGTCCTGGCGGATTTCGAGCCTGCCCTCGCGCACCAGTTCCAGCGAGGCGGCAAAGGCGCTGGCGATCGCCGTGACGCGCTCCTCGGGTGCAGCGAGATAGCGCAGCAGATAATGCTCCATCGCTGTCCAGTCACCGATCTCGCCGATCATCTGGGTCAGCAGTTCACGGGCGTCGGTCAGCGACCAGACATTGCGCCTTTCGATCGTGACCTGGGTGACCGCATTGCGCTGGCGTAGCGCCGCATAGGCGGTCAAGAGATCGTAGAGGCTTGCCACATAGGCGGATTGCTGCCGGTCGGGGATATGCTCGGGCGCACCGCGGGCGAAGATATCACGGCCAAGGCGGTTGCGGTTGACGAGCCCTTCCGCAGCCTGGCGCATGGCTTCGAGGCGTTTCAGGCGGAAGGCGAGCGTTGCCGCCATCTCCTCGCCCGACGGGCCGTCGTCCTTGATCTGCTGGGGAATGAGCAGTCGCGACTTTAGATAGGCGAGCCAGGCCGCCATGACGAGATAATCGGCGGCCAGCTCGATGCGGATGCGCCGCGCGCTTTCGACGAACTGCAGATATTGTTCGGCGAGCGCCAGCACCGAAATGCGCGACAGGTCGACCTTCTGATTGCGGGCGAGATAGAGCAACAGGTCGAGCGGGCCTTCGAAACCGGCGACATCGATCACCAGCGCCGGCTCGTGGCTGGCGCGATCGGCGCCGTTGTCCTGCCACAGCTTGTCCATCGGCGTTGCCGCCTGGGGACGTTCCGTGCCCTTGACCGTATTCACTCAACCGCTCCCTTAAGATCAGACCGTCGCAAACATCGCCTCGAATTCCGTCCTCAACTCCGCTTCATCGGCCGAATCCGGCGCCCTAAAGCCTGCTTCCACCGCCTTTGCGCGGGCGAGCGACTGGCCGGCGAGCGGGGGAACATTTGCCACAACATCCAGCATCTCGTCCATCTTACCATTGCAATGCAGCACGATATCGCATCCGCCTGCAATGATATTCGCCGCTCTTTCGCCGATCGTGCCAGAAAGAGCATTCATCGAGCTATCGTCGGAGAGCAGCAGACCGTTAAAACCGATATGCTCGCGGATAACGCCGTCGATGACCTTTCGTGAGGTCGTCGCCGGATTGTCCGGGTCGATCGATGTGAAGACGACGTGGCAGGTCATTGCCATCAGCTCGTCCTTCATCGCGACGAAGGGCGGAAAATCATGGGCCTCCAGTTCGTCGCGCGGAACGGTGACGACGGGCAGTTCCAGATGCGAATCCGCAAAGCCGCGACCGTGACCCGGCATATGCTTCATGACGGGCAGCAGGCCGCCGGCCTTCAGCCCCTCGGCGGCGGCGCGGCCCATCGCGATGACGGTCTCCGGATCGTCACCATAGGCGCGGTCGCCGATAACGTTGCTGCTGCCCTCGACGGGCACGTCAAGCACCGGCAGACAATCGACATTGATGCCGAGACTCAAGAGGTCGAAAGCATGCAGGCGCGACATCAGCCAGGCGGCGCGCAGGCCAAGTACCGGGTCACGTCGATAGAGATCACCGAGCGCCTCACCGGAAGGATAACGCGCCAGAATGGGTGGACGGATACGCTGGACGCGGCCGCCCTCCTGGTCGATCAGCACCGGCGCGTGCCAGCCGACGCTTTCGCGCAGTTCGGCGACGAGATCGGAAATCTGCCGCGTTTCGGAAATGTTGCGCCCGAAGAGGATGAACCCCCAGGGTCGTTCGCCCCGATAAAAGGCCTTCTCTTCGGAGGTGAGGGAAAGGCCGCTGCAGCCAAGGATCATCGCTTTTGATTCGGTCATGTTCGAATCATAGACTGCGCCGAACCAAATGCGAGCAAGGCCAGGCGCGATGCACAAAAAAGAGCGGCGGACCCATCCGGCCCGCCGCCCTCTCAATTCAATGAGCCAATGTTACTTGGAGATCAGGCAGCTTCCGCCCGCTGCACGATACTGTTCGCAGAGTGCTGCGGCCTCATCCTTGGAGCCAACCGGGATGCGGACACGGTAGAAAGTGCCCTTGCCGGCAATATCAGCCCTGCGGATCTCATGGCTGCGGCCGTTCAACACGCTGGCGAACTTCTTCGACAGGCTGGCATAGGACTTGTTCGCCTCGTCTTCAGACGGCAGCGAGGCGATCTGGAGGCCGTAGCCGCCTGCTGATGCGGCCTGCTGCGGCTGGGCGGCAACCGGTGCGGCGGCCGCGACCTGTGTCGTCTTCGGCTGCTGCGCAGACGGCTTGACATTCCCCTTCTCGGTCACGGTGCTGACGACGTTGACAGGCTGCTCGGCCGGGCGGGCGATCGGAACAGGAGCGGTATCGGTGATCGCCGTGGTCTTGACCGGCTTTACCGGAGCATCGGCCGGAGCGGCTTGCGCGTCGGTCTTACCGGCTGACGTCGGCTGTACCGGCGCGGTTTCGACAGGTGCTGCGGAACGAGCGTCGGCGGAAGCAACCTCCGCATTTGGCGGGAAGCTTCCGGCCGTCCCACCGACCGCGGGCACGACCGGAGCGGGCTTAGCGGATGGGGTCGACTGAGGAGCCAACGCCGGCTGAACCGGCGATGTCGCCTGGGCAGACTGCGCCGGCTGAGCTGACGATGTCGCAGGAGCGGACGGCGCAGGCTGGTCGGCGGGAGCCGGTTCTTCGCGAGCGACCAACGTGCCGTCAGGCTTGACGATCATCGTGCGGACCTTGCGCGGCGAAACGGACGGCGTCTTGTCTGCATCGCTTGCGGAATTGTTGTCGGCGCTGCCCTGGTTCGGCAGCAGACGCGGATCTTCCGTCTCGCCCACAGCGGTCGGCGTGATCTGATCGTTTGCGCCGGCGTTCTCATCATCCTCGGGCAATGCTTCCGGCGTCAGCGTGCGCTGAACGACATCGACGGGAGCCTCATCGGAGGAAACGAGCGCTTTCTGCTTCGGCTCTTCGGCAGAACCGGCAACTCGGTCGTAGACGGCCTTGTCCTGGTTCGGCACGGTCTTGCCACCCGGATTTTCCGGAACGACCTTGACCGGTTCCTTGTCGGCAACGATCACGCGTGGTTCGCCGGATGCGACGATGCCGAGGCCTTCCCCGTTCCAGACCGAGGAATAGACGCCATAACCGACACCGGCGAAGACGACGAGCACGACGGCGCCGGCAAGCAGGCGGCGCATCGAGCGGGCGCGACTGAAATCAGCGGCCTGACTTGCCGATTCGATATGGACTTCGGAAACAGCTCCCGACCGCTCGACCGGCTCGCGAACGCTACGGCGGAAATCTTCCTCCAGCGCCCTTTCGAAATCATCGAGGCCATCGGCGATGGTCGGCTTGACCGGCTTTGCCGCGGCGGCCGCCGTATCCCGGGCCGGCGCAGGCGTTTCCCGCGGCTTGGCCGGTTCAAAGAAGCTCGCGATTTCCGCATCGAGATCGAAATCGAAATCCGCAGTCTTGGCGACCGGCGCGGGCTGCTCGACCGGCGGAAGCGCCGGCACGTGCATGTCGTCGACCGTCTCGGGACGCTCTTCCGGGTCTGAGATCATCGCCGGATCGAACGGCAGGTCTTCAGTCGAATCGGCGGCAGGCGCCCAGTTGAAAGCCGGAGCCGGAGTTGGAGCCTGCGGCTCGGGAGCAAAGGCCGGTGCGGGCCTTGCAGGCGCGGCAGGCGCCTGCGAGCGCACGGACGTTTCCGGCTGCGGCGCAGGCGTTATCGGCTTCTGCACGGGAGCTGCTGCCTGCGGCTGCGATTCCGGAGCGGGTTCGGAGAAGTCCAGATCGGAAAGTTCCAGCTCGATGCCGGCAAGATCCAGCTCGAAATCATGGCCGGCAAAGGGATCGTCGGCTTCCTGTACCGGCTGCTGCGGCGCCTGCAAAAATGACGGCGCGACAGGCTGCGGCGGAACGGCCTCGGCAAGCTGGGGCGCGATCGGCTTTGCGGCTTCAACGGCATAGGCCGCAGCGGGCCGGATGGGCTCTGCGGCGGCCGGCACGGGCACAATCGTTTCGGGCTGCGCGGGCGCGGCAGCAACGACGGGCGCTGCTTCGATCGGTGCGGGCTGTTGCGCAACAGGCGTCAGATTGGCCCGTTGCGGCATAGGATAGCGCGAGACATCGGCAAGCAAATCGTCGAGATCGAACGTGCCGGCGGTGTGCGGCACTTCGGGCACGACCTCGGTCAGAGCAGCATCGGCCTGGATTTCGCCTTCGACGGCGGCCGCAATGAGATCGAAGCCGGCATCGTCGTCGAAATTCTGCAACTCGTCTTCGATTTCGACGAATTCCTCGGCCTCGGCAGTCTCTTCCGGCGCGACCTCATCATGGCGGTCGAGTTCGGCGGGGAAGCCGAGCGACGGAGCGGCGGATTCGAATTCCTCGGAAGGCTCGACGGCGGCAACGGGCGCAGGCTGCTCGATTGCCGGTTCCGGCTTCGTCTCAGGCAGATCGGCGAACGATGTCTCAACCGCCGGCAAGATAGCCGGCTCAGTCACCGCCTGCGAGGGAATAATCGGCTCCTCGCGTTTGGCGGCATGGAAATTGGCAAGCGGCAGCCGAATGCTGGCAGCCGACCATTGTGGCGCCTTGGCGGGTTGCGCGATCGAGGAGACAGGGGCTGCGCCGATCGATAGTTCGAGTTCCTCGATCAGATCACGGGCGCCACCGAAGGCCGATTGCACCGGCGCCTCCGAAGCAGGCTCGGCGGAAAGCTGCTGTTGCGGGTCGGCTGCCCAGTCGGCGGCGACCGCATCCCAGCCCCTGGCAGCGGGCACCACCGCTTCTACGGTGGGAGCGACGGAAACCGGCTCGGGAGCCTCTACGCTTTCGGCTACAGGGGAAACGTCGAGAACAGGCTCGACATAATCCTCGGGAGCGATATCTTCAGCGACAGGCTCGGCCGGATGATCGAGCTCCGCAAGCGGACGCGGCGAATCGTAACGGTCGAAGTGGCGTACGAGCTCTTCCTCGAGATCGAGGGCAGGCTCGCGGCGTTCTTCAGTTACCGTGTTTGCCGCAACGCGCGGTTCAAAACCAACGATACGGGCGAGTTCGGCCAACGGATCGTCGTCGGCAAACAGATCGTCTTTTCCGCGCGTATCATACGCAAGTTGTTTATCAGCCATACCATCCCACTCGCAAACGCCAACACTCAGATGCCAGCGCATTGTGGGGAAATGGTGACGTTATCGCATTTCGTCAGGTGCGGCAGTGCCCGTAATGGCAAGTCCCGACTTCAAAACCGACGCGACGGCGTACACCAGCCCAAGTCTGGCAATACTTGATTCTCGGTTTTTATCATTAACAAATCGTAATTCCGTCTGATCTTTACCTTTGTTCCAGTGCGCGTGGAAGGAACTGGCGAGGTCATAGAGGTAAAAAGCGATGCGATGCGGCTCCTGCGACTGAGCCGCCGCTTCGACGACACGGGGGAATTCGGCGAGCTTGGCGACCAGCTGCAATTCGGCCGGATCGCCAATGCCAGCAACGCTTTTGGCAAGATCTTCGGGCGAAACGTCGAGGTCGGGAAACGCCTCCCTGGCCTGCCGGAAGACGGACATGCAGCGGGCATGCGCATATTGCACGTAGAAGACGGGATTGTCCTTCGACTGTTCCGTCACTTTGGCGAAATCGAAGTCGAGCGGTTCGGAATTCTTGCGGTAAAGCATCATGAACCGGACCGAATCACGGCCGACTTCCTCGACGACATCCCGGAGCGTGACGAAATCGCCGGAGCGCTTCGACATCTTCACCGGCTCGCCATTGCGATAGAGCTTGACGAGCTGGCAAAGCAGCACCGTCAGCTTCGCCTTACCTTCCGAGACGGCGCGTGCAACCGCTTCCAGGCGCTTGACGTAGCCGCCATGGTCGGCGCCGAGCACATAGATCATCTCGTCGAAGCCACGGTCGAACTTGTTCTTGAAGTAGGCGACGTCGGCAGCAAAATAGGTGTAGGAGCCGTCCGACTTGATCAGCGGCCGGTCCATATCGTCACCCACTTCGGTCGATCGGAACAGCGTCTGCTCGCGATCTTCCCAGTCCTCGGCAACCTGGCCCTTCGGGGGCGGCAGCGTGCCTTTGTAGACATAACCCTTGAAGGTCAGGTCGTTGATGGCCGTGCGGATCGCGGCCGCGCCATTGGCATGCAGCGTCCGCTCGGAGAAGAACACGTCATGATGGACATTCAGCGCCGCCAGATCGTCGCGGATCATCACCATCATGGCGTCGATCGTGCGATCCTTGACGATCGGCATCCACTGCTCTTCCGGCATGTTGTGCAGCCGCACGCCGTAATCGGCGGCGAGCGACTGGCCGACAGGCACCAGATAATCACCCGGGTAAAGACCCGAAGGGATCTCGCCGATCTTTTCGCCAAGCGCCTCGCGATAGCGCAGGAAGACGGAGCGGGCGAGCACGTCGATCTGCGAACCCGCATCGTTGATGTAATATTCCTTCTCGACGCCGTAGCCGGCAAAAGCGAGCAGGTTGGCGAGCGCATCGCCGACGACGGCGCCGCGGCAGTGGCCGACATGCATCGGGCCGGTCGGATTGGCCGAGACATATTCGACGTTGACCTTCCTGCCCTCGCCGAGCGTCGAGCGGCCGTAATCCGTACCGTCGCCGATCATCGAGGCAAGCAGCCGCTGCCAGTAGCCGACAGACAGGCGGATATTGATGAAACCGGGACCGGCGACCGAGACGTCGGCGACGTCGTCATCTTCCTTGAGCTTGGCGATGATGACGTCGGCGAGTGCGCGCGGATTTGAGCCTAGCGGCTTTGCCAACACCATCGCGGCGTTGGTCGCAACATCACCGTGGCTCGCGTCGCGCGGCGGCTCGACCGTGATGCGGCCGAAATCGAGTTCAGATCGCTTTTCCCTGACCAGATCGATCTGTTCAAGGGCGGTTTTGATCCTGGCTTCGAAGTCGGTAAAAAGGTTCATCACACTCTTCCATGCATAGGCTGTGCCAAAAGCTCAAATCGGCCCTCGGCGGGCGACCGCTGCCTATCGCAAATCCGGAGTATGGTCAAACAATCGCCTGTGGGCGCTGATCGCATAAGTATCCGTCATGCCGGCGAGATAGTCACCGACATGGCGGGCTTTCGGCGCATCGGACAGACCGGCGATATGATCCACCCAGTAGTGGCTCTGCATTTCCTTCGGGTTGGCCATATAGGCTCCAAAGAGGTCGGTGACGATCTTTGCCGCGCCGGCGCGAATGCGCATGATATCCGGATTGCGATAGATGCGCTTGAAGAGCATCGCCTTGATCTGCCTGTCCGTTTCGGCCATTTGCTCGGAAAACGTGGCGATAACCCGGTCGGCCGCGCGCACGTCGCCTGCGCTCTGCGGGCGGATGAGGGAAAGGCGCTCTTGCGCGACGCCGATCACGTCTTCGACCATGCGCGTGATCTGGCGGCGCATGATCTCATGGGTGAAGCGGCTCGGCTCCAGATGCGGATAACGCTCCCGTACCTCGGCCATCAGCCCGGCAAGGAACGGGATCTCCTCCAGCATGTCGAAATTGAGGTAGCCGGAACGCAGGCCGTCATCGATATCATGGGTGTTGTAGGCGATATCGTCGGCGATCGCCGCGACCTGGGCCTCCAGGCTGGCGTAGCTTGCAAGCTCGAGATCGTGCAGTTCGCAATAGTCGAGGATCGGCTGCGGAACAGGACCGCGCGTGCCCACACCTTCCGGCGTCAGCAGCGGACCATTGTGCTTGACGAGACCTTCGAGGCTTTCCCATGTCAGGTTGATGCCGTCGAATTCGGCATATCGCCGCTCCAGCTTGGTCACGATGCGCAGCGATTGGGCATTGTGATCGAAGCCGCCATAGGGCAGCAGCACCTCGTGCAGCGCGTCCTCGCCGGTATGGCCGAACGGCGTGTGGCCGAAATCATGGACCAGCGCTACGCCTTCGGCCAGATCCTCGTCGAGCTTCAGGGCGCGGGCAAGCGCGCGGGCAATCTGCGCCACCTCGATCGTGTGGGTGAGCCGGGTGCGATAGTGATCGCCGTCCTGCGCGATGAAGACCTGGGTCTTGTGTTTCAGCCGGCGAAAGGCGGTGGTGTGGACGATGCGGTCGCGATCGCGCTGGAAATCGGAGCGGGTCGGACTTCCATCCTCCTGGTAGAGGCGCCCACGCGTCGTCCAGGGGTCCGCCGCATAGACCGCCCTTTCGCTGTTGCCGAAACCCAATGCACGCCTGTCAACCGTCATTCTTCACCGTCATTCTGCCTGTTGCCGCATCCGCCCATTGACGCCGCTCTGCGCTCTTCATACCTATAGCCTGGCGAACGGCAAAGAGGCGCTTTCTTAACCGCTTCGGCGCATCATGGCCTTTTCGCTGGGATCATGATAAGTTCCTTAGATATCAGGCATTTGAACATTCGAGTGCCAAAACCCATTCTCTCCGGATCTTGACCCCGGCAGGAGGAAACATGACGGATACGAGTGTAACCCTTTCAGATGCCGCGGCAAAGCGCATCGCTGCGATCATCAGTGCGGAAGCCGGCAAAAGCGCGCTGCGTGTGTCGGTCGAAGGCGGCGGCTGTTCGGGCTTTTCCTATAAGTTCGACCTTGCCGATGGCGCAGGTGACGACGACATCATCGTCGAAAAGAACGACGCCAAGGTGCTGATCGACAGCTTGTCGCTCGTCTATATGGCGGGGTCCGAGATCGACTTTGTCGATAATCTGCTCGGCCAATCCTTCCAGATCAAGAACCCGAATGCGGTGGCAAGCTGCGGCTGCGGCACCAGCTTCTCGATCTGATTACTGAACCGTCGCATTGTCTTCATCGAACCGGCCGAAGTTTTGCTTCCGGCCGGTTTATCGTCTTGTCCTGTTGTGAAAGACCACGATAAAAGAACCGCGTTAGAGCGCGTCATGATCTTTCAGATTCGCTTGGCCCACGCTTTAAGTCTTTTGTTTTCCGCATCGCAAAACCGCGCCACAGTTTGCGCGACATGCTTTAAGCCAACAGGACGAAGAGATGAAGATCGCGACTTGGAACATCAACGGCGTCAAGGCGCGCATCGACAATCTCACGCAATGGCTCAAGGATTCCAATCCTGATATCGTCTGCCTGCAGGAGATCAAGACGATCGATGAGGGTTTTCCGCGGCTGGAGATTGAGGCGCTCGGCTATCACGTCGAGACGCACGGCCAGAAAGGCTTCAACGGCGTGGCGATCCTCTCCAAGAGTTCACCTTTCGAAGTCAACCGCGGTCTGCCCGGCGACCCGCTGGATGAGCAGGCACGTTTCCTCGAAGCGGTGTTCACGCTGGCCGACACGCGCATCCTGCGCGTCTGCTGCATCTATCTGCCGAACGGCAATCCTGTCGAAACGGAGAAATATCCCTATAAGCTCGCCTGGATGGAGCGCCTGCGGACCTTCGCGGCCGAACGGCTCGCCTATGAGGAGATGCTGGTCCTTGCCGGTGACTACAACGTCATTCCGGAGCCCCATGACTGCTTCGACCCCAAAGTCTGGGAAAGCGATGCGTTGTTTCTGCCGCAGACACGGGAAGCGTTCCGCAGGCTTGAAAACCTCGGCCTGACGGACGCCGTGCGCGCGACGACGGACGCGACGCAGCTTTACTCCTTCTGGGATTATCAGGCCGGCGCATGGCCGAAAAACAACGGCATCCGCATCGATCATCTGCTGCTGTCGCCGGAAGCCGCCGACCGTATGACGTCAGCGGCGATCGAAAAACATGTGCGCGCCTGGGAAAAGCCATCCGACCACGTACCCGTAATCGCCTATTTCGACTTCGCAGCCTGAGGTTTTTTTATAAGCTCTGTCGTTATCCTGGAACCGATGCACGCTTCCAGGAGACATGCATCAGTCGTCGGAGCCGCTCGCGATCGTGTGCGACAGCGATATCGCCGTGCGGCGGTCGGTCTCGTTGGAAACCGAGAAGGCCTGCTCCTGCAGCGCTTCCATCCAGTTGCAATCCTTGGGTTTGCAGCGGTCGAGCGCCGCCGTCATCAGCGCCAGACCGCGCGTCGTCTGACCTTCGTCGAAAAGAATATTGCCGAAAACGGCCATGGCGCCGGGGTGGCCGCTCTTGCGGGCCTGATTCAGCCATTTCTTGGCCTGCTGCGGGCTGGCTGAGCCGCCCTCTCCCGCCAGCATCATCTGGGCCAGCTGGAACTGTGCCTCAGCGACGCCGAAGGTGGAGGCGACCTGGAAATAGAGCTGGCGCGCCTGGGTGAGGTCGATCTTGACAGGGCTGCCTGATATGCCGTGTTTGTAATAATTGGCGAGCGAAAGCAGCGCGTTGACGAAGAAGCCGGTGTCTTCCGAGCCGGGTTCCACACCCTGCTGGGCGATCTCGCTGTAGATCTTGAAGGCTTCGAAATCGTCCTGGGCGACGCCGTCGCCGTCCGCATACATGTTGGCGAGGGCCCAGCGTGAGCCGGTATGGCCCTTTTCGGCCGCATATTTATAGGCTTCGACCGCCTCTTCCTTCTGGCCGTTCTTATAGGCCTTGAAGCCGAACTTGAAGAGATCGAAAGGACCGGATTCCTTGTTGACGCCGGCTTTGATGTCGAACGCGCGGGCCGGACAGGTCAGCGCCAACGCAACGGCCATCGACATGCCCATCAGCATGAATTTGAACACTTTGAACTCGGACGTCACCATCTCAACCGATTTCTTTCGTTCATCCCTGGCAGGTAGCGGAGGCGCTTACGCCGTGCATCCCGCGGATGTATTCCTTCGAGGCGAGCGATCCCGCGGCGAGCTCCATGGCTCCTTTGCCCGCGTCGCATCCAGCCCATTGGCCCATTTTCAGAGGCCGAATTTCCAGCATGTCATTCAGAGCCACCCGGCTTCCGGCATGGTCTGACTGCAATCTCCGTGGCATTCCTTCGGTGGGCGCGGCATCCGCCTTCCCGCCTTTATCGCATTCGTAAATAGCAAATGTGACCAAACCGGTATCGACCTGCCCGTCGACGCTCCGCTGTTCACGCGAGTGGCCCGAAAACAACGATGATGAGCGGATCGACGATACCATCGCAATCCCCGTCCTGCCGGCGGAACAGCCTTGCTCGGAAGGAGAAACGGCCGCAATCCAACGACTGTCGCCAATCGCGCCGCACGATCTGGTGTTCCCGGAAAAAAATCGACCCATGCTACTAGTTACACGCACCGTAAGTCTGCCATCTCCTCACCCGCAAATACCGCTGCGCTCTCTTTGTGGCGGGAAATGGACAAATTCGCCTCATCTCCACCATACGCCAACCGTCGTAAAAAAGTGTTGCTGAATCGTCACAAATCAGAACGTCGTTTTGTCTTGTGGAGCACCCAAAGAAAAGCCCGGCACACTGCCGGGCTCCGGGACTTCTACTTGAGGCGCAGGATCAGAACTTGATCTTTACACTGGTGGAGAGGGCCGCGACCAGATCGTCGTCGAAGGAATAGGAGACGTCGTCGCCATAGGTCTTGCCCTTATAGACGAAAGTGCCGGATTCACCGCTGGTCATGATGCCGAGCGCGCCGGCCAGACGCCATTCGACATTTTCGACCGGCGTATAGGAAACGCCCGCGCCGAGCGTCCATGTGTCGGTCTGGGAGCCATAGCCTTGGCTCGTGCCGCGATCCCAGGTCAGGCTGACGGCGCCCGCCCACTGGTCGTTAAACTTGTGACCGATGCCGCCACCGATCGTCCAGCCGTCGCGATAGAAGAGATCGAGCGAGGTGAGTTGCGTGCTGCCATTGCAGGCGACGACGCCCTTGTTGGCCTTCGGGCAAAAGGCGATCGACTGCAGCACGCTCCAGTTCGTCCACTTGACCGAACCGAAGGCAAGCCAGTCGGGCGCAATGCCGCTCTGCAGCTTCAATTCAACAGAATCGGGGGCTTCGGCCGAACCATAGACCGGGGTGACGACGCCGAGGTATTTATTGGCGGGATTGACAGCCTTCGGCACCTCGGTCAGGTCAACCGTGCCTGTGAGATCGTCATATTTGACCTTGCTGTTGTAAACCAGGCTGGCGCGAAACGCATATTCCGGGATTTCATAGGCAACGCCCGCACGCCATCCCCAGGCCTGGTCGGAAAGCTCCAGACGGCCGGTGCCGTCATAGATCAGCGAAGCCGGCGGCGTCGTGATCGGAGCAACGAGGCGGGTCTTGAAACCCTCGACCGTCTGGTAGAAGCCGCCACCGATAAAACGAAGCTGGCCGGGACCCATATCGAAACGATAGGAGCAGGTGAGGCCGTAATTGCGGGTGCTGATCTTGGTTTCGATGTTGTTGTTGACACCCAGCCAGTCCGTACCGGGATTGGTGTGCGCGCCGAAGGGTGTGGAATAGTCGCCCAAGCAATCGATCGCGTCGCCAAAACCGACCTTCACCCCGAGATAGGGAACCCAATAATCCACGGTATCGTCAGCAGTGGTCGAACCGCCACCGATGCCATTGGTGCCGAGACCGTCGCTCGCCTTGGTGTCCTTGACATTCTTCAGCTTGCGCTGCGGCATGACATAGGTGGCGCCGGATTGAACGGAAAACCGCGAATTGTCGAACAGTTGATCGATATTGTATCCGCCACGCTCCAGACCGCCGGCGAAGGTCGGCGCCGCGAAGGACGAAAGAAGAACGAGCGACGTTACGCCCTTGGAAAACATACGCGGTGCCATTGTGTCTCCCCCACTCCAGCAATTGATGTGGCGTCACTGTAGTAAGTGTTCGCTCGAGATGGCAACGCGCCCCTGGCGGCGTTTCCCATCGTTACTGGCGACTAACTTACGTAAAGAAATTGACGGACACGTCAAAAAATCTGGTTAATAAAATTTTATTCCAGAGGCTGGTCGTTTTCGGGGGACTTTTGGGCATTCATTCCAAATATTGCAGAAGCTGTATCAATCCAACAACAGTGGCAGTTTTCACCGGCCGGATGCTTCCGGGGTCACGATCCACAGGCTCAAGGCCCGAAATCAGCCGTTTTCCAGACCGAATCGCTCGGCATGTTGACAACAAAAAAGACGCGCCGGCGAAGGGCGCGTCTTTGAAATGACTTATCAAATGGGTCGCGAGAAACTTAACCGGCTTCGCTTACCCTGGAAAGAGCGATCCTCAAGCTGGCGATCTGCCCCTCCAGTTCCTCAAGGCGCTCACGCTCGGCTTCAACGACCTCTGGGTTGGCATTAGCGACGAATTTCTCGTTGGAGAGCTTGCCGTTGATGCGTGAGATCTCGCCTTCCGTCTTGACGATTGCCTTTTCCAGGCGGGCCTTTTCGGCGGAAAGATCGATCAGATTGCCGAGCGGCAGGCAGATGGTGGCTTCGGCCACGACGATCTGAGCGGCGCCCTTCGGCGCATCGTCGGCCAGCGATATGGCTTCCACGCGCGCAAGCCGTTTGATGGCGGCATCGTGGCGGAACAGCCTTTCGCGCGTCAGGTTGTTGGCCTTGACGACGACGAGCGGCGCGGTGGCCGACGGCGGCACGTTCATTTCGGCGCGCACGGAGCGGATGCCGGAGACGAGGTCGATCAGCCAGTTGATCTCGTCGGCCGCCCCATTGTCGGCATAAGACGGCGCCGGCCATTCGGCATGGCAGACCAGCGTGTCGCGCTCCTTGCCTTCGCCTGCCGTATGCGCCCAAAGCTCTTCTGTCATGAAGGGCATGAAGGGATGCAGCAGCTTGTAGATCTCTTCGAGAATATAGGCGCTGCAGGCCTGGGCTTCGGCCTTGGCGCCCTCGTCCTCACCGTTGAAGACCGGCTTCAAGAGCTCGAGATACCAGTCGCAGACCTGGTTCCAGACGAAGCGGTAAAGTGCGCCTGCGGCGTCGTTGAAGCGGAAGGCTTCGAGCGCTTCCGTAACGTCACGTTCCGTACGGGCAAGTTCCGTCAGGATCCAGCGGTTGATGGTGAGTTCGGCCGCCTCCGGCACGAAATGCGGATCGCTCTTCGCGCCGTTCATTTCGGCAAAGCGCGTCGCGTTCCAGAGCTTGGTGCCGAAATTGCGGTAGCCGGCGATGCGGGCCGGATCGAGCTTCACGTCACGACCCTGCGCTGCCATGATCGCCAGGGTGAAGCGCAGCGCGTCGGCGCCGTATTCGTCGATCAGTTCCAGGGGATCGATGACGTTGCCTTTCGACTTCGACATCTTCTGCCCGTTCTTATCGCGCACCAGAGCGTGAATGTAGATCGTATGGAAGGGTTCGACAGGATCGCCATTCTCATCCTTCATGAAATGCAGGCCCATCTGCATCATGCGAACGACCCAGAACGGGATGATATCGAAACCCGTGACCAGAACATTCGTCGGATAATAACGTGCAAGCTCCGGCGTCTGGTTGGGCCAGCCGAGCGTCGAGAAGGGCCAAAGCGCGGAGGAGAACCACGTGTCGAGCACGTCCTCGTCGCGCGTCAGGATCTCACCCGGCTTGAAGTTTTCGAGCAGGTCTTCGACATAGGCCTTCATCGGCCCCTCATGCGAGAGGTAATGCTGGATCGCCGCCTGCAGCGCCTCTTCCTCGGTCTTTTCGACGAAGACCTGGCCATCCGGGCCGTACCAGGCCGGAATCTGATGTCCCCACCAGAGCTGGCGGGAAATGCACCACGGTTCGATGTTCTCCAGCCAGTTGAAATAGGTGTTTTCCCAGTTCCTCGGAATAAACCTGGCTCTTCCCTCGCGAACAGATTCCAGCGCGGGCTGCCCCAAAGTCTTATTGTCGACAAACCATTGTTCCGTCAGCCGCGGCTCGATCGGCACGCCGCCACGGTCGCCATGCGGGACCATATGCTTGTGCGGCTCGATCTTGTCGAGGAGGCCGGCCTCTTCGAAAATCTCGACGATGACCTTGCGGGCATGGAAACGATCCTGCCCTTCCAGACGGTCCCAGGCGCCATGGAGCGCCGCCGGATTGTCGAGACCTTCGAGAAAGTCCTCGTTCTCCTTGATTGCAATGGTGCCATCGACGTTCATGACGTTGATGGCACGCAGCTTCGCCCTCTTGCCGACCTCGAAGTCGTTGAAGTCATGCGCGGGCGTGATCTTCACCGCGCCGGTGCCAGCCGTCGGATCAGCATAGGAATCGGTGACAATCGGAATCTTGCGGCCGACGATTGGTAGGATGACGTGCTTTCCAACGATCGGCTTGTAACGCTCATCTTCGGGGTTCACGGCAATGCCGGTGTCGCCGAGCATTGTTTCCGGCCGCGTCGTCGCGACGACGATATAATCACGCGTCTCGAATTCGGTCGGCTTGCCTTCCTCGTCGAAAGCAATCGGATATTGATAGGTGACGCCAGGCTCGAGCGGATAGCGCAGATGCCAGAGATTCCCCTTCACCTCCTGCTGTTCTACCTCCATGTCGGAGATAGCAGTCAGGAGTTTGGGGTCCCAATTGACGAGGCGCTTGTCCTTGTAGATCAGGCCTTCCTTGTAAAGCGTGACGAATACTTCAAGAACGGCCTGCGACAGGCCTTCGTCCATGGTGAAACGCTCGCGCGACCAGTCGCAGGATGCGCCGAGCCGCTTCAGCTGATTGAAGATCAGCCCGCCGGATTCAGCCTTCCACTCCCAGATCTTGTCGATGAAGGCTTCGCGGCCCATCTCGCGGCGGCCCGGCAGTTGCTGTTCCATCAGCTTGCGCTCGACGACCATCTGCGTGGCGATACCGGCATGGTCCATGCCCGGCTGCCAGAGCACATCCTTGCCGCGCATGCGCTCGAAGCGCACCAGGATGTCCTGCAGCGTGTTGTTCAGCGCGTGCCCCATGTGCAGCGAACCGGTGACGTTCGGCGGCGGGATCACGATGGTGAAGGTCTCGGCCCCCGGCTTGGCGTTCGCGCCGGCGCGGAAGGCGTCCGCCTCATCCCATTTCGCGGCGATTTTCGGTTCGACGGCAGCGGAATCATAGGTCTTGTCGAGCATTTTCTGACCAATTTCGAGGTTCGAGGATGGGGGTTGGTAAATAGGATGGCCACGGCCAAGTCAATAAAAAAGCCGCCCCGGAGACCGGAGCGGCTTTTCAGGGAAAAAGCAATCCGATCAGCGGCGCGGGCCGCGCGCCACGCGCTCGATTTCCTCGCGCACCAGCCGCTCCACCAGCGTCGGCAGATTATCATCAAGCCATTCGCGCAGCATCGGGCGCAGCATGTCCTCGGCGATCTCATCAAGCGAGCGGCGCTCCGCGCCGTCGATCGCCGCGGCGAGCTCTTCGAAAGAGCGGCTGATCTGCAGGCCGGCATCTTCCGAGAGCAGCGTCGGCTGCACCTCTTCCATGACGCTCGGAAGGAAACGCTCGCTCGACAATTCCGCGGCAGGTTCCAGGGCCGGCAGTGCGACTTCGGCGGCAGGTTCCGGCTCGGTGACGGCCACTCTCGGCGCTTCCGCAAACACTGGCTCGACCGGCTGTTGTTGGACCGGAGCATATTGAACCGGCGCCGGAGCAACCGGGAAAACAGGCGGTACCGGTTGTGGCTGCCGCTGCGGCGCTGCGGCGCGCGGCGGCTCCGGCATCAGGGCCGGCTGCGGCTCGGGCTGACGGAAGGCGCTCGGGATTTCACGCAGCGCCTGTCCTGCCTGTGCGGCGCTGCGCTCGGAAGCGGCGCGCACGCGGGCGGCGACGTCGGCAAGCGACAGCGCGCGGGCCGGCGCTTCAGGTTCGGGGGCGGTGCCGGCCGAATTGGCGGCGACGAAACGCGGATCGGAAGAGCGCATGGTCGGCTCGGGAAATTCGACGCCTGCATAGGTTTCGTCAACAGTCAGGTGGATCTCGGAACCGTTGTCATCCTCGTCGGCGCCGTAGACCGGCGGCAGTGATGCTGAAATCGCCTTGCCGGCGCCCGGCTCATTGCTTTCGATAATCTGGCGGATGGAGGCCAGAATTTCTTCCATGGACGGTTCACGCGCTACACTTGGCTGAGCCATATCTATCCCCGTTATCCCAAAACAACGACCGGATGGTGTGGAGCGTTCATCCGAATCACCACGACCTTAGAATACCGCAGGCGCGAAAAAAATCATCGCGAATCAAATGAATGCGGCCATGCACAGTTTTGTTACCCAATGTTTGCCACGGCGAAATCTATGGTGATTTCACGGGCGGCGGCAGGCATGAAATGGACGTCGATGCGCACCGCATCTTTCCGGTCCGGCGCGGCAACTTCAGGATAAAGGATGTTTGTGAAGGCTTTCCAGCGGCACAGACAAAAACGGGCGCTGAAGGCGCCCGTCGCTGAATTCATCGATGAAAACGGTCTTAGAAAACGAATTCGCGTGCCTTGGCAAAACCCGGCAGCGGCTTGACGGAAGCATTGAAGAATACGTTTTCCGAAACGGCGCCGCGCTCGGCGACGAAGACCTTGGCGCGGGCGGCATTGCCGTAACCCTCGACCGTCACCAGACGGCCACCATCACGCAACTGACCGAGAAGGGCCGCGGGAACTTCTTCGACTGCGCCATTGATGAAGATCAGATCGTAAGGAGCGCCGGCAGCGTAACCCTTTTCGAGCGGGCCTGTCACGACCTCGATCTTGCCGTAGCCGGCAAGCTGCGTCTTCGCTTCGGTCGCGAGCTGCTCGTCACATTCGAGCGCGATAACCGAGCCGGCAATGATCGACAGCAGCGCCGAGGTGTAACCCGAGCCGCAACCGACTTCGAGGACGAAATCGTCCTTTGTGACCGCCGCGAGCTGCAGCAGCTTGGCAAGAGGCGATGCCTCCATCAGGAAGCGGGCAGGCTTTCCGGGAGCTGCGGCTGATATCTCGACATCATTGTCGATATAGGCCAGCAGCTTCGCCTTCTCCGGCACGAAGGCCTCACGGGGCACCGTGAGAAACGCCGTCAGCACGGAATGCGACGTAACGTCCGTCGTGCGAACCTGGTTGTCGACCATCTTTGCGCGCGCTGCTTCGAAATCCATCATGTCCTCTCGCTCTTTGAAAGCGGTTCCTGTCCCTGCGTCTCTTAATCTCCGCCACGAATGCTTTCAAGGCTTGGCAACCGCCAGCGAAAAGAATCCGACGAGCGCTTCTTTCGCGCCACAGCACGCCCGACGGCCATTGCGACCCGAACGTGGAACCCTCCGCCTTGCGATGTTATTATCCCAAACGGAGGAAATGAGGAGGAGCAGGCCATGTCTGCGATTTTCGAATATTTCACGCTGTTCGATTTCTTCATCGTCGCAGCGCTCATCGGCATATTTTGCTGCGGGCTGCTGGACGGTGAAAGAACCTAATGCGACGGAGTGCCGAGAAGCGCTCGAAAATATCTCCCGCATCGCGTCTGCGCAATCTCCTGCCGGCGAAAACAGGGCCGGCATGCGCGCGGTTGCCTTGATACAGCGGCCCTTTTCCCTCGGTCACCTTATGCGCATTAAGGTTACGTCAACCATTTTGTTGCAGCGCCCTCACCTTTCGCTATGGGTGCGCGCATGCAAACCTTTCTGATCCAATCGCGCGGTATAGAAGCGCTCCGCTACAATGCCGATGTGCAACTGCTGCTGATCAAATACAGCAGCGGCGAGATCCGCAGCTTTACCCGCATTTCGCAAGAGGGCCTGCGGCGGCTGCTCGGCGCCGACACGGAAATCGATGAGGGATCCAAACTGAGCGATTCCGAATATCAGGCAGAATTCCGCAAAGGCGGCCTGAAAGCGCTCTATCACTTCACTGGAATCAATCCGGCGCAGTTCGATTTTTCAGCAGGCCCGCGGATCTGGTAAATGCAACTGAACACATCGACGCCGCTCCGCCGAGCGAGCATCATTCCAGACCGACCATGTCATGTGGGAAATTTTTTGGAGGCCTCGCCCGGAATTGAACCGGGGTACAAGGATTTGCAGTCCTCTGCGTCACCACTCCGCCACGAGGCCTCACGTGCTCGTTATCTGAGCCGTGGCGAGCGTTTAGAATGATCGTAAGGAAATCGCAAGAGGGCATTTCGGAAAAACGCCGTTCCGTCACTGCCGAAAATCGCCCATCGCTCAATTCCGGGACGGCCGCGCGCGGACGAAAATTTCCATGACGGCGACGATGTCCCATTTCCTGGCGACGATCATATTTGAAACAAATCCCAAACTTGACTTCGACCGGGGGCCGGACATGTTATCCACCGGGAGGGCAGGAAAGTTGCATTGGAGCTACTATGAACTGGGCTGCCCTCAAATCGAAGCACATGCGGGCGGCATATGATGCCGAAACTCGTGATCTACTTGTAAAATTTCCCGGTTCCAGGCCGGCGAAATACGCAGACATTCCGGAGCATGTTTACCAGAACCTGCTGGAAACGGATGATCCGCACTTCTACTACACATACTATATCGCTCCGTCTCGCGTGCCACAGCGCCATCGACGACCGTTATCCGCCGTGTCCTACGCATTGAAGCTCGTGTTCTTCCTTATCGCCTGCAGCCTATTGACGGCGAACGACCTCGATCCCAGCCACGACGGGACTTTCGAGGCAAGCGAACTCCGGTCGAACTGAACCCGAATTCGCTGGGGCGTTACGCAGCCTGATCGCCGAGAACAGTATTCAGGCTGAATCAGGTGCTGGATTCTGATCGAATCGGCACGGCCCCGCCGGTCTGCCTGTCGCTTCTTCTTTGATCACGATAGCGACGATTGTCCCGGTCGCGATTTTCTCCGTCGCGTTCGTTCCGGCCATTGAAATTGCGATAGTTTCGAGGTCCGTTGGAGCCGCTTTGGCCGTGCTCGACCACGCATCCTTCAGGGCGGCGGCAGATGCCGCGGGCGTCGAAACCACCGCTATCGACCCCTTGAGCCTCTGCGGGAATTCCTGAGAGAATGGCCGTCGCCGACAGGACGGCCACGAAAAAAGCCTTCATTTCCTCACCTGGCTCATTGCGAAGCGTTTAATCTCCATAAACCACGAATGCGAAAAGCGATCCACCGTCTCGCTCGGCTTCTTGCGGGCCGCTTCAGCCCGCCGGCTTGCCTCGCCTGTGCCACCAGACCGCCAGCCGCCGCCGAAGCCGGCGCGCAATCGGCAGATCGTGCGAGAGAACCAGGAAACCAAGCGGCAGCATCCAGAAACCGAGGATGGGCAGGAAACCAAGGAATCCGCAGAAAATGAGGGCAATGCCGATTGCCATCCTCGCAATCCGCGAACGCGGCAAACCGATGCTGAAGGAGCCGAGCACAAGCCTGCCGCTTGCGTGATCTATGCCGAAGCGTCCCTTCACATTGCGCTCCGCGTCGCCGTTCGTCTCTTCACGATCATTCCCATTCGTCATGCTTCAGAGATGGGCGCGGGCAACCCAAATACAAGTTCATTTCATTTTTTTGAAAAAACCGCTTGGCAAATCGGGCAAGCATTTGTATTAGCCCACTCACACCGCGCCAAGCAGTGATCCCTGGTAGCTCAGCGGTAGAGCATTCGACTGTTAATCGACAGGTCGCCGGTTCGAATCCGGCCCGGGGAGCCATCTTTCAAAATATCGTCCGTTTTGTTGAGAAGTCCGAAACGGCTGCTGCCGCTACTGGTATTCAATAGAAATGCCAGGTTAGCCGCGTATCTCCGCCCAGCGGACGCGCTAGTAGCTGCACGAACGGCCTTCACGGGGTCGGAATCCATCTGCGCAAGCCGGGTTCATTGAATCTCCCGGCACATATCCAGATGCCGAGCCGTATGAATTCGGCGGGGTCGAGCAGGCCGAGGCGATGGCGGCAAGCGTGACTGCTCCAGCTGCTACAAATGCCCGAAATTTATTCATCGATGCTTCTCCAACTTACGCTGCGACTGAGCGACGAGGCACTCCCTGGGATCGTCGGGAGAAATCTTCCCGAAACTCATCCTCCCAGATCACCTTATGCCTCAAGATATATGCATTCTCCTCGGCCGCCGTCAGCTCCGAACGTGCAAGATTCTCATCGATCTATATGGCCCCGCAGTGGCGTCGTATCGGAACGTGTCAGCAACACTCCCGGAGGCAACGTGAGCCAAGGCGGCCGGGAACAAACGTCGCCGTTAAAAGTTGAGTGGCCCGCAAGCACGTAACGTCGGTTTTCGACAGGAGGTCTATCATGGGTCGCGGCATTCTACTTTGGCTGCTCGGTGTTCCACTGCCTATCATCATCCTTCTGGCCCTGTTTATGCGATAGGATGAGATGATGTCGGTTTCAGTGACAGATTCCGGAGAGGTTGTCGCTCCGGTCGAATCCTCCAAATCCGCCATGACGTGGGGCCCCATCTTTGCGGGCGCAGCCGTTGCAATCGGCGTGACCCTCATCCTTCTGCTTCTGGGGTCCGGCGTCGGCCTGACGATGGTTTCGCCTTGGTCGGATCAAAGCAGTTCCCTTGGCACACTCGGCGTCACGGCGGCCATCTGGCTCGTGGTCGTGCAATGGCTCTCTTCCGCGCTCGGAGGCTATATCACCGGCCGGCTGCGCACGAAGTGGGCGGCTGTGCACACGGACGAAGTCTTCTTCCGCGACACCGCGCACGGTTTCATCAGTTGGGCGCTGGCGACGATTTTTGTCGCCGGGTTTCTGACGTCGTCGTTAACATCACTCGCCGGCGCGGGCGCACAGGCCGTAGGTGCGGCCGCACAAACCGTGGGCTCGACCGCAACGGTCGCCGGGACGGTGGCAGCATCGTCGGCAACGGACTTGCCTACAGCCTATTTTACCGACGCAATGCTGCGTCCCGATCAGGCGCGCACGCAGGCAACGTCCAATGACGCCGCGGCGACATCCGAGGTGTCACGGATCCTTCTGAACGGTGCCGCCCAGGGCCAGATTCCGGAAGATGACAAGGCCTATCTCGCTAAAGTCGTGGCGTCGCGTACCGGCCTTTCCGAAGCCGATGCACGAGCGCGTGTCGATACCGTGCTGAAGCGCATCGATGAGGCCAAGGTCGCAGCGCAGAAGGCCGCCGACGAGGCGCGCAAAGCTGCCTCCACGACGGCATTGCTCGGCGCATTGTCCCTTCTGATCGGAGCTTTCATCGCCTCTGCCGCCGCAGCGCTTGGCGGATCGCAGCGCGATGAAGAGGAAGACCTGATCGTTACCTCGCGGCGCTAATGACGAGCCGGACATGGGCGGCCAGCACGCGGCGGGCCGGGCGGCAGGCGGCCTGCTGGCGGATAACGGCGGCCCAACAGATTCCGGGTAGCCAAGCCGGCCGGAGAACCTTCGACCCGGCGTGATTGCCGCTATCGCTTTTGAGATTTGGCGACCGCCCGCTTTTCGTGGCTCAGGACGAGTTCAATCTGGACATCTTCCTGGAACTGCATCACCCGCTCGCCGGCATCGCGCTCCGACATTCCGGCCGCCAGAAGCTGATCGGCGAGCCGGCGGCATTCGGCCTTCCAGAACTCTATTGCATCCGCGCCATGCCGCCGGCCGAGTTCACGGGCACAGCGCTCAACATTGGCGGTTCCGGTACCGGAGGGAAACGCGATAATCCGGCCTTCATTGGAGACGGGGCGGCGGGTCATTTCACTAGCCATCGAACACGGGTTCCTTTGATCCTGTTCGTTGTCTACGGGAGTATGGTTAATGCTTTCTATTCGTTTCGTATTCGTGTCCGTTCAAAGTGTCCACCGCGGTCAATCTGCCTCGCCTTCGACCTTGACGCGGGTACGCCGATGCGCTGACAGTCCGCAGCACGACCGATAGCCGAGGCAGACCACGATGACGATCTCCGCCCCCCGCGATTTTCTGAAAAGCCTGTTCGATGCAGCGGTTCGCGCTGCCGATCCGCTGACCGGGATCAAGGCGCATCTGCCCGGCAAGCCGAAGGGAAGAACCGTGGTGATCGGCGCCGGCAAGGGTGCGGCACAGATGGCGCGAGCGCTCGAAAACGTCTGGGACGGAAGGCTCGCGGGCCTGGTCGTCACTCGCTACGGCTATGGCTGCGAGACACGTGACATCGAGATCATAGAGGCCGCACATCCGGTGCCGGATGCCGCAGGACTTGCCGCGGCAAGGCGGTTGATGGAAACTGTGCGTGACCTTTCAGAAGACGATCTCGTCATCGCGCTGATCTGCGGCGGCGGCTCGGCGCTGCTGCCCTCCCCGCCGGAGAAATTGACGCTCGAAGACGAAATCTCATTGAACGAGATGCTACTCGCTTCCGGTGCGCCGATCTCGGCGATGAATGTCGTGCGCAAACATCTCTCCACCATCAAGGGCGGCAGGCTTGCGGCGGCGACCAAAGCAAGGGTGGTCAGCCTCATTGTCTCGGACATCCCGGGAGACAACCCGGCCCATGTCGCCTCCGGACCGACGGTGCCCGATGGTTCGACGCGGCACGATGCCCTGGAGATTGTCCGGCAATACGGGCTGAAGCTACCGCAGGCGGCGCTCGATCATCTGAACTCATCGAAGGCAGACGCACCGCAGCCGGGCGATCCGGTCTTTTCAAGGCACGAGCACCACATCATCGCCTCGGCTGGCGTCTCGCTTGAGGCGGCGGCCGCCGTCGCAGCATCACAAGGCATCACGCCGGTTATCCTTTCGGATGCGATCGAGGGGGAATCGCGCGACGTGGCGCTGGTGCACGCGGCAATCGCCCGCGAGGTGCTGGGCCGCGACCGGCCGTTTTCCAAGCCCGTCGTCATTCTTTCCGGCGGCGAGACGACGGTGACGCTGAAAGCCAAGGGCGGCAAGGGCGGACGCAACGGGGAATTCACGCTTGCCACGGCGCTGGCGATCGATGGCCAGGAGGATATTCATGTGCTGGCAGCCGATACGGACGGCATCGACGGTTCGGAAGACAATGCCGGCGCCTTTGCCGACGGAAGCACCGTGAGGCGCCTGCGCGCCGCCGGCCTCGACCCTCGCCGGCAGCTCGACGGCAATGACAGCTATTCCGCCTTCAAGGCCATCGGCGACCTCTTCGAGACCGGCCCGACCGGAACCAACGTCAATGATTTCAGGGCGATCCTGATCCGTTAAGAGTTCGATCGGGTCCTGATCTTCCCCTGCCCGATCAGCCAGCCGACCGATTCTTGCACCGCCTGCAGGGACGTATATCGCGGGGTGTAACCAAGAAGCCGCCGGGCTTTGGCGATCGAGCAATTCGGGCTGCGGGCGATATGCTCCCATGTCGCCGTCGCATCCTCCTGTGTCTGGCCTTCGGCCCAGATGTCGAATGGCGCGAAGCTGAGCTTCGGCTCATGCCCGAACCATCGCGACATGGCTTCCGCGTAACCGCGAAGCGTCAGCGCCTGTTCCGAAACCGCGTGAAAACTTTCGCCGATCGACGCATTCCAATTGGCGATCGCCCCCATGAACATCGCTGCGACGTCATCGGCATGGACGTGGTGCACGGTCTCCAGGCCGAAATTGGGCAGCGCCAGAGCCTCGCCGAGGGCAAGCGTCGAGAAGACCTGCGGATTGAAATTGCCGGCTGGATTGAGCGGCGCCCATCCAGAGCCGACAATGTGGCCGGGATGGATGATGGTTGCCGGAAATCCTCGAAGTCTGGCCTGCTGCAAGAGATAGGTTTCGATCGCGGCCTTCTGTATGCCGTAGTCACCAAAAGGAGACTTTGGTGCCTCCTCCACCGTCGGCACGGTCATGGGATAGCCATGCGTCCATATCGTGCCGGTATGCAGGAAATGTCCGACATGCCCCGACAGGGCCGTCGCCAGATGCTCCGCGCTTTCCAGCGTGAAGCATATCATGTCGATGACGATGTCGGCCTTCAATGCACGCACGGCCGGACCGAATTCACCGGTCCGCTCCATCTCCGCACGGCCCATCTGCCGCTGATCGACAGCCCCCCAGGCGCCGTTTGCCGCATAGGGCTTTGCCACGCCGCGGCTGATCGTGACGACGTCATGACCGGCCTCCACCAGGCGGGGAACCAAATAGGTTCCGACATGGCCCGTCGCCCCGATAACCAGAACCCGCATGATCGTTCCTCCCTTTTCATTTTCGCGCCGAATATGATGCGCCATCCCGCGATCCTGCAAGCGAACTTTTCGTCATCGAAAGCGGGCGACAAGCCGTTATCGATTCTGAAAACCAGACAGCTGCCGCCGCGCTTCCTGATCTGGCTGCAGACATCATTGGCTTCCACGCGCGTCTGGCGAGCGATGCGGGCCGCATAACGCGGTCGAAAACCGAAGCTGCGGTCCCGCTGACGCAGGATCAGCGGCTGCTCCGCATTCAGCGGCGCGGGCAGATCCTGGACGGCATCGAGAAACAGACGCCGGGCGACCGCGACATCCGCATTCGCCGCAAGCTGGACGCCCCAGGGGGCCCAGATGCCCTCCTGTCGCCAGGGCGTGTCCTTCAGCGTCCGCCTCTCTGCAAGGGCCACGCAGCCATCGAGAAAGGGCTTGTCCTTGTCGAGCGGAGCTGCCGCGTCTTCCGGCGGGTTATCCTTCCATTCCTCGACCGTATGTGCGGTGATCGCCATCACGTAGCTGCGCGTCTCGTAAGGTAATGTGCCTGCTGTAAGGTAAGTTGCGAGGCCGTTTTCGCCGGCATTATAGGCGGCGGCTGCCAGGCCGAGATTGCCGAAACGATTGCGCAATTCATCGAGATACTGCGCCGATTTCCGCAGCGCTTCCAGCACCTGGTAACTGTCTTCAAGGCCGCGGAGTTTGGCCGTTCCCGGCATGAATTGCGCAATGCCCAGCGCTCCCTTGATGCTGACCGCGTCGGGGCGAAAGGTGCTTTCCCGCCAGATGAGGCGGGCGAAATAATCAGGCGGCAATTGGTTGGCCTCGGCGAAATGCTCGATCGCGACGCAGAGATCGCGGTTGAAACTCTCCTTACGAATGCAAAGCGTCTCGCCCGATGGCGACGCCGAAGGCCCGGAATAGAGACAGGCCGGTGTCGCAGTGCTGCCCTCCGGCTGGGCCCTTGTCGTCTCCGCTTCAGAAAACAAAAGGCAGAGCGAAAGCATGGCCTTCGCCAATCTCCTCCCAATGCCGGACTGATGCTTTCGCCCTATCATCGGATCTCAGGTTCGAACTTCCATCGCGACGCTGAATTCTAGATAGCATCGATGGGGGCGCAAAGCTTCCCCCAATCAACGTCGGCATTCGAATTGGTGCTCTGACAGCGCATTCTCCGGCATACCCATGAAAAAGCCGCCGGGCCATATGGTCGCGGCGGCGCGAGGAGCAGCTGAAGCCGACGATCAGGCCGTCGGCTGCTTGGTCTTGCGGAGATACGGCAGAACCGTGTCGAAGGAGCCGAAACGGGTGATCGCGTCTTCGTTGGAAACCGCGGCTGTGATGATGACATCCTCGCCCTGGTTCCAGTTCGCCGGTGTCGCCACCTGGTGTTTCGCCGTCAGCTGGATGGAATCGATGGCGCGCAGGATCTCGTTGAAATTCCTGCCCGTCGTCATCGGATAGGTCAGGCTCAGCTTGATCTTCTTATCGGGACCGATGATGAAAACCGAACGCACCGTCGCATTGTCGGCGGGCGTGCGGCCTTCCGAGCTCTCACCGGCGCCGGCCGGCAACATGTCATAGAGCTTGGCGACTTTGAGGTCCTTATCGCCGATCAGAGGATATTCGACGTCGAAGCCGGTTGCGGTCTTGATATCGTTCTTCCACTTGCCGTGGCTTTCCACGGGATCGACCGAGATGCCGATGATCTTTACGCCGCGCTTGGAGAATTCCTTCTCCAGGCCTGCCATGGCGCCGAGTTCGGTGGTGCAAACGGGCGTGAAATTCTTCGGGTGCGAGAACAGGACCGCCCAGCCGTTGCCGATCCAATCATGGAAGCTGATCGGTCCCTGCGTGGTGTCGGCGGTAAAATCGGGGGCAATGTCGTTGATACGCAAGCTCATGGTCGGCCCTCCAAGCCTTGTGTTAAATGTTATTCATCTCAAATCGAGGCCATGGGACCTGCCCGCCGGAAGCGGTCACAAGATTGCGGTCATCGCGATCGCGCCAGCCAAATGTAAAACTTCCCATCCCAGGATTTTAACTAGGTTATATACCACGATAACCAAAGGCATGCTCTTTCGATTTCCGGCCTGCCGCCGCATTATTTTTCCCGCGGACACCTGCACCAAAAGACTGATGGTTCTCCGCCGGCGCTATCGGAAGCAGGTGCAATAGTCGGCTCCCGCTCCGAAGAGCCGGATCGGGATCGGTCCGGTCCATGCCACGTCCGGCATGCGGCTGTGCCAATGCGTGGCCTCCAAAGTCCCTGCCCTAAAAGCGGCAAGTTGATTATTTTTTAGGCGACTTTATTCATGCACACTTTTCAGGCGAACACCTTGCAAAAATTGCTGCGGCGCGTCATAAATATGGGCATGACGCATCGCGATCTTACAATTCTTGTGATCGATGAAAATGCCATTCGCGCCTCCATCATCGAGGAGGGCTTGCGCGAGGCAGGGCATGCGCGCGTGACCGTGGTGCATGAGGTCCACGGCATTGCGCGCACCATCGAAACACTCATGCCCGACGTGATCATCATCGATATCGAAAATCCCAACCGTGACATGATGGAGCATCTTTTCCAGCTGACGCGGACAGTCTCCCGCCCGATCGCCATGTTCGTCGATCGCTCCGACACGGCCTCCATCGAGGCTGCGGTCGATGCAGGCGTCTCGGCCTATATCGTCGACGGCCTGAAGAAGGAACGCGTCAAGCCAATCCTCGACATGGCGGTCAGCCGGTTCAATGCCTTCAACCGGCTGCGGCGGGAACTTGCCGATGCCCGGTCGGCGCTGGAGGAGCGCAAGCTGATCGAGCGCGCCAAGGGCATACTGATGAGGATGAGAGGCCTGCCAGAGGAAGAGGCCTTCGCACTGTTGCGACAGACGGCGATGAACGAAAATAAGAAGATGTCGGAAATCGCCCAGAGCGTTGTCACCGCCGCGGGACTTTTGATGTGATGGCCGGCTTGGCGAATTTCCGGAGGAAACCGGAGTGGATATGATGACTGATATCGCCGATGTTAGCGGTGGGCTGCCCTTGCCCGCGCGCGTCAACAGCGAAGGCGCAAAAGTGCTGCGGGCGGGCTTCATTCCGCTGGTCGACGCATCGGTGCTGATCGCAGCCGCGGAATTCGGATTTACCAGGAAAGAAGGCCTGACCCTCGATCTCGTCAAGGACGTTTCCTGGGCCAATGTCCGCGATCGCCTGGCGTTCCGCCAATACGATATCGCCCATATGCTGTCGCCGATGCCCATCGCCTCCATGCTCGGCCTCGGCTCCAATCCCTCGCCGACGATCACACCGTTTTCCCTTGGGCGCGGCGGCAATGCAATCACGCTTTCGACACGGCTCTTCGAGAGGATGCGGGACGATACCGGCCTATCGGAATCGGCAAGCGCGCTCGACAACGCTCGCGCCCTCGCAAAAACCATCGCGGCGATGAAAGCGCACGGCGAGCCGCTGCCGACATTCGGCGTCACCTATCCTTTCTCATCCCACAATTACGAATTCCGCTACTGGCTGGCGGCCGGCGGCATCGATCCCGACAAGGACGTCAAGTTCGTCGTGGTGCCGCCGCCGCTGACGTCGGAGGCGCTGGAGGCCGGCGCCATCGATGGCTTCTGCGTCGGCGCGCCGTGGAACATGATTGCCTCGGAACGGGGCGTCGGCCGCATCGTCGCAGCCAAGCAGGACATTTGGCCCTCGGCCCCGGAAAAGGTGATCGGCATGCGGCCGGATTGGGCGGAAAGCCGTCCGGAAACCGTTTCACGATTGATCGTAGCGCTCGACGCTGCGGCCCGCTGGTGTGACCGGGCTGAAAACCACGACGCGCTGGCAGCCGCCCTCGCCGATCCCCGCTATATCGCCGCTCCCGTCGATATCCTCCGTCGCGTGCTCGCCGGCGAATTCAGCCTTGACGCCAGGGGCAACCGGCGCGTCATCGCCGATTATTTCAAGTTTCATTCCGGCTTTGCCAATTATCCGAGGCCGAGCCAAGCGCTGTGGATCTACAGCCAGATGCTGCGTTGGGGACAGGCGGAGGCCAGCCTCAACCACGCGCGGGCCGCCGCCTCGGCCTATCGTCCGGATCTCTATCGCGCCGCTCTCGGCGACAAAAACGCGCCCGAGGATGCCGATATCCGCATCGAGGGCGGCGACGAGGGCGACCGCTTCATGGATGGCCACGTCTTCGATCCCACAACATTGCCGGATTATGTCGCAGGCTTTGCCGTCAGAAGCGCCCTGTCCTTCGCTTGCGGCAGCGACGAGATTTGATCCCGCGCTGCTTAAAACGCCAGCACGGATCTGCGCGCAGCCTATCGCAACGCACAAAAGATTTGCATGACCGTCGAGCGCCCGAAAAGGTGCAGACACGATACTTGTGAAAAACCTTTTAAATTCAACGCACTGAAACAGACGGAGCGAATTGGCACGGCATTTGCTTCGTTATTATTATACCGATCAAAGACGATCGGAGCAGAGTGAGCGCGGGATGGCTCACGAAACATAGAGATGTATCCTTGAACAATCCGGCATAGGGATCGCTTCAAGGCAAACGGCCGGAAGGCCATGAGTTCGGCGTCCAACGGCGGACGCCACCAGCAAAGCCGCTGATCAGGATATTTCGCGCGCCTCGTGCAAGCGCGTCCTGACCAGCGGCTTTTTGTTTTAACCCTCAGCAATGGATCGGCACGACCTTGTCGGGCCACGGAGAAGCCATGTCTGTCATCGAAAAAGCGCAGCCCATGTCCGCCGGCCAACCAGCCAAAGCACTGTGGATATCCACGGTGGCCTTCACCCTCTGTTTTGCCGTCTGGACGATCTTTGCGATCATCGGCATTCGCATCAAACAGGATCTCGGGCTGAACGAGGCCGAGTTCGGATTGCTGATCGGAACCCCTGTCCTCACCGGCTCTCTCGTGCGCATCGTTCTCGGCATCTGGACCGAACGCTACGGCGGCCGTCTCGTTTACACCCTCACGATGCTGGCCGCCGCATTGGCGACCTTTCTGCTCTCCTATGCCCAAACCTATCCGCAGATGCTGATCGCCGGCCTCGGCGTCGGGCTTGCCGGCGGCTCCTTCGCGGTTGGCGTCGCCTACGTTTCGCCTTTCTTCCCGGCGGAAAAGCAGGGAACGGCGCTCGGCATATTCGGCGCCGGCAATGTCGGCGCGGCCGTGACCAAATTCGCAGCTCCTTTCGTGCTCATCGCATGGGGCTGGCAGGCGGTCGCCGAGATCTGGGCTGCCAGCCTGGCGCTGATGGCCGTCGTCTTCTGGCTCACCACGACTGACGATCCGGCCTTCCGTCTTCGCCGCGAACGCGGTGTCGCTTCGAAGAGCCTTGCCCAGGAATTCGCGCCGCTGCAGAACATTCAGGTCTGGCGCTTCTCGCTCTACTACTTCTTCGCTTTCGGCGGCTTCGTTGCCCTGTCCCTGTGGCTGCCGCGTTATCTGGTCGGCGTCTACGGTTTCAATCTCGAAACTGCAGGCATGATCGCGGCCGCCTACTCGATCCCGGGCAGCATCTTCCGCGCCTTCGGCGGCATGGTGTCGGACAAGAAGGGTGCGCGCAGCGTGATGTATGCGATGTTCGCCGTATCGGCCGTGGCCACGCTCATCCTGTCGCTGCCTGCTGCCACCATCACGCCTGTGATCTTCATCGCCGTCATCTTCGTGCTCGGCTTCTTCATGAGCCTCGGCAAGGCCGCCGTCTACAAGCACATTCCGGCCTATTACCCCGAAAGCGTCGGCGCCGTCGGCGGCATCGTCGGAATGATGGGCGGTCTCGGCGGCTTTATCCTTCCGATTGCCTTCGGCTTCCTCAAGGACATGACCGGCCTTTGGTCGAGCTGCTTCCTGCTGCTCTTCGCGATTGTCGCGATCTCGCTCATCTGGATGCACCTGTCCGTCAAGCAATTGTCGCGCCAGAGCCATTCCGCACCCGTGGCTGCAACCTAATCTCTAAGGACCTGGAAGCATGACCGAAAAACTCGTCATCATCGGCAATGGCATGGCGCCCGGGCGCATGCTGGAGCACCTCCTCGAACGGGCGCCCGGACGCTATGAAGTTACGATCTTCAATGCCGAGCCGCGCGTCAATTACGACCGCATCATGCTGTCGCCGGTTCTGTCAGGCGAAAAGGACTACGAGCAGATCATCATTCATGGTGACGGCTGGTACATCAAGCACGGCATCATGCTCTACAAGGGTCACAGGATCGTCAACATCGATCGTGACGCCAAGACCGTCACCTCCGATCACGGCGTCACCGAAAGCTACGACAAGCTGGTGATTGCAACCGGCTCCGTTCCCTTCATCATCCCCGTTCCGGGCAAGGATCTGCCCGGCGTCATCACCTATCGCGACCTCGACGACGTGCAGGCCATGCTGCTTGCCGCCCAGTCACGCGAAAAGGCCGTCGTCATCGGCGGCGGCCTGCTTGGCCTCGAAGCGGCGGCGGGCCTCGCGCAGCGCGGCATGGACGTCACCGTTCTGCACGTCATGCCGACGCTGATGGAGCGCCAGCTCGATCCGGCCGCAGGCTATCTCCTGCAGAAGGCGGTCGAAGAACGCGGCATCAAGGTCATCTGCAAGGCCAATACCAAAGCGATCATCGGCAATGGCAAGGTCGAGGGCATCGAGCTCGACGACGGCCGCATCATCCCGGCAACGCTTGTTGTGATGGCCGTCGGCATTCGCCCGAGCGTCGGCCTGGCAAAAGACGCCGGCCTTGCGGTCAATCGCGGCATCGTCGTCGATTCCGGAATGCAGACCTCGGACGGCGATATTCTGGCGCTCGGCGAATGCGCCGAGGTGGGCGGCATGGTCTACGGCCTCGTCGCGCCGCTCTATGAGATGGCCCGCATCGCCGCCGCGCATCTCTCCGGGGATCGCTCGCCCGCTTTCGTGCATGCGGATACGCCGACGAAATTGAAGGTCACAGGCATCGAGCTCTATTCCCTCGGCGATTTCGCCGATGGCGACGACCGCGAGGAGATCGTGCTGCGCGATGCAAGCGCCGGCGTCTACAAGCGCCTCGTATTGAAGGACAACAAGATCATCGGCACTGTGCTTTACGGCGAAACCGCCGATGGCGCCTGGTTCAATGATCTGAAGAAGAAGGCCACCGATATTTCGGAGATGCGCGAGACGCTGATCTTCGGACAGGCCTACCAGGGAGGGTCGCCGCTGGACCCTATGGCGGCCGTTGCAGCCTTGCCGGATGACGCGGAGATCTGTGGCTGCAACGGCGTATGCAAGGGTAAAATCACGTCGACCATCACCGGTAAGGGACTGACGTCGCTCGACGACGTGCGCGCTCATACGAAGGCATCTGCCTCCTGCGGCTCCTGCACCGGCCTCGTCGAGCAACTGATGGCACTGACGCTCGGCGATGGCTACAATCCCGCTGCCGTGCAGCCGATGTGCACCTGCACCGAGCTCGGCCATGACGATGTCCGCCGGCTGATCAAGGCGAAGGGGCTGAAGACCATTCCGGCCGTCATGCAGGAGCTGGAATGGAAGACCTCCTGCGGCTGCGCCAAATGCCGGCCGGCGCTCAACTATTACCTCGTCTGCGACTGGCCGGACGAATATGCCGACGACTACCAGTCGCGTTTCATCAATGAGCGCGTCCACGCCAACATCCAGAAAGACGGCACCTACTCCGTCGTTCCCCGCATGTGGGGCGGCGTCACCAATTCGAGCGAGCTGCGCGCCATCGCCGATGTCGTCGACAAGTTCGAAATCCCGATGGTCAAGGTGACCGGCGGCCAGCGCATCGACCTGCTCGGCATCGAGAAGGAAGACCTGCCGGCCGTCTGGGCCGATCTCGGCAAGGCCGGCTTCATCTCCGGCCAGGCCTATGCCAAGGGCCTGCGTACGGTGAAGACCTGCGTCGGCTCCGACTGGTGTCGCTTCGGCACCCAGGATTCCACCGGTCTCGGTATCCGCATCGAGAAGTTCATGTGGGGCTCCTGGACACCCGCCAAGCTGAAGATGGCCGTCTCCGGCTGCCCGCGCAATTGCGCGGAAGCAACCTGCAAGGACATCGGTGTGATCTGCGTGGATTCCGGTTTCGAGATCCATTTCGCAGGAGCGGCCGGTCTCGATATCAAGGGCACGGAAGTGCTCGGTCTCGTGAAGACCGAGGACGAAGCGCTGGAGCATATCGTGGCGCTGACGCAGATGTACCGTGAGCAGGCCCGCTACCTCGAGCGCATCTACAAGTGGGCCAAGCGCGTCGGCCTGGACGAAATCCGCCGCCAGATCATGGACGATGCCGACAAGCGCAAGGCCTATTACGACCGCTTCGTCTTCAGCCAGAAATTCGCCCAGGTAGATCCCTGGTCGGAGCGCGTTTCCGGCAAAGACAAGCATGAATTCAAGCCGATGGCGACGATCGGCTATCCGCAGGCCGCCGAGTAAGGAGATGACTATGAATTGGATTGCAATCGGCGACATCTCCGACATCCCTTTACGCGGCGCACGCTGCGTGAAGACGCCGCAGGGCAAGATCGCCGTCTTCCGCACGGCCGAGAACGAGGTCTTTGCCATCGAGGATCACTGCCCGCACAAGGGCGGCCCGCTCTCCCAGGGCATCGTGCATGCCAAGGCCGTCACCTGCCCGCTGCACAACTGGGTGATCTCTCTTGAAACCGGCAAGGCGCTCGGCGCCGACGAGGGCGAGGTCAGGACCATCCCGGTCCGCAATGAGGACGGCGCCCTCTTCATCGCGCTCGAAAGCATGATGATGGCGGCGGAATAGATGATGGCCGAGGTCAAGACCACCTGTCCCTATTGCGGCGTCGGCTGCGGCGTGACCGCCGCGGTCGACGAGGCCGGCACGGTCAGCGTCAAGGGCGATCCCGAGCATCCGTCGAATTTCGGCCGGCTCTGCTCGAAGGGCTCGGCGCTTGCCGAAACGATCGATCTCGACGGCCGGCTTCTCTATCCCGAAATCGCTGGCGAACGGAGCGGCTGGGACGAGGCGCTTGATCTCGTTGCCCGGCGTTTTTCCGAAACGATCGCCGAACATGGGCCTGATTCCGTCGCCTTCTACGTCTCGGGTCAGTTGCTGACCGAAGACTATTACATCGCCAACAAGCTGATGAAGGGCTTCATCGGCTCGGCCAATATCGACACCAATTCGCGGCTCTGCATGTCCTCATCGGTGGCGGGACATCGCCGCGCCTTTGGCGCAGATACCGTGCCCGGCACCTATGAGGATATCGAGCTGGCGGATCTGGTGGTCTTGACCGGTTCCAACCTCGCCTGGTGCCATCCCGTCATCTATCAGCGGCTCGCTGCCGCGAAAACGGCGCGGCCGAGCATGCGGGTCGTCGTCATCGATCCTCGCCGGACGATGACATGCGACATCGCCGACCTGCATCTGGCCATCCGCCCGGATGGCGACGTCGCGCTTTTCATGGGGCTGCTGGCTCATCTCGCGACGAGCCCGGCGATCGACCAGAACTATATTGCCGCCCATACGGAAGGGTTTGCCGCCGCCTTTGCGGCGGCCGCAGCACTCGATATCAACGAGCTCCTGGAACGGACCGGCCTGCCGGCCATGCAGATCCGGGAATTTTTCCGGCTGTTCGAGACGACCGAGAAGGTCGTCACCTGCTACAGCCAGGGCGTCAACCAGTCCTCCTCCGGCACCGACAAGGTCAATGCCATCCTCAACTGTCATCTGGCGACCGGCCGCATCGGCCGCCCGGGCATGGGACCGTTCTCGCTGACCGGCCAGCCGAACGCCATGGGCGGGCGCGAGGTCGGCGGTCTCGCCAATATGCTTGCCGCCCACATGGCGATCGAAAACCCTGAGGACCGGGACCGCGTGCAGCGCTTCTGGAACTCGCCTGTTATTGCCGCAAAGCCCGGCCTGAAGGCGGTCGACATGTTCCGTGCGGTGGCCGACGGGCGCATCAAGGCGCTCTGGGTCATGGCCACCAATCCCGTTGTCTCGATGCCGGCTGCCGACAGCGTCGAAAGCGCGATCGCCGCCTGTCCCTTCGTCGTCGTGTCCGACATCCTGAAAGAGACGGATACGACCCGGCACGCGCATGTGCTTTTGCCCTCGCTCGGCTGGGGCGAGAAGAACGGCACCGTCACCAATTCCGAGCGGCGCATCTCAAGGCAGCGGCCTTTCCTCGACATCCCCGGCGAGGCGAAGGCCGACTGGTGGCAGCTTGCGGAAGTCGCCCGCCGCATGGGATTTGCCGATGCCTTCGACTTCGATGCGCCGGTCGATATCTTTGCGGAACATGCCGCGCTTTCCGCCTTCGAAAATGACGGCAGCCGCGATTTCGATATCGGCGCCCGCGCCGATATTGCCGGTGCCGCCTATGATGAACTGTCACCTTTCCAATGGCCGCAGGCGGCAGGGACCGCAGGCGGCGTCACCCGTTTCTTCGCCGAGGGCGGTTTCTTCCATCCCGACCGCAAGGCACGCTTCGTCGCGGTGGAGCCGCCCGCAACGGATCGCACCAATGCCGACTTTCCCTTCACCATGAATACCGGACGCATCCGCGACCAGTGGCACACGATGACGCGGACCGGAAAGAGCGCGCGGCTCTCAGCCCACATCGCCGAGCCTTTCGCGGAAATCCATCCGCGCGATGCGATCGAGACCGGCATATCAAGCGCCGGTTTGGTGGAGATCGAAAGCCCGCACGGCAAGGCTGTCGTCCGTGCCTTGGTGACCGATCGCCAGGCGCGCGGCGGCATCTTTGCGCCGATGCACTGGAACGATCAGTTCGCGGCAAAAGCGCGGATCGACGCCATGGTTGCGCCGATCACCGACCCGTTTTCCGGTCAGCCGGCGTCGAAGAACGTCGCCGTCGCCGTCCGCCCCTTCCGCGCTACGCATTATGGTTTCGCCGTCTCGGCCGTAAAACCCGCCACGCCCGACGCGGGCTATTGGGCGCTGGCGAAAGCTGTCGGCGGCTGGCGGCTGGAGCTTGCCTTCAGCGAGGCCATTGAAGACTGGGTCTCTTGGTGCCGCGCGGTTTTCGCCATTCCTGATGAAATCGAGCCGCTCGGTTATGCCGACCGGCAATCCGGCGACCTCAGGCTTGCCTTCTTCGATGGCGAGACCCTGCTTGCCGCGCTGTTCCTCGCACGCGAGCCGGTCGCCGTCGCGCGCAACTGGGCGATCTCGCAACTTACCGCCTCGCATGGCGACCTCAGGAAACGCTTTGCGCTGGTCGCCGGCCGCCCCGGGGCCGGCAGGCCGGACCCGGGCGCGACCGTCTGCTCCTGTTTCAGCGTCGGAGTGAATCAGATCGCCGCCGCCGTGCGCGGCGGGTGCCACAGCGTCGAGGCGGTCGGCAAGGAAACAAGCGCTGGAACCAATTGCGGCTCCTGCCGTGGCGAAATCGGCAAGATCATCGACCGCTGTCTTGCCGCAGCCGCGGAATGAAGGGCCGGAAACCGCCGACGCGGCCCAGCGGTATCAGACCGCGCTGGGCACGATGAATATCTTATGGTCGGCGGAAATGCGGACCGAGATTTCGTCATAGGATGCCAGGCTCGGATGCACCGTCTCCATCTTGTGCTGATGGGTCGCGGTGACGACCATGACATCGGCACCGGCCGCCTCGCCGGCGGCGATGCCGGCTGCAACATCCTCGAATACAAGGCAATCATGCGTGCTGACGCCAAGGCGCTCGGCGCCAAGAATATAACATTGCGGATCGGGTTTCCCGACCGTCACGTCTTCCGCCGTCACCATGAATTTAGGCCGCGGCAGACCAGCCGCCTCCAGCCGCCGGTGAGCAAGGCGCAGCGGCGAGGAGGTGACGATCGCCCAGCGGTCCGGCGGCAGCGAACTTAGGAATGCTGCGGCACCCGGAATGGCACCGACATCATTGACATCGGCAATTTCGGCCTCGGTCACCAGTTTTGCTTCGTATTCAGGATCGACGCCGGGCAGGTTCAGCCGGGCGATCGTGTCGATGCCGCGCGAGCCGTGCATCTTCGGCAAGAATTCAGCGACATCGAGCCCATGACGCCTCGCCCAGTCGCTCCGCTCAGCCGCCAGGATCGAATTGAGGATGGTGCCGTCCATATCGAACAGGAAGGCGGCATAGGGCTTCTCGAAGCCGCGGGGCATCGGCAGGGACAAAGGCGGATCCTTTTGGGAAGAGCATCGGTGGTTGTCGCTATCGTCCGATCAGACGGCAAATCATCGCCTTTTGCAAGCTTTGGCCAGGAGATATCTCCCATGTCTCCGCTCGGCGACATCCATCAACGCAGCAGCTTCAACGAGCCCGTCAGCGAGCGGATCCATTTCGTCGGGCCGGCGAGACCAACGCCGTCGATGGTTTCCGAGGAAAGGTCGCGCTCAGGCATCGAAGCCTCGTAGTCGGCATAGACATGCAAGGCGCGGGCGAAACGCGGGAACGGCACGACGAGCGCACCTTCGGGCGCCGGCAAAGCCTTCAGCAACAGCGATCTAAGATCCATGGCCGCCGCCTGCAGCACCGGAACCGGCTTGTTGGCGCTGATATGAAATGTCCGGCCCCCTTGATCGGTGAGCCGCGCGCCGGCAAGCGCGGGAGCTGCCGCGCCAAGGCCGATCGACAGTACTGCAACGGTATTGGCGAGTTCGCCGGCCGGCAGCCCCGGCTCGACAATCACCGCGACACGCCAATCCTCACTTGTCATCCATCGCCTCCGTTTTTCGTTCGTTTTCCGAACTTATCGAAAGCCGGAGAAATATCCTGCCTATTCCTGTCGCCAGACCCGCCAATTTGGTAGGACTTACCTAATTGCAAGCAATAATCGAAAGGACATGCCGATTATGGAATTCGAGCCGGGAGATATCCGCATATTGAAGGCGCTACAGAGCGAGGGCCGGCTGACCAACCAGGAGCTTGCCGAGCGCGTGGGAATGTCGACCTCTCCCTGCTGGCGTAAGGTGAAGCGGCTGGAGGAGGCCGGCGTTATCCGCGGCTATCAGGCCGTCGTCGATCGCCGCGCCGTCGGCCTCGGGGTTCTTGCCTTCGTGCGTGTGCAGATCGACACACATTCTCATGACGAGGCCGAACGGTTCGAGCGTGAGGTCGGAGAACTGGAGGCGGTCATCGCCTGCTATTCGGTCGCCGGCGAAGCAGATTTCCTGCTGCAGGTGGTCGCGGCCGATCTCGACAGCTATGCCGAATTCGCCATGACAGTCATCCGTCGCCTGCCCGGCATCAAGGAGATGCATACGATGTTCGTGCTGAAGGACATCAAGGCGTCGACGATCCTGCCCGTACAGCTATCGACCGCCGGCCGTTCGCGCTGAGCTGCCTAGAAGGCCGTGCCGGTTGCCATCAAGTCGCAGGAGAGGCGAAGGCCGATCTGGTCGTGACACAGCCCATCGGCGCCATCGGCAAGTAGCAACCCGGCGGGAGCATCGGCGCGCAGATAGGCCTGCGTTGCCGGGTCGACGCGCATCGGGACGGCCGTCCATAGCGAGGGACGGCTGACGTCGAGCGCCGATATCGTAACTTTCTCGCCGCCCATGGCAGAAGATGCGATCGCCATGCCGGCTACCGTCAAGGCGAGTGCAATCGCGATCTGGAGACCGAGATCTGCGGCCTCGCGCGGGGAAACGAACATAGCGGCCTCATGCTGCGGATTGGCGTTTCGCCATGCCACTAAGGCAGACGGCGACACCGATCCAGCGGCTTCGGCCGTTAAGGTTTATCCGTAACCACGCCGACAGGCCGCGGGGGGATCGGCAGGTTTTCGATAAATTTCGGAACAATGATTCCAAAGGGCAGTTACCCAGAGGTCATCCAAGATGAAAATCAAAGGAGGGTATCCTTATGACCAAGTCCCTTATCGCCGCTTCGCTACTTGCGATCGGCATGGCATCGTCGGCATTTGCCCAGTCGAATCCGGACCCGATCGGCCCGACCAACGGCGGCTCGACCGATCCCAGCTCGGGCACCTATTCGTCCGATTACACCAACAGCGACAACGGCATTCATCCGGTGCCCATCTCGCCGGTCGATCCGACAACCACGCAGAGCATCGGCCAACCGCAGTCGATGGAATGCCCCGGCATGCCGCAGCAGATGTCCGGCGTCGACACGCGCGGTGGTGAAAGCGGCGCGTCTATCAGCGAGGCCTGCCGCGAATACGACAATTAAGCGGCAATCTTCCGTTGAGAGAAAAGGCCGGTTCATGCCGGCCTTTTTCATGCCGTGGCGCAGACAAAAGCTTTTCCCGTCGATGAAACTTTTGATCCGGCCGTTCCGTACATCCGTAGCAAGTGAAAGAACACGGACGGGGGAACGGCTTCATTGACTAAGGACGCGACAAAACCTGTCATTCTCTGGTTTCGCAAGGATTTGCGCCTTGGTGACAACAAGGCACTCGATGCAGCCCATCTCTCCGGGCGGCCGATCATCCCCTTCTACATAAGGGAGCCCGAAGCAGCAGGCACGGGGCCGCTGGGCGCTGCGCAGTGCTGGTGGCTGCATCATTCTCTGGATGCGCTCGACAGCTCGCTGCGCGAGCGGCAGGGACGGTTGGTGCTTGCCGGCGGCAGGGCCTTGGAGGTGCTCCGCGCCGTCATCGGGACAAGCGGCGCCGACGCCGTCTTTTGGAACCGACGCTACGATCCGGCAGGAATGTCCATCGACATTCGCATCAAGCATGAACTGGAGAAGCAGGCGATCGAGGTCCAAAGCTTCGGCGGCCAATTGCTGCACGAACCTTCGAGGCTGGTGACCGGCGGCGGTACCCCCTATCGCGTCTACACGCCGTTCTGGCGCGCGCTGGAGAATGCCGGCGAACCGGAGCCGCCCATGGACGCACCGCCGAAGCTGCATCTGGCTCAGGAGCTTCCGGCATCGGACATGCTGGACAGCTGGGGGCTGCTGCCGAAAAAGCCGGATTGGGCACGAGATTTCGCCGACCTGTGGACGCCGGGCGAGCAAGGCGCGCGGGAGAAGCTTCGCGCCTTCGTCGAGCACGGTCTCGCCGGCTACAAGGAAAACCGCGACCATCCGGCGAGGGACGCGACCTCGATGCTGTCGCCGCATCTGGCGCTCGGCGAGATCTCCCCTGCCCGCATCTGGGATGAGACGCGCGGCCTGTCCAAGCAAGTGCCGGCAGCCGACATCGTGCATTTCCGCAAGGAAATCGCCTGGCGCGAATTCTCCTATCACCTGCTCTTCCATTTTCCGCACCTTGCCTCGGCCAACTGGAACGATCGTTTCGACGGCTTCGAATGGCGCAACGACGGCGAAGATTTCAAAGCGTGGCGCCGTGGCATGACCGGCTATCCGATCGTCGATGCCGGCATGCGCCAGCTCTGGCGCCACGGCTGGATGCACAATCGCGTGCGCATGATCGTCGCCTCCTTCCTGATCAAGGACCTGATGATCGACTGGCGCCGAGGCGAGGCCTGGTTCCGGGATACGCTGGTCGATGCCGATCCGGCCAATAACGCGGCAAGCTGGCAATGGGTCGCAGGCTCCGGAGCCGACGCCTCGCCATTCTTCCGCATCTTCAATCCGGTGCTGCAAGGCGAAACCTTCGATCCCGACGGCGACTATGTCAGAAACCACGTGCCGGAGCTTCGGGGACTTGACGCGAAATACATCCATCGGCCGTTCGAGGCGCCGAAGAGCGTCCTTAACGAGGCCGGCGTCACCCTTGGTGAAACTTATCCGAAACCGATCGTCGACCATGCCAGCGCCCGCGACCGCGCGCTCGCGGCCTACAGAGCCATAAAGGACGCCGCATGAACGCGCATTTCCGCCCTGCTCCGCGCCGCCTGAAGATCGCCGTCATCGGCTCCGGCATTTCGGGCGCCGCTGCAGCCTGGGCACTCAATCCCGTGCATGACGTTATGCTCTATGAGAGCCAAGCCCGCGCCGGAGGCCATACGGCGACGGTCGACGTGGACTACGACGGAGTTCGGATCGCAGTCGATACTGGCTTCATCGTCTATAACGAAGCGAATTATCCGAACCTGACGGCGCTCTTCGCCGAGCTCGGCATCGCCACGCATGCGAGCGACATGAGTTTTTCGCTCTCGCTCGATCGCGGCAGGCTGGAATGGAGCGGCGGCGGGCTATCCTCCATCTTTGCGCAGAAGCTCAATCTGTTGCGGCCCTCCTTCCTTTGGATGATCCGCGAAATTCTGCGCTTCAACCGCATGTGCCTCGAAGACCGGGCCGCCGGCCATCTCGCCTCGCGCTCGATCGGCGATTATCTCGACTGGCGCGGCTTCTCGCCCGGGTTCACCAACAACTATCTCGCACCGATGGCAGCGGCGATCTGGTCGACGCCATCAGCCCGCATGCTGCAGTTTCCGGCGGAGCATTTCGTCAATTTCTTCGACAATCATCGCCTGATCTATCGCCGGCAGCAACAGTGGCGCACGCTGACCGGCGGCAGCCGCACCTATCTCGACCGGCTGCTGCAGCCGCTCGGCGAGCGGGTGAAGCTTTCCTGCGGCGTGCGCGGCGTGATCCGCGGCGAACACGGCATCACGATCATCGACGAAACGGGCAGCGAGCGCCCATTCGACAAGGTGATCTTCGCCTGCCACAGCGATCAGACGGCACGGCTGCTCTCCGATGCCACCGACGGGGAAAGCAGGCTTCTAGCCGCCATCCCCTACCAGCCGAACCGCGTCGTCCTTCACCGCGACGAGGCGCTGATGCCGCGGCGGCGCAAGGTCTGGGCCTCGTGGAATTATCTACGCTCCAGCCGCGAGGATGGAAAGGCAGGCGTGGCCGTCACCTACTGGATGAACCGGCTGCAGAACATCGACCACAGGTTCCCGCTGTTCGTGACGCTCAATCCCGACCGCGAGCCCGATCACCGCAAGGTGTTTGCCGAATTCACCTACGAGCATCCGCAATTCTCGGCCGAGGCCATGGCGGCGCAGCGGGCGCTTGCAGCCATTCAGGGACAGAACAATTGCCATTTCGCCGGGGCCTGGATGGGATATGGATTTCACGAGGATGGACTCGTTTCCGGCTTGGCGGCCGCAGAGGCTCTCGGCGGGTTCATACCCTGGCGAGCGCCTCGAGCTTCTTGGGAAACCCAATCGGACGTGGCGGCATGAGGACGCGACGGAAAGGACGTGGCGTCAACGCCGCCGACAATGGGGCTCCGCCAGGTGCTGCGGCAGCACTCTATGTCGGTGAAATCATGCATCAACGAATAAAACCATTCGGCCATCGCTTCCGCTACCGCGTGTTCGCACTGCTTGTCGATCTCGACAGGCTGGACGAGGCCTCTGATCTCTCGGCACTTTTTTCCGTCAACCGGCGCAATCTTGTCTCGTTTCGCGAAAAGGATCATGCCGATGCGGAGAGCTCGACACTGCGCGCTTACGCCGATCGGCTGCTCTCCGAGGCGGGCCTCGAGCGCGCCGAAAGGATACTGCTCGTCTGCTATCCCCGCATACTCGGCTATGTCTTCAATCCGCTCTCCGTCTACCATGCCTATGATGCGAAAGGCGTGCTCGTCGCAATGATCTACGAGGTGCGCAACACTTTCGGCGAGCGGCATAGCTACGTCTGTCCTGTCGGCCATGGCGAGATGTCCGAAAGCGGACTTCGCCAGAGTTGCGACAAGCTCTTCCACGTCTCGCCTTTCATGGCCATGACCGCGCGTTATCATTTCCGCATGTTGCCGCCCGGTGAGGAAATTCGCTGGCGTATCCTCGAAACCGACAGTGAAGGTCCGCTTCTCTCGGCAACCTTTTCAGGACGACAGGTGCCTTTGACCAGCGCTTCGCTGCTGGCGCTGACGGCGCGCATTCCCTTCCTCACCTTCAAAATCCTGGCGGGCATCCATTGGGAAGCGCTGAAGCTCTGGTTGAAGGGAGCGCGTTATGTCAGGCGCCCGGCGGCTCCACCTGAAGTCAGCATCCACCAGCCACACGCGCTTGCGGACGCAGCGGAATAACATTAGCTTTTTGCCTAATGGCCGGAGGCCGCCCGAGCACATCGTCACTGATGATGTGTCGTCGTCCTTAACCGGCAAGAAAATGCTGGAGGAGGAAAGATGAGCAAGGCGCAGGATTGGAATCTGCTGGCACGCGACGCTGTGACGCTGACGGCCGAAAACATATCCCGTCTGGTGAAGGGTCTACCGTTCAAGGCGAAACTGGCGCTGCGCGGACTTCTGCGCATGCAGCATGGTTCGCTTGCCGTCACCCTGCCCGACGGTCGCAGGCTTCTCATAGAGGGCGAGAAAGCTGGGCCGAAAGCGGCGCTCAGCCTCAATAACTGGAACCTCGCCTATCGGGCGCTGACCAGCGGCACGATCGGGGTTGCGGAAACCTATATGGACGGCGACTGGGACAGCCCCGACATCACCGCTTTCCTGGAACTTTTCCTCGTCAACGGCGAGGCCGCGTTCAGCTATGCGCACGGCAAGAGTGGTGTCGGCCGCCTCTTCGAACGCGTCCGCCACTGGATGAATGCCAACACCAAGACAGGCTCGAAGCGCAACATCTCCGCCCACTACGATCTCGGCAACAACTTCTACCGGGAATGGCTCGACCCGAGCATGACCTACTCCGCCGCGCTCTATTCGACCGGAGCCAACGATCTGCAATCGGCACAGAATGCCAAATACCGCGCGCTCGCCGAGGCGACCGGCATCCGCCCGGGGGATCACGTGTTGGAGATCGGCTGCGGCTGGGGCGGTTTTGCCGAATTCGCCGCAAGCGAGCTGAACTGCAAGGTAACCGGGCTGACGATCAGCCGCGAGCAGCTCGCCTTCGCCGAGGAGCGCATTCGCAAGGCAGGCCTCGAGGACCGCGTCGAATTCCGCTTCCAGGACTATCGCGACGAAGCGGGACTCTACGACCGGATCGTCTCGATCGAGATGTTCGAGGCGGTCGGCGAGAAATATTGGCCGTCCTATTTCTCCAAGCTCAGGCAATGCCTGAAGCCGGGCGGCAAAGCCGGCCTGCAGATCATCACCATCAGGCCGGAGTCTTTCGACCAGTATCGCAGCAATCCCGATTTCATTCAGAAATATGTCTTTCCCGGCGGTATGCTGCCGACGCGCAATCATCTCGCCGAACTTGCGGGCAAGGTTGATCTGTCGTTGGTCAAGGATTTCGGCTTCGGGCTCGATTACGCCCGCACGCTCGCCGAATGGCGCGAGCGCTTCTGGTCGGTCTGGGAACGCATCCGCTCTATGGGCTTCGACGAACGCTTCAAGCGGCTTTGGGAATTCTACCTGTTCTATTGCGAGGCAGGCTTCCGCGCCCGCAACATCGATGTGCGCCAGGTCGTCTTCTCGCGCAGCTGATCATTCCGCCGGATGCGGTGTCACCGGATGGTGACTCGTTTCCGACGATCGCTCCTGCCAGCCGGTCACGCGGTTCACCAGCGCGAAATAGGCGCCGTAGGGAAGCAGCCGCGCCAGCTTCAGCATGAGGGTGAAGCGCTTCGGGAAGCTGATCTCGAACGCTTGCGATTTCAATCCAGCGGCAATGTGCCTGGCGGCGTCTTCGGCCGATACCAGGGCCGGCATCGGAAAAGCATTCTTCCTCGTCGCCGGCGTATCGACGAAGCCGGGGCTGACGAGTTGGATGCGGATGCCCATCTTGTCGAGGTCGAATTTCAGGCTTTCGGCCATATTGATCAGCGCAGCCTTGGTGGCGCCGTAAGCGGCCCCCGTCGGCAGGCCGCCATAGCCGGTGACGGAAGAGACGATGGCGATCTGCCCCTGCCCTTTCGTCTTCATATGGCGGATCGCCGGCAACAAGCAGTTGACGACGCCGGAAAGATTGACGGCAAAGCTCTTCTCGAAATCGGCGCGGTTGAGATCCTCGGCATGAACAGGCAGATAGACGCCGGCATTGAGGATCGCCATGGCAAGTGTCCCGTGCTCATATTCGATCGAGGCCATGACATGCTCCATGTCCTCTGCATCGGTGACGTCGCCGTCGAGAACGATGATGCTGCCGGAAAGGTCGCTGGCCTCGACCTGAAGCTCGACCAGCTTTTCATGGTTTCTGGCGGTGACGGCGACCTTGTATCCTTCGCCGGCGAGCGTCAGCGCAAGCGCGCGGCCGATACCCGAGCTCGCGCCCGAGATCCAGACAATTCCATGTTCGGGACGGGCGATGAAATCACGCATGACATGTTTCTCCAGGACTGCCTATCAACATCGAAAACAGCGCCGGAAGTCCCTCTATCCCTCCGGATTTATGGCTCTATCACACCATTGTGGCTGCTTTCAGCCGATCAGGTCGATCATCATCTGACGAAAGGATCCCGTGAGCCTGACCGGTCCGTCCGAAACGGCGAAGGCGATGCAGGGCCGGTCCTTTTCGGCGACCGGTCGATGATCAACCGTCTCGTCGGCAATGGAGATGTCGCCGGGCCCAAAACGGCCGCGTTCATCGTTGAAGGCGCCGTCGAGGATGAGGATCAGCTCCATGCCTTTGTGGGTGTGAGCCGGCAAGGCGCGGCCCGGACGGATCCACATCAGGTTGACCTCGCAGCCGTCCATGTCGAGCGAATATTCCTTGAAGCCCGGCAACCGCTTGCGCCAGGGCACGTCCTCGACCTCGAAGCCGACGAAATCTCGCAATGCCCGTGGAAACAGGGTGTGTCGCGGCCGCGCGACGGGCGCCGGGACAGAAGAACTGGAGGCAAAAATTGCCTGCAGCCGCCGCTCCCGGTCGGCGATGGCAACGCCAGGCGCGTTTTCCAGCGCCTCTCCGGCCAGCAGTTCGAGGCCGTTCACAAAGCTTCGATTGTCCGGCTTCATTTCGAGGTGGGACTGAACGAGCACGCGCGCCGGCTCAGGCAAGGAGCCGGCGACGTAGTGCGCCATCAATGCATCGATCGTGTCGATATGCTCGTGAACCATCCGGCTTTCGGTCACGCCCTGTTATCGCGCTCCGTTTCGCTTTTTCGTCATCCGTACGGGGAAAGTCAATCTTCGGATCACCCTAACGGGGAGCGATGGCGGACGGTACGCCATTTCAACTGGGGAAAGCCAAATTTTATCGCGTCCGCCACGGGCATGGAATAGCATTTCTTGCCAACACAGCCTTGTGAAGGGAAAAGACCGTTCCTAAAGTAAGAGTTCGAAAGAGGCAGATTCCATGACCTTCCATCCTTCCGTCCTTGAAGCCATCGGCAACACGCCCCTGATCAAACTCAAGGGAGCCTCCGCGGCGACCGGCTGCACCATTCTCGGCAAGGCGGAGTTCCTGAACCCCGGCCAGTCGGTGAAGGATCGCGCCGCGCTCTACATCATCCGCGACGCCGAGCGGAAAGGCTTGCTTCGGCCGGGCGGCGTCATCGTCGAAGGCACGGCCGGCAATACCGGCATCGGGCTGACGCTGGTCGCCAAGGCGCTCGGCTACCGCACGGTCATCGTCATCCCGGAAACGCAGAGCCAGGAAAAGAAGGATGCGCTGAGGCTGCTCGGCGCCGAACTCGTCGAAGTGCCTGCCGTTCCCTACAAGAACCCGAATAACTACGTGAAGGTATCCGGGCGGCTCGCCGAGCAGATGGCGAAAACCGAGCCGAACGGCGCAATCTGGGCGAACCAGTTCGACAACGTCGCCAACCGCCAGGCGCATGTCGAAACGACTGCTAGGGAAATCTGGAAAGACACCGACGGCAAGGTCGACGGCTTCATCTGCTCCGTCGGCTCCGGCGGTACCCTGGCAGGCGTGGCTGCCGGTCTTAAGGCCTTCAAGCCGGACATCAAGATCGGCATCGCCGATCCCGACGGCGCGGCCCTTTATGAGTTCTACCAGAACGGCACGCTGAAATCCGAAGGGTCCTCGATCACCGAAGGCATCGGTCAGGGCCGCATCACCGCTAATCTCGAAGGTTTCACGCCTGATTTCTCCTATCGGGTCTCCGATGCCGAAGCGCTTCCTTATCTCTTCGACCTCGTCGAGAACGAAGGCCTGTGCCTCGGCGGTTCGACGGCGATCAACATCGCCGGCGCCGTCAAGCTCGCCCGAGATCTCGGGCCTGGTCACACGGTGGTGACGATCCTCTGCGATTACGGCAACCGCTATCAGTCGAAGCTCTTCAACCCGGATTTCCTGAAGTCGAAGGGCCTGCCCGTTCCGGGCTGGATGGCCACGTCGACCGAGATAGACGTTCCCTACGAGCCCGCGTGAGACCCCATGCCCGTCAATGCCCTCTATCGTGACGACTTCTACCTCTCGACGTGCGAGGCGGTCGTCACAGCCGTTCACGAAGATGGGGGCATTGAACTGGACCAGACGTGCTTTTACGCGACATCGGGCGGACAACCCGGTGATATCGGCGAGCTTGAACGCGCCGACGGCAGCAAGATCGCGCTCGGCCAAACGAAGCATGGTGCCAGCAAGGATATCATCATCCATGTCCCGCTCGACGGCGCTCCGCGTCCGCAAGTCGGCGAGACGCTGGTGCTGCACGTCGACTGGCCGCGCCGCTACAGGCTGATGCGCATGCACACGGCCTGCCACCTGCTTTCCGTAATCTGCTCCTATCCGATCACCGGGGCAGCCGTCGGCGAGGAGGAAAGCCGCGTCGATTTCGACATGAGCGAGACGATCGACAAGGACGAGGTGACATCAAAACTGATGGAACTGGTGGACCAGAACCATCCCGTCTATCTGCAATGGATCACCGACGAAGAGCTTGCGGCCAACCCCGATATCGTCAAGTCGAAGAATGTGCGCCCGCCGATCGGCCTCGGGCGCGTCAGCCTCGTCTGCATCGGCGAGAACTCCTCGATTGACAGCCAGCCTTGCGGCGGCACACATGTTTCGGAAACACAGGAAGTCGGCCAGATTCACATCGCCAAGATCGAGAAGAAGGGCAAGGAGAACCGGCGCTTTCGCATCCGCTTCGGCACGCCCGGCGACGAATCCTGACCATCAAGGGAGACCACAATGAGTGAGACCAAGAGCCGTTTCGTCGTCTCGGCCGACTGGCTGCAGGCCGAACTCGGCAAGCCGGATCTGCGCGTGCTGGATGCCTCCTTCTATCTGCCGGCGCAGAAGCGCGACGCCGATGCCGAATATGCGGCCGGCCATATTCCCGGCGCCATCCGCTTCGACCAGGACAAGATCGCCGATCATTCGACGTCACTGCCGCATACGATCCCCTCGCCCGAGTATTTCGCCGCGGAAGTCGGCAAGCTCGGCATCAGCGAAACCGATCGCATTGTCGTCTATGACGGCATCGGCGTGTTCGCTTCGCCGCGCGTCTGGTGGCTGTTTAGGGTGATGGGCGCAAAGAACGTCTTCGTCCTCGACGGCGGCCTCGACGGTTGGAAGGCCGAGGGCCGTCCGCTGGAAACCGCCGCACCCAACTATGCACCGGCGACCTTCACACCCGACTTCGACGAGAGTCGCGTGGTGACGCTCGAAACGATGCGCGACATTGTCTCGAGCGGCGCGATGCAGATTGCCGATGCCCGCAGTGCCGGCCGCTTCGCAGCCGCCGAGCCCGAGCCGCGCCCCGGCATGCGCTCCGGCCATATGCCCGGCGCCCGCAGCCTGCCGTCAGGCGTCTTTGCGAACCAAGGCCGGTTCAAGTCGCTGCCCGAACTCCGGCAGACGATCGAGGATGCCGGCATCGATCTTTCGAAGCCCGTGGTGACATCCTGCGGCTCCGGAATTACCGCCGCGATCATTACGCTGGCGCTGGAATCGCTCGGCCATCACGACAACAAGCTTTATGACGGCTCGTGGAGCGAATGGGGCAGCCGTGAGGATACGCCTATCGTTACCGGCCCACCGACGCCAGTCAAAGTCTGATCGCCATGGGGAAGACACCAGCTTCGCTCAAAGCCCATATTACCCGGCTCGAAATGACGGCGCCGCCGAAGACGAGCCTGCCGGTGCCCGTCAATATCCAGACCGCGATCATGCGCGCTCCCGGAATCCCGCTGCCTTTCTATCGCTACCTCTACCGGCAGGTGGGCGCGCGCTGGCAATGGGTGGACCGGCTGCGCATGGGCGACGAGCAGCTTGCCGAAATGCTGAACGACAAGCGTAACAATATCAGCGTCCTCTATGTGAACGGCGCGCCTGCCGGCTTCTACGAATATTTCTGCGAGGACGAAGATACGATCGAGCTCTGCCATTTCGGCCTGATCGAACATGCGCTCGGCCTCGGCATCGGCAAATGGTTCATGCTGCAGGCGCTCTACGCCATCTGGGCGCTCAATCCGAAGCGCGTCACCACCACTACCAACAATCTCGACCATCCGCGCGCGCTGCAGCTCTACCAGATGTTCGGCTTCTCTCCGGTCTCGACCGGCACCGGCATCGTCCGGCCGCTCAGCGACAAGGAACTGCTGGAGATTGCGCGGAAAAGCTGACAGCTTGCCGACGTAAAGGAAGGCGATTGACGCTCCGCCGCCAAGCCGGCAAGGCGATCATTCACAAGCGACGGCTTCGCAAGAATCGGGTGGCTTGCGCGGTCGTCAGGGTGCATCTCATGGCAATCACAACGGAGATTTGCCATGACCGCCTTGCGTTTTGTATCCATGCCGACCGCCGACGCCGAACATTTGTGGAACGGCGGCCGCGACGCCAATGACAGGTTGCCGGAGACCATGGTTTCCGATGGTCCAGGCCACCCCTGCCGCCATTGCCTTGAGAATATCGATGAGGGCGAGGAATTGCTGGTCTTCGCTTACCGGCCTTTCCCGGAACTGCAGCCCTATGCCGAAACCGGGCCGATCTTCCTGCACAAGCAGCCTTGCCGGCGCTATGCCGCCGAGGAGATCCTGCCGCCGGTGCTGATGACGAGCCGCGACTTCATTCTTCGCGGCTACAACGAGGATAACCGCATCGTCTATGGCACCGGTGCTGTGACCCTTATCGGCGAGATTGCGACCTACGGCGAAAAGCTGCTGGCGCGGCCCGACATCGCCTATGTGCATGTGCGCTCTGCACGTAACAATTGCTTCCAATGCCGGATCGACAAAGTAAAGGCGCCGGCTCTTGCGGAGGCCGACGCCTGACCTAGGGTCAGTTGTTTTACGCTACGTTCAGCACGCTCTCCGGCGCGAAGGCCTCGTAGCCCAGCGCCTCGGCGACCGGCCTGTTGGTGATGCGGCCCTTGTGCACGTTAAGGCCGTTTCTCAGATGCTTGTCTTCGGCAATGGCGCGCAGGCCGCGATCGGCAAGCGCCAGGCCGTGGACCAGTGTGGCATTGTTCAGCGCATGCGCCGAGGTGACGGGCACTGCGCCCGGCATATTGGCCACGCAATAATGCACGACGCCATCGACCTCATAGGTCGGGTCGGAATGGGTGGTCGCATGCGAGGTTTCGAAGCAGCCACCCTGGTCGATGGCGACGTCGACGATGACGGCGCCTTTCTTCATGCCGGAAAGCATTTCACGGGTGACGAGCTTCGGCGCGGCAGCGCCAGGGATCAGCACGGCGCCGATAACGAGATCGGCCGAGAACACCTCCTCCTCCAATGCCTGAATGCTGGAATAACGGGTGTGGACGCGGCCCGCGAAGATATCGTCGAGTTGGCGCAGGCGCGGCAACGACTTGTCGAGAATGCTGACATCAGCACCGAGGCCAGCGGCCATCCGGGCGGCGTGAAGGCCGACGACACCACCGCCGATGATCGCAACCCTGGCCGGCAATACGCCCGGCACGCCGCCAAGCAGGACGCCGAGACCGCCATTGGCCTTTTGCAGAGCGGTCGCGCCCGCCTGGATCGACAGGCGTCCTGCCACTTCCGACATCGGCGCCAGCAGCGGCAGGCCGCCGCGCTCGTCGGTCACCGTCTCATAGGCGATCGCGGTGACACCGGAAGCAAGCAGGCCCTTGGTCTGCTCGGGGTCTGGCGCCAGATGCAGATAGGTATAGAGAAGCTGACCGTCTCGAAGCTGAGCCCATTCGGAGGGCTGTGGCTCCTTCACCTTGACGATCATGTCGCACTTTTCGAAAATATCCTTGGCGGAGGCGGCGATCTTCGCGCCAGCCGCGGCGTAGGCGGCATCATCGGCGCCGATGCCGGCGCCCGCTTTGGTCTCGACCCAGACCTCATGGCCGTGGGCCACATATTCGCGCACCGAAGCCGGCGTCAGGCCGACGCGATATTCATGATTCTTGATTTCCTTCGGGCAACCGACACGCATTTGCGTTCCTCTCATATTGTCTCCGCGGTCGCGGATCTCCTCTGACGATGAATCCAACCACCAAGAGCGCGAAATGTCCTTGCAAAGAGGATTTGCCAAACGGCCTCTTTTCGACGATTATTGCGTCATTTCTCTCCTTTTTCGAAGGTACTTCGAATGGCCGATCTCGATACCATCGATCTTACGATTCTGAAGGTGCTGCAGGCCAATGCCCGCATCACCAATGCCGAACTCGCCGAAAAGATCGGATTGTCGCCTTCGGCCTGCTCGCGACGGCTCGACATCCTCGAGCGAAGCGGCGTCATCGCCGGCTATCATGCGCGGCTTTCGCATAAGGCGCTCGATTACAAGATGATCGCCATCGTGCATATCTCGCTCTCCGGCCAGTTCGCCAAGACGCTGGCGGAATTCGAGGCGGCGGTGAAGCTCTGCCCCAATGTGCTCGTCTGCTATCTCATGTCAGGCGAATACGACTATATCCTCAGGGTCGCCGCCCGCGACCTCGAGGATTACGAGCGCATTCACCGCGACTGGCTGTCGGCCCTTCCCCACGTCGTCAAGATCAATTCCAGTTTCGCCCTCAGAGAAATCATCGACAGGCCGAATGTCGGGCTTTGAGGCCTTGCATATTCGCGGAAAGCCTGACCAGACTTTCGGTGCGCGCGGGCGTTTCCCGCTTTTTGGCATGTGATGAAATCGAAGACCCAAGGCTATATTTTCGCCCTGCTGGCGCTCACCATCTTTTCGCTGCAGGACGCTATCTCGAAACATCTGGCATCGACCTACCCGCCGATCTTCGTGACGATGATCCGCTACTGGGCCTTCGGGCTTTTTACGGTCATTCTCGCTTCGAAGATGCGCGGCGGTCTCAAGGCGACGGCCCGCACCAAACGCCCCGCCCTGCAGGTGGCGCGCGGTGTGCTTCTTTCCGTCCAGGTGGTTCTGGCCATCACCTGCTTTGCCGTGATCGGCCTTGCCCGTTCGCAGGCGATCTTTTCCGCGACGCCGATCCTGATCGCTCTGCTGGCGATGCCGATCCTCGGAGAGCGGGTTGGGTGGCGGCGGTGGACGGCGATCGGCGCCGGACTTTTCGGGGTCCTGCTGATCCTGAAGCCGGAAGGCGATTTTTTCGACGTCAAGCTGCTTCTCGCCGTCCTTTCCTGCTTCAACTTCGCCTTCTACGTCATCATCACCCGTCTCGTCAGCCGCGACGATTCTTCGACGACCAGCTTCTTCTATACCGGCATCGTCGGCGCCGTCGCGATGACGCTGATCGGGCCGTTCTACTGGAGCTGGATGTCACCGGGCGATTGGGGCTGGATGGCGCTCGTCTGCATGACCAGCATTTCCAGCCATTATTTCCTCATCCGCGCTTACGATATCCTCGATGCCGCCGCCGTCCAGCCACTGACCTATCTGTCGCTTGTCTATGCCTCGGTCATCGGCGTGACGATCTATGGTGAAACGCTCAGCTCCAACATGATCATCGGCTCGGCGATCGTGGTGGCTGCCGGCATCTTCACGGTCTGGCGTGAGCATGTGGTGGGACGCAGGACTGCCGCCGCAAACAACTGACGTTTCGCTGCAATTTTAGCCAAGCTCCTAAAACCATTTCAATTTTCGACTGCTATGTTTCTCCGGCGATGTCCGAGGGAGACAGTATGACGCGCAATCTGAACATTACGGCCCGGAAAGCCGACCGAAAAAACTGCCGTGTCTTCGGCAATATGAAATATCTGAACACCGAGGTGGATGTCCGTATTCTCAACCTGTCGGCAACAGGCGCCGCTGTGGAGACGAAGGGACCCGTCCACGCCGCCTCCGGCAGCAAGGTGCGGATCGAGGCCGAGAACCTCGGACTGCTGGAAGGCATCATCCGCTGGAAGCACAACGGCCGCATCGGTATCCAGTTCGACGTGAATTCCAACGCACGAGCGCAGGTCTTTTCCTATTTCCGGTTTTTCCATAAGGAAATACGGCCGGTGCTGGCGGTACGCCAGTTGATGCGACCCGCGACCAGCGGCGACCGTAGGCCTCATCTGGCGACGTCGACGCTGAAATCGTAAGGCTGCACCGCCTTTGCACCGAAAGAACGGCTCAGATCGTTCCAGTAGCTGCGGTTGACGTTGACATCGAGAGTGACCGGGCCTTGCGTCTGCGGCAACTTCTTGCCGAGGCTCCTGACGTCGATGGCAGCGCTGTTGGCGTTGGCGCCGGACAATACGATCGTCTCCGTACCCAAGGGAACGTTGACCGCGCCGGGCGCCGGGCTTGCCGAGAGCGGCTCGCTGGAGATGATCTGACCGTCGCCGCTAAGGAATTTGATATCGCAGGTCTGGCACTCCCCCTGCGTCCAGCCCGGATTGACCTTCAGCTCGACACGGGGCGGCAGCGAGCGGTCGCCGTCCTGGGCGTAAGCGGTGCCGACGATGGAAAACAAGCTGGCGGACGGCCCGATCTCGATCGGCTTCGGGTTGGCTGAATTGCCCTGTGCCGCCGCCATGATGAGCGCCGGAGCGCCGATGCCGAGAAGAAGCGCCTTCTGCAGCTGCTGCTCGCGATAGATCAAAGCGATCGCGCCCCCGATGACGAAGAAGACCGAAATCGCGCCAAGCGCGCAGGCGACGGAAATCCAATGATTTGACGGCGTCGTCAGCCACTTCTCAACATCGCCGCTGTAAAGCGCCTGCGCCTTATCGACCAGACTGGGCGCCGTTCCCCCGAAACCTCCAACCGCGCCGATAACGATCCTGTTCATGATCCCGTCCCCCATGGATTTTCAGCAGGGACTGTACCATAAATTGCATTTCAAGACCATGTCGCCTCGCCGGGCGATTGTTTTGCGGTTCTGTCATTTTCGCAGTGTACTGCTGGCCAAATCGTCCTAATTCTGACGGGCCGGGCGATGCAGTTCTTTGAAGGAGAGTTTTCCATGTCTTCCATTTTCGACGTTGGCGTGATGAGCCGCCGTTCGCTTCTTGGCGGCCTCGCCGCTACTTCCGCCCTGGTGCTGCTGCACCCTTTCAGCGCGCGCGCCAGCGCCAACCAGGCGCATCTCCGGCTGATGGAAACGACCGACATTCACGTCAACGTCTTCCCTTATGACTATTATGCCGACAAGCCGAACGACACGATGGGCCTCGCGCGCACCGGGACGATCATCGACAATATCCGCGCGGAAGCCGTCAATTCGCTGCTGATCGACAATGGCGACGTGCTGCAGGGCAATCCGATGGGCGACTACATGGCCTACCAGCACGGCATGAAGGACGGCGACGTCCATCCCGTGATCAAGGCGATGAACACGCTTGGCTATTCGGTCGGTACGCTCGGCAATCACGAGTTCAACTACGGCCTCGACTTCATGTTCAAGGTGCTGGCGGGCGCGAACTTTCCCTTCGTCTGCGCCAACCTGACCAAGGGTCAACTCGCCTCGGACCCGAAGAAGGACGATCTCTTCTTCAAGCCCTACATCATCCTGGAAAAGCAGATCAAGGACGGTTCCGGCAAGGAGAGCCCGGTCAAGATCGGCTTCATCGGTTTCGTGCCGCCGCAGATCATGCTCTGGGACATCAAGAACCTCGAAGGCAAAGCACAGACGCGCGACATCGTCGAGGCGGCCACGGCCTGGGTACCCGCCATGAAGGAAGCCGGCGCCGATATCGTTATCGCGCTCTCCCATTCCGGCATCGACGGCAGCGCACAGTCCGAAAAGATGGAAAATGCCTCGCTGCATCTTGCCGCCGTCGAGGGGATCGACGCGATCTTCACCGGCCACCAGCATCTCGTCTTCCCTGGACCGAAGAGCTGGGACGGCATTGCCAACGCCGATCCGGTCAAGGGCACGCTACATGGCAAACCGGCCGTGATGGCCGGCTTCTGGGGCTCGCATCTCGGCCTCATCGACCTGCTGCTCGAAAAGGACGGTAACAGCTGGAAGATCGTCGACTTCACCTCTGAAGCGCGGCCGATCTATCATCGCGACGACAAGAAGAAGGTGGTTGCCGACTACGCCGACAAGAAGGAAGTGGTCGAGGCTGCTAAATCAGAGCATGAAGCAACGCTCACCTATGTCCGCACGCCCGTCGGCAAGACGTCCGCGCCGCTCTACTCCTACTTCGCCCTCGTTGCCGACGATCCTTCGGTGCAGGTCGTCAGCCAGGCCCAGACCTGGTACATCAAGCAGATGCTCGCCGACACCAAGTACAAGGACCTGCCGGTGCTTTCAGCCGCAGCGCCCTTCAAGGCCGGCGGACGCGGCGGCGCGGACTACTACACCGACGTTCCGGCAGGCGACATCGCCATCAAGAACGTCGCCGACCTCTACCTCTATCCGAACACGGTGCAGGCCGTCGCCATCACCGGCGCGCAGGTGAAGAACTGGCTCGAAATGTCGGCCGGCATGTTCAATCACATCCCCGCCGGCTCGAAGGATGCGACCCTCCTCAACAACGACTTCCCATCCTATAATTTCGATGTCATCGACGGCGTTACCTACCAGATCGACCTGTCGCAGCCGCCGAAATACGATTCATCAGGCAAGGCGATCAGTCCGGATGCCAACCGCATCCAGAATCTGGCCTTCGACGGCAAGCCGATCGATCCCGCGCAGAAGTTCGTCGTTGTCACCAACAATTACCGCGCCGGCGGCGGTGGCAATTTCCCCGAGATCGCCGCGGACAAGGTGATTTTCCAGGCGCCGGACACCAACCGCGACGTCATCGTCCGTTATGTCCACGACCAGGGCACGATCAATCCGTCGGCCGATGCGAACTGGACCTTCAAGCCGCTGCCGGGCACGACGGCGACCTTCGAAAGCGGGCCGAAGGCGAAGCAGTTCCTCGCCGCGGTCAAGAGCGTCAAGATCGAGGACGCTGGCGACGGAGCCGACGGCTTCTCGAAGTTCAGGCTGGTTCTCTAAAGCGTGTCGCGATCTTTCAGGTTCGCTTGTCACGCTTTAGGTCCTTGTTTTGCGCATGTCTTTATCGCAAAACCGCACACACTTTTGCGAGACATGCTCTAAGCGAAAGCATATCAACGAAGGCGCGGCTCCGCGCCTTCGTCATTCGGCCGCAAGCGGCGGTGTGGTGTCACGCAGTTCCGCCATCTCGGCATGGAAATCGGCCTGGTTCGGGCAATGGGAAAGCCGTGTGCGGAAGGCGTCAATCATCCAGCTGGCGGCCGGTCCGGGCGGGTTGGCGAGCTGTCGCATCGAATAGATGGCATACTCGCCCTGTTCATAGGCATCCAGATCGAGATGGATAAGCGCGCCGCTGCGCAGATCGTCATGGATGACGGATGCAGGAAGGCCGCCCCAGCCAAGGCCGGCTTTGATGAGCTGGTGCTTCATCGCAATATCGCTGACGCGCCACGTCTTGTAGGACAGTACATTGAAATCCCGCCCCTTCGTCCGGCCTGACGCATCGGTGACAACGAGCTGCACTTCTTCGCGCACGTCGCCAAGCGAGAGCGGCCGGTCTATTTGGGCAAGCGGATGGTTGGGTGCGGCAACGGGCAACATGAAGGAATGGCCGATCCGCTCGGTGACGACGGAATCGTCCGGCTTGAGGACTGCGCCTCCAATGCCGATCGTCGCCTTGCCGCTGAGGACGAGGTCCATCACCACGCCGAGCTCGCCGACATTGAGGTTCAACGCAACGGATGGAAATCTTTCGCGGAATTCGTGCAGCACGTCCACGACGGCCCGCGATGGCACCATGACGCTGATGGCGACGGAAACCTCGGCTTCGAGGCCCTCCCTGAGGCTCTTGACGCGCGCTCGCATGACCTGCAGGTCACCCAGTATGCGGCGCGCATCCTCCAGCATCGCCCTGCCCGCTTCCGTCAGCTTCGGCTGGCGCGCGCCGGAGCGCTCGAAAAGCGGCATTTCGAGCTGGGCTTCCAGATTGGCGATCGTATAGCTGACAACCGATTGCGCACGGTTCAGCGCCCGTGAAGCGGCCGAGAAGCTGCCGGTCTCGGCAACCGTCAGAAACACCTGCAATTGGTCCAGAGTCGGGTTGGGAAGCATCTTCCATCCATTCCATCGATAGTTTCGATCGACATTATCACCGTTTTTTCGATAGCAGGCCAGACCTATTTTCCTCATCGAGACGGCGGTTCACCTCCTAACAACGGGCCGTCAAATTCAATTCGAAAGGAAATGCACCATGTCGTCCATCCTCCTCCTGACGTCCAGCCCGCGTGCCGACTCGCTCTCGACGCCGATCGCCGTCGATCTCGCCGAAAAGCTGAAGAACCAGAAGCCGGGCAGCGTCGTCGTCCGTCGCGACCTCGCCTCCAACCCGCTGCCGCATATCGATGACCTCTTCACCGGTGCGATCCGCAAGCCGGCCGAAGCCCGTACCGCCGAAGAAGTTGCAGCCATCAAGACCTCCGACGAACTCATCGCCGAACTGTTTGCCGCCGACACGATCGTCATCAGCACCGGCCTGATCAACTTCAACATTTACTCGTCGCTGAAGACCTGGATCGACAACGTCGCCCGCGCCGGCGTGACCTTCAAGTACACGGAAACCGGCCCGGTCGGCCTCGTAACCGGCAAGAAGGTTTACGTGGTGCTCACGTCCGGCGGCGTCTACTCGCAAGGCCCGGCCGCTCCGTTGAACCATGCCGTTCCGTACCTGAAGTCGGTTCTCGGCTTCCTCGGCATCACCGATATCGAGACCATCTATGTCGAAGGCCTCGCATTCGGTCCGGAAGCCGCCGAAAAGGCTATCGACGCCGCCAAGTCGCGCGTCCAGGAAATCGCGCTCGCCGCCTGATCGGCTTTCGAACGTTCTCTGAACGGCCGGCCTTCGCCGGCCGTTTTGTCATTTGTCGATGTCGGCGACGAAATCGCGGATTGTCGCCAGGATTTCAGCTGAGAGATCCTCATCCGAGGAAACCCTGGCAAGGCCAACGCCGCCTGCCATCATCGCGAAAGCCATGATCGCCTTGCGCCGTCTTTCCCGATCGTCTGCTCCAGCGGCCTTGCTCGCCAGTGCTTCGAAATTGCGTTCGAGCCGCTCCGTTGCGATCACCCGCGCCTTCTCGCCGCTGCGTGACAGATCGGAGGTCAGCGCGGCAAAGGGGCAGCCCTCGCCGGGATTGTCGCGGTGATAGGCGCTGACATAACGATCGGCGATATCTGCAGCCGTCATCTTCGCCGGGTCCACTCCCTCGGCCTCCAGCCTGCGCCCCCACGAATCGAAGGCGGACCGGATCGCCTCGGCAACGAGATCGTCACGGGAAGCGAAGTGCTTGTAGAAGCCGCCGACAGTCAGTCCTGCATCCTTCATCAGGTCGGCGACGCCGATGCCCTCGAGCCCCTCCTCGCGCAGCCGCTTCGAGGCAGTCTCGACAATCTTCTCGTGCGTCTTCTGTTTTTCCAGCTGCGAACGTCCCATCGGAATTCTCCCGGCACTGCCTCTTGACTTATCAGGATTACAATCATAATCCTTATAGATAGCGATCATAATCTAGATCGTTGCCAATTCCAAGAGGAGCATGAATCATGCGTCTAAGAAACAAGATCGCCCTGATCACCGGCGGAAACAGCGGCATCGGCCTTGCGACCGCCAAGGTCTTCATCGACGAGGGCGCCAGGGTCGTCATCACCGGCCGTAATCCGGAAACACTTGCTGCCGCCGAAAAGGCGCTTGGGGCCGGCGTCCTGGCGGTGAAGGTCGATGTCACCGATACCGCGGCCACCGAGAAGGCCTTTGCGGAGGCTGCTGCGAAAGTCGGCAAGTTCGACATCGTCTTCGCCAATGCCGGCATCGGCGGCGCGACACCGCTCGGCGACACATCGCCGGAGCAATTTAACCAGATCATCAGCACCAATCTCACGGCCGTTTTCTTCACCGTGCAATCGGCCCTGCCGCATCTCAATGACGGCGCTTCGGTGATCCTCAACGGTTCGGTGCATGCCGTGCTCGGCACGCCCGGCTGGACGGCCTATGCGGCGACCAAGGCGGCGGTCCGGGCGATGACGCGCAATATGGCCTCCGAGCTCGCGCCACGCGGCATCCGCGTCAACCAGGTGACCCCCGGCGGCACGAAGACGCCGATCTGGTCGCCGATGGCCCAAACGGAAGACGCAATGTCGGCGCTCGAAGCCCGTCTCGGGGGAATGAGCCCGCTCGGCCGTATGAGCGAAGCCGAGGAAATCGCCAAGGCGGCGCTCTACCTGGCCTCGGATGATTCGAGCAATGTCACCGGCATCGAGATCACCGTCGACGGCGGCATGACGAGCGCACCCTCCGGCGCCAAGATCTTTCGCACCGCCTGAGCAAGAAGAGCCGGGCAAGTCATACCTGCCCGGCCCACAGATGCTTTGGCTCAACTCATGCGCGTGGCGCGATAGGCAACACGAAACAGGACGATTGCAAAATTCAGGACGGCAAGCAGGAGCACGACATACAGCATGGCCTGGATACCGGACGAAACAATGAGCTTGCCGGCGATCAGCGGAAAGCCGAAGACACCGAGGAAATAGGCCAGCGAGAATATCAGCAGCGATTGCGGCATAAGGCCGGCCGGAGCCTCATTTGCGGCAAGGCCATTGATGACTGAATAGGTTAGCCCATAGCCCAGCCCCAGCATCGCCGCCGCACCCAGGTAGACCAGGTGATTGGACGTCACCATCAAGAACAGCAGGATCGATGCCAGCGTCAGGCTTGTCAGGACCAGAAGCGAGGTCCTTCTTGACCACATATCCCGCCACGAACAGCCGGCTCAAAATCGCGGAGGACATGAAGCCGATAAAGAAGAGGGAGTAATCGAACCCATGTGCCTTGGCGTAGCTGGTCTGAAAACTGGACAATCCGCCGAAAATCGCTCCGCCGATGCCAACCATGACGATGGAGTACATTGCCCGCGACGCGATCACCTGACGGACCGCGCCAAACGAGATTTTGTTGACATGGGGCAAAATCTTGCCGGTGGTGGTCAGCCTGATGTGGAGCAGGAAATAAAGTGCGCCGCCGGCGAGGCTGGAAAGAGAGGCAAATAGAAAGGCCGTCTCGATCGGTATGGACCAGCCGGTCGCAATGCGGCCGATGATCGGCCCGGCGCCGATGCCTGACATCATCGATCCCGACAGCAGCGCAAAAAATCTGATCCGATGCTCGGGTTCGATGATCGCGGCGACCAAAAGAGGGCCGAGTGCATAGAACGTGCCCCAGCCTATGCCGAGGATGAAACCGACAGCCATCAGGCTCAGCCCGGCGGATGGGGCCATGGCAAATCCCAATCCGGATGCAGCAAGAAACAGCCCCGAAACCGCGACCGCCCGCGCAGAGCCGATGGCATCCGCGATGTGGCCGGACAGAATGACGAGAATGACCGTACTGACCGTCGCCGCCGAGATGATCAGGCCGGCCAGCGCCTCGTCTCCACCACGCTGGCCCACCAGCACGGGGATCAGGAAAGTGACGCCATAGGCGATCGAGAGAAGAAACCCTCCGATGCACAAAACGGCAAACTCGCCGCCATCGACCCTCTGCTCTGCAATTGCATCACTCATGTCTCCACGCCCCTTACAAGACAATTCGTCAGAATGTTGCGGCAATGGAGATCACGTTTGAATTTTCCAAACAAGACGTTTTCATTGCATCGATAACCTATTGAAAAACATACATACCTTAGAATCAAATTTCTGTTTACTCAACATCACCAACACACACGACGAGAGCATTGCATCTGATCGACGGCATCCAGAGCCGACTCGTTCGCAAGAGGCAGCGCGCCATTTTTGACGGAATAGCTGTCGGGCAGGCGGAATTACCACCAGAAGAGACGAGCTTTGCCGGGGCAAGCGGCTCGCCTGGGCAAGGGGCTCGCCTGGGCAAGACAAGCTTGCCTGGGCTAGCTGACTTTCACCACGCCGGAGCGGCCGACGACGCAGTTGCGGCCGCTTTTCTTGGCTGAATAAAGCCTGCTGTCGGCCGCCGAGAGCACGGTGGTGAAGCTGGTGCCGTCCTCATCGGCGGTCGCAACGCCGACGCTGACCGTCACGGGCTTGTCGTCCGGTGTCTGGACGCTGGTTGCGATCGTCCAGCGCAGGCGTTCGGCAAGCAGTAGCCCTTCCTCATGATTTGTGCCGGGACAGACGGCGACGAATTCTTCACCGCCGAAGCGGAAGACGCGGTCGCTGGAACGCAGCGTCGTGCCGAGCCGGGCGGCGATGGCCTTCAGCACCTCGTCGCCCTGAAGATGGCCATAGCCGTCGTTGACGTCCTTGAAGTGATCGGCGTCGATAATGAGCACCGTGGCGAACAGCCCCTGCCTCAATGCCTCGCGCAGCATCAGCGGCGCCTCCAGCTCCATTCGCGTGCGATCGTACACGCCGGTGAGCATGTCACGGCCCGTCCGCTCCAGAAGGTCGTTGTAGCGCTCACGGAACGTCAGGTCGCCGAACACATCGCTGATTGAGCGTGCGGCGCCGGCAGAACCGACGCGGCGGATGCGATATTCATAGACCGCAAACATTGCCGCATAGAGGCAGACGGCAAGCATCTTGGCCTTCCAGCCACCCCAGAATGCGGCGAGCGGCACATCAAGGAAATAATGCAGCGCCGCGAAGAAGCCGATCTGGTCGAAGGTCAGCAACGCAAAGCCGGAGACCATGAAGCGCAGGACGACGCGGCGGCGGAAGAAATCCCCGAGTTTTTCGTAAAGCAAGATGATGCCAAGCGAATCGACATAGAGCAGCGCCGTGCCCCAGACCATCAGCCAGCCCATCTCCTTGAGGAAATCGACGTCGGGCGCGTGATCCGGCGATATTTGCAGCGGCTGGTGCAGTTGCAGCACCCAGGCGATACTCACGGTCAAGAGGTTGCCGAGGAACAGGCCGTAGATCGGCTGGCGCACCGTCGCGGCATCTTCCTGTAGGTAGAGCATCAGGATCATCATCAGCTTGCCGGAGAAGAAGACGGATGAGCCCGGCGATACGTCTCCGAACGGCAGCGAGACGTAGAAGACCGCAGCAAGATAGGTTTCCATGAAATGCATGACGCCGAGCGCCGTCAGAAAAACCCCGAGACCGAGCCGATTGCGGAAATGCAGAAGCATTACCATCAGCACGAAATAGGCGACGGCCTCGACGACGAAGAGAGCAAGGTTGAGTGTCTCCATTACGAAACCTTGCCTCCGGGCCAGCGCTCCCCGAACTCTGCGGGCGCGGCGATCGCAACGGCGGATCCTTTGGTCGATCGTCCGAAAAAGTGAAACACGAGGGAGCCCTGCAAATCCTGCAGGCGATAGCTTTCACCGCAATCCTTTAAGATTAGGTTTGCAAGATCGTGCACCGAATGAGCGCCGAGGCCATACGATTGAAAGGTAGGGAATTTCCCGCCGAAATCCGATCCCAGGTCTAGCCCGTGATCCGGATTTCAGACCTGACGAACCTTCTCGCCGTCACCAAAGAGCGACGTGCCGTGCTGATCGATGATTTGCTGCGCCTTGCGCACCGTGCATTCAATCGCGTCATCGGAGGAGGAAAACATATCGGCGCGGATGAAATTGCGCACCAAAACCTCGTCGCCGACCTTCTTTTCGATGCGGCCGGCAAGGCGATACTGGCCACCTTCCTTACGCGGCTCGGCATAGATCGTGCAATCACCGTAAAGCTGCGGCTCGCCCGAGGGGCCCGCCGCTTCCGCTGCCGGTTTTCCACCGCCGGAGAACATCGAAAAAAGATTTGAAATGAATGAAGCCATGACCCGCCTTTAGCACGAGGGCAGCGTTTCCGCCAAGTCAAATGATCAGGTTGGCGAGGATCTCATTTTCGGTGATATCTTCGTAACCCATGCCGGAAGCTTCGAAATTTCCGATCAGCCGGGCGAAATTCTCCGGCGCCTTGGTTTCGATGCCGATCAGAATCGAGCCGAAATTGCGCGCTGATTTCTTCAGATATTCGAAACGCGCGATATCGTCGTCGGGACCGAGCAGATTGAGGAAATCCCTGAGCGCCCCGGGACGCTGTGCCAACCGCAGGATGAAGTATTTCTTCAGCCCTGCGTAACGCATGGCTCTTTCCTTTACGTCAGGCAGGCGCTCAAAATCGAAATTGCCGCCGGAGACGACGGCGACGATGGTCTTGCCGTGGATCGTCTGCCGATCCATCGCAGCGATTGCCGTCAACGACAGGGCGCCGGCCGGCTCCAGAACGACACCCTCGACATTCAACATCTCCTGGATGGTGACGCAGATGGCGTTCTCCGGCATCAATTGCACTTGGCTTGCCGGGAAATCGCGCAGCGCGGCGAAGTTCAGGTCACCGATACGCGCTACGGCGGCGCCGTCGACGAAATTGTCGACCTTGGCAAGCGTCGTCACCTCGCCCGCCTCGATGCTGCGCCTCAGGCTCGGCGCGCCCGCGGGCTCGGCGAAGACGAAGGCGGATTTCGGTACCGTGCCGTCGAGATAACCGGTGATGCCGGCGGCAAGTCCGCCGCCGCCGACCGGCAGGACGACCATGTCGGGCACCGTTCCTTCCGGCATCTGCTGCATGATTTCGGCGGCAACCGTCGCCTGCCCTTCGATGATATCCGTATGGTCGAAAGGTGGCACCATGACGCCGCCGACCGCTTCCACATGCTCTCGCGCCGCCTGGTAGCACTGATCGAAAAAGTCGCCGAACAGCCGGATGGTGATGAATTCGGCGCCGAACATGCGGGTCTTGTCGATCTTCTGCTGCGGTGTCGTCACCGGCATGAAGACGACGCCCGGCACGCCGAAATGGCGGCAGACATAGGCGAAGCCCTGGGCATGATTGCCGGCGGAGGCGCAGACGAAGATCTTTCCGGCGGCACCCTGCCCGATCGCCTTGCGGAAGAAATTGAAGGCGCCGCGGATCTTGTAGGAGCGCACCGGCGACAGATCCTCTCGCTTCAGCCAGATATCGGCGCCGTAGCGGGCCGAGAGATGATCGTTGAGCTGCAGCGGCGTTGCCGGAAAGAGGCTGCGCATCGCCTCTTCGGCGCTTTCGACATCAAGTCTCGTCACGGGTGTCGTCCATTCTCACGATTAGCCACCGCCGCTATGGCACAGGCGGACCGGCAAAAGAAAGCCCGCTTCGGCCGTTTCCGGTTCGCCGTCGGATCCGTTTGCTCCGCGAACCGGTTATGCTACGGGAAATCTTTCGTAAGCCAACCCGCGAAATTGGCGGCACATGAACTGATTTTAACTGTCAATGAAAAAGCCGACCAGTATATGAAGCTATGATGATCTCCAAATTCGCAAGACCCCTCGCCTGGCTGCTGCTCGCCTTCATCATCTTCGTCACCGTTTCGCCGATCGGGCTGCGGCCGGAAACGGTCACGACGGTCGATACAGACCGCGCCGGCGCCTACGTGATCCTTGGGCTCACCTTTGCACTCGCCTATCCGAAACAATGGAAAACGGTGGCGGCGCTGCTGGTCGTTGGCGCGGTCGCCATCGAATATCTGCAATACTTCGCGCCAACGCGCCATGCGCGCCTGCATGACGCCGGCATCAAGGCAATGGGCGCGGCCCTGGGGCTTCTGGCCGGTTGGGTGATCAACAGATGGCGCGACACGAAAGCAGCGACCGCCCTGCCGCTCACAGAACGCTGATTGTTGTCAGCAGCAAACGACCGTGTCATCCCGAAAATCGAATTCGGGATAGGTGAAGATCCGAAAGTGATAAAGTGTCCTGAGCGCGTCTTCCCGGACGCGCTCAGGACACTCTAGTAATCACGCAATTGCATCGCCCAGAAGAGCAGTGGGATCGCGGCCATCGCAGTTCCCAGAACAAGTGCGACACTGGCCTTGAAGATGCGGATGCGCCGAACCTTGGTTCCACTCCAATCGTAAACCATCGTCTTACTCCCACAAGACAACACTTACTCAACCGCCGCGGCGCAATACTTGCACCAAAAATGCCCTTGTCAAGGGTCAACCGCTTTTATGCACAAAATACGAGCATATTTGAACAGGATTATGAAGGTGGTGCGGGCGACGGGGATCGAACCCGTACAGCCAAGGCCGAGGGATTTTAAGTCCCTTGCGTCTACCAGTTTCGCCACGCCCGCTTGCGGCGTTTTCAATAACTTGCGTCATTGGCGATGGGAAGAGCCGCGAGGCGTAAAAATGACGCCTCGTTTACAGGCACCGCGCGGAGCGATGGCCGCCGGTCCGTCGCGGGACAAAGCAAAAGGCGCGGCGGGCTCAGGCCTGCCGCGCCTTTATCATTCAGGCATCAAAGATCAGGCGAGCTTGGCGGCGAGCCGGGCGATGTGGGCGCCCTGATATTTTGCGCCTTCCAGTTCGATCTCGGAAGGCTGGCGCGAGCCGTCGCCGTTGGTGATGGTGGACGCGCCGTAAGGCGAGCCGCCCTTGACTTCCTCGGTGCCCATCTGGCCCTGGAAGGCATAGGGAAGGCCGGCAACGACCATGCCCTGATGCAGGAAGGTCGGGATGAAACCGAGGATGGTCGATTCCTGGCCGCCGTGCTGGGTTGCCGAGGAGGTGAAGACCGAACCGAGTTTGCCGACGAGCTTGCCGGCGAACCAGAGGCCGCCCGTCTGATCCCAGAAATTGCGCATCTGAGAAGCGACGGTGCCGAAGCGGGTGCCGGCGCCGACGATGATTGCATCATAATCTGCCAGTTCGTCCACGGTGGCGATCGGAGCGGCCTGGTCGACCTTGTAGTAGGAAGCCTTGGCAACTTCTTCCGGCACCAGTTCCGGGACGCGCTTGACGGTGACCTCGGCGCCGGCCGACTTCGCGCCTTCGGCGACGGCATACGCCATGGTTTCGATGTGGCCGTAAGCCGAGTAATAAAGGACGAGAACCTTCGCCATCTTCTATCTTCCTTGGAAAAGTGGGGTGAACTTCGTGGATGAGAATTTCTATCAGCGGATATGGCCGAACACAGCCCAGCCTTGAAGAACTCAGTGTTCACTGTCCATAGACGAAAATTCACTTGTCTCTTTCATGCAACCGAAACGAACCATCGGCCGCCTGTTTGCAAAGCGGCCGAAGGGCGCTACCTATTCATGAGCCTCACATCACGGAACATTCCATGAGCCACGACATCGTCACCGCCGCCATGCTCGCCATCGGCGACGAACTCCTTTCCGGCCGCACCAAGGACAAGAATATCGGCCACCTCGCCGATTTGCTCACCCTTTCCGGTATCGATCTCAAGGAGGTGCGCATCGTCGCCGACGACGAGGAGGCGATCGTCGAGGCGCTAAATGCGCTTCGCGGCAAATATGACTACGTCTTCACATCAGGCGGCATCGGACCGACGCATGACGATATCACCGCCGATGCCATCTCGAAGGCTTTCGACCTGCCCTGCGAATATGACGAAGCGGCAATGACGCTGCTTGCCGAGATGTATCGACGCCGCGAGATGGAATTCACCGAAGCGCGCCAGCGCATGGCGCGCATGCCGCGGGGGGCTCTCCATATCGGCAATCCGGTCTCGACAGCGCCGGGCTTCATCATCGGCAATGTTTATGTCATGGCCGGCGTGCCGCAGGTCTTCCAGGCGATGGTCGACAATGTGCTACCGACGCTTCGAACCGGCATGCCGGTGCTTTCGCTTGCCATCGCCTGCCCTTATGGCGAGGGCGAGATTGGCACGCCGCTGACGGCGATCCAGAAAGCACATCCGGAAACCAGCATCGGTTCCTATCCCAGATATATCGGCCAGAAATTCTCGACCGAGATCGTCGTTCGCGGCCGATCCCAGGCGGCGATCGATGCGGCCGGCGCCGATGTGCATGCGATGATCGAGGCCATCCGTCAAAGGAAGGACATTGCCGAAAACCATTCCGCCGAGGCTTGAGAGGAACGCCGGAATTTGGGGCCGTCCTTGATCGCCATCAAGGAACAGGAGAAGGGTCCGGTGCATTCCTTCCCTCGCGCAAACGATTTCAGCGCAAGGAGAATTGATATGTCTTACAAAACCATTCTCGCCATTCTCGATACGGCAGACAATAGCGCCGCCGTCGCCGATTTCGCCTTCGCCATCGCCGCCGAAAGCGGCGCCCATGTGATCGGCCTGCATGCCGAAACCGTCTCTGCCGTGCCGCTCGTAGCGCCGATGGAAATTCCCGATCCTGTTGCCGTGCAGGCGCTGCAGGACATGGCGCATAGCGAAACGATCGCGGTGGAGCGGATCTTTCGGGAGAAAGCGGACGCTTCAAGTGCTTCCTCGGAGTGGCGCAGCTTTGCCACGGCAACCGGTTACGGATCCGCACCGCTGATCGAAAGCGCGCGCAGCGCCGACCTGCTGATCGCCTCGCAGGCCGACCCGGCCAACCCCTCCGACAGTCATGTCGATGTCGACAGCTTTCTCTTCGAAACCGGCCGGCCAGTGCTGATGATCCCCTATATCATCCGCCAGCCGAAACCGATCAGGCGCGTGCTGATCGCCTGGAACGGCTCGAAGGAGGCGGCGCGCGCAACCTTCGACGCGCTGCCGATCCTCAAAGCCGCCGACGCGGTGGAGATATTTTCGGTCGATCCGGCCGAGACGGCGCTGCAATCGCCGTTGACATCGGGCGCCGAGATCGCCGCGACGCTTGCCCGCCACGGCGTGAAGACGACGCTTTCGACGGCGGAGAGGATCGACAAGCACACATCCCATGTCATTGAAAACCGGCTTTCGGACAGCAGCATCGATCTTCTCGTCATGGGCGCCTACACCCATTCCTGGCTCTGGCAGACGATTTTCGGCGGCACGACGAAGACCTTGCTGCAATCGATGACGGCGCTGACCTTGCTGTCGCGATAACCGGTAGCTCTTGCGTTTTGCCGGCAAATCCCGCTAATTGCGGCGACCGATGACGGCTTCGAGCCTCGGCCACGTCTCGCGCGGTTTCGGCTGCGCGATTTTTCGTTTCGCCGATTGCTGCTCCAGCCCGTCCGGTCGCCTGAAAACGGCGCGTCGTCTCTATCATGCCGCGGAGCAGCCCCGATGTCCCTTCCCGATAAAGCCTTTCCCGTTTCCTGGGATCAGTTCCACCGCGATGCCCGCGCGCTTTCCTGGCGCCTTGCCGGCCTCGGGCAGACCTTCAAGGCGATCGTCTGCATCACCCGTGGCGGGCTCGTGCCGGCTGCAATTATCTCACGCGAACTGAACATCCGGTTGATCGAGACCGTCTGCATCGCCTCTTATCATGACTATGTAAACCAGGGCGACATGGTGCTGCTCAAGGGGATCGCGCCCGAGCTCACCGAGAATGAGGGCGAAGGCGTGCTCGTCATCGACGACCTGACGGATACGGGCAAGACCGCCGCACAGGTGCGCACCATGCTGCCGAAGGCGCATTTCGCCTGCGTCTACGCCAAGCCGAAAGGCGTGCCGACCGTCGATACCTTCGTCACCGAGGTCAGCCAGGATACCTGGATCTACTTCCCCTGGGATATGGGCTTTACGTACCAGGAGCCGATCGCCAAGGGCGCCCGCTGATCGCCAACCGCGCGAACCTCAAATTTACCGCTTGAAATTCTTTCGCAATTCGCCGGCAGGTTTCCTCATCGAACCTGGCGGCGGAGAGCAATGCGAGGTTGTCCGCTGCCGGCACCCCTCGAAAGCCCGCGGATTTTCCTCGGCAGATCGGCATGCGCATTTGCTCCGAAAATGCCATCACAAGATTTGCCGCAGGGCGCTTTTTTGTGGTTGCGCCTTTTTCCTTAGCCGGCAACGCCTGCAAGCCATTGTAATTTCAGCGCTCCCAGGCTTTCCCCAATCTCCACAAGCGCATCCACAAGATGTTGTGGTTACCATTCAATTAAAAGCCAGCCCTTGACGGAATCAGCTGTTTCAAACTTTACTATTCCTGATGTTGCGGCGGCGACAGGACCGGAGGTAACGAGCCCGGTTCCCTTTTGAAAAACAGGACGCAGGACCAGGGCCTTGTACCGGAAACGGTTGAGGACCAGTACATTCCTTGCGCGTTTTTCAGCCTCCAAAAAAAGCGGCGTCAGGACTGGCGATAATAAGCTGTTAATACTATATTTAGTGTTTGCAGCCACCATCACCACAAGATACAGGAAGGACATCTCTCCGGATGACACCCCTGTCACGATACGGAAACGAGGCTGGCTGCACGAAGAAAAAGTGCCGCCGGATAGGAAATTTGCGCTTGAGGTCGCGGGGACCGGGCGCCAACGCGAGGTCAAGACTATGCGCATCGAACGTCGTTTCACGAAGGCCGGCCAAGGCGCCTATGCGGATATTGAATTCCGTAAGGCGACGAGCGAGATCAAGAACCCCGACGGCTCGATCGTGTTCCGCCTCGAGAATATCGATGTTCCCGCGCAGTTCTCTCAGGTCGCAACCGACGTTCTGGCCCAGAAGTATTTCCGCAAGGCCGGCGTTCCCACCCGGCTGAAGAAGGTTGAGGAAAACGACGTTCCTTCCTTCCTGTGGCGCTCCGTTCCCGACGATGCCGCGCTGAAAAACCTGCCCAAGGACGAGCAGACCGGTTCCGAAGTCGATGCGCGCCAGGTCTTCGATCGTCTCGCCGGCACCTGGACCTACTGGGGCTGGAAGGGCGGCTATTTCTCTTCCGAGGAAGATGCGGCAGCCTTCAAGGACGAGCTTGCCTATATGCTCGCCACCCAGCGCGTCGCACCGAACTCGCCGCAGTGGTTCAATACCGGCCTGCATTGGGCCTATGGCATTGACGGCCCGGGCCAGGGCCATTTCTATGTCGATCCGTTCACCGGCAAGCTGACCAAGTCGAAGTCGGCCTACGAACATCCGCAGCCGCATGCCTGCTTCATCCAGTCCGTCGAGGACGATCTCGTCAACGAAGGCGGCATCATGGATCTCTGGGTGCGTGAAGCCCGCCTCTTCAAGTATGGCTCCGGCACCGGCTCCAACTTCTCCATGCTGCGCGGCGAAGGCGAGAAGCTTTCGGGCGGCGGCCGCTCCTCCGGCCTGATGAGCTTCCTGAAGATCGGCGACCGCGCCGCCGGCGCCATCAAATCGGGCGGCACGACGCGCCGCGCCGCCAAGATGGTAGTCGTCGACATCGACCATCCCGATATCGAGGAATACATCAACTGGAAGGTCAAGGAAGAGCAGAAAGTCGCCGCTCTCGTCACCGGCTCCAAGATCGTCGCCAGGCACCTCAAGGCGATCATGAAGGCCTGCTTCAATTGCGAAGGCGATAACGGCGATTGCTTCGATCCGGCCAAGAACCCTGCCCTGAAGCGCGAAATCCGCGCCGCCAAGAAGGACCAGGTTCCGGAAAATTACGTCCAGCGCGTCATCCAGTTCGCCCGCCAGGGCTACAAGGATCTCGAATTCAAAACCTACGACACGGATTGGGATTCGGAAGCCTATCTGACGGTATCGGGCCAGAACTCCAACAACTCCGTCTCGATCAAGGACGACTTCCTGCGTGCCGTCGAGAATGACGGCGAGTGGAAGCTGACCGCCCGCAAGGACGGCAAGGTCATGAAGACGCTGAAGGCGCGCGACCTCTGGGAAACGATTTCCTATGCCGCCTGGGCGTCTGCCGATCCGGGCATCCACTTCAACACGACGATGAACGACTGGCACACTTCGCCGGCCGGCGGTCCGATCCGCGGCTCGAACCCGTGCTCGGAATACATGTTCCTCGACGACACCGCCTGCAACCTCGCCTCGCTGAACCTCTTGCAGTTCAAGGACAAGGCCACCAAGCGCATCAATATCGGCGACTACGAACACGCCGTTCGCCTGTGGACCGTCGTGCTCGAAATCTCGGTCATGATGGCGCAGTTCCCGTCGAAGCGCATTGCCGAACTCTCCTACGAATACCGCACGCTCGGCCTCGGCTACGCCAATATCGGCGGTCTCTTGATGTCGTCGGGCATTCCCTACGACTCCACTGAGGCCCGTGCCATCGCCGGTTCGCTGACTGCGATCATGACCGGCATCTGCTATGCGACCTCGGCCGAGATCGCCGGCGAACTCGGCCCCTTTCCGAACTTCGCGCCGAACCGCGAGAGCATGCTGCGGGTCATCCGCAACCATCGCCGCGCCGCCTATGGCGAAACCTCCGGCTATGAGGCGCTCTCGATCGACCCTGTGGCGCTGATCCATTCGGAAAATCCGGATCAGGACCTCGCCGCCCATGCCAAGTCGGCCTGGGACAAGGCGCTCGAACTCGGCGAAAAGCATGGCTACCGCAATGCCCAGGTTTCGGTCATCGCCCCCACGGGCACGATCGGCCTCGTCATGGATTGCGATACGACGGGCATCGAGCCCGACTTCGCCCTCGTCAAGTTCAAGAAACTCGCCGGCGGCGGCTACTTCAAGATCATCAACCGCGCCGTGCCGGAAGCATTGCGCACGCTCGGTTATTCCGAAAGCCAGATCGCCGAGATCGAGGCCTATGCCGTCGGCCACGGCAACCTGAACCAGGCGCCGGCGATCAACCCCTCGACGCTGAAGTCCAAGGGCTTCACGGACGAGAAGGTGGAAGCCGTCAACGCTGCGCTGAAGAGTGCCTTCGACATCAAGTTCGTCTTCAACCAGTGGACGCTCGGCGCCGACTTCCTGAAGGACACGCTGAAGGTTTCCGACGAACAGCTCGCCGACATGAGCTTCAACCTGCTCGACCATATCGGTTTCTCGAAGAAGGACATCGAAGCCGCCAACATCCATGTCTGCGGCGCGATGACGCTCGAAGGCGCCCCCTTCCTCAAGAAGGAGCACCTGCCGGTCTTCGATTGCGCCAATCCGTGCGGCAAGATCGGCAAGCGCTACCTCTCGGTGGAAAGCCATATTCGCATGATGGCGGCTGCCCAGCCGTTCATCTCCGGCGCGATTTCCAAGACGATCAACATGCCGAACGAGGCGACCGTCGAGGATTGCAAGAACGCCTACATGCTGTCCTGGAAGCTCGGCCTCAAGGCGAACGCGCTCTATCGTGACGGCTCGAAGCTGTCGCAGCCGCTCAACGCCTCGCTGATCGAAGACGAGGATGATGAGGACGCGCTGGAGGAACTGCTGCAGGCGCCCGTCGCCGCACAGGCCGTCACCATCACGGAAAAGATCATCGAGCGTGTCGTCGAACGCGTTTCGCGCGAACGCGAGAAGCTGCCGAACCGCCGCCAGGGCTATACCCAGAAGGCCGCCGTCGGCGGACACAAGGTGTATCTGCGCACCGGCGAATTCGGCGACGGCCGCCTCGGCGAGATCTTCATCGACATGCACAAGGAAGGCGCTGCCTTCCGTGCGATGATGAACAACTTCGCCATCGCCATCTCGCTCGGCCTGCAGTACGGCGTGCCGCTCGAAGAATATGTCGAGGCCTTCACCTTCACCAAGTTCGAGCCGGCCGGCATCGTCATCGGCAATGATGCGATCAAGAACGCCACGTCGATTCTCGACTACGTCTTCCGCGAATTGGCCGTCTCCTATCTCGGCCGCCATGACCTCGCGCATGTCGATACGTCGGATTTCTCGAATACGGCGCTCGGCAAGGGCATCCAGGAAGGCAAGACCAACCTGCTTTCCACCGGCTGGACCCGTGGCTACAAGCCGACGCTGGTATCCGGTACCGGCAGCGAACGCCAGGCTAGCGAGCCCAAGGGTGCGGCAACCGCCGCCCCTGCCCGCGCCGCCTCTACCGGGACCGTGACCGCCTTTGCCGGCAGCGCGGCCCGCAAGCTGGAGCCAACCGTTGCCATCTCCACGTCCGAAATCGTCGCCTTCAAGCGCGATTACGAGGAGCGAGCCAAGGAATTGGCGGAAGAGATTGCCGAAGAGGTGACCGAGGAAATTACCAGCGACGCAACCGCCCTCTTCTCCGACAAGGCCGCAGCCGACGCTGCCTCGGCCAAGACGGAAGCCAAGAAGATGGAAGCCGAACGCCGCCAGCGCTCGATCATGCAGGGGTATACGGGCAACATGTGCTCGGAGTGCCAGAACTTCACGATGGTGAGGAATGGGACTTGCGAGAAGTGCGATACTTGTGGGGCTACGAGTGGGTGCAGCTGATAGCTGAGCTTGCCCTTCATATCTGAAAACAACATCATGAGAGGTCCGGGCAGCCGGGCCTCTTATATTTTGCGAACCGGGCTGATCGCCTTTCGCGATTTCATCGACAAGATCGATTCCTTGTCACTGAGCGCACCATAGGGCCGTGCCGCATAACACAAGCATAGCGTTCATAATTGGGCCGATATTGTTATGTCCATGGAATTCGAAGTCCCCATCGGGAGAGGCTCTGATGACCCTGGTTCACTATCTCTACGCCGGAATATGTCTGCTTGCCTTGACTGCTCCGACCACGGCCTTTTCTCAGGAAAAGGTTTCGAGTTTGAATGGCGAGTGGACAAGCGATTGCCTGCCCATCGTGAAAAACAATCGGCATGGCTACATCGCAGCGGATCATTTGACCAAAGAGACATTCCGTGACCTCTATTTATGACAATCACGCCCTCGACCTCAGGAACGACGCGGATTTCTTCTCCCTCCTCACCGGAAGCTATGCCCGCATCGTCGGCCGTCCGCTCCTCCACGGCGGTCAAGGCCCTGACTGGCTTTACGATGACGCGCCCTTCGTGGTTCTCGCTCACAATACCGAGCCCGACCCGCGCTTCATCTACGCGAACCGGACCGCGCAGACCTGTTTCGAATATAGCTGGGAGGAATTCACCGCGCTGCCTTCGCGGCTTTCGGCCGAGCAGCCCGATCGGGCCGAGCGTCAGCGGCTGCTGGATGCGGTCACGCGCGATGGTTTTGTCGAGAATGGGCGTGGTGTCAGGATCGCGAAATCGGGACGTCGTTTCTGGATCGAGAATGTGACCGTCTGGCAGCTCATCGATGAAACCGGAAAACGGTTGGGCCAGGCTGCGATATTCTCTTCATGGCGGGACGCATAATCACACCGTCCAGCCGTCGGACTCGCTCTAATGAGTTGCTGCCGGCAATGAATTCTCTGCTGCTCGATCGGGATGCGCCGCCTGGAAGGCCGGCAGTTCGGCGCATCTGCCGTCGATGTCGTCGATGCGCTTGAAATCGGTCATATCCACGCCCCAGCGGCGAGCGTTGTAGACCTGGGGAACAAGGCAGAGGTCCGCCATGGTCGGCGCGTCGCCAAAGCTGAATGTGTCATCGCCGTCCCCGATCATGGCTTCCAGTTTGCGCAGTCCGTTCGCGATGAAGTGCTTCATCCAGTCCTCGCGGGCGTCAGCCTTCTCGGTCATCGTCGCGATATGCGACACGACATGCATGTTGCAGATCGGATGGATGTCCATGGCGACGGCATATGCGAGGGCGCGGACTTTCTGGCGGTCGACGATGTCAGGTGGCAGCAATCCGCATTCAGGCCGGGCCTCGGCCAGGTACTCGATGATTGCCAACGACTGCGTCAGTATCCTCCCGTCGATCACCAATGTCGGCACGAAGCCCTGCGGATTGATCTTGAGATAATCCGGCTTCCGATGCGCCCCTTCCAGCAAGTTGACGGGGACCGTCTTATAGTCGATGCCCAAGAGATTGAGCGCGATGCGGACGCGGTAGCTCGCGGACGATCTCCAGTAATCGTAGAGAACGACCTCGCTCATTTCCCTCCGGCTCCCGCGTATTTTTCGACCGTCTGCTCGATCGCCCCGAAGATGGAATGGCCGGCATGATCCTTCATTTCGATGCGAACCCGATCCCCGAACCGCATGAAGGGTGTCTTCGTCGATCCGGTCTCAATGGCCTCGATCACCCTGAGTTCGGCAATGCAGGAATAGCCGTCTCCGCCCTCCTCCACCGGCCTGCCCGGGCCGCCGTCCAGCTTGTTGGAAACCGTTCCCGAGCCGATGATCGTGCCGGCGACGAGATTGCGGGTCTTGGCGGCATGGGCGATCAACTGGCGGAAATCGAAGGTCATGTCGATGCCGGCATTCGCCTTGCCGAATGCCGTACCGTTCAAGCTCACGAGCAGTGGCAGATGCAGTTTGCCGCCGTCCCACGCCGCGCCGAGCTCATCCGGCGTAACCGCGACCGGAGAAAATGCCGATGCGGGCTTCGACTGGAAGAAACCGAATCCCTTGGCCAGTTCATCCGGTATGAGGCCGCGTAGCGAGACGTCGTTGACGAGCATCACCAGGCGGATCGCGTTGCGCGCTGCTTCCGGCCCGGAGCCCATCGCCACGTCGCCGGTGATAACGGCGACCTCGCCCTCCATGTCGATCCCGTAGGCCTCGTCGGCCGCCAGGATCGGGTCGCGCGGCGCGAGGAATCCGTCCGAACCGCCTTGATACATCAGCGAATCGGTCCAGAAGCTTGCCGGCATCTCGGCGCCGCGTGCCCTACGCACAAGTTCGACATGGTTGACGTAGGCCGAACCGTCAGCCCACTGATAGGCCCGCGGCAGAGGCGATGCGGCGTCATGTTCGTGAAAGCGCGTCGTCGGCTGGGCGCCGGTCTCGATGCCTTCGGCGACCTGCTCAAGTCTTGGAGCCACATGCTCCCAGTCATCGAGCGCCGCCTGCAGAGTGCGGGCGATGTGACCGACCTCGGAGCAGCGCGTGAGATCGCGGGACACGACGACGAGCCGGCCGTCCCTGGTGGAGTCCTTCAAAGTCGCGAGCTTCATATCTCAATTCCAGTGCCGGAGGATGCCATCACTTGATGCCGGGGGTTCCGTCGAACCTGCGCTCCAGGCCGTCCCAGCACTCGAGATAATCATCCTGCAGCGTTTCAAGCTCGGCGGCATACTTCGTCAGTTGCTGCGGGTATCGGGTCTCGAACATGAAGGCCATGGTATTATCGAGTTTCACGGGCTTGAGTTCGGCATTGGATGCCTTTTCAAAGGCAAGCGCGTCCGGCCCGTGCGCAAGCATCATGTTGTGCAGGCTCATACCACCAGGCACGAAGCCCTCCTCCTTGGCGTCATACTGACCGTGGATCAGGCCCATGAACTCGCTCATGATGTTGCGATGATACCAGGGCGGACGGAAAGTGTGCTCGGCCACCAGCCAGCGCGGCGGAAAGATGACGAAATCGACATTGGCCGTGCCGGCATCTTCGGTCGGGGCGGTCAGCACAGAAAAGATCGACGGATCGGGATGGTCGAAGCTGATCGCGCCGACGGGAGAAAAAGTCCTGAGGTCGTATTTGTAAGGCGCATAGTTGCCGTGCCAGGCCACCACATCGAGGGGCGAGTGACCGATCTCGGTGACATAGAACTTCCCGCACCATTTCACATGCACGCGGCAAGGCTGTTCCTTGTCCTCGAAGGCGGCAACGGGCGTCTTGAAATCGCGCGGGTTCGCCAGGCAGTTCGCGCCGATCGGCCCGCGATCCGGCAATGTGAATTTCGCGCCGTAGTTCTCGCATATATAGCCGCGCCAGACCGCCTGCTCGCCATTGCGCATAATCTTGAACATCATGCCGCGCGGGATGAGGCATATTTCCAGAGGCTCGACGTCCATGATGCCCATCTCGGTGAACACCCGGATAGCGCCGAGCTGCGGCACGATCAGCAGCTCGCCGTCGGCGTTGAAAAAGTAGTCGTCGACCATGTCTTCATTAAAGATGTAGGCATGCGCCGACATACCGACCTGAGTTGTGACATCGCCTGCCGTCGTCATTGTCCGCGCGCCTTGAAGAAAGGTCAGCTTCTCATCAGGCGCCGGGATGGGATTCCAGCGGAGCTGGCCGAGCGGAAGCGAATGATCATCCAGGCAGGGCGCGCTTTTCCAGAACGGATAGGAAGCATTCGAAAAGCGACGGGTGTGACGCACGCTCGGGCGAATGCGATAAAGCCAGGATCTTTCGTTCGTCCCGCGCGGCGCGGTGAAGGGCGAGCCGGAAAGCTGCTCGGCATAAAGACCGTAATTGCATTTCTGCGGGCTGTTCTGGCCCTGCGGCAAGGCGCGGGCAAGCGACTCCGTTTCGAAGTCATTGCCGAACCCCGGCATATATCTCAGCTTGTTTGTTGTCGCGGCTTCGCCCTCGGAAGCCTGGATCGATGTCTGGTCCATTGCTCAACTCCTCCCCGAAAACTCCTGAACGCCGCGCGCCCTTTCGGACGCGCGGGATTGTTCGAGAGTTTACTCCGCTGCAGTACCGATGACACCACGCTTGATCTGATCGGCTTCGATCGACTCGAAAAGCGCGCGGAAATTGCCCTCGCCGAAGCCCTCGTCGCCCTTGCGCTGGATGAATTCGAAGAAGATCGGGCCGATCACGGTCTTGGAGAAGATCTGGAGCAGGATTTTCGTCATGCCGCCATTCACCACGCCTTCACCGTCGATGAGAATGCCGTGCTTCTTCATGCGTTCGATTGGCTCGCTATGGCCGTTCACCCGTTCATAGGACATATCGTAATAGGTCTCCGGAGGACCCGGCATGAAGCGCAGACCATTATCGGCAAGCCGATCGGTCGCCGCGTAGATATCCTCCGTGCCAACGGCGATGTGCTGGATGCCCTCGCCGTTATACTTCTTCAGATATTCCTCGATCTGGCTCGTATCGTCCTTCGATTCATTCAGCGGAATGCGGATCTTGCCGCAGGGCGACGTAATGGCACGGCTCACCAGACCGGTGATACGCCCATCGATATCGAAGAAGTGGATCTGCTTGAAATTGAACAGGTTGCGGTAGAAGTCCCACCACTTGTCCATGTTGCCACGGAAGACATTGTGCGTCAGGTGGTCGAGATAATAGAAGCCGATCCCCTCCGGGCGCGGGTTGCGCTCGCCGAGCCAGTCGAACTCGACATCGTAGGCTGATCCCTTTGCCCCATAGGTCTCGACGAAATAGAGCAGCGAGCCGCCAATGCCGACAATTGCCGGGACATCGAGCACCTTGTCGCCCCCCTCGTAGGGAACGGCGCCTTTCGACACGGCGTGATCGAAGGCGTGCCTGGCATCGACAACGCGCCAAGCCATTGACGGGGCGCAGGGACCATGATTGGCGACGAAACGTGCGCCGTGGCTGCCAGCTTCAGCGTTCAGGACATAGTTGATGTCACCCTGGCGCCAGACGGTGATGTCCTTCGTCTTGTGCCTGGCGACCTCGATATAGCCCATGCGTGTGAAGAGCTCGCTGAGCTTTTCGGGCTCAGGATGAGCGAATTCGACGAATTCGAAACCGTCGGTGCCGGCCGGGTTATCGGCGGTGATTTCCGACGGCGGCGCATCATGCGGGAAAGGGCCCATTTTCTCCTCCTCGAAGACTGGACTTTGACTGCGCAAAGTGTGGCCCAAAACGCGTGCAAAGTACTTGCATTCTTTACGCGCTAAGAAGATATTATGCACGGTTCGTGAGCATATTTAGGATTTTGCGCAATGGATGAACAGCTCGATAAACTGGATTTGCGCCTGCTTCAGGAACTCCAGAAGGACGGCCGTTTGACGAACAACGAGCTGGGCGAGCGGATCGCACTTTCACCCTCGCAATGCTCGCGCCGGCGCACGAGATTGGAGTCCGAAGGATATATTCGCAGCTACCGGGCTTACCTCGATCAACAGAAACTGGGCCTCGATATGCTGGTGGTCATTTCCGTGACCCTTGCTACCCATAACAGAGACAATGCCCGCCGGTTTTCGCAGTTGATCAATGGGTTGCCGGAAGTTCTGGAAGCCTATGCGCTGACCGGCGAAATGGACTATCACCTGAAGGTCGCGACCCGTGGGCTCGCCGACCTTTCAAAATTCGTCAACGATGTTCTGTTGCCCCATGAATCCGTGCAGCACGTGAAGACGTCGATCGTGCTTGATACGCTCAAGACATTCGAAGGCTTTCCGATACACATGCCGGGCAGCTCTCGTGGCGACCATGCTCGATAAATGCGCGCGCAGTCGGGCGACAAACGTCAGAGCGGCAGTTCGGTCGAGAATTTCAGCTCGCGCAGCACGAAGCTCGATACGACGGTGCGCACATGCGGGTTGCGCATGAGGTAGCGGGTCATGAAGGCCTCGTAGCTTTCCACGTCCCTCGCCCTGATCTTCAGCATGTAGTCGAAGGCGCCCGACAGGGCGTAACACTCCATGATCTCAGGCCGCTCCAGCACCACAGACGCGAAAGAGGCGACCGCCTCTTCATGGTGATCCTCCAGCGTCACATGAGCGATCACGCAAAGCTTGAGATCGAGTTTTCCGGGATCGAGCAGCGTCACGCGCTTGCGGATGACGCCGTCAGCTTCCAGCTCCTGGATCTTCCGCCAGGCCGAGCTCTGCGACATGCCGGCCTTTTCCGCCAGGTCTGCCAGCGACAGGCTGCCATCGGCCTGGATGAGTTGCAGAAGCTTGCGGCGAAAATTCCCAGGTTCTTTCATTTTTCGCATCTCATTCGGGAATATTTGCCACCAGCATGGCAAAATCCAGCACGAAAGAAAAGAAAATCCTCCAAACCCGGATCATAATGGCAGAAATATCGCCACGTCTGGGAGGATCAGATATGACCAAAGAAAGCAGTTACACCGCCAAACTACCCGGCCCGGATGGTTTGTATCCCTATACTCCTGAGGAAGATGCGATTTGGGGTGAACTCTACCGGCGTCAGATGAAGCTGCTGGCCGATACCGCCTGCCGCGAATATCTGGACGGCGTCGAAATGCTGGGGCTGACGCCGGACAAGGTGCCTCAGCTCCTCGATGTGAACCGGCGCCTGGCCGAGACCACCGGCTTCGGCGTCGAAGGCGTGCCGGCGCTCATTCCGCCCTCGCGCTTTTATGAACTTCTGTCGCAAGGCAAATTCCCGCTTGCAACCTTCCTGCGCAGGCGCGAGCATATCGACTACATCGAGGAACCGGACCTGTTCCACGAGGTTTTCGGCCACTGCCCGATGCTGACCAACCAGAGCTACGCCAATTTCGTCCGGCATTTCGGCGAGACCGCGGTCCGCCTCGGCAAGGGCTATTCATGGCATCTGTTCCGGATCTTCTGGTTCACCGTCGAATTCGGCCTGATCAACACGCCGCAGGGCCGCCGTTGCTTCGGCGCAGGCATCGTCTCGTCTCCGAGCGAAGCGAAGGCTGCAATGGAAGGCAAGGCATGCGAATTCCGCCCATTCGATCTCTTGAGCGTGCTCCGGACACCCTACCGGATCGATATCCTTCAGCCGATTTATTATGTCATCGACAGCTTCGCCGATCTCGAAGCGATCGTAGAGCAGGATATCGAGGGCATGATCCTCAAGGCAAAATCGCTGGGTGATTTCGCCCCGACTTTCGAGGCCAAGGCGTCGTGAATCGCTGATAACAGCGCGGCTGCGGAAATTCGAGTTTTGCCGGTTTTCCAGGAGACTCTGGACGACGTCTCAGTGAATTGTCTTCGGCGTGTGCGGGATGCCGTTGAGCGTCGCCATGAGCTTTTCGAACTCGTTCAGAACGCGATTGAATTCGCCGTCCTGCATGTTGGCGATTTCGGATATGGTCGAAGAAACGGAAGCGATCAACCTGTCGATCCAGACGCAGCGCTCGGCGGGCACGTTTCCGAGAACCTCCTGCCGATGCGTCTTCAGTTCGTGGAGGATGCGGATGATCAGGGCTCCCCGCTCCGCCCGGCTCAAGAGCCGAAGCCTTGTCTGTGCCTGCTGGATGTCTGTGATCAGCGTCGCCATCCCTTATCTCCCAACCTTCTAATGCAACCGACTATCACAACCGCAGCGTTTGCGACATGGACTTTGGTCTGACCGTCCAAAGGGTGCGTTTTGGTACCCATCTCGCCGATCGCCGCCGATGATCAATTTCTCGTCGCGACCAGGTTCTGACCGATGCCCGGAGCATCGCAGACGCGCCGCGGTCCGTCCCATGGCTGGTAGGTATTGTCTTCCGGACGATAGGACTTATAGCGAGCGGCACACCAGGCTGCCGCCTTCCCATTTGCCGTGCCGATGTGCTCATCGGTCTCAGCGACATTCCGCTGGAACGGCGAAGAGCATTCGCGGATCTCGCCGCGATAGGATCGATAGCTGTTGGTTGCGGGATCGAAGGAGTGGAAGCGTTCCGCGCACCAGACAAGGTGGTCGTCGGAAAGTTTCGGCGTCGATGTCATGGGCTCGCTCGGCGTGGAGACAGGCTCCGGCTTCGCCTTTGATCTCGTGACAGCCGACGCTTCGGTGACATAGCTGGAATACAGCGGCGGAATTCTTTCATAGTGCTGCTGCCGAGGATCGATTTTCACCGGCTTCGTTGTCCAGAGATCACGCGCCGAGAGATCCGTGAAAGCAGGAGGTTCGGAATCCGCCACCACGTGGGATGCGACGGATGCGGCGGCGATACAGGCGCCAACCGAGCTGACGACGCCAAAGGCAACGGATGCGACGGCGTTCATTTGACCGAACCCTGATGTTGAGCCTGCGGAACCCAGACGCGGCCGGCGGCACTGTCATGGCCGCCGCCGGTGGCGACAAGCGCGGCAAGAATGCCGGCGATTGCCAGCAGGATGGCGATCAGCGGAACCGCGAGACCACCGGATTTCTCTTCGGAATAGATCATGGTCCTTCTCCCCGTCCCGGCGGCGAAGGTGCCACCGGGGACGCTGGCGCGACGCTTTACGCCGAGATGATGTAGACGATTGTGAATGCGGAAGGATCGACGATGACGATCCGGCCATCCGCGAGAATGAAGAAGCGGTAGGCCTTGTACTGCGGTACGATCTTGATGATCTCGGGCGGCAGCGGCTCGAGCCTGATCTTCTTCGGGATGGTGGTGCCGACCGAGACCGTGAAATCTGTTTCTTGAACCGGCTCGACGTGAACTTCCTTCACAACCTTGCGGATTTCCGTCTTCTGCTCGACCGAGATGTTCACATTGGTCGTGTTGGTCGTCTCGGTCTTCGTGTTATTTTCGACGTTCGTCTTGCTGTTCGACTGGGTCTCGGTCGAGCCGCTCGGAGACTTTGCCGCGTCGCCGGACTTCTGGGTCTCGCCGGAGCCCGTCGATGTGCCTGTGTCCTGGCTGCCGGCCGGCTTCTGGCTTTCCGTCGAAGACTGTCCAGAATTGGACGTCTTCGAGCTGTCCGTGCCCACAGTACCCGAACTGGTCGAGCTTCCAGACTGCGCCTTGGCCTTGGGCTGCGTTTCAGTCTGACCGGAAGATCCGTCGGTGGTGGTGCTGGAGGATGCGCCTGACGAGCCTCCCTCGGAGCCGGAAGACGGCTGCGTGGCTTGGCCGGTTCCCGAGGCGCCGCCGGAATCCGGCTGCTGGGTCGCGCCCCCGCTGGACTGGCCGCTTTGGGCGGCACCCTTCTTCGGGAGAATCGGCGCATCCTGCGCCGAGGCGGACATAATGCAGATGGGCGAGACGCCGAGGGAAAGCGCAGTCATCACGACAGCGAGTGTGTTGATTTTCATAACGATCTCTCTGTTTTTGGCCGCACGACGACATTGCCGTGCGTCGTGCGGCGGTCTCAGGCTTTAAACGATGATTTCCGGAAGGGTGACGCGGCAGCAGCCGCGTATGGGATCAGGTCACTTGACAACCTGGATCACCTTGCGTGACGACGGCTCGACGATGATGCGCTCATCGTTGACCACCGCATAAGCATATTTCGGGCTATCCGGAATAGGCGTAACAACGACTGTCTCCGGCAGCGGCTGGCCGACGACGATCTTTTCCTTCACGACTACGCGCGCCGAAGGCGCCGGAGCCTCGCGGACATAGGTGACGACCTTCTGCGGCGGCGGATCGATTGCGGTACCGACGACGGCGCCCGCAACGCCACCGACAGCCGCACCAACCGGTCCACCTACGATCGCTCCGGTAACTGCACCGCCGGCCGCACCGTTGACGGTCGAAGATTGGGCGAATGCGACGCCCGACATGAGGGTCACGGCAGTTGCCGCACCTACGATAAGCTTGGAGAGCATTTTCTCCTCCTTCTGTTTGACGCGGCCTTCCCGACCGCTGCAAACCCAACGACCTGAATGCGGGGTCGTTCCCCCACCCGGACCACAGTCCGATGGGGCCCGGTCTTTGGTCCTAGATCCCATTTCAATGTCTGTTGCCGGCGCTATTTGCAGATCGAGAAGCCCTCTCGTCGCGGGCACGGCAGGAGACTGAGGATATGGTACGTTCCAACCGCCGGGAGGCTGGGCGCAAGCGCCTTGCGATGCGTCTGCCGCAAATGCGGACACTGATCATGGAATCCCGCGATCCGTGGCAGCTTGAGCTGTTCGAGGCCTACCAGATGGCAGCAGAGGCCCGCGACCTGATCCGAAGGCAGGCATTCAAGCAGAAGCTGATACGGGAATATGACGAGACCTGCTTCGAGATCGAGCAGCATGTCATCCGCGCGATGGACCAGTTTTCCTACGCGCGGGCTTCAAGGTGACACGGCGTCCCTGGCACGCAAACCAGGCGAGCAGTCATGCCTCGGCAGATAAGAGCTTCCAGACGCTCCATTTGGAAAGCATGCGAGCAGAATCATCAGGTCTCCCAAAGAGATAGCCCTGCCCCATCTCGCATCCAAGCCGATGCAGCGCTTCAGCTTCCGCTTCGTTTTCGATACCTTCGGCAACAACCTGCAGGTTCAAGCCGTGCGCCAGGGAAATTATCGCCCGCACAATCTCGAAGGCGTTGGGATTGCCGTTCATTCGCCTGACGAAAGATTGGTCGATCTTGAGCTTGTCGAGAGGAAGGTCGGCGAGATAGCTCATCGACGAGTAGCCGGTGCCGAAATCGTCCAAGGCGATGACGACTCCTGTTTCGCGAAGCGCGCCTATCTTTGCGATCGACGGCCCACCTTGATCGAGGAACGTTGATTCCGTCAGCTCAAGGCACAATCGCGAAGAAGGAAGCCCGCTCGAGGACAGTGCCGCCCTGACGTCGGCTTCAATGTCGGAGCGCTCGAACTGAAGCGCCGAGACGTTGACGGCGACGCTGAGTTCGGCAGGCCAGGCGGCCGCCTCGGTGCAAGCTTCGAACAGCGTCCAGCGGCCGATATCGCAGATCAGGCCGGACGATTCGGCGATCGGGATGAATTCGGCCGGAGATATCAATCCGAACTCGGGATGGTTCCATCGGATCAAAGCCTCCGCGCCGACAAGCCGTCCATCCGCGAGTTCGATCTGCGGCTGGAACAGCAAGAAGAACTGCCGGTTCTGCAGAGCGTCGCGCATATCCTGTTCCAGCCGGCGCGACCGGGCCTGGCGAACGGCAGTGGAAGGATCGAAAGAGCACCATCTTAGGCCTGGCGAAGCCCTCGCGGCATCCAGCGCCGATTCAGCGGCGTTCGGGAGAGCGCGGGGATCGGCTTCGCCCGAGCGAGCTATTCCGAGGCGGACCGAGATCGGCACAGCCGCACCGCGGATCGGCACGGGCTCTTCGAACAGCGCGAGGAGACTATCCGCGAAGCCTTCGATCGAACCTTCGTCCATCGCCGAGGTGGCGACGCCGAAATGGCCGCCGTCTAGCCTGGCCAAGAGATCGCCGGCGAACGCATTTTGCAGCCTGGCCGCCACGGCCTCCAGAAGCTCGTCCCCCACGTCGCGCCCGAGAGTGGCGCAAAGCGACGAGAAACGGTCGATATCCAGTACACAGACGAAGACTTTGCCACGGAGGGCGGTCAGTCGAGACGCAAACTCCCGACGGTTGAGCAGCCCGGTGAGTTCATCCAGTTCGGACAGCCTCTTAAGCCGCTCTTCATATTCATGTCGTGCGCTGACGTCGCGTATGATCAGGCAGCCGGCAAACCGTCGGCGTGCCGCCGACGGCTGCGCATTGGTCCGCTCGACTGGTGCAATCGTGACGGACGCCTCGTAGTGCGCGGCCTGCGAACCGCTGTTATCGAAGAAATTGACGAGGCCCGTATGTATCTTGCCCGGTTCGGCATCGTGTTCTGAAATCAGCCTGCCCACGATATCGATGACGGCGGTGTGAACAGCACCGAGAAGGGAGGCACCGACACCGGCTCGCAATACGGCCTTCGCGGATTCGCTTGCCTCGACGATCTTGAGATTACTGTCGAATGCGACGACGCCGTCCGAACTGTCGGCGATGATCCGCCGCATCAGACGCCTGGTGTTGCGAGTCTCCGTATTGGCGATGGCCACAAGCATCCGGCCGAGATCGACCCGCTCGTTCAGGGCCAGCATCCAGGCAAGCATCAGCATCGCCCACGGCACCGCGGTCCCGATAAGCAGGCCATAGCGCCACTGCAACAGAAATGCGCCGACCTCACCAACAATGACGATGATCAGCCCGGTCGCCATGATCGTGATCAGTCCGGCCGAACGGCGCCAGACCACTGCAATGATAAGGATCGCTGCAAACAAGAGTTCCAGCGGCGCCTGATCGAAGGTTCTGAGGAAACGGTTCTGGAGCAGCGTCTCGGCGGCGAGGACATGGATGAGCGGGCCGGCGATCGCTCCATACACGGGAACGGCGAAAATATCCTTGAGTTCCGCTGCCGATGCTCCGACCACCACCGAGCGGTCTCTGATTGCTTCGGCCGGCACGGTGCCGTCAAGCACTTGGGACAACGAGAACGTCGGCACGGTGTCCGGCCTTATCGAGTAATCGACCGGCAAGGAACCGTCGCTGCGGTCTATCCTGCCGAGGGCGGCCGCAGCGGACTGGGTAGGGTTTCCGTCAAACTGACTTCCCAGATCGAAACGACGGACGATCCCGTCCGTATCCATCGCCACGTTGGCAAATGCCGGCCAGGCATTTTGAAGAAAACGCGAGATTGGCCTTGTCACCGCCGTTTCAGACGATGACGCCGTCTGCTGCTGCCGGAATACGGGCAGAAGAACGCCTCCCCCGGCTCTCTCCAGCGCCGCAGCAAGACGGTCGTCCTCCTGCTTGCTGGAAAACGCACTGAAATCGACGTCGAGGAAGATATCCCTGGCGCCCGACGCGATCAGCTTGTCGAGCAGGCTCGCATAGACGCTTCGCGGCCACGGCCATGTTCCGACGGCATCAAGGGACCGCTTGTCGATTGCAACGAAAACGATATTGCCGCTGGCCTTGCGAGGCGCCCATTCGAATCTCTTGGCGAAAAGGCTGTTGTTCGACCCCTGGATGAAGTCGCTGCTGGGGCCAACCAGGGGCAGCGCCAGCATCGCGGCGATAAGCAAAATTCGAACCGTGATAGTGCCGATGCTACCGGAGACATAGTCTCCGGCCGCCTTAGCCATGCCTTTCACTTGTCCTTGCCCTTGCCGTTTCCGCCGGAATTGCCGTTACCGTTTCCGCCGCCATGATTATTGTCATTCCCGCCGTTGCCATTGCCATTGCCATTGCCATTCCCATGGCCGTTGCCGTTGCCATCGGAATTGCCGTTACCGTGGCCACCACCATTTCCGTTTCCGTTGCCGCCGCCGTTTCCATTACTGCCGCCGTTACCGTTGCCGGTGCCGCCGGAATTACCGTTACCGTTTCCGCCGGAATTGCCATTACCGCTATTGCCGCTTCCGCCGGAATTGCCATTACCACCGCCGCCGCCATTGCCGTGTCCACCGCTGCTGTCAGCGCTGTCATTGCTGCGGCTGCTGCTATCGCTGCCTTTGCCCTTCCCGCTATTGCCGTCGTCCTTCGCGCTGGAGCTGGTGTCCTTGCTCGTAGCCGAGGATTTGTTCTTGGCCTCGGACGCTTCGACTGCGCCCGCGAGTTGCGTGGCGCCGACGGCCGGAACCCTTGCGACCGAAGGGGAAACCGACGTGATCTCGGGCTTGGATACTTCGCCCTTCACCGTCATGCCGGCCTTGCTGTCGACGGACGCGCTCTGGTGCGGCCCGACATTCGACAACTGGCCACTTGCGAAGGAAGTGACCTGCACCAGGCCGCGATCGACAGAAACGGATGCCTTCGTCTTGCCGACCGTCACGTGGAAGATCGTCCCTTTCACGACGGCTGCGAGATAGGGCGTCTGCACGGTCGTATGAGGCTGGCTTCGCTTCTCGATTTCGAGATCGAGAGAGCCGACCTGCTGGACGATCTGCGTCTGCGGTGCCAGAAAACCTCCATATCCGGTGATGGAGGCGAGTGTGTTCGGCTGAAAGGTGATGCTCTCGACGCCTCTGGCAAGCTGAGCTCGCCCACGCGGACCGGTCGAGACCCATGCCCGGTTAGGGACCACATCGCCGGCGTGCAGGTCCAGCCAATTCGTTCTGTCGACGGTATATTTCGCTTGATCTGTCGCCTTGACGACCCGCCAGTCGTCGGCAGCCGCAAACGTAGCGGCCGACAGCAGGATCAGTGCTGCGGTTGAGATGCGGAATATTGTCGGCATGGATGCAGGCCCTCGAACTTTCAAGGGCAAGTCAACCACGTTCGAATTAAGAATGATTATAAGAACCGACGACGATTGTCGGAATCTTGCGATTGGTACGCGAGCGTACGCCAAATGGCGTCATTCCGTCGATGCTGAAATATGACTGAATCTGGCGATGTCTACGGGCATCGGACCTTGGTCCCGGCGCTTTCCGACTGAAGCCCGTTTGATGGAACGGGTCATCGAACGGCTCCGTTTCGAACGAAACCGAAGGAGGTCCGAACATGGCCCAGAGTAATAGATCCAAAGTCGATGAGGCCTGGAATGCGTCCGTCATCGCCCTCGTTATCGTTCTGGCCGGTCTTCTTTACATGTTCGGCGCAGCCATGTCCGGCGATAGCCTCCCCTTGACAGAGAGCATAAGAGGCGCCGAAATCTTCGATACACGGGACGTGCCGTGATACCGTCTGGAAAAACTCTGAAGACGCGATAGGTTAATCGAGAAGTTTCATGCCGGTATCAAAATGATTTGGCTTCGCCGCTGGAATGCCCGCTCGCTCGCCTCCCAGTTCTTCATCGCGGGTGGGTTCATATCGATCGTCGCCATGTTCCTGGTGGGCCTTCTCGTCACCCACCTCATACAGGACGCCGTCATCCACAATTCCGCCGCAGCGACGGCGCTATACGTGGACAGCGTGGTCGCGCCGCTGCTTCCGGACATGCAAACGGAATCCCTGCTGGACGAGGGCAGCGCCCAGGCTCTAGACGAGACGCTCGGTCAAGGCGCGCTCGGCAAGCGCCTTGTTTCGTTCAAGCTTTGGCGAAGCGACGGCACCATCCTCTATTCGAACGAGAAGGAGCTGGTGGGCAGAAAGTTTCCGGTAAACGACAAGCTCCAAAGGGCCTTTACAGGGTCCCTCGTCGCGCGTTACGAGATCGCCAGCGACCCGGAAAGCACAGAGGAGCGTGCGCTCGGCAAGCCGCTTGTGGAAATCTACAATCCGGTGCTCCAGCCGTGGTCCGGACAGGCGGTCGCCGTACTCGAATTCTACGAGACGGCACAAGGGCTCGAGGACAGCCTGGCGCATGCCAGGCTCCAGAGCTGGGGCGCCGTCGCCGCCCTCACCGCAATCTTTTTCCTTGTTCTCTCCGCCCTGGTATTCCGGGGCAGCCGTACGATAGAGGCGCAGCGCAAGGATCTCAAAGAACGGGTCAATGAACTATCCAGGCTGCTGGCGGAAAACCGCGGGCTGCAGCGGCGGCTGCAGCGCGCTTCCCAGCGGGCGGCGGCGCTGAACGAAACATATCTGCGCGGCATCGGCGCCGATCTGCACGACGGCCCGGCCCAACACATTGCATATGCATCGCTGCGCCTGGACAGCGACCTGTTGGTCAACGCCAGCACACCGCCCGAAGCACGCGAAAAGGAGCTTGCCTGGATACGCTCCAGCCTTGCCGAAGCCATGACGGAGATCCGCAACATTTGCGGCGGGCTGGTGCTGCCGCAGATCGAGAAGTCCTCGATCACCGAGATCGTGACACGTGTCGTCGAAGCGCATCAGCATAAGACCGAAACCCGCGTCGAAACGATTGTTGACGAAGATGGGCCAGAGCTTGCTCCCGCCGTGAAGATCTGCATCTATCGCTTCGTTCAGGAAGCCTTGAACAACGCTTATCGCCACGGCGGCGGCGTCCAACAGGTTGTCAAGGCCGTCTCGCACAATGGTCATGTCCGCGTCGAGGTCAGCGACCGCGGCGACGGCTTCGATCCGAGCGAGGTAAGGCCGTCGAGCCTCGGCCTGGTTGGCCTTCGGGAACGCATCGACAGCCTGGGAGGATCCTTCGACATCAGGACAGGCGAAGGGGGAACGACCGTGACCATGATCTTCGAGCCTATGGAAGTGGGAGACGAGAGATGACAGCAATCACCATCGGCGTCGTGGACGACCACCCTCTTTTTCGTGAGGGCGTAACCCGCAGCCTGTCGGAGATCAGCAACTTCGTCGTCGTCGGGGAAGGCGCCAGTAGCGATGATGCGGCCATGATCGCTGCAAACAGCCGCCCCGATGTCATGCTTCTCGATGTCTCCATGCCCGGCGGCGGGCTCTCCGCAATCGGTGAGGTTCTGGCGCTCAGCCCTTCCACGAAGGTCCTGATGTTGACCGTATCGGAAGAAGTGGACACCTTGCTTGGGGCCTTACAGCGGGGGGCGATGGGCTATGTTCTCAAAGGCGTAGGCTCGCGCGGCCTTGCCGAAGCGATCCGCACCATTCTCAGCGGAACGCGATATATCTCGCCGACGATGTCAGCAAAGGTCATGGAGAGCTCGCTGCAGGGCGGAACCTCCGACAAAAACGGCTTGACGCCGCGGGAACGCGAGGTGATGGATCTCGTCGCCCAAGGCTTGTCGAACAAGCATATCGGCTTGCGTCTCGGCCTGCAGGAAAAGACTGTCAAGCACCATATGACACAGATTCTGAGCAAGCTCGGCGCCTCGAACAGAACCGAGGCGGCTCTGCAATGGCGCGAACGGCACTAACATCGGACGCAAAAAGCGGCCGCACAGATCTCGTTGAACTTGCTCTACCGCAAGAAGCGGCTCAGCCGACGGGTATCGCTGATGGTCCCTTGCCGGCTTATAATCGTCCTGCCTTTGCCGTCCTTCATGATATAGCGACCACCTCGCAGGGTTTCAGTGATACCGTTCGCGTGACGGACGTCGATCGAGCCATCGGAAGCTTCGGTCGCTCGCGCTCCAGAGGCTTGCGACGAGCCTGCCGCAGAGGAAGAGGATCCCGAATCGCGGTTGGAGTTCCCGCCGGCGCTATTTCCGGAATTCCCTCCCCCATTGCCGCCGCCATTGCCATTTCCTCCTCCATTGCCACTTCCTCCTCCGTTGCCGCTACCACCACCGTTGCCGCCGCCGTTCCCATTCCCTCCGCTATTGCCGTTCCCGCCACCGTTGCCGCTATTGCCGCTATTGCCGTTTCCGTTCCCGCCACCGTTGCCATTGTTGCCGTCTTTTGCCTGGGCGCGTTTCATCGCCAGAAGAGGAAAGGAACCGTCGAAATTCAATGTCGCTGGAGATGCGGCAGCTATGAAGGCAGCGGCTGCACCGCCACCCAATCTCAGAAAATCGCGTTTCGAGATACTCATTGCCAGCCTCGTTCATCCTTCTTCGACGCTCCCACACAGTTATGGGACGCATGAGATTTGTCGCTGTTCCGAAGCCATAATGCAACCGGACCTAGGTACCAAAACAACCGGGACCTTGGTCCGACCTATTTAATTGCCACGCCTAAGACTCCAGAAAAAGTCCGTGCGATGCCGACTTGCCAGTACTGCGTAGCGAGCCGCTTGGTCTTCTCATCGACAAATTGTGCCAAGTGGGACGGCAACGCATTCCTACGGAACTTCTTTCCCCGTCATCGCTTTGATTATTCGAAGTGCAATGGAGGAAATCCCGATGGCAAATCCTAACGAATCCCCCGCAGTCCAATCCATGCGCAAGGAGCAGGCAGAACAGCGCAGGCAGGCTCGAAAAGGCAACCTCGACAAAGGCATCGAGGACAGCTTCCCCGCCTCCGACCCGGTGTCAGCCACACACACCTCGATTCCTGCCGGCCGCACCGACACCGAGGAGGCTGCGCGCGTGAAGCGGGAGCCGGACCCCACCAGGCTTGACGATGACTATCCGCTCGTGGATCGCGCTCTGCGATCGACCTCCGGGGCGCGTGACGTCAATCGCGAAGAAATGCGCGCGCTTCAAAAAGAAGCCGGTCGGATCGCCGAATCCGCTTCGGAGCTGGCTTCGGGAACAGCGCGCCTGGCAAAAGCCGAAGCAAACAGCTTCGTCCGCGATCTCGAAGACCGAATACGACGGCAGCCGTTGACAGCCGCAGCGATCGTCGCCGCCATCGCCTTCGTCTTCGGCGCAACGCGCTGAGGAGCCAGCCGTGGCAAGGCGATAGACCGAGGCCTAACAGCGGGCTCGCTCACTACCCAGAAAAAAATCGACTGGCGGGTGGCCGGGGACTTCCCGAGGAGGAAAGCCAGGAGCATTTCTAGAGCATAGCGGCACCTCGACTTGGGGGTCTCATGAAAATCGCAACCTACAACGTCAACGGAATCAATGGGCGGCTGGATAACCTGTTGCGTTGGCTAAAGGAGGACGCTCCCGATGTGGCCTGCCTCCAGGAACTCAAGACAGACGACACCAGGTTCCCCCAAAGGGAGATCGAACAGGCCGGCTACGGCGCCGTCTGGCACGGACAGAAATCCTGGAATGGGGTTGCGATACTTGCGAAGGGCAAGACACCAATCCTGACGCTGCGCGGTCTTCCCGGCGATCCCGACGACAGTCATAGCCGATATATAGAAGCTGTCGTCGACGGCATCGTCATCGGATGCCTCTATCTTCCGAACGGCAATCCCTTCCCGAGCCCCAAGTTCGGGTACAAGCTCCGCTGGTTTCGTCGTCTGCATAACTATGCCGCCGATCTGCTCGAGCTCGAAATCCCTTCGATCCTCGCCGGCGATTTCAACGTCATGCCGACGGAGATCGACGTCTACAAGCCGGAACGCTGGCGGGACGATGCGCTTTTCAGACCGGAAGTCCGCAAGGCCTATGCCGATCTCGTCGCCCAGGGCTGGACAGACGCCATCAGGCATCTGCATCCCGGGGAACGCATCTATACGTTCTGGAAGTACTGGCGGAACAGCTTCGAACGTGACGCCGGACTTCGGATCGACCACTTCCTGCTCAGCCCGGCCATTGCTCCGTGGCTCCGTTCGGCGAGCGTAAGAAGAAAACCACGTGGCTGGCAGCATACGAGCGACCATGCACCCGTGATGATCGAACTCGACGTGCCCTAAAGCGATCGCGATCCTGGCATCGCCTCATTCATCCGCCTTCAGATTGTAAATGCGGCCTGTCAACCAGGCCGGCCAGTCCCGTTCGAAAAAGGACCTGGCACTCTCATCGAAAGTGCGATTCTTACGCGTGGAAAGCCTGATTTCATCCCCATCGAGCCGAGCGACGATCTGCTCTTCCCGATGCGCCGGGCGTTCTTTCCGGAACCGAAATTCCTGCAATGGACCGGAATGCGCCAGCGGAAGGCATTCGCCTTGCTCATCGCATATTGCTCGCGCGCCACGGCTGCCGCCTCCATTGCGGATGAAGAAGTCAAGCGCGCTGAGCACGGCTTCCGACGCGAGTGCCATGTGCCGCCACTGCACACCGCGAGCCGCTTCCGCTCCGCGACCATAGGCGATGCCCTTGTCGCGAATCTCCGCATTCAGCTTGCGCGCTTCACTCAAGGCGCCGCTGACACTCTCCCGATCGCAGATGATGCCGGCCTTCTCGCTCATGCGCGTCTGCACTTCCGAACGAATCGATTTGACCGTGAGTGGGCTATCCGTCCGGAGAGCGCCCAGAAGATCAGTAATGCCCGCCTCCGCCGTCGCGGTGATCTCCTCCGCTGTGGCCTGTCTTGCCCTGCCGCTCGCGCTGATGTGCTCGGCTGCCCGTGTGCCGAAGACCTGCCCGGCATTCAGCGCCGCTCCGCCCGGTCTGGTCACGCCATGCGTGCCGGCGGCCTCGCCGACCGCGTAACAGCCCCTGAGATTGCTGCGGCCCCAGGTGTCCACCATGATGCCGCCGTTCATGTGCTGGTTGTTGACCGCGAATTCCAGCGGCTCCTCGGCGATGTCGATCTTGTAGCGGCGATAGAGCTCGATCGCGAGCGGGTTCATATGCTTCAACCGGTCGATCGGTTTGTCCTGATCGGCGCCGGCATTGCCGAGATAGAGGCGGACGTCCTCGTCCAGTCTCTCCAGGCTGAACGTCAGATCGCCCGGCACTGGCAGAGGATTGCGCTTGAAGTCCATAAACACACGCCGCCCTGCGGCGGTTTCGCGATAGATGGCGAGATCCACCAGGCTCGAGCCGAAATCGAGCATACGCGTCGCGTGAAACGGCCACTGATAGCCCTTGCGGAAGACATTCGACGCCAATTCCTGGGTGCTGCGGTAATACTCCGCCAGGAAATGATGTTCGCCACCTTCAGCATCGACCGAATAGATATGCGGGATCGCCTGGACGTAGGTGCCGGAGAGGTTCCATGGAAAGCCTTCCCTGCGCGTTCCGATGCCGAACTGGCTTTCGGTCAGGTTGACGAGCGCGATGCCCGCCTCCAGGGCCAGGCCGAGCGAGCCGAAACAGCCGTTGGGATAGACGCTGTCGCGATAAAGTTCGCCCGGCCCGCCGGCTGCAAGCACCATCACCCCGCTGACAAATACCGCGATGCCGAGCGGGTTCTCGTCCGTACGGTCTCCGGCGCGCATGACGAGGAGGCCGACGACACGGCGGTCAGCTCCCTCGCCCTCGGTGAGGATCTTGACCGCGGTGGTCTGATTAAAGAACGGCACACCGAGCCGGATCACTTCCTCGGCCAGCACCTTGACCATCAGCCGCGAGGTGCGCGGGCCGCAGCTGGTGGCGCGACCGACCTCGTCGTGGTCGGTCTGATATCTCAGCGTCCCACCCAGAGGGTCCTGAGGTAGCGGCAGGCCCAGAAATTGCAGCGACGCCATCATCCGCGACGAACCCACCGCCTCGACATAGGCCGTGTCCTCGTCCATGGCGCCGCCGCTGCGGATGGCGCGGGCCATCGCCTTGTAATTGTCGCCCTGATCGGCCGTGTTTGCGGTGTGAAGGGTCTGCTTATCCGATCCCGAGCAGGCCGAGGTTCCGCCCCATGCGCTCTGACTTATGATGACGACGTCATCGCCACGCCGCTTCAGTTCCACCGCAGCCCGCAGACCTGCCGCACCGGATCCGATGACGACGCAGCCGGCTTGGTAGATTGGCACGTCGATGCCGGCGAGCCGGGCCATTGCGGAAGCAGCAGCCTCCGGCGGAAGCCGCGGCATATCGACATCGGTCAGTGCATCAAGGATTTCCTGCGGAACGTCTGCGGTCATCGGCTCGTCACAATCAATTGAGCGGGATATCGACCCAGCACCTCTGCCGGGAGGACTCCATACATGCATCGACGATCTGGCAGATGTGGTGGCCGGTTTCGAATGTCGGCCACATCGGTTTCATTGCGACGATCGAGCGAATGACCTCGGCCACCTCGATGATCTTGCTTTCGTTGTAGCCTATGCCGAAGTTCGGTAGTGGAAGGAAAGCGCGGAAGGTGGGGTTTTCAGGACCGACATCGATCTCGCGGAAACCGCGCCGTCCCGTCCGGTCGTCGTTCGAATAAAAGCGCAGCCGGTTTATCTCGTCATAGGTATAGGCAATGCTGCCTTTCGTTCCATAGACTTCGTAAGTCTGCATGAACTTGCGGCCAGTCGCGACACGGCTGAAATCGACGATTCCGCCGGCGCCGTTTTCGAACCGGCACAGCAGGTTCGTTGCGTCGGGATTGGTGATTTCGGCCCAAGACTCATTGCCTGACAGTTTTACCTGCTCGCCATAGGCAAGGCCCTCGACGACGGGCCTGCGCGGGGTCACAATCAGATTGTCGGCGATCAGGGAACTGACGCGGCCGACCAGAAAATCCATGAAGCTGAAAATGTGCGAGCCGGTATCGCCGACGATGCCGGTCGGCGCAAGCTTACCATCGGCGCGCCACATGAAGGGCGCTGTGGGATCACCATACATGTCGACGTGCTGGCAGCCGCGGAACAGTTTGATCTCGCCGATTTCGCCGGACTGAATGATGTCCTTCGCCAGATCATGGACGGGATTGCGCGGAAAGGCGTGTCCGACGCGGGTGATGACACCTTTTTCCCTGGCGATATCGGCGAGTTCCCGCGCTTCCTCGGCAGTGTTTGCCAAGGGCTTCTCGCAATAGACATGCTTGCCCGCCAGCAGGGCCGCCTTGGCCACCTGGTAGTGAAGATGGTCGGGCAGGCAGATATCGATCAGATCGACATCGGGATCGGCGACCGCTTGCTGCCAATCCGGAATGATTTTTGCGCCGGGCGCTCTGACGGCAAGATCCTCAACGGCCTTCTGATTGCCTTCGACGAGAGCCACGATCCGCGCCGTTCCATCAGATACGCCGAAGAAATGGGGAAAGGTCTGATAGGCCATGGTGTGGACCTTTCCCATCCAACCCGAGGCACCAAGTACTGCAACTCTCACTTCAGACATTGTCGTGCTCCTCTCGAAAGGCTTACCGGATTTCGGCGCGGGCTCGGGGCCTCGCATCGTTGCGCTCGTAGGCGAAGATGGTGGGCGCAAGCGGTGGCAACCCTCGAATGAGGTCCGATCCCTTTTCGCCGACCATGATCGTCGGAGCGTTGGTATTGCACGACGGCACGCGCGGCATGACCGAGGAATCGCAGACCCTGAGCCCCTCGAGGCCCTGAACCTTGAGATCCAGCCCGACAACTGCATCAGGCCCTATTCCCATCTTGCAGGTGCCGACGGGATGATGGTCGGTCTTGGCGTTGGCGCAGCCATAGTCGAATAGCTGCTCGTCAGTCACGACCTTCAGCCCGGGGAGCCTTTCGGCCAGGACAAAGGGCTTCAGCGCCGCCTGCTGCATGATCTCGCGCGCGATCTTGAGCCCCTCCAGGGACATGTTTCTGTCGTGGGGATCAGACCAGTAGTTGGGATCGATCAGGGGCGCGTCACTCGGGTCGGATGACGACAGACGCACCGTCCCTCGCGAGCGCGGATGCAGATAGGCGGAGTTGAGCGTGACACCCGCGTTCTTGAGCCGCTCGACGCCCGCCTCAATGCCGGAGCCCAGGCCGAGATGGAACTGGATATCGGGAGAACGTGCATCGGGATCGGCGTACCAGAACCCGCCCGTTTCGAAGAGCGACGATGCGACCGGACCGGTGCGGAACAGGACATATTGTATCCCCGCCCAAAGCGTGCGGTGAAGCTTCGCCACGCCGTCATAAGTGTGGTCGCCCGTGCATTCGGCGATGACGAAAAGATCCAGGTGATCCTGGAGATTGCCGCCGACACCAGGCAGATCGTGGAGCACCTTGACGCCCACCGACCTGAGATGATCGGCCGGTCCGATGCCGGATTGCAGAAGGAGCTTCGGCGAGCCGATCGCCCCCGACGAAACCAAGACTTCACGGTCGGCGCGCACGATATCCGGTCCACGCGAGGTCGCGATCTCGACGCCGACCGCACGTGTTCCCTCCAGGATAATGCGCGCGACGCGCGCACCGGTGCGCACCGTCAGGTTCTTCCGGTTCTTGATCGGCGAAAGATAGGCGAGCGAAGCCGATGACCGGCGACGATTGCGCTGCGTCAGCTGATAGAACCCGACTCCCGCCTGCTGGCGGCCGTTGAAGTCGTGATTATAGGGGATGCCAAGTTCCTGCCCCGCGCGGATATAGGCATCGCAGATCGGCAGCGGCGCAGCCGGCATCGAGACGCCGAGCGGACCACCATAGGCGTGGTAATCATCGGCGAAACGCTGGTTATCCTCCGCACGCTTGAAATAGGGCAGGATCGAACGGTAGTCCCAACCCTCGCAGCCGTCTTCACAGGCCCAGAGATTATAATCCGCCGCGTTTCCGCGGGTGTAGAGCTGAGCGTTGATCGACGAACCGCCACCGATGACCTTCGCCTGCGTATAGCGAAGCACCCTGTCCTTCATGTGCTTCTGGGGAACGGTCTGCCATCCCCAACTGGCCACACCCTTGGTCATCTTGGCAAAGCCGGCCGGCATGTGAAAGAGAGGATTCCAGTCGCCGCCGCCGGCTTCGAGAAGCAGGACCTTCACATCGGGATCTTCGCTCAGCCGGTTTGCAAGCACGCATCCTGCGGGACCGGCGCCGGTGATGATGTAGTCGAATGCCATCTTACTTTCCTGTTGCTGCGACCTGGCGACCAGTGGCCGGTGGCGCGTTCAGAGTTTTGAGCGGTTTTCGGCAGGTGCCAGCGGTTCCGACCCCGGCACAGAGGTCTGCAAGTCCTTGGATGCAATGTGATCTGCGACGCGGAGCGCCTGGCTCGCAACAGTCAGCGCAGGGTTGACCGCAGCCGACGTGGGCAGGAAGCCGGCGTCGACGACGAAGAGGTTTTGGTGGTCGTAGGAACGGCAGTAGGTGTCCAGCGGCGCCGTCGCCGGGTCGTTTCCGATGCGGATCGTTCCGCATTGGTGGGAAGGCGTGCGCTTGTCGAAAGGTCTTGAGAGCACAATCGGAAACCCGATCGATTTCAGGATCGCCTTCAGCTTGGCGACGAGGGCAAGATGGGCGTCCCAGTTGGTTCGCTGCCATTGGAGAATGATCCTATCTCCATCCACCATGACGCGGCTTTCGGGATTGGGAACATCCTCACTCATCGCGTAGAAGTCGATGGCATGGCTTGTGATGAACCGCAGAAGCCATTCCGGCGTTTGCGGCAGGGAGCCCTTGAGGACCTTTTCGGAGATGCGGCCCAGAAGCTGGACGTTGCCGAGGGGTGGTCCTCCCTCTCCGTCCGAGAGGTAGAAATCGTTGAAGGCAAAAGTCTTCTGGTAGATGGCGGTGTTTTTGAACCTCGGCGAGACGCCGATGACGGCGGACGCGTTGTGGTTCATGAAGTTGCGGCCGACCTGGTCGGAAGAGTTCGCGAGCCCCCTCGGGAAGCGGTCGTTTTTCGAGCGCAGCAAAAGCACTGACGACTGGACGGCGCCGGCGGAAAGGATCACGAGCTTCGACGAAATGGTCACCGCCCGCCCGTTTTTGACATAGGTGACTCGGTCGATCCGGCTGCCTGCTCCCGTCTCAAGCTTGGTTACGCGAGCATTGGTTTCGAGGCTCACATTCTCGTGCCTGAGCGCCACCGCTAGCGCCGCAGTCTCGGCGTCCATCTTGCCATCGCGGGCGTTCGGATGCGCATCCCACGGCGTTTGTGCCTTGGAGAGCCAGGCGTCCAGATCCAGGCCGAGCGGCAGGGAAAATGGATGCAGACCCTTCCCCTTGAGCCGCGCCCTGACATCGGCGATCGGCGGTTCATCGGGAACGGCTGGGTATTCGTAGGCGGCCGAATGGTAGGGTTCCGTGGGGTCGTCGCCGAGGCTGCTGCGCACCTGATAGAGATGTTCCGCCTTTGAGTACCACGGCTCCAGTTCCTCATAGGGAAACGGCCAGGCCGGCGACACGCCCTCCCGGTGTTCGATGACGCCGAAATCTTGCCTGCGATAGCGCGACAGGACGGCGCCGTAGAATTTCGAATTTCCGCCGACATTGTAGTAGTTGCCGGGATTGAAGCCCTTGCCGTCGGCTTCGTACCACGTCTCCTTCGGCCGGAAATGGCCTCGCTGAAAAATGGCGCGCTGGTCTCGATTGACGGGAAGGTCTGTGATGTGGTCGCCGGCTTCGAGGATCAAGATCCGAGCACCCGTCGCGGCGAGACCGGCGGCGACCGTGGAGCCGCCGATGCCCGAGCCGATGATGGTAATGTCAGGCGAATTGCTCATTTTAGCACCTGACCTCACGCGATCCTTGCCTGTGTTTCGGGATCGAAGAAGACGGCCTTGTCGAGATTGAAAGCGAGGCGAGTGTGCTGGCCTGGAGCGATGCCGGCATCGGCGCGCAGGCGGGCGACGACTTCCTTGCCGCCGAGCTTGGTGACGGCGAAGGTGTCGGAGCCGGCCGGTTCGACGACCTCGATCAGGCAGTCGCCTTCGGTGAGCGAGCGGGCATTGCGGTCGGCGCCGTCGGGATCGGTCAGCGCCTCGGGCCGGATGCCGAAGATCACCTGCCGGCCGGCATAGGAGGAGAGGCCGTTGGCGCCTGCCGTAACGGGCAGCGTCAGCGGCGCGGCATTCGGCCGCTCGAGCGAGACGGCAAGGCCGGCTGCGCCGTTCTCGACCGAGGCCTTGACCAGGTTCATCGCCGGTGAGCCCATGAAGTCGGCGACGAACATGTTGGCGGGATTGTTGTAGATCTCGGCCGGCGTGCCGAACTGCTGGACGATGCCATCCTTCATCACGGCGATCTTGGTCGCCAGCGTCATCGCCTCGATCTGGTCGTGGGTGACGTAGACGATGGTCTTGCCGGTCGCCTGATGCAGCCGTTTGATCTCGATGCGCATGTCGACGCGGAGCTTGGCGTCGAGGTTGGATAAGGGTTCGTCGAACAGGAAGAGCTTGGGATCGCGCACGAGCGCCCGGCCCATGGCGACGCGCTGGCGCTGGCCGCCCGACAGCTGGCTCGGCTTGCGGTCAAGCAGATGGCCGATCTGCAGCACCTTGGCGACCTTGTCGATCGCCTGCTTGCGCTCTTCCTGCGGCACGCCGCGCATCTCCATGCCGAAGGCGATGTTGCCCGCCACCGTCATGTTCGGATAGAGCGCATAGGACTGGAACACCATGGCGATGTCGCGCTTGGAAGGATGCAGGCCGTTGACGGCGCGCCCGTCGATCCTGATCTCGCCTGAGGTGATCGTCTCCAGTCCGGCAATGGTGTTGAGCAGGGTCGACTTGCCGCAGCCGGACGGGCCGACCAGCACCAGGAAGCCGCCCTTTTCGAGTTCGAGATCGATGCCCTTGAGGATGTCGACGGCGCCGAAGCGCTTTCTGAGGCCGGAGATTTCCAGGAAAGCCATGGGTTACCCTTTGACTGCGCCCGCCATCAGGCCACGCACGAAGTAGCGGCCGGCGAGGATATAGACGATGAGCGTCGGCACGGCGGCGATCATCGCCGCCGCCATGTTGACATTGTATTCGACCACCCCGGTCGAGGTGTTGACGACATTGTTGAGCGCCACCGTCATCGGCATGGAGTCACCGGTGCCGGCATAGGCCGAGGCAAACAGGAAGTCGTTCCAGATGTTGGTGAACTGGTAGATGACGGTGACGACGATGATCGGCAGCGAGTTCGGCAGCATGATGCGGCGGAAGATCTGGAAGAAACTGGCGCCATCGACCTGGGCGGCCCGGACCAGCTCGGTCGGGAAGGCCTCGTAGAAATTGCGGAAGAACAGCGTCGTGAAGCCCAAGCCATAGACGACATGGACGAAGACCAGATTGACGGTGGAATTGCCGAAGCCGAAACTGAGGCCGGTGGCGTTCTGCAGCGTCACCCCGAAGCGGCCGAGCGAGCCGAGGATGGTCGCCATCGGCAAGAGCACCGACTGGAACGGAATGAAGCAGGCAAACAGCATCAGCCCGAACACCAGCGTATGGCCGGGGAAGCGCCACTTGGTCAGGACATAACCGTTCAGCGCGCCCATGAAGGTGGAGATCGCCACCGCCGGCACCACCATTTTGATCGAGTTCCAGAAGTAGCCCTTGATGCCGGCGCAGGTGAGCCCGACGCAGGCCTCGCCCCAGGCCTTGACCCAGGGATCGAAGGTCGGCGCCTGCGGCAGCGCCAGCATGTTGCCGTTCTGGATCTCGTCCATCGTCTTGAACGAGGTCGTCAGCATGACGAAGAGCGGCATCAGGTAGAGGATGGCGAAGATCACCAGCAGGCCGTAGATGACGATGCGGCCGATCCAGCGGGCGCTGTTGCCGCGCTCGAGAGCTTTGGCCGCCGCTGCCGATGAGGACGTGCCGATCGCAGAGGTGACGCCGCTCATCGGGCCTTCTCCTTCAGTTCGGAATAGAGATAGGGAACGATGATCGCCGAGATCGTCATCAGCATGATGATGGCGCTGGCCGAGCCGACGGCCATCTCGTTGCGCTTGAAGGTGTATTCATACATGAAGTTCGACGGCAGCCAGGCCGAGCCGCCGGGACCGCCCGAGGTCAGCGCCACCACCAGGTCATAGGACTTGATCGCCATATGGGCGAGCACGATGAAGGCCGACAGGAAGATCGGGCGCAACAGCGGGATGATGATGCGGCGATAGAGCTGAAAGGGCGAGGCGCCATCGATCTGCGCCGCCTTCATGATCTCGCCGTCGATGCCGCGCAGACCGGCGAGGAACATCGCCATGACGAAGCCGGAGGCCTGCCAGACACCGGCGATGACGACGGTATAGATGACGAAGTCCTTGTTCTTGATCCAGTCGAAGTGGAAGCTCGTCCAGCCGAAGTGGTGCAGCGTCTGTTCCAGCCCGAGGCCGGGATCGAGGAACCACTTCCAGGCGACCCCGGTGACGATGAAGGAAAGCGCCATCGGATAGAGGAAGATCGGTCTGAGCAACCCCTCGCCGCGGATCTTCTGGTCGAGCAGGATGGCGAGCAGCAGGCCAAGCGCCAGGCAGATGCCGACATAGAGGAAGCCGAAGATCGCCATGTTGGTGATCGAGGTATACCAGGAAGACGGCGGATCGTTCTCGAAGGTCCAGCGCCACAGCCGCTGATAGGCGCGCGCGCCGGTCAGTTCATAGGAGGGAAAGGTCTTGGAATTGGTGAAGGAGAGATAGGCCGTCCAGACGATGAAGCCGTAGACGAAGATCAGCGTGATGACGAAGCTCGGCGCCAGCACGATCTTCGGCAGCGCATCCTGCAGCCGGCTTCTGATCGACATCCCGCCCGCTTGCTCCGGCGTCAGAACCGGATCGGTGGTGGCAACTGTGCTCATCGAATGCATCTCCTCCCTGCATGTCGTCATGGGCTTCTGGCCCGCATGCCGTCCCCGCATGATCGCCCCCACATATCCGTCAGGGGCTGAAGCCTCCCCGCGCAGGACGCGGGGAAGCCGTGTTCATCGGCAGAACTCAGCGGGCGTCGTCGATCGCCTGGACGAGCTGCTTGACAGCTTCGTCGGAGCTCTTGATCTGGCCGTGGACGAACTTCGAGACGACGTCCTTATAGGCATTGGCGATTGCCGGAGGCGCGCCATACCCTTGAGCGAGCGAACCGAACAGCGTGCCGCCCTCGTTGGCCGCCTTCAGATCGGCGATGCCCTTCTTGCCGCAGGCGTCGAAGTCGGTGTCGGGAACGTCGGTGCGGGCCGGGACCGAGCCCTTGACGACGTTGAAGGCCGACTGGAAGCTCTTCGACAGCGTTGCCGTCGCCAGCGCCACCTGGGCGGCCTTGCGGTCGTCGGGAACGTTGAACATGCCGAACATGTCGGAGTTGTAGATCACGCTGCCTTCGGTGCCGGGGAAGCGGTAGCAGAGGAAGTCGGCATCCGGCTTCTTCTTGGCGGCGACGAATTCGCCCTTGGCCCAGTCGCCCATCACCTGCACCAGCGCGTCACCCTTGATGACCATGGCGGTCGCCAGGTTCCAGTCGCGGCCGGAGAAGTTCGGATCGACATATTTGACGATCTTCGCCAGGTTGTCGAAGGACTTCTTCATCGTGTCCGACTTCAGCGACGCCTCGTCGAGATCGTTGAAGGCCTTCTTGTAGAACTCCGGGCCGCCGGTCGACAGCACGATGGAATCGAACATCGTCGCTTCCTGCCAGTTCTGGCCGCCGAGCGCCAGCGGGATGACACCGGCGGCCTTCGCCTTGTCGAGCAGCGCGATCAGGTCGTCGAAGCTCTTCGGCTGCTTGCCGCCGATCTTGTCCATCACGGCCTTGTTGATCCACAGCCAGTTGACCGAGTGCACGTTAACCGGGGCTGCGACCCACTTGCCGTCATAGACGGAGAATTTCTGCAGCGCTGCCGGCACCGACTTGTCCCAGCCTTCCTTCTTGGCCGTCTCCGTCAGATCACCCATGACGCCGGCCTGGGCATAGTCGAGCACGGTATAACCCAGCATCTGCGAGGCTGTCGGATAGGTGCCGGCCGCCACCATCGCCTTCAGCGCCGTCATCGCCGCATCACCGCCGCCGCCGGCAACCGGGACGTCCTTCCAGGCAAAGCCTTCCTTCGACAGATCCTGCTTCAAGACGTTCAAGGCCGCAGCCTCGCCGCCAGACGTCCACCAGTGCAGCATCTGCACTTCCTTCACGTCGGCAGCATGAGCCCCACCCAAACCAGAAACCATCACGACAGCAATCGCCGCCGAGCTTAAAAACCTATTCATCGAAGAACCTCCCAGTTCCCGTTTGAAGGATGCGGAACCCATTCCCGCACCCGATCACCCGCCCTCCTCAGGCGTAGCTTTAATGCCGGTTAGACCGGCTTTACCTCTGCGGCATCCACCAATTGGTGCGCTTGCCGATATGCATGTTCAGCGTCTTGGTCTCCGTATAGTCTTCGACCGCATGGCGACCGAGCTCACGGCCGAGGCCGCTCTGCTTGTAGCCACCGAAGGGAAGTTCCGAGGCGCCGTCCATAAAGGTATTCATCCAGACCGTGCCCGCCCGCACCGACCGGCCGATGGTCAGGCAGGTATCGAAATCGCGGCTCCAGACCCCGGCCGACAGACCGTAGTCGATGGAATTCGCGATCCTGATGGCCTCGGCAGTCGTTTCGAATGTCAGGACCGACAGGACCGGACCGAAGACTTCCTCGCGGGCCACCGCCATGTCAGGCGTGACCGCTTCGAGGATCGTCGGCGACATGAACTGTCCCATGCCGAGATCGAGCCTCTCCCCGCCATGGGCGATATGGGCGCCGCTGCTCCTGGCACCGGCGACATATCCGGATATCTTCTCCAGATGCTGCGGCGTGATGATCGCGCCGACCTGCGTCGAAGGATCAAGCGGGTCGCCGACCTTCACGCTCTTCGACAGTTCGGCAATCCGCTTGACGACATCGGAAGCGATCGATTTGTGCAGGATCAGCCGCGAGCCGGCATTGCAGCATTCGCCGGCATTGAAATATGCGCCGAAGACGGCGGCATCGATGCAGGCATCGAGATCGGCATCCGGGAAGACGATCTGCGGGTTCTTTCCACCCAGCTCCAGCGAGACCTTCTTCAGCGTCTGCGCGGCATTCGACATGGTCAGCTTGCCCACACCGGTCGAGCCGGTGAAGGAGACCATGTCGACGTCGGGATGAGAGGTCATGACCGCGCCGACCTCAGGTCCCGTGCCGGTGACAATGTTGACGACGCCCTCCGGGACGCCCGCTTCCTGCAGGATTTCACCCAGGACGAGCGTCGATCCCGAGGTCAGTTCCGAGGGCTTGACAACGGTCGTGCAGCCTGCGGCCAGAGCGAATGGCAGTTTCTGGCCGACGATCAGGAATGGAAAATTCCAGGGCGTGATGATCGATACCACGCCGATCGCCTCGCGCAGGACGATACCAAGCGTGCCGTCGCCGAGCGTGTTGTAGCTTTCGCCGTGGAGGTCGCGGGCCAGGGCCGCCGCATAGCGCCATATGTCGACAGAGCCTGCAACTTCCCCCCGTACCTGCGCGATCGGCTTTCCTGCCTCGATGGCGTCGAGAAATGCCAGCTCTTCCGCACGTGCCTCTATCAAATCCGCCGCCTTCAAAAGGATGGCGGAACGTTCGGAAGCAGTCATTCGCGGCCACGGCCCGAGATTGAAGGCTTTGCGTGCGGCGGCGATGGCGCGCTCGGCGTCCGTCCTGCTGCCAGTTGGGAACCGGCTGACCACGACGCCGTGGCTCGGCGCGACACGCTCGATCGGATCGGAAACACCGGCCTCCCATTTGCCGTCGATGAGCATCCTGAAATCGCGCGCTCTATGGTCGCTCAGCGCAGTGGGGTTTACGAGAACCGTCATTACCATTCTCCCTTGAATGTTGCCGGGCGCTTCTCGCTGAACGACGCGACGCCCTCTTTCAGATCGCCGGTCTTGGCGGCGAGGATCGAGCCGAGGGCTTCGACCGCGGTTCCATTGTCCTCACCGTTCGCCGACGCGATCATCAACTTAACGATCTCGATGGCGGCCGGTCCCCGCGCGGCAATCCGCTCGGCATATTTCCTGGCGGATGTCAGCGAAGTTCCCGAGGGAACGACCGCGTCGACGATACCGAGCAGGCGCGCCTCCTCGGCGGTGAATATTTCGCCGCCGAGCGCCATACGTCGGACGACCTGCGCACCGAAGCGGCGCACGAGACGCTGGGTTCCGGACCAGCCCGGCACCATGCCGAGGCCGGTCTCCGGTAGGCCGATCTTGATCTGCTCCTCCGCAAGGCGAATGTCGGCAACGCCCGCCAGCTCAAGCCCTCCGCCGAGGGCGTGGCCGTTCAGCGCCGCGACCAGCGGCACTCGCAACGTCGCCAGCCTTTCGAATATGCGATGGCCGTGCCGCACCCAGGCGTGACCGAACTCCTGCGGCAGCATTCCGCCCCAGGCCTTGATGTCGCCTCCGGCGGAAAAGCCCTTCCCTTCACCGGTGAGAACGGCGGCGCGCACATTCGGGTTCGCCTCCACCAAGTCGACTGCGCCGGCCAAGGCTTTCAGCATGTCGAGGTCGAGTGCATTCAGCTTCTCCGGCCGAGAGATCGTCAGCGTCGCGACGTGGCCTTCGATATCGACCTTAACCGTTCCGCTAGCCATTGAAGGTGCCCTCCAATGTCCGAGCCCTCTTTGCTGGAAGCGACAGGCCGATCCCAGCCTCGCGAAAGAGTCCGGCCTCCATGACCTTGAGATCAGGAGCGACGATCAGCGGGAATTCGGACTGGTCGAGGATATGAGCTTGAAGATCGACGCCGGGAGCGATTTCGGTCAGCACGATGCCGCCAAGTGTCAGCTTCATCACGCACCGCTCGGTGACATAGGTGATGTCCTGCCCCTGCTCTATCGCGCGCCGGCCGCTGAAGGTGACATGTTCGACCTCGTTCACCAGCTTCTTCAGCTTGCCTTCCTTTTCGATGAGCAGAGCTCCGTCGGCGATCGACAGCTTCGCGCCGGCATTGAACATGCCTGAGAAGACGATCTTCTTGGCCCGCGCCGTGATGTCGACGAAGCCTCCGGCGCCGGCGGTGACATGCGGCCGGAACGACAGCTTGGAGACATTGACCGAACCGTCCCTACCGATTTCGAGGAAGGACAAGAGCGATGCATCGAAGCCGGCGCCCTGGAAATAGGTGAACTGATAAGGAGACGGCATGTAGGCGTCAGCGTTGGAGGCGCAGCCGAAGGCGAAGTCGAGCAGCGGCACGCCACCGACCGCCCCCTGCTCGATGACCCAGGTGACGGCGCCGTGGAGCCCCTCCTCCAGCAGGATGCGCGGCACGTTGGCCGAGATACCGAAGCCCAGATTTACGCAGCTTCCAGCCTCCAGCTCCTGCGCGACACGGCGCGCGATGACCTTTTGAACATTGAATTCCGGAACGCGGAAGCTATCGAGCGGGCGGAAGATCTCCCCTGATATTGCCGGATCATATCCTGTCTGTGTCGTCTGCTTCTGATCGGGGTCGACGATCACATAATCGACGAGCATTCCCGGCACCCGGACGTCATGCGGCTTCAGCGAGCCTTCCTTGGTGATCCGCTTGACCTGCGCGATGACGACGCCGCCGTTGTTGCGTGCGGCAAGCGCCTGGTCGAGGCCGCCGAGATAGGCGCCTTCATGTTCATAGGTGAGGTTGCCGCGTTCGTCGGCAGTGGTGGCGCGGATGATGGCGACCTGAGGGACGATCGAGGGGAAGAACAGCCAATCATCCCCTTCGAAGCTGACACGCTTGACCACCGGGTCTTCCGACGCCCGTTCGTTCATTGCGCAGCCCTGCCGCCGGGGATCGACGAAGGTGTCGATGCCGACCTTGGTCAGGACGCCCGGCCGCTTTGCGGCGGCTTCGCGATGGATGTCGAACAGGATGCCGGAGGGAATGTTATAGGCCGGGATCTCGTTGTTGGTGATCATCTGCCAGATCAGCGGCGGCTCTGATGAGGACGGACCTGACGGATAGGAACCGCCGATGATACGCTTGAGCAGGCCCTTCCTGGCGATATAGTCGACTCCCTTGATGCCGCTCATGTCGCCGGCCGCGATCGGGTGAAGGGTGGTGATATCGCGAGGATGGCCGGTCGCATCGAAACGCTCGCCGATCGCCTTAAGCATGAGATCGGGACAACCCAGACCGCTCGAAGACGACACCGTGACAACGGCGCCGTCCGGGATCAGCGACGCCGCTTCGGCTGGGGTGAGATGCTTCTTCATGTGCGTCACTCGGAATCCTGTTTCGACTATCACGCTCTGCCGGCCGCCGCCGGCACGGCCTTGCCGGCTCCGCAGCTGTCGCGGACAACCAGCCGAACGGCCGTCGTCACCATTTCCGCCTCGGCCTTGCCGGCATTGATCTGCTTGAGAAGCATCTGTGCGCCCCTGCGCCCGATGCCCTGCGGATCAACGGAGACCGTGGTCAGCGCGGGAACCGCCGCCTGCGCCTCGATGACATCGTCGAAGCCAACGACGGCGAAGTCGGCGCCAGGCTCCAGTCGGCGTGCGCGCAACCCGTCGCAAACACCGAAGGCGACGGCATCGTTAAAGCAGACGGCCGCGGTGGGCTGATTGACAAGAGCAAGTGCCTTTCCGATCGCCTCCACTCCGCCTGCCCGCGAGGGCGCGGACGCAACGACGAGATCTTCGTCGTAACCGAGCCCGGCCGTCTCGATCGCGCTTCGGTAGCCGGCAAGACGATCGTCGAAGACGGCGGTATCGGGAAAGCCGCCGAGAAAGGCAATGCGCTTGTGACCGAGCTCCACCAGGTGTCGAACGGCTGATGCCATGCCGGCACGGTTATCGGAGACGATCGACGAGACCTTGGCCCCCGGCAGGTTTCGCACGACGACCACAACAGGAATTCCTGCCGCCACGAGCGGCTTGAAGTCGGCGGCATCGGTAGCGCGCGCCGGCGAGACGATCAGGCCGGAAATGCCATGCTCGCGCATCGATGCGACAACCTCGCGCTGCCTGTCGATGCTCTCACCGGTGTTCGACAGGAACTGCACGAATCCGGCCGACTGAACGACCATATCGACGCCGACCGCGAGCTCAGCAAAGAAGCTGTTCGTCAGATCGTTCACAACGACGCCGATGATCCTCGACTTGGCGCCGGCCTGCCGGAGATTGGCTGCGCCGCGATTGTAGACGTAGCCAAGCTCCCGCATGACGGCATTGACCTTCGCGCGCGTTGCTTCGTTGACGAGAGACGAGCCTTGAAGCACCAGCGACACTGTCGACTTGGAGACGCCGGCGGCCTTCGCAATGTCGATGACGGTCACTCGCGCCTTTGTCACTTCCCCCTCCTGACGTCATCGTTTCTTGCCTCATCTATTTGGAACGTTCCAATTATGTCAAGAGAAATTTGTGAATTCGCCGAAACAGCGCCAGTTTATTGATCAATTTTTGAAATTCATTCGATCGAAATCCCATCAATTTATTGGAACGTTCTAAGAAGCAGGTGCGACTTGGCTGACGTGGGAAACGATCAACGAATCCCGCTTTCATGGAGCAAACAAACTGAAGGCACGCACGTGACCGGCAGTGCGGCTCGCATCAGGCGAAGTGCGAAACATCCATTCCGTCACCAATGACTATCGTGGCGCGCCGCCCGATTCTGATCGTCAGAATGTCGTCGCCTCGGCAAAAATCTTTGCCAGTCGTTCAATACCCGCTTGGTCATCCGTATCGAAACGGGATGGGATCGGGCTGTCGAGATCGATGACGCCGATGATGTCGCTGCCGTTCCTGACCGGAACCACAAGCTCGGAGCGGGAGGCGGCGTCGCAGGCGATATGGCCCGGAAAAGAGTGAACGTCCTCGACGAGGATCGACGCGCCCTCCTTGACCGCCGTGCCGCAAACTCCACGGCCGACGGGAATACGCACGCAGGCGGGCTTGCCCTGGAAGGGGCCGAGGACGAGTTCGCCGCCTTTCAGGAAATAGAAGCCGGCCCAGTTTAAGTCCGGCATCATCTGAAACATCAGTGCCGAAGCGTTTGCGGCATTTGCGATCATATCGGACTCGCCGGCAAGCAGCGCCTCCAATTGCTGGGCGAGCTGACGATAGAATTCAGCCTTGTCATCACTCTCGATCGCCGCTGCCTGGAACATCGCCTGATCCGCCTTCCACTTCCGATATCGCTGATATAGGCAGGCGCGCCGCCGTTGCCAATCAGCCGAAGACGATTGAATTGGGGCAGCGAATCCGTTCAGATCTGCGCATGACGAAAACGATCCGCATATCTGCCGCCCTCGTGGTGCGCGACGATGGCCATGTGCTTCTGGTGCGCAAGCGCGGCACGCCGGCCTTCATGCAGCCGGGCGGCAAGATCGAGCCGGGTGAGACGGCTGAGGAAGCGCTGATAAGGGAGCTTTTCGAGGAAATCGGGCTCGTTGCGACGATAGCCGAGCTCGAATTTCTCGGGCAATTCGAGGCACCGGCAGCCAACGAGCCGGATCATGTCGTCGTCGCCGATATCTTCCAGCTGCATATCGATGGCCACGCGGTCAGCGCGGTGGCGGAGATCGAAGAAATCCGCTGGGTATCGCCGGCGGAGCCGGGTGACATTCTGATGGCGGCACTGACGGAGCATCATATCCTGCCGCTCAACCGGCAACTGCGGGCTGCGATTGGAGATTAGATAAGTTCGGGCTGCCAGCCTGTGGTCGAGGGCAGATTGATGTCGACGGCAGTCGCTCTAATTCTCCCAGCAGATCAAGGGAGGGTAGCGCCATGGCTTTCATTCACACCCCGAATGCATCCGCCAACGAGAAGACGACGTCGATGTATGCATCGGCGGAGGCAAGCTACGGCTATCTGCCGAATATGTACCGCGCCTTCGGTTACCGACCGGAAGTGATGGAGAATTGGGGAGCGCTGCTTTCGAGCATTCGCAGCCATATGAGCCTCAGGCGCTACGAACTGGTGACGTTGGCGGCGGCCAAAGAGCTGAAATCCTCCTATTGCATGCTGGCGCACGGCTCCGTGCTGCTGCGCGAGGGATTCACCAGCGACGGGCTGACGGCGGTCGTCAACGAAACGGAAAGGGCGCCGATCGACGCCGGCGAACGCGCGATCATGGCCTTTGCCGCGAAGGTGGCGCGCGATGCGACATCGATCACGCAGCAGGATATTGACGGGCTGAAGAAACACGGACTGAGCGATGCCGATATCTTCGACGTCACGGCGGCTGCCGCTGCACGGTCCTTCTTTTCAAAGGTACTGGATGCGCTAGGGGCTGCTCCCGACCACGCTTATGTCGAGCGGCTGGAGCCGAATGTGCGCAAAGCGCTGAGCGTCGGCCGGGAGGTCGAACAGCCCTTGGCATCCTCGCCATCCGGCAACGCACCGCAATGACGCGAGCCTGGCCGCTCAGTCTTCCGTGCTATTCCTTCGGCTTGTCCGCAAAATGCCGGACCGCGAATTCGGCGATGTTCTGGCTCGCCCGATCGGCATCATCGAGTAGCGAGGGAAACAGCTGCCACTGGTGAGGCATGCCAGGCCAGACCTCGGTGGTGACATCCACGCCGGCCTGGCGCGCCTTGTCGGCGAGCCGTAGCGTGTCATCAAGCAGGGCTTCGCCGGAGCCAACCTGCAGCAGCAGTGGCGGAAAGCCTTTCATGTCGGCATAAAGCGGCGACGCCTGGGGATCGGTCGGCGAGCGGCGGCCGAGATAGGCTTTGCGGAGGGTTTCGATCCAGGCCTTATCGACCAACGGATCGCCATCGGCGTTCGACGTCATCGATCCGCCCGTCGCGGCCAGGTCGGTGATGGGGCTGAGCGCCACCACACCCGCCGGCAGCGGCTTTGCCGCCTGCATCTGCCGTAGCACGGTCTCGATCGCGATATTGCCGCCGGCGCCGTCTCCTGCCACGACGACGTTCCCATTGTCATAGCCGTTGTCGAGAAGCCATCGATAGGCTGTCAGCGCATCGTTGATCTGGGCGGGATAACCATATTCCGGCACCAGCCGATAATCGATGAGAAGCACGTCGCTCGATGCGGCCTTGGCGAGCGAGCCGGCAAGCAGGCTGTGGGTGCGGATGGAACCGCTCGAGAACCCGCCGCCATGGATGTAGAGGATCACCCTTTGACCGATCGGGTGATGAAGACGGGCCGGCCACATCAGCTCGGCATTGACGCCGTCCGCATCGATCTGGCGAAGCTGGATGCGCGTCGGCCCAGGCATCGTCTCCATCAGCGCCTTGAAGGCGGTCCGCCGCTGCTGCAGGCTATCGGCCCCGGCAAAATGATCCTTCCAGAGGCCGACGAGTTTTTCGACCTGCTCGCGCGAAGTCTGGCTTTGCGGCCCTAGGTCCTGCCCGACCGCCACCGTTGTCAGCAGCAGTGTTGCGGCCAAGGCGGCGAAGAGATGTACGAACCGCTTAGGGGCTCGAATACCAGCTGGCGAAATCCGACCGTTCATCAACCTCTCCCGACGACCTGGCCACGGCGGCATCTTTGGCCGGTTCGTCTGCCGGAGTCAAAAGGGTGACAGATTGAAGCACGCCGCTTCTCAAAAAATCGGCCGACTGGCGCCGGCACGGCTTGCCATTTGCGATGCTTCCGTCGGAAATGGATTCCGTGCCTGGCTGCCCTTGCCTGGCATTTCGTTTCGCATGTGAGTGAAAGATACCGATGACCACCATCTACCTTGCCGGCCCTGAAGTCTTCCTTCCGGATGCCATGCCCATCATGGCCGAAAAACGCCGCCTGGCGCGCCAGTTCGGTTTCGAACCAACAGGTCCCGGCAGCGATGAAAACCAGACGCCGGTGAAGCGGACGGCTGCAGAGATCTACGCGCGCAACGATACCGCCATGCGTCGTGCCGAGATCTGCCTTGCCAACATCACGCCCTTCCGCGGCGTCAGCGCCGACCCCGGTACGGTCTATGAGATCGGTTTCATGATTGCGCTGGGAAAATCGGTCTTTGCCTATACCAATCACCCCGACGACTACGGCCAGCGCGTTCGCTCGATCTGGTACGCGGGGTGCGAAATCGATGAGACGAGCGGGCGCCCGCGCGGACCGGATGGCATCGCGATCGAAAATCACGGCATGTCCGACAATCTGATGATCGACGGCGGGATCGAGGCGACGGGAGGCAAGGTGTTCCGTGCGGCAGCGCTCCCGGCGGATCCCGCCCGCGACCTGGCAGTTTATTTTGAAGCGCTTCAGACAATCGCCGGCATGCGTGCTGAGGGTGGCACTGGTTCCCTGACTGTCAACCCTACACCGCGCGCATCGCCTCGATGACCGCCCTGAAGCCCGCCGACATATGGCGGCGGCTCGGATAGTAGAGATAGAGCGGTTCTTCCGGCTGGCACCAGTCGTCCAGCACCTGGATCAGGTCGCCGCCGGCAATCGCCTTCTCCGCGCGCGGTTCCCAGATATAGGCAAGGCCGGCGCCGCTAAGCGCTGCCTGCAGCATCAGCTCGTGATCGTCGAGCGACAGCGGTCCCGCCGGCTGAAAACTCACCGTCTGACCATCCTTCTCGAATTCCCAGGCATAACGCGCGCCTGACGGAAACATATTCTGGATGCAGAGGTGGCGCTTGAGTTCGTGCGGCGTTTCCGGCTTCGGGCGGGTCTCGAAATAGGCGGGAGAACCGACGACGACCAGGCGCATACGCGGCTTGATGCGCAACGCGATCATGCCTTCGGTAACGCGCTCGCCGAAGCGGATGCCGGCATCGAAGCCCTCTTCGACGATATCGACCAGCCTGTCCGTGGCGTTGATTTCCAGCTGCAGGTTGGGATTTCTCTTGAGCAGCGGACCGATGACATGGCCGATGACGAAGGGGCCGATCGAATTCGGCACATTGATCCTCACCTTGCCGAAGGGTGTGTCGCGGTAGCGGTTCAGCGCGTCGAGCGCGGCTGTCATCTCACCGAAGGCCGGATCGAGATGCGAGATCAGGAGTTCACCGGCCTCGGTCAACGAAACGCTGCGCGTGGTGCGGTTGAGCAGGCGGATACCGATCCGATCTTCGAGATTGAGCACGGCATGGCTGACCGCGGAAGCCGTGACGCCGCGCTCTTCGCCTGCCTTGCGGAAGCTCTTATGCCGCGCGACGGCGGCAAAGGCCGCGAGTTCGGATAGTTCGGTGGCGCGCATTGCTGAATTTCACTCATCATAGTTTCAATAATAACAAATCTTATACATCAGCGGATTTTCGATCAAATTCAACCCGTCAGCACAGAGATGCGACGCCAACGCTCGAAAGGAATTCGTCATGAAAGTCTGGTTCATCACTGGTGCATCCCGCGGCTTCGGCGCGCTGATGACCAAAGAGGCCCTTGCCTCAGGCGATGCCGTCATTGCCACCGCCCGCAACCCGAAGACCATCACCGAGCAGTTCAGCGATCATCCTAACCTGCTGGTGGTTGCCCTCGACGTCACCGACGAGGCGCAGGCGAAGGAAGCTGCCGCCGCCGGTATCGCCCGCTTCGGCCGCATCGACGTTCTCGCCAACAATGCCGGCTATGGCCTGCTCGGCGCCGTCGAAGAAGCCACGGTCGAGGAAATCGAAAAGCTCTACGCCACGAACGTCTTCGGTCTCCTGAAGGTGACACGCGCCGTTCTGCCCTATATGCGCCGCCAGCGTTCCGGCCACGTCCTGAACTTCTCCTCCATCGGCGGTTACTTCGGCTATCCCGGCTGGGGCGTCTACGGCTCGACGAAATTCGCCGTCGAGGGCCTGTCCGAATCGATGGCCGCCGAACTCGAACCCTTCGGCATCAAGGTAACGATCGTCGAGCCCGGCTTCTTCCGCACCGATTTTCTCGCCGACACGTCTCTGGCAGTAAGCCCGGCCTCCATTCCCGATTACGAGGGCACCCCAGCCGGCAACATGCGCATTTTCGCCGCCGATGCCAATCATGCCCAGCCCGGCAACCCCGCCAAGCTTGCAGCCGGCATCATGACGATGGTCAATTCGGCAAACCCGCCGCTGCGCATGCCGTTCGGCAGCGATACGGTGGCGAAGATCGAAGAGCAGCATGCGAGCGTCGAAAAGGAGCTAGCCGTCTGGCGCGAGCTTGCTCTCTCAACCGACTTCCCCAGCGATGGAACGGCTGCGGCCTAAGGCCCCAAGACCCATGCGGCCGCATCGGCAAAATCGGCGCGGCGGCAGAGGAAAGAAAAGCGGCCGGGAAAAGCCCGGCCGCATCTTCTATTTTCCGACCTGCTCCGCCCAGTTCGGCGCTTTGCCGCCGCCATCGAGAAAAGTCATCGCCATAGTCGCCATCAGCGGCGAGGCGAAGGTCTCGTAGTGGGTGAGATCGGGCAGGATCGCCAGCCGGTTCTTCGACATGTTTTCCCGCATCCAGCCCGCATCGCGCAGACCACCGCCGAGCTTGTGATAAAAGTCGATCATATGCTCGGGACGGATCATGTCAGCATCACCGTACATCAGCATGACAGGCATGGTGAGCTTCGCGACCGCATCGCCATAGTCGTTGGGTTCACGCATCAATGCCCCCATGGCGTCGAGCAGCTTCGGGAACTCGGAGACATCGGGCGCAACCGCCTTGTAGGAGAGGAACATCGGCGTGTCCTTCATCATCTCGGCCATGCCAGCGCCGACGGCCGCCTGCTGCGGCAGCATCTCTGGGAAGAAACCGTCCTGTGCATAGGGGGCCGAGAGTATCACCAGCCGGCGCACAAGGTCGGGCGCATTCGCCGCCATGTTCAGCGCCACTCCGCCGCCGAAGGAATAGCCGAAGACATCAACCTTCTCGTAGCCGAGTTGCTTCACCAGGACCGCGAGATCGGCGCCGATCGCCGGGAGCTCGATCGGGCGCTTGCCGAGGGACGTGCGGCCATGGCCCTGAAGATCGACGGCGATCACCTGCCGGTGATCCGTGAAAATAGGCATGACGGGCGTAAACATCTCAATCTGACCAAGACCACCGTGCAGCAGAAGCAAAGGTTCGCCCTCGCCGCGGATCTCGTAATAATAATCAATGCCGTTGACGGGCATCCTTCCCGTACGGACGATCGGCGCGATGGCCTTGCTGTCCTCGACAACAGGCGTAGCGCCGCCGGCGCCCGCCAGATCCGGCGCAGCCAGGAATGCGGCAGCCGTTGCGATCATCGAAATCAGTGTCATCTGCGACATGTCCTTGCTCCGTGTTGGCCTCGATACCGCAAGGACGGCGGTGATCATTTCTTTCCGACACCGCGCGACGAAATTTCTCCGATCGGCCTTTATGCCATACCTATGTTTTCGCCCTTCGCCCCGAATGGATTTCCTATCGCAGCCGGCAGTAGACTCCCGCCATCATTGCAAAGGTCAAATGCCATGCGACATGTCATGTCCTCCGCTTTCCACCCGCTTCGCCCGCACAGGATCACGCGCAGCAGCCGGCAAGTGCGCGAGAAGCGAACCGCCCGGGCGCTGATCGTCTTCGGCGTCGTGCTTGCCTGCGTCGAGCTTTACATCGTCTACTCCGCGCTCTGAGGTCTCTGTTGGAAACGGCAAAGTCGAACTCGCCCTCTTTGCGCGGCAATATGCGTATCCGCCAATTCTTGCCGTTCTCACGCGGCGCGAGAACGGCGTCTGAGGCGGAGGGACCATTTCCAACTTTTCATTAACTGACATGCTGGTAATCTCGTCGTAGACATTTCAGACTCCGCGAGACCGATGCCGAAACCGAACTTCCGCTTCACCCATTACGATCTCAAGGAACAACGCGCCGGGACGATCATCGAGGTGTCGTTGAATGCGGTGAACAATGTTCGTCTGATGACCGCGCCGAATTTTCAGCGCTTCACCGAGGTTCTCGACTTCAAATATATCGGCGGCGTAGCGCGCAAATCGCCGATCAAGCTCGCCGTCCCTGAAAGCGGCCACTGGCATGTCGTCGTCGACATGGAAGGTCATCACGGGCTCGCGGAATCCGCCGTCAAGGTGATCGCGGCGCCCGCAAATCAGAAGGCGCAGCGGCCCTCCTGAGCTTTGCAGCACCGCACATCTTTCGGACCCGCAAGGGCAGACGCAAACGTGCTCTGCCGAAAACCGTTGATCACGAAACGCCCAACCGTTCCGATCTTTGATCGCGATCAATGAATCAAACCGCGAGGTCGGTCACAATTCTCCGGTCGCGAAGCTTACCCCGTGCCAGCTGCAAGTGGGCTCCCATTCACGCTCTGATCGCGGAGTGACGAACAGCAGACTCCGATCTTCATCCCCTGGGGGCGGCCCATGACTTCGAGCCCGATCGATCGTATCACCGATATCATCGATCCCGGCGACGCACTCGGCGAAGTCCTGTTCGGATTGATCATGGCGCTGACATTGACGGTAGGTTCGAGGCTTGTTCTGCGGTCGCCCTTGGTGGTTGAGGCTCCGTTCGCCGACTAGACAGGCACAACGCGTCAGCGGGAATTGCGCTCCTTGCGAAGCTTCGCCCACCATTCCAGCCGCTTGCGGATATCGCGCTCGAAGCCGCGCTCCGGCGGATCATAGAAGGTCTGTCGGCCCATCTTCTCCGGGAAATAATCCTGGCCGGAAAAGGCGTCCGGCTCGTCGTGATCGTAGCGATAGCCTTCGCCGTATCCCTCGCCTTTCATCAGTTTCGTCGGCGCATTGAGGATATGTTTCGGCGGCAGCAGCGAGCCGTTCTGCTTTGCGGCTTGGCTCGCGGCCTTGAAGGCGGTGTAGACGGCATTCGATTTCGGCGCTGTGGCGAGATAGACGCAGGCTTGCGCCAGCGCCAGTTCGCCCTCCGGCGAGCCGAGATACTCGTAGGCATCCTTGGCTGCGTTGCAGATCACCAGAGCCTGCGGGTCGGCAAGGCCGATATCCTCCACCGCCATGCGGACCAGCCGCCGACCGAGATAGAGCGGATCCTCGCCGGCATCGAACATGCGGGCGAGATAATAGAGCGCGGCATCGGGGTCCGAGCCGCGCACGGATTTATGCAGCGCCGAGATCAGATTGTAGTGGCCGTCCTGCGCCTTGTCGTAGACCGGCGCGCGACGCTGGACGATGCGCGTCAGGCCTTCGGTATCGAAACTCTCGCCCTCGCGCGCCGCACGCCAGACCTCCTCGGCAAGCGTCAGCACGGCACGGCCGTCGCCGTCGGCCATGCGGATCAGGCTGATACGCGCCTCTTCCACCAGCGGCAGCGGCTTCTGCTCGATCGCTTCGGCCCGCTTCAGCAGCTCCTCGAGGCTCTCCTCGTCATGCGACTTGAACGTCAGGACCCGGGCGCGCGACAAGAGCGCGGCGTTGAGCTCGAAGGACGGGTTTTCGGTGGTGGCGCCGACGAGGATGACGGTGCCGTCCTCCATGACAGGCAGGAAGCTGTCCTGCTGTGCGCGGTTGAAACGATGGATCTCATCGACGAAAAGCAGCGTCTGGCGGCCGTCCATGCGGCGCATGCGGGCTGCCTCGAATACCTTCTTGAGATCGGCGACGCCGGAAAATATCGCTGATATCTGCTCGAAGGCCAGTCCCGCCTCGCCAGAAAGCAGCCGTGCCACCGTCGTCTTTCCGGTGCCCGGCGGCCCCCAGAAGATCATCGAGCCGAGCGAACCGCTCTCGATCATCCTCTTCAGCACGCCATCCTCACCGGTCAGATGTTCCTGACCGGTGACATCGGCGAGCGTCTTCGGCCGCAGCCGGTCGGCAAGCGGCCGCCTGGCGGCAACCTCCTCCGGAATACGCGGCGCGAAGAGATCATTGCTCATCGGAAGAACTGCCTGATCCGCTGGCCGTCGCGCTCGATCTCCACCCGCCAGAGGCCGGGATCGCTATCGGCGATCTCGGACAGCTCGCTGGTTGACTTCACTTCCGTGCCGTTGATCGAGACGATGATATCCTTGGGCTCGAAGCCGAGACGGGCGGCCGGAGAATCCTCCTTGACATCAGAAACGACGACGCCAGCCGATTCCGCCGGCATACGCAGCTCGTCGGCGACACGCGGCGAGAGATTCTCCACGACCGCACCGGTAAACGGCGTGTGCCCACCAATCGTACGCTGGTCGCGCGGCGAGGTTTCCGGCGCACGGGCAAGCGCCAGCGACAGCTGCTGCTCGCGACCGTTCTCGATAACGGTAAGGTTGACCGATTTGCCGAGGCCAGCCGTCGTCAGGCGATACAACAATGCATCGGGATGCTCGACGGAGATCCCATTGACAGCGGTGACGATCTGGCCAGCTTTCAGTCCGGCTTTCGCCGCTGGCCCGCCGTCGGAAACCTTGACCACCAGCGCGCCGCGCACCTTGTTGAGCCCAAGGGCTTCGGCGACTTCCGACGTCACGGCATCGAAACTCGCGCCGACATAGGGCCGCTCGAAGGATTTGACGCCGGCATCGGCGGAAGCGAGAAATACCTTGACCAGATTGGCGGGGATGGCGAAGCCGATACCGTTCGAGCCGCCGCCGCGCGAGAAGATCGCGGTGTTGATACCGATCAGCTCGCCCTTCATGTTCATCAGCGCGCCCCCGGAATTGCCGGGATTGATCGAGGCGTCGGTCTGGATGAAGAAGCCGAACTCGTTCTTGACCACCTGGTTACGGGCAAGCGCCGAAACGATACCGCTCGTCACCGTCTGTCCGACGCCAAAGGGATTGCCAATCGCCAGGACGAGATCGCCCACCTCGACGGTATCGGAATTGCCGATCGGCAGTGTCGGGAAGCTTTCCTTGGTATCGATCTTCAATACGGCGAGATCGACACGGTCGTCGCGCAGCACCACCTTGCAGGGGAATTCGCGGCCATCCGACAGCGCCACCTTGATATCGTCGGCGCCTTCGACGACGTGATTGTTGGTCACGACAGTGCCATTCGCCTCGACGATCACACCGGAACCGAGCGAGGACTGCTTTTCCGAGCGGTTCGGCATCTGCTGGCCGAAGAACTGCTCGAAGAAGGGATCGCCGGCAAAGGGCGACTGGCGCTGGATGATCTTTTCCGCATAGACGTTGACGACGGCGCCTGAGGTCTGCTTGACCAATGGCGCGAAGGAGAGCTGCATTTGCATCTGGCTCTCCGGCACGGTCTTTGCCGTCTGCGCAACGGCCGCGGCCGGCAGAGCGAGCATGAGTGCGAACAGCGGGATGGAGGCGCGCTTGATCAGGCCTTGCATAGGTATCCTTTTTGAATCCTCTTGAGCAACGTTGTAGCGCCCGACGCTAGAAAGGAAAGAGGGCGGAAGCATGGAAGAACACGGCGAGGGAATGTCTTGAAGTCGCTGTGGATTTGATTCAGGAAGATTGGCCATGCAACTGATATCAAAAGCCAAAACCTGGGCGAAGTCACTGAAGCGTGACATCGTCGCCCTATGGCTTGCCGCCGGGGACCGGCGCGTGCCCCGGTACGCGAAAGGGGTGGCCGGCGCCGTTGCCGCCTACGCGCTGTCGCCGATCGATCTCATCCCAGATTTCATTCCCGTGCTCGGCTATCTCGATGATCTCGTCATCGTGCCGCTCGGCATCCTGCTGGCAACGCGGCTCGTTCCGGCCGACGTCATGCGCGAATTGCGCGAGGAAGCCGCACGACGCATCGAGCGCCCCTCCGGCCGGTCCGGACTGATCTTCATCCTTGCCGTCTGGCTCGTCTGCATCATCTTCCTGGCTCTGGCCTTGCGCAAGCTGGCCTGAACGACGGCAACAGGGACACTTGGATGATGACGACAAAAGCGATGACGGCGGCCTTTGGTTTGGCGATCCTGATTTCCTCATCGAATGTGACCGCGGCCGCCAGCTTCGATTGCGATGCGAAGGAATTGAAGGCCGATGAAAAGGTCATCTGCGACACTCGTGCGCTCAATGATGCCGATGTGAAGATGGCGACGACCTTCGAACTTCTCTCCGGCCTGCTTGCGATGGGCTCGCGCGGAACCCTGCAGGACGAACAGACGGCATGGCTGAAGAAGCGACAGGAATGCGCCGCTGATGCCGCCTGCCTGAAGGCCGCCTATGACGAACGGCTTAAGCAATTGGGCGAGACCTATAAAAACATCAACCGGCCGCTGTGAAAGCGACCGGCTGGATAAGCAACCGACTTTTAATCAGTGGGTTCGCCGTAGGTCAGCGGGCGTTCAAATCACGCACGGCGCCGCGGTCGGCGCTGGTTGCGAAGGCTGCATACGCCTTCAGCGCGGTCGTGACATTGCGCTTGCGGACTTCCGTGGGATGCCAACCCTTGCCGTCCTGCTCGACGCGGCGGGTGGCGAGCTCGGCTTCGCTGACGCGCAGGCTGATCGTGCGGTTCGGGATGTCGATATCGATCATGTCGCCTTCGCGCACCAGACCGATCGTGCCGCCGTTTGCCGCTTCCGGCGAGACGTGGCCAATCGAAAGGCCGGAGGTGCCGCCGGAGAAGCGGCCATCGGTGATAAGCGCGCAGGCCTTGCCGAGGCCCTTCGACTTCAGATAGCTCGTCGGATAGAGCATTTCCTGCATGCCTGGGCCACCCTTCGGGCCTTCGTAGCGGATGACGACGACGTCGCCTGATTTGACCTCATTGGCGAGAATCGCCTTGACGGAGGCATCCTGGCTTTCGAAGACGCGAGCGGGGCCGGAGAATTTCAGGATCGATTCATCGACGCCAGCCGTCTTGACGATGCAGCCGTCGATCGCGAGATTGCCCTTGAGCACAGCAAGGCCGCCGTCCTTGGAGAAGGGATGCTCGACCGAGCGGATGACACCGTTCTGGCGATCGGTGTCGAGTTCGTCCCAGCGGGCTTCCTGGCTGAACGCGACCTGGGTCGGGATGCCGCCGGGGGCGGCGCGATAGAAGTTGCGGACCGTTTCGCTATTGGTGCGGGTGATATCCCAGCGATCGATCGCATCGCCAAGCGTCTCGGCATGAACGGTCGGGCAATCGCGGTTCAAGAGGCCGCCCTTGTCGAGCTCTCCGAGGATCGACATGATGCCGCCGGCGCGGTGGACGTCCTCCATATGCACGTCGCTCTTGGCGGGCGCCACCTTCGACAGGCACGGCACGCGGCGCGACAGCGCATCGATATCGGTCATGGTGAAATCGACTTCGCCTTCATGGGCGGCGGCAAGGATGTGCAAGACCGTGTTGGTCGAACCGCCCATGGCGATATCGAGCGCCATGGCATTCTCGAAGGCCTGCTTGGAGGCGATGGTGCGCGGCAGCGCCTTGACGTCGTCTTGCTCGTAATAGCGGCGGGCGAGATCGACGATCAGGTGGCCGGCTTCGACGAAGAGGCGCTTGCGATCGGCATGGGTGGCGAGCGTCGAGCCGTTGCCGGGCAACGACAGGCCAAGCGCTTCCGTCAGGCAGTTCATCGAGTTTGCGGTAAACATGCCGGAGCACGAACCGCAGGTCGGACAGGCCGAACGCTCGATGACCTTGACGTCTTCATCGGAGATCTTGTCGTCGGCAGCGGCGACCATGGCATCGACAAGGTCCAGCGCATGCGTCTTGCCGTGCAGCACGACCTTGCCGGCTTCCATTGGACCGCCCGATACGAAGACTGTCGGGATGTTGAGGCGCAGGGACGCCATCAGCATGCCGGGCGTGATCTTGTCGCAGTTGGAAATGCAGACCATGGCGTCGGCGCAATGGGCATTGACCATGTATTCGACGCTGTCGGCGATGAGTTCGCGCGAGGGCAGCGAATAGAGCATGCCGTCATGGCCCATGGCGATACCGTCGTCGACGGCGATCGTGTTGAATTCCTTGGCGACGCCCCCGGCTGCCTCGATTTCGCGAGCGACGAGCTGGCCGAGATCCTTCAGATGCACGTGGCCGGGCACGAACTGGGTGAAGGAATTCACCACCGCGATGATCGGCTTGCCGAAATCCGAATCCTTCATGCCCGTGGCGCGCCAAAGGCCGCGCGCGCCTGCCATGTTGCGTCCGTGGGTCGTGGTTCTGGAACGGTAAGCTGGCATCGGTGTCTTCCTCGATATCTAGGAATTGTCAGGCGAAGCGGGCCGCTGTGGAGCTTGCCGGCCAGGCGATCGCTGCTTTTTGGAATTGTCCTAATCCAATCGATGGAGACTGTCACTACCGTGAAGGCCAAATCCGGTACGCTGCCGGATGGAGCGATGTGATGCGCATCGATCATATTCGGTTCGAGAAGGCATCTGGTTACAGCTTATTCCTCACGACCGAACACAAAAAATTGGCTTCCCGTCGCTGATATTCAGGGCATAGAGATTGATCCGAATATGCGGGTGGTTCGTTTAAGACTATATTCGGAAAGCCGCGCTGGAGGTTTTGACATGCCAAGCTACCGCCCACCGAAGATCGCCTCATCGGAGATCACGCCGCGCCAGGTCTATGTGCGCCGCCGTGAATTCCTGGGCGCTGCAGCGCTTGGCGCCATGGCGCTCTACGGCGCCGGCAAGGCGAGCGCGGCTGCGCTTTCCGCCGTCCAAAGCAAGTACAAGGTTGATGAGAAGACGACGCCGCTCAAGGATGTGACGACCTACAACAACTTCTATGAATTCGGCCTCGACAAGGGTGATCCTGCCGCTCTTTCCGGCGATTTCAAGCCGCTCCCCTGGACGGTCAAGGTCGACGGCATGGTCAACAAGCCCGGCACCTTCGACATCGAAGCGCTGATGAAGGAGTTCCCGATCGAGGAACGCACCTATCGGATGCGTTGCGTCGAGGCCTGGTCGATGGTCATTCCCTGGAACGGCTTCCCTCTGGCATCGCTGCTCGACAAGGTGGAGCCGCTCGGCAGCGCCAAATACGTCGCCTTCGAAACCGTCGTGCGGCCAGAGGAAATGCCGGGGCAGAAGGGTTTCTTCCAATCGCTCGACTGGCCCTATGTCGAGGGGCTGCGTCTCGACGAAGCGCGCCACCCGCTGACGCTGCTTGCTGTCGGGCTCTACGGCGAAACGCTGCCGAACCAGAACGGCGCGCCGATCCGCCTTGTCGTGCCGTGGAAATACGGCTTCAAGGGCATCAAGTCGATCGTCCGGATCACACTCACCGACCAGCAGCCGAAGAACACCTGGCAAGTGACCAACCGGCAGGAGTATGGCTTCTATGCCAACGTCAATCCGGCCGTCGATCATCCCCGCTGGAGCCAGGCCACCGAACGGCGCATAGGCGAAAGCGGCTTCTTCGGCGCCAGCCGCCACCCCACCCTGCCCTTCAACGGCTATGCCGATGAGGTGGCGAGCCTTTATGCCGGCATGGACCTGAAGGCGAATTTCTGATGGCGGAATTGTCGCTTGCCATCCCGAAGCGCTGGCAGCCCGCCTCCGTCTGGCTGCTTTATGCCGTGGGGCTCGTGCCTGCAGCCTGGACCTTCTATCTAGGCGCAACCGATCAGCTCGGCGCCGATCCGGTCAAGACCTTCGAGCTCTTCCTCGGCATCTGGACGATCCGTTTTCTGATCGCAACCCTTGCCGTCTCCCCTGCCCGTGAGCTTTTCGGCTGGAACTATCTGCGCTATCGCCGCGCGCTCGGCCTTTTGACCTTCTACTACGCGCTGATGCATTTCACCGTCTATATGGTGCTCGACCAGGCAATGGATGTCCAAGCCGTCATCAACGACGTGCTGAAGCGCCCCTTCATCATGTTCGGCATGGCGGGGCTGGCGATGCTCGCGCCGCTGGCGGCGACATCCAACAATTTCTCCATCCGCCGGCTCGGCAATAACTGGATCTGGCTGCATCGCCTCGTCTACATCATCGCCGCCTGCGGAGCGCTGCATTTCGCGCTCTCGACCAAGATCCTCGACCTCCAGCAATATATCTATGTCGGACTGATCATTGCGCTGATCCTCTACCGCTCTTATCGGCCGATTGCGCGCAGCCGAAAGAAAGGTCAGGGGCGATCGCGCCAGAGGGCGGTGGCTCCAGCCTCGTGAAGACCGGTTATCGGCGGGATCGCATTGCCGGCCGCGCCTGATCGAGCACGCAGGCCATGGCGATTCCAATCACGTAGGCCAATATGTTCCAGAGCGAGAATATACGGCCGAGCAGCAATGCGCCCGCAGTGGTCAACCGAAACGCATCGAGCCAGGGCGTGTGATAGAGCCGGAACAATTCGACTGAGATCGTCACGAACAGCGCCATGGCGACAATTGCCGCCGGTCGCAATCTCCCGAAAAACAGCGCCAGCAGCAGATAGACCATCGCGCCCCACAGGGCCGATCCGCCGTATTTGACGACAATGAACGGCAGATCGATTGCGTAGCCAAAGCGCCTCAGCGCCAGTCCGAGGGCGATGACGAAAAGCAAGGTGGCGAGACGGCGGAGCTGTGGTCGAGGCCCGGTTTGAATCATTTTACGCAATTGAGCTTGTCCCGTCACCATCTCGGCCAATTGACCGCCCGAGATGCAGATATGGCATTGTAGGTAGGCCGGTCGCCCAGCCAATACACAAACGAAAACAGCCGGGCTTTGCAGCACCGGCTGTCCTGTTTCCGGCGAAGCGGAAAATCTTAGGCTGCTACGGCCTGCTCTTCGGCAGCGACGCGGGCCTTGTCGGCTGCGCCCTTGGCATAGGTGTCGCGGTCAACGAATTCGACGACGGCCATGGCGGCATTGTCGCCCTGACGGAAGCCGGCCTTCATGATGCGCAGGTAGCCGCCGTTGCGGGTGGCGTAGCGCGTTGCGATCGTGTCGAACAGCTTCGAGACGACGGCGACGTCGCGGATCTGCGATATCGCCTGACGGCGAGCGTGCAGGTCGCCGCGCTTGCCGAGCGTGACGAGCTTCTCGACGATCGGGCGGATTTCCTTGGCCTTCGGCAGGGTCGTGACGATCTGCTCGTGGGTGATCAGCGAAGCCGCCATGTTGGCGAACATCGCCTTGCGGTGGCTTGCAGTTCTGTTCAGCTTGCGGCCGGCCTTTGCGTGGCGCATTGCTATTCTCCTTTAATGCAGAGCCCTTACTTCGTTACCGGGCCTGCCGTTTCCTGGCACATGCAGGCGATATGCCTGCTGTTTGACGGGGAAAGGCAGTCGAAAGAGCCTGCCTTTTGTTTTCTCAGTATTGGTCTTCGTAACGCTTGGCGAGATCTTCGATGTTCTCGGGCGGCCATGCCGGCACTTCCATGCCGAGGTGCAGGCCCATGGAAGCGAGAACTTCCTTGATTTCGTTCAGCGACTTGCGACCAAAATTCGGTGTGCGGAGCATTTCTGCTTCGGTCTTCTGAATGAGGTCGCCGATGTAGACGATGTTGTCGTTCTTCAGGCAGTTTGCCGAACGGACCGACAGTTCGAGTTCGTCCACCTTCTTGAGGAGAGCCGGGTTGAAAGCGAGTTCGGTGACTGCTTCCTCTTCGGTTTCCTTCTGCGGCTCGTCGAAGTTGACGAAGACGCCAAGCTGATCCTGGAGAATGCGCGCCGCGAAAGCGACGGCATCTTCGCCGGTGATCGAGCCATCGGTTTCGATGGTCATGTTCAGCTTGTCGTAGTCGAGAACCTGTCCTTCGCGGGTATTTTCAACCTTGTAGGACACCTTCTTGACCGGCGAGTAGAGGCTGTCGACCGGGATGAGGCCGATCGGAGCGTCTTCCGCACGATTGCGTTCGGCCGGAACGTAGCCCTTGCCGTTGTTGACGGTGAATTCCATACGGATTTCGGCGCCCTCGTCGAGCGTGCAGATGACATGCTCGGGGTTGAGGATTTCGATATCGCCGACCGTCTGGATGTCGCCAGCGGTGACAACGCCCGGGCCCTGCTTGCGCACGACCATGCGCTTTGCGTCGTCGCCATCCATCTTGATGGCGATTTCCTTGATGTTCAGCACGATATCCGTGACGTCTTCGCGGACGCCCGGAATCGAGGAGAATTCATGCAGCACGCCATCGATCTGCACCGCCGTGACGGCAGCACCGCGCAGCGAGGAGAGCAGAACGCGACGAAGCGCATTGCCGAGGGTGAGGCCGAAGCCGCGCTCCAGGGGTTCGGCAACAAGCGTCGCCTTGGTGCGCGAGCTCGAAGAGAACTCCACCTTGTTCGGCTTGATCAGTTCCTGCCAGTTCTTCTGAATCATGAGTTTGCCTTCCGTTCGTTGCCACCATCCAATCGTGGCAACCGAGCTTGAAAACCACCGGGAGCGCGAAGGCGCTCACCGGTGACGAGAGCGATGATCAGACGCGGCGCTTCTTGCGCGGACGGCAGCCATTGTGCGGGATCGGGGTCACGTCGCGGATGGACGTGATCATGAAACCCGCAGCCTGGAGCGCGCGCAGAGCCGATTCACGACCCGAACCCGGGCCGCAGACTTCGACTTCCAGCGACTTCATGCCGTGCTCCTGGGCCTTCTTGGCGCAGTCTTCGGCAGCGATCTGGGCAGCGAACGGGGTCGACTTGCGCGAGCCCTTGAAGCCCTTGGCGCCAGCCGACGACCAGGCAATCGCATTGCCCTGCGCATCGGTGATGGTGATCATCGTGTTGTTGAAGGTCGAGTTGACGTGAGCGACACCCGACGAGATATTCTTGCGCTCACGACGGCGAACGCGGACGGCTTCCTTAGCCATGGTATTCCTTTCGTTGATCTCTTCACCGCCGTAATGCCAGCGGCTACACCGGAACGGCGCCTATTTGACCCCGCTCCAAACTCAAAAGAGGCCGGCGCAGACCGCCAGCCTCCCTACTCCGGCTTCCCGGAAATTACTTCTTCTTGCCAGCGATTGCCTTTGCCGGACCCTTGCGGGTGCGGGCATTGGTATGCGTGCGCTGACCGCGGACCGGAAGGCCGCGGCGATGGCGCAGGCCGCGGTAGCAGCCGAGGTCCATCAGGCGCTTGATATTCATCGCGGTTTCGCGACGAAGATCACCCTCGACCTGATAGTCGCGGTCGATGGCTTCGCGGATCTGAAGGACTTCAGCATCCGTCAGCTGATGCACACGACGTTCAGCCGGGATACCGACCTTCTCGACGATTTCCTGTGCGAATTTCGGACCGATCCCGTGAATGTAGGTCAGCGCTATAACAACGCGCTTTGCAGTCGGGATGTTGACGCCAGCGATACGTGCCACGCCTGTTCTCCTTGCATTCCAGTTGCCATCCGGCAAGTGGGCTTCGTTATGCGGTCCTTAGAACCGCCCGTTCAAATTTAGGTCCGCAACATGTCAAAACGACCGAACCCGGACTTCCCTGGGAAATCCGCGCCGATCGCATGGAATGTCGCGAGTTGGCGCGGTGTTTAGCGGAATCACTGCTGAAAAGCAACCGTTCCGCCAAGTTTTATTTTCAAAGCCTTAAAGCTTGGAAAGAATGCTTTCGACTTCGGCGGTCACCTGATCGATCTCCGCCATGCCGTCCACGGACCTGAGCTTGCCCTTGGCATGGTAGTAGCCGATCAGTGGCGAGGTTTCCTTGTAGTAGACCTGCAGCCGGGCCGTCATCGTCTCCGGAGTGTCGTCCGGGCGGCGTTTGAAGTGCGTGGAACCGCACTTGTCGCAAACGCCCTCGTTCGCCGGAACCTTGTCGGTGTCGTGATAGACGCTGCCGCACTGCGCACAGGAGTAGCGACCGGCAACGCGCCGAACCAGTTCGGCGTCATCGACACGGAATTCGATGACGACGGAGAGATCCAGACCCTTTGCCTTCAGCATCGCCTCGGTGGCATCCGCCTGGACCAACGTCCTGGGAAAGCCGTCGAGAATGAAACCGTTGGCGCAATCCGGCTGATCGATTCGCTCAGAAACGATGGCGATGACGATCTCATCTGAGACGAGCTTGCCGGCGTCCATGACAGCCTTGGCGCGCCTGCCGATTTCAGTACCAGCCTGAACGGCTGCGCGCAGCATGTCCCCCGTGGAAAGCTGCGGAATGCCGTGCTTTTCCACGATCCGCTGGGCCTGGGTTCCCTTACCCGCGCCCGGCGGCCCCAAAAGGATAAGTCTCATCGCCCCCTCTTTCCTCCACGCAACTTCGATTTCTTGATCAGGCCTTCGTATTGCTGCGCGATCAGGTGACCCTGGATCTGTGCAACCGTATCAAGAGTTACGCTAACCACGATCAAAAGCGAAGTCCCACCAAGGGATAATGGGATGCCGGTTTGCGACACCAGAATCTCCGGCAGGATGCAGACGAAGACGAGATAGATTGCGCCGATCATCGTGATGCGGGTCAGCACGTAGTCGATGTATTCGGCGGTACGTTCACCCGGACGGATGCCGGGAATGAAGCCGCCATGCTTCTTCAGATTGTCCGCCGTGTCCTTCGGATTGAAGACGATGGCCGTATAGAAGAAGGCGAAGAAGGCGATCAGCGCGGCATAGAGCACCATGTAGAGCGGCCGGCCGTGACCGAGCGCCGCGACAATGGAAGTCGCCCAGCCCGGCATCGAGGTCGTGCTGGCGAAGCCTGCAATCGTCGCCGGCAGAAGCAGCAGCGAGGATGCGAAGATCGCCGGAATGACGCCGGAAGTGTTCAACTTCAGCGGTAGGTGCGAAGTATCGCCCTGGAACATGCGATTGCCGACCTGGCGCTTCGGATACTGGATCAGCAGGCGGCGCTGGGCGCGCTCGACGAAGACGATGACACCGATGACGAGGATCGCGACGACAATGACGAGCAGGATGAGGCTGGTCGACAGCGCGCCGGTGCGGCCGAGTTCGAGGGTACCGGCAAGAGCTGTCGGAAGACCGGCTGCGATACCGGCGAAGATGATCAGCGAAATGCCGTTGCCGATGCCGCGCGAAGTGATCTGCTCGCCGAGCCACATCAGGAACATCGTGCCGCCGAGCAGTGTCAGCACGGTAGAAACGCGGAAGAACCAGCCCGGATCGACGACAAGGCCCTGGCCGCTCTCAAGGCCGGCGGCGATGCCGTAAGCCTGCAGCGCGCCGAGAATGACGGTGCCGTAGCGGGTGTACTGGTTGATGATCTTGCGGCCCTGCTCGCCTTCCTTCTTCAGGTTTTCGAGCGCCGGCACGACCGAGGTCATGAGCTGCACGATGATCGAAGCGGAAATGTAGGGCATGATGCCGAGCGCGAAGATCGCCATGCGCTGAACGGCGCCGCCCGAGAACATGTTGAAAAGGCCGAGAATACCGCCTGCCTGGCCGCGGAAAGCCTGGGCATAGGCTTCGGGATTGAGACCCGGAAGCGGAATATGGGTGCCGAGCCTGTAGACGAGGAGAGCTGCCAGTGTGAACCACAGGCGCTTCTTCAAATCCTCGGCTTTGGCAAAGGTCGAAAAATTGAGGTTGGATGCCAATTGTTCCGCTGCAGAAGCCATGCGATTCTCCGCGCTACCAATTCCGGCGTCTCTGGGGAAATAGCCGGCCCCGGAATCAGTATGAAAATTATTCAAAACCGGGTTTGGAACGGATTGCAGCGCAACCCCATGCCTCACCCTTGTTTTCCAGTCTTACCGGCATGACGCGGGCGCGCCAGCCAAGTTTTTGTGAGGCCCACATATGGGAGCAAAATCGCCCGGTGTGAAGCACCCCGGGCGATATATCATCAGATTATTATTCGGCAGCGGCTGCCGGAGCCGAAAGCAGAGTTACCTTGCCGCCGGCCTTTTCGATCTTCTCGACCGCAGGCTTGGAGGCGCCTGCAACTTCGAGCGTGATCTTCGCCTTGAGCTCGCCGTCGGCGAGAACGCGAACGCCGTCCTTGGCGCGACGGATGACACCGGCGGCCTTGAGAGCAGCTGCATCAACAGTTGCCTTGGCGTCGAGCTTGCCGGCATCGATCGCTGCCTGAATGCGGCCGAGCGATACAACAACAAAATCGGAAGCGAAAATGTTGTTGAAGCCGCGCTTCGGCAGGCGACGGTAGATGGGCATCTGACCGCCTTCGAAGCCGTTGATGGCGACGCCCGAACGGGACTTCTGACCCTTTACGCCGCGACCGCCGGTCTTGCCGGAACCCGAGCCGATACCGCGGCCGAGGCGCTTGCGGCTGTGGGTCGAGCCTTCGTTGTCCTTGATTTCATTGAGTTTCATGAGCGTTTCCTCCGTCTCACTTCTCGTCGACGACGCGAACGAGATGCTGGACAGCACGGATCATGCCACGAACGGAAGGAGTGTCCTCCAGCGTGCGGCGACGGTGCATCTTGTTCAGTCCGAGACCGATCAGCGTACGCTGCTGGACATCCGGACGGCGAATCGGGCTGCCGATCTGTTCGATCGTGACGGTCTTCGCTTCAGCCTTCTTGGTAGCCTTGGCCATTGGTCAGCTCCTCTTATTCTTCAGAGGCGTTGCCGGAGGCGCTACGACGAGCCTGCAGCGTTGCATACTTGATGCCGCGCTGAGCTGCGATGTCCTTCGGGTGAACCTGGTGCTTCAGAGCGTCGAAGGTGGCGCGAACCATGTTGTAAGGGTTCGACGAACCGGTCGACTTGGCGACGACGTCGTGCATGCCGAGCGTTTCGAATACTGCGCGCATCGGACCACCGGCGATGATACCGGTACCAACCTTGGCCGAGCGCAGCAGAACCTTGCCGGCGCCATGGCGGCCATGAACGTCATGATGCAGCGTACGGCCGTCACGCAGTGGTACGAAGATCAGCTCGCGCTTGGCGGCTTCGGTTGCCTTGCGGATGGCTTCCGGCACTTCGCGTGCCTTGCCATGGCCGAAGCCGACGCGGCCCTTCTGGTCGCCGACGACGACGAGTGCTGCGAAACCGAAACGACGGCCGCCCTTGACGACCTTGGCGACGCGGTTGATCGCGACAAGCTTGTCGACGAATTCGCTATCGCGCTCTTCACGGCTCTGGCGGTCTTCCCGCTGCGGCCTTCTTTCCTGTGCCATTGTCCTCTTCCTTTTTCTTTTCCGGGTGCAATCGGCAAACAAATGTGGACCGCATCAGCCTCCCCTTTCGGAGAGTGCCGCGGTCCGGCGAAAATCCGGCCGGCGCTTGAGGCGTCCGGCCGGAAACTGATCAGAAGGTGAGACCGCCTTCGCGGGCAGCATCGGCGAGGGCCTTGATGCGGCCGTGATAGATGAAGGCGCCACGGTCGAACACGACTTCCGTAACTCCGGCCTTGGAGGCGCGCTCGGCAACGAGCTTGCCTACGACGGCGGCGGCGGCGGTATCGGCACCGGTCTTCAGAGAACCGCGCAGATCCTTCTCGAGAGTGGAGGCAGACGCAAGCGTCTTGCCAGCCACATCGTCGATGATCTGGGCGTAGATGTTCTTCGAGGAGCGATGAACCGACAGGCGCGGACGGCCATTGGCCACCGACTTGAGATGACGGCGCACGCGGTTGGCACGACGTGCAAGTGCTTCTTTCCTGCTAGCCATTTCGCGTGATCCTTACTTCTTCTTGCCTTCTTTGCGGACGATCCGCTCGTCAGCGTACTTGACGCCCTTGCCCTTATAGGGCTCAGGACCGCGATATTCGCGGATTTCAGCGGCGACCTGACCGACCTGCTGCTTATTGATGCCGGAGACAACAATTTCAGTTGGCTTCGGAACGGCGATCGTGATGCCGACCGGCGGCTCATAGATCACGTCGTGGCTGAAGCCGAGGGCCAGCTGCAGGTTCTTGCCCTGCAGGGCGGCGCGGTAACCGACGCCGTTGATTTCGAGCTTGCGCTCAAAGCCGTCCTTGACGCCCTTGAAGATGCCTTCGATCATCGTGCGGGACATGCCCCACTTCGAACGCGCATCCTTGGTCTGGTTCACGGGCGTCACAACGACCGCGTTGTTTTCGAGCTTGAGGCTGATTTCGTCGTTAGCAACGAAAAACAGCTCGCCCTTCGGGCCCTTTGCGGTAACCTTCTGGCCATCGACCGTAGCCGTGATCCCAGCAGGCACCTGAACGGGCTTCTTACCGATACGAGACATGTTTCAATCCTGTCTGTTCGCTATGGAGATCCCTGCCCAATCTTAGAAGACCGAGCAAAGAACCTCGCCACCAACGTTCTGTTCGCGAGCCTGGTGATCGGCCATCACACCCTTCGGAGTCGAAAGGATGGTGATGCCGAGGCCGTTCGCGACCTGCGGAATGGACTTGACCGAGACGTAAACCCGGCGGCCCGGCTTGGACACACGGCCGATCTCACGGATCACCGATGCGCCTTCATAATATTTCAGCTCGATGCTGAGTTCCGACTTGCCATTGCCGAAATCGACAACGGAATAGCCACGGATGTAGCCTTCGGACTGCAGGACATCGAGAACACGTGCGCGGAGCTTGGACGCAGGCGTCGAAACCGACGACTTGCGGCGGGAAGCGCCGTTACGGATACGGGTGAGCATATCGCCCAACGGATCAGTCATTGTCATCTAACCTGCTCCTTACCAGCTCGACTTGACGATGCCCGGCACCTTGCCGAGATTGCCCAGTTCACGCAGCGCAATACGCGACATGCGCAGTTTGCGGTAATATGCGCGCGGACGCCCCGAAACTTCGCAACGGTTGCGAATACGGGTCTTCGATCCATCACGCGGCAGGGATGCCAGCTTGATCGAGGCCTTGAACCGCTCTTCGATCGGAAGAGCCTGGTTCATGATGATCGCCTTCAACGCAGCCCGCTTAGCGGCCTGGTTGGCGACCGTAGTACGGCGGCGCTTGTTCTTTTCAACTGCGCTTGTCTTCGCCATGTCAGGTTCCTTTTCTACGCTCGTCGTTACGGTTATTGACGGAACGGGAAGCTGAACTCTTTCAGGAGAGCCCGTGCTTCGTCGTCGGTCGTCGCCGTCGTGCAAACGATGATGTCCATGCCCCACATCTGATCAACCTTGTCGTAGTTGATTTCAGGGAACACAATGTGCTCCTTGATGCCCATGGCGAAGTTGCCACGGCCGTCAAAGCTCTTCGGGTTCAGGCCGCGGAAGTCGCGAACGCGCGGGAGCGCGATGTTGACCAGGCGATCCAGGAACTCGTACATGCGGGCGCCGCGCAGGGTGACCTTCGCGCCGATCGGCATGTTTTCGCGGACCTTGAAGCCAGCGATAGAGTTGCGTGCACGGGTGATGACCGGCTTCTGACCAGCGATGGCAGCCAAGTCGGCAGCAGCAACGGTCGGCTTCTTGGAGTCAGCCGTAGCTTCGCCCACACCCATGTTGATAACGATCTTGTCGAGCTTCGGGATCATCATCTCGTTGGCGTAGGAGAACTTCTCCTGCATCGCCTTGCGGATGCGCTCGACATATTCCTTCTTGAGCCGCGGCTCGTACTTTGCCTCAGCCATCGATCACTTCTCCAGAACGCTTGGCCACACGGACCTTCTTGCCGTCAACGACCTTGAAACCGACGCGGGTCGGCTTGCCGTCCTTGTCGACGATTGCAATGTTGGACAGGTGAACCGGAGCTTCCTTGGCGATGATGCCGGCTTCCTGGGTCTGCGTCTGGCGCTGGTGGCGCTTGACGACGTTGACGCCACGGACGACCGCACGATCTTCCTTCGGCATAACCTGTACGACTTCGCCGGTGCGGCCCTTGTCCTTGCCAGCGAGCATGACGACCTTGTCGCCCTTACGAATCTTCTGCATCGTTCGCTCCTTACAGTACTTCGGGAGCCAGCGAGATGATCTTCATGTGGTTCTTGGCGCGAAGTTCGCGCGGAACCGGTCCGAAGATACGGGTGCCGATCGGCTCTTTCTTGTTGTCGATGAGGACTGCTGCGTTGGTGTCGAAGCGGATGACGGAGCCATCCGGACGACGGATGTCCTTGGCGGTACGAACGACAACCGCCTTCATCACGTCACCCTTCTTCACGCGGCCGCGCGGGATCGCTTCCTTGATCGAAACGACGATGACGTCGCCGATCGAGGCATACTTGCGCTTCGAGCCGCCCAGCACCTTGATGCACATGACACGACGCGCGCCGGAATTATCCGCGACGTCGAGGTTTGTTTGCATCTGAATCATATCAGGTCGCCTTCTTGGTTTACCGGAATGGTTGGGCCCAAGCCCCCTATTCCGGCTTATGAAAATGTTCGCCGGCCGCTTGCCGAAACGGCAAGCAAAAACACGGCAATAGCTGAATAGCGCGGGGTCGATCGTGCCAGGGTGGTTTCCCGAACGGGACCTTCCGTGCGCTCAAAGCAAAAGAACGCCCGGCATTCGAGCGTTCTGACGCTGCTTCATACAGATATTTCCGCGAGACGCAAGGCCTCGCGCAAAATTCTGTTACTTGCCCTGGGCGGCAATTACCGTCCAGCGCTTGTCCTTGGAGATCGGCGCGCATTCCTCGATGGATACGGTATCGCCGATCTTGTACTGGTTGTTCTCGTCGTGGGCCTTGTACTTCTTGGAACGACGAACGGTCTTCTGGAGCAGCGGATGAGCGAAACGACGCTCAACGCGAACCACTACCGTCTTCTCGTTCTTGTCGCCAACGACGACGCCCTGCAGGATGCGCTTTGGCATATTTTTCTTCCTTTAGGCCTTAACTTCTGCCGCCTTCTGGCGGGCAATGGTTTTCACGCGGGCGATATCCTTGCGGACTTCATTGATGCGCGAGGACTTTTCGAGCTGGCCGGTCGCCTTCTGGAAGCGCAGGTTGAACTGCTCCTTCTTCAGCTTGGCAAGCTCGTCCTTGAGTTGGTCGGCGCTGAGCGCGCGAACGTCTGAGGCTTTCATGAGCTCAATCCCTTACTCTGCAATGCGCTGAACGAAGCGCGTCTTGACCGAGAGCTTGGCAGAGCCCAGACGAAGCGCCTCGCGGGCGATCTCTTCGCTGACACCGTCGATCTCGAACATCATACGACCGGGCTTGACCTTGCATGCCCAGTATTCGACGGAACCCTTACCTTTACCCATGCGGACTTCGGTCGGCTTTGCGGTTACCGGAACGTCCGGGAACACGCGGATCCATACACGGCCGGCGCGCTTCATGTAACGCGTGATCGCGCGGCGGGCCGCTTCGATCTCGCGCGCGTTGACGCGGTTGGGCTCTTGAGCCTTCAGGCCGAATTCGCCGAATGCCAGGTCGGAACCGCCCTTGGCAACGCCCTTGATGCGGCCCTTGAACTGCTTGCGGTACTTAGTACGCTTTGGCTGCAACATTTTCTTACTTCTCCGAGCTTATCTTTCGCCAGCGCTAATTACGCGTTGTCGCGTTCGCGGCGACGATCGCCACGGTCGCGTTCGCGGCTTGCCGGACCCTGTGCGTCGCCTTCCAGCGCGCGACGTTCGGAAGCCATCGGATCATGCTCAAGGATTTCGCCCTTGAAGATCCAAACCTTGATGCCGCAGATACCGAATGCGGTTTCTGCTTCAGCCGTGCCGTAGTCGATGTCGGCGCGCAGCGTGTGCAGCGGCACGCGACCTTCGCGGTACCATTCCGTACGGGCGATTTCTGCACCGCCGAGACGGCCGGCGCAGGTGATCTTGATGCCTTCGGCGCCAAGACGCATCGCGGACTGAACGGCGCGCTTCATGGCGCGGCGGAAAGCCACGCGGCGCTCGAGCTGCTGGGCGATCGACTGAGCGACCAGCGTCGCGTCGACTTCGGGCTTGCGCACTTCAACGATGTTGAGGTGCGTTTCCGAATTCGTCATGTCCGACAGCTTCTTGCGGAGCTTGTCGATGTCTGCGCCCTTGCGGCCGATGATGAGGCCCGGACGCGCCGAGTGGATCGTGACGCGGCACTTCTTGTGCGGACGCTCGATGACCACCTTGGAGATCCCAGCCTGCTTCAGTTCGCTCATGACGAACTTGCGCATCTTCAGGTCTTCGTGCAGCAGCTGGCCGTACTCGGCATTGTCCGCAAACCAGCGGCTATCCCAGGTACGATTGATGCCGAGACGGAAACCGATCGGATTGATTTTCTGACCCATTATGCGGCCTCCTCTGCTGCCTGCACTTCACGAACGACGATCGTCAGGTGCGCGAAGGGCTTTTCGATGCGCGACGCGCGACCGCGGCCACGAGCGTGGAAACGCTTCATGACGATCGACTTGCCGACATAGGCCTCGGCGACGACAAGAGCGTCGACGTCGAGATCGTGGTTGTTCTCGGCGTTGGCGATCGCAGATTCGAGCGTCTTCTTGACGGCGCCTGCGATGCGCTTGCGGGAGAACTCCAGCTCAGCGAGTGCGCGCTCGACCTTCTTGCCGCGGATGGCCGCAGCAACCAGGTTGAGCTTCTGGGGGCTGACGCGGAGCGTGCGGGCGACTGCTTGCGCCTCGTTGTCCTTCAGCCGGCGTTCGGCTTTTGCCTTGCCCATTGTTACTTCCTCTTCGCCTTCTTGTCCGCGCCGTGACCGTAGTAGGTGCGGGTCGGAGAGAATTCACCGAATTTGTGGCCGACCATGTCTTCATTGACACTGACCGGGACATGTTTGCTGCCGTTGTAGACGCCGAAGGTAAGACCGACGAACTGCGGCAGGATCGTGGAGCGACGGCTCCAGATCTTGATCACTTCTGCACGTCCGCCTTCACGAACCTTCTCAGCCTTCTTGAGAAGATAGCCGTCAACGAACGGACCTTTCCATACTGAACGAGCCATTGGAGACTTCCTCTCTTACTTCTTACGCTGATGACGCGAGCGCATGATCATCTTGTCGGTCGACTTGTTCGACCGGGTGCGCTTGCCCTTGGTCGGCTTGCCCCACGGTGTCACCGGATGGCGACCACCGGAGGTGCGGCCTTCACCACCGCCGTGCGGATGGTCGACCGGGTTCATGACGACGCCGCGGTTGTGCGGGCGCTTGCCGCGCCAAACAGTACGACCGGCCTTGCCGTCGTTGATATTGGCGTGATCAGGGTTGGAGACGGCGCCGATCGAAGCAAGGCAGGTGCCATGGACGAGACGCTGTTCACCGGAGTTCAGGCGAAGGATCGCCATGCCCTGGTCGCGGCCGACGAGCTGTGCGTAGGAACCGGCAGAGCGAGCGATCTGGCCACCCTTGCCCGGCTTCATTTCCACGTTGTGGATGATGGAGCCGACCGGGATGAACTGCAGCGGCATGGTGTTGCCGGGCTTGACGTCGACAGCCTTCTCGGAAGCGACGACCTTGTCGCCGGCAGCGAGGCGCTGCGGAGCGAGAATGTAAGCCTTCTCACCGTCGACATAGGTCACCAGCGCGATGAAAGCCGTGCGGTTTGGATCGTATTCGATACGCTCGACCGTGCCTTCCACGTCGAACTTGCGACGCTTGAAGTCGACCAGACGATAGCTGCGCTTGTGACCGCCGCCGATGAAGCGGGCGGTGATGCGGCCGAGGTTGTTACGACCGCCGCTCTTGGTCAGACCTTCCGTCAGCGCCTTGACCGGCTTGCCCTTGTAGAGCGAGGAGCGATCAACGATGACCAGCTGACGCTGGCTCGGGGTCGTCGGATTGAATGTTTTCAATGCCATTTTCTTATTCCTCAGAGACCGGTGGAGACGTCGATCGTCTGGCCTTCAGCCAACGTCACGACAGCCTTCTTCACGTCCTTCTGCTTGCCGACGAAACCGCGGAACCGCTTGGTCTTGCCCTTGCGCAGCAGAGTGTTGACAGCCGTGACCTTGACGCCGAACAGCGCCTCGACAGCAGCCTTGATTTCCGGTTTCGTCGCCTGCTTGGCGACATTGAAAACAACCTGGTTGTTTTCGGATACCAGCGTGGACTTTTCGGTGATCGCCGGAGAGACGATCACATCGTAGTGGCGAAGATCGGTCACTTGAATCGCTCCTCTAGCGCTTCAACCGCAGCCTTGGAAAGCACGAGCTTGCCGCGGCGCACGATGTCGTAAACGTTGATGCCCTGGATCGGCAGAACATCGATGTTCGGGATGTTCTGAGCTGCGAGCTTGAAGTTGCCATCAAGCTCTGCGCCGCCGATGAAGAGGGCGTTGGTCAGGCCGAGCGTCTCGAAAACGGACGCGAGAGCCTTGGTCTTGGCTTCGGCGGCAACCAGGTTGTCGATGACGATGACGTCATCGGCCTTGATCTTGGCCGAAAGGGCGTGGCGAAGGCCGAGCGCGCGGACCTTTTTCGGAAGGTCGTGCTCGTGGCTGCGTACGACCGGGCCATGGGCCTTGCCGCCGCCGCGGAACTGCGGAGCGCGAGCCGAATGGTGGCGGGCGCGGCCCGTACCCTTCTGCTTGTACATCTTGGCGCCGGTGCGCGAAACTTCAGCGCGGCCCTTTGCCTTGTGCGTGCCCTGCTGCTTCTTGGCAAGCTGCCAGCGGATGACGCGAGCGAGAATGTCTTCGCGGGGCTCGAGGCCGAAAATCTCGTCCGAAAGGGAAACCTTCCCGGCGTCTTTTCCCTCGAGGGTCTTGACGTTCAATTCCATTGATCTGGCTCCCTTACTTCGCGGCCGACTTGACGGCGTCGCGCACGATGATCCAGGCACCCTTGGAACCGGGAACAGCACCCTTGATCAGGATCAGACCGCGATCTTCGTCGGTCGAAACCACTTCCAGGTTCTGCGTCGTGACGCGCGTCTGGCCCATGTGACCAGCCATCTTCTTGTTCTTGAAAACCTTGCCCGGATCCTGGCGCGAACCGGTCGAACCGTGCGAACGGTGCGAAACCGACACACCGTGCGTGGCGCGCAGACCGCCGAAACCGTGGCGCTTCATGGCGCCGGCAAAACCCTTACCGATCGTCGTGCCCGTCACGTCGACGAGCTGACCGGCAGCAAAGTGACCTGCCTTGAGCTCCGTGCCGATCTCGAGCAGGTTGTCTTCCGACACGCGGAACTCCTGCAGCTTGGCCTTCGGCTCGACGTTGGCAACGGCAAAATTGCCGCGCATCGCCTTCGACGTGTTCTTCACCTTAGCCTGGCCGGCACCGAGCTGAACTGCGGTATAGCCATTCTTTTCGACAGTGCGCGTGGCAACGACCTGGCAGCCGTCCATACGCAGTACCGTTACCGGGACATGCTCGCCGGCGTCGTTGTAGACGCGGGTCATTCCCACCTTCTGTGCAATCACACCTGAACGCATCGGTTCAATCCTTCCAACTCAGCTCGAGCAAGCTCAGAGCTTGATCTCAACATCGACACCGGCGGCGAGATCGAGCTTCATCAGCGCGTCTACCGTCTGCGGGGTCGGGTCTACGATGTCGAGCAGGCGCTTATGCGTGCGCATCTCGAACTGTTCGCGGCTCTTCTTGTCGATGTGCGGGGACCGGTTGACCGTAAACTTCTCGATGCGGGTCGGAAGCGGAACGGGGCCCCGGACGCTTGCACCGGTGCGCTTCGCCGTCGACACGATCTCGCGCGTAGAAGCATCGAGAATCCGGTGATCGAACGCCTTCAGGCGAATGCGGATATTTTGGCCGTTCATTCGACGTTATCCTTGTGTTTGTTTTCCACATGTCTCTAGGCAAGACACGGGTTGTTCTTTCTTCCTAAGGCGGACCACCGGTTTCAAAGATCGAGAGGGCGCCGAAACGGCGTCCCTATCCAGTCTTCAGGGCCTTTTTAGCCCACCTTATTGTTTGTTTAGTCGCCGCTTCGTTATCCAAAGCAGTGCGCAAATCGCGCTCGCGCGCCATTTGCTACATTTCTGTGTAATAAGCAAGCGGCTTGCACCGCTTGCATCATAATATTGTCATCGATCGGCCGCCCCGCTGGAGCGGCCGAGAGAACTACTCGACGATGCTCGCGACGATACCGGCGCCGACGGTGCGGCCGCCTTCGCGGATGGCGAAGCGCAGCTTTTCTTCCATCGCGATCGGAACGATCAGCTCGACGGCAACCGTGACGTTATCGCCAGGCATAACCATTTCCGTGCCTTCCGGCAGCGTGACGATGCCGGTCACGTCCGTCGTGCGGAAGTAGAACTGCGGACGGTAGTTGGTGAAGAACGGCGTATGACGGCCGCCCTCTTCCTTCGTCAGGATGTAGGCTTCAGCCATGAACTTCTTGTGCGGCTTGACAGAGCCCGGCTTGCACAGGATCTGACCACGCTCGACGCCGTCACGGTTCACACCGCGAACCAGTGCGCCGATGTTGTCGCCAGCCTGGCCCTGGTCGAGCAGCTTGCGGAACATTTCAACGCCGGTCACCGTCGTCTTCGAGGTCGGACGGATGCCGACGATCTCGACTTCTTCACCAACCTTGACGATGCCACGCTCGACGCGGCCGGTCACCACAGTACCACGGCCCGAGATCGAGAACACGTCTTCGATCGGCATCAGGAACGGCTGGTCGATCGGACGCTCAGGCGTCGGGATGTAGGCGTCAACCGCTGCCATCAGTTCGCGGATCGCGTCTTCGCCGATCTTCTTGTCGGAGTCTTCGAGTGCAGCAAGTGCCGAACCCTTGACAACCGGAATGTCGTCGCCCGGGAAGTCGTAGGACGACAGAAGCTCGCGAACTTCCAGCTCGACCAGCTCGAGAAGCTCGGCGTCGTCAACCTGGTCGACCTTGTTCAGGAACACAACGATCGCCGGAACGCCAACCTGGCGGGCGAGCAGGATGTGTTCGCGCGTCTGCGGCATCGGGCCGTCAGCTGCCGAGCAAACCAGGATCGCGCCGTCCATCTGGGCGGCACCGGTGATCATGTTCTTCACATAGTCAGCGTGGCCGGGGCAGTCGACGTGCGCGTAGTGGCGGTTCGGCGTCTCGTATTCGACGTGAGCCGTCGAAATGGTGATGCCGCGTGCCTTTTCTTCCGGAGCAGCGTCGATCTGGTCATACGCCTTGAACTCACCGAAGTACTTCGTGATCGCTGCCGTCAGAGACGTCTTGCCGTGGTCAACGTGGCCGATCGTGCCAATGTTGACGTGCGGCTTGTTGCGCTCAAACTTACTCTTTGCCATTTTCGGCTCTCCGTTTTGCTAGTCCCCGAAGGGATCTAATTCTTGTTATCGGTCAATTGGTATTCCGGTCACTTCTGACCGGAATACTTTGCCTGGATTTCGGTTGCGACGTTCGACGGGACCGGCGCGTAGTGATCGAAGGTCATCGTGTACTGAGCACGGCCCTGCGACATGGAGCGCAGGTTGTCGACGTACTTGAACATGTTCGCCAGCGGAACGTTGGCGCTGATGACAACCGCAATACCACGGCTTTCCTGACCCTGGATCTGGCCACGGCGGGAGTTGAGGTCACCGATAACGTCACCGACGTAATCTTCGGGGGTGACGACTTCGACCTTCATCATCGGCTCGAGGAGCTGAGCGCCGGCCTTCTTGGCTGCTTCACGGAAGCAAGCGCGAGAAGCAATTTCGAACGCCAGGACCGAGGAGTCGACGTCATGGAAGGCGCCGTCGATGAGCGTTGCCTTGACACCGAGCATCGGGAAGCCAGCCAGCGGACCGGAAGACAGAACGCTTTCGATGCCCTTCTGAACGCCCGGGACGTATTCCTTCGGAACAGCACCGCCGACGATCTTGGATTCGAACTTGAAGTCTTCGCCTTCCGGGTTCGGTTCGAAGATGATCTTGACGCGCGCGAACTGGCCGGTACCACCGGTCTGCTTCTTGTGCGTGTAGTCTTCTTCGGTCTGGCGCGTGATCGTTTCGCGATAAGCAACCTGCGGCGCACCGACGTTTGCTTCGACCTTGAACTCGCGACGCATACGGTCGACGATGATGTCGAGGTGCAGTTCGCCCATGCCGGCGATGATCGTCTGGCCGGATTCCTGATCCGTCTTCACGCGGAAGGACGGGTCTTCGGCTGCCAAGCGGTTGAGCGCGAGGCCCATCTTTTCCTGGTCGCCCTTGGACTTCGGCTCGATGGCGATCTGGATGACCGGCTCCGGGAATTCCATGCGCTCGAGGATAACCGGCTTCAGCGGATCGCAGAGCGTATCGCCAGTGGTGGTTTCCTTGAGGCCTGCGAGAGCAACGATGTCGCCTGCGAAGGCTTCTTCGATGTCTTCACGCGAGTTGGAGTGCATCTGAAGCATACGGCCGACGCGCTCTCGCTTGTCCTTGACCGTGTTCAGAACCGAAGAGCCCTTCTCGAGCTTGCCGGAATAGATGCGTGCGAAGGTGAGCGAACCGACGAAGGGGTCGTTCATGATCTTGAACGCCAGCATCGAAAGCGGCTCGGCGTCGTCTGCATGACGCTCGATGTCTGCTTCGGTCTTGAAGTCGATGCCCTTGATCGCCGGAATGTCGAGCGGCGACGGAAGGTAGTCGACGACGGCGTCAAGCAACGGCTGAACGCCCTTGTTCTTGAAGGCGGTGCCGCAGAACATCGGATGGAACTTGACGTCGATGGTGCCGCGGCGAACGAGTTCGCGGATCTTATCGTTGTCGGGCATGTTGCCTTCGAGATAGGCTTCCATCGCAGCTTCGTCGATCTCGACAACCGTCTCGATCAGCTTTTCGCGATATTCTTCGGCCTTGGCCTTCAGGTCATCGGGGATTTCGACGACGTCCCACTGGGCGCCGAGCGATTCGTCGCGCCAGATCAGAGCGTTCATCTCAACGAGGTCGACGACGCCCTTGAAGTCGCTTTCAGCGCCAATCGGCAGCTGCATGACGACAGCGGTCGCGCCGAGACGGGTCTTGATCATCTCGACGGAACGGTAGAAGTCAGCGCCGGTCTTGTCCATCTTGTTGCAGAAGATCATGCGCGGAACATTGTACTTCTCAGCCTGACGCCAGACGGTTTCCGTCTGCGGCTCAACGCCGGCGTTGGCGTCGAGCAGCGCGATGGCGCCGTCGAGAACGCGCAGCGAACGCTCGACTTCGATGGTGAAGTCGACGTGGCCGGGAGTGTCGATGATGTTGAAGCGGCGCATCTTGCCGTCACGGCCCTTCCAGAAGGTCGTGGTGGCAGCGGACGTGATCGTGATGCCGCGCTCCTGCTCCTGCTCCATCCAGTCCATGGTGGCTGCGCCGTCGTGGACTTCGCCGATCTTGTGCGACTTGCCGGTGTAGTAAAGGATACGCTCGGTGGTCGTGGTCTTGCCGGCGTCGATATGCGCCATGATACCGAAATTGCGGTAGTCTTCGATCTTATATTCGCGAGCCATTGTGGACTGCCTTTCGATACCGTTCGGAATTACCAGCGATAGTGCGAGAACGCGCGGTTGGCGTCAGCCATCTTGTGCGTGTCTTCGCGCTTCTTGACGGCGGACCCGCGGTTGTTGGACGCATCGAGCAGTTCGCCGGAGAGACGGTCGATCATGGTGGTTTCGTTGCGCTTGCGGGCAGCAGCAATCAGCCAGCGAATGGCGAGGGCCTGGCGGCGCTCCGGACGGACATCCACCGGAACCTGGTAGGTCGCACCACCGACGCGGCGCGAGCGGACTTCAACGTGCGGGGCAATGTTGTCGAGCGCAGAATGGAAAACCGTGAGCGGCTCCTGCTTGGACTTGCCCTGGACGGCGTCGAACGCACCGTAGACGATGTTTTCAGCAACGGACTTCTTACCATCGAGCATGATGGCATTCATGAACTTGGTCACGACGAGGTCACCGAACTTCGGATCCGGATTGATCTCGCGCTTTTCTGCTTTATGACGTCTGGACATACTTTTCGTCTCTTCAACCGTTAAGGCGCTTCATCACGCGGAGGACCTCGCGCAGCGCCGGATTATTCAAAACCCGAATTACTTCGGACGCTTCGCACCGTACTTGGAGCGACGCTGCTTGCGGTTCTTGACACCCTGGGTATCGAGAACGCCGCGGATGATGTGGTAACGGACACCCGGAAGGTCCTTGACGCGGCCGCCACGGATCATGACGACAGAGTGTTCCTGAAGGTTGTGACCTTCGCCGGGGATGTAACCAATGACTTCGAAGCCGTTGGTCAGGCGGATCTTTGCGACCTTACGCAGAGCCGAGTTCGGCTTCTTCGGCGTGGTCGTGTAGACGCGCGTGCAGACGCCGCGCTTCTGCGGGTTCTCCTGGAGAGCGGGAACCTTATTACGCTTTACGTTCGCCTGGCGAGGCTTGCGGATCAGCTGGTTTACGGTAGGCATTCAACCATCCCTTACGTTTTATCTCAGTACCCTTGCGGGCTTGAACTCGCGCCGTCTCCGGCAATAACGCACGCATTCCGTCAATGCGCAAAATATGGCCCGATCCGCTTCCGCAGATGGACCACAAGGAGCAGAGGACGCATAAAATCATGCGTCATGCGTGCAGCATCATGACTTCAACGTGCGTTTAGAACCTTGTTTGAGGTGAACTCCAGGGCGCGTCGCCCCGAATAGCCAAGCCTCACATGGGATCTGATGGCCGGGGTACTACTGGTTTCCACCCGTCTCGTCAAGGCCGGTTAAGAAATAAACTTGGCCGCATCGCCTTGATATGCGGGCCGAACGCCCTGTTTTCACCCCCGTAGACGAATTCATCGCGCTGCGCCAAGATAAAAACTTGGGCATTGCCGCAAAAGCAGTTAAGGAATCGGCAATTGCGGCGTTAAGCCCTCACAGCAGGATTCGAGCGATCGAATCGAAGAGGCGAAGGACAGGCGATGATCACGACACCTGACAATGACAATAATTTCGACGGGCCGATGATCTTCATCATCATTGGCAAAGGCTATGAGTCCGACGCCAGCGAAGGCATCGATCTGCACATCCTGCTGAAGGCACCAGACGACGACACCGCCGTGCGCGAGGCCTTGAACGCTCTTGCAGAAGAGGGCTTCATCGAGGCCGATCTCGACCAGATCGGCATGCTCACCGAAATTCCGGCCGAAGAGCCGCATGCCTCGGCCTATCAGGGTGCGGTCGACGGCGAGGTCGCGATCATCCGGTTCAACTGAGGAAACTGCCGGCAGCGGCGGCGCAGCCCGCAACGACGCAGCGTCCTCCCTCCCCCGGTCAATCAGAAAATAGCAGAAACGAAAACCGCCCGGATCGCTCCGGGCGGTTTTTCAATTCGTGAACGTCGGCTGCGGATTATTCCGCAGCCGGGGCGTTTTCGGCCATGTCCTGCAGCATCGGGGTGGCGACGGCTGCCCCAGTGCCCTTGCGGCGTTCTTCAAGGATCAGCTCGTCGCGCGACGTGGCGATGCGACGGATCTGGGTCATGGTGCCGCCGGTACCAGCCGGGATGAGACGGCCGACGATGACGTTTTCCTTCAGGCCCTGCAGGCCGTCGGTCTTGCCGGCGATTGCAGCTTCCGTCAGCACCTTGGTCGTTTCCTGGAAGGACGCGGCCGAGATGAAGGACGGGGTCTGCAGCGACGCCTTGGTGATGCCGAGCAGAACCGGATCGCCATGGGCGGGCTTCTTGCCCTGTTCGATCAGGTGGTCGTTGACGTCCTCGAGCTCGATCCGGTCGACGTTGTCGCCGACGATGTAGGTCGAGTCGCCGGCATCGGTGATTTCCACCTTCTGCAGCATCTGACGGACGATCACTTCGATGTGCTTGTCGTTGATGACGACGCCCTGCAGACGATAGACTTCCTGGATTTCGTTGACGAGGTAGGAAGCCAGAGCCTCCACGCCCTTGATCGCCAGGATGTCGTGCGGAGCCGGATTACCGTCGAGGATGTAATCACCCTTTTCGATATAGTCGCCGTCCTGAAGGTGGAAGGGCTTGCCCTTCGGGATCAGGTATTCGACAGGCTCGACACCGTCTTCCGCCGGCTCGATGATGACGCGACGCTTGTTCTTGTAGTCGCGGCCGAGGCGGATCGTACCATCGATCTCAGCGATGATGGCGTGATCCTTCGGACGGCGGGCTTCGAACAGTTCGGCAACACGCGGCAGACCGCCGGTGATGTCCTTCGTCTTGGCGCTTTCGAGCGGCGAACGGGCGAGAACGTCACCCTGGGAGACCTTCGTGCCCGGCTCGACCGACAGAATGGCGTCGACCGAGAGCAGGAAGCGGGCGTCACCACCGCGCGACAGCTTCGCGACATTGCCGCTGGCGTCCTTGATGACGATCGCCGGCTTGAGGTCCGAGCCGCGCGGCGTCGAACGCCAGTCGATGACCTGACGCTTGGTGATGCCGGTGGATTCGTCAGTCGCTTCCAGAACCGAAAGACCATCGACGAGGTCTTCGAACTGAACCGTACCGGCAACTTCCGTCATCATCGGACGGGTATAGGGATCCCACTCAGCCAGACGCTGGCCGCGCTTGACCTTGTCACCTTCATCGACATGCAGCTTCGAACCGTAGGCGACGCGCTGCGAAGAGCGTTCCACGCCACGCTCGTCCAGGATCTGGACGGTCATGTTGCGGCCCATGGCAACGAGGCTGCCTTCGGAGTTGCGCAGTAGGTTGCGGTTCTTGATCTGCACCGTACCTTCGTACGAGGCTTCCAGGAACGACTGGTCGACCACGGTCGCCGTACCGCCAAGGTGGAAGGTACGCATGGTGAGCTGGGTGCCCGGCTCGCCGATCGACTGAGCGGCGATGACGCCGACTGCTTCGCCCATGTTAACAGGCGTACCGCGCGCGAGGTCGCGGCCGTAGCAGACCGAGCAGACGCCCGTCTGGATTTCGCAGGTCAGCGCCGAGCGGATGCGGATCGACTGGATACCGGCCTTCTCGATCTCGACAACGTCAGGCTCGAGGATCATCTTGCCGGCATCGACAATGCGCTCACCCGTAACCGGATGATCGATGTCGTCGAGCGCCGTTCGGCCGAGGATACGGGCGCCGAGCGAGGCGACGACCTGACCGGCATCGACGATGGCCGTCATGGTCAGACCGGTTTCGGTACCGCAGTCGACATGCGTGACGATGCAATCCTGCGCGACGTCCACGAGACGGCGGGTCAGGTAACCGGAGTTTGCGGTCTTCAAGGCGGTGTCTGCCAGGCCCTTACGGGCGCCGTGCGTCGAGTTGAAGTACTCGTTGACGGTCAGGCCTTCCTTGAAGTTCGAGATGATCGGCGTCTCGATGATTTCGCCCGACGGCTTGGCCATGAGGCCGCGCATGCCGCCCAGCTGGCGCATCTGGTTCGGAGAACCGCGGGCGCCGGAATGCGACATCATGTAGATGGCGTTCATCGGCTTCTGGCGGCCAGTGTTCGGATCGAACTCGACAGCCTTAATACGGGCCATCATGTCTTCAGCGACCTTCTCGGTTGCCTTGCCCCAGGCGTCAACGACCTTGTTGTACTTTTCGCCCTGGGTGATCAGACCGTCGTTATACTGCTGCTCGTATTCCTTGACCAGGTTTTCGGTGTCACCAACGATCTTTGCCTTGGTTTCCGGAATGACCATGTCGTCCTTGCCGAACGAAATGCCGGCGCGGCAGGCATGGGCGAAGCCCAGCTGCATGATGCGGTCGCAGAAGATGACCGTGTCCTTCTGGCCGCAATGGCGGTAGACCGTGTCGATCATCTTGGAGATGTTCTTCTTGGTCATTTCCTGGTTGCAGATGTCGAAGGGCACCTTACCGTTCTTCGGCAGCAGTTCGCCGATGAGCAGACGGCCAGGCGTCGTCTCATAGATCTTCGAGTAAGGCTTGCCATCCTCGCCGATCGACTTGAAACGGCCGCGGATCTTGGTGTGCAGCGTCACGACCTTGTTTTCCAGCGCGTGATGCAGCTCGCCGAGATCGGAGAAGGCCATGCCTTCGCCCGGCTCGTTCTGGTTCAGGATCGACAGATAGTAGAGGCCGAGAACCATGTCCTGCGAGGGAACGATGATCGGCGCGCCGTTGGCCGGGTGCAGAATGTTGTTGGTAGACATCATCAGCACGCGAGCTTCGAGCTGGGCTTCGAGCGACAGCGGCACGTGAACAGCCATCTGGTCACCGTCGAAGTCGGCGTTGAAGGCCGTGCAGACGAGCGGGTGCAGCTGGATCGCCTTGCCTTCGACCAGGGTGGGTTCGAAGGCCTGGATGCCCAGGCGGTGCAGAGTCGGCGCGCGGTTCAGCAGAACCGGATGTTCGCGGATGACCTCGTCGAGGATATCCCAAACCTCAGGCTTTTCCTTTTCGACCAGCTTCTTGGCCTGCTTGACCGTCGAGGAGTAACCCTTGGCGTCGAGGCGGGCATAGATAAACGGCTTGAAGAGTTCGAGCGCCATCTTCTTCGGAAGACCGCACTGATGCAGCTTCAGTTCCGGACCGGTGACGATGACCGAACGGCCGGAATAGTCGACGCGCTTGCCGAGCAGGTTCTGACGGAAGCGGCCCTGCTTGCCCTTCAGCATGTCGGACAGCGACTTCAGCGGACGCTTGTTGGCGCCGGTGATGACGCGGCCGCGGCGGCCGTTGTCGAACAGCGCATCGACAGATTCCTGCAGCATGCGCTTTTCGTTGCGGATGATGATGCCCGGGGCGCGCAGTTCGATGAGGCGCTTCAGACGGTTGTTACGGTTGATGACGCGGCGGTAGAGATCGTTGAGATCCGACGTCGCGAAACGGCCGCCGTCGAGCGGAACCAGCGGGCGCAGATCCGGCGGGATGACCGGAACGACCTTCATGATCATCCATTCCGGGCGGTTGCCGGATTCCATGAAGTTCTCGACGATCTTCAGGCGCTTCATCAGCTTCTTCTGCTTGAGATCCGACGTGGTGTCGGCAAGCTCGGAGCGCAGATCGCCAGCGATCTTTTCGAGGTTCATCGATGCGAGCATCTCGTAGATGGCTTCCGCACCGATCATGGCCGTGAACTGGTCTTCGCCGTATTCGTCGACGGCGAGCATGTACTCTTCTTCCGTCAGGAGCTGATGCTCCTTGAGCGCGGTCAAGCCCGGCTCGGTGACGATGTAGTTTTCGAAATAGAGAACGCGTTCGACATCCTTCAGCGTCATGTCGAGCAGCGTCGAAATGCGTGAGGGCAGCGACTTCAGGAACCAGATGTGGGCAACGGGAGCGGCGAGCTCGATATGGCCCATGCGCTCACGGCGAACGCGCGACAGCGTGACTTCGACGCCGCACTTTTCGCAGATGATGCCCTTGTACTTCATGCGCTTGTACTTGCCGCACAAGCATTCGTAGTCCTTGATCGGGCCAAAGATGCGTGCGCAGAACAGACCGTCGCGTTCCGGCTTGAACGTGCGGTAGTTGATGGTTTCCGGCTTCTTGATCTCACCGTAGGACCAGGAGAGGATCTTCTCCGGAGACGCGATCGAAATCCGAATGGAATCGAAATTCTGTGCAGGCACCTGCGGATTGAAAAGATTCATGACCTCTTGGTTCATGCCTGTCTCCTTCATGGGCTAAAGCGCCCTCAAAATGCGATGGTCGGCGGCAATTTCCCGGGAGCCGCCTCCCTCGCCTAAACGAGAATAACCGCAAGATGCGGCGAAACTTCCCTTCCGGGCCACACGGATACGGTGGCCGGCGGGACCGGCGTGCGCCACATTTGGCAGCGCACGCCCTATCAAGTCTTTATTCGGCCGCGTCGGGCAGCTGGGTCGCCTGCGCTTCGTCAAGCTTGGTGTTCTCAAGCTCAACGCTGAGGCCCAGCGAGCGCATTTCCTTGACGAGAACGTTGAAGCTTTCCGGAATACCGGCTTCGAACGTGTCGTCTCCGCGGACGATGGCTTCGTAGACCTTGGTGCGGCCGGCGACGTCGTCCGACTTCACCGTCAGCATTTCCTGCAGTGTGTAGGCCGCGCCGTAGGCTTCGAGCGCCCAGACTTCCATTTCGCCGAAGCGCTGGCCGCCGAACTGCGCCTTGCCGCCCAGCGGCTGCTGGGTCACGAGCGAGTAAGGACCGATCGAACGAGCATGGATCTTGTCGTCGACCAGGTGGTTGAGCTTCAGCATGTAGATGTAGCCCACGGTCACCTGACGGTCGAACTGCTCGCCGGTACGGCCATCGTACAGCGTCGACTGGCCGGTGTCCTTAAGACCCGCCAGACGCAGCATGTCGTTGACGTCGCCTTCATTGGCACCGTCGAAGACCGGTGTCGCAATCGAAACGCCGCGCTTCCACTGGTCGGCGAGACGCAGAACCGACTCATCGTCAAAGTCCTGGACCTGCTCGGCCTTCGGACCTCCACCGACGACGTCGCCGATGGTCTTGCGCAGCGGCTCGATGTTGCCGTTCGCCTTGTAGGCTTCGATCAATTCGCCGATCTGACGACCCATGCCGGCGCAAGCCCAACCCAGGTGCGTTTCCAGGATCTGGCCGACGTTCATGCGCGAAGGCACACCGAGCGGGTTCAGAACGACGTCGACATGCGTGCCGTCTTCGAGGAACGGCATGTCCTCGACAGGCACAATGCGCGAGACCACGCCCTTGTTCCCGTGACGGCCGGCCATCTTGTCGCCCGGCTGGATCTTGCGCTTCACAGCGACGAAGACCTTGACCATCTTCATGACGCCCGGAGGCATTTCATCGCCGCGCTGGACCTTCTCGACCTTGTCCATGAAGCGCTGTTCAAGGCGCGACTTGGATTCGTCGTACTGGCCCCGAAGCGCTTCGAGTTCGCTCTGGACCTTTTCGTCCTCGACGGCGAACATCCACCACTGCGAGCGGGGATATTCGGAGACGACGGCGTTCGACAGCTCGGTGCCCTTCTTGAAGCCCTTCGGGCCCGCGATGGAGACCTGGCCGCGCAGCATGTCGATCAGACGGCCGTAGACGTTACGGTCGAGGATCGCCTGCTCGTCGTCGCGGTCCTTTGCCAGACGCTCGATCTCTTCGCGCTCGATTGCCATCGCGCGCTCGTCCTTTTCAACGCCGTGGCGGTTGAAGACGCGAACTTCAACGATCGTGCCGTAGGTGCCGGGCGGCATGCGCATGGAGGTATCGCGCACATCGGAGGCCTTTTCGCCGAAGATGGCGCGCAGAAGCTTTTCTTCCGGCGTCATCGGGCTTTCGCCCTTCGGCGTGATCTTGCCGACGAGGATATCGCCCGGCTGAACTTCGGCGCCGATGTAGACGATGCCGGCTTCGTCAAGATTCTTCAGCGCTTCTTCCGAAACGTTCGGAATATCGCGGGTGATTTCCTCCAGGCCCAAGCTTGGTGTCGCGCGCCATCACTTCGAATTCTTCGATGTGGATGGAGGTGAACACGTCGTCGGCTACGATGCGCTCGGAGAGCAGGATCGAGTCTTCGTAGTTGTAACCGTTCCAGGGCATGAACGCGACGAGCGCGTTGCGGCCTAGCGCCAGGTCGCCGAGATCGGTCGACGGGCCGTCGGCGAGAATGTCGCCGCGGTTGACCACGTCACCGACGGTGACCAGCGGACGCTGGTTGACGCAGGTGTTCTGGTTCGAACGCTGGAACTTCTGCAGACGGTAGATATCGACGCCGGATTTGCCGGCCTCGAGGTCTTCCGTAGCGCGGATAACGATACGCGTCGCGTCGACCTGGTCGACCACGCCGCCGCGGCGGGCGCCGATGGCAGCGCCGGAGTCGCGAGCGACGACCGGCTCCATGCCGGTGCCGACGAACGGGGCTTCGGCGCGCAGCAGAGGCACGGCCTGACGCTGCATGTTCGAGCCCATGAGCGCGCGGTTGGCGTCGTCGTTTTCCAGGAACGGGATGAGCGCGGCTGCGACCGAAACGACCTGCTTCGGCGAGACGTCCATCAGGTTCATGCTGTCGCGGGGCGCAAGCATAACTTCGCCGGCATGACGGCAGACGACGAATTCGTCGACGAAGGAACCGTCAGGGTTCATCTCGGCGTTGGCCTGGGCGACGTAGTACTTCGCCTCTTCCATGGCGGAGAGGTAGAGTACGTCGTTCGTCACCTTGCCATCGACGATGCGACGGTACGGGCTTTCGATGAAACCGTACTTGTTGACGCGTGCGAAGGTGGCCAGCGAGTTGATGAGACCGATGTTCGGGCCTTCCGGCGTTTCGATCGGGCAGATACGGCCGTAGTGGGTCGGATGAACGTCGCGGACTTCGAAGCCGGCACGCTCGCGGGTCAGACCGCCCGGGCCAAGAGCCGAGAGACGGCGCTTGTGGGTGATTTCCGAAAGCGGGTTCACTTGGTCCATGAACTGCGAGAGCTGCGAGGAACCGAAGAATTCGCGGACGGCGGCAGCCGCCGGCTTGGCGTTGATCAGATCCTGCGGCATGACCGTGTCGATTTCGATCGAGGACATGCGTTCCTTGATCGCGCGCTCCATGCGGAGCAGGCCGAGACGGTACTGGTTTTCCATCAGTTCGCCGACCGAGCGGACGCGGCGGTTACCGAGGTTGTCGATGTCGTCGATCTCGCCCTTGCCGTCGCGCAGTTCGACCAGCATCTTGACCACAGCCAGGATGTCGTCCTTGCGCAGGATGCGGACGGTGTCTTCGACGGAGAGGTCGAGACGCATGTTCATCTTGACGCGGCCGACGGCGGAGAGGTCGTAACGCTCCGCATCGAAGAACAGCGAGTTGAACATGGCTTCAGCCGATTCCATGGTCGGCGGCTCACCCGGACGCATGACGCGGTAGATGTCGAACAGAGCGTCCTGACGGTTCTCGTTCTTGTCAGCCGAAAGCGTGTTGCGGATGTAGGCGCCGACATTGATATGGTCGATGCCGAGAACCGGGATCTCGTCGAAACCATTGGCCAGGATGATGCCGAGCGTCTTTTCGTCGATTTCGTCGCCGGCTTCGAGATAGATCTCACCCGTCGAATAGTTGACGATATCTTCGGCGAGATAGTTGCCGTACAGGTCGTCGTCGCCGGCTTTCAGCGCCTTCAGGCCCTTGTCGGACAGCTGGCGTAGCAGGCGCGGGGTCAGCTTCTTGCCGGCTTCCACGACGACTTCGCCGGTGTCGGCGTCGACCATCTCGGTGATCGCCTTGGCACCCTTCAGCGTTTCCGGCTTAAAGGGAATGCGCCAACCTTCGCCGTCGCGCTTGTAGAGCGACTTCGTGTAGAAGGTGTCGAGGATCTCCTCGCCGTCCATGCCGAGCGCCATCAGCAGCGACGTCACCGGAATCTTGCGGCGACGGTCGATACGGGCGTAGACGATGTCCTTGGCGTCGAATTCGATATCGAGCCAAGAACCGCGATAGGGGATGACGCGGGCCGCAAAAAGCAGCTTGCCAGACGAATGGCTCTTGCCCTTGTCGTGGTCGAAGAAGACGCCCGGCGAACGGTGCATCTGGGAGACGATGACGCGCTCGGTGCCGTTGACGATGAACGTGCCGTTGTTGGTCATGAGCGGCATGTCGCCCATGTAGACGGACTGTTCCTTGATGTCCTTGATCGACTTCGCGCCGGTATCCTCATCGATATCGAACACGATGAGGCGCAACGTCACCTTCAGCGGCGCGGCATAGGTCAGGTCGCGCTGGCGGCATTCGTCGACGTCGAACTTCGGCGGCTCGAACTCATAGGAAACGAATTCCAGCATCGAAGCGCCGGAAAAATCGGTGATCGGGAAAACCGACTTGAAAACGGCCTGCAGGCCCTCGTCGGGCCTGCCGCCTTTCGGCTCTTCAACCATCAGAAACTGGTCGTAGGACGCCTTCTGAACCTCGATGAGGTTCGGCATTTCTGCGACTTCGGGGATCTTACCAAAAAACTTGCGTACGCGCCTGCGACCGTTGAACGAAAGGGTCTGAGCCATCGTCGCTCCTTCAAAATCTTGCACCCGGGCCTGCAACGGACGGGAACCGATGGCCAGTCGATCCCGTCAATCAATGGGTAGTTCAATCTCGTCCGACTCCCGAAAACGCTCAGCTCGGATTGCTGTGCTGCTCTCGGCGCGAGACTATCCTTTTGAAGAACCCATTACCCAAAAGCCGTTTTGACGCGGCTTTTGGGTAATTCGTTCAGAAAAACGGCAAATGGGAGGCAGTAAATACCGCCTCCCAAAAGCAGTCGAAGATTACTTGACGTCGGCCTTGGCGCCAGCGTCTTCCAGCTTCTTCTTGATGTCAGCGGCTTCAGCCTTGGAAACAGCTTCCTTGACAGCCTTCGGAGCGCCTTCGACGAGGTCCTTGGCTTCCTTGAGGCCGAGGCCGGTGATGGCGCGGACTTCCTTGATGACGTTGATCTTGTTGGCGCCGGCATCCGTGAGGATGACGTCGAACTCGGTCTTTTCTTCTTCGACCGGAGCAGCTGCGCCTGCACCACCGGCAACGGCAGCAACAGCTACCGGAGCAGCGGCGGAAACGCCCCACTTTTCTTCGAGAAGCTTCGACAGTTCTGCAGCTTCCAGAACGGTCAGCGAGGAGAGGTCTTCAACGATCTTTGCGAGATCAGCCATTTTCTAGTTCCTTTTGTTCGGTTCGAACTGTTGAGTATGTACAGCGAAAAACCGCCTTAAGCGGCTTCGTCCTTCTTGGCGTAGGCCGAGAACACACGAGCAAGCTGGCTTGCCGGTGCTGCAACAACGCCTGCGATGCGGGTAGCCGGAGTCTGGATCATGCCCAGCAGCTTCGCACGCAGTTCGTCCAGCGAAGGCAGGGTCGCAAGCGACTTGACACCTTCGGCGTTCAGCGTTGTCGTACCCATGGCGCCGCCGAGAACCACGATCTTGTCGTTGGTCTTGGCGAAATCCATGACGACCTTCGGAGCGGTGATCGGATCATTGCTATAAGCAATGAGGGTCTGACCCTTGAAGAGATTGGAAATCCCTTCCGCTTCCGTACCCTGAAGGGCAATTTTGGCCAGGCGGTTCTTCGCGACTTTGACGGTGCCGCCAGCAGCGCGCATCTTCGAACGAAAATCGTTCATCTGTGCGACTGTAGCACCAGCATAGTGGGCCACGACAACCGAGCCCGAAGCCTTGAAGACTTCGTTCAGTTCCGTGACGAATTCGCGCTTTTCCGCTCTTTCCACTGCCTATCTCCAGTTGACGGGACCGAAACCGGGCCCGCCGGGTTGCCTTTTGCCTCCCGGGATCAAAAGAGATCCCAAGCGACGCTTGAGGATCCTGTCCCCCCGCGCTCCCGCGCCAATCAAGGCTAAAGAGACACAAGGCATCCAAGGCTCGAACCGAGTTCCAAGAAGCGAACTTCATGCAATTCGGGTCTTACCCGTCTCATGCAGGCCAAGTGATTAAGGGAAAACCACCTGCAATCTCGGACAGGATTCCGGATTTCTCCGGAATATTCCGGCCCCTTGCGAGGCCGGAAATTCATTCACCGGGCCGAAGCCCGGCCATAAATTTATGCAGTCGGGGCTGCGGTGACCGAGCCGACTTCGATCTTGACGCCCGGGCCCATGGTCGAGGAAATCGCCACGCGCTTGACGTAGTTGCCCTTGGCGCCAGCCGGCTTCGCCTTGATGACGGCGTCGGCGAAGGCGCGGATGTTTTCTTCCAGAGCCTTGGCGTCGAAAGAGGCCTTGCCGATACCGGCATGGACGATACCAGCCTTCTCGACGCGGAACTCGACAGCGCCGCCCTTGGAAGCCTTGACGGCTCCAGCGACGTCCATGGTGACGGTGCCGACCTTCGGGTTCGGCATCATGCCGCGGGGGCCGAGAACCTTACCGAGACGGCCGACGAGCGGCATCATGTCGGGGGTGGCGATGCAGCGATCGAATTCGATCTTGCCGCCCTGAACGATTTCGACGAGGTCTTCGGCGCCGACGATATCAGCACCGGCAGCCTTGGCTTCGTCAGCCTTGGCGCCACGAGCGAAGACTGCGACGCGAACCGTACGGCCGGTGCCGTTCGGCAGATTGACAACGCCGCGAACCATCTGGTCCGCATGGCGCGGGTCAACGCCGAGGTTCATCGAGACTTCGATGGTTTCGTCGAACTTGGCGACAGCCCGTTCCTTGACCATGCCGATGGCGGTCGTCAGAGCGTAGAGCTTGGTCGGATCAACACCTTCGTTGATCTTCTGAGTGCGCTTGCCTGCCATGGTCTTAACCCACCACTTCCAGGCCCATGGCGCGGGCAGAGCCCTCGATCATCGCCATTGCACCTTCGATATCTGCTGCGTTCAGGTCCTTCATCTTGGCTTCGGCGATCGTCTTGATCTGAGCCTTGGTGAGGGTACCAGCCTTTGCGCCCTTGCCAGGCGTCTTGGAACCGGACGTGATCTTCGCTTCCTTCTTCAGCCAGTAGCTGACCGGAGGCTGCTTCATCGCGAAGGTAAACGACTTGTCCTGGTAATAGGTGATGACGACCGGGATCGGCATACCCTTTTCCATTTCCTGCGTGGCGGCATTGAACGCCTTGCAGAATTCCATGATGTTAATGCCACGCTGACCAAGCGCCGGACCAATCGGCGGGGACGGGTTTGCCGATCCTGCCTTGACCTGAAGCTTGAGCTGGCCTGCAACTTTCTTAGCCATATCTCTCTGCCTTTCATGAACGGCCGGTCGCCCGGCCCGTGATGCCGGATCTCTCCGGCGGCTGCGGTTGCGTGGTGCGGATCATTAGGGTCCGGCTAAGACCCCTCACCTTCCACGCGGATGCGGACCAGGTCCGCGGGAAACAGGCCACAACGGCCAGCCTCCGGTTTCTGCAATCAGACCTTCTCGACCTGAGCGTATTCCAGTTCGACCGGCGTTGCGCGGCCGAAGATCGACACTTCCACCTTCAGGCGCGAACGCTCTTCGTCCACATCCTGAACCGTGCCGTTGAACGAAGCGAAAGGACCGTCGGAAACGCGCACCTGCTCGCCGATCTCGAAAGTAATGGATGCCTTCGGCCGCTCGACGCCTTCCTGGACCTGACCGAGAATGCGCTCGGCTTCATAATCCGGAATCGGAACAGGCTTATTGTCAGAGCCGAGGAAACCCGTGACCTTCGGCGTATTCTTGATCAGGTGATAGGCTTCGTCCGTCAGATTGGCGCGAACGAGAACATAGCCCGGGAAAAACTTGCGCTCGCTGTCGACCTTGCGGCCACGGCGCACTTCCACCACCTTTTCGGTCGGCACAAGGATCTTCTCGAACAGATGCTCAAGCCCCTTCTGGCGAGCCTTGTTCTCAATGTCCTCAGCCACCTTCTTTTCAAAATTCGAATACGCGTGGACGATGTACCAACGTGCCGCCATTTTCATCTCCACCCGTATCAGTTGCCGGTATTGAGCACGAAGCTCAGAGCCCAGCCGATCAGCTGGTCAGCGGCAAAGAAAAACAGCGCAGCGAAAACCACCATCACAAGCACCATAACCGTCGAGATCATCGTCTCGCGGCGCGACGGCCATGTGACCTTGGACGTCTCGGAGCGAACCTGCTGCAGAAACGCTAATGGATTGGATTTGGATGCCATCGACTGCCCACGCAATTACGGCGCGTAAAGCTGAAACTATCAGCCCCACGCACCGCGTGTCTGTTGAACCCTAAATAAACACCGATTTCCGAATACACAAGAGGGAAACCGAAGTTTAACGAAATTAGTTGCCACCCATTATTCCCGGTCCGAAACGCTGCGAGCACGCCTGCGCTGTCCCGCATCGAGGAAAGTGGCAGGGGCAGAGGGGCTCGAACCCCCGACCTGCGGTTTTGGAGACCGCCGCTCTACCAACTGAGCTATACCCCTTCATGCCTGTCATTCAACGCCCGGGCCAAGGCCCGCAAATCGCTGCCGAAAAGCATGGCGACCCTTTAAGACCACGGCACGGGATTGGCAAGCACGATTTTCGATTTTCAAAGCCATTCTCATCAGATGCAGGCAATGGCTTCTCGATTTCGTGGCCAAGGCCGGTCAGACCTTCACATACTTCCGCCAATCGTGCTCTTCCTTAAAGCCCAGCACCTCGCGGATCTTGTGGTTTGAGAGCAGGCTTTCATATTCGCCGATCTCGCGGGTAAAGGGCACGTTCGGATAGAATCGCCTTGCGAGTTCCCGCGACGGCGTATTGGCCGAAACGGTGTCGTTGGCGGCATTGAAGACCTGATAGCCCAATCCATCCTTTTCGATGCAGAGATGGCAGATCTGCCCGAGGTCGCGGGCGTCGATATAGCTCCAGGTGATGCGCTTGCGCATTTCGGGATTGGCGAAATAGGTCGGGAACCTCTCATATTCATGCGGCTCGATGACATTGCCGATGCGCAGCGCATAGATGTCGTAGCCCGAGCGTTCGGCAAAGGCGCGCGCCGTCTTCTCGTTGACAACCTTGGAAAGACCGTAGGAATCCATCGGGTTGACGTCGTAGTCCTCCTCAAGGGGGAACTGGTGGAAATCGCGATGGCCCTCGGCAAAGCAGACGCCGTAAGTCGTCTCACTCGATGCGACGACGATCTTCCTGATGCCGAGCTTCACCGCCGCCTCGATGACATTGTAGGTGCCCATCGTGTTGATGCGGAAGGTTTCGTTGTCTGGCTTGATCAGGATGCGCGGTATGGCGGCGAAATGCACGACGGCATCGAAGGGCTGCACGCCCCTGCCCGCATCAAGATCGGGAAAACCCCGATGCATCGACAGCGCATTGAAGACCTGGCCGCTGTCGGTGATGTCGGCGATAAGATTGGTAACGCCGGGGCTATCCAGCGGCACGAGATCGAGGTTGTGAACCTCATAACCGGCATTGACCAGCCATGGCACGGCATGGCGACCTGCCTTGCCCGAACCGCCCGTAAACAGGATACGTTTCTTCATGGAATATCCTCCGTGTCATGAAACCGGAGGCATAGTTAGACGCTTCCGCGCGAAGAGCAAGCGAGCGTCGTGCAAGGGGTTTACCCCCGCCTCGCCAAGAGCACCCTACCGGGAGCGCCTGGCCGATCATTTCCGATCATCGCAGAAGCCTGCGATGCCCTGCAAGGGTCGTCACTTGACGACGCTTACCTCATTGATCTGCACTCCGGCTGCCTGAACAACCTCTTGCGGAATTGCAGCGATGAAAAACATCGTGAAAACATACATTGCGAATATCGTCGCAACGAACGTGGCCTTTGGAATCATCCGGGCTCTCCTTTGCAAGAAGGAGTCTGGACTAAAATGGGTCATTCACAAACCGGTTTCTGAATGTGAGATGAACAAAATACTGTGAGAGGCCAGTTTAACGATATTTTTACAACACCTGTTAAACAGGCCGCAGGCATCAATAACGAAAAACCCCGCTGTTTCCAGCGGGGTTTCGCAATCGAGGACAATCCAAAGATTACTCGACGATGCTCGCGACGATACCGGCGCCGACGGTGCGGCCGCCTTCGCGGATGGCGAAGCGCAGCTTTTCTTCCATCGCGATCGGAACGATCAGCTCGACGGCAACCGTGACGTTATCGCCAGGCATAACCATTTCCGTGCCTTCCGGCAGCGTGACGATGCCAGTCACGTCCGTCGTGCGGAAGTAGAACTGCGGACGGTAGTTGGTGAAGAACGGCGTATGACGGCCGCCCTCTTCCTTCGTCAGGATGTAGGCTTCAGCCATGAACTTCTTGTGCGGCTTGACAGAGCCCGGCTTGCACAGGATCTGACCACGCTCGACGCCGTCACGGTTCACACCGCGAACCAGTGCGCCGATGTTGTCGCCAGCCTGGCCCTGGTCGAGCAGCTTGCGGAACATTTCAACGCCGGTCACCGTCGTCTTCGAGGTCGGACGGATGCCGACGATCTCGACTTCTTCACCAACCTTGACGATGCCACGCTCGACGCGGCCGGTCACAACAGTACCGCGGCCCGAGATCGAGAACACGTCTTCGATCGGCATCAGGAACGGCTGGTCGATCGGACGCTCAGGCGTCGGGATGTAGGCGTCAACCGCTGCCATCAGTTCGCGGATCGCGTCTTCGCCGATCTTCTTGTCGGAGTCTTCGAGAGCAGCAAGTGCCGAACCCTTGACAACCGGAATGTCGTCGCCCGGGAAGTCGTAGGACGACAGAAGCTCGCGAACTTCCAGCTCAACCAGCTCGAGAAGCTCGGCGTCGTCAACCTGGTCGACCTTGTTCAGGAACACAACGATCGCCGGAACGCCAACCTGGCGGGCGAGCAGGATGTGTTCGCGCGTCTGCGGCATCGGGCCGTCAGCTGCCGAGCAAACCAGGATCGCGCCGTCCATCTGGGCGGCACCGGTGATCATGTTCTTCACATAGTCGGCGTGGCCGGGGCAGTCGACGTGCGCGTAGTGGCGGTTCGGCGTCTCGTATTCGACGTGAGCCGTCGAAATGGTGATGCCGCGTGCCTTTTCTTCCGGAGCAGCGTCGATCTGGTCATACGCCTTGAACTCACCGAAGTACTTCGTGATCGCTGCCGTCAGAGACGTCTTGCCGTGGTCAACGTGGCCGATCGTGCCAATGTTGACGTGCGGCTTGTTGCGCTCAAACTTACTCTTTGCCATTTGAATGCTTCCTGTGAACGAAATGGTGGCCCCGGCGAACCGGTTTAGTGCCGCCGTTTAAGGCTTTCGGCGAAATTGCGCAAGACTTAATTGCAGACGCCATTCTTGGCGTGACAGCGCATATGGGAGACAATTCGCCGCCTACAAGGCGATTCGCCAAAACCTCCTCAAGAATCGCTGAAATCCCGGAGAAAACGGAGATATCCACGGATCATCGTCGCGGCGATCGCATGGATTATTCGAGGCGGGAAGCTGGAGCGGGTAGCGGGAATCGAACCCGCGTATTCAGCTTGGAAGGCTGCTGCTCTACCATTGAGCTATACCCGCGGGATGGTCAGATCCGATGACGAATGGTGGAGAGAGTTGGATTTGAACCAACGTAGGCTGAGCCAACGGATTTACAGTCCGTCCCCTTTAACCACTCGGGCATCTCTCCAGTTTTCGTCCGGATCTTGAAGACCAAGTTCGTCAGACTTCGAAGCGTTGCCGCCCGTCGTCTGCGCCGCGTATATGACCGGAGCATTTCAGTCTGTCAACACGATGACAACGGAAAAAACACGAAAAATTTCATTCGTCGCCGAAAGCCGGCACATGAAAGAGGGCCTATGCGGCGGCGAGTGCCCTGGCTATAAAGCCGCATGAGCAAAGATAAGAAATCCGGCGGCAAGACCGCGACAGACCCATCCGCCAAAGATACCCACTACGCCAATCTGCGGAGAGCCCACCGTGACGCCAAACGCGAGCGCGGCGAGATCCCGACGCCTCAACCGCAGAAGCGCAGACGCGGCGCCGAGGACTGGAAGCCGCCAGCGCTCGCCCCCGACCAGGTGCATCTCTACGGCCTGCATACGGTGCGCGCCGCCCTCGACAATCCCGAGCGCAAAAAGATCAAGCTATTCGTAACGCCGAACGCGCTCGCTCGCCTCGATATCGACCCCGGCACGCTCGGCATTCCCGTCGAGACCGTTTCACCGCAGGAGATCGACAAGGTGCTCGGCCCGGAAGCGATCCATCAGGGTGTGATGCTGGAAACACGGCCGCTGCCGATGCGCCGGCTCGAAGCGCTGAAGGACAGCCCTCTCCTGCTCGTCCTCGACCAAGTCACCGATCCTCATAATGTCGGCGCGATCATGCGCTCAGCCGTCGCCTTCAATGCGGGCGCGGTCATCACCACGCAGAGACATAGCCCGACCGAGTCAGGCGTGCTTGCCAAATCCGCCTCCGGCGCGCTGGAGCTGATACCTTATATACAGATCACCAATCTCGCCGATGCGCTCGGTGAACTCCACAAGCTTGGCTTCTCCACGATCGGACTCGATTCGGAAGGGCCGGCGCCGCTCGAAGGCACGTTCTCCGGCGAGAAGGTGGCTCTGGTGCTTGGCTCCGAGGGCAAGGGGCTACGGCAGAAAACTCGCGAGACCGTGGGCGCGCTCGCCCGCCTCGACATGCCAGGCGCAATCAAATCGCTGAACGTCTCGAACGCGGCGGCGATCGCGCTTTATGCGGCGCGGCTCTACTTGAAGGCATAAGCGGTCCACAGGCGGACCGGACAAAGGGGGGAATTGTCATGATCCGTTTCGTTCTTCGGCTCGCCGCTTCGGCGGCGACGCTGCTTGTCTGTGGCGCGGTATACGGGCAGGATATCGATCCCGATATTATCAAGGCGCAGGCCGGAACCTATCTCATTGCCCCTGATAGCGGTGCAGCCGGATGCCGGCTGACGCTCGAAACGGACATGGCGATCGGCGGCCATTCGCTTTCCGGTCAGGATTCCTGCACCAAGCCGCTGCCGGCGCTTGCCGAAGCCGCTGCCTGGAATTTCGACGGCAACGGCGGCCTCATCCTGCTCGATCCGACGCGCAAAGTGCTCGCCCGCTTCGTCGAGAACGAAGGCTCTCCAATGAAGACGGAAGACGGCATGCCGCTCCTGCTGCTCGCAGCGCCCGACGGGATCGATCGTCTGCCGACCTTCGGCAGCCTTGCCGGGACATGGACGATGCAGCGGCCCGACGGCGAAAAGCTCTGCGGCCTGACACTCAAAGGGGATGCCGAAGCGGGCGGCAATGCGCCGCTGTCACTCTCCGGTGACTGCGCCGCCAATGTCGCCAAGCTGAAGCTTGCAGTCTGGCATATCGAGGGCTTCGGCCTCACTTTGATTGGCCATGATGGTTCGTCACTTGCCTTCGACATGCGCCCTGATGGCAATTTCGACAAGTCGAAGCAGGAAGGCGGCAAGCCGCTTTCCCTCGTGCGCCAGTAAATCTCGATCAGCTCGGCGTCCGGCAGGCGGTCGTTCCGTCCATCGGCCTGCGCACCGTCTCACCCGCCGCATAAGACAGTTCGACCGGATAGACGATTACGCTCGGCAGTTTTTCGATTTCCTTGGCGTGCTCAGGACTGCGCCTCATCTCAGCTTTGTAAGCGCTGGTACAATCCGGCAATTGCTTCGGCTGCAGACCCGTGTCGGCGGCGATCGCCTTCGCGCAGGCAGTTCCCTGCAGATAGAGCGAGCAGGAAGCCGTGTAGACGCGGCGGAAATCGAGGGTCAGCTCCCCCTTCCCGCTCCTGATCGCGCCAAAACTTTCGCCTTCCAGGGAATCGTCTAGCAGCCGCTCGCCCGTCGCCGAATCATAGACGACGAAGGGCAACCCGCCGTTCCATCCATCCGCCGCACGGAAGAAGACGAAACCGGCGCTGACGCCCATCACATATCCCGCGGTGTCGTCCTCGATCACCCGCTCGCGCTCGCCCGCGCGCTCGCAAGGCGCGTCGGCGGCAAGCAGCACCAGCTTTTCGGCGCCGACCTCGCCGAGGTCGATCTCCTTAACGGTGAATGTGGAATAACGGCTGCAGGTGATCTTCGGCTTCGCATCTGGATTGAGTTCATCCCTGGGAAGCGCCACGACGTCCACTTTCACTGGTCTATCGAAGGGAGCCGCGCTATCCGATGCGCCGGCAAAAGATATGGACGCCGCAACAATGACCGATGTCGTGACCGCGCGCCTGCACATATTCCCCGCCTCCCCCGATGTTTTCGATATCTGTGACATGGTTTGAACCCGGGTGACAGATGCAAAACTGTGGGCGGCGATCGTCCAGCGCTTAGTCAAAACCGCGAGAGATCCATTTTTACCTTGGAAAGATGCTCTCGCGCACTATGATCGGCCGACGACCGATTGTCGCAATCGATCAGAGGCAAGGAGGAACATCCGCCCCATGGCCATTCGACCACTGATTTTCGGTGTCCTCTTCATCGCGGTCTTCGTCGGGATCATTCTCAGCATCATATGGGTGGACACAACGCATCCTGTCCACCAGCCCGATCCCCTATCGCCGACGGCGCCCGGCCCCGCGACGCCGGGAACGGCGCAATAGAACGGGCAGGAACGCGGACTGCGATCATGCGTTAATCCCGCAACCGAACGAGGATTAAACGCCTATGCGGATGATGATCGCCGTCATCGCCTTCATGGTCGCCTCCGTACTCAGCATCGTGATGATGTCGCCGTCTGGCGCCGGCCAGACCGGCAATGGCGACAGGATCGAAGCAAGCGTCAACGAACCTGTCACGCATTGAGGGCCGGCGGAGCACATGCCTTAGCCGCGATAGAACCGGGGCATCTCGCGATCGTCGTAACGCCACTCACGGCGCTCCCGCCAACCCTCGACACGCCACGGCCGCCAGTGACGACGCTCATACCGCCAGTCGGACGGACGCCACTCGCGGCGATCACGCCAATCCCGATCGTCACGCCAGTCACGGTCATCACGCCAGCGATCACTCCGCCAGCTGTCGTGGATTTGGACGATATCGGCTTGCGCAGAGACTGCCGGGCGGTCGACGGGCATGGCGCTTGCGGGCGCGATGGACGCGAAAGCCGCGCCAGCGGAAATGGCAGCGATCAGAACAATATGCGCGATCTTCATGGCAGGTTCCTCATTGACGATGAGGATAAGATGCACCGCCACGGCTGAATTGCCGCTGAAGCGGTGCTTCATGCGCCGTTCATCGAGACAACGCCAATCGCGGAATGAGGATGGTGCCCCCGGCAGGGTTCGAACCCGCGACCCCCTGATTACAAATCAGGTGCTCTACCAACTGAGCTACAAGGGCAATAGCTGCCCAACTAACAGATTCTGCGATTCTGTAAAGAAAAATCCATCCTCGGGCGACGGCGGAGTGCACCAAGAGCCAGCTATCGGCCGCTCACCCAATCTGTTGTCGTTGACGATTGGCGTCGAAGCGAAACCTCGCACTGCAAAAGTCCTTGTCGCACCAGCCCTTTATCCTTTAGCTAGAGCAGCTTCACAAAGGGCATCGCATGGGCCGTTCATTTCAGACGCTTTCCTTTCTCGCCTCGCCGACGATGGAGGCACTCGCAGCACGCGAAGAGTTGATTCAGCTCTATGGCGACGTGCCGGCGGAGAAAGCCGACGTCATCGTCGCGCTCGGCGGCGACGGTTTCATGCTGCAGACGCTTCATAGCACCATGAACTCCGGCAAGCTGGTCTATGGCATGAATCGCGGTTCCGTCGGGTTCCTGATGAATGATTACCGCACCGACCGGCTTCAGGAGCGCATCTGTTCTGCCGTCGAAAACGCCTTCCGGCCGTTGAAGATGACGACGGCCAATGCCGACGGCACCAACACCACCGCGCTCGCCATCAACGAGGTCTATCTGTTCCGCCAGTCCTATCAGGCCGCCAATCTGAGGGTCGTGGTGGACGGGCGCGTGCGCCTGGAAGAACTGATCTGCGACGGACTGATGGTGGCAACGCCTGCCGGGTCGACGGCCTATAATCTCTCCGCCCACGGACCGATCCTGCCGCTCGAGGCGCCCTTGCTCGCCATGACGCCGGTCAGCGCCTTCCAGGCCGCGACGCTGGAGGGGAGCGCTGCTTCCGAACAAGGTCACCGTCGATATCGATGTTCTCGAGCCGATAAAGCGGCCGGTGAATGCGGTGGCCGACAATACCGAGGTCAAATCGGTGCTGCATGTCCGCATCGCCCAGTCCGAGCATATGACGGCTCGTATCCTTTCCGATCCAGACCGCTCGTGGTCCGACCGTATTCTCGCCGAGCAGTTCAAGGATTGAGACGATGGCAATGCGACAGCTATTGATGACAACGGTTTTCCTTCTGGGATGGTCGGCCGTAGCAGCCCCGGCGCAGGATGCCATCCTGCCGGCATCGGTGATTTTTGCGACCAGCACCGGCTATTGGGAGGACGACGGTCACTCGCCTGCAGTCGAGCGGGCGCCCACAGGTGCCGAGGCCGCTGCCGATCCCGACGGAAAAACCGTGAAGCGTCACGGCTACTACAAGCTCTTTGCCGTCCGCCAGCCGGACAGGACCTCGAAGCTCTATCTGCAGCAGATTGCCCAGACCGCGACCGATCCGGCTGTGGTCTCGACCATCGAGCTGCAGGAATTCAGCGACCTGAAGCCTTATGTCACCGATATACGTCCCGAGAATTCGAACGGTCTGATCAAGGAGCCGGGGCTCTTCGCCACCGTCTATCTCAAGACCGATCCCGCGGCGGAACCCGATGGCTGGACCGTGCTGATCGACGAATTCGGCGACATTACCGTCGAGAAGGCGACCAATTGAACAGCGAGGTCCCGTTCGGAGAGGCATCCGGGAGATGAAGCTCGGCTTTCGCGACGGCGTCCTCTACGACGAGAAAAGGCCGAACTGGAACTCCGACGGCCCGAGACCGATCAGTTGGTCCCTCTGGTACCCCGCCGCTGACGAGGCGGAGGAAAGTGATTTTCCGGAGAGAAGCTGGTTCCAGAAAGCGGCGGTCGCACGCGATGCGCCCATTCGGCCCGCAGCGGGGCCTTATCCTCTCGTTCTTCTCTCGCATGGAACCGGCGGATCTGCCGCCGGGCTGGAATGGCTGGCGCGACGCCTGGTCCATCGCGGATTTGCAGCGCTCGGCGTCAATCATCACGGCAATACCGGAGGCGAGCCCTATCGCGCCGAAGGCTTCGCCTGCCTTTGGGAGCGGGCGCCTGACCTCAGCCACATGCTCGATCATTCCAGCGACTGGCTGGGCGACCTTTCAGACCATATCGATCTATCGCGTGTGTTCGCCGCAGGATTTTCGGCCGGCGCCTACAGCGTGATGCTGTTGCTCGGCGCCGTCGCCCAGTTCTCGCAATTCGAACCGTCGAGGCTGAAGCCGGGCGGTCCGCGCGGCCCGAGGGAATTTCCCGATCTGGCCGATCACATTCCGACATTACTTCGCACCAGCGCCGTGTTTCGCGACTCATGGTCCCGCATGTCATGGTCCTATCGAGACGCGAGAATCAAAGCCGCGCTCGTCTGCGCGCCCGGCCGATCCGTTCTCGGTTTCAGTGAAGAAAGCCTGAAAGCCGTCGATTCGCCCGCCCTTATCCTGGTCGGCGATGCCGACAGTGCGGCGCCAGCGGAAGAATGTTCATCATGGCTGCATGCACGGCTGAAACGCAGCGCTCTTAAAATCCTCGGCGGCGGTCTTGGACATTACGTCTTTGTGCCCGAAGGCACCGGTCTTGGCCTTGCCTTTGCGGCAGAGCTTTTCACCGATCCCCCGGGCATCGAGCGCGCAGCCATTCATGACACGGTTGCCGATCTGTCGGCAGCGCTGTTTCAAGGCACCGATATCGGCGCGACGGCCTGAGCAAAAGAAAAGCCCCGTTACCGGGGCCTTTTCGTCTCGATCTTGCTTTTATCCGTCAATCGACATCGTCGACAACGGCATCGGCGGCACCACTGATGCGATGGGCAAGGGCCGCTTCCATGAACTCGTTCAACTCGCCGTCGAGCACATCGTCCGGCGCTGTGCTGGCGACACCGGTGCGTAAATCCTTGACCAGCTGGTAGGGCTGCAGGACGTAGGAGCGGATCTGATGGCCCCAGCCGATATCCGTCTTCGAGGCGGCTTCGGCGTTTGCAGCCTCTTCCCGCTTCTTCAATTCGGCTTCGTACATGCGGGCACGCAGCATTTCCCAGGCCTTGGCGCGGTTCTTGTGCTGCGAGCGTTCCTGCTGGCAGGCAACGACGATGCCCGTCGGAATATGCGTGATACGCACTGCCGAGTCGGTCGTGTTGACGTGCTGACCGCCGGCGCCCGACGAACGATACGTGTCGATACGGCAGTCGCTTTCGTTGATCTCGATGTTGATAGAGTCGTCGACAACAGGATAGACCCAGATCGATGAGAAGGACGTGTGGCGACGCGCGTTGCTGTCATAAGGCGAGATACGCACGAGGCGGTGCACGCCCGACTCCGTCTTCAGCCAGCCATAGGCGTTGTGGCCCTTGACGAGCAGCGTCGCGGATTTGATGCCCGCTTCTTCACCGTCGTGGACTTCGAGAAGCTCGACCTTGAAACGCTGACGCTCAGCCCAGCGGGTGTACATGCGCAGAAGCATGTTCGCCCAGTCCTGGCTTTCGGTGCCGCCGGCGCCGGAATGGACTTCGAGATAGGTGTCGTTGCCGTCGGCCTCGCCGGAGAGCATCGCTTCCACCTGGCGGCGCGCAGCCTCGGCCTTCAACGCCTTCAGCGTGTCCTCGGCCTCCTTGACGATGCCTTCGTCGCCCTCTTCCTCACCGAGTTCAATCAGCTCGATATTGTCGTTCAGCTGCTGTTCGAGCTGCCCTGACGCCGGTAATGCCGTCATCGAGCTGCTGGCGTTCGCGCATCAGCTTCTGCGCTTCGGTGGCGTCGTTCCAGAGGTTCGGGTCCTCTGCCTTATTGTTCAACCAGTCCAGTCGTCTTATCGCCTGGTCCCAGTCAAAGATGCCTCCTCAGCAGGGTGATAGCCTGCTTGGTTTCATCGACCACGTTTTCGATTTCAGCTCGCATTTTCCTGCTTCTCTGTATCGGTCTTATCAAGTGCTGGTGACATAGAGACGCCTGCGGCGGATGTAAAGAGCCGCTATAGACGTCCAAATTCGACGGCGGTCAGAAGAGGCCGGGCGTGCCGGTCTGAACGGCCTGGTTGGCCTGCGGGGAGGTCTTCAGTATCTCGTCGGGAGCCATGGTGCTGTCCATGCCGATGACGGAGAAGCTGTCGGCTGGGCCGGTACCCGGCTTGAAGGCCTCGATGATGGTGTTCGGATCGCCCTCGACAGCGGCCATGCCGGTCTTGCGGTCGATCGGGATCAGGTTCATGCCCGGCGGGATAACGAACTTCGATTCCGCCATGTCCTTGACGGCAGCCTGCATGAATTCATTGAAGATCGGCGCGGAGAGACCGCCGCCGGTGCCGCCGCGGCCGAGCGGGGCCGGCGTATCGAAGCCCATATAGAGACCAGCGACCAGATCCGGCGTGAAGCCGACGAACCAGGCGTCCTTCTCGTCGTTGGTGGTGCCGGTCTTGCCCGCGACGTCACGACCGCCGAGATCGACCTTGCCGGCGGCAGTGCCGCGCTGGATAACGCCCTGCATCATCGAGGTGATCTGGTAGGCGGTCATCGGGTCGAGGACGGTTTCACGGTTATCGACGACATTCGGCTCTTCCTGATTCTGCCAGTCGCCGGCATTGCAGCCCTCGCAGAGACGCTCCTCATGTTTGAAGATCGTCTTGCCGTAGCGGTCCTGAATGCGGTCGATCAATGTCGGCTTGATCTGCTTGCCGCCATTGGCGATGACCGAATAGGCCGAGACCATGCGCAGCACCGTGGTATCGCCGGCGCCGAGCGACATGGAGAGAACCGGCAGCATGTGATCGTAGATGCCGAAGCGCTCAGCATATTCGGCTACGATGTTCATGCCGAGATCGTTGGCAAGGCGCACGGTCATCAGGTTGCGCGAGTGCTCGATACCCGAGCGCAGCGTCGACGGGCCGCCGACTTCACCGCCGTAATTTTCCGGCTTCCAGACCTGGCCGCCCGAGACGATCTCGATCGGCGCATCCATGATGACGGAAGCCGGTGTATAACCATTGTCCATCGCCGCAGCGTAGACGAAGGGCTTGAACGAAGAGCCCGGCTGACGCATCGCCTGGGTCGCGCGGTTGAATTCGGACTGGCCATAGGAAAAGCCGCCGACCATGGCGAGCACGCGGCCGGTCTTCGGGTCCATGGCGACGAGACCGCCCTGGACCTTCGGCGGCTGACGCAGACGATAGGAAGTCGACGCATCGTCGCCGAGCTTCTCGACATAGACGACGTCACCGGGAGCTACCGCGCCGACCGGCGATTTCGTGGTCTTGCGGGAGCCGTCCGATGAACGGAAAGCCCATTGCATATTCTTGGCGTCGATCGTGCCCCGTTGACGGTCGGTCCCTACCTTGCCTCTCCCGTCCTTGTCCGGTTGCAGGCCGATATCGACGTTGCTGTCGGAGACGGCGAGCACGACAGCGAGTTGCCACTCCGGCACGTCGGAAAGAGCGGGAATATCGGCAAGTGCCTTGCCCCAGTCGCCACTTGCGTCGATCTGGCTGATCGGGCCGTGGAAACCACGGCGCTCGTCATATGTGACGAGGCCGTCCTGCAGTGCCTTGCGGGCTGCAAGCTGCATCTGCGGATCGAGCGAGGTTCGCACCGAAAGGCCGCCTTCATAGAGGGCCTTTTCGCCATACTGGTCGATCAGCTGACGGCGTACGGCTTCGGCGAAATAATCCGAGGCAAAGAGCGAGGGGCCGGAACTGCGGACCGTGACGCCAAGGGGCTGCTTCTTGGCTTCCGCGCCATCGCTCTGGCTGACATAGCCATTCTCGACCATCCGGTCGATCACCCAGTTGCGGCGCGTGATTGCGGCTTCGGGATGGCGGAAGGGATGGTAGTTGGCCGGTCCCTTTGGCAGCGATGCGAGGTATGCCGCCTCGGCAATCGTCAACTCGCTGACAGACTTATTGAAATAGGTAAGGGAAGCGCTGGCGACGCCATAGGAATTGAGGCCGAAGAAAATCTCGTTCAGATAAAGCTCGAGAATCTTGTCCTTGCTGTAGGCCTGTTCGATGCGGAAGGACAGGATCGCTTCCTTGGCCTTGCGCTCCATGGTCTGTTCGCTCGACAGCAGGAAATTCTTTGCCACCTGTTGCGTAATGGTCGAACCGCCCTGCGTCGGACCGCCGGTCAAATAGGCGACCACGGCACGCATGAAGCCTGTGACATCGATACCCGGGTGTTGATAGAAATTCTTGTCTTCGGCCGAAAGGAAGGCTGCCTTGACGCGATCGGGCACGGCCTGGATTGGCAGGAACAAGCGCCGCTGTTTGGCATATTCGGCCATCAGCGCGCCGTTGCCGGCATGGACACGTGTCGTGACCGGCGGCTCATAGCTGCTCAATACGGCATAGTCCGGAAGATCCTTCGTCACGCTCGCCAGATAGACGGCAACAACAGCCGCGGCGCCCAGGAATCCGACGCACGCTATTCCGAAGAAATATCCAAGAAGTCTAACCATATTTTTTCAGCTACCGGTATGTCTAATCATTAGATCGGCGCAGCCGCACAATCGCACAGATCATGTCTCTTTGCACGCTGCGGGGCTTACCCCATGCGCGTTGGCGCTACAAGCCGATTTCGTCTCACTTATTGCGAAACACATAGACCGGAGTAACGGCGCGAATGTGAGGAAAATAGGGCTCTGCCCGCCGCATTCACGGTTGTGCCTGCGTTTCATCGGCAGTGTCGCATCCGAGCAACGCCCTCCCCTTCGGCACTCAGGAAAGGTTTCGCTCAGAATTTGATTCACGCGATGCGCCTTAGCATTTGTTTTTGCACATGTTGCTGCTGCCAACCGCTCGGCAAATGGGGCATCAACCGCCATTCGCCATGACGGCGGCGCGGTATCGCTTGACTGCATCGGTCAGGAGATCGGCGATCTTGCCGCGCCAGGTCTCATCCAACAGCCGTTTCTCGTCATCGGCATTCGACAGGAAACCGAGTTCGAGAAGGATCGACGGCACATCAGGGGCCTGCAGCACGCGGAAGCCGGCATGGCGGTGCGGATTGTTGATCGTGCCAACCTGATCCCTGAAGGAATTCAACACGCTTTCGGCGAGTGAAATCGAGAAGGCCTGCGTTTCGCGCCGCGTCAGGTCAAGCAGGATATCGGCGACTTCGGGCGGCTCGGCAACCGTTTCCTTGCCGGCAATCTGGTCGGAGAGATTTTCGCGTTCGGCAAGGTCGGCGGCGAGTTTGTCAGAGGCCTTGTCAGAGATCGTATAGACGGTCGCGCCACGAATATCCTTCTGTTTCAGCGTGTCGGCGTGCAGCGAAATGAAGAGGCCGGCATGGTTCTGACGGGCAATCAGCACGCGCTGCGAAAGCGACAGGAATTCGTCGTCCTCGCGGGTCAGGAAAGCCTTGATGCCGGGCTCCTTGTTCAGCCGGTCGGTCAAAGCCTTGGCGAAGGCGAGCGTCACCTGCTTTTCCTCGGTCTTGGTGTCGACGCCGATCGCACCGGTATCGATGCCGCCATGACCGGCATCGACGGCGATGACGAAATCGCCGGGAGCAGTCTTCTCCGGCGCCGGAATCGCGCTCGTCGTCTCAGCCGCTTCGGCCCGATCATTCCAGGATTGCGTCCTGACCAATTCGGCAAAAGCCTGCTTGTCGATCATCTCGGCCTCGAGAACGAGGCGATGGCCCTTGCCGGCCTCGTCGGCCTGCACCTTCGCGAGCGCCAGCTTCACCGGGCTTGCCGCCGTCAGCACGATACGCGCGCTCTCCTCGTCCATCTTGCCGTAGCGGATATCCTTGAAGAGGCCGCGGGCGGCGAGATCCTTCGCCGGAAACCCGAAGGCGGTCGCCGGCAGATCGACAACGATGCGTTCCGGATTGGCGATATAATGGACGGAGAAACGCGGTTCGCGGTCGAAATCGATGACGATGCGTGTTCTGGCGTCATCGCCGATAATGCGCGCGCCGTAGGCAAGCAGCGGATCTTTCGTTTGCGCGGAGCCCGCGACCTCAGGCAGGAGGCAAACGGCGACGAGCGCCGCAGCCAGAACCCGCCTTGCGAATGTCGATCGCCGCGTTGCGGATTTCGCCGCGATCCGAGCCCTCTTAAACAATAAACCGCCACACCCTATTTATATCGCGATGGACCAGCCATGACGAAGGCTGACGCCCAGGAGCGAAACACCTTTGCCGCCTGCCGAATCGCAACCGCTTGATCCCCAGCTTCTATGCGTTTCGAAATCCATCAATATTATGGCACATTTGGCTTTTCCCTTGCTATTGTAACAGAGAAAACATACAACGAATTTTAGGGTAGAAGTGCTGACGGGATAGAGTCGCCGCAAGGCTGCCAGCCAGATCAGGACCTGGCGCCACATCGGTCATCGTCCGCCGTCTCATGCGCTTCAACCCCAGAACTGGATCCTGATTTTCCGGCTTTTGTCGGAACTTCATTGGTGGATCAGCCACCACGCTCTCAGGGAGCAAACTCATCGGACCCAAAACGGGTCTTCGTATTTGTCGATCACGCTTGGTTGTTGATGGTTTCGCAGCAGGTTTTATCTGAAGTCTACAGGCCCCGGACCGAAATGGTTCCGGTTGCGGTCTGGCTGCTGCTCTCCTCTTCGCGCCAGGCGCGACTTTCATTATCCGGCGCGGCCACGGTGGACCGCATTCTTTCTGTTTTAACAGCAGTCGGGAATGCGCTCTCGCGGCCACGCCGAGGAGCACAGCTTACATGGCAGACAAAATGCTTATCGATGCGTCTCACGAGGAAGAGACGCGCGTCGTTGTCGTTCGCGGGAACCGCATAGAAGAATTTGACTTCGAGTCGCAGCACAAGAAGCAGATCCGCGGCAACATCTATCTCGCAAAGGTAACGAGGGTCGAACCCTCGCTGCAGGCCGCCTTCGTCGATTACGGCGGCAACCGGCACGGCTTCCTGGCCTTCGCCGAAATCCATCCCGACTATTACCAGATACCCCTCGCCGACCGTCAGGCGCTGCTTCGGGCCGAAGCCGAAGAGCACCGGCGCGACGAGGACGTCGAACACGTCGAAACCGCGCCGATGGTCGACCTTTCGACCCAGGACCAGCCGGATGTCGGCATCGTTTCGGCCGAGGCACCCGAACCGGCTGCCGCAGCGGACGAGGCAGTGACGGAAGAAGTTGTCGCAGCGACGGAGGTCGTAACTTCGCCTGAGGCCGCCGAGGAGGCGCCCGCGAAGAAGGCAAGACCGCGCCGCAGCCGCAAGAAAGTCGCCGAAACGACTCCGACCGAGGATGCCGTTCCCACGGATGTCGAAGCGGAGGGTGCTTCGAACGTCGACAACGAAGATGACGGTTCAACCGGCGGCACGATGGCGGCGATGGTTGAAACCGACACGATCTCCGAGGATATCGACACCAACAAGCGTCGCCACGACGATGACGACGATGACGACGATCACGGCGAAGAGGAAGTCATCGAATCCGTCGGCGCTGAAGACGCCATGGAAGAGGTGCCGGATCGCGTGCAGCGCAAGCCGCGCAAGCAGTACCGCATCCAGGAAGTCATCAAGCGCCGCCAGATCCTGCTCGTACAGGTCGCCAAGGAGGAGCGCGGCAACAAGGGTGCAGCGCTCACCACCTATCTTTCGCTCGCAGGCCGCTACTCGGTTCTGATGCCGAATACGGCGCGCGGCGGCGGCATTTCCCGCAAGATCACCAATCCGCAGGACCGCAAGCGCCTGAAGGAAATCGCCCGCATGCTCGAAGTGCCGCAGGGCATGGGCGTCATCCTGCGCACGGCCGGTGCGAACCGCACCAAGGTCGAGGTGAAGCGCGACTTCGAATATCTGATGCGTCTGTGGGAGAACGTGCGCACGCTGACGCTCGCCTCCACCGCTCCCTGCCTCGTTTATGAAGAAGGCTCGCTGATCAAGCGTTCGATCCGCGACCTCTACAACAAGGATATCGGCGAGATCATCGTTGCCGGCGAGGAAGGCTATCGTGAAGCGAAAGACTTCATGAAGATGCTGATGCCGAGCCATGCCAAGGTGGTTCAGCCCTATCGCGATATCCACCCGATCTTCTCGCGTTCCGGTATCGAAGCTCAGCTCGACCGCATGCTGCAGCCGCAAGTGACGCTGCGTTCCGGCGGTTACCTGATCATGAACCAGACGGAAGCGTTGGTTTCGATCGACGTCAACTCCGGCCGCTCGACGCGCGAACACTCGATCGAGGACACAGCTCTCCAGACGAACCTCGAGGCTGCGGAAGAAATCGCCCGCCAGCTTCGCCTGCGCGACCTCGCCGGTCTGATCGTCATCGACTTCATCGACATGGAAGAGAAGCGCAACAACCGCGCCGTCGAGAAGAAGCTGAAGGAATGCCTGAAGAACGACCGCGCTCGCATCCAGGTCGGCCGCATCTCGCATTTCGGTCTGCTCGAAATGTCGCGCCAGCGCATTCGCGCTTCCGTTCTCGAATCGACGACACAGGTCTGCTCGCATTGCGGCGGTACGGGCCACGTCCGTTCGCAGTCCTCCGTCGCCCTGCATGTGCTGCGCGGCATCGAGGAATATCTGCTGAAGAACACGACGCACAACATCACCGTCCGCACGACGCCCGATATCGCCCTGTACCTTCTCAACCACAAGCGTCAGACGATCGTCGATTACGAAGCTCGCTTCGGTGTCGCGATCATCATCGATGCCGACGGTTCGGTAGGTGCGCAGCACTTCGCGATCGACCGCGGCGAAGCCGTGGAAAACCCGGTCAAGATCGAAAGCCTCTTCAACTTCGCAGCCATTCCCGAGGATGACGACGACGATATCGTCATCGAGGCGGATGAGGAGGAAGACGAAGAGCTCGAGGAAAAGCCGGCCGCTGCCGAACGTGCCGCCACAGTGCGCTCGGAAGGCGAAGGTGACGGCAACCGCAAGCGCAAGCGCCGTAGGCGCCGTCGCGGCCGCAACGGCAATGCCGAGCAGCCGGCATCCGCTGCAGGTGAAGCCGGTGAGGAAGAGGAAGACGGCGAGGACGAAGGCAGCGAAGGCGATGAAAACGCCGCCGCTTCCCCCGAAGCCCGTGCTGAAAGCGAGGAATCGCAGCGCCGCAAGCGCCGCCGTCGCGGCAAGCGCGGCGGCCGCCGCAATCGCGCCGAAGACGGTTCCGAACTGACGGCCGGTGAAGCCGGCGAAGGCAATGGTGGTGACGAAGACGAAGGCGACGATGCTTCGGATGACGCTGCTCCCGCTGAAGCCGAAATCGTCGAGACGATTGCTGAACAGGCCGGCGAAGGCCAGGCCGCAGCGGCCGTCGAAGGTGCGGCCGTCGTCGCCGAAGAGGTGAAGCCCGCCCGTGGCCGCGGCCGCCGCAAACCCGCCGCGGCACCGGTCGAAGAACCGGTAGCGGAAGAAGTAACCGCACCCGCCGTCGAAGCCGAACCGGAAGTGGTCGAAGCCTCTGCCGATCTCGGAGGGTCTGCCCAGGAAGAGGCAAAGCCGGTTCGCGCCAACCGCGAATCCAACATCTCCTCGTCCGAGCCAACGGTGAAATCCACTCGCAGCGAAAATGGCGACAGCGACGACGGCAAGCCGAAGAAAGCCGGCTGGTGGCAGCGCCGCGGCTTCTTCTGAAAGCTGATTTTCGGACGTAGATGATGATCCGGCTGCGGCGACGCGGCCGGATTTTCGTTTATGGAGATGGTATCGTCGATCTTGAACCCCATGACGCCGATGTCTGCGCCAATTCACAGTTCGCCCGATGCTTGGCGACAGCCTCGCTGTCAAAGCAGCTCGCAATTACCGTCAGCTGCGGGAGCGCGGCATCACAGTGCGCAAGACCATCGATGTGATGGTCGGCACATTCTGCATTGAGGAAGGCCATTCACTCCTGCACGATGATCGTGATTTTGATCCGATCGCCGAGCATCTCGGCTTGCGGATTGCTCGATTCCCTCGCGAGCAAGATGGCACCTCTAATGCTCGATATCGCCTGGTTTGAACAGGCGAAGAGCAATCATCATCCTCATTTGTGATCAGGCCGCCGGGGGATAGAGCAGATCGACGATGTAGCTCGCGTCGAAGCGGGAATCGAGCATGCCGTAGGTGGATCGCCAGCCGCCGGCAAGGCGCGTCTCGATGAAGGCATCGGCGATGCGCCCTGCCCCGAGCCGGTAAAGCTCCGCCGCACCGGCGGCAAGAGCCAGTTGCTCGACGAGCAGGCGTGCCGCGCCCTCGTCCTGTTCGCAGAGCGCGATTGCGGCGCGCAGCACGTCGATCGTCTTCTTGCCGGCCGGGCCGAGATCACGAGCTAGGCCAGCAAAAACCGTCTCGAACAGATCCTTGCCGCGGTTGAGCACACGCAGCACATCCAGTGCCATGACGTTGCCTGAGCCTTCCCAGATGGCGTTTACTGGAGCCTCGCGGTAATGGCGGGCGATCGGGCGCTCCTCGATGTAACCATTGCCGCCGATGCATTCCATCGCCTCGTAAATCAGCGCCGGCGCGATCTTGCAGCACCAGTATTTGGCGACCGGCGTCATGACGCGGGCATAGGCCGCCTGCTCGGCATTGCCGCGCGCCTTGTCGAAGGCATCGGCAAGCCGGAAGGAGAGCGCCGTCGCGGCCGCGACATCGAGCGCCATATCGGCGAGCACGCGCGTCATGATCGGCTGGTTGACGAGCATCTTGCCGAAGACGCTGCGGCCGCGCGTATGGTGCACGGCCTCGGCGAGCGAGGCGCGCATGATGCCTGAAGAAGCGAGCGCGCAGTCGAGCCGCGTCAGCGTCACCATGTCGAGAATGGTGCGGATGCCGGCATCCGGGCCGCCGAGCAGGAAACCGAAGGTATCAGTGAACTCAACTTCGGAAGAGGCGTTGGAGCGGTTGCCGACCTTGTCCTTCAGCCGCTGGAACTGCAGGCCATTCGCCGACCCATCCTCCAGAAGGCGCGGCACCAGGAAGCAGCCCATGCCCTCCTTGGTCTGCGCCAGCATGATGAAGGCGTCGCTCATCGGAGCGGACATGAACCATTTGTGGCCGGACAGCCGGTATATGCCTTCGCTGACCTTTTCGGCGGCGCTGCGGTTGGCGCGCACATCCGTGCCGCCCTGCTTTTCCGTCATGCCCATGCCGATGGTCACGGCGGACTTCTGCATGGCAGGCTTGTTCGACGAATCATATTTGCGCGAGAGGATCTTCGGGGCCCAATCTTTCTGCACGGCAGGCGACGCAGAAAGGGCAGCAACGGAGGCGCTCGTCATCGTCAGCGGGCAGAGATGGCCAGATTCCAGCTGCGCCATCAGATAGAAGCGCGCGGCGCGAACCTTGTGGCCCTCATCCTTGGCTTCGGTATCGGCCTGCGGATCCCAGACGGAGGAATGCAGGCCGACCGACATGGAGCGGCGCATCAGTGCATGCCAGGCGGGATGGAATTCAACGACATCGAGACGCTCGCCGCGCGGGCCATGGGTGCGCAGCTGCGGTGTGCCCTGGTTGGCCATGCGCGCCAATTCCTGCGCTTCCGGCGAGGTGACGTAGCGGCCCATGTTTTCCAGATCTTCGCGGATGCCGCGCGGCAAGGCCGCCGTCAGATCGACGATCAGCGGATCGGACCGATAGGCATTGATGCCGGACCACAGGCTCGGCTGGTTGAGTTCTGCGAGTTTGTCGTCAGTCCGGTTGGCGGAGGTCATTATTCGCTTCTAGTGCAAGAGCCCGGCAAAAGGAAACCGGAAGTTATGATTCGCTCATTCTGCTCTATCGGAATTCAGGCGAAAATGCATGGGGACATAAGCCTTTGCCCACAGCGCATGCTTGCCCCCGCGGGCCGCACTCTTTATAGACCCGGCAGAGACAGCAAGAGGCAGGGTCATGGTCTTTTTCCCCCACCGCCACCTCATCGGCATCAAGGGCCTCACCGAGCAGGATATCACCTATCTTCTCGACAAGGCCGACGAAGCCGTCAAGATCAGCCGCCAGAGAGAAAAGAAGACGTCGACGCTACGCGGGCTGACGCAGATCAACCTCTTCTTCGAGGCATCGACCCGCACGCAGGCCTCCTTCGAGCTTGCCGGCAAACGGCTCGGCGCCGACGTCATGAACATGTCGGTCGGCAATTCCTCGGTGAAGAAAGGCGAAACGCTGATCGATACGGCGATGACGCTGAATGCGATGCGCCCCGACGTGCTGGTGATCCGCCATTCGAGTGCGGGGGCCGCGGCTCTGCTTGCCCAGAAAGTTTCCTGCTCGGTCGTCAATGCCGGCGACGGGCAGCACGAACATCCGACCCAGGCACTGCTCGACGCATTGACCATACGTCGCGCCAAGGGCAAGCTTTCGCGCATCATCGTGGCGATCTGTGGCGACGTGCTGCATTCGCGCGTGGCGCGCTCCAATATCCTGCTGCTCAACGCCATGGGGGCGCGCGTGCGCGTCGTCGCGCCCGCCACCCTCCTGCCCGCCGGCATCGCCGAGATGGGCGTCGAGGTCTTCCATTCGATGAAGGAAGGGCTGAAGGACGCCGACGTCGTGATGATGCTTAGGCTGCAGCGCGAGCGCATGTCCGGCGCCTTCGTGCCCTCGGTGCGTGAATACTACCATTTCTACGGGCTCGATGCCGAAACGCTGAAGGCGGCGAAGGAGGATGCGCTGGTCATGCATCCCGGCCCGATGAACCGCGGCGTGGAGATTGCCTCGGAAGTGGCGGACGGGCCGCAGAGCGTGATCGCCGAGCAGGTTGAGATGGGGGTCGCGGTGCGCATGGCGGTGATGGAAACACTGCTCGTCTCGCAGAACCAGGGTCCCCGAACCGGTGGAATGATGGCATGAGCAACCCGATCGTCCTCAAGAGTGTCCGCATCGTCGATCCTTCGCGCAATCTCGATGAAGTCGGGACGATCATCGCAGAAAACGGCGTGATCCTTGCTGCCGGCCACGAGGCGCAGAACCAGGGCGCGCCGCAAGGCGCCGTCATCCGCGACTGCACCGGCCTTGTCGCAACGCCCGGCCTCGTCGATGCCCGCGTCCATATCGGCGAACCCGGCGGCGAGCACCGCGAGACGATCGCCTCGGCAAGCCGGGCGGCGGCGGCCGGCGGCGTCACCTCAATCATCATGATGCCGGACACCGATCCAGTCATCGACGACATCGCGCTCGTCGAATTCGTCAAGAAGACGGCGCGGGATACGGCCGCCGTCCACGTCTATCCGGCAGCCGCCATCACCAAGGGTCTTGCCGGCGAGGAGATGACGGAGATCGGCCTCCTGATGCAGGCTGGCGCCGTCGCCTTCACCGATGCCCATTCGAGCGTCCACAACACGCAGGTGCTTCGGCGGATCATGACCTATGCGCGCGAATTCGGCGCCGTCATCTCCTGCGAAACGCGCGACAAATATCTCGGCGCCAACGGCGTCATGCATGAGGGGCTTTTCGCGAGCTGGCTCGGACTTTCCGGCATACCGAAGGAGGCCGAACTCATTCCGCTCGAACGCGACCTCAGGATTGCTGAGCTGACACGCGGTCGCTATCACGCCGCGATGATCTCGGTGCCGGAATCAGTCGAGGCCATCGAGCGCGCCCGCAGCCGCGGCGCCAAAGTGACCTGTGGCGTCTCGATCAACAACCTCTCGCTCAACGAAAACGACATCGGCGAATACCGCACCTTCTTCAAGCTCTATCCGCCGCTGCGCCCGGAAAGTGACCGGGTGGCGATGGCCGAGGCGGTTGCGAGCGGGGCGATCGATATCATCGTCTCCTCGCACGACCCGCAGGATGTCGACACGAAGCGCCTGCCCTTCGGCGAGGCGGCGGATGGTGCGGTCGGCCTGGAAACCACGCTGGCGGCGGCCCTCAGACTTCATCACAGCGGCCAGGTGAGCCTGATGCGCCTGATCGACGCCATGTCCACGCGTCCCGCTCAAATCTTCGGCCTTGATGCCGGCACCCTGAAGCCGGGTGCGGCGGCCGATATCACGCTGATCGATCTCGATGAGCCTTGGCTTGTCGCCAAAGACATGCTTCTCTCCCGCTCGAAGAACACGCCGTTCGAAGATGCGCGCTTCAGCGGACGGGCCGTCGCGACATATGTCTCGGGAAAGCTCGTCCACGCACTCTAGGAAAGGCTGGACTGATAAGCCACGGAGGGCTGAGGGCGCTTATGTTATCCAATCTCATGTCATGGCAGATTACATTGCCGATCGCGCTTGCGGCCGCCGTCATCGGCTATCTCTTCGGCTCCATTCCTTTCGGCCTGATCCTGACGCGGGCCGCCGGGCTCGGCGACGTACGTAGCATAGGATCCGGCAATATCGGTGCGACCAATGTGCTGAGAACCGGCAACAAGAAACTCGCGGCTGCGACGCTGCTGCTCGACGCGCTCAAGGCATCGGCCGCGGCCTGGGTCGTCGGCTATTTCCTTGGTGAGGAAGCGGCGATCATTGCCGGTTTCTTCGCTTTCATCGGCCACCTGTTCCCGGTCTGGATCGGTTTCAAAGGCGGCAAGGGCGTCGCCACCTATATAGGCACCCTGCTCGGCGTCGCGCCGATCATGGTCGTGCTCTTCGCCGCCGTCTGGCTGGCGGTCGCCTTCACCACGCGCTACTCCTCGCTGTCGGCGCTCATCGCCATGCTCGTCATTCCGATCGCGCTGTGGATACTCGGCAATGAAAAGGTTGCAGCCGTTATGGCGATTATGACCCTGATCTCCTACTGGAAGCACAAGGCGAATATCTCCCGGCTGATGGACGGGACGGAAAGCAAGATCGGGGCGAAAGGATAATGGATGCGCTGAGCGCGGCACCCAAAGGCGTTGTGCTGACCGAACGGCAGAAGATTGCCTGGCTGCGCCTGATCCGTTCCGACAATATCGGCCCAGCAACCTTTCGCGACCTCATCAATCATTTCGGTTCGGCTGAAGCCGCGCTTACGGCGCTGCCGGAGCTTTCGGCAAGAGGCGGCGCCACGCGGGCGATCCGCATCGCCAGCGAGGCCGAGGCGCATCGGGAGCTCGAGGCAGCGCACCGTTTCGGCGCCCGCTTCGTCGGCATCGGCGAGCCGGACTATCCGCAGGCGCTGAAGCAGATCGACGGAGCGCCACCGCTTCTTGCCGTCAAGGGCGCGCTTTCCGCCGCCAAACGGCCGGCCATCGGCATCGTCGGCTCACGCAACGCTTCGGTCGCCGGCTCCAAATTTGCAGCCATGGTGGCGCGCGACTGCGGCCGGGCGGGTTATACGGTCGTCTCCGGGCTTGCGCGCGGCATCGATACCGCGGCACATCGGGCAAGTCTCGACACAGGCACGATTGCGGCGCTCGCCGGCGGCCTCGACCAGCCCTATCCGCCAGAGAATATCGGTCTGCTCGATGAAATAACGGGCGGCAACGGACTGGCGGTGAGCGAGATGCCTTTCGGCTGGGAACCCCGCGCCCGTGACTTCCCGCGCCGCAACCGGCTGATCGCCGGCATCGCGCTCGGCCTCGTTGTCGTCGAAGCGGCCGAGCGCTCGGGATCGCTGATCACGGCGCGGCTTGCTGGCGAATTCGGCCGCCTCGTATTTGCCGTGCCGGGCTCACCGCTCGATCCGCGCTGCCACGGCACCAATGGTCTGCTGAAGGAAGGCGCCTCGATCGTCACCACGCCTGCTGATGTCGTCGAGGCTTTGGCGCCGCTTGTGCAATTCGATGTGTTTCCGTCATCGATGGCGGAGGAACCGGCGCGTGACGGCAAGGCGATGATCGTGCCGCCCGACGATTCTGACCGGAACCGCGTCATCGAGGCTCTCGGGCCGACACCGGTTGAGGTCGATGACGTCATCCGCCACACGGGTCTTTCGGCATCGGCCGTCTATGTCGTTCTTCTGGAACTCGATATTTCAGGCAGGCTGCATCGGCATCAGGGCGGCCTCGTTTCGCTTTCCGACTGAGCCTTGGCGATAACAGCGAGCGGTTTTGCAACTGCAGGAACCGCGTGTCGAACCGACGAGCCACAATCATAGGCCTGCATTTGACGCGCAATCCCCCTCGATTGCACGGTGCGCAAGAAGTAAAAATGTAGCAAACCCCTTGACCGCGGCGATTTCCCTGTCCATGTCGGAAGGCCGGTATCCATGTAGCGCTGAGTGTTGCGCTGGCTTCCACGCCGGCGTAGCTGTTTTTTAGAGAATCATCATGAATGTTGTAGTGGTGGAATCGCCTGCCAAGGCCAAGACGATCAACAAGTATCTGGGTTCTGGATACAAGGTGCTCGCCTCCTTCGGACACGTGCGCGATCTGCCTGCCAAGGATGGCTCAGTCCTCCCCGATCAGGATTTCGAAATGCTTTGGGAGGTCGATGGCGCCTCCGCCAAGCGGATGAAGGACATTGCTGACGCTGTGAAATCCTCCGACAACCTGTTTCTCGCGACCGACCCGGATCGCGAAGGTGAGGCGATTTCCTGGCACGTCCTCGACATGCTGAACAAGAAGCGCGTGCTGAGCGGCAAATCGGTCAAGCGCGTCGTCTTCAATGCGATCACCAAGAAGGCCGTGCTCGACGCGATGGCCGAGCCGCGCGACATCGACGTGCCGCTGGTCGACGCTTACCTCGCCCGCCGCGCCCTCGACTATCTCGTCGGCTTCAATCTATCGCCGGTCCTGTGGCGCAAGCTGCCCGGCGCACGTTCGGCCGGCCGCGTCCAGTCGGTGGCACTTCGCCTGGTCTGCGACCGCGAATCCGAGATCGAGCGCTTCATTTCGGAAGAATACTGGAATCTCTCGGCGCTCCTGAAGACGCCGCGCGGCGACGAGTTCGAGGCAAGGCTGGTTTCGGCGCATGGTAAGCGGCTGCCGCCGCGCGCAATCGGCAACGGCGAGGAAGCGGGCCGCCTGAAGGCCTTGCTTGAAGGTGCAAGCTATATCGTCGACACGGTTGAGGCAAAGCCCGTCAAGCGCAACCCGGGACCGCCTTTTACGACCTCGACGCTGCAGCAGGCGGCCTCCTCCAACCTCGGCTTCTCCGCCTCTCGCACCATGCAGATCGCCCAGAAGCTCTATGAAGGCGTCGATATCGGCGGCGAGACCGTCGGTCTGATCACCTATATGCGAACCGATGGCGTGCAGATGGCGCCCGAGGCGATCGACGCGGCGCGGAGCGCCATCCTCGATCAATTCGGCGAACGCTACCTGCCGGACAAGGCGCGCTTCTACTCCACCAAGGCGAAGAACGCCCAGGAAGCGCACGAGGCGATCCGTCCGACCGATTTCTACCGCTCTCCCGACCGTATCCGCAAATTCCTCGATGCTGATCAGATCCGGCTCTACGACCTGATCTGGAAGCGCGGCATCGCCAGCCAGATGGCGTCGGCGGAAATCGAACGCACGACCGCTGAAATCACCGCCGACAACAAGGGAGAGAAGGCCGGCCTGCGCGCCGTCGGTTCGGTCATCCGCTTCGACGGTTTCATCGCCGCCTATACCGACCAGAAAGAGGACGGCGAGCAGAGCGACGACGGCGACGAGGATGGTCGCCTCCCCGAGATCAATGCGCGCGAGACGCTCGCCAAGCAGAAGATCAATTCCACCCAGCATTTCACCGAGCCGCCGCCGCGCTATTCTGAAGCCTCGCTGATCAAGAAGATGGAAGAGCTCGGCATCGGCCGCCCCTCCACCTATGCGGCGACGCTGGCGACTCTGCGCGACCGCGACTATGTGACGATCGACAAGCGCAAGCTGATACCGCAGGCCAAGGGCCGGCTGGTGACGGCCTTCCTCGAAAGCTTCTTCACCAAATATGTCGAATACGACTTCACGGCCGATCTCGAAGAAAAGCTCGACCGGATTTCCGCCGGCGAGTTGAACTGGAAGCAGGTGCTGCGCGACTTCTGGAAGGATTTCTTCTCCCAGATTGAAGACACCAAGGAACTGCGCGTTACCAACGTGCTCGATTCGCTGAATGAGGCGCTGGCGCCGCTCGTCTTCCCGAAGCGGGAAGATGGCGGCGATCCCCGAATCTGTCAGGTCTGCGGTACCGGCAACCTATCGTTGAAGCTCGGCAGATACGGCGCCTTCGTCGGCTGCTCGAACTATCCCGAATGTAATTACACGCGCCAGCTCTCCTCCGAAAACGGCGGAGAAGCGGAAGGGGTGGCGCTCAACGAGCCGAAGAACCTCGGCACCGATCCGACGACCGGCGAGGAACTGACGCTGCGTTCCGGCCGCTTCGGCCCCTATATCCAGCGCGGTGACGGCAAGGAAGCCAAGCGCGCTTCGCTGCCGAAGGGATGGAAGCCCGAAGATATCGATTACGAAAAGGCGATGGCTTTGATTTCGCTGCCACGCGATATCGGCAAACATCCCGAAACTGGCAAGATGATCTCCTCGGGCATCGGCCGCTATGGGCCGTTCCTCCTGCATGACGGCTCCTATGCCAACCTGGAAACGGTAGAGGACGTGTTCTCGGTCGGCCTCAACCGCGCCGTGACTGTCATCGCCGAAAAGGCGAATAAAGCGCCGGGCCGCGGCGCGCGTGGCACGCCGGCGGCGCTGAAGACGCTTGGCGACCATCCTGACGGCGGCGCCATCACCGTTCGCGACGGCAAATACGGCCCCTATGTCAACTGGGGCAAGGTCAACGCGACGCTGCCGAAGGGCAAGGATCCGCAGGCGATTACCGTCGAGGAGGCGCTGGCGCTGATCGCCGAGAAGGCCGGCAAGGCTCCTGCCGCGAAGACCGCCAAGGCGAAAGCCAAGCCGAAGGCTGCGGCTGCCGAAGCCAAGACCACCAAGACGGCGGCCAAGCCGAAGGCAACGAAGGCGAAAGCGCCGGCAAAATCGAAAAAGAGCTGACGTGAGCAGGATACCGCGCGACAGAACGAACCCGGCGGGCAAGCGCCCTGGCAAGCTCGGCCGCGCGGGCAAGGATGCTTCGGCCGTCGAGCCGCTGAACATCGTCCACGGCGCGCTGCCCTCGCGCGAGGTGATCCTGCGCTTTATCGCCGATCACCCGCAAAAGGCCTCCAAGCGTGAACTCGCCAAGGCTTTCGGGCTCAAGGGCGACAGCCGCGTCGAGCTCAAGCACATGCTGCAGGAGCTCGAGCAGGAAGGCATGCTGCAGAAGAGCCGCAAGTCGCTGATCCGACCCGGCGCGCTTCCGCCCGTCACCGTTCTCGATATTACGACGCGCGACAAGGACGGCGATCTGATCGGCCGGCCGGCTGAATGGCCGGAGGATCAGGGCGTGGCGCCCGCCGTCGCCATCCGTCAGCAGTCACCGGCAGGTCGCCAGGGCAAGGGTAAGGCGCCCGTCGCCGGCCTCGGCGACCGCATTCTGGCAAAGATCTTCCCGGCCGTCGATCGTGGCGGACCGGCCTATACGGCGCGGATCATCAAGGTGATCGACAGGCGCCGCGGGGCGTCGATGGGTGTCTTCCGCACAGCGCCTGGCGGCGGCGGCCGGTTGTTGCCGATTGAGCGGCGCGGCGAGGAGATGGTGATCGATCCGGAATTCACCGGCGACGCCAAGGACGGCGACCTGGTCGAGGTCGAAATCGCCCGCCTCGGCCGCTTCGGCCTTCAGCGCGCCAAGGTTCTCTCCGTCGTCGGCTCCGTCGGCTCGGAAAAGGCGATCTCGATGATCGCGATCCATGCGCACGGGATTCCGCATGTCTTCCCGCCGGCCGTCATCGCCGAGGCGGAAGCCGCCAAGCCGGCGACGATGTCGCATCGGGAAGATTGGCGTGGCGTGCCGCTGATCACTATCGATCCGGCCGACGCCAAAGACCATGACGATGCCGTTTACGCCGAGCTCGACCCCTCGGCCGACAATCCCGGCGGCGTCATCGTTACCGTGGCGATTGCCGACGTCTCCTGGTATGTCCGCCCGAATTCCCCGCTCGACCGCGAGGCGCTGAAGCGCGGCAATTCCGTCTATTTCCCGGATCGGGTCGAGCCGATGCTGCCGGAGCGGATATCCAACGATCTCTGCTCGCTGAAGGAAGGCGTCGACCGCCCGGCTCTCGCCGTGCGCATGAGCTTCTCGGGAGAAGGCCGCAAGATCGGCCACACCTTCCATCGGATCATGATGAAGAGCGCGGCCAAGCTTTCCTACCAGCAGGCGCAGGCGGCGATCGACGGAAATCCCGATGACAAGACCGGACCGATGCTTGAGCCGATCCTGAAACCGCTCTGGCACGCCTACGGGGTGATGAAGCGCGGACGCGACAGGCGCCAGCCGCTGGAACTCGACATGCCGGAGCGCAAGATCCTGCTGAAGCCCGACGGCACGGTCGACCGTGTCTTCGTGCCGCCGCGGCTTGACGCGCACAAGCTGATCGAAGAGATGATGATCCAGGCGAACGTCTGCGCCGCCGAGACGCTGGAAAAGAAGCGCCAGCCTCTGGTCTACCGCATTCACGACGGCCCAACGCTCGCCAAGCAGGAAGTCCTGCGTGAGTTCCTGGCGACGCTCGGCATCTCGCTCGCCAAGGGCGGCAGCGTGCGCGCAAACAGCTTCAACGGCATTCTCGCGAAAGCCGAAGGCACGGCGCACCAGACGATGGTCAACGAAATGGTGCTGCGCTCGCAGAGCCAGGCGATCTACAGTCCTGAAAATATCGGCCATTTCGGTCTCAACCTGATGAAGTACGCGCACTTCACCTCGCCGATCCGTCGCTACGCCGATCTGATCGTGCATCGCGCACTCGTCGGCTCGCTTGGATTCGGCGAAGGCGGCATCACGCCAGACGAAGAAGCCACCCTCGACGATATCGCCGCCGAAATCTCGACCTTTGAGCGCCGCGCCATGGCGGCCGAGCGCGAGACCATCGATCGGCTGATCGCGCATCATCTCAGCACCCGTGTCGGCGAGGAATTTTCCGGCCGTGTTTCGGGCGTTACGAAATCGGGACTTTTTATAACCTTGCCGGACTATGGCGCCGACGGTTTCGTTCCTATATCTACGCTCGGCACCGATTATTTCATCTATGACGAAGCGCATCAGGCGCTCTCGGGTGAAAGAACGGGGCTCGGCTATCGCCTCGGCGACAGCGTCACCGTGAAGCTTGCCGAAGCGATCCCGCTTGCCGGCGCGCTGCGTTTCGAAATGCTGAGCGAAGGGCGCGAGATGCCGACGGCGGTGCGCTCCTTTCACAAAGCCGGCCGCCGCGAGAGGGGCCAGGTTCGCAAGAAACCGGGAACGCGGCCTCCGCGCGGGCGCCGCTAGGGCATCGGCCCCGATTCAGGGTCTGATCCAATACTCCCGGTCCGAAAGGGGAAGATGCGATGAGCACACCGACCGATCCGGTCGTCCGCTATGGGGATACGCCCGAGGTCGAGCGCCCGCTTGGACGCTCGATCATGCGCGGACTGATGAACCGCTGCCCGGCCTGCGGCAACGGCAAGCTCTTTCGCGCATTCCTGAAGCCGGTCGATCATTGCGCGGCCTGCGGCGAAGCGATGCATCACCACCGCTCGGACGATCTGCCGCCCTATATCGTCATCCTCGTCCTCGGCCATGTCGTGGTCGGCGGCTATATGCTGACCGATATGACCTTCGTGCTGCCGGTCTGGGTCCATCTTGCCATCTGGGCGCCGATCACGGTCATCACCGCGCTGGCGTCGATCCAGCCGATCAAGGGCGGCGTCATTGGTCTGCAATGGGCGCTGCGCATGCACGGCTTCGGCGGAGAGAGCGACAGTCCCGATGATTACGACCTTCCCCGGCGGCCGGACTGAGCGCCTTCACCTTCCAGACATATTTAACGTGTAGGGCCAGCCCTCCACCGGCCACCACCGGCAGGTGGGCGTCGACGATCTTCAACGACTTGACATGGTAAGCTTTTCTTGTCCGAACAGGCTTTACATTCCGCGGATGGTCACGCACATCGGAAATACTGCGAAACGCTGCTCGTCACCCGGATTTGGCACGCCAGTGTCTTTCTATGTGACGCGACCGGCCGATTCGCTCGAGCAGCTTCTAAGGATGGATAAATGTCTCAGCCGAGAAACGGCACACCAGGCGATGTCGAGGAAATCCATTGGCCTTCTCTGGTGGCAGCCATCTCGTCCATTTCGGCCGTCGGCATAGCAATCGGCCTCGGACTCCCGCTTCTCAGCATCATCCTGGAAAAACGCGGAATCTCGTCCACCCTGATCGGGCTCAACACGGCAATGGCCGGGATTGCGGCGATGGCCGCCGCCCCTGTCACCACCAAGCTCGCCCATAAATACGGCGTTGCGCCGACAATGCTCTGGGCCGTGCTGATTTCGGCGCTAAGCGCGCTCGGTTTCTATTACGCCCAGGATTTCTGGATGTGGTTTCCGCTGCGTTTCGCCTTCCATGGCGCGACGACGACGCTGTTCATCCTCTCGGAATTCTGGATCAACGCCGCCTCGCCGCCCACCAAGCGCGGCTTCGTGCTCGGCATTTACGCGACGGTGCTTTCCCTCGGCTTTGCGGCGGGACCCCTGCTCTTTTCACTGCTGGGCAGCGATGGCATCTTTCCCTTCCTGATCGGTGCCGGCGCCATCCTGCTTGCCGCCATTCCAATCTTCATCGCCCGTGACGAAAGCCCGATACTGGAGGAAAAACCGGAGCTGCATTTCATGCGCTACGTGTTCCTGGTGCCGACAGCGACGGCTGCCGTCTTCATTTTCGGCGCAGTCGAGGCGGGCGGGCTTTCGCTTTTTCCGATCTTTGCCGTGCGCGCGAATTTCACCGAATCGCAGGCCGCGCTGCTGCTCACCATGATGGGCGTCGGCAACGTCATCTTCCAGATCCCGCTCGGCCTGCTTTCCGACCGCATTGCCGACAAGCGGCCGCTTCTGGCCTGCATGGCGCTGATGGGCTTCGTCGGGTCGATGATGCTGCCGGTGCTGGTCAACAACTGGCTGCTGATGGCCGGAATCCTGCTTTTCTGGGGTGGCTGCGTGTCCGGCCTCTACACGGTCGGCCTCAGCCATCTCGGCTCACGGCTGACGGGTTCCGACCTTGCGGCTGCGAATGCGGCCTTCGTCTTCTGTTATGCGATGGGAACGGTCGCAGGGCCGCAGGTGATCGGCGCGGCGATCGATGTCGCCGGCAATAACGGTTTTGCCTGGGCGATTGCTGCTTTCTTCGGCCTCTATGCCCTACTTTCCGGCATCAGGCTGATGTTCATTCGAAAACGGGCTTGACTTTTCGGGCGGGATTCGTAGTTTCGCGCCAGAATTTGCCGTGGAGCCTCATCCGGCTTCCACGGCTTTCATTTTCTTAAAGGCAGGACGACCATGGCCAAGGCTACAACAATCAAGATCAAGCTGCTGTCGACAGCCGACACCGGTTTCTTCTACGTCACGACGAAGAACAGCCGTACGATGACGGACAAGATGACGAAGACGAAGTACGACCCGATTGCAAAGAAGCACGTCGAGTTCAAGGAAACCAAGATCAAGTAATTACTTGGTCCCAGGGATTTCGAAAAAGCGCGCGCCCCAGGGTTGCGCGTTTTTTATTGTCCGGATTGGCTCGCCCCGGATCAGATCGCAATTGAATATGATAGCGCAAACAGACAAAACGCCGCCCTTCCATCTTCGGGAAGTGGCGGCGTTTTCTTGAAAGGGGGTCGGCCAGCATGCAAAGCGGCACGAGGAACCGCTATAGCTTGCCTACTAGCCGACCGACCCCACGACCCAGGAGATGCGGCGGACCTGAGCATCATGGGGTATGGACAACTCCTCTACGGGAGCGCTTCTCTTATGAGCCGATAATTTGCGCAAAAATGAAAGAAAATCAACAAATTCTTAAGGGTTATTTTTCCGAGCTTGATTCTATGGTTAAAAGTCCAATTTTGGCACATACAAGATTCATGGAGTTTGCTTGGGGCGCGAAGCGCAATGCATGAACCGTCGAAGAAATTCGACAATATAACCTAATAACTTACGCCTCCCCTTCCCTTACGTGAGGTGACGTCGGCGCAATCTATTTGTCGCCTGTTGGCGGCAGGCTTTTTTATAGTCTCTATTTCGAACCTGGGGACGGCCTAACGTTTTCAAGACTGTCGAATGTCAGCACATTCGCAGCAATGCGGGAAGTCCATTTTTGGGCTATTAAGGCGCAAAATTTTCACCGCCCATAGCGCAGGCGAGCATTAAAAATCGGTAATAATTCACTTACCGCAGTGGAAAACTCCAATGTGGCGTCTAAAGCGGCAAATGATTCGCTAGGCAGCCGCGGCGACCACGCGATTGCGGCCCGTATTTTTGGCTTCGTAGAGTGCCAGATCCGCCTGCTTCATCAATTGGTCGGGTGTCAGCACCGAGGCGATGCGCGAGGCGATGCCGAAGGAAGCGGTGACGTTCAGCGCATGACCGGAATGTTTCAGCGCGAACGAAGTGCTTTCGACCGCGGCGCGCAGGCGCTCGGCGACAGAGGCGGCAACTTCCGGTGAAGTGTCGGGCATCACGACGACGAATTCCTCGCCACCGTAGCGGCAGGCGAGATCGGCGCCGCGGATGGTCGAGCGGACGCGATTTGCGAATTCCCGCAACACCTCGTCGCCGCCGTCATGGCCGTAGGTGTCGTTCACCTGCTTGAAACGGTCGATATCGGTGATCAGCACCGAAAGCGGCCGGCCGCGCGCCATCGAACGATTGAAGAGCACGTTCAGGTGATTGTCGAGATAGCGCCTGTTGTAGAGACCGGTCAGCGGATCGGTCACGGCAAGCTCGATCGTCTGCTTGACGCTGTTGCGCAGGCGGTCGTTGTAGCGCTTGCGGCGGATCTGCGTCAGGCTGCGGGCAACCAGTTCGTTGGGATCGACCGGGCGGACGATGTAGTCATTGACGCCGAGATCGAGCGCGCGGACGACCATCTCGTCGGAGCCCTGCTCGGTGATGATCAGGATCGGCAGGAAACGCGTCCGTTCCAGCGAGCGCAGTTGCGAGCACAGGCGAAGCGGATCGTAATCGTCGAAGTTGGCGTTGACGATGACAAGGTCGAACGGGCTCTCCGCGGCCTCGAAGAGGGCGGCCTGCGGATCGGAAAGAGCAAGCACGTCGGCGATGGGCTTCAGCGCCTTGATGATGCGCTCCTGGGAATTGGCGCGGCCGTCGACGAGCAGGACTTGGCCGGTCTCGTCGGCGCGCCCCTCGCCCGCGCGCATGATATCGTCCATGCCCATCGTATGAGCGGTGTCGGCGCGGATACGCAGCTCATCGCTCAGCGTCTTCAGCCGCAGCAGGCTTTTCACCCGCGAGATCAGCTGCAGGTCATTGACCGGCTTGGTCAGGAAATCGTCGGCGCCGGCCTTCAGGCCGCGCACGCGATCGGCCGGCTGGTCGAGCGCAGTGACCATGACGACGGGAATATGTGCGGTCTTCTGGCTGGCCTTCAGCCGCTCGCAGACCTCGAAACCGTCTATCCCCGGCATCATGATGTCGAGCAGGATGAGATCGACCTGGTGGCGCTCGCAGATTGCCAGAGCCTCGTAGCCGTCGGCTGCGGTCATCACGTCGAAATACTCTGCAAGCAGCCGCGCTTCGAGCAGCTTTACGTTCGCAGGAATATCGTCAACCACCAGTATTCGCGCAGTCATTAGCGTCTTTCCGATGCCTCAGGCATCGCCCAGATAAGTCTTGATCGTCTCGATGAATTTCGGAACCGAGATCGGCTTGGAAACGTAGGCCTCACAGCCGCCCTGGCGAATCCGCTCCTCATCGCCCTTCATCGCGAAGGCGGTGACGGCGATGACGGGAATCACGTGCAGTTCGTCGTCTTCCTTCAGCCATTTGGTGACTTCGAGGCCGGAGACCTCGGGAAGCTGGATATCCATGAGGATGAGGTCGGGGCGATGTTTGCGCGCCAGATCGAGCGCCTCCATGCCGTTCCTCGTCTGAATCGTGGTATAACCGGACGCCTCGATCAGGTCGCGAAAGAGCTTCATGTTAAGCTCGTTATCTTCTACAATCATTACCTGTTTGGGCATGACAAGCTGTCCCTACGTCCGTTCGCGCAGTCGTTCGTCCTATGAGAAATGCACATACGGACAAATAGCTCCGTGAAACCGATAGCGCACGCTAGCGGTATTTGGTTGAAGAAAAGGTAACTTACCCCTCGAAATGCAAAGCAACTTCAAGACTTCGAAACAACCAGCCGCCGATCCGCACGAGACGGCGATCGCGGTGCTTGGCTGGCTTGCCGATGATCCCGACATGTTCGGCCGTTTCCTCGCGCTCACCGGCGTGGCGCCGAGCCAAGTGCGCAGCGCGGTCAACGATCCGGGATTCCTTGCCGGCATGATGGACTTCCTGATGAACCACGAACCGACGGCGACGGCCTTCTGCGCGGCGAGCGGCATCAGTCCCGAGGCGGTGACTGCCGCCTGGCGGCATTTTTCCTCGCCCGGCCTCGATTCCGGGGAATATTGACGGTGACGTCTGGGGAACTCGATATTTCGCATATCCGCCTTGGCGAGCGGCCGCTGATCGTCTGCGATGTCGATGACGTCGTGCTGCAGTTCATCGGCCCTTTCCAGCTTTTCCTCAAAAGCCAGGGCCATGAATTCCTGCCGCGCTCGTTCCGCCTTCACGGCAACATCGTCTCGAAGGCGGACGGGGTTGCGATCGAGGATCGGCAGGTCAGCCGGCTCATCGAAGAGTTCTTCGAAGCGCAGGAGCTGTGGCAGACGCCGCTCGACCGCGTCGTCGAGACGCTCGGCCGGCTTTCGCAAGGGGCCGACGTCCTTTTCTTGACAGCCATGCCGCCCAGGTTCCAGGATCAGCGCCGACGTTTGCTTGACAGAACAGGCCTTCTCTTTCCGCTGCTTGCCAGCGAACAGCCCAAGGGGCCGATCGTTCACGCGCTGCATGCCAGCCGCTCCTTTCCCGTCGTCTTTATCGATGATATGGCGCACAATCTGCATTCGGTCAGGGATCATGTCGCCGATTGTCTGCTCATTCACCTGATGCCGAATTCGCCCGTCCATCGTTTCGCACCGGCCGCAGCCGACAACATCACCCGCGCCGCCGACTGGGCGCATGCGGCCGAGCTCATCGAAACGCATTTCCTTTCCAACACCGTCAGTCGCGCAGTTCCAGCCGCATGAGCGGACGGCCATCCTTGCGCCGTGCCACCGTCTCGAAACCGGCAGCGTCGAAGGTCGCCGTCGAGCCGATACACAGCGTGACGGATTTCGACTGCTTCACATGATCGATCGGACAGGCTTCGAGAAACCGCGCGCCCTGGCGTCGGGCATGCTCGATTGCGCCGGCGAGCAGGCGATGGCTCATTCCCTTGCCGCGAAGTTTCGGCAGCAGAAAGAAACAGCTCACGGCCCAGATGGATGGGTCATGCGCATCGCCCTCCTCCAGCGGCCGCGAAACGGTGCGCGGCGAATTGAACTGCGGCACGTCGTGGCGCGGCCCCACCTGTACCCAGGCCACCGGCGCGCCATCGGCGTAACAGAGAATGCCCGGCGGCGGGCCTGCCTCGATCCGTTCCCGCATATGCGTCTTGCGCTCGCCGGCCGACATTTTCGTCCTCACCGCATGCGGCAGGCGCAGCGCGACGCACCAGCAATTGTAGAATGCGCCCTGCGGGCCGAAGAGGATTTCGAAATCATCCCAACGTTCCGGCGTCACCGGCTCAAAACGAAGTTCGTTATCCAAAGGCAAAGCTCCGACCTCTCTTGTGACTCGGAAGCTTAGGGCGTAGTGTCGCGACGTTCAACCTTTGTTCTCAACATGACACCCGCGCCTGACAAGACACCCGGCTTCTGTCGCGACTGCCTTGCCGAGCAGAAGGGCGAGGCACGCCGCTGCGTTTCCTGCGGCAGTCCCCGCCTCGTGCGCCATCGCGAACTCTACGCATTGACGCTCGCCCATATCGATTGCGATGCCTTCTACGCAGCCGTCGAAAAACGCGACAATCCGGAGCTTGCCAATAAGCCCGTCATCATCGGCGGCGGCAAACGCGGCGTCGTCTCCACCGCCTGCTATATCGCGCGCATTCATGGGGTGCGTTCGGCCATGCCGATGTTCAAGGCGCTGGAGGCATGTCCCGAGGCGATCGTCATCCGCCCCGACATGGAAAAATATGTCCGGGTCGGGCGCCAGGTGCGGGCCTTGATGCAGGATCTGACGCCGCTGGTACAGCCTCTGTCGATCGACGAGGCCTTCCTGGAGTTGGGCGGCACGGAGAGGCTGCACCATGATCCACCGGCGCGCACACTCGCCAAATTCGCGCGACGCGTCGAAAAGGAGATCGGCATTACCGTTTCGGTCGGGCTTTCCTATTGCAAATTCCTCGCCAAGGTTGCCTCCGACCTGCAGAAGCCGCGCGGCTTTTCCGTCATCGGCCGCGAAGAAGCGGTGGAATTCCTGGCGCCGCGTCCCGTCACCACGATCTGGGGCGTCGGCAAGGCCTTCGCAGCGACGCTTGAGGCCGATGGCATCCGTACGATCGGCCAGTTACAGCAAATGGAGGAGAACGACCTGATGCGCCGCTATGGCAGCATCGGCCAGCGGCTTGCTCGACTGTCGCGCGGCGTCGACGACCGTGAGGTGCATCTCAACGATGCGGCCAAGAGCGTGTCGGCCGAGACGACCTTCTTCGACGACATCTCACGTTATGACGATCTGGTGCCGATCCTGCGCAACCTTTCCGAAAAGGTCTCCTGGCGGCTGAAGAAAAACGATATCGCCGGCCGGACCGTGGTCCTGAAGCTGAAGAGCGCCGACTTCAAGTTACGCACGCGCAACCGCAAGCTTGAAGATCCGACCCAGCTTGCCGACAGGATCTTTCGCATCGGGCTCGAACTGCTTGAAAAGGAGACGGACGGCACGAAATTCCGCCTGCTCGGCATCGGCGTCACCGATCTCGGCGATGCCGCCCGCGCTGATCCGCCCGATTTGATCGACCGGCAATCGGGCCGGCGGGCGGCGGCAGAGGCGGCGATGGACAAGCTGCGCGACAAGTTCGGCAAGAACACGGTCGAGACCGGCTATACTTTCGGCAGCGGCAAGCGCGATCACTAAAGCGTGAGGCCGGCGCCCGATCCGGCCGATAAAATCTTCCTTAAACTTCGTCCCATAATGTGCCGTACCAGTATTGCGTATGGTTGGGTATCATGTTCTCGCGTCTCGTCTTCGGCCTCGGCTTGCTGTCGGCCACCGCACTCGTGCACCCTGCTCTTGCCGCGGATACGCGCCTGCTGCAGATCTTCGTTTCGAAGGACAAGCAGTCGCTTGCGGTCTATGACGGCACCGAGGTCGTCGCGACTTCGAAGGTCTCGACCGGCAAGGACGGGCACACGACGCCGAGCGGCATTTTCTCGGTACTCGAAAAGCAGAAATACCACGAATCCAATCTCTATTCGGCGGCACCTATGCCTTTCATGCAAAGGCTGACCTGGTCCGGCATCGCGCTGCACGAATCCAATTCCGTGCCGCGTTATCCGGCCTCGCACGGCTGCGTGCGCATGCCGGGCGCCTTTGCGAAAATGCTCTACGGAATGACCGAGACCGGTGTCCCCGTCATCATCAGCGATCGGGAATTGGTGCCGCAGCCGATCGACCATCCGACCCTTTTTCATCCGGACGTACCGGCGGCGATGCCGCTGCTGTCGGATGTCGAGCTGCGGCCCGCCATGCCCGACAGCCCGCAAAAGCCGGTGCAGGTGGCGATGAACGACACGGCAGCGATGCCGATGCCTGCGGCAGAACCGATTGCAACGCCCGAACCCGAGCCGCCGTCCGAGCCGATCAGCATGTTGATCACCCGCCGAACGCTGCGCGAAACGGTAATCGACATCCAGACCCTTCTTAACCAGCTCGGCTTTTCCGCCGGCGATCCGGACGGACTGCTCGGCTCGTCGACCGTGCAGGCGATCAAGACTTTCAAGACCCTGCGGCCGGCCGAATTTGCCGGCGACAGAAGCCTGATCTCCGACACGCTCCTCAAATCCGTCTATGCGGCGGCTGGCAAAGGCGAGCCGCCGAACGGCGTCATCATGGTGCGGCGGGCTTTCAAGCCGATCTTCGAAGCGCCGGTGACGATCGCCGATCCGAGCCTGGCGCTCGGCACACATTTCTTCACGCTGCATGCGGTCGATGAAACGGCCGGAACGGCTGACTGGCTCGGCATTACGCTCGAGAACAACCTCTCCCGCGAGGCGATGAAGCGGCTCGGCATTACCAATCAGGAAAGCGCGATCGTCATGGGCAAGCCGATTACGCGTTCGCTCAGCCGCATCACAATCCCCGACGAGACCCGCCGCAGGATCGACGCGCTGATCGCGCCCGGCTCGACGCTGACGATCTCCGATACCGGCCTCGGACGGGAGACCGGCGAAGGCACGGATTTCATCACGATCACCCGTGGGTGATCACGATCACCCCGGGTTGATCAGACGAGTTCGACATCCACGACGCCCGGAGCGGCGCGAAGAGCTGCGGCGATCTCCGGCGTGATGCGGTATTTCTCCGGCAGCGCCACTTCCACCTCGCGTTTGCCCTCCTCCTTGATCACGATGAAGGACACCAGGCCGTCGCCCTTGGCGTTCAAATGTCCGGCAACCATCCGCAGCGGCCCGGAATCTCTGACATAGACACGCAGCGCCTTCTGCATCTGCAGCGATTTTTCCTCCAGCGACTGGATCGTCTGGATGCGCAGGCCGATCCCTTCCGGCCGTTCTTCGCCCGTCGCAGTCAGCAGGAAGGATTTTCCGGACTCGAGCACATCGCGATACTGGTTGAGCATCTCCGAAAACAATACAGCCTCGAACTGGCCGGATGAATCCGAAAAGACGATGATGCCCATCTTGTTGCCGGTGCGGGTCTTGCGCTCCTGCTTCGAGATGACGGTGCCGGCAAGGCGCGCATTGGCAGCGCCCTGCTTGATGGCTTGGGAAAACTCGGCAAAGGTCTGCACACGCATCTTCTGCAGAATGTTGCTGTAGGAATCGAGCGGGTGGGCCGTGAGATAGAAGCCCAGCACCTGGAATTCCTTCAGCAGCCGTTCGGAAGCGAGCCAGGGTGAATAGGGTGGCAAGGAGATCTTCTCCGGGCCTGAGTTCAGCGCACTGCCGAAAATGTCCGATTGGCCGCTAAGCTTGTTTTCCTGGGCGCGCTGGGCATAGCCGAGGATTCGATCGAGACCGGCCGCAAGCTGGGCACGGTCCATGGCGAAACAATCGAAAGCGCCGGCATAGATCAGGCTTTCCAGCACGCGACGGTTCACCTGCCGCGGATCGATGCGCAGGCAGAAATCCTCGATGCTGGCAAAGGGCTTGTCGCCGCGGACCTCGACGATGTGATCGACGGCGGATTCGCCAACGCCCTTGAGGGCAGCGAGCGCGTAATAGATCCGGTTGTCGCCGGTCTCGAAATGGCGGAAGGAGGTTTGCACCGAGGGGGCGATTACCTCGATGCCCAGGCGCTTGGCGTCCTGGCGGAAATCGTTGATCTTTTCCGTATTGGACATGTCGAGCGTCATCGAGGCGGCGAGGAACTCGACCGGGTAATGCGCCTTCATGTAGGCGGTCTGGTAGGAGACGATCGCGTAGGCGGCGGCGTGGGACTTGTTGAAACCGTAGTTTGCGAACTTCGCCAGCAGTTCGAAGATGTTATCGGCCTGTGGCTTCGACACACCGTTCTTGACCGCACCAACGACGAAGCGTTCGCGCTGCTGGTCCATTTCGGCTTTGATCTTCTTACCCATGGCGCGACGCAGAAGGTCGGCTTCGCCAAGCGAGTAGCCCGACAGGACCTGGGCGATCTGCATCACCTGCTCCTGGTAGACGATAACGCCCTGCGTTTCCTTGAGCAAATGGTCGATCATCGGATGGATCGATTCCAGCTCTTCATCACCATGCTTGCGGGCATTATAGGTCGGGATGTTCTCCATCGGACCCGGACGATAGAGCGCTACCAGTGCGATAATGTCCTCGATGCAGTCCGGCTTCATGCCGATCAGCGCCTTGCGCATGCCAGCACTTTCCACCTGGAACACGCCGACCGTCTCGCCGCGCGACAGCATTTCGTAGGTCGGTTTGTCGTCGAGGGGAATGGCCGCAAGATCGACATTGATGCCGCGCTTGGCGACGAAATCGACGGCGACCTTCAAGACGGTCAGAGTTTTCAGGCCAAGGAAGTCGAATTTGACGAGGCCGGCCTGCTCCACCCACTTCATGTTGAACTGCGTGACCGGCATGTCGGAACGCGGATCGCGATACATCGGCACGAGCTTGGAAAGCGGCCGGTCGCCGATGACGATGCCCGCGGCATGCGTCGAAGCATGGCGGTAAAGACCTTCGATCTTCTGGGCGATGTCGAGCAGCCGCGCGACCACCGGCTCCTTCGCCGCTTCCTCCTGCAGCTTCGGCTCCTCCTCGATTGCCTTGGAAAGCGGCGTCGGATTGGCCGGGTTGTTCGGCACGAGTTTGCAGATCTTATCGACCTGGCCATATGGCATTTCCAGCACGCGGCCGACGTCGCGCAACGCGGCGCGCGCCTGCAGCGAACCGAAGGTGATGATCTGCGCCACCTGCTCGCGGCCATACTTGGCCTGGACATAGCGGATCACCTCTTCGCGGCGATCCTGGCAGAAGTCGATGTCGAAGTCCGGCATCGAGACACGTTCAGGGTTGAGGAAGCGCTCGAAGAGCAGCGAGAAGCGTAGCGGATCGACGTCGGTGATCGTCAGTGCATAGGCAACAAGCGAGCCCGCACCGGAACCACGGCCCGGGCCGACTGGAATGTCATGCTGCTTGGCCCATTTGATGAAGTCCGCAACGATCAGGAAGTAGCCGGGGAACTTCATGCGCTCGATGACGCTGAGTTCGAACTCCAGCCTCTCGCGATAATCCTTCTCGTCGTAACCCGGCGACATGCCGAGCGTGGCAAGCCGCATATCCAGCCCTTCGACCGCCTGGCGGCGCAATTCGCTCGCCTCGGCGCGCTCGGCCTCCTCGGCATCATCGGTAGCGCCCGTGAAGCGCGGTAGGATCGGCTTTCGGGTCTTCAGCACGAAGGAGCAGCGCCTGGCGATCTCGATCGTGTTTTCCAACGCTTCCGGCAGGTCGGCGAAAAGCTTGGCCATTTCGGCGCGGCTCTTCAGGTAATGATCCGGCGTCAGGCGAAAGCGGCTATCATCGGAGACGATGGCATTATGGGCCACCGCCATCAGCGCGTCATGAGCGTCGTAATCGTCTCGCGTCGGGAAGAAAGCTTCGTTGGTCGCAACCAGTGGCAGGTCGTGATCATAGGCGAGCCCGACAATCTTCTGCTCATGGCGTTTGTCGTAGGTGCCGTGCCGCTGCAGCTCGACATATAGCCTGTCGCCAAAGATGCGCTTCAGCGTGAGCAGCCGGGCTTCCGCCTGGGCGGGATGGCCTTCCTTGATCGCCACGTCGACCGGCCCGGTCAGGGCGCCGGTCAAGGCGATCAAACCTTCCGTGCCTGCCTCCTGCAGCCATGAGGCTCTGATATGGATGGCCTGGTTTCCTTCGCCACCGAGATAGGCGCGGCTGACAAGATCGACCAGCCGCTCGTAACCCGCGTCCGTCGCGGCGAGAAGAACGATCGACGGCAGCTTGATCAGCGCCTGCTGGCCGCCGCGCTTTTCCGTTTCCAGCCCGTCTTCCATATCGATCGAGACCTGGCAACCGATGATCGGCTGCAAGCCTTCGTCCATCGCCTTCTGGGAAAATTCCAGCGCGATGAACAGATTGTTGGTGTCGGTGATCGCGATCGCCGGCTGGCTATCGCCAGTCGCTTTGTAGAGGATCTTCTTCAGCGGCAGGGCGCCCTCTAGAAGCGAATAGGCGGAATGGACCCTCAGGTGAACGAAGCCCGGCGTACCGCCGGTCGCCTCACCCGTTGAAGCCTTTGCCGTTTCCGCCATGATATGCCTTCCCAATCGCCCGAATGAATCGAACGCATTGTCGGCATTGAGGGCGATGATGTCCAGAAGAAGTCCCGCGTCCGAACCGCATGACTGCCATGCGATCCCCTGAAAACTTTAGAGCGCGATGACGATGAGCGAGAAGCTGGCAACGAACATTGCGATGGAGGTGAATGCTGCGATATCACGGATCATGTCAGTCATTTGGCTCTCCTTTACTCGTTATGTTTTCAATTTGTTCCATCTATGTTCACATGTCAACAGGAATCTTTTCCTCCGCACTTGCGTTTGAAAAATGCCGTCGCGTGCTGCGAATCGGCCCTCACCTCGGAGCCGGCTTTGAACATGGTCGGCTGCCGGCTCCGACATTCCCGACCCCAGCCCGATCGGCACAGATCATCGAGGTCTGACGCAATTGCCCAGGCGATTGAGCGACGCTCGCTATTCTGTTCTTCTTATGTTCTCGGTATCCTGCTATATCCATATCAGCTGAGTCCGGGAGAAGACGATAATGCTCGATACTGCGATGCTGAACGACTTCATCGTTGAGGCCAAGGCCGCCACCTATGTCGGCGGTGGCGTGCCGCGCCAGCCCTGCCGGCCGGGTTCTCACGATATCGGCTACTTCAGTGGCGACTGGCGTTATCTCGACAGTTATTTCGGTGGCACGGATTTTGCCGGACAGGAAGTCGTGTGGTTTGCCGGCGAGCCCGTCTGGGCAATGAATTATTTCGGCTGCGTCATCGCGCCGGCTCTTATCGACGGCACAGCGGCCGGAACTATCATCAAAGCGGCTCTTTCAGCGATGTATCGCGAGGGCCGGTTTCTTGGCGGAATGGAATTCGAACATCCGCTCGGCCGCTATCTCGATCGCAGCGAAGGCAGCTGCGATCGCTTCAACGGTCACGAATGCATCATGGTCGGCGGCCGGAAGGCCTATGTGCTCGATTATCGCGGCGGGCTGGTCATCCCCTGACCCAGCCTCAGAAGTCGACGATCTTTCCGTCGGAGATCGTCACACGCCGGTCCATGCGGCGTGCGAGTTCGTGATTGTGGGTGGCGATGAGGGCGGCGAGGCCGGACTGGCGCACCAGCGCCTCCAGCGCATCGAAGACATAACTTGCGGTGTCCGGATCGAGATTACCGGTCGGTTCGTCGGCAAGAAGCAGCGTCGGCGCGTTGGCGACGGCTCGGGCGATCGCGACGCGCTGCTGTTCGCCACCGGAAAGCTCGGCAGGGCGATGCGAGCCGCGATGGCCGATGCGCATGTAATCGAGAAGCTGGCCAGCCCTCTCCTGAGCTTCCTTCCAAGACAGCCCGGCAATCAGCTGCGGCATCATGATATTCTCGAGCGCCGAAAATTCCGGCAGGAGATGGTGGAACTGATAGACGAAGCCAATCTCGCGGCGGCGGATCGCAGTACGCTTCTCGTCGGAAAGACCGTCGCAGGCGTTGCCGTTGATGGTGACTTCGCCGCCGTCAGGATGCTCAAGCAAACCCGCGACATGCAGCAGCGTCGACTTGCCCGTGCCGGACGGCGCCACGAGGGCGACGATCTCGCCTTTCGACAGCGAAAAGTCAGCGCCTTTCAGGATGGTGAGCAGCGTATCGCCCTGCCCGTAATGGCGCTCGACGCCGGTAAGATTGAGGACGACGTTGCGTTTCATGAATGCGGCATTCCTTATTCGTAGCGCAGAGCCTGCACCGGATCGAGCCTGGAGGCGCGCCAGGCCGGGAAGATGGTCGCGATGAAGGAGAGGCTAAGAGCCATGACAACAACCGAGATCGTTTCGCTGATATCCATTTCTGCCGGCAGCTGGCTGAGGAAATAGACCTGCGGATTGAAGATCACGGTACCTGAGACCCAGGAGAAGAACTGACGGATGGATTCGATGTTGACGCAGACGAGGACGCCGAGCAGCACGCCTGCAACGGTACCGACAATTCCGATGGCCGCCCCTGTCATGAAGAAGATGCGCATGATCGCTCCGGCGCTGGCGCCCATGGTGCGCAGGATGGCGATATCGCTGCCCTTGTCCTTCACCAGCATGATGAGGCCGGAGATGATATTCAGCGCCGCGACAATCACGATCAGCGTCAGGATCATGAACATGACGTTGCGCTCGACCTGAAGTGCGGAGAAGAAGGTCTGGTTGCGCTGGCGCCAGTCGGTAACGGCGATCTGACGGCCGGCAGCCTCTTCCACCTTTGGCCTCAGACTGTCGATATCGTCAGGCTTGTCAACGAAGAGCTCGATCGACTGTACCAGTCCCTCGGCATTGAAATAGAGCTGGGCTTCCTCGAGCGGCATGAAGATGATCGACGAGTCGTATTCCGACATGCCGATCTCGAAGAGGCCGGAGACCTTGTAGGACTTGACGCGCGGATTGACGCCCATCGGCGTGATGTCACCTTCCGGTGACGTCAGCGTGATGAGGTCGCCGACGCGGAGGCCAAGCTGATCGGCCATACGGGTTCCGATCAGCACGCCCTGGCCGGCGGCATAGCCCACCATGTCGCCAGACTTGATGTTATCCGAAATCGTCTTGAGCTTGGCCAAATCCTCGGCGCGGGCGCCACGCACCAGAGCGCCGGTGCTGCCGCCGGCCTGGGCGGAGGCAAGCACCTGGCCTTCCACCAGGGGCAGCGCCATCTTGACGCCGGGCACACCGGCGAGCCTGCCGGCAAGTTCGGGATAGTCGGTGAAGGGGCCGTCGACCGGCTGCACGATCATATGGCCGTTAATGCCGAGGATGCGCGAGACGAGCTCGGTGCGGAAGCCGTTCATGACGGCCATAACGATAATCAGCGTCGCGACGCCGAGCATGATGCCGACGAAGGAGAAGCCGGCGATGACCGAGATGAAGGCCTCCTTGCGGCGGGCGCGCAGATAGCGCCACGCCACGAGGCGTTCGAAGGTGGAAAATGGCCTGCCAGCCGGACCCAAGCCGGATTTTGAACTCCGGTCCACTGCTGCCTCTGCCATTTCGCCTCCGTTTCCTTAAGCCACGAACCTGTTGATAGCCGCTTCGATGGTCATCGTTTCGCGCGCGCCGGTCTTGCGGTCCTTCACCTCGACTTCGCCGTTTGCGACCGCGCGCGGGCCGGCGATGATCTGGAAAGGCACCCCTATCAGGTCGGCGGTCGCGAATTTCGTGCCGGCCCGATCGTCGGTATCGTCGTAGAGCACGTCCTTGCCGGCCTTGCTCAGCGCGGCATAGATGAGCTCACAAGTATCGTCGCAGGCCTGATCGCCCGCCTTCATGTTGATCACCACAACATCAAAGGGCGCGACCGATGCCGGCCAGATGATTCCGTTCTCATCATGCGATGCTTCGATGATGGCGGGAACAAGGCGTGTCGGGCCGATACCGTAGGAACCCATATGGACGAAGTGTTCCTTGCCGTCAGGCCCCTGCACTTTCGCGCCCATCGGCTCAGAATATTTCGTGCCGAAATAGAAGATGTGGCCGACCTCGATGCCGCGGGCCGAAAGGCGATCGCCTTCGGGAACGGCGTTGAAGGCCGCCTCGTCGTGCATTTCGGAAGTCGCCGCATAGAGCGAGGTCCACTTGTCGAAGATCGCCTGCAGGCCTTCGACGCTGTCGAAATCGGTGTTTTCGCCAGGGGTATCGAAACCGACGAAGTCCTTATGGCAGAAGACTTCGGATTCGCCGGTGTCGGCGAGGATGATGAATTCATGGCTGAGATTGCCGCCGATCGGGCCGGTATCGGCGCGCATCGGGATGGCGCGCAGGCCGAGCCGATCGAATGTTCTGAGGTAGGCGGCGAACATCTTATTATAGGAATGCTCCGCCCCTTCGCGCGTCAGGTCGAAGGAATAGGCATCCTTCATCATGAATTCGCGCGAGCGCATGGTGCCGAAGCGCGGACGGATCTCGTCACGGAACTTCAGCTGGATATGATAGAGATTGAGCGGCAGGTCCTTGTACGACTTGACGGAGGAGCGGAAAATATCCGTCACCATCTCCTCATTGGTGGGACCGTAGAGCATCGGGCGATCCTGGCGGTCCTTGATGCGCAGCATCTCCTTGCCGTAGGCGTCGTAGCGGCCGCTTTCCTGCCAGAGCTCGGCCGACTGCAGGGTCGGCATCGAAAGCTCGATGGCGCCGGCGCGGTTCTGCTCCTCGCGGATAATGTTGTTGACCTTGTCCAGCACCTTCTTACCCAACGGCAGCCAGGAATAGATGCCCTGCGACTGCTGACGGATCATGCCGGCGCGCAGCATCAGCCTGTGGGAGACGATTTCCGCCTCCTTGGGGTTTTCCTTGAGGATGGGCATGAAATAGCGGGACAGACGCATGGCGGATTCCGGACCAGTTGAGATCCCGCCGGCAAGCGGAATCGAAGGCAATTGTTAATGTCGGGAGCGTTCATAGCCGCTTCGCGGCTGGAAGGAAACCCGCAACTGATGCCGGCAACCTCCCGGAGGCGCATGTTCGCACCCGCAAAATGAAAGGGCATGAAAAAGCGCGTGTTTATAAGGACTTGAACGAAAATCTTGTCAACAGAAAAATTTTGCTAGGGTGTAGCAAAAATGCAAAAAAAGGTAATGACAAAGCCCAATGTTTGAGCTAGCTTTAGCTCACAAAACAGGCAAGGAAGTTAATTCTTGCCATTTCGCGGTCAAGTCTTGGGAGGATCAGATCTTAGGCGCGCTCGTCGCAGCCCCGGCAACGGTTACAGATCACGCGATACTTAAAACAAGGCTTTTAGCCTTGTTTTTTTTTGGTTTTTCGGCTTCCAACCCATCCTCACAGCAAGTTGCCTAACGTAAGGAGATGGGCCTCATTCCGTTACGCAAGCTCTTTGCCGTAAAAGCATGACGTTAGTATGACGGGATATGAGGTTCCAATTTTACATCTGCTCAAAGTTTGAGCAAAAGCTACTTCTTAATAGAAGCTAGGACCGAGTTGTGGAAGGGCATCGAAGCCCCAGCCGAAATAGGTGTCGGAAACATACCAGAGGCCGTAGATCGCACCCGAAATCAGCGTCGTCAGCGAAAAGACGAAAGCGGCGCGAAAGCGAGTGGGCGCACTCGGAACGGTGCCGAGCACGACGTCATTGTCCTCGGCCTGGGTGCGCAGGCCGATCGGCAGGACCGCGAAAAGCGTGAGCCACCAGACAATGAAATAGACGGCAAATCCCTGGAGAAAAATCTGGAGCATCATGTTTCCCGTTAACGCCGCATCGGCACTTGCGCGTCCTTATACGGCGGAATGGCGAACAACTCAAAGCCGACGCGAGGTTTAGCCCCTTTTGGGTCACTCTGCCGCAGCCCGGTTCAAACCTGTTCGAGTTCGATCAGCGTTCCGAAGAAATCCTTCGGGTGCAGAAAGAGCACCGGCTTGCCATGCGCACCGGTCTTCGGCTTGATATCGCCGAGTACCCTCGCCCCTGCCGCGAGCAGTCGGTCGCGGGCGAGAAGAATATCGTCCACCTCGTAGCAGATGTGGTGCATGCCGCCGGACGGGTTCTTTTCCAGGAAGGCTGCAATCGGCGAGGCGTCGCCGAGGGGCTGCAGCAATTCGACCTTGGTGTTCGGCAGTTCGACGAAGATGACGGTGACGCCATGTTCCGGCAAAGCCTGTGGCTGCGACACCACAGCACCCAGCGTATCACGATAGGCAGCCGTCGCCGCAGCAAGATCGGGAACGGCGATGGCGATATGGTTCACCCGGCCGAGCATGGTCAGACCTTGGTGACGAAGGCGGTGACGACAGGCTTCTTGCCCCAGGCATGGTTCGCGGCCGCGCGGACGGCGCGGCGCACGGCTTCCTGCAGCATGTCGAGATCCTTGCGGCGGGCGCGCGGAATGCTTTCGATGGCGCCAATGGCCGCGTCGTAAAGCGTATCCTCCATCTCTTCGCCCTCGTCGTCATAGACCGGCAGGCCGATCGAAACGAGATCGGGATCGCCCATGATGTCATAGCGGGCATCGAGCACGATGTTGACCGCGACATGGCCGACGTAGGAGAGTTTCTTGCGTTCCCCGATACCCATCTCGTCAAAATCGCCGATCAGCGTGCCGTCCTTATAGATGCGGCCATGCGGCGCCTCGCCGATCACCTCGACGGGACCGGGGGCCAGCCGCAGGATGTCGCCGTTGCGTACGCGGGGTACGATCGCTATTCCCGATTGTTCCGCAAGTTCCTTGTGGGCCGTCAGATGCGTCGCCTCGCCGTGCACGGGGACAACGATCTTCGGCCGTGTCCATTCGTACATCCGCTGCAGCTCGTTGCGGCGCGGATGGCCGGACACGTGGACCAACGCCTCGGTATCCGTGATGATATGCACGCCCTGCTCGACGAGACCGTTCTTGATATCCTGGATGGCCTTCTCGTTGCCGGGAATGGCGCGCGAGGAAAAAACGACGATATCTCCTGCGGCGAAGGCCACATTGCGCATCTCGTCGCGCGAGAGCTTGGCAAGGGCTGCCCGCGGCTCACCCTGACTGCCTGTGAGGATGACGACGACCTTGTCGCGCGGGATATAGCCGTATTCTTCCTCTGAGATGAAGGGCTTCACGCCTTCCATCAGGCCGATATCCTGGGCGACGTCGACGACCCGCTTCAGCGAGCTGCCGAGCAGCAGCACTTCACGGCCGGCAGCCTCGGCGGCCTCAGCAACGGTACGGATACGCCCGACATTCGAGGAGAAGGTGGTGATCGCCACCCGGCCCTCCGCATCCTCGATAATCTTGCGCAGACTTTCCGACACATCCTTCTCGGAGGGCGAAACGCCGTCGCGCAGCGCATTGGTGGAATCGCACATCAGCGCCAGAACACCCTCGTCGCCGAGTTGGCGGAAGCGCGTCTCGTCAGTCAGAGGCCCGAGTGACGGCTCGTGGTCGATCTTCCAGTCGCCGGTATGAATGACATTGCCGGCCGGCGTGCGGATCATCAGCGACATCGGCTCGGGGATCGAATGGTTGACAGCCACGCCTTCGATGCTGAAGGGGCCGACATTGATCGTATCGCCTGCCTTGAACGGCGTCACCGGCACTTCGCCGATCGATGCCTTCTCGAAATTGCGCTTGGCTTCGAGCAGACCTGAGGTAAAGCCGGAGGCGTAGACCGGCACATTGAGGCCGGGCCAGAGATCGGCGAGAGCCCCATAGTGGTCTTCATGCGCATGGGTGATGATGATCGCCTTGAGGTTCTTGCGCTCGCTGGCGAGGAAGCGGATATCGGGCAGCACGAGGTCAACGCCCGGCAGGTCGGGTCCTGGAAAAGTCACACCGCAATCGACCATGATCCACTGGCGATGCTCGGGCGGGCCGTAGCCATAAAGAGCGAGATTCATACCAATCTCGCCAACGCCGCCCAGAGGCAGGAATACCAGTTCGTCCTGTTTCGCCATAATTTTCGTTTTTTCCGCTATCCAAAAAACACATCGCCGGCAGCAATGGACATCATCCTGCCAGCGCCGGTATCGAGCATCAACAAGCCATTATCATCAATCCCGGCGAATTGTCCGGAAATCGAGCGGTCCGGTAAATTGACGGTGATCTTTTCGCCGATGCCGCAAGCGATCGCGCGCCACCGCGCGGTGATCTCGCTGACACCGCGGCCCTGATCCCATATGTCGAGCACATCGGCCATTGCGGCAAAGAGATGCGCGAAGAGTTCCTCTGGCGAGGCTGTTCCCCCCTGCTGACGCAGGCAAGTAGCGGGATAAAGCGGATTGTCGGGCATCACCGAGACATTGACACCGATGCCGACGATCAGCGCGTAGCGCCCGTCCGGCATCCCTTCGCCTTCAACGAGAATGCCGCAGGTCTTCTTTCGGCCGATAAGAATATCATTGGGCCACTTGACCTCGAGCGGCTCGGCGCCCGGCGGCAGCACCCTGCTGATCGCCTGGTGCACGGCGACGGCGACCGCCAGCGGCAGCGAGCCGAGGCGCTCCATCGGCGCCGGATCAATCAGGAGAAGAGAGGCGTAGAGATTGCCGGGTTCGGAAACCCAGAGCCTGCCCCGGCGGCCGCGACCGCCGGTCTGTCTTTCGGCGGTCACCCAGAGGTTGCCGCTATCCCCCGCCCGAGCGCGGGCGAGGCATTCGCTGTTGGTGGACGATGTTTCCGACAGAGCCTCGTGCCTGAAATCGCCGAGCGATATCCGGCGCCGTCCGTCGGAAGCCATTAAAAGAGCGTCGCTGCAGCAAGCTCTGCCGCGCCGCCGATCGGACCGCCGATCAGGACATAGGCAGTGACGAAGAGGCCGGAAAGGCCGAAGACCAGGCGTAGCGCGCCGGAGACCCGGGCGAATTCACCGGTCGCCTCATCGAACCACATCAGCTTGATGACGCGCAGATAGTAATAAGCGCCGACGACCGAGGCGAGAACGCCGATGATGGCGAGCGCATAGAGCTTGGCTTCTATGGCGGCGACGAAGACGAAGTACTTGGCGAAGAAGCCGGCAAGCGGCGGGATGCCGGCAAGCGAGAACATCAGCGCCGTCAGCACCACAGCCATGAACGGGTTCGTGGTGGACAGGCCGGCGAGATCGTTGACCTCCTCGACGACGGTGCCGTCCTTGCGGCGCATCGACATGATGATCGCAAAGCTGCCAAGCGTCATGACCATGTAGATGACCATGTAAAGCATGACACCGGAGACACCGGTCTGGTTGCCGGCGGCAAGACCGACAAGCGCATAGCCCATATGGCCGATCGAGGAATAGGCCATCAGTCGCTTGATGTTCTTCTGGCCGATCGCGGCAAACGAACCGAGCAGCATCGAGGCGATCGAGATGAAGACGACAACCTGCTGCCAGTCCGCCAGAACCGGCTGGAAGGCGGTGATGACGATGCGGGTCATCATCGCCATGGCGGCAACCTTGGGCGCTGCGGCAAGGAAGGCGGTGACCGGCGTCGGCGCACCTTCATAAACATCCGGCGTCCACATGTGGAAGGGAACGGCCGAGATCTTGAAGGCGATGCCGGCGAGGATGAAGACCAAGCCGAAGACGAGGCCGAGCGAACGTGCGCCTTCGACGGTCAGCGCCTGGGCGATCTCGGAAAAATGCGTGTGGCCGGTGAAGCCGTAGACCAGCGACATGCCGTAAAGCAGCATGCCGGAAGACAACGCGCCGAGAACAAAATATTTCAGGCCGGCTTCGGTCGACTTCAGGCTGTCGCGGTTGATTGCAGCTACGACATAAAGCGCCAGCGACTGCAGTTCAAGCGCAAGGTAGAGCGAGATCAGATCGTTGGCCGAGATCATCAGCAGGATGCCGAGAGTCGCGAGCACCAGGAGAACCGGGAATTCGAACTTGTCGAGCTGGTTTTCCCGGCCGTGGCCGAGCGACATGAACAGGGCGACCAGCGAGCCGATGAGCGCGACCAGCTTCATGAAGCGCGAGAAGCCATCGGCCATGTAGACGCCGCCGAAGGCAAGGCCTTCCGCGGGCACGAAAAGCAGCCACAGGCCCGAAGCCAGGAGCAGGATCATGGCAAGGCCGGTGACGACGGGGCCTGACCGCTCGCCCGAGAAGACGCCGACCATCAACAGGACAAGGGCGCCGACCGCGAGGATGAGCTCCGGCACGGAAAGATGCAGACTGAGGAGGATTGTTTCAGCGGTCATGTCCGATAAGTCCCGTCATCAATTCATAGACAGCGCAACATTCTGCGCTGCGTGCACGGCGGCCGTGTAGTTGTTAACAAGCAGATCCACCGAGGCGGCTGTCGCATCGAAGACCGGAGCCGGGTAAACGCCGAAGAGGATGGTCAGCGCGACCAGCGGATAGAGGATCAGCTGCTCGCGAGGCGAAAGATCGAGCAATGCCTTCAGCTTTTCCTTCTCGAGCGCGCCGAAGATTACGCGGCGATAGAGCCAGAGCGCGTAGGCGGCCGAGAGGATGACGCCGGTGGCGGCAAAGAGCGCGACCCAGGTATTGACCCGGAAGACGCCGATCAGCGTCAGGAATTCGCCGACGAAGCCCGACGTGCCGGGAAGGCCGACATTGGCCATGGTGAAGACCATCATCGCCACGGCATATTTCGGCATGTTGTTGACGAGGCCGCCATAGGCGTTGATCTCGCGGGTATGGGTGCGGTCGTAGACAACGCCGACGCAGAGGAAGAGTGCGCCGGAGACGATGCCGTGCGAGAGCATCTGGAAGATCGAGCCCTGAACGCCCTGCACATTGGCCGCGAAGATGCCCATGGTCACGTAGCCCATGTGGGCGACGGAGGAATAGGCAATCAGCTTCTTGATGTCGTCCTGCATCATCGCCACCAGAGAGGTGTAGATGATGGCGATCACCGACATGGCGAAGACGAGCGGCGCGAAATAGTCGGAGGCGACTGGGAACATGCCGAGCGAGAAGCGGATGAGGCCGTAACCGCCGAGCTTCAGGAGCACGCCGGCCAGGATCACCGAGCCTGCCGTCGGCGCCTGAACGTGCGCGTCCGGAAGCCAGGTATGGACCGGCCACATCGGCATCTTCACCGCGAAGGAGGCGAAGAAGGCAAGCCATAGCCAGGTCTGCAGCGCCGGCGGGAATTTGTAGGCGAGCAGCGCGGTGATGTCGGTCGTGCCGGCCTGCCAATACATCGCCATGATGGCGAGCAGCATCAGCACCGAGCCGAGCAGCGTGTAGAGGAAAAACTTATAGCTCGCGTAGACACGGTCCTTGCCGCCCCAGACGCCGATGATCAGGAACATCGGAATGAGGCCCGCCTCGAAGAAGACGTAGAAGAGCACGATATCGAGCGAGACGAAGACGCCGACCATCATCGTTTCGAGGATGAGGAAGGCGATCATGTATTCCTTCAGGCGCTTCTCGATCGAGAGCCAGCTCGCCAGGACGCAGAAGGGCATGAGGAAGGTCGACAGGATGATAAACAGCATGGAGATGCCGTCGACGCCGACATGATAACCGATGCCGGTGCCGAGCCAATCATGCTTCTCGAGCATCTGAAAGCCTGGGTTGGCATTGTCGAAGCCGGTCCAGATGAAGAGCGAGACGACAAAGGTGAAGACCGTGGTGATTAGGGAGATCCACAGCACGTTCTTCCGGCCGGCTTCACTCTCGCCGTTCATCAGCAACAGGAGCACGACGCCGACCAGCGGCAGGAAAGTGACCGTTGAAAGAATAGGCCAATCGGTCATCAGAAGGAACTCCCGAGCATCATCCAGGTAACGAGCGCCGCAATGCCGATCAGCATCGCGAAGGCATAGTGATAGAGGTAACCGGTCTGCAGGCGGACCACGCGATCGGTGACGGCGACGACACGAGCGGCGACGCCGTTCGGGCCGTAGGTATCGATGACACCGACATCACCCTTCTTCCACAAGAAGCGGCCGAGGGCTCTTGCCGTGCGGACGAAGAGGAAGTCGTAGAGCTCGTCGAAGTACCACTTGTTCAACAGGAAATGGTAGAGCACGCGATGCTGCTTGGCGAGGATGCGCGGCGTCTGCGGCGAGCGGATATACATGTACCAGGCGGTGACGAAGCCGAGCACCATGGCAATGAAAGGGCTCAAGCCCACGAGCGCCGGCACGTGGTGGAACTGTTCGACGAGTTCGTTCTCGGCGCCGGTGAAGAGCGCGCCCTTCCAGAATTCGGCATACTCCTCACCGTAGAACCGGCCCTCGAAGAGGAAGCCCGCAAATACCGCGCCGATTGCGAGGAGATAGAGCGGCACCAGCATGACCTGCGGCGATTCGTGGACGTGATGCATGACCTCGTGCGAAGCGCGCGGCTTGCCGAAGAAGGTCATGAAGATCAGGCGCCAGGAATAGAAGCTCGTGAAGAGAGCCGCGATGACGAGCAGCGCGAACGCGAAGCCCGAGACCGGCGAATGCGAAGCATAGGTCGCCTCGATGATCACGTCCTTTGAGAAGAAGCCGGCAAAACCGATCGGCGTAAAGGGAATGCCGACGCCGGTGATCGCCAGCGTGCCGATGATCATCATCCAGAACGTCATCTTGATGTGCGGCCGCAGGCCACCCATGTAGCGCATGTCCTGCTCACCATCGACGGCATGGATGACCGAGCCGGCGCAAAGGAAGAGCAGCGCCTTGAAAAAGGCATGCGTGAAGAGATGGAAGATCGCCGCGCCGTAGGCCCCTACCCCGAGCGCCACGAACATGTAGCCGAGCTGCGAGCAGGTGGAATAGGCGATGACGCGCTTGATGTCGTTCTGCACCAGGCCGACGGTCGCCGCGAAGAAGGCGGTGATCGCGCCAATCACGGTGACGACGACGAGCGCATCCGGCGACAATTCGAACAGCGGCGACATGCGGGCGACGAGGAAGACGCCGGCGGTGACCATGGTGGCGGCATGGATGAGGGCCGAGACTGGGGTCGGGCCTTCCATGGCGTCCGGCAGCCAGGTGTGCAGCAGGAACTGCGCTGACTTGCCCATCGCGCCCATGAAGAGCAGCAGGCAGATGCCGGTCAGCGCATGCGCCTTGTCGAGCTGCATGCCGAAGAGGTTGAGGATCACCTCGCCCGCCTCGCCGCCGCCTTCATGCGGGGCGAAGTTCGAAGCATTGGCGAAGATCGTGTCGAGATTGATCGAGCCGAACAGCACGAAGACGCCGGCAATGCCGAGTACGAAACCGAAGTCGCCGACGCGGTTGACGATGAAAGCCTTCATCGCCGCTGCCGTCGCCGATGGCTTCTTGAACCAGAAGCCGATCAAGAGATAGGAGGCGAGACCGACGCCTTCCCAGCCGAAGAACATCTGGGCAAGATTGTCCGAGGTCACCAGCATCAGCATGGCGAAGGTGAACAGCGAGAGATAGGCGAAGAAACGCGGGCGGTGCGGATCGGTGTGCATGTAGCCGATCGAATAGACATGCACCAGCGTCGAGACCGTATTGACGACGATCAGCATAACCGACGTCAGCGTGTCCACGCGCAGCGACCAGGACGCGTCGATACCGCCGGACTGGATCCACCGCAGCACCTCGACCTTGATCGGGCCGCCTTCGGCATGGCCCATGCCGACGGTGAAGAAGACGAACCAGGACAGGACGGCCGCGATGATCATCAGGCCGCTGGTGACATATTCCGAAGCCTTGGCGCCGATCGCGCGGCCGAAAAGGCCGGCGATGATCGCGCCGATCAAGGGAAGAAAGACGATAGCCTTATAGAGGAACATGAGCCACTCAGCCCTTCATCATATTGACGTCTTCGACCGCGATCGAGCCGCGGTTGCGGTAGAAGACAACGAGAATTGCAAGACCGATCGCCGCCTCGGCGGCCGCGACCGTCAGGATGAACAGCGCGAAGACCTGGCCGACGATGTCGTTCAGGAAGGAGGAGAAGGCGACCATGTTGATGTTGACGGCAAGCAGGATCAGTTCGACCGACATCAGGATGACGATGACGTTCTTCCGATTGAGGAAGATGCCGAAGACACCGAGCGTGAAGAGAATGGCGCTGACCGTCAGGTAGTGGGAAAGTCCGATGACCATGTTCTTTGTTCCTTGACCTGCCTTTAGACGCCCTGCCCGGGCTTGACCGACACCACCTCGACGGCGGTGGCGGGCGTGCGGGCAACCTGCCTGGAAATATTTTGCCGCTTGATGTTGGTGCGATGCCTCAGCGTCAGAACGATCGCGCCGATCATCGCCACCAGCAGCACCAGGCCGGCGATCTGGAAGAAGTAGACGTAGTTGGTGTAGAGAACGTCGCCGAGAGCGGCCGTATTGGTGCGCTCGCTGAGCGCCGGGATCGGCATGGCGACCGTCTTGGCGATCTCAGGCGAGATCACGCTGCCGCCGATAACGACGATCAGCTCGGCTGCAAGGATGACCCCGATCAGACCACCGATCGGCGCATATTCGAGAACACCAGCGCGAAGCTCGGTGAAGTCGATGTCGAGCATCATCACCACGAAGAGGAAGAGAACCGCAACCGCGCCGACATAGACGACAAGCAGGATCATCGCCAGGAATTCGGCGTCGAGCAGCAGGAAGAGACCGGCGGCATTGAAGAACACCAGGATCAGGAACAGAACCGAGTGAACCGGGTTCTTCGCCCAGATGACCATGAACGCCGACGCCACCGCGACAAAGGCGAAAAGATAGAAAAATAGAGCCTGCAGACCCATGTTGGTGCCTTTTTCATCTTCCCCCGGGCAGCCGGGAGTTTCCCTGCCCGATGGAGCTTTCCACGGCGCTAACCGGCAAAGCTCCTGTGCATATTGACCGCGATGGCCTAGGCACTACCGCGGCATTTCAAAATCTCGATCAGCGGTACGGAGAATCGATCGCGATGTTGCGCGCGATTTCACGCTCCCACCGGTCTCCGTTATCCAGAAGCCGCGCCTTGTCGAAATACAGTTCTTCGCGCGTTTCCGTCGCAAATTCGAAATTCGGCCCTTCGACAATGGCGTCGACCGGGCAGGCTTCCTGGCAGAAGCCGCAATAGATGCACTTCACCATGTCGATGTCGTAGCGGACCGTGCGACGCGTGCCGTCGTTGCGGCGCGGACCAGCCTCGATGGTGATCGCCTGGGCAGGACAGATCGCCTCGCAGAGCTTGCAAGCGATGCAACGTTCCTCACCGTTCGGATAACGGCGTAGCGCATGCTCACCGCGGAAACGCGGGGAAACCGGACCCTTTTCGAAGGGGTAGTTGATCGTCGCCTTCTGGCGGAAGAAATAGCGCATCGACAGAAAGAACGCGCCGACGAATTCCTTGAGGAACAGCGAGTTGATGGAGCTGGACAAGCTGGCCATCTTCAACCTCCAATTTTGCCGGAAACGAGAGCGGACGTCATCAAGCCCATCCCATCAGTTTCAGCACGAATGCAACGATGATGACCATGGCGAGCGACAGCGGCAGGAAGACCTTCCAGCCGAGACGCATGAGCTGGTCGTAGCGGTAGCGCGGAACGAAGGCCTTGACCATCGCGAACATGAAGAACACCAGGCAGGCCTTCAACGTGAACCAGATGATGCCGGGAACCCAGTTGAGGATCCAGATATCAACCGGGGGCAGCCAGCCGCCAAGGAAGAGGATCGTCGTCAGCGCGCACATCAGGCAGACGGCCGCATATTCGCCGAGCATGAACATCATGTATGGCGACGAGCCGTATTCGACCATGAAGCCGGCAACGAGTTCCGACTCGGCTTCCGGAAGGTCGAAAGGCGGACGGTTCGTCTCGGCGAGCGCCGAAATGAAGAAGACGATGAACATCGGGAAGAGCGACAGCCAATGCCAGTCGAGGAACGACGCCGGCAGGCCGAGCATGGTGCCGAGGCCGGTATGCTGGGCATTGACGATATCGGTCAGGTTCAGCGAACCGACGCAGAGAAGCACGGTGACGATGACGAAGCCGATCGAGACCTCATAGGACACCATCTGTGCTGCCGAACGCAGCGCGCCGAGGAACGGATACTTCGAGTTCGAAGCCCAGCCGCCCATGATGATGCCGTAGACCTCCAGCGAGGAGATCGCGAAAATATAGAGAATGCCGACATTGATGTTGGCAATCACCCATCCGTCGGCGAGCGGCACGACCGCCCAGGTGGAGAGCGCCAGAAGCACGGTGACCAGGGGCGCAAGCAGGAAGACCGCCTTGTTGGCACCGGCCGGAATGATCGGCTCCTTGAAGACGAACTTCAGCAGGTCGGCGAAGGACTGGAACAGGCCGAAGGGACCGACCACGTTCGGGCCGCGGCGCAACTGCACAGCCGCCCAGATCTTGCGGTCGGCGAGCAGCACGTAGGCGATGAAGACGAGCAGGCAGACGAGAAGCAGCAGCGACTGACCGATCATGATGATCGCCGGCCAGACATAGGTTGAAAAGAAAGAATCCATAGTCCCCTGCCCTTACTCTGCCGCGACTTTGAAGTTGTTGCGGGCCAATGCCGAGCACTCGGCCATGACAGCCGAGGCACGCGCTATCGGGTTCGTCAAATAGAAGTCTTTCACCGGCGACGCAAACCCTGACTTGTTCATCTTGCCGGCTTTTTTCGCGACTGCGGCAATTTGGGCGCGATCGGTTTCGGCGATCTCGTCGATGGCGGCGAAATGCGGGAAAGCGGCGTAGAGCTTCGCGCGCAATTCACCGAGCGAATCGAAGGGAAGCTTCTTGCCGAGCACGTCGGAAAGAGCGCGGATGATCGCCCAGTCTTCGCGAGCATCGCCCGGCGCAAAGCCTGCGCGGTTACCCATCTGGACGCGGCCTTCGGTGTTGACCCAGGTGCCGGATTTTTCGGTGTAAGCTGCGGCCGGCAGAATGACGTCGGCATGATGCGCGCCGTTGTCGCCATGCGAGCCGATATAGACGGTGAACTTGGCCTTCTTGGTGGTGAAGTCGAGTTCATCGGCGCCGAGCAGGAAGAGCACGTCCATCGCCGTCAGCATCTCGGCGGCATTGACGCCCTTGGTGCCCGGCACGAAGCCGAGATCGAGGCCGCCGACGCGCGAGGCAGCGGTGTGGAGGACAGCAAAACCGTTCCAGCCTTCGACGACCGCGCCGACCGAACCGGCGAGCTTGGCAGCGCTTGCGAGAACGCCGGCGCCATCGGTGCGCGACAGCGCGCCCTGACCGATGATGATCATCGGCTTTGCCGCATTCTTCAGAACATCAGCAAAGGCGTGGGTGCCGTCGACCAGATCCTTCAGCGTGTCGGGACCGCCGCCGAGGTAATCATAGCTGTAGCGCAGTTCGCCGGGCTCGCCGATCACGCCGATCGGGAACTTGCCGCGGCGCCAGCGCTTGCGGATGCGGGCGTTGAGAATGGCCGCCTCGAAGCGCGGATTGGCGCCAATGATCAGCAACGCGTCGGCCTGGTCGATGCCCGCGATGGTCGGGTTGAAGAGGTAGCTTGCGCGACCGAGCGACGGATCGAGTGCCGTCCCATCCTGGCGACAGTCGAGGTTCTCCGATCCGAGTGACTTCACCAGCTCGGAGAGCGCATACATTTCTTCGACGGAGGCGAGATCGCCCGCGATCGCGCCGATCTTGTCGCCCGAGGTGGCGCTGACGGCAGCCTTGATCGCGCCGAAAGCCTCGGCCCACGTCGCGGGCTGCAGGCGGCCGTCGCGGCGGACGTAGGGCCGGTCGAGGCGCTGCGTCTTCAGGCCGTCCCAGATGAAGCGGCTCTTGTCGGAAATCCACTCCTCGTTGATCGCCTCGTTGACGCGCGGCAGGATGCGCATGACTTCACGGCCGCGGGTATCGACGCGGATCGCCGAACCAACGGCATCCATGACGTCGATCGATTCGGTCTTGTTCAGCTCCCAGGGGCGCGCGGTGAAGGCGAAGGGCTTGGAGGTGAGCGCGCCAACCGGGCAAAGGTCGACGACGTTGCCCTGCAGCTCGGAGGTCATCGCCTGTTCGAGATAGGTGGTGATCTCGGCATCCTCGCCGCGGCCGATCAGGCCGAGTTCGGAAATGCCGGCGACTTCGGTGGTGAAGCGGACGCAGCGCGTGCAATGGATGCAGCGGTTCATCACCGTCTTGACGAGCGGGCCGATATACTTGTCCTCGACGGCGCGCTTGTCTTCCTGATAGCGCGAGGTATCGATGCCGAAGGTCATCGCCTGGTCCTGCAGGTCGCATTCGCCGCCCTGGTCGCAGATCGGGCAATCGAGCGGATGGTTGATCAGCAGGAATTCCATCACGCCTTCGCGGGCCTTCTTGACCATCGGCGTGTTGGTGAAGACCTCAGGCAGTTCGCCGTTCGGGCCACCGCGAATGTCGCGAACGCTCATGGCGCAGGATGCCTGTGGCTTCGGCGGGCCACCCTTCACCTCGACGAGGCACATGCGGCAATTGCCGGCAACCGACAGGCGCTCATGGAAGCAGAAGCGCGGAACCTCGGCACCGGCATCCTCACACGCCTGCAATAGCGTGAAATGATCCGGAACTTCGATCTCGTTGCCGTCAATCTTCAGTTTTGCCATCGTCGCTCAGTCCTGTTTCCCGTTTGCCTGATGACGGCAAACAAACCTATTTTTGCAACACTCTTATTGCCAAGCCGGATCTTTCGTCCTGCCGACATCTGATGTCGCCCAAATTCTCTGTCGCGCGTTCCAGATCCGAAACCCGCTTGGCATCTGCAGCTTGAGGCCCCCGCCCGTCCGCCGATCTGCCCGTTTTTCCGGCCGATTGATACGGCCGGACACTTCTCATTTCTTCCTGCGACCCCGTGTCGCGAGAATTTTTGCCTGGCCGGACCAGTCGTCGCGCCCGATGCGGCCGCTGAAGCCGAGTTCGGCATCGAGCCTGGCGATGTCCTCGTCGCTCCAGCCGGCAATCTCGGCGAAGCTGCGAATGCCCCTGGAATTCAGCACCTGCTCCAGCTTCGGACCGATGCCGGTGATCAGCTTCAGATCATCTGCCTTCACAGTCCGAGGAGCCGGCTTCGCCTTCGCGACCGGTTCCGGCTTGCTGGCAGGCCCAGCCGCGACCACCGTCAGTTTCGGCCTGGCCTTCTTCTCGACCGCCGGCTTGTTCAAGATCTTGGCAGCGGGGCGAATATTCTCGGGCCGGATATCCATATCGGGCTCCGGCTCTTCCGGCGGCGTATCGTCGAGTGCGGCGGCGAGCTTGCCCGTGGTTTCCAGGGCGCTCTGGAAAGCGCCGAAGAAGGCGCCCGCCATCTGGGTCGAAAGACCGACGCCGATCGCCGTTGCGGCGGCAAAAGCTGCGGCGGGATGCGCCATCAGCGGATGCACCGGCATCGCCCGTGCATTTTCCAGCATCTCGGCAGCAAGCCGGCCGAAGCCGGCCGCGAAATCGGCAGCCTCTTCCTTCTTCGTGCCTTCGGCGAGAATCCTCGCCTGAGATGCCTTGTCCACCATGATTATTCAGCCGCCTCCAGAACCGCACCATGATCGAGCGCGCTTGCCGTATACTGGTCGATGCGCTTTTCGATCTCGGGGCGGAAGTTACGGATCAGACCCTGCACCGGCCATGCGGCCGCATCGCCGAGCGCACAGATGGTGTGGCCTTCGATCTGCTTCGTCACCTGGAACAACATGTCGATTTCGCGCTTCTGGGCATTGCCCTTGGCCATGCGCTCCATCACGCGCCACATCCAGCCCGTGCCTTCACGGCAGGGCGTGCACTGACCGCAGCTTTCGTGCTTGAAGAAGGCGGAGATGCGCGCGATTGCCTTGATGACGTCGGTGGACTTGTCCATGACGATCGCAGCGGCGGTGCCGAACGAGGAGCCGACGCCGCGCAGGCCGTCGAAATCCATCGGGCAGTCGATGATATCCTTGGCCGGAACGATCGGGCAGGATGCGCCACCCGGAATGACGGCGAGCAGGTTGTCCCAGCCGCCGCGGATGCCGCCTGCATGACGGTCGACCAGTTCGCGGAAGGTGATGCCCATTTCCTCTTCGACGGTGCACGGCTTGTTGACGTGACCAGAGAGCATGAACAGCTTCGTGCCGACATTGTTCGGACGACCAATGGCCGAGAACCAGCCGGCGCCGCGACGCAGGATCGTCGGCGCAACAGCGATCGATTCGACGTTGTTAACAGTCGTCGGGCAGCCGTAGAGGCCCATATTGGCCGGGAACGGCGGCTTCAGCCGCGGCTGGCCCTTCTTGCCTTCGAGGCTTTCGAGAAGCGCGGTTTCCTCGCCGCAGATATAGGCGCCGGCACCGTGATGGACGAAGATGTCCATGTCCCAGCCGAGTTTGTTGTTCTTGCCGAGCAGGCCGTGATCATAACATTCGTCGATCGCCGCCTGCAACGCTTCGCGCTCGCGGATATATTCGCCGCGCACGTAAATGTAGGCTGCATTGGCGCCCATGGCGAAGCTTGCGACGACGCAGCCTTCGATCAGCGTATGCGGATCGTGGCGCATGATGTCGCGGTCTTTGCAGGTGCCGGGCTCGGATTCGTCGGCATTGACGACGAGATAGTGCGGACGGCCGTCACTTTCCTTCGGCATGAAGGACCATTTGAGGCCAGTCGGGAAGCCGGCGCCGCCACGGCCGCGAAGACCGGATGCCTTCATCTCGTTGATGATCCAGTCGCGGCCCTTTTCCAGGATCTGCTTGGTGCCGTCCCAGTGGCCGCGGCTCATCGCGCCCTTCAGGGATTTGTCCTTGAGGCCGTAGATATTGGTAAAGATGCGGTCTTTATCTTGTAACATGCTTCACCTCTTACCGCGGCTTCTTGCCGAAGACCTTGATATATTCCGCTTCGCCGCCCTTGGCGAGCGCCTTGGCCTGCTTGACCCAGTCGTCTCGCTCGATGCGGCCGCGGAAATTCAGGTAGCCATCGACCCATTCGCGCTCGGCCTTCTTCCAGCCCGCGACTTGCGCGAAGGTGAAGATGCCGATTTCGTTCAACGTCGCCTCGATCTTCGGACCGACGCCGGAGATCATCTTCAGATCATCCGGCGCAGCGGGCTTCTCGATGCCGGACGGACGGTTCTTGTCGGTCAGGCTGGGTTTTGCCGCCGGAGCTGATTCGGCCTTGACGGCAGCCGCGGGCTTCGGTTCAGCAGGCGCGGTGCCTGATATCGGCTGCTCTTGGGCAGCCTTTGCGTTCTTCGCCGCAGCCTTCGGCGCCGTTGCCGGCGTCTTCAGGGCGGCATTGGTTTCCGCGTCGGTGCTCTTCGGACGGGCAGCTTCTGATGGCGGAACCGGAGCGCGGTCGACCGGAGCCGACACGGTTTCGGCATCCGTCTTCTTGGCGCGCGTCCTTGCCTTCGGCTCTTCCGTCGTCAGCGAGGTCGGGCCGCCTTCAGGCGCCGAAAACACGCGATCGATCTGGGTGCCGGGCTTGATATCCGCGCCGTTTCCGGCGGCAAAGGCATCGATGATTTCTTCGAGACGCTCGGGCGTGAGATCCTCGTAAGTATCCTTGCCGATCATCACCATCGGGGCGTTGACGCAGGCCCCGAGACATTCGACCTCTTCCCAGGACAGCGTGCCTTCAGCGTTCCGCTCGAAGGCATGGGCATGGATCTTGCTCTTGCAGACCGACATCAGCGCTTCCGAGCCGCGCAGCATGCAGGGCGTTGTGCCGCAGACCTGGACATGGGCGCGCGTGCCGACGGGATGCAGCTGGAACTGCGTATAGAAAGTCGCGACCTCGAGCACTCTTATGTAAGCCATGTCGAGCATGTCGGCGATCTTTTCGATCGCCGCGCGCGTGACCCAACCGTCCTGCTCCTGAGCCCGCATCAATAGCGGGATAACAGCCGATTGCTGGCGGCCGGCGGGGTATTTCTGGATCGTCTTGTCCGCCCAGACCGCATTGTCATCGCTGAAAGCGAATGCGGCAGGCTGAAATTGATCTTCGGCTAATCGACGAACGGACATTCTTCCTCACGCCTTGTCAGTTTAGGGTTCCACACCGCGAAGCGGTCAAAGACTGCATTTCGCAGGCATAGGCCGACTGGTCTTTCTGCATAAACACTACGAATTTACTGCCATTCGGAACGGCAGCCTTGATCTGATAGCCCTTGGACAAAAGCTCGCCCATGGACGATTGCTGTGCCGGCGGCGTCACTTCCTTATGGCCCAGCGGCGTACCGAGGGTGTCGGCCTCCTGGGCCGAAAGCCCGGATGCCGAAAGGAGCATTGCGACGACGAGCGGCAGACGCTGCATCAGCGATCCACCTCACCGAAGACGATGTCGAGCGAACCGAGGACGGCCGCGATGTCGGCAAGCTGGTGGCCGCGGCACATGAAGTCCATCGCCTGTAGATGCGCGTAACCGGGAGCGCGGATCTTGCAACGATAGGGCTTGTTGCTGCCATCGGAGACGAGATAGACGCCGAACTCGCCCTTCGGCGCTTCGACGGCGGCATAAACCTCGCCGGCCGGCACGTGATAGCCTTCGGTGTAGAGCTTGAAATGGTGAATCAGCGCTTCCATCGAACGCTTCATTTCGCCACGCTTCGGCGGCACGACCTTGCCATCGATCGACGAGAACGGACCGGTCTTCGCATCCGAGAGCAGGCGGTTGACGCATTGCTTCATGATGCGGACCGATTCGCGCATTTCGATCATGCGGATCAGATAACGGTCGTAGTTGTCGCCGTTCTTGCCAATCGGAATGTCGAATTCGAGATCGGAATAGCATTCGTAAGGCTGGGCGCGACGCAGATCCCAGGCAGCACCAGAACCGCGTACCATGACGCCGGAGAAGCCCCAGGCCCAGCAATCCTCCAGCGAGACGACGCCGATATCGACGTTGCGCTGCTTGAAGATGCGGTTGCCAGTCAACAGGTCGTCGATGTCGTCGAGCGCCTTCAGGAACGGGTCGCACCAGCCGCCAATGTCCTGCACCAGCTTTTCCGGTAGATCCTGGTGAACGCCACCCGGACGGAAATAGGCCGCATGCATGCGCGAACCGGAGGCGCGCTCGTAGAACACCATCAGTTTTTCACGCTCTTCGAAGCCCCAGAGCGGCGGCGTCAGCGCACCGACGTCCATGGCCTGCGTCGTGACGTTCAGGAGATGCGAGAGGATACGGCCGATTTCAGAATAGAGAACGCGGATCAACTGGCCGCGGATCGGGATCTCGATGCCGAGCAGCTTTTCGACCGCCAGCGCATAGGCATGTTCCTGGTTCATCGGCGCCACGTAGTCGAGGCGATCGAAGTAGGGAACGGCCTGCAGGTATGTCTTGGTCTCGATCAGCTTCTCGGTGCCGCGATGAAGCAAGCCGATATGCGGATCGACACGCTCCACAATTTCGCCGTCAAGCTCCAGGACAAGACGAAGAACGCCGTGCGCCGCCGGATGCTGCGGTCCGAAATTGATGTTGAAGTTGCGGACGTTATGTTCTGTCATGGCGATCAGGCTCGCGTTCTCAGATAATCAGTGAATGACGGGCGCAGAGCCCGCCAGCCGCCTTGAATTTATTGCTTCGCTTTTTCGTCGCCAGGAAGCACATAATCCGTGCCCTCCCAGGGAGACATGAAGTCGAAGTTTCGGAATTCCTGCTTCAACTCGACCGGCTCGTAAACAACGCGCTTTGCCGCGTCGTCGTAGCGGACCTCAACGAAACCAGTGGTCGGGAAGTCCTTGCGTAGCGGGTGACCTTCGAAACCGTAGTCGGTCAGGATGCGGCGCAGATCCGGATGACCGGTGAAGAGCACGCCGTACATGTCCCAGGTCTCGCGCTCGAACCAGTCGGCGCCGGGATAAACGGCGCAGGCCGACGGAACGGGCGTATCCTCGTCGGTTGCGACCTTGACGCGGATGCGCAGATTCTTCTTCGGCGACAGCAGGTGATAGACGACGTCGAAGCGCAGCTCGCGCTGCGGCCAGTCGACGCCGCAAATGTCCGTCAGGTTGACGAAACCGCACTTGGCGTCGTCGCGCAGGAAGGTCAGGAGCGCGATCAGGTTCTCACCCGTCGCCGTCAGCGTCAGCTCGCCATACTTCATCTGCGATGCGGCAATCAAATTGCCGCGCGCTTCGCCAAGGTAAGACGCAAGCTCTGTCAGGGCTTCACTCATATGCCTGGTCCTTAACCCTTAGCGTTCGATCGTGCCGGTGCGCCGGATCTTCTTCTGCAGCAGAAGCACGCCGTAGAGCAACGCCTCTGCCGTGGGGGGACAGCCCGGCACATAGATGTCGATCGGCACGACGCGATCGCAGCCGCGCACCACCGAATAGGAATAGTGATAGTAGCCGCCGCCGTTGGCGCAGGAGCCCATCGAGATGACGTAGCGCGGCTCTGGCATCTGGTCGTAGACCTTGCGCAGTGCCGGTGCCATCTTGTTGGTCAGCGTGCCGGCGACGATCATCACGTCAGACTGACGTGGCGAGGCGCGCGGCGCAAAACCGAAGCGCTCGACGTCATAACGCGGCATCGACAGCTGCATCATTTCGACGGCACAACAGGCAAGGCCGAAGGTCATCCACATCAGCGAGCCGGTGCGAGCCCAGTTGATCAGTTCGTCGGTCGAGGTGACCAGAAAACCCTTGTCGGCGAGCTCATTGTTGATCTCACCGAAGAAGGCGTCGTTGCTGCCGATCGGCTTGCCCGTCGAGGGATCGATGATCCCCTTCGGCTGCTGGGCGACAAGCGGCTGATTGCTCACAGGGGTCACTCCCATTCCAGGGCTCCCTTCTTCCATTCATAGATAAAGCCGATGGTCAGCACGAGAAGGAAGACCATCATGGACCAGAAGCCGAACCAGCCGATGGCGCCGAAGGAAACGGCCCAGGGGAAGAGGAAGGCGACTTCGAGGTCGAAGATGATGAAGAGAATCGACACAAGGTAGAAGCGGATGTCAAACTTCATGCGGGCATCGTCGAAAGCGTTGAAGCCGCATTCGTAAGCGGAAAGCTTTTCCGAATCGGGCGCTTTGAAAGCCACGGCGAACGGCGCAATGAGCAGCGCCAGGCCAATGACAAGCGCGATACCAATGAAAATGGCGATCGGAATATAAGAACTGAGCAGTTCAGTCATCATGTTCATCCCTGCTTGCCGGCGGCGCCAGGCGGCGCATATGGGCAAATGCCCGGCAAGCGAACGTGCGTTGCAACAAGCCGTGGTTAGCGCAGCCGAAGCCCCGGCGCAAGACTTTATACAGAGGCAATTCGACGAGTGCGCGCGGACATTATCAAGCAGATGCAACGATGTCGCGACAAATCCGCGCAAGCCGTTTGAAGGCGCATGGCTGACCACTGGAAACTGCATGGCTTTGCGAAGAAAATGGCGCGAGTGACGGGGCTCGAACCCGCGACCTCCGGCGTGACAGGCCGGCACTCTAACCGACTGAGCTACACCCGCGCATAACGGATGAGAAGAGCCGGACAGCGACGGATGTCGCCGGCTTTGAAATGGCGCGAGTGACGGGGCTCGAACCCGCGACCTCCGGCGTGACAGGCCGGCACTCTAACCGACTGAGCTACACCCGCACTTCATTTCAAGCAATCCGGATGCCTTCGCACCCTCTCCGAAACAGCTGCCCGTTTCGATGAGCGGCTAACTACGGGGTTCGCCTTTTAGTGTCAAGCAGGTTTGGAGACAAAACCATGACAGTCGTTGAATTGTTTCGGCAAAGCCGGCGCGAGAAGATGGAAAAGCCCGCAATTCCCTCGCCTGCCGCCGCGCCGCGCGCCCGATCGAAGACGACGAAGCACTTGAAACGAATATCCCCGCGCCTTCCCCTCCCCTTTATCCACAGCCGGAGACAGCCTGATCGGCATCGCCGGACACAGGATCGTTGCCAAAAAAATCAAAAAATCTTCACAAACACTCTTGCGGTTTTGCCGCGATCCGCATAGATCACGGCCACCAACGCGGCGGGCCGATGCGGCTTCGTTTGCGATGGGCGATTAGCTCAGTTGGTAGAGCGCCTCGTTTACACCGAGGATGTCGGGAGTTCGAGTCTCTCATCGCCCACCATTTTTCCCTTACTGCCAAGTACCCGACGGATACCCAAGGCTCGCGGCCTGACACCGGCGCTGTCTTCTCACCGTATCCGGCATCACGCCCGGCAGATTCAGGCCTGTGGTCCGCAGGCCAACGTTCCACCAAAACGGACTACTCCCGCCGGAGTGCCACCTCCTATTGGGCGAATGGATAGGATTCGGCGAAAGTGGGAGAATTCGTCGCCCGGAAAATCTCCGCGCTTAAAGGCATACGACGCCTGGAGGTGTGCCATGAGGACCTTGCTCTCCGCATTGACGCTATGCATCGCGGTTGCCCTTTGCATGCCAAGCGCCATCTATGTCAGGCTGCCCGGATACGCCTTCAAGACGAATCCGAAATGCGAGCGCCACGAACCAAAGACCAAATTCGACGCAAGGTGCGACTGGCCGAGACTGGGCTACAAGGACTTTACGCCACCGCTTATCACAGTGCTGGGGATCTGAAGATCCTCCTCCGATTCTTCGCCAATCATCGCAGTTCAATGGTGCGCCTGGCAGCCCGAGTGCATTTCATCCCTTCGCCAGTTCTTTATCCACCGCGGAAACCAGCCGCGAATCATCGGCCGTGACATCTGGCGCGAAACGGGCCGCGACTTTGCCGTCCCGGCCAATCAGGAATTTTTCGAAGTTCCAGAGGATATCGTCCTCTTCGCCGCCTGATATGCCGTGGGCTTTCAGGCGCTCGCGCATCGGCCCGTCACCTGTCGTCGCGACACCCGACTTGGTCAGTTGCCGGTAAAGCGGGTGCTGAGACGCACCCTTGACGGAGATTTTGGAGAAGATCGGGAACTTGACGTCATAGGTGAGAGTGCAGAAATCGACAATTTCGGCGTCGGTGCCGGGCTCCTGGCCCTTGAAATCGTTGGCGGGGAAAGCGGCGATGACAAAACCGCGCTCGCGCTTTTCCTCATAGAGCTTTTCAAGCCCTTCATATTGCGGTGTCAGGCCGCATTTCGAGGCGACGTTGACGATCAGGAGCACTCTGCCCTTATATTCGTTGAGTGTAGTATCACGACCGTCCACTGTTTTGACAGCGATATCCAGTACATTGCCCGTCACGGGAGCCCTCCGATTTCTCAAAAGATAAGTTTCGCCAAGCTTAGCGATGTCACTGCCGCTGTCATCAGGGTCGGAATCAACTTGGCTTGAGGACGCCACCGGTGCGGCTTCCGGCCGCACCGGTGCTCAACCTATGTCAGGCTGGGGACGTTTCCTTTACGTCATCGAGCAGGAAGTGCACGACGATATAATCGGTCTTGTAGTGCCGACCGCTCTCCGACACGGCATCGACGCTACCGCCGTCCTTCGGGTGCCAGGCGTGATAGTGAGGATTGGTGGTGATCAGGGTGATGGCCTTGCCATCTTTTTCACCAAGCCGGAAGCGCATTTCGGCGAGCGGCCAGATCCGCTCGTAATCCTCCATGGTGATCCGCGCTTTCAGCGCCTGGCGACGTAGCGGCGCTTCGCCCACTTCGGCCGGTGCCTCCAGCGTGACCTCTTCGGCTCCGCTGATGATGGCGTTGAATTCTTCAGGCCAAATGCGTCTCATGAAATCGCTCCTCCCGAGGCTTTTCCGTCAGTCCACTGGTGGAACTTAGCGGTTTGTCTGAAAGAAGCAAATTCCTGTCATGCTGTTGTCATCAGCATCGGCTGCTCCTACGTTCCCCTCGAACCGCATCAGGGCATCGATCGCCCGCAATCCGAGATCAAAGATGAAGACACGTGAAGAAAGGCAGGCGCTCCGGGCGAACATGCCGCGCACTGCGCTCAGCGCCCACCATATGGAAAACGCCCGCCTGCTGCCGGATCGCGGCGAGTTGCTCTACCGCATCCCAAACGGCGGCATCGGCGTCGAGGTGGGAGCAGCCTTCGGCGAATATACGGCGGAGATCCTCCAAAAGAACCGCCCGGCGCAGCTTTACCTCATCGATCCCTGGTCGATGGACCGTTACAGCTCCGGTCTCGATTCGATCCATACGCAGTTCGCGGCCGAGATCGAGGCTGGCCGGCTGCATCTGATGCAGGGCACATCGCTCGAAAAGCTTGCCGATTTTGAGGACGACTTCCTCGACTGGGCCTATATCGATACCGATCATTCCTTCGAACTCACCTGGCAGGAACTGCTGCTCTGCGAGAAGAAGGTGAAGCGGACCGGGCGCATCGCAGGGCATGATTTCTGCACCGGCAACACGGTTAAGCCGATCGTCTATGGCGTCGTCGAGGCGGTCACCAAGTTTTGCAAGGATTACGGCTGGCAATTCGAGTTTCTGACGGTCGAATCACATGCGCATTTTTCCTATTGCCTGAAACGGCTCTGATCGCCTCAGGCCTTGCCGGAATATTGCTCGTCGCTGACCTGCTCCAGCCAGTCTGCTACGCTGCCATCCAGCGCTTCATGGATGGCGATATGCGTCATCGCCGTGTCCGGGCCGGCACCGTGCCAATGTTTTTCACCAGGCGTGAACCAGATCGTGTCGCCGGGGCGAATCTCCTGGATTTCGCTCCCCCAACTCTGGGCAAGGCCTTTGCCTGACGTGACGATCAGCGTCTGGCCGAGCGGATGCGTGTGCCAGGCCGAGCGGGCGCCAGGCTCGAAGGTGACGGATGTCGCCCTCACCCGGGCAGGCGACGGCGCTTCGATGAGGGGATCTTGACGAACAGCGCCGGTGAAATAATCGGCCGGGGCCTGCATCGAGGGACGAGAGCCGGCGGGTTTGAACTCCATGATCTTTCCTTTTGCATCCATTGCAGTTGAAGCCTTGTAACGCGACGATATTTCATCGGGGCGACCGATCAAGGCCGGATCGACAATTGCGGCAAAGTCATCTGCCTGATAGGTCCAGTGCCTTTCATCACCTATGGAGGATTTCATGAAACACCATGCTTTTGGCCGCATGCCGTTCACCGTCACCAATGTCGGCTTCGGCGCCTGGCAGATCGGCGGCTCCTGGGGCGATATCAGCGAGGCCGACGGCCGCGCGGCACTGAATGCCGCGCTCGATGCCGGCATGACCTTCATCGACACAGCCGACGTTTACGGCGACGGCCGCTCGGAAAAGATCATTGCCGACGTCTTGAAGACGCGCGGCAGCGAGCGCCCGATGGTCGCCACCAAGGCGGGCCGCCGCCTCAACCCGCATGTCGCGGAAGGCTATACCAAGGCCAATCTGGAAGGCTTCATCGACCGAAGCCTGGAGAATCTCGCCGTCGACAGCCTCGACCTCGTGCAGCTGCACTGCCCGCCGCGCGAGGTGCTTTACCAGCCTGAAGTCTTCGAGGGGCTGAACGAGCTGCAAAGGGCCGGCAAGATCAAGGGTTACGGCGTCAGCGTCGAAAAGGTCGAGGACGGGCTGAAGGCGATCGAATATCCCGGCGTCGTCAGCATCCAGATCATCTATAATATCTTCCGCCAGCGGCCCGATCACCTGTTCTTCCAGGAAGCGCGCCGCAGGAACGTGGCGATCATCGCCCGCGTGCCGCTGGCAAGCGGCCTGCTCTCCGGAAAGATCACCCGCGACACCAAGTTTGCAAGTGATGACCACCGCAGCTTCAACCGCCACGGCGAAGCCTTCGATGTCGGCGAGACCTTCGCCGGCGTTCCCTTCGAAGTCGGTCTTCAGGCGGTCGAGGAAGTGCGCAAGCTCGTTCCGGCGGGGGCGACCATGGCCGCGTTCGCGCTGCGCTGGATCCTGATGAGCGATGCCGTCACCGTCGTCATTCCCGGCGCCCGCAATGCCGAGCAGGCCGAGGCCAATGCGGCCGCAGCCGGCCTCGCACCGCTTTCGGCCGATGTCATCGCGGCAACGCGCGAGATCTACGAGCGGCTGATTGCGCCGCATGTGCATCAGCGCTGGTAGGCCCTGACGGATCATTCAGGCCCGGCCGGCAAGTTGCAGGCCGGGCTTGAGACATCATCCAGCAGAGCCGGATCAGACCGTCACGACAATCTTGCCGAACTGCTCGTTCGATTCCAGGAAGCGATGCGCCTCGACGATCTGCTCGAAGGGGAATGTCCTTGATATGACTGGCTTCAGCGTGCCGAACGCGAGCCCTTCGAAAATAAAGGTCTTTGCGGACTGCAGCCGCGCCGGATCGCGGATAATCTCATGGACGAGATAGCCACGGAGCGTCAGGCATTTGCCGAGCACGGCAGGCAAAGGAAACGGTGTTGGCCGCGGGCTTAATCCACCGTATTCAATGAGAATGCCGCCTGGTGACATCGCCGCCGTCAGCGGTTCGAAAATAGGCCCGGCCACGGCGTCGAAGACGACGCGAACGCCCCCTTGCCCAGTGATTTCCTTCAGTCGTGCTTCCAAGTCCTCCTCATCCGATGCGATGACATGCGCGGCACCAGCCTCCTGCAATGCCTGGCGCTTCGAAGACGTTCTGGTGATCGCAATCGGTGTGGCGCCGATCCCGTTGGCGATCTGGATTGCAGCGAGAGCTACGCTGCTCGAGGCGGCGGTGATTGCCACGAATTCCCCTCTTGAAAGTCGGGTAATATCGATGAGAGCGCCGTAAGCAGTCAGATACGACATCCAGACAGCGGCAGCTTCCTCCCAGGAAAGTGTCGATGGATGCCTGACAATGAGCTCGGCGGGAAATGTCACGAGCTCACCATAAGCCGGCGAGCGCACCATCGAGATCGGCGGAATGATGCTGACGGCGTCGCCAGGCGCAAAGCCGTCGACGTCTTCCCCTATGGCCTCGATGATGCCTGCCGCCTCGAGGCCGAGGCCCGACGGCAACGGCGCGGTTTCGATATAGGTGCGGGATCGTAGCAGAGCTTCTGCCCGGTTGATCCCAAGAGCCTTGACGCGGATCTGAACCTGCCCCGGCCCGGGGGCAGGAATATCCATATCTTCAAGGCGGAGAACTTCGGGGCCACCGAATTCGTGAAATCGGATTATGCGTGCCATTTCCCACAAACTCCAAAACAATTGAACCGAATGAGCTATGACAACTCAATCAAGAAAGATAAATTGGCCAAAAGGCAAGACAGAAGAAACTGCGAGTTTGCAATATGGATCGTCTCACCAGCATGACCGTCTTCGTGAAGGCCGTGGATCTGGGCTCGTTTGCGGCAGCGGCAGCAGCACTCGGCCTATCCGGACCCATGGTCGGCAAGCACATCCGCTTTCTGGAAGAGCGATTGGGGGTCAGCCTTATCAGCCGGACGACGCGCCGGCAGAGCCTGACGGATTTCGGACGCGCCTATTATGAACGCTGTCGGATGATCCTTGTCGAAACAGAGGCCGCGGATGCGCTCGCGATCGATCATCTTTCCGAACCACGCGGAAAGCTGCGGGTCACAATGCCCGTGCATTTTGGGCGGCACTGCGCGCTGCCGGTTCTGATCGAGCTCGCAAAGCGATATCCGAACCTCGAACTCGATCTTTCGCTCAGCGATCCCATTATCGATCTCGCCGATAACGGTTACGATCTCGCGATCCGTACCGGTGAACTGGCAGACAGGTCAGGCATTATCGCCCGACGCGTCGCGCGCCAGCGCATGGTGGTCTGCGCCTCGGCGAGCTATCTCGATACGCATGGCAGACCGGAGCAGATCGAAGATATTGGCGGGCACAACGCGATCATCTATGCACGCTCTGCCCGCTTCAGCCCATGGCTCTTTCCACGTGGAGACCCGTCTCCGGTGGAAGTTCGGCCGAATAGCCGATTGCGGCTCGATGATCTCGATGCGATCGCAGATGCGGCAACGGCGGGCATGGGGC